>NZ_AP024463.1:0-1200000 GCF_019973735.1 Arachnia rubra
TGCCGGTTTTTGGTTTCGAATTTTGAGAACTCAACAGCGTGCTTTAAGTCAATGCCAATTTTTTTTTGCAGTGTCTGCTGGGGTGATGCTCTGCCTGGTTTGTGGTGGGGTGTTGTTTTGGTGGGTGTTGTTTTTGGGGAATGGATCCTTTTTTGGGTTTGTTTCTTGTTTTTTCCTTTGATTGATGGCCCCTGATTGTGTGTTGGGGGTTTGTTGGTGATTGGGTTCTTTGTTGATTTTTTGGTGCCTGGTGGGTTTGGCCTGTTGTGGGTTGGGTTTTGCTGGGTGTTGTTTTTTCAGCGGAGAGTTTGATCCTGGCTCAGGACGAACGCTGGCGGCGTGCTTAACACATGCAAGTCGAACGGTAAGGCCCCTTTTTTTGGGGTGTACGAGTGGCGAACGGGTGAGTAACACGTGAGTAACCTGCCCCAGACTTTGGGATAACAGTTGGAAACGATTGCTAATACTGGATATGAGCTGCTGCCGCATGGTGGTGGTTTGAAAGTTCCGGCGGTTTGGGATGGGCTCGCGGCCTATCAGCTTGTTGGTGAGGTGATGGCTTACCAAGGCTTCGACGGGTAGCCGGCCTGAGAGGGCGACCGGCCACATTGGGACTGAGATACGGCCCAAACTCCTACGGGAGGCAGCAGTGGGGAATATTGCACAATGGACGGAAGTCTGATGCAGCAACGCCGCGTGCGGGATGACGGCCTTCGGGTTGTAAATCGCTTTCATCCATGACGAAGCTTTTGTGACGGTAGTGGGTAAAGAAGCACCGGCTAACTACGTGCCAGCAGCCGCGGTGATACGTAGGGTGCGAGCGTTGTCCGGATTTATTGGGCGTAAAGAGCTTGTAGGCGGTTTGTCGCGTCGGGAGTGAAAACTCGGAGCTTAACTTTGAGCTTGCTTTCGATACGGGCTGACTTGAGGGAGGTAGGGGAGAATGGAATTCCTGGTGGAGCGGTGGAATGCGCAGATATCAGGAGGAACACCGGTGGCGAAGGCGGTTCTCTGGACCTTTCCTGACGCTGAGAAGCGAAAGCGTGGGGAGCGAACAGGCTTAGATACCCTGGTAGTCCACGCCGTAAACGGTGGGTACTAGGTGTGGGGGACATTCCACGTTCTCCGTGCCGTAGCTAACGCATTAAGTACCCCGCCTGGGGAGTACGGCCGCAAGGCTAAAACTCAAAGGAATTGACGGGGCCCCGCACAAGCGGCGGAGCATGCGGATTAATTCGATGCAACGCGAAGAACCTTACCTGGGTTTGACATATGCCGGGAGCGTTCAGAGATGGGCGTGCCTTTTTGGGTCGGTTTACAGGTGGTGCATGGCTGTCGTCAGCTCGTGTCGTGAGATGTTGGGTTAAGTCCCGCAACGAGCGCAACCCTCGTCCAATGTTGCCAGCGGGTTATGCCGGGGACTCATTGGAGACCGCCGGGGTCAACTCGGAGGAAGGTGGGGATGACGTCAAGTCATCATGCCCCTTATGTCCAGGGCTTCACGCATGCTACAATGGCCGGTACAAAGAGCTGCGAGCCTGTGAGGGTGAGCGAATCTCGGAAAGCCGGTCTCAGTTCGGATTGGGGTCTGCAACTCGACCCCATGAAGTCGGAGTCGCTAGTAATCGCAGATCAGCAACGCTGCGGTGAATACGTTCCCGGGGCTTGTACACACCGCCCGTCAAGTCATGAAAGTCGGTAACACCCGAAGCCGGTGGCCTAACCCTTTTTGGGAGGGAGCTGTCGAAGGTGGGACTGGTGATTAGGACTAAGTCGTAACAAGGTAGCCGTACCGGAAGGTGCGGCTGGATCACCTCCTTTCTAAGGAGTTTTTGTGTGCTGCAACGTGTTTGTGTTGTGGTGTTGGGTGGAACATTGACTTGTTGTCTTGGAGGGATTTTCTGGTTGTGGGTTTTCTTCAGGGCGGGGGCACGTTGTTGGGTTTTGAGGGGTCGATGCTGTAGTGCTGGCTTCTTGAGGTGTGTTTCTTGAGAACTTTATAGTGGATGCGAGCATCTTTGTAGAATTTGTGTTGTGTTTGGCAAGCTACTAAGTGCGATCGGTGGATGCCTTGGCACCAAGAGCCGATGAAGGACGTTGTAACCTGCGATAAGCCTAGGGGAGTTGGTAAACGAGCTGTGATCCTGGGATGTCCGAATGGGGTAACCTTGAATGTCCGGAGTTATGTCCGGTGACTTCTGCCTGAATGTATAGGGTAGTTGGAGGGAACGCGGGGAAGTGAAACATCTTAGTACCCGTAGGAAGAGAAAACAATAGTGATTCCGTGAGTAGTGGCGAGCGAAAGTGGATGAGGCTAAACCTATACCGTGTGATAGCTGACAGGTGTTGCGGTGTGGGGGTTGTGGGATGTTGTGTGGCCTGGCTGTTGACGGGTCGTGGAGTGATAAATGGTGGGTGAAGTTGAACAGGTTGGAAAGCCTGAGCGTAGTGGGTGATACTCCCGTAGGCGTATGTCTGCCACTTCATTGCAATATTTTCCCAAGTAGCACGGGACTCGTGGAATTTCGTGTGAATCTGGCAGGACCATCTGCTAAGCCTAAATACTCCTTGGTGACCGATAGTGGATGAGTACCGTGAGGGAATGGTGAAAAGTACCCCGGGAGGGGAGTGAAATAGTACCTGAAACCGGTCGCATACAATCCGTCGGAGCCTTCTGCTGTGTGTGGGGGGTGACGGCGTGCCTTTTGAAGAATGAGCCTGCGAGTTAGTGATGCGTGGCGAGGTTAACCTGTGTGGGGTAGTCGTAGCGAAAGCGAGTCCTAAGAGGGCGTTGAGTCGCGTGTTCTAGACCCGAAGCGGGGTGATCTATCCATGGCCAGGGTGAAGCGAAGGTAAGACTTCGTGGAGGCCCGAACCCACTTCAGTTGAAAATGGAGGGGATGAGCTGTGGATAGGGGTGAAAGGCCAATCAAACTCCGTGATAGCTGGTTCTCCCCGAAATGCATTTAGGTGCAGCGTTGCGTGTTTCTTGCCGGAGGTAGAGCACTGGATGGTCTAGGGGGCCTACAAGCTTACCGAAATCAGCCAAACTCCGAATGCCGGTAAGTGAGAGCGTGGCAGTGAGACTGTGGGGGATAAGCTTCATAGTCGAGAGGGAAACAGCCCAGATCATCAGCTAAGGCCCCTAAGTGGTGACTAAGTGGAAAAGGATGTGGAGTTGCGTTGACAACCAGGAGGTTGGCTTGGAAGCAGCCATCCTTGAAAGAGTGCGTAATAGCTCACTGGTCAAGTGATTCTGCGCCGACAATGTAGCGGGGCTTAAGTTATCCGCCGAAGCTGTGGCGCCTGCACTGTTGTGTGGGTGGGTAGGGGAGCGTCGTGTGTGTGGTGAAGTTGCGGGGTGACCTGTGGTGGAGTGCATGCGAGTGAGAATGCAGGCATGAGTAGCGAATGACGGGTGGGAAACCCGTCCGCCGAATATCTAAGGGTTCCAGGGTCAAGTTAATCTGCCCTGGGTTAGTCGGGGCCTAAGGCGAGGCCGACAGGCGTAGTCGATGGATAACGGGTTGATATTCCCGTACCGGCGGAGCAACGTCCGTGCCGGGGCGCATGATGCTAAGCATGCGAGGCTGTGGTTTGTCTTTCGGGGCAGGTCATGGTTGAGTCTGTGATCCGATTGTGTAGTAGGCAAGCTGCGGAGGGACGCAGGAAGGTAGCTCATCCTTGGTTTTGGTTGATCTGAGGCTAAGTGTGTAGGGCGGGGTGTAGGTAAATCCGCATCCTGGGTGCCTGAGACATGATGGGCCTAGCCCCTTTGAGGGGTTGGGTTGAGTGATCCTATGCTGCCTAGAAAAGCTTCGTTAGCGAGTTGTGAGCCGCCCGTACCCTAAACCGACACAGGTGGATAAGTAGAGAATACTAAGGCGATCGAGTGAATCGTGGTGAAGGAACTCGGCAAAATACCCCCGTAACTTCGGGATAAGGGGGACCTGAAGCGTATTAGACTATTTGCGTTGAAAGCGTTGAGGGTCGCAGAGACCAGGCCCAAGCGACTGTTTACTAAAAACACAGGTCCGTGCCAACTTGTAAGAGGATGTATACGGACTGACTCCTGCCCGGTGCTGGAAGGTTAAGGGGAACTGTCAGCCACTGTGTGTGGTGAAGCGGTGAACTTAAGCCCCAGTAAACGGCGGTGGTAACTATAACCATCCTAAGGTAGCGAAATTCCTTGTCGGGTAAGTTCCGACCTGCACGAATGGAGTAACGATTTGGGCGCTGTCTCCACCACGAACTCGGTGAAATTGCATTACGAGTAAAGATGCTCGTTACGCGCAGCAGGACGGAAAGACCCCGGGACCTTTACTATAGTTTGGTATTGGTGATCGGTGTGACTTGTGTAGGATAGGTGGGAGACTGTGAAGCTGGGACGCTAGTTCTGGTGGAGTCGTCGTTGAAATACCACTCTGGTTACTCTGGTTATCTAACCTAGGGCCATGATCTGGTTCAGGGACAGTGCCTGATGGGTAGTTTGACTGGGGCGGTCGCCTCCTAAAAGGTAACGGAGGCGCCCAAAGGTTCCCTCAGCCTGGTTGGCAATCAGGTGTTGAGTGTAAGTGCACAAGGGAGCTTGACTGTGAGACTGACGGGTCGAGCAGGGACGAAAGTCGGGACTAGTGATCTTCTGGTAGCGGATGGAAGCGCCAGGACTCAACGGATAAAAGGTACCCCGGGGATAACAGGCTGATCTTGCCCGAGCGTCCATAGCGACGGCATGGTTTGGCACCTCGATGTCGGCTCGTCGCATCCTGGGGCTGGAGTCGGTCCCAAGGGTTGGGCTGTTCGCCCATTAAAGCGGCACGCGAGCTGGGTTTAGAACGTCGTGAGACAGTTCGGTCCCTATCCGCTGCGCGCGTAGGAGTCTTGAGAAGGGCTGTCTCTAGTACGAGAGGACCGGGACGGACTAACCTCTGGTGTGCCAGTTGTTCCACCAGGAGCACTGCTGGTTAGCTACGTTGGGAAGTGATAACCGCTGAAAGCATCTAAGCGGGAAGCACGCTTCAAGATGAGGGCTCCCACAGAAACAATCTGGTAAGGCCCCCCACAGACCATGGGGTCGATAGGTCGGACGTGGAAGCGTAGTAATACGTGAAGCTGACCGATACTAATAGGCCGAGGGCTTACCACACAACACACACCCACAACTGTGCACTAACCGCATCCACTATAAGGTATCCCAAGAAACACACCACCCCCAACCCAAAAAGGCAGGGGGGCTACAACTTCACACTATAGACTTGGTTGCCGGTTTGTGACGGTGGTCATAGCGAACAGGGAAACACCCGGACCCATCCCGAACCCGGAAGTTAAGCCTTTCAGCGCTGATGGTACTGCACACGCCAGTGTGTGGGAGAGTAAGACACCGCCGAACAACCACAACCACAAAATTTCATCGAAGCGGTCCCCATACCTCCGGGTATGGGGACCGCTTCTCATTTCTATGAGGCTTATGACCAAAATCTAGGGCCAAGAAATAGTCTCACGAACCCTCACCCGCCAGGACCCGGAGGCTTATTCAGCAATGCTGCTGAGTCCTTGCAACCTACGGCTGACAAGGGGAGATGTCGCGGATGGAGCGATTCATAAATAACCCTCCCGGAACATCCAGACGCCACCACAATTCAGGCTTCGGCAAAACCGCGAGCAGCGCATCGTACATCAAAGACGACTCCTGGCTGGGGTCTGCGCCTCGATCCTTCACTAGATCTCTCAGCCCTGACGGCGGAGACTCGACGAGCAGTGGGTAGCCTGCTGCGGCAAGGCAGTTCTCGGCGGCGCAGGAGTCTTGGACTTAGGGGATTGTCACAAGCACGGACAACTTGGCGTTGACAACGAGTCTCGTCACGGCAGAAACCGCCTATTTGTCGCCGGTCCTAGCCTGTATCTCATCCTGGGGTCGGGGAGCTTGATCGCGGCGTCGGTGCGTGCGTGTTCGGATGCTTCTGTGAAGCCGCTGGACAGCCTGGGACTGTGCACGCGATGGCCTGGGTCGTGTTTTGCCTGGTGTCTACACAGCCTGTATCCGGTGGGGTTGCTTCCCGCCTTGGTTTGCATTCGTCGTGAGGCCGACATCCTGGGCAGGCATACCACCGCCGCCGCCTGATTTCCTGCCGTGCTGCCTCTGACCATGGCTGACCCGATGCCGGGATCCTGTAAGCCTGGATCTTGTAAACTACATACCCAAAAGGGATGGAATCTCCTGAAAACCTCTATAGACTTAAAGCCCAGGCATACAGGATGTCTGGGACGCGGTTAGGCAAGGGAGCCTCGTATGGATTTGGTCTCTGGCCCTGGGGAGGGTGCCGCATCGATAGCATTGCTTCGCGCGCTGAAAGCGGGCGATCTCTTGGCGTGGGGGGCCGGGGAGCCTGAGCTTCGCCACTTTGACGAGGAGAGACGATGAGCTTCCACAAGACCGGCAGTCCAGCGGCCATCGCTACGGAGGTCACAGGTCTGTTCTGGCTGGCAGAGGCCCCCAAGGGGGCTGCTGTGGCTGAGGTGGTGAACCGTGGGCAGTCGTGGCTGGAGACTCGCCGGCTCACCCCTGGGATTCCCGACATTGAGGACGCCGCCCGTTTCGGACGCGGACTCGCCTACACGCATGCCGCTGGCGCCCCGCACTGGGGAGCGCCCCCACCGGGGCTGAGAGAGACGGATGCGCGCCTGGCGGAGCTTCCCGCGCCGGTCAGCACCACCCCGCGTTGGGAGTGCTGGGGCGAGTTTTACGCCGAGGCCAGGCTCCGTCCCTACCTGCGGCTGGCCGATGTGCCCCGCGAGGCCAGGCTGGTGCTGCACCGCGCCATCGACCTGGTCGCGGAGGGTCGTTTCGACGCCCCGCAGCCGGCGCTGGTCGGAGACGTCGCCAGGATCCACGGTGACCTTTGGGCGGGGAATGTGATGTGGGCGGTCACACCTACCGGCACTAGGGGAACGCTGATCGATCCGTCAGCTCACGGCGGGCATGCTGAGACCGACCTGGCTGAGCTGGCTCTCTTCGGCGCCTCGAACCTGGACGCCATCATCGCCGGGTATCAGGAGGTCAGTCCCCTGGCCGACGGGTGGCGGCAGCGGATCGCGGTGCACCAGTTCCACATGATCCTGGTGCATGCGGCCCTTTACGCCGGCAACTACGTGCACCAGGCACTCACCCTGGCTCGTCGCCTGCGTGGCGACGCAGAGCGGAACAGACGCGATCTCGCGAGCTGATCGCTCACAGTCGTGACTCCCGCGGGTCAGCCGACCCGCGGGAGGGGGCGTGATCACCGGGCCTGAGGATAATCCTCAGGGGGGATGCGTACGCTGGCGGGATAATCGTCATCTGGGTCCATGACGGCGATGTTGTCGTCGATGGGGTCGACGTCGGTGTAGTCGTCTTCGAGACTGATCGAGAGCTGCTGGTTCCTCGGCTCAAGGGGACTGCGCATCACCCCGTCACGCTGCTCCGGCATTCTCAGGCGGGCGGCAGTGGCCAGGTGTCCGGCATGCATGTCCAGCCTCAGAGTTTGCTCTGCCGCGGATGGCTCGTCGACCTCGGTTTCGTCGTTCAGTTCTGCCGGAAGCGGCTCGCCTGCATCAATGAAATGAGGTGTCGCATGGGGCACGGGGCTGCCGGCCCATGACCCGGGGCGGGCGGGGTCGTGGTGTTCCGCGGCCTCGTCGGCAGATGGTGGGGCAGTGCGCGCGGTGGTCGACTCGTTGTGAGTCACCACGGGGTACACCTCACTGGTGGGGATGTGGTGCTCCATCTCGGGTTCGGCGATGGGAGCGGTGCGGGGCGCCAGGTCACGGAACACCGCCGTCAAAGGGGTGTAGTGGGCCATGGGCTGCGCACCATTCACAGCCGGTGAGGGTTTGAGGGGGTCGGCTGCCAGCTCAGTGGGCTCCGCGGTGCGGTGTGCCGCCTCGTAGATCGCGACCGGTGGAGCAACCTTCCGCGGCGTCTCGGGGGCCTCGCCGGGGTCCTTGATCGCGGGAATCAGGCGGGTCTCGGTCTGCTCCTCGAAATCCGGGAAGACATGCTCGCGGGTTTCCTCCTCGCGAGCGGCCGCCGCCTCTGCGGCCTCCCGGTACTCGGCCCGCTGTGCCACGAACTCTGAGAACTCGGTGAAGACGGGCTCCGGGATTAAAGGCACCAGGCGAGGCCCGGTCTGTTCCTCAGGTCTCGGGCCAGCCGGGTCCTGGTGGGTCACCGCCGGGATCTCGTGGGTTGGGCGCTTGACGCCGGGGGCCGCCTGCCCGGTCTTCTCCGCCTGTCCGGCCTCCTCAGCGGCCGATTCCCCAGGATCCCCGGATTCCCCAAATTCTGTGGGATCCGCGGGTTCTGCTGTCGTGACCACGTCCTCAGGTCCGGCAGGGGCTGTGGGGACGGACTGCTCTCCGGTCTTGGGCTCCTCGGTCTCCGGGGCCGCTGCTGCGTCCTGGTGCTCATCAGGCCTGGGATCGGCGGACGACGTGGCAGCGTCCGCCTTGCCGGTGTTCTCCGCGTTCTCCGCGCGTTGGCTGGCGTCGTGCTCTGTGATGCTGTCCGGCTGCCCGGCGGTGTCCTTGGCTCGCTTCTGCACGGCCTGTGCATTGGCGACCGCCTTGGCGGGTGCCTCCTCGGGTGACGGTGCAGCCTGCTGCTCGCCGCCCTCCTTAGCCACCTCGTTCCCGGTGGTCTCTGCTCCAGTGTTTTCGGGGCTGTTTTCCTCGGCTTTCTCAGCAGTTTCGAGATCGCCTACCCCTGCTTCCTCACATGGGGCCGCCTCGGGCTTTTCGGCGTGGCTGGTTTCCCCGTCCTCATGCTGTCCGGCCGGGGCTGCCTCGGATTCCACGACGCCAGTCCCGGAGCCTTCAGACTCGGTGTCCTCAAGCTCTGCGCTGTCTTTGTCCTCGCGGTTTTCGTCCCTGGCCGCCTCGGCTTTCTCAGTCTCCCCTGAATCAGATTTCCCGGATTCGGCAGCCTCGGGTTTCTCAGCCTCAGAATCCTTCGTTCCCGATTCCCTGAGGCCGGTCACATCGGTCTTCTCGGACTCACCGGAATCCTGGCCGGTGATGATTTCGCCTGACTCCTCGGCGGTGTCGGGGACTTCTGGTTTCTCTTCCGCGGACTTCTGCCTCTCGGAATTCCTGGAATCCTCAGCAGCTGTCCTGGATTCCTCGGTCTCCTCCGGAGCCTCAGGCTCGGGAGCCTCGTCCTGCTGGGCGGGTGCCTCCTGCGCAGCCTGCTCCCGCTGTTCCTCCTGCTGCGTGCCCGGGAGAGCATCGGAGGCGGATCCGATCGGCATGTCAGCAGCCTCGTTTTCGCTGCCGATTGCCTGCCAGGGTTCCTCTTTGATGACTGTGGTGGTCTCTGGGACGCTCTCCTGTGCGGTGTCCTCGGTGTCTTGAGTCTGTGGTTCGGGTGCATGCTCGTCGGCTGTGATCGGCATTTCGGTTCCGCTGCCGATTGCCTGCCAAGGCTCTTCCTTGATGACTGCGCTGGTTTCTGGGACGCTCTCCTGCGCGGTATCCCCGGCCTGCTCCTCGGGCGCGGATTCCCCGGCCTCCGGCGTCGTGCCGGCTTTGGCCTGCTCACGCTCGGCATCGATTCGGGCCTGGCGTTCTTCGTGCTCGGCGTCAAGTAGCGCCTGGAGTTCTGCGGTTTCGCGGCGGGCCTGCGAGAGCTCGTCCTCCAGGGATTCAATCCGGTCGAAAAGACCCGGCATCGTCTTGTCCCAGGCCGCGGTGGCGCGGTTCTCCAGACGGGCCATGTCGATTTCCTGCTTGTTGATCTGCTCCTCAAGCTCGACGACCTGGCGGTGGGCTTCCTCCGCCCTGGTGATGTGCTGTTCGGCCTCCTGGGCCTTCGCCTCGGCTTGGGTGGCGCGGTCCTCGGCTTCGCGGGCGATCTGGCTGGCCTCGGCAGCCCGGCTCTCTGCCTCCGAGAAGCGCTGACCGGCCTCTTCGGCCTTCGCCTCGGCCTGGGTGAGACGCTCCTCGGCCTGGGTGACGCGCTGACTAGCTTCCTCGGCCTTCGCCTCGGCCTCGTGGGCGCGCTGGTTCGCTTCCTCAAGTTTCGCCTCGGCCTCACGGACCCGAGCTTCGGCCTCGTTGGCCCGCGACTGCGCCTCCAGCAGCCGCGAGTCCAGGGCAGGCTGGGGAGTTGGAGCCGGGGTGTCGTTGATGATCCGCGGGATCATATGCGTCTCGATGGTGGACTCGTCCGAGACGGTCTGGTCGTTCAGATAGTCGGGCCGCTGGGCGTTGTCCTCTGCGTCCTCTGCCCTGGCCGCCACGGGGGCTGCGATGTCCTGAGCCGCCGGCGATAGCTCGTCCGGCTCACCCGAGATGGTGTCATCGCTCAGGGGATCCGGCATCGACCTCGCCGGGACGGCCTGGGGCGCTGCCGCCGGATCGGCTGATGTGGCCGGGGCGGTGTACAGCGCCGGATCAGGCGCGAAGGGCGACGAGTTCGACTGCGGCGCCATCTCCTGCGCCTCAGCCACTGGCTGGGCTCCCGGCGTGGCGGCCACCATGAGGGGGGCCGTCTGGGTCGCGGTGAG
Source organism: Arachnia rubra (assembly GCF_019973735.1). NCBI lineage: Bacteria > Bacillati > Actinomycetota > Actinomycetes > Propionibacteriales > Propionibacteriaceae > Arachnia > Arachnia rubra. Next base: position 10,542 of record NZ_AP024463.1, read on the forward strand.
CGGAGACTCCTGTTCCTCCAGCTTGCGGGCGGCGAGCGATTCCGGCTGTGAGCCGGCGGCCCCCGGCGCGGCGGTGGATGGTGTCGCCGCCTCAGCGGCTGCCTTGGCTGCTTTTGCCCGGGCGGAGCGTTTTCCGAGCATCCAGCCCAGGAACAAAGCCAAACCCGTGCATACGAGCAGTATTGCCGCCAGCTGAATAATTAGCGAAATATGTCCGTTCATGATCACCTTTCCCCTCGACGCACGAACGTCACTCGCCGGTTCGCTTCCTGGCCTTCTTCTGTTGCATTTGATTGTGTCGGCTCTGTGTCGGCTTTCCCGACGGGCACCAATTGATCGCGATTGGCCCCCGCTGCGACGAGGGCATCGACCACACGCTGAGCGCGTTTTTCTGACAGCTCTTTACGGAAAGCCGGGGAGCGGCCATTGTCGGTATGCCCGTCGACCTCAATGGTGACATCCGGATTGGCCTGGAGCCAGAGTGCCAGCTCAACAATTTTGGAGCGCTGACCAGATGGGACATCGGCCTCCCCACCCTCGAAATGCACCACCGGGTTGGGCATCTCGCCGGTGGTCGGGGTCGGCGAGGGACTGGGCGACGGGGTCGGTGACGCCGTCGCTTCCGGGGTGTCTGCGGTGGTTGGCGTGGGCGCCGGGGTGCTCTGTGAGGGCGACGCCGCGGGCAGTGAGGCCGCGTCTGCCTCGACCCGGACCACTCCTGGTACGTCGAGCACCAGGTTCACTGCCTTTCTCAGCTGTTCCTGGTTGCTGGAGGCGACGGTGGCGCTGAGACCTGAGAAGGTGACGGTGGCGTCCACGCCCTCGGCGGCCAGGACCCGGCTGGCCTCCTGAGTGAGTGTGTGCTCCACCAGCAGAGTGCCTCCCACGGCGCTGATGGCCACGAGCGCGGTCAATCCTGCGGCCACGGCCACTACAGTTCCCTTCACGGCACCTCCGATGCTCTTGCGGACCCGACCTTAATCCCTTGTCGCCTCATCTTAGGTATCCAAGGCAGTTTCGCTGAACGTTTTTCTGGTCGCACACTAACTTTCGTCTGGAATCATCTAGTATTCCACTTCGAGGGAAGAGCCACAAAGGGGATAACATGTCCGCCAGTGTGATCAGCCAAGGACTCAGCATGGAGGCGCTCTAGCGTGACATATCCAACGACGCCGGAAGAACCGGAAGGAAGCGCAATGGACGGAAAATACGGCAGCAGCAAGCACGGCGACCTCCAGCTGGTGCTCAGTTCCATCAGGCGTGCCATCCCCGAGCTCCACGGCGTCATGATCGCCTCGCAGGACGGTCTCGCCATCGCCCACGACTTTCCCGAGGCCGATGCGGAGCGCGTCGCTGCCATGGCTGCCACCGCCCTGGGTCTCGGCAAGCGCATCACGGAACGCACCAACATGGGCGAGCTGGCGGAGTCCGTGATCCGCGGCAGGGAGGGATACCTGGTGGTCTATGGCGCCGGCGACGACGCGGTGCTGGTGATGAAGGGTCCGATAGACGCCAACCTCGGCCTGATGCGCGTCGAGGCCCGGGTGGCGGCGGTGGAGATCAAACAGCTGCTGACCAGGGCCTGAGTATGCAGTCGATGCTTCAGATCGCGCAGGAGGCGATCAGCCAGATCCCGTTGCAGCGGCGTCTTCGCGACGACGACCATGAGATCATCCAGCGCCACCACCAGGAGCTGCTGGCCCTCGGGCCCGCGGTTGCGCAGTCCTTCGAGGAGGTTCTCTACTCCCAGCTCACCTCAGGGGCGGGGATGCCGCGGGAGAGCCTGGAGCGCTGGTGGCGGCGGACGATCGACGGACCACTTGGCGACGACTACTTCTCCCGGATGGCCTTCACCGGTCTCGTGCACGTGACCCAGGGGGTCACGAACCCGATGATGCTGGCGATGTCGGACCACGTGGTCCAGCTGGTCGCCGACGCGGCCGCGTCCTTCCAGCCCTCCGACGCGGAACGCCGCGAGCTGCTCGCCGCCGTCGGGAGGGTCGCGGGCACCGTCCGCGCGGTCGTCGCCTGGAGCTACGAGCAGGCCGTCAGCGCCGCGCTCTACGAGGTGGCGGGCATACCCGCGGCGCTGCTGACCCGCCTGCGCGACCAGGAGGTCACCGCCGTGCTCGGGAAGGCCCGCGCTGAGCTTGGGACGCTTGGGACGTGAGGGCCGCCGCCCAAGGTTCCCCCGCCGGCGCCGAGGGGGTAATTTGATGCCATGCGAGTGCGATCCGATGTGCATGCCTGGCTGACCGACATGGACGGTGTCCTGGTGCATGAGGAGCAGGCGCTCCCGGGGGCGCAGGAGCTGATCGAGCAGTGGACCCGCTCAGAGACGCCGTTCCTGGTGCTCACCAACAACTCGACCTTCACCCCCCGCGACCTGTCCGCGCGGCTGCGGGACTCCGGGCTTGTGGTGCCGGAGGACCACATCTGGACCTCAGCGCTGGCCACGGCCACCTTCCTGGAGCAGCAACAACCCGGCGCATCGGTGTACGTAATCGGCGAGGCCGGCACCATCACCGCGCTGCACGAGGCTGGTTTCGTGCTCACCGACCGGAACCCGGACTTCGTGGTCATCGGGGAGACCCGGACCTACTCCTTCGAGTCCATCACCCGCGCCATCCGGCTGATCGACGCGGGGGCACGGTTCATCATCACCAACCCCGACGCCACCGGCCCGAGCACCGACGGGGTGCTGCCCGCCACCGGCGCCATCGCGGCCCTCATCAGCGAGGCCACGCAGAGGAAGCCCTACGTGGTGGGCAAACCCAACCCGATGATGTTCCGCTCCGCCCTGAACCGCCTCGGCGTGCACAGCGAGCACACGGGCATGATCGGCGACCGGATGGACACCGACATCGTCGCCGGGATGGAGGCTGGGCTGCATACAGTCCTGGTGCTCACCGGGATCTCCACCCGCGAGTCCGTCAAGAGGTTTCCCTTCCGGCCCAGCGAGATCGTCGCGGGCGTGCACGAGCTGGTCGGTGAGGTGTCCTGACCCCGGCTCTTCACACCCCAGTTTTTCAAGTGCCCTAGTTTTTCAACCTGTGACGAGCGGGACCGCCAGCAGCGCGATGGCGGCCGCCGCCAGGAGGGTGTCGCGCCAGGACCAGGACAGGTCGTGCAGGCGGGTGGGGTGCCGGGTGATGCCGTAGCCGCGGGATACCATCGCGGCGGCCAGGTCCTCTGACATGCGGATTCCGCTGGTCAGCAGCGGAATCATGACCGTGGCGTGGGCCTTGATGCGGCGCACGAGGCCACCCGAGCTGATGCGTGCGCCCCGGACCTGTTGCGCGTCGGTGATTTGACGGGCACGCTGCCGCAGCGTCGGGACGAACCGCAGCGCCGTCGTGCACATGAACACCAGTGCGTTCGGCAGCCGGAGTGTGCGCATCAGGGTGGTGAACTGCTCGGTGGGGGTGGACGCCAGCACCGCCGCCGACCCGCACACCATGGCCACCAGCCGCAGCACCAGGTTCGCGGCGTGGCGCAGTCCGCCTGCGGTCACCGGTAGCGCGCCGGGCCACAGCCGGGTCACGACGTCCGGATCAGCCCCCGGCGGCGGGGCGAGGACCGCGAAGGCGAATACCAGGAACAGCACGGGCAACAGCGGCGCCAGGAGGCCCCGGAGCCGCCGCAACCCATCCGTCCCGGAACCGCCTCCCACTGATGAACCACCGGAAGACACCAGAGCCCCGGCCGTCACCGCGGCCAGGACGAGATTCGCCAGCGGATCTAAGGCCAGCAGGGTCGCGGCCACGACGGCTGCTAGGGCCAGCAGCTTTGACCGCACGTCGGCCCTGCTGAGCAGCGATGCCTGGCCCTGGGGCCGTGTGGGCTCGCCGGTGGTCTTTGGCGGTTCGCCGGGATCCGGGGCCTGGCTGCCGGGCTTGCCGGTGGAGGCCAGGTGCAGCTCCGCGAGCCGGGCCTCGTCGTCGAAAAGCCTTGTCATGGGGATATCCAGGGCCAGGCGGCCCTCGTCGAGCACCACTGCGCGCGTGGCATACCGGGCGGCCAGCTGGAGGTCGTGGGTGATCAGGACGACGGTGGCACCGGCCCGGTGCAGGCCGGAGACCAGCTCCATCAGCGCCTGCGTGTCCCGCCAGTCCTGGCCGGTGGTGGGCTCGTCGAGAATGAGGATCCCAGGGGCGCGGACGAGCACCGACGCGACCGCGAGCCGCTGTCGCTCAGCCCGGCTGAGCCGCAGCGGATGGGTCCCGGCGGCGTCGCCCAGCCCCACCTGGCCGAGCACTCGCCCGACGCGTTCCGCCACCTGCTCCTGAGATACGTTTGTATTGCGCAGGCCGAAGGCGGCCTCGTCGAAGACGGTGTTCGCGAAGATCTGGTGGTCGGGATTCTGGAAGACGAACCCCACCTCGCCCGCCAGGTCACCGGCGTCGCGGCCCCCGGCGTCACTGCCGCTCACCCGCACCATTCCCGAAGTGGGGCTCAGGAGTCCGGTGAAATGCCTGGCCAGAGTGCTTTTGCCTGCACCGTTGCCGCCCAGCAGCGCGACGAACTCGCCGCGATAGATGGCGAGATCCACGCTGTCGAGTGCCAGCGCCCCCGAGGGGTACCGGTGGGTCAGGGCGATCGTCTCCAGGACTGGTGTGCGGGTGGACGCCTGAGGCGGGGTGCTGCGCGGGGCCTGAGGAGATCGGGGCCTGGGGCCGGCCGCCGGCCGTAGCCCCGCCGCCGCCATGCGCTCCGCGTCCCGGAGGAAGGGGCCTGGCGGGCCGAAGTAGCTGACCCGGCCGCCGGCCAGCACCAGGAGCAGATCGGCCCAGGTGGCGACGGCGTCCGGGTCATGCTCCACCAATACTATCGTATTGCCAGCGTCGCTGAGGGTTCGTATGATGCTGCGGACCGCCGCCGCGCCCTCCGGGTCGAGTGCCGAGGCCGGCTCGTCGAGGACCAGCAGCTGCGGTTCCATCGCGAGGACCCCGGCGATCGCGAGCCGCTGGAGCTGCCCGCCGGACAGGGTGGTGGTCTCGCGGCAGGCCAGGTCCGCCAGGCCGACTGCGGCCAGGGCCCGGCGCGCCCGCGAGATCACCTCGTCCCGCGGCAGGCCCAGGTTCGCGGGACCGGCGGCGGCGTCGTCGAGCACCAGGCGCTCCATCACCTGAGCCTGGGGATCCTGTGACACCAGGCCGGCGACGCGCACCAGCTGGGGCAGCGACGCCTCGTGGGTGGCCATGCCCGCCACCCGCAGCTGCCCGTAGAGGTCGCCGGGGTGGTGGTGGGGAACCAGGCCGTTCAGGGCCATCGCGAGAGTCGACTTGCCTGCCCCCGTCGCGCCCATCACCGCGACCCGGCTCCCGGCGGGGATCTCGCAGGTGACGTCCTGGAGCTGGCGCCGACCGGTGCCGCGGTGGGAGAAACCGAACCGGCGGGCCTCGATCACCGGGCCGTCAGCTCCGCCACCGGATGCCAGGGGACGTGCCCGGGGACCAGTCCCCGCAGGTCCGCCGCGGAGTTGGGGTCGCAGGCGATCAGCACGCAGCTCGCGGGGCCGCCGGAGGCGTCGAGGGGCAGGGGATGGGTCAGCCAGTTAAGGCCAAGACCCGCGGAGGAGGCGAGCTGCCCGGTCTCGTAGCCGATGCCCCGCGACCCGACCGGCAGGGCGTCGTGGACCAGGCCGCTCCCGACGAGGTCCTGGACGGTGGGTAGCGGCACGATGTCCGGGTGGCCGATGAAGATCTCGTCGTGCGGGGCGGATCGCGGCCAGCCTGCGCACACCACCAGGTCGCCGGGCCGGCCGCCGGCGGTCAGAAGCTCGCCGGTGACAGTCCCGATGGCCGTCACCCCGACCCCCGTCGCTGGCGACGGCACGTTCTCCTCGGTGCTGCCCGTCACCGCCTCGGGTGGGATGCCGACGTTAGCCGCGACCTCCCGGAACATGTCGATGAAGGGCGCGGCGTCGGCCAGGTCGTGGCACAGGGTGTTGATCAGCGCGACGGGACGCGCCCCGGCACACAGCACCTCCAGCAGCGGCACCCGGGCCGCGAAGTGCGCCACCAGCTCCGCGGGCACCCGCACTGGATCGGCGGGGCGCGGGCCGATGCCGCCCACCGAGTCGCATGCGACCACCAGGCGCGGGGAGCCGTCGATGACCAGCAGGTCGCGGACGGGGCGCACGGGGCTCGTCATCGCCGCCCGGGACCGGTGATCCCGACGGGATGGTCGGCGAGCCCGGCCGCGGCCAGCGCGACCCCGGCCACTGCCGCCACCACGATGTTGATGGCCGACCCGGCGAGCAGCGGCACCACCTGCGCGACGTACATTCCGAGGCCGCCGACGGGGATCAGGATCGCCGGGGCCAGCAAGCCGTTCAGCAGCGCCGCCGCCACGCCACCCGCCAGGAGGCCTACGCGGCGGCTCAGCCACCCGAAGACCCAGGCGAAAAGGAACATCTCGGCCGCGACGATGAGGTGGACCGGCAGGCCCAGCGGGAGACCAGCAGTCGCTGCGGAGATCAGGTGCCCGAGCGCCCCGACGATGCCGCCCTCAAGCGGGGAGAACACGGCGGCGGCCAGGTATCCGGGGGCTGAGTCCAGCGCGACGGTGCCCGTCGGGCTGGGGATCTTGATGAAGGCCCCAGCCCCCGACAGCGCCACCAGGATCGCGATCCGCGCCACCCGGCGCGGGGTGAGGAACCCGTGCGGGCCAGAGGTGGAGAAGGTGACCTCGTCCTGCGGGGCCGGGGGCTGCTCGCTCATGTGACTTTCCTCGTATCGGTGCTGGTGGGGCCGCGCCGGCGCGCGGACCACCACCGCAATGTACCGGAAGCTGCCCGGAGGGCCGCGCCACGGTCCAGGACACTCCCCGGCCAGGATGCCTGGGCAGTGCGGCTTGACCCCTGTGGTGGGATTGGGCGCATGACCACGCAAGTTGATTTCTGGTTCGACCCGACGTGCCCCTGGGCCTGGATGACCTCCCGCTGGATCCTGGAGGTGGAGAAGGTCCGGGACGTCAAGGCCGTCTTCCACCCCATGAGCCTGTTCATCCTCAACGAGGGGCGCGACCTCGACCCCGGCTACCGGGCGCACATCGACGAGACCCTCATCGCCTCCCGCGCCGCGGCGGCCGTCATGAAACTCTACGGGCACGACCAGGTCCGCGACTTCTACACCGCCCTTGGTACCCGCCTGCACCCGAAGGGCGAGCCCATCACGGTGGAAACCATCGCTGCTGCCCTGCAGGAGGCCGGGCTCGATGCCGGCATCGCCCAGCGCGTGACCACCGACGAGTTCGACGCCGACCTGCGCGCCTACCAGAAGGTGGCGCAGGACCTCGTCGGCACGGACGTCGGCACTCCGATCATCCGCATCAACGGCATGGCCCTGTTCGGCCCGGTCATCTCGCCAGCCCCGAAGGGCGAGGCCGCGGGCGAGCTGTTCGACGGCGTGGCCAAGGTGACGGCCTACCCGGGCTTCTTCGAGCTGAAGCGGTCCCGTGACGTCGGACCAATCTTCGACTGAGGGGCTTCGCTGCTCCCTACCCGGGCGAGAGGACCGGCCACCCCGGCCGGTCCTCGATCCCAGTGAGACTCCAGGTAGGACATGTAGGACAAGGCGTATCGTGGAGGCATGAACGCTCAGCCCGCCGACATACCCACGCCTTACCCGGACAGCGTCAGCCTGCGTGAACTCAACCAGCGCTCGGGACGCATCATCGCCCAGGTAACCGAGTCTGGCCGGCCAGTGACGGTCACCGACCGCGGCCGCCCAGTAGCCCAGATCGTCCCCATCCGTCCCGACGAAACTCCCCGCGAGCGGCTCCTTCGCGAGGGCAAACTCCGGCCCGCCACGGGGCCATTCCGGCTCCCTAAGGTTCTAGGCAAGCTGCCCGAAGGCATGACAATCGAGCAGCTTCTGGCTGAAGACCGGGAGGAGATCGACCTCGATGCTCTACGTTGACACATCGTGTATGGCTCTTCTCCTCCTTGGGCAGGATGGGGCTGGCAAGGTTGAGAACCTACTGGAGCAAGGGGACCGTTGGCATTCAGTGAATTCCTCGGTTCTGCTGGAGATCGAACTCATCCGCGTGGCGCGCCGCACACGCACTCCAGTGGAGAGTGCGCGGACGCTCTTGACCAACATAGAACTGCTGGAGATCTCCCGCGAGGTGGTCGATGGCGCCTGTGCGCTGACCGGGGAACTGAAGTCCCTCGACGCGATTCACCTGGCCAGTGCCCTGATCCTGCACAGCGACGCTGACCCCGTCACCGTCCTCACCCACGATGCCCGCTTGGCCGAGGCGGCGCGGGCGCGGGGCTTGGCCGTCGCGGATCCGCTAACCCCGTAGCCCGCCTGTCCTGCTGATCCTGCTGATCGCCGAGTTAGTCCCCGAGGCCGGTGCCGACGGCGCGTGCGGTCTGGATCCACGGATGGTCTGGCGGCACCAGCGCCAGGTTTCCCGCGACCTTCCTCAGGTCGACGGGCGCGGTGCCGTCACCCTTGCTGGCGACCATGACGCCACTGACGCCGTCGGCGATCAGGTCGGCGGCGGCGGTGCCGATCCGCGACCCCAGCAGCCGGTCCTCCGCGCAAGGCGTCCCGCCGCGCTGTACGTAGCCCAGGATCGTGACGCGGGTCTCCAGGCCGGTCGCGGCCTCCAGCTCGCGGGCCAGCTGGAAGGTGTGCTCGCGGTGGTCGTCGAGGACCCGGGCGAGATGGTCCTTGGCCGCGGCCTTGGCCTCGGGCGTGGTGGCGGACTTCTTGAGCGACTCGGCGGCGGCGATGGCCTGCGCGGTCTTGACGTCGGTGGCGCCCTCGGCCACCGCGATCACGCTGAAGTTGGTGCCGCGGGCCTGTCGCGCCCGGATGGTCTCGGTGATGGCGTCCACCGAGTACGGGATCTCGGGGATCAGGATGACGTCGGCGCCACCCGAGATGCCCGCCCCCAGCGCCAGCCAGCCGGCTTTGTGCCCCATGATCTCCGCCAGGATCACGCGGTGGTGGCTATGGGCGGTGGAGTGGAGGCGGTCGATGGCGTCCGTCGCGATCTCCAGGGCCGTGGAGAAGCCGAAGGTGTTGTCGGTGTGGGCGACGTCGCGGTCGATGGTCTTGGGCAGGTGCATCACCGGGATGCCCGCCTCGGACAGCCGTAGCGCGTTCTTTGCGGTCCCGCCGCCGCCGAGCATCACCAGGCAGTCCAGCTCGTTGCGCTCCACCACCTCCCTGATGGTGGGGATGGCGTCGACGGTCTCGCCATTCAGCCGCATGCGATGCACCTTGTCGCGGCTGGTCCCGAGAATGGTGCCGCCGACGGTGAGGATCCCGGACAGCGCCTCCGGTCCGAGCGTGAAACTGCGGTCCTCAGCGAGTCCGCGCACGCCGTCGCGGAAGCCGATCAGCTCCATGCCGTGCCGGCCGATGGCGGCCTTGCCGAGCCCGCGGATGGCGGCGTTGAGGCCGGGGGAGTCGCCGCCAGCCGTGAGCACCCCGACGCGCTTTGCATTGCCCATGTGAACCTCCCTGCTCCGTGCCCGAGCCTACCTGGGTGTCGACGAGCACGGAATACACGAGAAGCCTGCTTTTGCGTCTCGACTTGCCGTTGAGAGTGATCTCATAGGCAACTTCAGACGCAAAAGCAGGCTTCTGCCTATAGATGCCGCTTGGTCCTCGCAATAACACAAATGGCCATTTGTGTTACGGTGCGGGCAGCCGACCTGGAAGGACAATCCCATGACCTACGACAGCGCCTACGACATCGTGAAGAAGTACCACCACGCCTGGACGAGCGGTGATGTCGAGCAGGCGATGGAGTGCGTCGCTGATGACATCATCTGCCATGCCCCCGGTGGTGACCTGGAGGGCAAGGACGTCTACCAGGAGTTCATCGGAGCCTTTGCGCCATCGCTCATCGGCATTGGCGATATCGCCGAGTTCGCCGCCGGGGATCGCGTCGCCTTGTTTTACTACCCGCAGACCGCGGCCACCTCAACCGTCCCGGCTGCTGAGCTCTTCACGGTCCGGGAGGGGAAGATCGTTGAGAGCGTGCTGATCTTCGACCGGCTCTCCTACAGTCCTCCGCAGTGATGACGCCCGGGCAGACGGCTCTCGTTGAACGCCTTCGCGTGCTCCTCGCCGGGGAGGCAGTGGTGCGGGAGGTGTCGATGTTCGGGGCAGGTCGTTTTGGCGTCCGCGTCTTTGCCGATGGTGGGGCCGGCGGTTCCGCGGCATTCCGGCTGACCAGTACAGGCCGTCCGGAAAACGACGCGCTTCGCACGATGTCCCAGCTACCGGTGTGAACCTGGAGGCACTAGCGTTGGCGCATGGTTAGAGTTCTGGTGGGATATGCGACGCGGGCAGGCTCCACGGCTGAGGTGGCCGGGATCATCGCCGATGAGCTGCGTGCCCGGGGCTGTGACGTCGACGTGAGGGACCTGCGTGACGCCCCCGACCCGGCCGGATTCGGCCTCTACGTGCTGGGCAGCGCCATCCAGACCATGACCTGGCTGCCGGAGGCGCTGGACTGGTTGCGCAAGCACGGGCAGCAGGTAGGGCGCGCTGCCCTATTCAACGTCTCCATCACCGCCGTCGACCCCACCAAGAACGACGAGGCCCTCAGGTGCAACAAGGCCGCGGCCGAGCTGGTCGAAGCGACCTCGCAGGCTGCGTTCGCAGGCCGCTACGCCCCCGAGAAGGTCGGTTTCCTCAAGCGGCTGCTGTTCTGGGTGCTCGCCAAGAAACCCGGCGACCACGTCGATCCTCCCGTCATCCGGGCCTGGGCCAGGGCCCTGACGCTGGATCCAGCCGCGCCTCCCGGCTCAGCTGGCTGAGACGGACCGGAACACGTCGAGGAACCGGGAGGCCCACTCTTGGCGTCTCTTGTGGGAGCTGATGGCTTTCTCGTATTTGTCGGCCGCAACCCTGGCGGTGTGCTCGATCTTGTCGCCCAGGGCACGTTTGCTGGCCTCGATGGCCAGACGCTGGTTTTTGACATCCTGCAGGAGGAAGTACCCGGTTGCCGCCGTTCCCAATCCGGCGATGATGAGCAGCAGCGCCAGCGCTGAGCGCGATGTGACCAGAATCACGACCGCCAGGAGGCACAGTCCCACCCCAGCCCACATGACCCCGTTGCCGCGCACAGCCAGGCCGTGGGGGTCCTGCGCCTCGTAGCGGCGCATCAGGGCGTGCACCTTGGAGCGGTCGTGCACGCCGTTGGGGTCCACGGTGAGGTCGCCATAGCCAAGGACCTGCTCGCGCGGCATCGCGGGACGCTGCTCCGCCAGGAAGTCCTGGGCCATGGGCACGAAGACCTCACCGAACAGCACCCAGAGCCGACGACGGTCCTGCCGGCTGACCTGGTCATCGAGGGCGCTCTGGCGCAGCACATCGAGTACCGCATGACGTTTCTCAGGCACCTCATCAGGGACCTCGCTGGCGCCTAGGGGGTTGTTGAACTGCTCCTCCAGGACCTCCGCGCGGGCCAGCAGCGCGCGCTCGTCCTCGCTGCCATCGCGGATGCGTAGCTGCAGCACCTGGATGAGCAGAGCCTGGCCGACCTCCTCGGCATCCGGCTCAGCCGTCTCCCCGGACTCCCCGGGAAGGCTGCTCGTCGCCGGGGCTGCCTCCTCAGGCTCGATCACCGGCGCAGCGGGGATGGACGCAGGTCGCCTGGAGCTGTCCTGGCTGGGATCGGAATCCGGCATCGTGAAGTCGGGACGTCCCGGGGCATCCGGTGCCCGGCTGGTTTCCCCAGGGACCTCCTGCGGGTTGAGGTCCGCGAGTCTGCCGGTCACCCAGTCCAGGACGTCGCCCTCGTTATTGGTCCCGGCGTTGGTTTTCGCCCACTCCAGCCAGTCCGCGGCGTCGGGAAGCAAGGGCTGGAAGGTGGGCTGCAGCGTCGCTAGCGCCGCCGCCCCGAAGGCTCCGTGCAGCACTGCGCCCCAGACCAGCAGCTGCCACGTCGCCCACGTGCCGTCCTCGTCGGGGGCCAGGAGTCCTGGCAGTTTGGCGGCGACGGTGCTGCCCGCCCCCAGCGCGGCCTGGGCGATGGTGAGGAAAACGGGCGCAGCGCCGGGGTCGCGCTGGGAGGCGACGGCGGCGAGGTCCGGGTCGACGGAGCCGTCGGGACGCAGCGCGGCCATCGCCGGGGGCAGCCAGTACCCCTCGACGTCCGGACGCTGCGGGGGAGATTCGCCATCGAGAAGCACCCCGAGATCCTGGAACGCGAAACGCCGCGCCTCGGCTTGCTGGGGGAAGGCCGCGAGCTGTGTGCGGATGCCATCGAGCTCCACGAACGCGACGAAGGCGTTGGTCAGCGCATTCAGCCTGGTTTCCAGTGAGCCGCGCATGTTCTTCAGGTCGGACCGGAGCTTGGAGGTCTCACGCCGCTGGCGTGCGCTGCTGACCGCCGTCACCTCGGCCTGTTGTTTCAGCTCTTTCACCTGCTTCTGCAGGCCCCGCACGGTGGCGTCGGCATGTTGCCAGAGCCAGAATGTCTCACTCACCTTCGCAATACTGCTACCGCACGGGGTCACCCGCGGTCTCTGCCCGGTGCCCGGCACCGGGTGAGGGGATTCCCGCCACCGGGGCCAGCGGTCCCGCTCACAGCACGTGATGGGCGGCTTCACGCCGCCTCGCGGCGGCTGGCAGGATGGGGCCATGTACCCCACCTATGTGCCTGACCCGGACCGCTACGACGGTCGCATGCCCTACCGCCGCTGCGGCCGCTCAGGCCTGCTGCTGCCTGCCCTCTCGCTCGGCTTCTGGCAGAACTTCGGCGATGACAAGCCCCTTGGGGTGCAGCGCGAGATCGTCCGCCGCGCCTTCGACGCAGGCATCACGCACTTCGACCTGGCCAACAACTACGGCCCGCCCTACGGTCAAGCGGAGGTCAACTTCGGGACCATCCTCCGCCAGGACCTCGCCCCGTTCCGCGACGAGCTGGTGATCTCCACCAAAGCCGGCTACGAGATGTGGCCAGGACCCTACGGGCAGCGCGGTGGGTCGCGGAAGTACCTTCTCGCCTCCCTCGACCAGTCGCTGCGGCGCATGGGCCTGGACTACGTCGACATCTTCTACTCGCACTGCTTCGACCCGGACACCCCCCTGGAGGAGACCGTCACGGCCCTCGACCACGCGGTCCGCTCCGGAAAGGCGCTCTACGTCGGGATCTCGTCCTACTCGGACGACGAGACGCGGCAAGCCGCTCGTATTGCCCGTGAGCTCGGCACTCCGCTGCTGATCCACCAGCCGCTGTACAACATGTTCAACCGCTGGATCGAACCCCGCCTGGTGGAGGCCTGCGAGTCCGAGGGCATGGGGATCATCTCCTTCACCGCCCTGGCGCAGGGGCTGCTCACCGACCGCTACCTGGACGGCATCCCCGGCGACTCGCGGGCCGCCCGGGGCGGGTCGCTGTCCCGGGAGACCTTGAGCGACGAGGTCCTCAGCCGCATCCGGGGCCTGAACGAGATCGCCCGGGAGCGCGGGCAGTCGCTGGCGCAGATGGCGCTCGCCTGGGTGCTGCGGGACCCGCGGGTCACGTCCACGCTGATCGGGGTCTCGTCGCTGAGACAGCTCGACACCAACCTCGGAGCCCTCGACAACCTGACATTCACCGACGACGAGCTGGCCGCCATCGACCAGTACGCCGCCGCTCCCGGAACCGAGCTCTGACCACTGCAGGGGCTCACACCCGTAGGTCGCGTCTGGTGAACAACGGGAAGGACGCTGCCAGCAGGACTGCGGCGGCCGCCAGGAGGACCGCGATGCCGCCCCAGTCCGGGCCGTTCTCCAGGGGGTGGGAGGCGCCGTACCAGTGGAACGGGGAGATCTTGGCCCAGTCGGCCAGGTTGGGGTTCATGGGCAGGGTCACGTTGATGAAGTAGCCGACCAGGCCGACCCCGGTCGCCGTCCAGGCCGCGGCTGCTGGGGTTCCTACGGCGGCCACTGCCAGTGTCGCCGTCGCGCTGACGAACAGTCCCAGCGCCATCAGGTGCAGCGCGGCTCCCGCGATGTTCCCGGCCGGCAGGCTGACATCGCCCAGGAGCGTCCCGCCCCAGATGCCGAGCCCAGTCAGGATGGCGATGGCGGTCACGACGATTGCCTGCGCCGTGATGGTGTAGGCCAGGACCCGCCACCTGGGTAGCCCGGCCGCCAGCAATAGGCCGAGGCATCCCGACCGCTCGTCGCTGCCCAGTGCCGTGGCGATGGCCGCGCCGGCCACGGTGACGGTGGCGGGTGCCATCAGGCTCATGGTCTCACCCCAGTAGAAACCGGCTGGGGAGGCCATGTCGGTGGCGCCCCACATCTGGAGGAGCGCGGATGGCATCGACTGGGACACCGTCACCAGCTGCGGCGCCATCTGGTCGTACACCGGGCCCATCGACACCCCCATGACGGCGAACATCACCATACCCAGCACCAGCAGTAGGCCGGTGTGACGGGAGATCGCGAGCCCGGTGAGTCCGGGAGCCCGGACGGTGGTCGCCACGCGGTTGTCTGCCAGCCGCTGGGTGCCCGCCCGCTCCGGCGTCTGCCGCCTATGGGGCCAGGACAGGCGCAGTGGTGTGCTGCGCAGGTCGCGGACCATTACGCCGACGACCCCAGCCGCCAGCAGCGTCGCCGCCACCCCCAGCATCAGCGCCAGGTAGCCGCCGTCGAGGCCGTTCACCAGCACCACCGGTTTGCTGTACCAGTACCAGGGGATGAACTGAGCCAGGTCGCGGGTCTGCGACCACTGAGGCAGCAGGCTCGCGAGCAGCCAGCCGAAGCCCAGCACCACCGAGGCGACCCCGGTCGCCAGGCCCCGGCTCCCCGTCACACCCCCGACGGCGAATGCGACGGACCCGCACAGCAGCGCATTCGCACCCAGCGCGAGACAAAGCTCCCCGAGGTGGGCATTCCCGAGGGCGAGGTTGAAGGGCAGCGCCGCCACCTGGGCTGCGCCCCACAGTCCCAGCGACATGATGCCGGCGGTCGCCACCAGCACCCCGGCCTTGGCGATTCCGACCCCCAGCCGGGAGACAGGATGGCTGAGCAGCAGCGGCAGCGTGCGGTCCTGCTCCTCGCCCGCTATCACCTGTGCACCTACCGCGACGGCGAATCCCGCCGCCGTGATCGCGCCCAGGAAACCGAGCATCTGCGCATAGGCCATCACGGACGTCGCGGCGCCGGCCGGTATCCCGGCGAGGCTCAGCATCGCGGGCGGCAGCGAGTCGTAGATGTTGGAGTCCATCGAGTCCACCACCTCGATCCCCATCAGCAGGAAGGCGAGGATCGTCACGGCGATGATGGCGATGACCTTCCAGCGCGAGCCGAGCCCGCGTTCCAGGACGATGAGTGCGTTCATGCCTGCTCCTCATAGAAGGCTAGGAAGATTTCCTCAAGGTCGGCGTCACGGGAGGCCAGGTCGACGATGCCGTACGTGGCTGTGACGGCGTGCAGCAGCGATCCCAGTTCCCCGTCGAAGGCCAGCTGCGCCGTGTTCTCGTGCACAGTGACGTCGTGGGCTCCGGGGATGCCGGTGAAGTCGTGTGGTTCGGCGTCGCGGTCCAGGACCAGCTCCACGCGGCGCATGGCCCGCAGGTCGGCGACGTTCTCGATGGCGACGAGCTGGCCGCGGCGGATGATGCCGACCCGGTCCGCGACGCGCTGCACCTCCGAGAGGGTGTGGGAGGACAGGAACACCGTGCGGCCCTCGGCCGCCGTCTCGCGCAGCATCTGGTGGAACTCGTGCTGGACGAGGGGGTCCAGGCCGGTGTTGGGCTCGTCCATGATCAGCAGCTCGGGCTGGTGCATCAGGGCGGCCATCAGCCCGATCTTCTGCCGGTTGCCCGACGACAGCTCCCCGACTCTCTTGCTCAGGTTCGCGTCGAGACGCTCGCGCAGCTGGTTCACGTAGGGCCAGTCGACGCCGCCGTGCAGGCGTCCGAAGAACCGCAGCGTCTGCGCGCCGGTCAGCTTCGGGTAGAGGGCCAGGTCGCTGGGCAGATAGCCGAGGCGGCGGTGGATGGCGACGGCGTCGCGGCGCGAGTCGAGGCCGAAGATGTGGGCGGTGCCTAGGGTGGCGCGGATCTCGTCGAGCAGGATCCGGATGGTGGTGGACTTGCCTGCGCCGTTGGGTCCGAGGAAGCCGAAGACCTCACCCGTGCCGACCTCCAGGTCGATGCCCTTCAGGGCCGTGAAGCTGCCGTAGCGTTTCGTGAGCTCGTGGGTGCGGATCGCGCTCATTTCTCCTCCAGCTGGGTTTCCATCTGCTCTGCCAGGCTGGGCGAGAAGAGGCTTGAGAAGAGTGTGAGCTGGGCCTGCACGTAGGCGCTGACACCGGGTTCGGCGGCCAAGTCCTTGGCGGTGATGTCGATGCCGAGGAGGCGTTTCATGTGGCTGCTGAGCACCATCGAGCCAAGCGCGTAGATGGTCAGCATCCGCGCCGCGACGCCGACGTCGGGGATGGGGTTGAGCAGGCCGGCGTCGATGGCCCGCTGCATGTATCCGGTGGCGTCTTCAGCCATCTGGTCGACGAGAGCGTCGATGGTGGGACTGGGATCGGTGAGGCGATGCGCGAGGTAGCCGAGGATCTGGGCCTGGCCGGTCTCCCGTAGCGAGGACAGCACGTCGGGTATGGGGCCGCGGATGGCGTCGTTCTTAGCGTCGCGGACGAGGGAGGCGACGTGGTCGTCGCAGCTCAGGAGCATTCCCTCCATCGTCCCGAAGTGGTGCCGGATCAACCCGATGGAGACATCTGCTCTAGCCGCGACGGTTCTGGCAGAGGGTTTATGGCCCTCCGCGACGAGTGCGATGGTGGCGTCCCGAAGACGCGCCCGGCTGGTTAAGTCAGTAGTCATGATACGAGTGTATAAGAAATTATATGAATGTATAGGGAGATGTGTGGCGAACTCGTGGTCTACGGGTTATGAGAGCGCTTTCAATCATCATAGGCCGCGTATCAGCTGTGCGGGTCAAAACCGTTGCGATACGCCCAGACCACCGTCTGCACCCGGTCCCGGGCGCCGATCTTCGTCATCAGCCGGGTCAGGTGGGACTTGACGGTGCTGGTCTCGACGACCAGCTGGGCGGCGATCTCCGCGTTGGACATGCCCTGTGCGAGGAGCTGCACGATCTCGCGTTCCCGGACGGTGAGCTGGGCCGCTTCCTGGGTGACGGGCTCGGGGGCGCGGCGGCGGGCGAACTCGGCGATCACCCGGCGCGTGACGCTCTGATCCACCAGGCCATAGCCGGCGGCCAGGCGGCGTACCGCGCGGACCAGCTCGTCGGGGTCGCAGTCCTTGAGGATGAACCCGTCGGCCCCGGCCTCCAGGGCTCCGAACACGTCGGAGTCCAGGTTGAAGGTGGTCACCACCAGCACCGCGGGCACCCCGTCCCGGCGGTTGGCGACGATCTCCTGGGTGGCGGTCAGGCCGTCACCGGACGGCATCCGCAGGTCCATGCACACCACGTCGGGCTGCTCCCGGGCCACCACCGCGATGGCCTCGCGGCCGCCGGACGCCTGGCCGACCACTGTGATGTCGTCGTGTTGTTCCAGCAGGACGGTGAAGCCGGTGCGGACCACCGCCTGGTCGTCGACGAGCACTACCTTGATCATGCTTCTCCTCGTGTCATCGCGGGCATCGGCAGGTCGAGGCAGACCCGCCAGCCGCCCTCCGTGGTGGGTCCGGCGTCGAACCGGGCTCCGATCAGGGTGGCACGCTCCCGCATCGCCGCCAACCCGGTGCCGCTGAACTGGGTGTTGGTGTGGGCCGGTGTGGTCAGGGCCCGTCGCGGTGCCGGGCTGTTGACGATCTCAAGTCGCGGATAGTCGCCGATGGTGATCACCTCGATCTGCACCGCCGACCCGGGGGCGTGCTGGAGCGCGTTGCTCAGCGCCTGCTGGGCTACCCGGTACACGGTGGCGTCGACGACCGGAGCCAGCCTGGGCAGCGTCAGCGGCTGCAGCAGCTCGACCTGCACGCCCAGCTCCCGGGTGGACTCGACGAGTGCGGGCAGGTCGTTCAGGCCGGCGACGGGGCTGGTGTCCTCGTCCTCGCGCAGCATCCCCACCACCGACCGCAGTCCTTCGAGGGTCTCCTTGCTCTGCGACCGCAGCTGGGCCGCGGCCTCCTTGGCGGCGGCGGGTTCCTTGTCGATGAGCACGCCGACGGCGGAGGCCTGGACGACGATCCCGGCCAGGTGGTGGGCGGCGACGTCGTGCAGCTCCCGGGCGATCCGGCGTCGCTCCTGGATCAGGGCCAGCTCCAGCTGCTGTTCGTGCTCCCGCCGGGTGTGCTTCAGCACCAGCAGCCGGTTCTGGGCCCGGGTGGCGACCACAATCCCGCCCACCAGCGGCAGCAGGGAGTTCATGAAGACAGTAACTGCCGCTTTCAGCAGCGACGTCCAGATGTCCTGACCTAGCGTTGAGAGCTTCAGGGTCCAGGCCGCCGTCAGCACGATGGCGGCTGTCGAGACTAGCACCAGCGCCCGGGAGAGCTGGAGCCGGGTGCCTATCCGGTAGCAGATGAGAGCCAGTGGTATCCCTGTCATGGCAAGGTCTCCTGGGGACACTGCCCAGAGCATGAGCACAAGGGCGACCACCAGTACCAGGCACAGCACCGGCCGGGCATTCCACAGCACGAGCGCGAGTCCCTGCAGCGCAAGCAGGAGCGTGATCAGCTGCAACTGCTCCTGGCTGAACCTGAGCCAGGTCTCAGGTACGACCAGCACTGATAAGAGCACGAGCAGCACCGAGCCGGCGGCGACCGCGACCGCCAGCAGTACGTCGGCTTTCCGGACCGGTCCCCCCGGGACGGAGGGACCGGTCACGTCGGAGATTCTCATACCGGGTATCTTCTCGCAGCCCTCAGTAGCTGATGTCGAGGGAGAGCAGGTGGAAGGCGAAGGCCACCCACGCCAGACCGGCCAGCCCGGCCAGCAGGAGGGAAGCGCCAATGATGCGCCGGACTCCTGCCTTGTGGCGGATCACGTGGATGAGGTCCATGGCGGCTGGGATGATCGCCAGCACACCGAGCAGGCTCAGGGCCTGTATTCCCCGAATGGTCAACGGGGATGGTTGCAGCAGAGGCGATATGTTCATCATGAATGACGCCATGATGACGGCAGCTGCCAGGTTTGCCAGGGAACCAGCGCGGGCCAGGTGGCCCTTCCAAGTGAGTGGGCCGCCGCCCAGCACGGCCTGCCCCTGGCGAGTGGTCCACCAGCGCCGGATGCCGCCCACGGGCCAGGCGATGATGAGCAGCAGCAGGACCGCGCCCGAGGCCAGCACCACCGGGACGAGGGCCGCCTGGGCCGGGCTGACCGGGGCGATGGACATGGCGGGAGCGATGCCAATACGCACGACTTTGCCGTCCTCGACCTGCACAGGGAGGCGTTTGGAACCGCCGACCTCACGCCAGACCCAGGGTTCGATCTCCTCATACTCGGTCGTGGCGCTCCCTGACTTCACCAGCAGGTGGCCATTGGGCAGCGCCGAGATATTCGTCCAGCTGCTGGAAAGCCCGTTGACGGCGCTCACGAAGGTGGTGTAGGACCAGCGGGTGCTTGCGTAGTTGCCTGCCACGGTGGTGGCGTGCTGCTGCGACTCCTCGGCGGTGGGCGCCTTCCCGGCGTCCGTCTGTTCGCCGGGGAAGTAGCGGTCGGAGAAGGCGCGCATCAGGTCTTTGCGGATTGTGTCGGGTGCCCCGTTCTTGCCGGCGGCGTTCATGGAGATGAAGATGCCCGTATTGTCGTCGGGGTAGATCTCAAGCATCGTGCGGAAGGCCGGAGTGTCGCCGCCGTGTCCGACGATGCGGTGGCCGTTGCGGCTGAGGTCCCAGTAGACCAGGCCCATGTGGTCGCCGTGGGCGAGAGTCCCGAGGGGTTCGGTGTAGGAGGCCTGCGACTGCATCTGCTGCCACGTGCTGTCCTGCAGCAGCGGGCTGCCCTGCGACTGGCCTAGCTGGGCGAGCATGAATCGGGCCGCATCCGCCCCGGAGGTGGTCATGGCGCCGGCCGGAGAGGAGACGACCACCTCAAAAGGCTGCGCCGGGCCACCGTTGGTCTGATAGCCGTGGGCCATTCGGTCGGCAAGTTCTGCAGGGAGCGGCTGCTGGAAGGTGGAGGATGTCATGCCGGCGGGCTCGAAGACGTGCTTGTCGAGGTAGTCCTCGAATTTCTCGCCGCTGACCTGCTGCACGATGTATCCGGCCAGGGAGATGCCGTAGTTCGAGTAGGCGGGGGTGGTGCCGGGAGCGAACACCTGCACTGGCGGATCCTGCAGAATATGTTCCTCCAGATCGGGCTCCCGCTGTTCCTGGGTAAACGTCCCCCTGACTCTCCTCTCGAATCCGGCGGTGTGGGTTAGGAGATTGCGCATGGTGATGTCACCGGGGAAACGGCGGTCGATCTTCACGTCTACGTAGGTGCTGATGTCGGCGTCGAGGTCGATCTTGCCCTGCTCCACCAGCTGCATCACAGCGATGCCGGTGGCCAGCTTCGACGTCGACCCGATGCGGAACAGCGTCCGCTCCGGATCCACCGGCTGGGGCTCCTCCCCATCGGCCCCGGTTGCGGCGTAGCCGTAGCCGCGGTTGGTCAGGACCTGGCCGTTGTGGACCACTGTCACCACCGCACCCGGGATTTCGCCCTGCTGCAGGGCGTCGGGGAGCTGGCCGTCGAGCCAGGCATCGACGTCCTGCTTGGTGAGCTCGTGCGCCTCCTGAGGAGCTGCCACCCTGGGGCCTGGGCGCTGGGGGGGGGGTCGATGAGCAGGCGCTGAGCAGCCCGATGACCAACACGACGAGCAGCGCCGCCGCTCGTTTCATGACTTTCATAATGAATCTCCTTCAGCCCCCGGAATCTCGGTTGCCCGGAGACGTCTTCAGACTTCCGTCACCGGCCTGGTTGCTGCTACGGCCGCAGGATGGAACCTGGATTGCGACCTTTGGGGGAACCCGGGTCGACGAAGGTATGAAGTGGCCTGGTCGGTATCCGGGGTGATGCTTCTTTTGCTTTCAACTTCTGTGGTTCAGCCAACCACGAAAAATAGACGGTGTCAATCGATGGGGGCTTGAGTCCCCCACATTCCTTGTTTCATCGGCAGGTTTGGCAGCCTGAACCGGTGTGGCAGTGCGCTTCGGCGGTGCGGAGAGCTGATCTTTGGATGCCCCGGGGTGGCCCTGCCGGGGTCCGGCAGGGCCACGGGGTGGGGGTTAGTTGGTGCACACGAGGTTGTCTTGTGGCAGTTGGCCGTCCAGGAGGAAGCCGTCAACAGCCTTGGTGATGCAGGAGCTGCCGCGTCCGTAGGCGCAGTGACCCTCGCCCTTCCAGGTCAGCAGCTGGGCGGAGTCGAGCTGCTCGGCCAGGGCCTGGGCCCAGTGGTAGGGGGTGGCGGGGTCGCCGGTGGTGCCCACCACCAGGATCGGAGCCGCGCCCTTGGCATGCACGTTCTGCGGGATGGGGTCGGTCTCGGAGTAGTGACCCCACGCCGCACAGATCATGTCAAAACCGCCACCAGCCGCAAAGGTGGGAGCGATCTCCTGGGCCTTCTCATACTGGGCCCTCCAGGCATCCACCCCGCCCTGCGTGGGACGATCCTGGCACAGGACAGCCAGGGCTGCCATCACGTTGAGACCACCCGAGGACTGCTTGAGGGCCTCGGTGAAGCCGGAGGCATCGCCTTGGGTGATGACCGGCGTGAGGGCTGTGGTCAGCTGCTGCCACTGGCCAACGTGCAGATAACCCTTGATGGCCTCCTTGAGCTGGGCTCCGGTGATCTTCACATCGGGGTCGGAGGTTTTCAGCGGCGATGCGTCGGCGGAGGCGATGAGGTCGCGGATCTGCTGCACCCCGTGCTTCACATCACCGGTCAGGGGGCAGGTGTCGCCGGCTTTTCCTTCCAGACAGGCCTGGACGTAGCTGTGCAGGGCATTCTCATACCCCTCAGCCCTGTCGAGGTCGAAGTCCTGGTGAGAGATGGTGGAATCTATTGCACCGTCGAGCACCAGGCGGCCGGTGTTGTGGGGGAAGAGCTCGGCATAGGTGTAGCCCAGTTCGGTGCCATAGGAGTAGCCGAGGTAGTTCAGGGACTTCTCCCCTGATATCGCTCTCAGCACGTCCAAGTCTTTTGCCACCGAGACTGTGTTCATGTGGTCCAGCAGGCCCGGTTCGGAGTGGGCTTCGCACTGTTCCCGGACCTCGCGGACCTGTGTGAGGTAGTTCGCTGCCCAGGTCTCGAAGAATTCACCTGGCTGCGGTTTATCCGTAGCGGTTAGCTGGGCGTCCCCGCACTCGATGGGAGTGGACGAGCCGACGCCGCGCGGGTCGAAGCCGACCACGTCGTAGCCGGCCAGCAACTCCTTCGAGAATCTCTGCTCGGCTCTCTCAACCAACTGGATGCCGGAGCCGCCTGGGCCGCCGGGGTTGATGAACAGCGGTCCGCGGGAGTCGCCATCGGCGGCGCGTTTTTTCATTGCGATCTGGATGGTCTTACCGTCGGGTTGGTTGTAGTCCATTGGGACGGTCACCGTCGCGCAGGAGAATTTGCCCTGCTCCTCGGTCCTGTCCATGCCTCCGGTGTCACCACACGGATACCACGACACTTCTTGGTTATAGAACGCCTCCAACCCCTCCGGTATTGCCGTATTGTCCCCTGGGTCATCCGGGGCAGAGGCATGAGAGCCGGATCCCTGCGGTGCTGCATAGGCGGGCAGAGCCGACACCACCGGCCCCACCAGCAGCGCACCCCCTAGCAGCACCGCGGCCAGGGACTGCCTCCGCTGCCTCCTTGAATGAATGAGATCAGTTCTCCTCATAACCATCGATTTCCTTTCATGTACAGTCCCCGCTTGCCTGGGACTTCCACCATCCCGGAACCAGACGCCCGTATCGACCCTGCTGGCCTCACAAATTAGGTAGGGAAAACCCTCCCCTTAAGGGCTGAGTCGCCCCATCTCTTGGGGGGCGTGTTGTCTCCGCGTAGCTACGCGGAGACAACACGACCGGGTCAGGGATATCTGGCGTGTTAGTTGGTGCAGACGAGGTTGTCTTGTGGCATCTTGCCGTCGAGGAGGAAGCCGTCAACAGCTGTGGTGATGCACTTGTTGCCGCGTGGGTAGGCGACGTGGGCGTTGCCTTCCCAGGTGATCAGCTGTGCGGAGTCGAGCTGCTCAGCCAGGGCCTGGGACCACTTGTAGGGGGTGGCGGCGTCACCGGTGGCTCCCACCACCAGGATCGGCGGGGCTCCCTCGGCGTGGACGTCCTGCGGGATGGGGTCGGTCTCGGAGTAGTGACCCCACGCCGCACAGGTCATGTCGAAGTTGAGGGTCTTAGGGCCGAAGGTTGGGGACAGCTCCTGGGCCTGCTGGTACTGGCCCTTCCATGCCTCTATATCACCCTGCGAAGGACGGTCTTGGCAGCTGATGGCCAGTGTTGTAGCCACATCGGAGACCTTGGAGGATTGATTGGTCTGCTTGACGACCTCAGCGATTCCGGAGACGTCTTTCTGGGTGATGGACGTGAGGGTTGTGGTCAGCTGCTGCCACTGGCCGCCGCCCAGGTAGCTCTGGATGATCTGTGTGATGTGGGTTCCGGTGATCTTTAGATCGGGGTCGGAGGTGGCCATGGGTGATGCGTCGGCGGAGGCGATCAGGTCGCGGATCTGCTGCACTCCGTCTTCAACGCTGCCGGTCAAGGGACAGGTGTCGCCGGCTTTTCCTTCCTGGCAGGCCTGCACATAGCTGTGCAGGGCATTCTCGAAGGCCTCAGCCCTGTCCAGGTCGAATTTCTCGTGGGTGACGGTGGAGTCCACCCCGCCGTCGAGCACCAACCGCCCCGCGTTCTTGGGGAAGAGCTCGGCGTAGGTGTAGCCCAGCTCGGTGCCATAGGACATGCCGAGATAGTTCAAGGTCTTCTCCCCGGAGACCGCGCGGAGCACGTCCAGGTCGCGCGCCACTGAGACGGTGTTCACGTGGTCCAGGAGGCCCGGTTCGGAGTGTTCCTGGCATTTCTTTGACAGCTCGGAGATCTTGCCCATGTAGCCCTGGGCCCAGTCCTCAAAAGACTGGCCTTCTTGAGGCTGTCCCGGGGTGAGACCCCATTCAAAGGGGGATGCGGCATCGCCGCATTTGATGGCGGTGGAGGACCCGACCCCGCGGGGGTCGAAACCGACCGCGTCATACCCGGCTAGCAGCTCCTTCGACGCCCCTCCAATCTGCTCGGTACCCTCAATCTGCTCGACCGTTTGGACACCGGAGCCGCCCGGGCCGCCGGGGTTGATGAACAGCGGGCCGCGGGACTCGCCATCGGCGACGCGTTTCTTCATTGCGATCTGGATGGTTTTACCGTCTGGGTTGTTGTAGTCCATTGGGACGGTCACCATGGCGCAGGAGAATTTGCCCTGCTCATCGGTCCTGTCCATGCCACCGGTATCACCGCAGGGATACCACGACACTTCTTGGTTATAGAACGCCTCCAGCCCCTTCGGCACCCCACGACCATGACCATGCTTATGACCATGACTGTTGCCGTGATCGTGTCCGGAGCCCTGTGGAAGATCATTGGCCGGCAGGGCTGACGCTGCTGGTCCCGCCGCCAGCAGTGCACAGCCCACCAGCGCCGCAGCAACAGACCTTCTCTTATGCTTCCTTGAATGAATGAGATCAGTTTTCTTCATTGTCATTGTTTTCCTTTCTCGGTCATTGTTTTCCTTTCTCGTACAGTCCCCGCCAGATCGCCAGCTGCCTAAGGACCTTCACCATCCCGGAACCAGACGCCCGTATCGATCCTGCTGGCCCCACACCCCAGGTAGGGAAAACCCTCCCTTAAGGGCTGAAATAGGCACCCCTCAGGTGGTTATCTGTGTTCCCGCAGGCTTCACGCCGACGCGGGATGACCGGCTGGGATCACTGCCTCGTGGAAGCGCTCCCAGACCAGAGGTATCCAAGGAACTCAGGATCCTCACGCCCTCACCCTCCGACAGACGTGCTCCCTGTTGCAATCACCTTGGCGGGAAGTCGGGGTAAGAACAGGGACAACCCCCACAGCGACACCACCACACCCGCACAGTCATCAACCACATCACTACATCCAGGGCAAGAACCTCCCAGAACCGCACAACTCGACAGCAGGAAGGAACCCGTCCCATCACACAGACTGGCGACCGCCGACCGGAAAGCGAGCAAGTCGCATACGCTTCCCGGTGCAAAAGTCGTGTTGCCTCCGCGCGAGCAGGTGGAGACAACACGACTCGATAAGGGGTAAACGCCCAGATTCAGCTGGTGCACACGAGGTTGTCTTGTGGCATCTGGCCGTCCAGGAGGAAGCCGTCGACGGCTGTGGTGATGCACTTGTTGCCGCGGATGTAGGCGACATGGGCATTACCGTCCCAGGTCAGCAGCTGGGCGGAGTCGAGCTGCTTGGCTAGCGCCTGGGCCCAGTGGTACGGGGTGGCGGGGTCGCCGGTGGTGCCGACCACCAGGATTGGGGCCGCACCCTTGGCATGCACGTTCTGCGGGATGGGATCAGTCTCGGAGTAGTGGCCCCAGGCGGTGCAGGTCATGTCGAGGCCGGCGCCACCCGCGAAGGTGGGGGCGACCTTCTGAGCCTCCTCATACTGGGCCTGCCAGAGGTCCCCATTGGCTTGCGCGGGACGGTCCTGGCACATAACCCCCGTATGTACTGCTGTCGTGTTTGAGCTATTCGGGTCCTGCTTGAGGATCTTGGTGAAGCCGGAGGCATCGCCCTGGGTGATGGCGGGGGCCAGGGCCGCGGTCAGTTGCGGCCAAGCGCCGATACCCAGGTATGACTGAATACCCTGGCTGAGCTGGGCTCCGGTGATGGTCACGTCGGGGTCGGAGGTTGCCATGGGTGATTCGTTGGCGGAGGCGATGAGGTCGCGGATCTGCCGCACCCCGTCCTCGACGCTGCCGGTCAGGGGGCAATTGTCACCGGCTGTGCCGTCTTGGCAGGCCTGGACGTAGCTGTGGAGGGCTTTCTCATACCCTTCGGCTGTTTCCACGGTCAGTCTGTGGTTGGTTGAGGTGGAGTCCATGGCACCATCGAGCACCAGTCGGCCGGTGTTGTGGGGGAAGAGCTCGGCGTAGGTGTAGCCGATTTCGGTGCCGTAGGACATGCCGAGATAGTCCAGGGTTTTCTGTCCGGAGACGGCGCGGAGGACGTCGAGGTCGCGGGCCACTGATGCGGTGCCTATGTGGTCCAGGAGGCCGGGTTCGGAATGGGCCTCGCACTGCTCCCGGAACTCGCGGACCTGTGTGAGGTAGTGCGCACTCCAGACCTCGAAGAACTCACCCGGTTGCGGCTTATCCGTAGCGGTTAGCTGAGCATCGCCGCAGTCGATGGGGGTGGAGGACCCGACGCCGCGGGGGTCGAAGCCGATCGCGTCGTAGCCGGCCAGCATCTCTTTCGAGGAGTACTGCTCCACCCTCTCAACTGTCTGGATGCCGGAGCCGCCTGGCCCGCCGGGGTTGATGAACAGTGGTCCGCGGGATTCGCCGTCGGCGGCGCGTTTCTTCATTGCAATCTGGATGGTCTTACCGTCTGGGTTGTTGTAGTCCATTGGGACGGTCACCATGGCGCACGAGAATTTGCCCTGCTCCTCGGTCTTCTCCATGCCCCCGGTGTCCCCGCACGGATACCACGAGACCTCCTGGCTATAGAACGACTCCAGCCCTTTAGGCACCGCTGGATTGCTCCCTGAACCATCCGGGGTAGGAGTGGAGGTGCTGGCGCCGTCCTTCTCCGGCGTCGCATACGCCGGCAGAACCGACACCACCGGACCCGCCAGCAGCGCACCCCCCACCAGCACCGCCGCCAGGGACCGTCTCCGCTGTTTTCCTAAGCGAATTGAATCTGAAGCTTTTCTCTTCATCGTTGATTTCCTTCCTGTGGAGTCGGCGATCTCAGGGGTTTCCTGATGCTTTTCCTTCGGGCTCCGGGATCTCGGTTCCGGAGACATTCCCAGACTTCCCGCAGAGGGCTCTTCGCCGCTACCAACGCAGGATGGAACTTCGATTGCGACCTTTGTGGGAGTCCGAATCGACCAAGGTCGAAGGCCGAATCGACCAAGGTGTAAAACCCAAACGGTTTGCTGGCCTTATGTGCGTTTGCCTGTGCTGTGAGGCCAGCGAACCGGCATTAAGGCCAGCGAAAACGGGGGCGCTGCGGGTTCTCGTCATCCAGTGGCCCGGCTGCGAGTACTGAATGCGCGGCAGCGACCGCGTCCTCGTCGCTGATCCCGTGCTTGCGCGCAGACGGGGCGACGATCATGCGCGTGCCCACTCGTGCACGGCAGCCCGGATTGCTGCGGAGCGATCCAGTCCCTCGCGGTCGGCGCGGGCCATCAGCTCGGCC
This sequence comes from Arachnia rubra, assembly GCF_019973735.1. NCBI lineage: Bacteria > Bacillati > Actinomycetota > Actinomycetes > Propionibacteriales > Propionibacteriaceae > Arachnia > Arachnia rubra. The sequence goes on from NZ_AP024463.1 coordinate 37,862, forward strand.
AGCTCTTCATCAGAGAACCGCGTTGCCACCACCCGGGAGGCACTCCCTGCCCGGGGAGGACGTCCCCACCGTTTCCGCAGCTCGTCAACGTCATAGCCCGCCTCAGCTTCATCCGCCCACGCCTGCACCTGGGCATCCGAGATCTCGCGTCCTTGAATCGTCCGCTTTCCCACAACCAAAGCGTATTACGTAATACGCAATGACTCAATTCCAGGCCACCCGACGGTTTGCTGGCCTTATTCGCGTTTGCCTGTGCTGTGAGGCCAGCAAACACACATAAGGCCAGCAAACCAGGATTAAGGCCAGCGAAAACGGGGGTGGGGTGGGGCGGGTCCGGGATCTCCGTGGTTCCTCACCGCCTCCACGAGCTTTTACCGTTCCCTCGGTCCCTCACCACCTCCGCTGGTTCCCTCGGTCCCTCACCGCGACTGGACCTGCCCGATGGTTTCCAGGGGGTGGCGGCGCATGCGGTGGGGTAGGACCAGGTGGGCTGCCTGGCTGAGGTCGTCGGGGACGATCTCCGTCCGGGCATTCCAGGCGGCCAGGGCGCGGGCTGCCCGGACCATGGTGATGTCGGCGCGGTGGCCGTCGACGCCGGCTTCCATGCAGGTCTGTGCGACCTGCCGCAGCACCCCGTGGCCGGCCTCGACCTGCGGCAGCAGGTCAATGGCCGATGCGATCTGCTGCGCCAGCTCGTCGCTCTGGCAGCGCCACTGGCCGGCGAACCCGGCCGGGTCGGCCTCGAACGCCAGCCGCCGCTCGATGATCTGCACCCGGGCATCGGGGTCGGTCTCGCCCGTGACCGTGACGCACAGCCCGAACCGGTCGAGGAGCTGCGGCCGCAACTCGCCCTCCTCCGGGTTCATCGTGCCGACCAGCGAGAACCGGGCCGGGTGGGTGAGGCTGATGCCCTCCCGCTCGACGGTGTTCACGCCCATCGCGGCGGAGTCGAGCAGCAGGTCGACGACGTGGTCGTCCAGGAGGTTCACCTCGTCGACGTACAGGATCCCGCGATGCGCTGCCGCCAGCAGCCCCGGCTCGAACCGTTTGCGACCCGCCGTCAGCGCCGTCTCCAAGTCGAGCGTACCGGCGACCCGGTCTTCCGTTGCCCCGACCGGCAGCTCCACCACCGGCACCCGGGTGCGGCGGGTCTCGGGTTCGGCCTCGGGCAGGTCCAGCTCCTCGCGGTACTCGCGATACTCCCCGGGCGACAGGTGATAGGGCGTGCCCGCGGCCTCGGCGCGCTCCGGCAGCAGCTCCGCCAGGCCACGCACCGCCGTGGACTTCGCGGTCCCCTTGTCGCCGCGGATCAGCACCCCGGAGACCTGCGGGCTGATCACCGTCAGGATCAGGGCGAGCTTCATCTCGTCCTGCCCGACGATGGCGGCGAACGGATACTGGGGTCGGCTCATCGGCGTTCCTTCCTTGAATTCCCCGAGTCTTGCAGGTCGCGCACCACCGAGACGAGGTCGTCGGCGCGCAGCTCCTCGATCGCGAACCGGCGGGCTCCGAGCGCTGCGGCCAGCTCGACGCTGTGGCCGCGGGCCATCGGACCGGCCGGTTCGGTGTCGACGATCACCCATGTGACGCGGTCGTCGCGGGCCAGCTGCCCAGCGACCTGCACCGCCTCCGCGCTGGCGGCTCGCGAGACCCGGCCCTCCAGGCCGACATTGCCGCGCCCGTCGGTGACCACGATCACCAGGGGCCGCAGCGCCGGGTCGCGCAGCAGGGCGCGCCGCAGCAGCTCCGAGACCCGCACCAGGCCCGCGGCCAGGGGGGTGCGGCCCCCAACCGGCAGCTCCCGCAGCCGCCGCTCCGCCGTCTCGATGGAGGAGGTCGGCTCCACCAGCACCTGCGCGCCGGTGCCGCGGAAGCTGACCAGCGACACCTGGTCGCGTTTGACGTAGGCGTCCAGCAGCAGGCTCAGGACCGCGCCCTTGCTGGCTGCCATCCGGCCCCGCGCTCCCATCGAGCCGGAGGCGTCCACGCACAGCACCACCAGCGACCCGGCCTGCCGGATCCGCACCTTGCGACGCCAGTCGCCGGGCTCGATGATCACCGCCAGATCGCGGCGCGGATCGCCCAGCTCGGCGGCGCGCCGGCGGCGGCTGCGCTGGTGCACCGCGCCCGCGCGCAGCGTCGCGTCCAAGGCCAGGTCCACCGACTGCGGCGTCGGCCGGGAGCGGATGTAGCGGCCCCGCGCGTCGTCGCTGACGGTGGTGGTGCGGCGGCCCGACCCGGAGCGGCCGTGCCGGGACGCGGCCAGGTCGAGGGGACGCACCCGGAACGGCTCCCCGACGCCCGCGACCTGGTCCGGGGCCGGCTCCCCGGCCGGTCCCGGCGGCTCGGAGAGCTCGGACGGCTCGGAGTGCGGTTCGGAAGACCGCGGCGGGGCCGGGTCGGTGGGAGGTGGCTGTGTCGTCTCTCCCTGCCGTGTCGCCTCGCTCTGCCGTCCCGGCGACGGTTCCGCGGGTGCCTGCGGCGGTGGGGGGATGTGACGCCGCCGGTGGGCCAGCACCAGCTCCGCCACCGCGTCGACGTCCTGACGGGTCACCCCGGACCGGCCGCACCAGGCGGCGTGGGCGCGGGCGGCGCGGCCCATCACCAGCTCCGCGCGGTGCCCGGCTGCCTGCGCGTCCATCGCCAGCTCTGCGATCTGCTCGCTGAATCCACGTCCGAGCACCACCCCTGGCACCGCCGCCCGGGCCTGCCGGAGCCGGCCGGCCAGCCTGGTCTCCGCAGCCGCCCAGGATGCGGCGAAACCCGTCGGGTCGGCGTCGAAGGCGAGGCGGCGGGCCATGATCTCGACCCGCTCGTCCACGTCCCAAGCCCCCGTCACCTCGACGCACAGCCCAAACCGGTCGAGGAGCTGGGGCCGCAGCGCCCCCTCCTCTGGGTTCATGGTCCCCACCAGCGCGAACCGGGCCGGCTGGGTGCGGGAGAAGCCCTCCCGCTCGATGGCCACCACCCCGCTGGCAGCGGCGTCCAGCACCAGATCCACGAGATGGTCGTCGAGGAGGTTGACCTCGTCGACGTACAGGATGCCGCCGTCGGTCTCGGCTAGCAGTCCCGGCTGGAAGCGCGGAGCCCCGCCGGTCAGGGTGGCCTCCAGGTCCAGGCCGCCGACGAGACGGTCCTCCGTCGTCCCCAGCGCGAGGGTCCGCAGCCGGCCCGACGGCAGCAGCGCCGCCAGCGACCGCACAATCGTGGACTTCGCCGTGCCCTTGGCGCCCTGGATCAGCACCCCGCCAATCGCCGGGTCGACGGCGGCCAGCAGCAGGGCCAGCCGCATCTGCGGCTGCCCCACCACGGCCGTGAACGGGAAGAGCGCGGGCACGTCAGGCGGTCGCAGCTTCCTCGATGGTCTTGCCGTAACGCTCCTTGAACCAGGCCTCCAGGTCTTTCTGCTCCTTGACGCGGTCGCTCTGCGCCTTGTCGAAACGCCCCATCTGCTTCAGGCCCGGGATCGCGTCGGCCCCATCGTCGCCGACCACGGCGGTCAGCTCGCCCGTCTCCAGGCTCACCGTGTAGTCGAAGGCCTTCTGCATGGCGGAGACGAAACGATGGCAGGACATCGTCTTGGCGGTGTAGTCGAAGGTGTAGTGGTCGGTGAAGTTCTCGCCGCTGTTCGGGTCGACCAGCTGGAAGGCTGCGGTCTTCGCCGCGGGATCGATCGTGACCTTCAAGCCGGAGTCCTTGAAGACCTTGGCCTGCAGGTCGGTGTCGACCAGCTTGCCGCCCTCCGGGGTGAGGCTCGGGGCGGCGGCCGGGCTGCTGGCGGCAGGCGACGACGCCGGCGACTGCCCGGTGCTGCCGCCCGAGCAGCCCGCCAGGACCAGGCCGGCCGCCAGGCAGGCGCTGAGCGTCGCGGTGAGCTTCCTCATGGGCGTGGGTGTGATGGTCATGGCTGTGCTCCTTGTCGTGGGGGTCAGGCGCCGTCCTCGCCGGCGCCCTCCAGGGCGGTGTCGATGTCGAATTGGACGTCCTCCAGGGTCTCGATGCGCTCGTCGCTTGCCTGCCACAGGTCACGACGGCTGGCTTCCAGCAGCCGGCTCGCGATCGCGGCGGTGGCGTGCGGGTTCGCGTCGCGGAGCCTGCCCAGCATTTCGGGGTCGCCCATGAACCGGTCGCAGACGGCGTCGAACATCCAGTCCGGCATCTCGCCGGTCGTGGCGGCCAGGCCCAGCAGGTTCGTGGTGCGGTCGGAGATCTCGCCGACGCCCTGGTGCCCGTGGGCGAGCATCGCATCGACCCACTTCGGATTCAGCAGCTGCGCGTACAGGCCCGCCCGGGCCGCATCCCCGGCCGTCGCGGTGTGCACGCGCCGCCCGGTGGTGTCGGTGACCAGCGTCGGCACGGACTCGCCGCGGGCCGCCGCCACCGACGCGCTCATCCCGCCGAGGAACTCGAAGAAGTGGTCGAGGTCGGTGATGTGGTGCTCGTTCGACGAGCGGCACTGCGCGACCAGCTGCACATCCGCCAGGTGCCCGCGGTACAGCTCCGGCACCTTGTCGCCGTGCCGGTGCCGGGAGTAGACGTGCTGGGAGCCGTTGGTGAAATGCTCGGCCAGCTCGGCGGTGGCGTCCCAGTTCCCGGCGTCGATCACGTCGGTCAGCCCGGTGGCGTACAGCTCCGGCGGCGGTCCGAAAACCCTCACGTGGCTCAGCTCCCCGGCCTGGCGTTCGTCCATGCCGCCGGCGACGAGCTGGTCATGGGTGGCGCGGGTGCGCGCAGCGACCGGATTGACCTCGGCGGGCTCGTCCAGGGCCGCGACCGCCGCGAACATGTCGTCCAGCTCCTCGACGAGCGTGCCGAACAGGTCGCGGAAGAAACCCGAGATCGTGACCACGACGTCCACGCGGGGACGTCCCAGCTCGGCGGCGGGGATCACCTCCCAGCCGGGCTGCCCGGGACGCCTGGCCCGGGCCCGCCGCACCCCGATCAGCGACATCACCTGCGCGTAGGTCTCGCCGTGGGTGCGGGTGGTCTCCAGCCCCCACAGCACCAGGCCGACGCAGCCCGGCCAGGCACCGCCGTGACCCTCCCGGTAAGCGTCGGTGATCTGCCGCGCCATCTCCTCGCCGCGCCGGGCCGCGAGGGCGCTCGGGACCTGGCGGGGGTCGAACTGGTACAGCGACGCCCCGCTGGGCAGCACCTCCGGGTTGCGGATCGCGTCGCCGCCGAGCCGCGCCTCGACGTGGCGTCCCGATAACGCCTTGTGCAGGAAGTCCCACTCCTGGTTGCCCGCGAACCGGGCCGCCAGCTCGCGGGAGCGGACGATGATCGCCTGCGACGTCTCGTCGCCGGCCAGCTGCTCGGCCGGTGTGTCGCTGGCCAGGGCCAGCTCGACGAGGTCCCGGGCGGCGTCGGCGTAGCGGGCCATGCTCGCCTCGTCGAGCTGCCGGACCTGCTCGGTATCGAGGCCGTCGGCGGCCGCCATCAGCTCGTAGCCGGGCGCCAGCTCGTCGACGCCGTTGCCGATCACTCCGCTGACCATGTAGGCGACCTCGTCCGGGCTCCAGCGGCTGCCGAAGACGTGCAGGCCGAGGGGGATCAGCTGGGCGCGCAGTCGTTCCAGTTCGCCCTCCAGCTCGTCGGGGTCGGTGGGCAGGTGCGCCTGCGCGGCCCGTTCCTGGAGCTCCGCCAGCTGGTCGTCGCTGGTCTGCGGCGCCGCGGCCAGGGTGCGCTGGTAGGCGGCCAGCAGGTCCGCGACCTCCTCAAGGTCGTCGTGCAGGCCGCCGGGGGTCATCACCGGCGACTGGTAGCTGACCATGGTTGCGTGCGAACGCCGCCGCGCCAGGAGCGCCTCGGCGGGGTTGCCGACGTAGTACAGGTAGACGTGGGGCACGTCGCCGATCATCAGGTCCGGGAAGTCGTGCCGGCTGACGGCGTTCTCCTTCGACTTGAGGAACTCGAACGTCCCGTGCGTTCCGACGTGCACGATCACGTCGGCCCGCCACACGTGCTGCAGCCACGTGTAGTAGGCCAGGTACTGCGGGTGCGGCGGGACGGTGTTGTCGTGGGCCAGGGAGCCGTCGGCCTCGGGGGCGCGGCCCGGCTGGATCCCGACCAGGACGTTGCCGTAGGCGACGTGCGGAATGAGGTAGTCGCCGGCCGCGTCGGTCATGAGCTGCGGGCCGTCGGCGGGCCAGGCCTGCTCCACGTCCCGCCATGCCTGGTCGTCGCCCAGGTCGGCGTGCGCCTGCCCGCGGGGGTAGACGGCCGGCTGCACCTGAGTGAGGTAGCTGGGGGAGTTGACCTGCCCGGCCATCAGGTCGGCGCGCAGCCGCTCGGCGCTCACCGGCTCGGTGCGGTAGCCGTGCTGGCTGAGGTCGTCCAGGATCGCGGAGATCGACGCCGCCACGTCGAGCTGCGACGCCGCCAGGAGACTGCCCTCGCCCGCCGGGTAGTCGTAGCCGATCACCGCCACCCGCTTGTCCTGGTTCGCCAGCCGCCGCAGCCGCAGCAGCCCCGCGACCCGCCCGGCGAGCCGGTCGAGCTGCTCGGCGATGACCTGCAGCTCGGAGGTGTCCACCCGGTGGCGTTCGTCATGCTCGGGCGAGGTCATGGCGGCGACCGGGATCTGGTTAATGGCGCCGTCGAACTCGGGCAGCATCACCGAGACCAGCACCTCCGACGGCCCCAGCCCGTGACTTTCGTGCAGCCACTGATCGGCGGTGGTGCGGGTCAGCAGGATCGGCGACAGGTAGGGCGCGCCCAGCCGGTTGAGGGCCTGGATGCCGTGCTCGGCGTCGCCGCCGGTGGGTCCTGCGCCGAACCGGAAGCTCATCAGCGTGACTATCAGCTCCGGTTCGAGGCCGGCGGTGGTGCAGATCTCGACGATCGAGTCGACGGCGGTCGCGGCGTCTGTCTCGATGGCGACCGGCAGCACCCGCGCCTGCCTTCCGAGGACCTCGGCGACCTGCGCGGCGACGGGTTCGGGGTCGGTGGGGTAGCTGTAGCCGTTGTACAGCAGCGCCACCACGGGACGGCCATCCGGGCCGCCGTGCGCCGCGAGGTAGTCGGCGACGCTGGTGTAGCGCACCCGGGTCGCCGGGTCGGCCAGGTACGCCCCCGGCTGCTGGACGCTGGGCTCGGGCACCTCAAGGTCCGCGTGTCCGCCGTAGTCGCGCAGCAGGGTGCCGAGCACGAACTGGGCGTCGCTGCCGTGCATCTTCCGGTACGCGCGGGCCAGGCGCGAGTACATCATCGCGTCGTGCCGCGCCCGGGGGTCCTCGGGGCCGTCGGCTCCCGGCCTGGGGGGCTTGCCGGCGGGGTGGGCGTCCTCCGGCTGGCCGGAGTCGGCGAGGAGCATGCCGGGCATGGCGCCCTGGGGCATCCGGAACCTGCCCAGGCGGGTCTGCTCCGCGAACTGCAGTCCGAAGGCCAGCAGGTGCCCGTGGTAGCCGGCCAGCACCGGGACCAGGACGTCGTACCACTCCGGACCCGAGCGCATCAGGTCCACGACCACCACGTCGGCCGCCTCGACGGCGGCGCGCATGGCGTCGGCGTCGGCATCGCGCAGCTCCTGCGACGCGTTGAACAGGGCCAGCTCGCCCCAGCCGGGGGCTTGCCGGTCGTAGTGCGCGGCGGCGGCGATGAAGCCACGCAGCGCCCCGGGGTAGTGGGTGATCACGACGACTCTCATGATGGATCCTTACCTTCCGGCCCTTCCGGCGAGACCTGGCCGGACACCCGGCGACGCGGCACGATCACAGGATGCCCCGATCCGGGGTCGGTTGTAACCCAGGCGTCGACGGCGAAGTTGCGTTCGACCTCCCCGGCCGACAGTGCCTCGGACGGGACGCCGTCGGCCTCGATCCGGCCCTGCCCCATGACCACGCAGCGGTCACAGTAGCGGGCCGCCTGCCCCAGGTCGTGCAGGACGGCGATCACCGTCAGCCCGGAACGCTCGTTGAGGCCGCGGACCAGGTCGAGGACGTCCAGCTGGTGGGCGATGTCGAGGTGGGTGGTCGGCTCGTCCAGCAGCAGGATCCTCGGCTCCTGCGCCAGGGCGGTGGCGATCCAGACCCGCTGCCGCTCACCACCGGACAGCGAAGCCACCCGCCGGTGTGCCAGATGCCCCACCCCGGTGGCCTCCATCGCCCGTTCGACCGCGGAGTCGTGGCGCGGCGGACCTGGCTGCCACCACGGCAGGTGCGCGTAGCGGCCGTAGCCGACCAGCCGCTCCACGGTGACGTCGCCGTCGGCCTGGCCACCCTGCCACACCACCGCCATCACCCGCGCGATCCGCGCCGGGGAGAGGTCCTGGACCAGACGGTCGTCGAGCAGCACCCGGCCGGCATCGGGACGCAGTGCCCCGCAGAGTGTGCGCAGCAGCGTCGTCTTGCCGCAGCCGTTCGGCCCCAGGACCCCATGCAGCGCGCCGGGGGTGAAGTCGACGTCGATGCCGTCGAGGATCCGCCTGCCGCCCAGGCTGACCTGGAGACCACGCGCGCTGAGCCCGGCCGGCATCACAGGGCCCTCCGCAGCAGGAAGAGGAAGAACGGCACCCCGAGCACCGCCATCATGATGCCCACCGGGATCTCGATGGGGCTGAACAGCGTCCGGGAGATCGTGTCGCTGATCATCACCAGCGCGGCCCCGAAGACGATCGCGCCCGGCACCAGTAACTGGTGCCTGGTGCCCAGCACCAGGCGCATGATGTGCGGGACGATCAACCCGACGAAACCCAGCAGCCCGACCACGCTGACGGCACTGGCCGCCAGCAGCGCCGCGATCGCCGTCAGCAGGAGCCGGTTGGCCTGCACGTTCATGCCGACGCCACGCGCCACGTCGTCGCCGAGCACGATCACGTCGAGCTGCCGCGTGACCAGCAGCGACGCCAGCAATGTCGCCAGCGAGTAGGGCCACAGCTGGCCGAACTCCGACCAGCCCTTCAACGTCATGGCGCCGTTCATGAACAGCAACGCGCCCTGGAGACGGTCGGAGAACAGCACCATCACCGCGCTGATGCCCGCGCCGCACAGCGCCGAGACCGCTACCCCGGCCAGGATCACCCGCATGGGACGGATGCCGCCCCGCCACGCCAGGGCGTAGATGACCACGGCCGCCAGCATGGCCCCGCAGAACGCCACCGGCGTGACGAGCGCCTGATGCTGGGGCAGCGCCAGCAGCACCACCATCCCGGCCAGCCCGGCACCCGACGAGACCCCGATGATCCCGGGGTCGGCCAGGGGATTGCCCATCACGGCCTGGAGGATCACGCCCGAGGTGGCGAGGTTCATGCCGACCAGAGCGCCTACCAGCACCCGCGGCAGCCGGATGTCCCACACCACCCCATGCCACTGGTACCCGGTCTCGCCGAACAGGGCGTTCAGCACCTGGCCCGGGTGGAGCGCCAGGGTGCCGCTTCCCAGGGCGAAGACGGCCCCGCCCAGCAGCAGCACCCCGAGGGCCGCGAACACCAAAGCCTGGTACCAGCCCTGTTCCCGAAGATCTCTGCCCGCCAGCGGCTGACTGGTCAAGGCTCCACCGGTGCCCCGAAGACGTCGGGATGGATGGTCGCGGCCAGGTAGGCCAGGGCGTCGCCGTAGTACGGTCCGGCGTTGAACAGGAAGTATTGCTGCGGCAGGTAGTGGATCCGGCCCTCGCGCACCGCGTCGATCGTCTGCCAGGCCGGGTTCGTCTCCAGCTGCGCCTGGAGGGTCTCGCGGGCCTGCTCGTTGCTGCCCATCATCGACGTCACGAGGACGTGGTCGGGCTGCTTGCTGACGATGTATTCGATGTCGAGGGGCGTGGTCTCCGAGCCGGGATTGTCGGGGGTGGAGCCGGAGGCGATGTTCGTCAGCCCCAGCTGCAGCGACATCTGCCCGGCGATGCTGTTGTCGCGTTTGACGGCCAGGCTCTGGGCGGTGACGAACAGGATCACCACGGACGCCTTTCGTCCCGGCACCTGGGAGAGCACCTGCTGGCACTGCGCGTCGATGGCGGCGATGCGCTGCCGGGCGGTCTCGGGGGATCCGGCCAGGGTCCCGAAGGCCTGGTAGGTCTGCCTCAGGTCGTCCAGGGACCGGATCTTCACCAGGATGGAGTTGATGCCCAGCTTCTGATAGGCCTCGACGGCTGCGTCGTGCGGCCCCTCGACGCCGACCACCAGGTCCGGTTGCAGGCCAGCGACGGCCTCCGAGTCGGTGGCGTAGGGCATACCGACCGACGGTAGCGCCATGATCGTGCCGGCGTAGTCCGCGCCCAGCCGGATGTTGTCGGTCAGCTCGGGACGCCCGACGGCGCTGCCTCCGGCGTCGTACCAGACGTTCAGCGGGGTGCCCGACAGGAAGACCACCCGTTCGGGCCGCCTTTCGAGGCTCACTTGCCGGCCGGTGGTGTCGGTGACGGTCAGCGGGAAGGACTCCGACGAGAGCGAGATGGCGGGGCTGGCGCTGGCCGACGGAGCCACCGAGGGCGCTGGGGACTCGGCGTCGGGGGCTGGCGTCCCACACCCGGAGACCACGACGAGCAGGCCTGCGATCAGGAACCCCAGGAAGCGTCGCAGCATCGTCCTCCTCCTCGGCGCGGTCCGGTCCAAATAGGAAACGTCAGCCTAGTCTAATTGGGGCCGCGGGCCTAGGGGTCGACGGGAGTGGGGGTCTCGGCCTGGGGGCGGCACCAGGCGATCACGTCCCGGCTGCGTAGGAAGACGATCAGCAGGATCGAAAGTATCAGCAGGGCGAGCAGCGGCATGATCATCAGGAACGTGTCGGTGAACTCTGTATCCATGGAGAAATCCCATTCTGCAATCAGGTATGAATACATGAAGACGATGAACCCGATCTCCAGCGCCGCGAGCACTGACTGCGCGGCTCCTGCTACCAGCAGGACGGTGCGATTCTTCTTCTTGAGAAACCGGATGCTGTAGACCAGCATGGCCACTGCGATTCCGCACGTGAGGATCTTCTCCGTATAGCTCAGGCCGTGGAGCCAGGCAATGAGGGTTGAATAGTCTTTGCCGGGTATCCTGTTCCCCGAGGAGTCGAATGTGTAGTCCAACGTGAGGCTATCGAACCTTTCGATGAACCAGGCGATCGAGATATTCGGGACGAGAATCCGGATAATGGCCAGGATGCCGATGGTGATTCCCAGGGTGGCTGCGGTGGTCACCTTGGCGGGAGCTGGGTCGGGGCGTGACGGCTGGTCGTTGATGGCTCTCTGGGGGGTGGTGTCCTCTGATGTCTGAGAGGTGGTGTGCTCTAGGGCCGTGTGCTGGGGTGCCGTCTTCTTCCTGAGTAGGAGGAGGATCAAGACCGGCAGTGCCAGGCCAACGAATTGCATGAAGGGGAAGGGGAAAGCGTACAAGAGGGAAGCGTACGAGGGAGAATAGATGATAAGAAGGAGAACAGATTCCAGTATTACTACTGGAGCCTGAATGAAACTGGCAACCAGTAGGGCGGTGCGCTTTCCGCTCTTACGAAGCCGGAGGCCCCCACGCAGCATGATCACTGCGATTCCGAGAGTGCAAATCGTATCGATACCGAGCACCAGAAGATGAGGTCTACCATATTCCCTGAAGCCGGCATCAACAAAGGAGCTTATGGCCATGCTAAGCATGACTGTACCCCGGATAATGCCCAGGAAGCCGGTGGTGATTCCCAGGGCGGCTGCGGCGGTCACCCGGGTGGGGGCCAGCTCAGGGCGTGGTGGCTGGTCGCCGACAGCCCCCTGAGGGGTGGCGTCAGCTGCGGTCGTGTGCTGCGGTGCCCGGTTCTTCCTGAGCAGGAAGATGACGATGAGGGTCGGCAATACTAGACCAATGGATTGCATCAAGGGGAAGGGTAAAGCGTACAAGGAAGCGGGCCCCATAGCCAAGGGCATTAAGAAGGCAGACTCCAATGACACCATTGCAATTTGAATAAACCCAGCAACCAGTAGAGAGTCGCGCCTTCCGCCTTTGCGAAGCTGGAGGCCGCCACGCAGCATGGTCACTGCGATCCAGAGAGGGCAGCCTACCTCGATGCAAGCCAGTAAATAAATGTGAATAAATGACTGCCAGTTATCAGCAGACCTGAAGAAGGGAACGATGAAAATAAGCGTGGCGGCGACCCGGAGAATGCCCAGGATGCCGTTGACGGTAGCGAGGGTGGCCGCGGCAGTAACCTTGGTGGGGACTTGCGGGGGTGGCGCTGTGGGCAGGGGGTGTTCTTGGTGGGCTGCTGCGTGGTGGGACGCCCCAGGTTGCCCGGCGTCGGTGGATGCCTGGTCGTCGCTGGCGCGCTTGGGCTCGTCCTGGGAAGGTGTCAGTGGCTCTGGGGTGTAGTATGTTTCTTCATGAGGTGTGGGGCTGGATTGCTGGTCGCTCATATGGGTGTCTCTTCTCTGAGTTGGTGAAAACAGCACCCTAACCCGGCTCCTGGCAGTTGGGGAACACGTATCTGAGCGTGTTGGGGTTCAAAGTGACCAGATGATGGGAGCGCTTACAGCATCCATCTAAAAATCCTGGTGCATCACGTCACCCGTGCGCCCCTGACCTTCCCGCGTTCCGCCACTCAGACGGATTTGGCCTCGCAGCTGCAGGTCAGAGCGGGATCGCGTGACTGAGCGTCGCATGCTGGAGTCGGGCCTCCGGCGGCCGGAGACCACGGCGGGCAGGAATCCCAGGAAACCTTGCAGCATCTTCTCGGTGCGATCCGCTCCAGGGTCTCAGTGCTGGGTGCGGCACCAGGTGGTCACGTCCCGGCTGCGGAGGAAGACGATGATCACAATCGGCAGTATCGCCATGACGAGCAGCACCATGATCATCACAAACATCTCGATGAATGGCACATCCATATAGGAACCTAGTTCTATAGTCAAGTAGGAATGTACGATAAGAAAGAAGACAATCTCCAGCGCCATGATCAGTGACTGTGCGGCTCCCGCTATCACCAGGGCGGTGCGCTTCTTGCTTTTGATGAGCCGGGTGCTGTAGATCAGCATGATCACTGCGATTCCGCACGTGAGAATCTTATCCCCGTAGTTCACGCCGTGGAGCCAAGCGATAAGAGCTGAAAACTCTTTGCCGGATATAAGATCTCCGGCGGAGTTAAACTTGTAGTGCGGGAAGGGGGTTCCATCGAGCACGCTGAGGAACCGGATGAATAAGATATTTGGGACGATGGCCCGGAATATACCCCAGGGCCTCGGCAAAGTCGTGGTGTCTGGGGTGTGGCTAGGTGTGATGGGGGCGTGGAGCCTGTGGATTCTGGGATGATGAGGGTTCCTACACACCTTGTCATCACCGAGAAATCACGAGGCCCCACGCGTGTGCTCATCATCCCTCACCATGCCTGTCTGCGGCCAGTCGCTGCTGGGCGTGTTCGCCACCATCGCTGACCCTCGGGGACGTCGTGGTCGCCGCCACGACCTGGCCGGGGTTCTTGCCATCGCTACAGCGGCGGTGTGTGCCGGTGCGAGCAGCCTGGTCGCGATCGCCGAGTGGGCCGCTGATGTTGGCCGCGATCTCCTGGCCACGTCGGGGCTGCTGCGCCCGGGGCGTCGAGTACCGTCGGAATCCACGATCCGCCGAATCCTCCAAGCCCTCGACGCCGACGAACTGTCCGCGATGGTCGGGGCGTGGCTGCTGGCCCGTGACGCCACCCGATGGAAGGGTCGCATGGTGGTGGCGGTCGACGGTAAAACCTTGCGTGGAGCGAAAACTCGTGACATGGCCGCGCCGCATCTGCTGGCCGCTGTCACCCGCGGCGGGATCGTGGCCGCACAACACCAGCTCCCCGCGAAGACCGGCGAGATCGCCGCCCTGCCGGTTCTGCTGGAATCCCTGCCACGCAGCAAGATCGTTGTCACCGCTGATGCGTTGCACACCCAGCGCTCCACTGCCTGCACCCTTACCGGGCAGGGTCATGACTACGTGCTGACGGTGAAAGGCAACCAGCCCCGCCTACGGACCGCGCTCAAGGCCTTGCCCTGGAAGAACATCCCCGCCCACCACAGCACGACCACCGGTCATGGCCGGCGCGTGAGGCGCACGATCAAGGTCTGTCAGGTCCCTGACTGGATCGACTGGCCGGGTGCCCGTCAGGTCGCACAGTTGCGCCGTACTCGCACCATCGACGGCCGCAAGACCGTGTGGGGGTGGTTTACCTGATCACCTCCCTCGATGCCCGCCAGACCAGCCCCGCTGACCTCGCTGACCTCATCCAGAGTCATTGGGGTATCGAGAACCGGCTGCACTGGGTCAGGGATGTGACCTTCGACGAGGACCGTCACCAGCTCCACACCGGGCACGGCCCCGCCGTGATGGCCACGCTACGCAACACCGCGATCAGCCTCCATCGCCTGGCCGGAGCTGTCAGCATCGCCGCAGCCCTCAGACACCACTCTAGAGACCCTCTGCGACCACTCCAACTCATCACCCAACCCCGACAAATCCCCTAGCCAACACGAAGAATGAAAGACTTTGCCGAGGCCCTGGGGGCTCTGTGGTTCCGACTTGGAGCTTTATCACGGAACATCAAAGTACTTGAGAGCCGGACAGACTACTTACCCACACCACTTTGGCCACGAGTGGGTCGGCACTATTGAGAAGCCCCCGCAGGACCCCAGCGCAGGGCATCTCACGCCCGGCGCAATCGTCACGGGGAGCACCATGCTGTCATGCCAGACCTGCGTTGCCTGCCAATCTGGTCACAAGAACCTTTGCCTCCGCGTCAGAGAGGTCGGCCTGTACGACCACCCAGGCGCTGCGGCAGGGCTACTCAATATGCCGGCATCTGCGCTAATGCTTCTCGACGACGCTGCCACTTCCGAACCACATCCAGCCCAAGTTCTCATCGAACCACTAGTCACTGTTCTTGAAGGAGTCGCGAAATGGTGTCCCTCACCCGGCAACCGCATCCTGATTGTCGGCGGAGGAACTATGGGTAGCCTAGCCGCGTTGGTGCTCTCGTACTATCCAGTTGAGGTTACGGTCTTTGAACCGGTGTCCTCTTCTCATTTAATTGACCTCGGTATAAATACCGTCACCGATCCAGAGGATATCAGCAGCGAATTCTATGATGTGGTTTGGGAGTGTTCAGGGGCTCGTAGCGCAACGGAAGACATGCTATCGCATCTCAAGGTCGGTGGAATTATACTACTTATAGGAGTTCCGTCTGCAGACACGCGACTTGACATCTCCGAGCTTGCGCTTAACGGACAAGCCATCTTCGGCGTCCGACACGGAGTAGATCACTATCCTGCAGCTGCTGAGTTCCTCCATCAACATTCACAGCAGGTCAATCACCTCGTGGATCGTATCTACCCAATTTCCGAGGTCAGAGCGGCATTTGAACGGCTCGAAGAACCTCGTGAACACCCGAAGGTTGTGTTGAAGATTGCCTGAGACAAGTACAGCCCTCGTCACAGGGGCGAGCAGCGGAATCGGAAGCGCCATTGCGCGGCGACTTACCAACGACGGCATCCGAGTGCTGATCGGCTTCCACTCTGGGAGGTTGCGCGCGGAAAGGCTCTGCAGTTCCCTGAATTCAATGGGAAAAGAGAAAGCAATTCCCGTGCATATCGACTTGAGTGATCCGCACAGTATTCCTGATCGATTCGACGAGCTCGCCAAGGATTTTGGACCAATTTACTATCTCGTTAACAATGCGGGAATAAATGATCGATCTTCAGGACTGACTCTCGACCCTATTCGCCTCGAAGAGATAATCGCAATCAACCTTTCATCGCCGTTATTGCTATCATCGGCAGCTGCATCTTATTTTGCTACGAATGATCTCCACGGCTCTATCGTCAATATCACCTCGGTGCATGATCAGATACCAATAACGGGAGGAGCGCAGTACTGCGCCTCCAAAGGAGGACTAGCCGTAGCTTCTCGCGCACTGGCCCTTGAGTTTGCTCAGTACGGCATCCGCTTAAACCTAGTAGCACCAGGTGAAACGGCGACCCCTATGAACGGAGTTCTTCATGGCTCTGACTCAGAGATTATCAGACGTCCGGCAATCCCGATGGGACGAGCTGCTCAACCAGCTGAGATTGCCAGCGCAGTCGCGTGGCTCCTCGGCTCGGAGGCGTCATACATGACGGGAGCAACGCTCTACATTGATGGGGGTCTCATGCTCACTGCTGCCGAAGAAAATGCTAAAGCAGCATACAATACCAGCCACATCCGTGAAAGGACACACTCATGAAAGCAGCAATAATCAATCGTACGGGACCTGCATCAGAACTCCGGGTCAGCGATGTCCCGATACCAGAGCCAGAGTCTGGGGAGATCCGGGTGAAGGTTGCGGCGGCGGCCGTCAACCCAGTCGATATCAAGACTCGTTCTGGGTTCCTGAAAATTGACCTCAATTTTCCTGCCATTCTTGGTTGGGACGTGGCTGGGGCTGTTGATGCCATCGGCGCTGATGTCTCACGATTCCACGTAGGAGACCAAGTTATGGGCATGGTTGCACAACCAGTACGCGGCCAAGGAACGTACGCAGAATATGTGTGCGCACCCGAGGAGCTATTTGCCTCCGTGCCTACAGGCCTTGGTATCCAAGAGGCTGCAGCCGTGCCTCTGACTGTGCTCACGGCTGCTCAGATGCTGAGCAAGCTCAATTTACCTGATGACAACACGCCTGTTCTTGTTACTGGAGCGGCTGGAGCAGTCGGGCGAGTTGCCGTGCAGTGGCTTCTGCAAGCCGGGCATCGGGTGGCAGGCCTGGCTCGGCTCAGTGATACCGATGACCTTGTTGCTCTTGGCGTCGAAACTGTCTATGATTCAACGACAGAAATCCCCGTAGCAGCATTCGATGCAGTCATTGACACCGCTGGAATCCCGGAAGCCATCTCTAACGTGAGGGATGATGGCAAGTTTGTATCGATCACAGATAACACTCAGCCTCAACCTGAACGTGGAATAATTCCGATGAAAAGCTATGTGCAAGAAAATGGACAACAGCTCGCTGAGATCGCGGATCAAGTGGCACAGGGTAAACTTTCTGTGCCAGCGGGTCCCGTCTACCCACTCACCCAAGTTGCCAATGCCCACGCTGATTTTGAGTACGGAGGCATCCGCGGAAAGGTGCTACTGATCCCATGACCCAACCACAACAGATTACGTTAGCCGTTCCTGACGTTGAGACAGCCGCTGCATGGCTGTCGTCTATCATCGGTAAGCCCACAGGCAGTGACTTACTCTTCACCTTCGATCCAGGCGTGGAGCTTAAGCTCAAAGCATGCAGTCCTGAGCCTCGAAAACCGCCATCGATCACCGACCTGGGAACGCTTCACATATGTTTTCGTGTCGATGGGATCCACGAAGTGGTAGACCGGATAAATGAGCTCCCTAGAACCAAAGCACTTGGTGACATCATTGAGATACCAAATGGGCCAATCCAAGGGAACAAATGGATCTATTTCCAGTCGCCTTGGGGGAGTCTCTTTGAACTTCAGGAGTGGCCTGATCCTCCTGCTTACACTAGTGGGAGCAACAAACGCCTATATCATGAGCATCCACGACAGAAGCCAGGAGCGCTTCCTGGCATCCGTGGCCTCGATCATGTGGGTTACAGTGTCGCAGATCTTGACTCAACCATCGCGAATCTGACAAAAAAGGCCGGTGCCCAGTATGTACTTGGTACCGAGCTGACAGTTGATGAAATATTCACTCGTCGTCAGTTTGGTATCGATGTGGCCTGCACATCAACCATGGCCATGGTTGTTGCGAATGGCCTCAATATTGAATTATTCAAGCATGGGGTTTTTAAGCAGGAATTACCCCGCAGCATCGATGAATTAGGTGGACACTCGCTGGCGCTCTCCGGTATTCAGTGGGCATCTGATATCTCAGACATAAAGGAGTCCCATCACTGATGGTAACTCTAGAGTGCTCTGCGCTGCTATTCGACTTGGACGATACGTTGGTCCTCTCGACGCCATCAATTGAGGCATCGTGGCATGAGTTTACAGACCGGTATGGTATCGATTTTGACAAGGTCCGTAAGCTATTGCCTGGGCGACGTGGACGTGACATTTTATCCACTATCATGCCTGAGCTGACTGCGGAGCAAGTGGCCGATGAGCTCAAAACTATCCGCTGCAATGAGATCGCTGCGGCAACGACCATAATGCCAGTACCCGGAGCAGCGACCTTGATTCATTCACTTCCAAGGCATCGCTGGGCCGTCGTGACTGCAGCGCCAAGGAAAGTAATGGAATCCCGCCTCTATGGAGCGGGCCTGCCTATTCCTGCGGTCGCGGTCTGTGCGGAGAACGTCCGAGAGGGGAAGCCATCGCCAGAAGGATTCCTCGTAGCTGCGCAAGAATTGGCGGCCGACCCGGCCCACTGTTTGGCATTCGAAGATTCGGCGGTCGGCTTCAGAGCACTCAAGGAGGCGAAAATTATGACAGTCGCAATCGGGAAAAGTCCACATGTGCATGGCTGCGATATCATTGCCTCCATCCCTGATTATGAGGGGATTATGATCAAGGAAATGGACAGTTGCATACGGATCGTAGTTCCATGAATGCCTTCCTTGTTGACATCGGAGGCACTTGGACGCGGTTCAGATATGGTGGCCAGGTTGAGCGTATCTCAACACCCAGCAGGTTGCATCATCCGCTGAAGTCTAGCGATGCTCTTATCCAGGAGCTGGTTTACCTCGTCGCAGAGCGAGCTCCAGCGTGCGTGGATGCATATATTTCTCTCGGCGCAGCCTACGATCCTGAAGTAGATATTGCCTATGGTTCAGGGCCTCTCTGGGGAGCGGGACGCTATGAGGTTCCCTTTCGCAGACTTCTCGAAAAGCGGCGGCCTGATGTGCACTGGTCGGTATCTAATGACATAACAGCTGGTCTTGCACATTTCGCTAAGCAGTACGCTCGATCCGAAGATCGATATGTGATGTACATTACAATCAGTAGTGGTATTGCACTTCGAACTGCGCACCTCCCTACGGGGCAGATTGATGTCGATTCGGAGGGCCTTCAAGGAGAAGTCGGACATTTGCCAGCTACCTCAAGTGCAGCTGACGCAGTGCGTGGTCTAGCGTGTGAATGCGGTGGAGTGGGGCACATCGCCTCGATCTCTGCGGGTCCTGCCATACCGTATGTCGCCGAACGGCTCGGCATTACAAGGAACAGCCAGGAGATATACTTGGATGATGGGTCGCCTTCTAGGACGTGTGAAAGCTTGCTCCGAGTCATAATTGAGCCGATTGCGAACCTCATCCGTACGGTACGCGTCCTCCAACCGCACGTCGATCTGATCGGCATCGGTGGTGGCGTTCCCTCTGGAATTGGAACTCCATACAAGCGCGAGCTTAATCGTCAGCTATCTGCTGTCCAGTCGTATTCGGACGGTCACTTCAAGGAACACCCAAGATTACATGTGGTTTCTTTTGACCAAGTCTGCCCCGAGATCGGTGCCGAGCTTATGGCGCAGGGATATCTCAGAAATATAAGATAGAAAAAGAGGATGATTATATGGATAAGCATAAAGCTGTTGTTCGACGTGGAGATCGTTGTGCAATTGACTATCTGAACAAGGACGAGGCGGAGGCTGGAGAACTTATTGTAGCTCCGGAGAAAGTTAGCATATGCGGTACAGATATGCAGATTCTTCGAAAGTTACGAGATGACCCAGCTTTGGTTGTTGGTCACGAGGGGCTTGCAAAGATTGTTGAAGTTGGGGAGGGAGTTTCCGGATTTGAGGTTGGCGACCGTGTTACCGTAAATCCCACCCACCCTTCTGATCCGAGTTTTCTTCTGGGACACAATCTAAATGGTCTTTTACAGCAGCGTGTTCGCATACCTGAAACAGCGGTTTCTGGCGGGTTGGTGTCGCGCATATCATCTTGTATTCCTTCAGCTCGAGGAACGCTTATCGAGCCCTTGGCTGTGGTTATCTATGCCCTGGAATGCCTCCGTTTCGAGACCCCCGATGCCCTCCTCATCCTTGGCGATGGCCTGATAGGCAATTTGGCGGCGGTCGTCGCGCCTCAAATACTTGGAGAACAGATTTCTCTTGGTATGGTGCATAGGTCTGAACTGGGAGTTAGATGGACACGGGCCTTTGAGCCGCGTGTTGTCAACGGCCGCACTGTCGCGGATCTTGAATCTGCCTTAGACGGCCGTATTTCTATGCTGTCTGCTACGCATCGAGCCGGAACGGCGCCAGGCTTGACTGAAGTAGCGCAAACTTTCGGCGCGCGCCTTACTGCCGTGCATCTCGTGGGAGGACTTTCCCCTCATACTGTAAGTCCAGAGTTTCCTGGTGTTGATCTGTATGGTGTCCGCGTCGCAAATACAGGTGGCTTATGGCCTCCGTGCCGTGTGACTTTTAGCGATTCTGAGCGATCGATGGTCGTTACTGGAAATCGTGGTGTTTCGAATACCAGGCTAGAAGCCGCATCGAAATTACTTGAGGAGCCGGATTTTGGGGGTAAGGTGGACTGTCTTATCACCCATGACCTCCCTTTCGAGAAGGGTGTTGAAACTCTTAATGTAATGCTATCGACGGGAACCAGGGTGGTGAATGGTGAGCTAGTAGTTCGCTTGGTGCTCGATATGCTCTGAATTTTGCGAGGGATTCCATGGGGGCCATTTATGGCTACCTACAGTCGGGGCCTGGCAAAAATTGCACTGTTCCCGAGGCTCCCATGAATAAGCTTCATTGGGGGTTATCTATGAGGAGCTTTCGATTCAGTAAATGCCCTTGTCGGCGCGGGTTTTCCTGTGGCTGTAAATAAACTTTATTAGTCACGACTTGCAGTACTTTGGTGACGATCAGTAGGGTAACGGCAATGCCGAGAGTGCAGATTGCCTCAGTGGATACGAGCATGAACCCAGTGTTCTCGTAGGAGCTGCCTGCTGACGCGCGGATCCGGGGGTTGCTGAATACTACAGCCAGCAAGAGGAACGTGGCTATGGCGCGGAGTATCCCCAGGGACCCATTGACGATTCCCAAGGTAGCTGCCGCGGTTGCTTTGCTAGGGCGTCCGTTTGGAGTGGGGGTGTAGTAGGGAGAGCCGGGAGGCATTCCCTGGAAAGGCGGCTGCCCATAGAGCTGACCCGGCTGAGTCTGTAGCTGATAGGTCAGAGAATCGAGGGGGATTTCATGGTGCCGGTCGTATACTGCCGTTTTTCTCGTCGTGAGGACGTCGAGGAGCACGAGGCTCAGGACCAGGATGATAATCAGGATGGTGACGCTGGTTTTTGCTCGGTCATTGCTTGATATGTGTCTGCATACTGCGAGAGCTTTTCCATTATTTAGGCCACCCCGTCGGGTTATCGTTTGAGAAGGCGCGGATGCTACGTCCGCCTTTCCCGTATCGAGGCAGCGGACCTGAATCAGGACGGCGGGGCGGACGGTCCTCTCGGGGTCAGGTCGGGGGTACCCCTGCTTGACAGTGTCTGGTGTTTGGGGTTGGGTGTTCCCCATGGATAGTGAAGGTGGGAAGAAACCTCGTTCCAGGCGCTGGCTGCGGCGGCTTGGTATGGCGGCCGTGGTGCTGGGTGGGGTGAAGGTTGCGGATGTGGTGCTCACGGCGCGGGAGCGGGCGGATCATCCGGCTCCGGGGCAGTTGGTGGATGTCGACGGCCACAAGATGCACGTCCACACCACTGGTCAGGGTGACACAAGTATTGTTCTGCTTCCAGGTCTTGCCGTCCCGGCTCCGGATTTGGATTTTGAGCTTTTGGTGAGGGAGCTGTCGGGGTGGGCGACGGTGACGGTGGTGGAGCCCTTCGGCTACGGGTGGAGTGACGTGACCGATTCTTCTATGCTTCCTCGGGATATTGCGCGGGATGTTCATACCGCGTTGCATGCCGCTGGGGTGAAAGGCCCCTATGTGCTGATGGGGCATTCCATTAGTGGATTGACCTCCCAGGCCTTTGCTGATCAGTATCCCGACGAGGTCGCCGGCTATGTCGGTTTGGACCCGACTATTCCCCATGCGAAATTTTTCGACAGCCAGGCGGGTCCCGCGTTTCCCCGGTTTTATTTATGGGTTTTCAGGCCTATGGTGCAGGCTGGGTGGATGCGTATTATTACGGCTTTCAGTGGTGCTGATCCCTCGTTTATGTTCGGGGCCAGCTCTGCGGATGGTTATAGCAAAGAGAATCTTGAACAGCAGCGGATGCTGACCAACTGGATGATGCTGAGCGCGAATGTCGACCGGCAGGCGACCGTTCTTGGTGAAGCTATCGCGCAGACCCGGGATCTCCGGTTTGATGAGAAGCTGCCGGTGTTGGTCTACACCGCTGCGCAGACACGCGATGCCGCATATACGGATGCGGAGATTGCGGAGTATGTGGGCAGTGGTCCTTGTCGGCGGTCGGTGATCGTCGATGCCAGCCACTTCGTCCATCACACCGAGTACAAACGCATTAGCGAAGGCACCCGCGCCCTCATGACCGAATGCCACCGATAACCGGCGTGCTGGCCGCTTCCGTCTTTGACTGGGGCTTGACGGGTTTGCCCGCCAGGCCCGGCGCCGCGAGGGGACGTGAGGTGAAGGGGATTGAGGGGCTGGCCCTGGTTGGTTCAGGGGTTGACCCTGATGACGCCGCGCGACCTGTGGGATTGACTGTTCACCATGGAAGTTGAAGGTGAAAAGAAACCTCGTCGTAGGCGCTGGCTGCGGCGGCTTGGGGTCGTGGTGTTGGTGCTGGTGGTACTGCTGGCCGGTATCAAGGTCACCGACATGGCGATGACCGCGTACGAACGCGCGAGCCATCCGGCTCCGGGGCAGTTGGTGGATGTCGACGGCCACAAGATGCACGTCCACACGGTGGGGGGGGGTGATACGAGTATTGTTCTGCTTCCGGGTCTTGGTGTCCCGGCTCCGGATTTGGATTTTGAGCCCTTGGTGAAGGAGCTCTCGAAGTGGGCGACGGTGACGGTGGTGGAGCCCTTCGGCTACGGCTGGAGCGATGTCACGGACTCTCCCATGTTGCCATCGGATATCGCGCGGGATGTTCACACCGCGTTGCATGCCGCAGGGGTGAAAGGCCCCTATGTTCTGATGGGGCACTCCATCAGCGGATTGAACTCTCAGGCCTTTGCTGATCAGTATCCCGACGAGGTCGCGGGTTATGTCGGCCTAGATCCCTCCCTCTCTAATGCGAAGTTCTTCGAGAATCGCACAGAATCTGGTTCTCCCTGGTATTTAAATTTGGCAGTTCAGGCTGGATGGACACGGATTTTCCAGGCCTTCCGGGGTACGGATCCCTCTCTGATTGGAGGCAGCAGCGCCGACGGCTACAGCAAGGAGAACCTCGAACTACAGCGAATGGTCATCAACTGGAGTGCCCTGAGTGCGAATATCAGGCGGCAGATGGCTGTCGATGCGGAGGCTTTCGCGCAGACCCGGAATCTTCGGTTCGATGAGAAGCTGCCGGTGTTGGTCTACACCTCTGCGCAGACACGCGATGCCGCATATACGGATGCGGAGATTGCGGAGTATGTGGGCAGTGGTTCTTGTCGGCGGTCGGTGATCGTCGATGCTAGTCACTTCGTCCATCACACTGAGTACAAGCGTATTAGCGAGGGCACCCGGGCCCTCATGGCCGAGTGCCGCCGCTAGCCTGGGCTGCGGTGCCCCGGTCTTGGTGAGGGCCTGGTGGGTTCGCCCGCCAGGCCCTCGTGGTCGTGGCAGACTTGCCACCATGGGTTCCACCGCCGGCTTTGCCACCTACATCGTCGAACAACTCCGGGACGTCAGGGAGGTCTCGACGCGCCGCATGTTCGGGGAGTTCGCCCTCTACGTCGGCGTGAAGGTGGTGGGTTTCATCTGCGACGACCAGCTCTTCCTCAAACCCACCCCCGAGGGTCTGGCGGTGCTGGCGGACAACGACCTGGACCCCGAATACGCACCCGCCTACCCGGGATCGAAGGACTACCTGCTGATCGACATCGACAGCTCCGAGATTCTCTGTGACCTGGTCCGGGCCACCGCTGACGCCCTTCCCGTCCCGCCCCCGAAGAAGCCCCGGAAACGGCGACGTGCGAAGGACGACGCTGAAAAATAAGTGGGATATGCCTTCTCGGGTCCGGGGAAAGACCGTCATCTGAAACGGGGATCTGGAAGTTACGCATGTTAAAATCCGGCCATGGCATTCGTGGAGGCTATCGTCGTCCTGGCTCTCTTGTATTTCATTGGGAGAAGTGTTTATGGCAAACGGACGAATAGAAAATTCAGTCTGCTTTCCGTCTTGGTGAACTTTTTCATCATCATGGTCACGAACGCCGTGATCATGCTCCTCGTGCTGGCTGTGCTGGCGCTGTTGATTGGCGGTGTCGGCCTGATGTTTGGGGATAGCGACGAGTTCTTCTTCGTCGGGGTGAACGAGAGGGTCGCCACCGGTCAGCTTCTGCTGCTCACCCTGATTGTTATCCTAGCGACGGCGATACTGCAATTCCACCTTCGCAAGAGGCTGCCGCCGAAGGTTCAGACGCTGCTTCATATGAGCGATGAGGACTACGTCATATGTGAATACTATATCCAGTGGGTGACGTTTTATCTGGTGGTGTATCAGATCGTATTCAACGGCTTCTCATCCGTTCTCAAGGCTTTATTGGAAAATCAGTCGATCGAGCACTATTTCTCCGTGATCCTCTCCCCGTCGAACATCAACCTCGTGATGCAGCCGGTCCTGATCGCCTCTTGGGTTGCCGTGGTAATGGAGAAGATCCACCATGCGCGAACGAAGACCGTAGAAGATGGCGACGACCCTGCTTCAGGCGTAGCGCCCGCGTGACTGCGGTCAGCTGACGCCCAGCATGGCCTTGAGGTCGTCGGTCAGTCCTTCGACCACGACCTCACCGTCGAGACGACGGAACTGTTCCGGCGTGACGGCGACGCGCTGCAGGTCGACGACTCGCCTGCCCAGGACCTCGGTGTGGAGGCCATTCAGCTCGTAGCCCGCGCTGCGGGAGACACCCAGCGACGCCTCATTGCCCACCACCGCTTCCGACTCAGCGCTGCGCGCCCCCAGATGGTCGAACGCGAAGTGCAGCATCAGCTTGCGCATCCATACGCCCCAGCCCTTGCCCTGATGCTCAAGAGCCAGCCACGACCCCGAGTGCACCACACGGCGTTTCGCGAAGTCCTCCGCCAGGACGTCCTGGCAGCCGACCAGCACTCCGCCGACATACACTCCGAAGGCCAGGGTCCAGTCCTCCGGCCGGAAGCTCGCGCGCCAGCCCCAGTGCGCCTGGACGGCGTTGCGGCGCCGCTCCGGCAGCGGCGACTCGTACCAGGGAAAGACCCAGTCAGCGTCCTCGTCGGCGAAGACCGGGCCGCTCAGCAGGTCCAGGTACTCGGGCAAGTCGGCGTCACGGAACACGCGCAACGTCATGTTGCCGTGACTGATCCGCAGCCCGAACGGCGGGTAGGCATCGACCAGCGGGTCGAGCGGGTCGGGTGCGGTCATGGGTCCTCCATATCTCCGGATCTCCGGGGTCAGTTTGCTGGCCCTATATCTCATTCGCTGGGCTTATTCACGTTTGCCTGTGCTGTGAGGCCAGCAAACGTGAATAAGGCCAGCAAACCGGCGGCAAGGCCAGCGGAAAAGATTAAGGCCAGCGAAAAGCAGAGCAGAAAAGTAGGGAAAAGCAGAAAAGAGAAAGCAGGAAAAAGGCAGGACGGCGGGGTCACAGCCGTAGGGCACGTGGCGTCCTACGACTTCACCACGAACATGAACTCCCGGCCGTCGGTCAGGCGTGGCAGCTGCTCTGCCAGCAGTCTGACCATCCGGGGCCGCATCGCGGTGGTGTTGCCGCCGATGTGGGGGCTGATGAAGGCGTTGTCAGCCTGCCACAGGGGGTAGTCGTCGGGCAGCGGTTCCGGGTCGAAGACATCGGAGGCCATTCGCAGCCGGCCGGCGACCACCTCCGCGGTGATGGCGTCGGTGTCGACGACGGGTCCGCGGGCCATGTTCACCAGCAGTGCGTCGTCGGGCATCAGCGCCAGCTCTTCGGTGCCGATCAGGCCGCGGGTGGCATCGGTCAGCGGCACGATCAGCACGACGATGTCGGCGTGCGGCAGCAGCTGTGACAGCTCGTCGATGCCGTGGATGTGGCCGTGCTCGTCGTCGCGGGCGGTGGTCGCGACCCGCGTGATCTCGACCTCGAACGGCGCCAGGCGTGCCCGGATCGCCTCGCCGATGGCACCCGTCCCGACGATCAGCACCCGCGAATCCGCCAGCGCCCGGGTGGACGCCGACTGCCAGCGGCGCTCCCGGGCCCAGCGCGGCAGCTCACGCTGCGCCGCCAGCATCAGCCCGACCGCCAGCTCCGCGGTGGACGCTTCATGGACGCCGCGCGCGTTGGCCAGGGCGACGCCGTCGGGGACGATGTGCAGTAGATTGTCGTAGCCGGCCGATTGCGCCTGCACCAGCCGCAGCCTCGGCAGGCCGGCCAGCGACCGCCAGGCCGGGGCGGGCCTGAAGTACGGGACGACGGTGGCGGCCACGTCATCGGCTTCGCCGCCGAGGACATCGCGGACGGGGGAGTTCCAGTCCCAGATGCGCAGCTCGACACCGAGCTTGTCCGCGGGGGTGTGGGCGGTGAGAGCCTCAAGGAGCTGCTGGTCCGGCAGGGTCACAATCATGTCCCGAGTCTAATCAGCGCGGCATTGCCTGAAGGTGATCCGCCAAGAAGTTAACCCGGTGGCAGGTGGATGGGTAACGCCGATGCGCTGCCCGTGCTCTCAGCATCGCCAGAACGTCTCTTATTTACTTCATCACCGCTCATGCTGGTGGAGCCTCTAAGCTCCTTTCCATGAGGTCGATCCATCCGCAGGAAGTGCAGGGGGACCCCTCAGCTGTGCGCTGGGTGGTCCACACGGGAACCGATGACGTGGTTGGCGAGATCGCGACCGCGCCAGGTCCCTTCGGGCAGCTGCTGCGCGACGGCGTGATCTCCCTGGCCCTGCTGGAGGTCGAGGGCATCTGGACCTGGCTGAGACCAGGACGTGACTGGGACGACTGGGGTCACAGGGTGCGCGATGCCATCGCGGGATCGCTGGACCACAGCGGCTGGGAAATCAACGGCGACTCCGCCGACCTGCTGCGCCTGGTCGCCAGCGACGTCGTGGACAACGACCTGGCCAGCGTCATCGAGACGGCCAGCACCACCGTCCAGGTGGTGGAGAACGACGCCACCTGGCTGCTGCTCGACCTCGGCCAGCTTGAGGAACGCGACCCCACCGCCGCCGCGGAGCTCCAGCAGCACATCGAGCTGCTGGTCCGGCTGCGGTACCCACCCCTTGCCAGGACGTCGCGAGTGGGCGGTCCTGCGATCAGCCAAGGTCCGGCGGGCAGCCAGATCATGATGAACAACACACCACGCCGGGCGCTCTGGACCGGAGAGTGAGCACCCCCGGGCCGGGTGGCGACTCGTCCGGTCCGGTGATTTTCCTAGTCAACGGAAGTTAGGTTTTGCGACACTAACCCTCGTAAATCTTGCAAGGCAAGGCGTTGCTAAGTTCGCGACCATGAGGAACGAGACACCTTATACCGCAAGGACACTCGCTGACCTGAAGGTTGGTGCGACTGCGCGCATCACCGGTTTCGACGGTGACGACGTGATCAGTCGTCGGCTCTTCGACCTCGGTTTCGCCCCGGGACTGAGCTGCACGCTGGAGAGACGCGCGCCACTGCGCGACCCGCTTATGTTCAGCGTCGGCGGAACTGAAATCGTGCTCCGCCATTCTGAGGCTTCGAGAGTGCTGGTGCAGTCATGACCTGCCACGACGAGCACTCCGCCCCCGTCGCCACCGGACTGCGCCGCTTCGTGCTGGTCGGCAGCCCCAACTGCGGCAAGACCACCCTGTTCAACGCCCTGACCGGGCTGCGCGCCAAGACCGGCAACTATCCCGGCGTCACCGTCTCCCGCTACGAAGGGGTCCACAAACACGGCGATGCCGAGGTGATCATCGAGGACCTGCCCGGCACCTACTCCCTCGACCCGATCAGCCCAGACGAAGAGGTGGTGACCGAGGTCCTCGACGCGGGCGAGTCGGTGCACTCGCCGATCTCCGGGCACATCGTGCTGATGGACGCCACGCAGCTGCGCCGCGGGCTCGGGATGCTCGCCCAGGTGCTGCAGCGCGAACGCCCGACCCTCGCGGTCCTGACCTTCACCGACGAGCTGGCCCGGCGCGGTGGCTCTGTCGACGTCGATGCCCTCTCCCGGGCGGCCGGGGTGCGCGTGCTCCCCGTTGTCGCAGGTGACAGGCGTGGCGTCGACGCTCTGTCCGAGGCCTTCACCGAGGTCGGCTCGTGGCCCGCGCCCATCGTCCCGCCGCCGACCGGCCACGAGGAGGTCGCGTCCTGGGCTGAGTCCGTGCTGGAGAGCGCCAACTACCGCGCCCCGGGTGCCGACGAGCGCACCCGCCGCCTCGACCGGGTGCTGCTGCATCCGGTGTGGGGGACGTTGATCTTCTTCGCGACGATGTACGTGTTCTTCCAGATCATCTTCACCATCGCCGCCCCCATCAACGACGCCTTCGAGGGCTTCTTCGTCTGGCTCGGTGGGTTGGCGAAGGATCAGATCCCGATCGACTGGCTGGCCTCCCTCGTCGGCGACGGCATCTTCGCCGGCGTCGGCGCGGTGGTGGCGTTCCTGCCGCAGATCACGCTGCTGTTCCTGATGATCGCGCTGCTGGAGGGCAGCGGCTACCTGTCCCGGGCCGCCTTCCTGATGGACCGCGTCATGGGCATGGCCGGGCTGGAGGGACGCGCCTTCGTCGCCCTGCTGAGCTCGGTGGCCTGCGCCATCCCCGGCATCATGGCCACCCGCACCCTGCCGTCGGCCAAGGACCGCATTGCCACCATGATGGGGGCGCCGCTGATGACCTGCTCCGCGCGCCTGCCCGTCTACACCCTGCTGATCGGGATTATGGTGCCTGGAGACCTGTTCTGGGGACCGTTCCAGGCGCAGGGCACCATCATGTTCGGGCTCTACCTGCTCGGCGCGGTCTCCGCGATGGTCGCGGCGTGGGTGTTCAAGCGCATCGTCGGACGCGGCACCACGCAGCTGCCGTTCTACATGGAGATGCCGTCCTACCGGCTACCCAGCTTCCGCACCGTCGTCATCGCTGTGTGGGACTCCTGCAAGGCGTTCCTGAAGAAGGTGTCGGGGATCATCATGGTGGTCACGATCGTGCTGTGGGCGCTGCTGAACTTCCCCACCCCCAGCGAGGACGCCATGACCGCCGCCGGGGTGGACGTCGGCGACGACGCGGCTGTGACCGCCTACACCCTCGACAACTCCTACGCCGCCGGGATCGGCCGGGCCGTCGCCCCCGTCTTCGACCCACTCGGCTTCGACTGGCACATCAACATCGGCGTGATCAGCTCCCTCGCGGCCCGCGAGACGGTGGTTTCGACGCTGGGCCAGGTCGCCGCGGCCGAGGACCCGGAGGATCCCGGGGACTCGCTGGCGCAGATGACACACTCCGACGGCCCGCACGCCGGTGAGCTGGTGTTCACGCCGAGCACGATCGCGGCGCTGCTGGTGTTTTTCGTCTATGCGCTGCAGTGTGCCTCCACCCTGGGCGTGATGAAACGCGAGACGGGCACGTGGCGTTGGTCGGCCATCGCGTTCGTCTACATGGGGACGCTCGCCTGGGTGTTCGCGTTCGCGGCGAAACTCATCGTGGGGGCGTTCACATGACCAGGCCGCTTCCGATCCATCCCGAGGCCGTCCCCGGCGACCCGCAGGCGGTGCGGTGGGTGGTGCCCACCGGTTCCGTCCCCGTCGGGGAGGTGCGTGGCGCGCCCGGTAGTTTCGGGTCGATGCTGGAATACGGGGTGATCTCCCGTGCCCTGGTGGAGGCCGATGGCGTCTGGACCTGGATCCCGTCCGACCAGGTCTGGAGCCGGGTCGGGTCCAAGGTCCGTGACGCCCTCGTCGCATCCCTCGGGGACGAGGGCTGGGACGTCGAGACCGGATCCGCCGACCTGCTGAGGTACATCTCCCGTGACGTGGTGGAGCATCAGCTGGCCGCGTACATCGCCAGCCACGGTGGGCAGATCCAGGTGGCCGACAATGACGCCGAGACGGTGGAGGTCGACTTCGGCGGGGCCTGCGAGGACTGCCCCGCCGCCGGCCAGACCCTCCACCACCGCATCGAGACCGCCATCCGCGCTCGCTATCCACGTTTGCGGACCGTCAAACGGGTGGGGGACGACGACAGGAAGAACGGGAAGAAGAGCGGCCTCACCTGGCTCAACTTCCCAGGCCGCAAGCCAAGGTCCTGACCGCCGCGCCGCCTACGCGCTGGATCTCGCGCTGACGTCGTCCTTCAGCAAGCCGGGGTCCTGACCACCGCGCTGCTGCCCGGCATGCACTCGCTCGGCGCGTCGTGGCGCTTCCCACATCACCGATCGCGTGTGGTCCGTTGCTGACGGCGTGGTAGCCGGTTTTGCTGGCCTTAACCCCGGATCGCTGGCCTTGTTCACGTTTGCCTGTGCTGTGACGCCAGCAAACAGCAACAAGGCCAGCAAAACCGCGGTAAGGCCAGCGAACGGAAGGACGGGCTGGCGGCTGCCTGGTCTTGATCGAGGAGGTGCTCGCTGGCACCGTTAAACCATGAGCACACAGGTCAACGTCTCCGAGGCCAGGGCACAGCTCCCTGACCTCCTCGCCCGGGCTGGGAATGGCGAGGAGATCATCATCGCTGAGGCCGGACGACCCGTTGCCCGGATTGTTGCCGTCTGTGAACCCGCGAAAAGGGTTTTTCCAAGCTATGCCGAATATGACATCCCCGACGATATTCTCCTCAGGACCATGCCCAAGGAGGAATTCGCGCTCTAGGAGTCATAACAGTGGCGGATCTGCTATGAATCTAAAGGCTCTTAAGGAAGAAGCCGTTCGAAGAGTCCTTCCTGCTTGGCCCTGTGGTGGGCGACCTCCTATCTATCTGAGTTTCCTGTAAACCCAGGGACCTGGAAGTCGAAGGTGTCCAGACGGATCAGAGTGGAGTCCAGGAACTGGTCCTGTTCCTCGACGGCCTCTATCAGGCGGTGTCCCAGTCCCCGGCAATGATGCTCCTTCTCGTCCACGAACAGGGTCGAGACGTAAGGGATCCGGTGGCTGCGGAGTTGCACGTCCCCGGCTATGAGCCTGTCTCCCATCCTTGATTCCCAGGCGCACTCTGCCGTCGACCTCAGCAGGGCACTGAGCGTTGTCATAGGCCTTCAGCCGGGACGTGATCTCTTCAGTTTCGGTGCTTCGGAGAATCTGGCCAGTGTCATCGTCTCATCCAGGGTTGGGAGGCCTATGACGATGTCGTAGGCACAAGTCAAGGCGGCATGGGATCGCGTAGGCAACATGGCTCCGCCAGTCCCGCCCCATATAGGTGATCTTCTGCTGACAAGGGATTTTACTCGACAGACCTCCGGTATTTAGCCTAGGTCGAAGAGCGCACCTCAGAATCTCCAGGATGATGGAGCCAGATCGTGCCATAGTACAAAAGTCACAACTATGATTGACTTTGGTGGACAAGGTCGATCATAGTGTAGCTATAACGAATCAAAGCGGGGTAGATTCGGCCTCGGAGACAAGCCGAGCGCGCGTGAATCCATATGGGGATCGGCACTGAGAGTCTCGCTCTATAGGGAAGGAGAAGACTATGAAGTCATCTATTGTCGCTGAGTCCTGCCGCCCTTTGGCAGCTCAGCTGAAGACTCGATTCGACGCTGCTCTTGTTCGTTACGACGGATGGTTCCTGGTAGTTGTGGCCGTCGTTTTGGCCCTCGCCGCTACCTTCCTAGCCGGTATGGCTGCTTGGTGCGTAATCTATGGCAATGGCAGTTTCACTGGCAACTGGTATTGGAAGAATGGCTGGGAGGTAGGCCTGGAATGCAAACGCTGACATAGCAGTCAGAAACTGTGGAGGATCACTGAAGAGTGATCCTCCACCTAAACCCGAAAGGGATACCATGGTCTCCAATACGGTATTAGATATCAAAAACGTCTCCTATGCCTATGATGCAGGAGTTGAGGTTTTGCACGACATCAGCTTCTCCGTCTCGCGTGGAGAAATTGTTGGTCTGCTGGGGCCAAATGGTTCTGGAAAATCAACGCTAATAAAACTAATATTCAACCTCCTTCGATTAAAAACCGGGAGCATTAGTGTGAATGGTAGATCGCATAAATCAAAAGCGGGGAGGGCCCAAGGGCAATATCTGACCAGCAATGATCACATGCCAGAATTCCTACGCGCTTCAGAGTATCTTCAGCTAACTGCGAGCCTCTATGGTTCATCAGTGGATCTAAAAATGGCAGAGGATGCATTTAAGGCTTATGGAATATCCGGTAGGGTACGCCATCTTATGGAAGATTATTCTCATGGTATGAGGAAAAAGGTACAGCTGATATCTGCATTTCTCATGCGGAGGTCGCTGACCGTGATCGATGAGACGCTGAATGGGATCGATTTAGAAGCTCTTCATTTAGTCGAAAAGGAATTGCTTAGAATGCGTGGAGAAGGACTCGGCATCTTGTTGTGCTCTCATGATTTCCCCATGCTGGAGAGAATCTCTGACCGAGTAGTTTTTCTAGATTACGGTCATGTAATTACTGATGTCTCTGTCGAGAGCCTATCGCAGAATCAGTCTAGTATTTCTGATCTAGTCCTGTCACACCTCGATAGCCGGAGCTAATGGTGATGTTTAATCTTCGTCGTGTAGGCATTCTAACATGGGTGCTTATACAATACTTCATTCGGCGTATCTTGCATACTGGACCACTGAGGAAGCCTGGTGTCCGAATAATCTTGATGCTAGCTCTGATCAGTTTTATCGTAGGAGCTGCTGCCATTGCTATGCAATTCATGCTTCCAATTGGGTCTGACTTGCAGATCTGGCAGTATATATATGATATCTCTTCTGTTTCTGTCACTATAACTGTGATCTCGATATTTCTTGGAATGAGGCTGTTGATTGATGGATCGCGGGATTTGTTTCAGTTCACCTACCAGCTTCCAGTGAGCCATAAGGAACGCCGGACAGCGATATTTTGCTTCGAGGCTGCTTGTGTTATCGCAGTTACGCTTGTGCTTCTCGCTGCAATGAGTACGGCTACCCTATTTATTCTTGGCGTTTCAGGATTGGCTCTTGCGATGACACCTATAATTACCGCGATACTCGTCTATTTTACGTGTGCAATAGTCTATAATCTAGGCGATATCCTATTAGGGTGGCTGGGGTTCAAAAGAACGCGCTCGATGCTTCTCCTGCTTACATTATTCACGATTATTCTTTGGATAAATTCACAGACTATGTCATTTATCATCGGTATATCTCCTCCGGGCGATGATCGATCTTTTATAGGGTTCAATTTGATAGCTTGGATCCTTAATAGTTGTGGTGTATTTTGTTTTGTCGTCTCATCTGTAGTGCTAATTGCAATTTTTGGATTCCTCGCGTTACTGACTGCGCCGAATTCTCATCCTGTGATTCAGCGTTTTGTGAATACGCCGCAGCCAAAAAGTATACGAGGGCCATGGAAGGTTCATCTGGCATATGCTATGCGTAACCAACAGCTATGGCTTGCTATCTCGCTAATGATCGCTGTATTTTATTATCTTGGCTTTTCTCGTGATATCCACCCACTATGGTCATGTTTAGTTCTTTGTTTTCCTGCCATGTATCAGTATGGCAATACTCGCTGCTTACGGGTGCTGCATCCTGAGGGCGGAGCTGCACGAATCTGGTTTTTGATGATATCGGCGCAATTCCTTACAGTTGGTGGAATCTTTGCGTTAGGGTCTATAGTTCTGATGGCCTGGCAGCCAGTACTTATCATGACAAGTTTTGAGCCGCTGACCGGATTATTAAGTGCTGTCACTTGCTCGGTACTGATAGGAACAGCCTTTCCTTCAGAGAAGGATAACCCTATCAGCACGCTTTTTGGATGTCTGGTTCTTGGGATCTGCCTTGCCTTCCTCGGGGTCACCGCCGGTTTATTAAGATTTCCAGTGGACACAGAAATTCTGCTTGCTGCGATAGCTGTCTTAGCGGCCATCCTCACTGTTTGGTTCATCGATACTAATGAGAAGAGGGAAAGACATGAAGTATCTGAAACTACTATTGGGTAGCCTATTTTCTGCGGTGTTATTGACCATGCTCAGTGCAACTGGTTCATTACTGTGGGT
This sequence comes from Arachnia rubra, assembly GCF_019973735.1. Lineage (NCBI taxonomy): Bacteria > Bacillati > Actinomycetota > Actinomycetes > Propionibacteriales > Propionibacteriaceae > Arachnia > Arachnia rubra. The sequence continues at coordinate 71,974 of NZ_AP024463.1, forward strand.
CATGGCATCCAACCGTGAAATCGGGACTCGGGTGGAAGGGTTCTTTGGAGCCGTTTATTTTCAAACTATTCCGGTAGATGGAAACACATTTACAATGAATGTCGGGATTGCGTCAGCTTGGCCGCTTCTGATTGCGGTTTTGGTGCTTACGGCATTTCTTTTCCTGTTCCTGTTGATTTTATCTTTCCTTAAATCATACCGCGCCTCTTTGTTCGATGACAAATGAACTTATATAGAAAAATCATCGCAGCTGTTGCAAAGGCTGGTTCCCCTTTGCTGGTTTGTTCAGGACTATTCTGGATTGGTGCTGTGGTTGGTCAGCTGGTTTATGGAGCCAGCTGGCTGTTTACCCTTGCCTGGCGCATATCCTTGGTATTAGTTGGGTGCTTTTGGGGTTCCTTTCTCTTGCATGAACTGGCGCATGCTTTGGTGATCTGTCATATTCCCGCTGTTAAAGGTGTAGTGGTAGAACAGAATATGCTAAGGGTCTCGTTGAGACCTGAAGGAGCACTAGCATTGAGAGAAGCTGTCATCATAAGTATTTCAGGACCGGGCATACCAGTGCTTATCGGGTTGTTGCTAATTATTTTTAAGGTTCCGATTATATTATGCGGGATATTTATTAGTCACTTGATATTTCTTTTGCCTTGTTTTGGTGATGGGAAAGCATTAGTCATGGCTTGTCGTCAGAGCTATAGATTTTGCAGAGAATGTAGAGATTCTAACGATAAATAGAGGTTTATTCATGGGTGGATGACAGCACAGCAAAATACCTTATCAAGGCCAGGAAGATTATTCAGCAATGCCGCTAAGCCCCTGGCGAACCACGGTTGACAAGGGAAATGTCGTGGCGGGAATAATGGCTCATCGCAAACGAGGGTGTAGGTGGTTCCTGAAGCCGCCGGTCTCAAGCAGCGACCGGGCGATGTAGTTCGTCAGGTTCCGGAACCCCAAGGCCGATCCGCGGAGGTGCTCGAGGCGGCCGTTGATTGCCTCCGTGGGGCCGTTGCTGGTGCCGGGGCGGTCGAAGAACGCGAGGATGTCGGCGGCGCGCTGCTTCAGGGTGCGGCCGAGGCGGCGCAGCTCGACGAGCAGGGTCGGGACACTAGTGGTCAGCGAGTCGATGACGGACTGCATGAGGAACTTTCCGAGTTTGCGGTCGGGTTCCCGGTAGGCGGTGACCATCCGCTGGTAGATGCCCCAGGTCGCCTCGACCTCGACATGCTGCTCGTCGGCGAACAGTGCTTTCAGTCGTGTCTGCTGCTTCTCGGTGAGCAGGCCGGCGCCGGTGTGGAGGGTGCGGCGGGCCTTGTATAGCGGATCGTCCTTCCGGCCCCGCCGCCCGAATACGTCGCGCTGGATCCGGCGACGGCACTGGTCCAGCGCGTCGCCGGCAAGACGGACGACGTGGAATGGATCTATCACCGTCACCGCGTCGGGCAGCTCCTCGCTGGCGGCGGTCTTGAACCCGGTGAACCCGTCCATCGCGACGACCTCGACCCCGTCCCGCCAACCTTGGACTCGGGCGGCGAGCCAGGTCTTGAATACGCTCTTGGAGCGCCCCTCGACCATGTCCAGCAGCCGCGAGGGGCCCGTCTTCTCACGCACCGGGGTGAGGTCGATGATGACGGTGACGTACTTGTCCCCGGACCTCGTGTGGCGCCAGACGTGCTCGTCGACGCCGAGCACCCGAACCCCGTCGAACCGGCCGGGGTCATCGATGAGCACGCGGCGTCCCTCGGCGAGGACCGCATCATTGGCCGTGTGCCAGGACACCCCCAGCCCTGCGGCGACCCGGGACACAGTGAGGTGGTCGATCACGATCCCTTCCAGCGCCCACCGCATCCCGCGACGAGACAGCTTCGCCCGCTCCGCCGCCGCAGCGGTGAGGTCCTCGCGCCAGGAGCGCCCGCACCCAGAGCACTTGTATCGGCGGACGCGGACCAGCAGCATGGTCGGGCGGTGCCCGAACGGCTCATGCGCGAGCTGTCGCGTGTCCGTCCCGCGGGAGAGCGCCCTGCTGCCGCAGCCCCGGCACCACGGATCTGGTTCAGCGACCCGACACTCGATCACCGCCCGATCCGGGGCCAGCCGCTGGCCGACGGCCACGAGGCCGAGCTCGTCGAGGCGGCAGAACACAGTCAGGTCAGGGGTCACGAAGGTAGCGTGGAGCACGTCGAGGTCTTCCAACAGATGGTCAGTGTGAGAACTTCCATCATCGGAAGGCCTCGACCCTCATCCCAGCACCGACGCGCTCAGCCAGCTACCCGCTCATCTGCGAAGAGCCGGAATAATTCCTGAATAATCCTCCAGGGAAACATTTAGATTTTGTTAAATGCGAGCTATGACAGTGGTGTTTTTGAACGGAAACCCCTCGCGATTGACCCTTTCGTCTACTGTTGCAGATTTGAGGGATCATGTAACCCCCATTTGTGTGCTTGTGCGGCAAGTGAGGTCCGGTTAGTGAGGCCGAAACGCTTTAGTAGCTTACTTACATAGTTTTTGACTGTGTTGGTTGATAGGCATATAGTTGTGGCAATCTCATAATTGCTTAATCCTCGGCTAACTAAAATTATTAATTCCCGTTCGGTGTCCGATAGTTCTGGCAAGGGAGATCGATGGGAGCTCCACTGCTTTAATACCAGGGTGGCCAGTTTCGGCGAAATTAGTGCATCGTTATTGTGGGTGCTTCTAATCCCATGTGAGATGAGGCTTAAGCTGTCTGATTTCAAAAGAAAACCGGCTGCTCCTGCAGTTATGGTTTCGTCCATAAGTTGAAGGTCTCCTATGGAAGAGAGTGCTAAAACTCTGCTTATTACTGGAGGGCGGGTTAGCATTTTCGTTAATTCGATACCATTTATTTTTGGTGATTGCATATCTATCACTACGACGTCGGGATGCAGCTTGCGAACTAAGGGGAGCGCCTTCTTGGCCTCTGACGTGATTCCGACTAGATTGATGTCTGGGATCTGTGAGAGATGCCCCTTAATTGCATGCTGGGCGTATGAGTCTGCCTCAATGAGGACAGTGCTTATGGATGAGCCCTCCGAGTTCTTCAGTTTCATTGGGGTAGTCTATGCTACTTTGGCCTGCTAGTCTCCCATTTTGGGAATAAGCATCATAGTTGAAGGCGGTGTCAAGTGGTGGAAGCAACGAGTAGTTTCTGGAAGGCTTCTCGTGGGGTGAGGTAGCCGAGGGTGGCTCGGGGGCGTTCGTTCAGTTCTTCGGCGATGGCTGTGAGATAGGGCTGGTGTTGGGGGATGGGAGTGCCTTTGGGTAGGTAGTCACGGATGAGTCGGTTGGTGTTCTCATTGCTGCCGCGTTCCCAGGGAGAGTGGGGATGGGCGAAGTACACCGGCATCTGGGTGGCCATGGTGAACGCGGCGTGCCGGGCCATCTCAGAGCCCTGATCCCAGGTCAGGGTGCCCTTCATCAATTCGGGCAGCCCAGTGATGTGGTCGATCAGGGCGTCACACACCCCGTCTGCGTTCTTGCCCTTCGGCAGGGCGAGGATCGTGACGAACCGGGTGGTTCGTTCGACGAGGGTGATCGCGGCTGTTCTGCCGTAGGCGCCGATGATCAAGTCTCCTTCCCAATGACCGGGAACCTTCCGTCCTGTAACCTCCTGAGGCCGCTGATCGATACTGACCATTCCCACAATCGGGGATTTCCGCTCACCCAAACGACGCCGGGACTGACGGCTAGTGCGTTTCGACCCGAGCATGACACCGTGCTCCCGCAGCGTCTTCTTCGGCATCGCATAAATCCAGGTGTAGATCGCTTCATGAGACACGCTCGCTCCTTGGGCCGTGGGGGAACCCTGACACGGTTCAAGCCTGTCACCCCCAGCCTCAGCACGTAATCTTCCCGCGATCTGACGTGGTGTACGAGACCTCCGAAGATCAGCAATCACCCGCTGCTTCAACACCAGATCAGCATCAATCTTGCGGAGCTTGGGCCGGGCACGCCGCCGCTGCGCAGCTACATCAGCAGCCACACACTTGTACCCCGTCTCACCCTGATTCCGGGCCACTTCCCGCGAAACCACCGACACATCCCTACCAATCCGCCGAGCAATCTCACGTAACCCACACCCCTCCGCCAAACCCCTCGCGATCCCAGCCCGATCCGTCACCGTCAACAACCGCCGCACCAACAACCCCTCCTTAACAAGCACTGTTGCTACGACCCTATGACACCACCGAATGGCTAGTCTGCGAGATGCTTCGAGAATCATCTCTGGGCGGCGCGTCGTGGCGCTTCCCACATCACCGATCGCGTGTGGTCCGTTGCTGACGGCGTGGTAGCCGGTTTTGCTGGCCTTAACCCCGGATCGCTGGCCTTGTTCACGTTTGCCTGTGCTGTGACGCCAGCAAACAGCAACAAGGCCAGCAAAACCGCCGTCTTCGGGATGGTCCAGGCGGATCAGTGGGTTTTCAGCCATTCGGCCAGGGTCGGGCCCGCGACTGGGACGGTGTCGTCGGGGACGAGTGCGCCCTGCCTGAAAGCTTTTCCGTAGCCCGTCGGGATTGCCAGCGGGATGGGAATGATTCCCGGGTGGGGGATTTGCTTGGTTAGCTCCCATAGCGTCATCACCTCCGGCCCGGCGACCTCGCGCAGCTGGCTCGGCTCACCTGCGGCGGTGTCGGCGATGACCGCGGCGACGGCGTCGAGCGCGATGGGCTGCGTCCGCATTGACGGCACGATCGCGAACGGCCCGAACTTCATCCTCTGCAGCGTCTGCCCGGCGAAATCGAACCATTGCGTCGACCGCACGATGGTGAGCCGCTCGCTCTCAGCACGGGCGACACGCTCTTGGGCGACCTTGCCGGCGAAGTATCCGTAGCCCTGCACCTGAGGGAGGTCGCAGTTCACGATCGACAACAGGATGTGATGGGCGCCAAGCGCGTTGGAGGCGGCGGCGAGTCTGCTGGTCGCGAGGGTGAAGAAATCGGTGGCCACCCGCTGGCTCGTGGTGAAATGCGCGGCTGCGTCGATGATCACCTCGGCGTCCGGGAATGCTGTGCGGGCGTCGTCGTGGAGCACGTCGAACCCTGTGGAGCGCGAGAACAGGCCCGCCTCCAGGCCTCGCGCCTGGCATGCGCGCTGGATCGCCTGCCCTGAGATGCCTCCGCCCACGATCGCTATCTTCGTCATATCGTTCACCTTTCAACTCGTTCTCTACTATCGTAGAGGCGGTAGTGTGCGGGGACAAGAACAGATGCGGAGGGGATCAATGGGCCGGCGAGAACAGATCGCGGATGCGGGCATCAGGCTCATCGCCTCCGGCGGCGCGCACAGACTGACGCACCGGCTTGTCGACAAGAGTGCGGGACTGCCGCAGGGGTCGACGTCCTACTACGCCCGGACGCGGCGAGACCTCATCGCGCTCATCGTGCAGCGACTCTCCGATGGCTCCCAAGGCGATATCGAGGACCTGACGATTCCCGCCTCACTCGATGAGGAGCAGGCCACCGCGCTGATCGCGTCCCTGACCCAGCGCATGCAGGAACGCGACGCGGCGCAGGTCGCGCGGTTCGCCCTCATGTTCGAGGTCAGGGACGACGATGAGCTGCGGACAGCGCTGAGCTCTGGCGCGCCCGTCCGCGCAAACCTTCAAGACATCGCCTTTCAGATCCTGACCGCTCTCGGCGCGCCCGACGCCACAGGGCGAGCCCCGGAACTGGTTGCGCTGGTCGACGCGCTCCTCATGTACCAGGCCGTCGACGCAGCGCCCCTGGATATCGCGCACATCGTCCACGCCTACCTCGGAGGACTCAAGCGCTGAGGTCATGAGGCCACCCGGAGGGCGCTGGGAGGCTGCACATAGAATTCCCCAGGGGGCGATCGCTAAGACAGGAGTAGCCCGTGCGCAACGTATTCGCAAGTCTTCTTTTCCTGGGAGCCCTCCTAATGGGGCTCGTCGGGTCTGTTCTGCACTGGGGCGACTACGTGGCGCGCTCCCCCGAGCCGACGGTGCGGCTGGCGCAGAGCATCATGCACGACGAAGCCGTCATCAACGCCATCTCCGATCAGCTGCAGAGCGCCGTCGACAAGCAGCTCCCGGAGGTCGCGAAGCAGATCCCCGGGCTGCGGGACCGCCTGCCGGAGCTGGTCAAACGCGGTGTCGACGCGGCCACGAGCGACGACCAGGCCCAGGCCACCTGGCAGAGCGTGCTCGACGAGACCCGTCGCACCCTGGTCACGGACCTGACCCAGTACAACTCCAGGCAGACCAGCACTGTGCCGTCGGTGTGGGTCAAACTCGACCCGCTGGTGGACCTGGTCTGGAAGAACGTCAAGGAGTCCGCCGACCCGGCGACGCAGGCGCTGCTGGCTAACGTCCAGGTGCCGCAGAACGTCCGGGTCAAGGCCACTGACCTGACCCATAGCCAGGCCGACTCGATCGGACAGGCGCTGAACCTGGTCAGCTACTGGGGGATCGCCTACCTCGTCGCGGCCGTGCTGCTGGTGGCCGGGATGCTGGTGGGCACCAAGAGGGCCCGGTGGGTGATGCTGATCGTGTTCCCCGCTCTCGGGACGGCCGGGGTGTCCGCGCTCCAGCACACGACGATGATCACGTTCAACGATCCAAGTAGCCAGCTGGCCACCACCCTCGGCAACCGCGTCGCGACCCAGCTCAGCGGGTCACTGGCGACGTGGCTGGATGGCTTCAAGTACCTGTGCGTGGCCCTGCAAGTGGTCGGCATCGTCGGCACCGTCATCGCCGTGAACGTTTATCGCAGACGCCGCATGAACAACTACAGCTACCAGGCCCAGTAGACCGGATGGTGGCGCGTGGGAGCTCCTGGGTATGGGCTCTGGAGCCGGCTGGGGCCGGGCTGCTGGGAGATGCGCCGTGCCGGTCTGCTGGCTGGCATCTCTGAATCGTTGCGGCTAGACGCGCTGGGAATCGTAACCGCGGTGGAGGCGTCCAGTCGCAGCATCGAACGGTGTTCAGCGTCGATTGTGTCGGTCTCCACTTTCGATTTATTTCGCGGTGAAGACCCGGCCTGCCAGAGCACCACCCCAGGCCAGGGCCACCCACACCGTCTAGATGGTCAGTCGGGCTCAGTGAAATTAGGAGTTGACAAGGTGCGATGATGAGTCTCTTGGTGGTGAGGAGATGCCAAGAGGCGTGACCATGAACTTTTCGCCAGTCCCGTCGTGTATCGACTGGCCAGCTGACGGTGAGGTCCATCCGAAGCGATATGTGATCGGACCTCTCCGAGTGCGAAACTCAAGTCATCAGAACCACTTCGAACTAAGGAGTTCCTATCGTGCGTCACTTCGCTCTTGCACTCGTCATCACCACCGCTCCCCTCACTGCTCCCACCGCCCCGACTGTGCCTGCCGAAGTTTCCCAGCAGACCAGTGTCACCTCCACTGCTCCCTCCTTCATCGCCATGTGTGATGGGCTGCCGGCCTGGCTGCGAAACATGTTGTGCAAGGACTGAGCCTCAGCATATGAGTTATAGTAGTTTTCAAACACAACTTTTTGCGGTTCGCTGAGGCACCGTAATCTGAGGAAATTACACACTCCAATTCCTCAAGTCCTCAAGAGCTATGTCAGCTTCACTGCGACACCTCTTCGGCGAGATTCCAAGGTCGGTAACCCGCCGAATTTATCCGCTCGAACACGTCTAGATGGTTGAGTCTATGGGTGGTGTTTCGGCGCGGTGTGGTAGTGGAGGCTGGGGAGGGTATCCAGAGTCGGTGTTGCTAACACCAATGCCGATCCTATGGAAGGTCTCGTTGTGGTCACCGGTCTGGATACCCTCGCTACAGCACTCTACGTTTCTTGCGATGACCTGATGAAATCCCATCCCGAACGTGTCCCTGTGAAATGCCCGGCATTTCATGAATAGTGGCGAATAAGTCTCATGATATAGCTTCCTTAAAACAAAACCTGCCGTCCTGAATACGCCAAACCCCCACAGTACTCCAGTCCACGAAACGCCGGGCACTCCATGTAGAGCGTGAGTCGATGTCGTGTGAAGTCGATTCCCCGTCCGTGAGTGACCTGATGAATGCGGGCTATAATTTCAAGAATTATTTCTGCCGGGAGGTCTGTAGTAGACTGATAGCGCATCGGCTGCTTTCGTCGAGTTCTTTTGGATTATGGCATTTTAATTCTCGCATGAAGCAGTTGGTGCCTACAACCATTTTATAAGGAATAATCCAAAATAAACCCGTGAATAATGAAGCTTATTCGCAGCTGCGGGCAACCAGGCACTGACGAGGGGTTTTACCGCCCCTCAGGTATCCATGAATAAACCTCAATGCCCTCAGCTAGTGTAATCATAAAACGAATTCACTCGGCGCTAGGCTACCGCATCACCAATCATGTTTACCGGGAATGGAATCAAGTCCAGACGGCAGCTTAAAAATTCAGTTTTCAACAGTGCTCGCAAAGCATACAGCACTCCAAAATTCCTTCGCTGGGGTCTGCTCCCGCATTGCAGCTAGAATCCTGACTCTGACTACCGCGATCTGGCACAGCGGCCACACCAAGGCCGCCATCCATTGAGCACTGACCACCTCCACGATCACCAACCCCTTGGACTCAACAATCATCTAGTATCGGGCCATGGCGAGGACAGGCGAATCAAGACCCATGCATCAACGTGGGCGTACTAGAGGGGTGGACGTTGGCAACGAACTGCTTCGCTGGGTGCGCTTAGTCGTTGCGGCGCTCACGATCACGGACCTGACTTACTTTTTGACCTCTCGGGTCCTGACTCATGGCGAACCCGGGCCAGTACGGACGGCGCAGAACCTCGTCGGTTACGCAGCGATCTTCCTGTCTTTGGCCCGACCCCGGCTGGGAGCATGGCTCGGGCTTGTCGTGTCGGCGACGTGTCTGTGGGATGGACCCTCGGGCACTGTTTATCCCTTGGCCTTCGTCGGCATCAGCATGCTATGGTCCTCCGCTCCAAAAAAGCAGCTCTTGGTGCCGACGCTTGGCTACGCGCTAGTTTTCCTTGGCGTCTTCTTTTCTCCTGCCGTTACTATGGCTGCCGCCTTGCTGATGGCATCCGCGATTCTGGTGGGTCTCCTCGTCGGCTACGGCACTCGATTGATGCTTCGTCGGCTGCGCAGCGGCGAGCGGCGCCTCAGCCAACTCCGACATCAACAGCGCACACAGGAACTGGCTGAGCACCAGCTTGTCATGAGCCACGTCCAGGGTGAGATCCAGGAGATACTCGAGAACGAGTGGCGGCGCGCGGAAGCCAGCAGCCGGGTGCCCGATGAGCACGAGCTTTTCCTGGCCATCGATAGGGCTGAGTCTGCTTCACGCTACGCACTCGGGCAGCTTCGCAGCCTCGTGGGCAGTCTTCGGAGCAACCGGTCATCCGACGAGTGGTTCGTGGTTGAATCAATCCGTGAGTGCGCCGAGGATGCTGAGGACGAGCTGATCTCTCACGGTTATGACGCGCGGCTCGACACTACCGGGGATTTCGAGGGCATCGACTTAGGCATCTGCACAGCGGTATGTCGAAGTCTCCACTGGGGCGTCAACGATCTCCTCCAACACGCCGTACCCGGGGCGAATATCCGGTTGAGACTTGAACGATCCCGCACTGCTCTCCGTATCGTTATCAGTGAGCAGCGGCCCGGGGCCGGGTCGTGGTCGTCGGTCGAGGCGGCGCCCATTCCCGAGATGCTCGTCAACCACCTGGCCCCGGTCAGGGGGACCGTGACGTATACATCCTCCCGACGCTGGCACCTGGACATCACGATTCCTTTTACAGAGGAGCATCCCGCAGGCACCGCCTTCGGTAATGGTATCCAGTGGCAACGCATCATCAAGCGCATCGGTGTGGCTACTGCGGCCCTCGGCCTGATCGCGTCAGTCTTGTTGATGGTCTTGACCCGCGATCCCGGTTTCTCTCCTGAGACGCTGGCGAGTGCTACGGCATGTCTCGCCATGCTCCTCTCCTTGCTCAACTTGTCGTGGGCAACAGCGATCGGTATCTCATCTGCGCTTGTGTCACTGCTGTCGCGCTCTCCGTGGCTGACTGACCTCCTGATGGTGGGCGCCTGGGCAGCCGCCACCATTATCCGTGGCTATCGTTCCATCGCCTTGGCGGTTTCGCTGCTCGCTTCGGGTTACGTCGCCATTCGCCTCGTGACGTATTCCACATACCTGGCGCTGTTCACGGGGGCGTTGCTGTTCAGCACCTTGTTGGCGATCGACGTCTTCGCCCGACGCGCTAACCAGACCGCTGCGGCGGCGGAGAGCATTGAAAACGAGATCGAGGCCCTCAGGCAGAAGGTGCGTCAGGAACTTGCCGGGGAACTTCATGATGTGGTCGCGCTCCAACTCTCGAGGATCGTGCTCACGGCGGAGGCCGTGCGTACACAGAAGGAGCCTTCACCCCAGGAAGCATTGGTCGCGATGGCTGATGCGCTGCGCACCACGAAGATGGAGCTTGAACTCATGGCCACGATTCTCGCCAACCCGGGGCCCCACGAGGTGAATCATCCCGAGACCGTTGCCCTGGCGGCCAAGTCACTCGTCAACACGCTCAAGAGCCACCGGCACCAGCCGGTCATCACCGTAGATCCGAATCTGGACAAGATCAATTCGAACTCTCAGCACCTCATCGTGCGCATCCTTCGGGAATGCGCGACGAACATCCTGCGCTACGCTCCCGAGGCGAGTGAATGTCACTTCCGCGTGGCCAACGAACCTCAGGGAGTGACAATCGAGGTTCGTAGCCTGTTATCTAAGGAAGAAGCGAGACCCCGGATCACGTCGATCTCAAGTGGTTTTGGGATCGTTGGCCTCGGGGAACGGGTGCGGGCTATGGGAGGCAACTTCAAAGCCGGACCCGTTGGGGAGGAATGGGTTGTGCGTGCGCACCTCACCCCAGGTGATCCCGTCACCGTCACGCAGCCATGAGTTTGCCCATGTGGGCGAACAGCACCGGGGGATCGGGCATTTTGTATCCCGGCTCGAGTGTTGACCAATGCTCGTGAACTGATAATACGAGGCGCTCAGATTCACCGAGAGGGCCGGTCGGTGACATAGGCAGTGCCGCGTGGAGGTGCTTGACCGTCTCAGCGGCGTTCAGACCATTGTCATGAGCCCGGTGAACTTCCTTGTCAAACCAGGTCAGGAACTCCTGAGTCTCGTCGATTAGCTCGATGCCGCCCGGCAGCCCGTGGCCCGGCACGATCACGGCGGGTTTGAGGTTTCGTAGTGTGTCTAGGGCGGTGAGCCATGTACTCACCGATCCGGACAGGCCGGGCGTGTGCCCCGCAAGAACGGTGTCGCCGACGAAGAGGATCTTGTCGGCCGGCAGCCATATGGCGAGCATCCCCGGGGATTGGGCGTTGCCGAGGGGGATGAGGTGCACGTCACGTTCCAGCCGCGCGTACTGTTCGGGTGCCTCCACGAACCTGGTCGGGGGAGCGAGCCGGATGTCTTTGAATGAGAACGGGCCCGTGAGAGCCTTCGCGACTCGGCGCATGCTCCGCGGGAGGATGGCCTGGAGCTTCGACACTTTGTGAAGCCCATCGGGGGAGGAGGTCTGCAGGTCGTCCCAGGCTTCGCGTGTCGAAATGACCTCCACGTCACCGCCTGCGATGAGCTGGTTGCCCCAGCAATGATCCGAGGCGCCTGAGGTGTTGACGAGGCCGACTACAGGGGCATTTGCCACGTAGGGGGCGAGGCACTCGATCATCACCTGCGTGGTGTGCAGGTCGTTGAGAGTGTCGACTAGGAGGGTGGATCGCCCGTCTGAGATCATGCCCGCGTTGCCGTATCCCCAGGTGCCAGGTGGCTGCAAATAGGCGTGGACGCCGGGGGCAAGCTCTTCAAGGTATGAGGGCTTCGAATGGATTGGTGTTGGGTCAGGCCGCATGCTTTTCTCCTTCATTGGGGACGTTTCGGAAGGCCGGATCATCGCTTCTGCTAGTGGGTGGAATAGCTGATCCGCTCATTTTTCTTGACAGGACCGACTGCAGACACAACGCGAGGGTCCGTGCCTCCACAGTCAGGTATCGCGGATGGACGAGCAAGCGTTGAATCGTGCGGAGGGACACCCAGACCTTCCCTTGGGGGGCCGGCATATCCACAACGTCGACGAGTTCTCGGACGACGTAGCGGGACAGGGCATCTAGGAACCGTCCTCCCTCCTCGGACTGAACCTGATCGTGCAAGATCTTGGTTTGTCCCAAGGGGAAGCCGTGTGACTGATCGCGCTCGGTGGGGCCAAGCTCGACGATGTCGGTAAGCCCTGGTTCTTCCGTGAGTGACAGCAGGCACTCCACGTCGTCGGCGGTACGCCGGAAGATCAGGTCGAATTGTCTCTCGTCGCAGGGACGTAGGAGCGGCTGGGACCATTCGAGGACCTCCCGCCCGGCTGCGTGGATTCCCCGGCCAACGATCTCGAACGGGCCGGTGGGATTTGTCGACCGTAGCTTCTCGCCGTCATCGTGCCAATTCCATACCTCATTGAGGCTGATCCGATGTACCACCATGGAGGTCGTGGTGCGGGCGGTGTTCAGCGCGGTGAGTGTGGTTTGAAGTCGGCTGAGCGACGCCTCCGAACCTGGTGGGCTCACCGATGTGAGCTGGCTTGTCAGGCATCCCAGGACCGACCGGGAATCCATGTTGACAACGTCCTTGGCCTCTAGAAAATGAAAGAGCTGTCCCAAGGTCATCCAGCAGAAATCCGCTCGGGCGTCTACGCGCTCACCCGTCCACACGACGATGTTGCGGTTGCGCTTTTGGTAGAACCACCATCCCTGTTCTGATTGCAGGGTGTCGACGAGAACGCGATCGGCGGCGGGGGATCTGAATTCCTCGAAGTAAGGGACTGTGCTGCCCCCGTGAACCCGGGAGAAGTTGCTCTTCGTTGCCTGGATGGTCGGGGCGAGTTGGATGCCGCTGGGGTTGCCGGGCTCGATCTTGGCCTGGACTAAGAGGTGGACCACGCCGTCGAAGGTGGACAGGAGGAAGCCGAGGATCCCGATCTCCGGTTGCTCAATGATGGGTTGTCGCGTGGGGCCATTGGCCCCCTCGATCTGGATACCCGTGATGCGGAAGAAGCGCCCGCTTCGGTGTACCCAGTCACCGGTTGCCGACTCACGTGACCAGTCCTCAAGCTCAGACAGCGGAAGCGGTGTCGTCGTGAGCCAGTTCCGTTGACGGCAGTCGTCCAGCCAGGCCTCGACCTCGTCGAGTCTGTTGATCCCATCGAGCGTGCGAATCGAATGGGTGAACTCAGCCTGCATAATGGACACGATTTAGCTCCCTTCTAGGACGGTCGTGATGCCGGGGGAGAAGGTGCAGATGGAAGAATTTCGCCAATTCGGGGGTGTCGTGGCTCTTCGTCGACAGGGCGTGGCCACTGCCGGGCTCTTGTATGGCGAGTGACTCGAGCGCGTCCGGGGTCGACGTCGGGACGGTCGTCATGACGCTACCGCAAGAGCTCTTGCTCTGACATCGCCGAGGTGGTCGGCCATGGACTCTCGCAGGGTGATGCGGGGTCGCCAACCGAGAAGGTGATATGCGGGCTCGGGATTAATGCAGGTCCAGTCCTCGCTCGAGTGGGCACGTGAACCTGGCCGTTCGATGACCGTTACATCGCGGCCACTCAGCTCGATCATGAGATCGACGAGGCTCCGCACGGGAACTGCCTCTCCGCGCCCAATGTCGACGAGCTCTCCTGAGGCCGAGGTTCCGGCTGCCAACACGACGGCCCGTGCGACATCCCGTACGTCGACGTAGTCGCGGCGGGCGATGAGGGGATCGAGCTCGAGTGTACGCGGCTGTGGACCGTCGCCCGCCACCACGTGGGCGACGCGACCCAGGAGGCTGATGTCGGGAGCACCTGGACCGCAGATGTTGGCGATCCTCAGGACCAAGCCCGTCAACCCGCCGTAGTGGAACTGGTCGAGCGCTTTGCGAGTGAGCAACAGCTTGGTTGCTCCGTAGGCACACGGCTCAGTCGAGGGAGTGCTGGCGTTCACCTTTGTGCCTACCGGGATCTTGCCCAGCTCCAGCACAGAACCCAACTGGATGTAGCGCGGAGGATGGTTCAACGTAGCGAGGGTGGCAAGCACAGTCAGGGTCGGCACGGCCACAACGTCGCGCATGCTTTGCTCGCTCTTGCCCCAGATACTCCCAGTCGCGTTGATGACGACGTCCGGCGCGCAGGTCGTGAGAAGGTCACTCATCGTGGAGTGAGCCCGCTCGTCGATGGTCATTGTGACGAGCTCCACCCCCGAGACCGCGACCGGGCGGCGCGCGACGACGGTGACCTGGTAGCCGTGGCCGAGGAGGGCAGACACGATATGCCGGCCCAGGAAGCCCGTGCCTCCGAGCACGAGTGCATGGCGTTGCGAAGTGGCGGTCATGGTGTTCCTCACAAAGTGTCAAGGATAGAGCGCAGCGTTTCGATGACCTGCGACTGATTGTCCTGGGACAGCGACGGGTACATGGGGAGCGAGAAGACACGCTGGGCGAGCTCCTCGGTGACCGGGAGAGAACCTTCCTGGTATCCGAGTTTCGTGAAACCACGCATGGTGTGGACCGGCCACGGGTAGCTGATATTGAGGTTGATGCCTTGCTCTGCGAGCTTGGCCATGATTTCGTCGCGTGCGGGATGGCGGACAACGTAGACGTAGTAGACGTGGGTGTTGCCTTCCGCGACGACGGGGAGCTCAAGGCTGGTGCCGGACAGACCCTCAGCGTAGCCGTTCGCCACGGCCTGGCGGCCTTCGATGTAAGAGCCGATGCGACGCAGTTTGCGGCGAAGGATCTCGGCCTGGACCTCATCCAGGCGGGAGTTGTGCCCCGGCGTCTGCTCGACGTAGTAGCGGCTCTCCATGCCGTAGTAGCGCAGGCGTCTCACGTTCTCGTCGATCGCGGCCTGATTGGTGATGACCGCGCCGCCGTCGCCATAGGCGCCGAGCACTTTGGTCGGGTAGAACGAGAAGGCGGCTGCGTCTCCCATGGAGCCTGCAATCTGGCCGTGATGTAGGGCGCCGTGGCTCTGCGCGCAGTCCTCGAGGACTCGCAGACCGTGCTCCTTTGCCATCTCGAGGATTGGGGCCATCGGTACGCACTGCCCATAGAGGTGAACGGGGAGGATGCACGAGGTGCGTGCGGTGATGTGCTCGGCGATTTGATTGACATCCATGAGGTGGTCGTCGCGTGTGACATCAACGAATACGGGGATCGCGCCGATCTGGTCGATTGCCACAATGGTTGGGGCGGCGGTGTTGGCAACGGTGATGACTTCGTCGCCCGGGCCCACGCCGAGGGCGCGGAGGCCCAGCACCAGTGCGTTCGTGCCATTATCAACCCCGATGCAGTGCTGAACGCCGTTGTAGCGTGCGAACTCCTCTTCGAAAGATGACACGCTCGGTCCGAGGATGAGACGACCTGAGTCAAAGACCTTGGTCACTGCCTCGAGAATGTCTTCCTTCTCTGCGTGGTACTCGGGAAGATAGTCCCAAACGCCGATCGTCATTCGGTTCTCCTGACTTGCAGTGGGGGTGGGGTTCGATCCCGGCGACGATGCTCCGTCGGCCTATCCCAACGGTAGGCGCCCCTCCTGAGGGGGTCGGAATGCCCATTTGTTCAGTTTCTGAGGGCTTGACTAGCCATCAGTTACTCACGTGCTGGTGGGTCGGCCAGAGCCCGTCTCTAGCTCTTGTAGCACCGCTCCGGACTGCCTGTAATGGCGTCATGAGCACCTCAGCATTCGACGGAATCATCACCGTGGACGGTCTCACGAAACGTTTCGATTCTAGAGCGGTTGTTGACCGTTTGACCTTCCAGGTCCATCCCGGTCAAGTCACCGGATTCCTCGGCCCCAACGGAGCCGGCAAGTCCACTACGATGAAGATCCTTCTCGGCCTGATGGCAGCCACGAGAGGCTCGGCTCGTGTTGCTGGCCAAGATTTCCGCACCCTCCGCAACCCGGGGCAGATGGTTGGCGCCATGTTGGAGCCGGTCCAGAGCCCACGCACCGGGCGTGAACACCTCCTGTGGATGGCGGCAGCGGCCGGCGTCCCGGAGCGACTGGTCGCGCAGAAGCTCGAACTCGTGGGGCTGGGCGACGCGGCCAATCAGAGAGTGTCGCGATACTCGCTTGGTATGAGGCAACGGCTCGCCGTGGCGGGTGCCCTCCTGGCAGAGCCCCAAGTGCTCATCCTGGATGAACCTATCAACGGGCTAGACCCCGAAGGGATCCTATGGCTACGCGACCTGCTGCGCGACCTGGCGGCCGAGGGTCGCACGGTCTTCCTATCCAGCCACCTCATGTCTGAGATGGAGAAAACGGCTGAGCGCGTCATCATCATCAACAAGGGTCACCTCGTCGAGGACGTGAGCGTCAGTGAACTAACGGTCCGCGCCGCCGGTGATGTGGTTGAGGTTTCTGGAGACGATGACGCCCGTCTGGCTGCCGCCCTCAGCGAACGTGGGGCCAAGGTCCGCAGCGTCGCAGACACTGATGAGCCTCGACTTGAGGTCATCGGGCTTGAACCTCTCGCTATCGGTCGCGTCGCCCGGGACCTGGGCATCGCGCTGTCAAGCCTGTCCCGTGAACGGGCAAGCCTCGAGACCGCCTTCCTCCAGGCCACGGCCGGCAAAGAAGGCGGCATCCTTCCCACCGCTTCCCACCCCGATTCCAAGGAGCGCTGAACCATGCCCACTCAGCAGCCCAGCCGCGTTGCCCCTCACGCCGACACGATGGCTCCGCCCCGGCGGAAGACCAGCCCCCTCAGCCAGACGCTCAAGAGCGAGTGGGTAAAGATTCGCACCTGGCGTACCGGACGTGGGCTGATGCTCGCCGCTCCGCTGGTCGCTGGTCTGGCGAGTGCGGCCTTCGTCGCATCCGTGCCTCTCACTATGGGGCGGTCACCCGTTGACTTGACCGTCCGTCAGCAGCTCGAGGTATCCATGATGGGCGTCGACATCGCCAACATCATCACGATGGTCCTCGCGATCTTGTTCGTCTCCACCGAGCGGGTGACGAATACCTTGCAGCTTTCGTTGCAGCTCACCCCGAATCGGGCCCGGTACCTCGCTGCGAAGCTGTGCGTCTTCCTACTCGTGACGGTGGGAGTGTCTCTGGTCTCGGTGTGTTTCGCGGCACTGTGCGGCCGCTGGGTACTCGGGATGATGGGGGTTGAGCTTCCGTCCCTGGCTTCTCCCGAGGTTCTGCAACTCTTGGGCGGCTTGCTGGTCTTGGGGCCAGCCCATGCGGTATTGGGATTTGCCTGCGCCGTCACTTTCCACAGCGGACTGCTGGCCTTTCTCGTCGTCTTCTTCATCATGTGCCTACCCTCGCTGGCCAGTCTCCTGCCTGGCGACCTAGAGCGTGGTGTCTCGTCCTTGTTGTTCATGCCGGCCATTCATTCCCTGGCGGGGACGATCGCACCCGATGGCGTTGGATACACCCCGCCCGCACTGGCGCTTGGCGTCATCGCTGTCTGGGTGGTGGTGCTGTGCGGCATCGCCGTGACCTCGTTCCAGCGCCAAGATCTCTGACCCGCGACCAGCACCCCTTCCGACTGCCTTTTGTGTCCGCGCGCCATGCGCTCACACCTTTTTCTCCAAGGATCCTTCATGCACCAAGAAGTCGAACGCCTTCGCAACTACTTACGGCGAGTCACCGGCGAACTGCGCACCACACGTCAGATGTTGGCGCAGGCCCACGAGCCGATCGCCATCGTGGGGATGGGCTGTCGCTTTCCCGGGTCGTCCAATCCGTGTGAGTTCTGGCAGAACCTTGCGGACGGAGTTGATGGGGTTGGGCCTTTCCCCACCGATCGGGGATGGGATCTTGAGATGCTCAGCGCGTACGCCGTCTCGCCTGAGGGGGGGTTTGTCGAGGACGCCTACGACTTCGACGCCGGTTTCTTCGGGATCAACCCCCGTGAAGCACTCGCCATGGATCCGCAACAGCGCCTCACCCTGCAGGTCGCCTGGGAGGCGCTGGAGGATGCGCGGTTGAATCCAGCCGAGCTTCGGGGTCAAGATGTGGGCGTTTTCTCGGGTGTGATGTATCAAGACTACGGCACCCTCGTGGGTGAAGCCGCCGATATGCGTGACTACCTCTCCGTCGGAGGGTCGAACTCGGTTGTCTCCGGTCGAGTCTCCTACACGTTGGGGTTCCGGGGCCCCGCCTTGTCGGTCGACACCGCGTGCAGTTCCTCCCTCGTCGCGCTGCATCTGGCGGTGTCCTCTCTAAGGCGCCACGAGACGAGCTGCGCGTTGGTGACGGGCGGGATGATTATGTCTACCCCCGCGGCGTTCGAATCGTATGGGCTCGACGGCGCGCTCTCGGCTACGGCGCGCTGCCGCGCCTTCTCTGAGGATGCCGACGGCACAGGCTGGGGCGAGGGCGTCGGTGTCCTCGTGCTCGAGCGTCTCGGAGATGCACAGCGTTTCGGTCACCGCGTCCTGGCACTCATCCGCGGCACCGCCGTCAACCAGGACGGCGCGAGTTCTGGACTGACAGCGCCCAACGGTCCCGCTCAGGCGCATGTCATTCGAGCTGCCCTCGAGGATGCGGGGTTGGAGGCGGCCGATATCGACCTGATCGAGGCTCATGGCACCGGAACCCGCCTCGGCGACCCGATCGAGGCTGGAGCTATCCACGAGACTTATGGCCAGGCTCACGATGCTACGCGTCCTGTGTACCTCGGCTCCGTGAAGTCCAACATTGGTCACACCCAGGCGGCTGCCGGGGTAGCAGGCGTCATCAAGGTCGTCCAGTCGATGCGGCACAATCGGATGCCCAAGACCCTCCACGTCTCTGAGCCGACCAGCGCAGTGGATTGGGATGGTTCTGTATCGATCCTTACCGATCCCCGTCCGTGGGGGCCGGGCGAACAGCCTAGGCGCGGTGCTGTCTCGGCCTTCGGATTCAGTGGCACGAATGCACATGTCATCCTCGAAGAAGCCCCCGTCAAAGAAGCCGCCGAACCTGAAGCTGAGCAGCCCGAGGCGGGAGTCACTGATATTGCCCTGCCGCTGGTGCTGTCGGCCCCGACGCGCAGCGCCCTCGACCGGCAGGTCGATGCCTTCACGGCGTGGCTGGAAGACCACAATGATGCCGACGTCAACGCTGTTGCCGCCACGCTGGCGCGCACCCGCACCCACTTCCCTCACCGGTTCGCTGTCTCGACCCGCGCGGCGGCCGGGATCCCGGAGGCCATTGAGCAGGGGAGCGGCATCGCCGGAATCGAGCGCGCTGCTGGTGGTCGCACCGTCTTCATCTACCCGGGCCAAGGCGGCCATTGGGAGGGGATGGGGAAGGCCCTCATGGACCAGTCGCCTGTGTTCGCGTCGGCTGTCGCCGAGTGCGCGGCCGCGTTCGGCGACGAACTCGACTTTGACTTGGCCCAAGCGATCGCGACCGGAGAGGCCGGTCGGCCGGTCGACCCGCTGGCGCGGCTCCACGTGTGCAGCTTTGCGCTCGCCGTGGGCTTGACTCGAATATGGCAGAGCGTCGGCATCGTCCCCGACGCGGTCCTCGGCGTGTCAATGGGTGAAGCATCGGCCTGGTGGGCTGCGGGCGCCCTGACCCTGGAGCAGGCCGCTCGGGTGGTTCTTGCCCGCGCGCGGGTGTTGGATGGGCTCGCCGGTGATTACACGATGCTCGCCGTGCGCACCTCCGCGGCAGCCGTCGAGTCGCAATTGCGCGAACTTGGGCTGACGCAGACTGTCTGGGTAGTCTCGGACACCAGTCCTGCGAGTTGCACCGTGCTCGGGGCAACCAAGAGCGTTGATCGCCTCGAGACGTGCCTGACAGAACAGGGCATCCGCACGCGCATTGTGCGCGAAATGCGAGCCCCCACGCATTCGCCCATGATTGAGGGCCTGCGAGATGACGTACTCAACGCGCTGGTTGACCTAACCGCCGCCGAGGCATCGATCCCGGTCTACAGCGCGACCTACGGCGGTCGTCTGGCAAGTACCGGTGGTTGTGGTGCGGAACACTGGTTCGACAACCTTCGCAACGCTTTGCAGGTGCGATCTGCCGTCACGCAGTTGGCAGGCGACGGATTCGACGTGGCCGTTGAGATCAGCACTCATCCCAGCCTCCGCATCGACGTCGAACTCAGCTACGAGGAGCTCGGACAACCTATTCAGGTCATTACCTCGCTTCAGCGCGGCGGTGACATGGCGGACCTGGACGCTGGGCTGGCGGCGGCCACTGTCGCCGGTATCGCCGATATCCGTGGCCTGTGGGCGGCCCGCCGCAGCGACCTCGGCGATGCCCCCACCTATGCTTTCGAAGGCAAGCGCTACTTCGTCGAGCCCTCGCTCTCGCGCACGGACTTGTCCTCCCTCGGGCTTGATTCCCCTTCTTATCCGCTTCTCGACGCCCAGATCCAGCTTGCTTCGGGCCGGGCGACCGTCATGGTGGGGCAGCTTGCCGCCGACCGATTGCCGTGGCTGCGCGACCACATGCTCAACGGTCGCGTCCTGCTGCCCGGGACTGCTTTCGTCGAGTTGGCGCTGCAGGCCGGAGACGCCCTCGGATGCCTCACGCTCGATGAACTTGTTCTCGTGACTCCGGTGGAGGTGTCGCCAGGGCGGATCGTCAACATCCAAGTCGTCGTCGAGGAGGCGGATGAGCAAGGTCACCGTGCCTGCGGCGTCTGGTCTCGTGCCTCGGCCGAGCACGAATGGACACTCAACGCCACTGGGCGCCTCAGCAGCAGCGCGGCCCCCGTCGCACCCCGCCTCACGGCGTGGCCTCCCGCTGAGGCGGAACCCATCGACGTGACCGCCCTGTACGAGGGCTATGACTCCCGCGGGCTCAGCTACGGACCCGCCTTCCGGGGTCTCGTCGATGCGTGGCGCTGCGGCGCGGATACCGTTGCCGCCGAGGTGGCCCTGCCCGAGTCGATCCGTGCCCAGGCAGACGACTACATCATTCACCCGGCCTTGCTCGACGCAGCGCTGCACGCGATTGCGAACCTGCTAGGGGCAGACGGGCCCGTCGGCATGCCCTTTGCCTGGTCCGGGGTCCGGGCTCTGGGGGTTGGTGCGAAGCGCGCCCGCGTCCTTCTGACCCGCCAGGGCGAGGATCGCGTGCAGCTTGTGCTTTACGACGGCGCCGGTGACGTCGCAGTACACGTGGAGAACGTGGTCGTCCGCGCCCCGGAGGAGCTGTCGGACAGCGGACTTGACGCCAACGCGGCCCTCTTCGAGACCGCCTGGGAGGAGATTCCCACCGAAAGCCCGGCTGGTGCACGGTGGTATTTGTGGGGTACACCCACCATGCCCTGGGACAGCCGCGTCGTCGGGTGCTGGAGCCCCGACGACGGGCGTCCCCAGGGGCGGGTCGTGCTGCCGATCCCGCGCGACCTCGGCCCCGAGAAGGCCACCGCCCACCTGATGGAGAAGCTCCAGGACTGGCTGGCCCATCCCGAGTTTGAAGGCAACCAGCTCGACATCTTCACCTCCGGCGCCGTGGCGCTGGATAACGATGTGCCCGTGGATGTCGGCGGGGCGGCCGTGTGGGGCTTCGTGCGGACCGCCCAGGGGGAGCACCCCGGACAGTTCCGGCTCATCGACCTCGACGACGACCCCGCCTCCTGGTCGGCGCTGGACACGATCCCGAGGTCCTGCAAGGAAGTCGCGATCCGTTCCGGACGCTCGCTTGGGCAGATGCTGCGGCGCCGCCGTCCTGATACCTCGGCGCTTCGCCAGGTTGATCCCGAACGCACCGTGGTGATCTCGGGCGTGGGCGGCATAGGCACCGTCATAGCCCGTGCCCTCGTCACCGTCAACGGGGCACGGCACGTGCTCCTGGCGAGTCGGCGCGGTGAGAAGAATCCCGCCACGGTCGAGCTGGCAGACGAACTGCAGTTGCTCGGCGCCTCGGTAACCGTTGTGGCCGCAGACGTCAGTGACCCGCGGGGAGTCGATCTCATCTTGTCGAAGCTTGATCCCCGACACCCGCTCGGCACCGTCGTGCACACCGCCGGTGTCCTGCGGGACAGCGTTATGGCCAGGTTGGACTCGGCGTCCCTCGCCCCTGTATTCGCAGCCAAAACGCGCGCGGTGGCGCTCCTCGACGAGGCCACCCGGTCGATGAACCTCGACGACTTCATCGTGTGTTCATCGGCGGCCGGAACCTTCGGGGCACTTGGCCAGGCGAACTACGCGGCTGCCAACGCTGGCCTCGACGCCTTGTGTCACAACCGGCGCATGGCGGGTCTGCCCGCCACCTCGCTCGCCTGGGGCCCTTGGGTGGCGCAGAACACGGCGGCATCCGTCGGCGTCGGTGCGTCCTCTGGCCTGTCCCCAATCTCGTTTGATCAGGGTAAAGCACTGTTCGAGCAGGCTCTGCACGACGGGGTCCCGTCCCTGGTCCTGCCCCTTGTCCTCGACTTGGGGGCGGTGCGTCGCCACGCCGAGTCCGGTAGTGTGCCGGACCTGCTGCTCAAGCTGGCTGGGATTCGCCAACGTCGGCTCGCCGCCGCTGCGGACGGCGCCGACTGGGCCAGTTTGCCTCTCGAGACAGCTCGCGAAAAGCTCTCCGCCCTCGCCGCCGAGGTGACTGCTTCTGTGTTGGGCTACGCCTCCATGGACGATGTTCCGCTGGACCTTCCCTTCCGCGATCTTGGGATTGACTCCCTGACTGCCCTGCGATTGCGCAACCGGTTGGCGGAGGTTACGGGTCTGCGTCTGCCGGTGACCCTGGTCTTCGACCATCCCACGGTCACCCACGTCGTCGAGTTTCTGCTGAGCAAGCTCGTCGACGCGGAAGCCCCCGTTGTAGCCCCAGCCGTCATGAGCTCGGCGACCACGACCGGCAAGATCGCCGTGATCGGCGCCGCGTGCCGTCTTCCCGGCGGCGTTCGGACACCTGCGGACCTGTGGCGCCTCGTTATCGAGGGGGGCGACGGGGTTGGCCCCGTCCCAGAGGATCGCCAGTGGCGGCCCGTCGCAGAAAACACGCCAGAGGGCGGATTCATTGACGGCGCCTACGACTTCGACCCCGCGTTCTTTTCCATTTCGCGGCGCGAGGCCCTCGCCATGGACCCCGTACAGCGCCTGTCCCTCGAGCTCGCCTGGGAGGCATTGGAGCGTGCCCACATCGATCCCACCGGCTTGAGGGGCTCGGCCACCGCGGTCTACGTGGGTCTCATGCACCAGGATTACAAGGAGAGCATCGGCGTCGCTCCCGAGGACTGCGAGGCCTATCTCGGGATCGGCCATTCGGATTCCGTCGTCTCCGGGCGCCTCTCCTACACGTTGGGTTTGCAGGGACCTGCTGTGAGCGTCAACACCGCCTGCTCATCCTCGCTCGTGGCCGTCCACCTGGGTGTTCAGGCTCTCCGATCCGGTGAGGCTTCCCTCGCCCTGGCGGGAGGTGGTGGCGTCATGTCAACTGAACTCGGGTTCAGCATGTTCGGATCGACGGGTGGCCTGTCCGCCACGGGGCGCTGCCGGGCCTTCTCGGATTCCGCCGACGGTACTGGTCTCGGCGAGGGCGTGGCCTTCGTGGTCCTCGAAAGGCTGGAGGATGCGCTGGCGGCCGGGCACCCTGTGCTGGCTGTCATCGAGGGCAGTGCCGTGACTCAGGACGGCGCGAGCAATGGGCTGACTGCTCCCAACGGGCAGGCCCAGGAACTCACCATTCGGCGCGCCCTGGCCGACGCGGGTGTGGAAGCCCGTCAGGTGGATCTCCTCGAAGCCCATGGAACCGGCACCCGGCTCGGAGACCCTGTCGAGGTCGGCGCGCTAATGCGCACCTACGGGCGCGAGCATCCTGATGACGAGCCGCTGTGGATTGGCACACTCAAGAGCAACATTGCCCACACCCAAGCCGCCGCCGGCGCCGCGTCGCTTGTCAAGACGGTTGAGGCCATCAGGCATGGAATCATGCCGCCCACGATCCATGTTGACTCCGTTTCCTCTCACATCGACTGGGATGAGGGCGCCGTCCGCCCCCTCCTCACCGCCCAGCTGTGGCCACAGGGGCACGCTCGGCGCGCTGCTGTCTCGTCGTTCGGCATCAGTGGAACCAACGCCCATCTCATTCTGACGGAGGCTCCGACCCGTGACGAGCAGGTCGCCCCGGTCGGAGACGTCGGCCCAATCGTGATCTCCGGAAAGAGCCCGCGAGCCGCGCAGGAACAGGCCGAAAGGGTCGCCGACTTCCTCGAACGCGGCGAAGCCCCCGTGGCCGACATCGCACAAGTCCTCGCGATGACGCGCCCATCTTTCCCGCACCACATCGTCGCTGCAGCCGCCACGCCGGCGAAACTCGCCACCGTGCTGCGCGACGTGATGGTCGCCACGGCTCCGGCTCTCGGCCGTACCGCTTTTGTATTCAACGGGGCCGGAGCCCATCGTTTCGGCATGGGACGTGAGCTGGCGGGATGCTTCCCAACGTTCGCCGCCGCGATCGACGAGATCGCGGAGATTGCCCGCCCGATCCTCGGGCAGGACCTTCGCGCCGCACTTTGGCGTGACGAGGCCCTCCTCGAGAGCCTTCCATTCGCCCAGGCCGGGAGCTTCGCGATCCAGATCGCCCTCACCACGCTGCTGCGCGAGCACGGCGTGATCCCACAGGCTCTCGTCGGTCACTCGTTGGGAGCGATAGCCGCCGCTCATGTGGCCGGGGTGCTCAGTTTGTCCGACGCCCTCACGCTGGTCGTGCGACGGGCACAGCTCCTGGAGGAGATACCTGGGGTGGCCATCGAGGCCGTCAAGGCATCCGAGCACGACGTGCTTGCCGCCATGGAGGGGATTGATGACGTTGACATCACCGTCCTTAACAGCGCCCTCGACACCGTGATCGCCGGGTCCGATGCGGCCGTGGCGGAGGTGCTGAGCCGCCTCGATGCCCATCACGTGAAGTTGCGGTTCGGCTACCCGAGCCACACCCGCCGCGCCGAGGCCATCGCCGACGAACTCACCGCCTGCGCGGCGGCTATGGAGCATCATCCTCCGCAAATCCCGCTCTTGTCGAACCTCGACGGGCGACCCCACGAGCAGGTCACGCCGGAGACGTGGGCCACGCTCGCTCGGATGCCTGTGCGCTTCGGTGACTGCGTCGCGTGGCTACGAGACCATGGGTATGGCCGCATGGTGGAACTGGGGGCGCTTGCGCCCCTCACCCCGGCGATCGCAGCGGGCGATGCATGGCCCATTCCCACTCTGCGCAGCGGGATTCCCGAGCCGGTTGCCTACGCGACGGCACTTGGCGCGATCCACGCCAGCGGCGGCGATGTCTCCTGGCCCGCCTACTTCGGCCGCGACCATGCGCCCACCGGGGTCAGCCTGCCGACTTATCCGTTCCAACGGGAGACGCTGCGGATCCCCAAGCACGGGCGCGACCGTTCCTCGGATGCGGTCGGAACGCTCGTCGACGATGTCGTGACCTCGGCCTCCAGTGGCGAGACTCTGGCCAAGACCAGCCTGGTGATCTCCGATGTGCCCTGGCTGGGAGAGCACCGCCTGTCCGGGCAGAGCGTGCTTCCTGGTGCCGCGTGGATCGACATCGTCCTTGAGACGGCAGAGCGCATCGAACTGCCCGTCATTGACGAGCTCATCATCGAGTCCCCGCTCACCATCGACGGCGACCACCTCGACCTGCAGGTGAGCTTCGAGCCGACTGACGGGGCCAGCCGACGATTCACCGGGCATGCCCGCGTTGACGACGGGCCGTGGATCCGGCACATCAGCGGCCGGATCAGCTCCAACATACCCGCGACGGCAAGCTCCGCCATCGCCGAAGACAATGCCACTGAGCTGGTCGTTGATGGACTCTACCAACGTATGTCCGAGGCGGGTATCGCCTATGGTCCGACGTTTCAAAGTCTCGTGGCGGCCCGGCAGGCCGGCGATGTGGTGTGGGGCGAGATGCGGTTCCAGGAACCCACCGACGGCCACATCATCCATCCGGCACTGCTTGATGCCTGCATCCATCCCCTGATGCTCACCACGCTCGTGGGGCGTGACGGTGCCGAGTTCCCCTTCATCTGGGAAGGGGTCCACGTTCATCGGCGCGATGTGCCTGTCGCCACCAGCCGAATCGAGCTGACCGGTCCCTCGCAGGTGCGCATGGACCTGTTCGACGCCGTCGGCAATTCCGTGGCTACCGTGGAGCGGCTCACACTCCGCAAGGCGGACTTAGTGAAGCCGCGACGCCACCACCTGATCATGCGCTGGGATGCGAGCGACCACCAGGCTGAGACCGAACGTGTCGAGGTCGTTGCCCTAGACGAGGCCGACGCCGTTGCCGCCGAGGAGGTAAGACGCAGCCTTGATTGCGGCGCCGGGGCCCTAACCCGCTACCTCGTGGTGCCTGAAGGCAGTGATAACCGCATTGTCGAGACCGTCGCACAGGTTCACACCGCGCTGATCACGACCCTCGAGGACGACGATGTGCAGCGCGTGGTCCTCGTTCACAGGGGAGCCACGACCGGAGCGAGCCTCGCCAACGCGGCGGTGTGGGGCATGGGTCTGACCGCTCAGGTTGAAAACCCGGGTCGGGTCGGTCTGCTCGACTTGGATCCGACGAAGACCCTGGGCTTCGTTGCCGTCGATGGGCAGATTCCCCAGGCGAGGCTGTGCCAGGGTGTGCTTCAGGTACCCAGGTTGCAGGCTCTTCCCGTCCCCGAGGCTGAACTGGAGGCACCCGGCGCCGTCCTGATCCTAGGCGGCGGGGCGATCGGGCTCGAGGTGGCCCGCGGGGCTGCGTCCCGTGGCGCCGCCAGCGTCGTCATCGCCAGCCGCAAGGGCGCTCACGCGTCCGGTATCGCCGAACTGCGCGACGAGTTCCCCAACATCCCCATTGAGGCGGTCGCCTGCGACGCCACCGACCCGGACGCAGTGCGCACTTGCGTTGAACTTGCGCCCCGGTGGGACGAGGTGTATTTCACGGCCGCGGCACTTCACGATGGTGTCCTCCACGGGCTTCACGCTCAGGACTTCCAAACCCCGATCTCGGTGAAGATCGATGGCGCCCGGGCCCTGCTGGCCGCGCTGGAGGACCGTCCGGCACCGTCCAGGATCTGCTTCTTCTCGTCCGTCGCCGGGGTCCTCGGATCCGCGGGACAGGGCACCTACGCGGCAGCGAACGCGGCTCTCGATGCGCTGGCGATGCGTCACCGCGCCCTCGGGGTGCCGGTTCAGTCGCTTGCGTGGGGGGCCTGGGGTGAGACCGGACTTGCGGTCGATCTTTCGGCCCGTGCCACGGGACTGGCGGGGTTGAGTACTCGCGAGGGCCTCGACCTTTTGTGGGACGCTTCCGCCCATGACGCCGCCGCCCTGGTGCCGCTGGCGCTGGACTACGCCGCCCTGCATCAGCTCGCCGACCAAGGTCTGCTGCCCCCACTCCTCAACGGGATAGTGGAACGGCGCCCGACAGCGTCTCGTACCGCCACGCCTGAGAGCAACCTCAACAGCCTGTCCCCCAAGAAACGCGCCTCCGCCGTACTGGACCTCATTCTCCGGGAGATGGCGACCGTCCTTAAGTGCCAGCCGGAGGATATCGACCCGGACCGTCCGCTCGGTGAGTATGGTTTCGATTCGCTCATGGCGCTCGAACTGCGCAACCGCATTACTCAGACGGTCGCGGTACGCCTGAGCGCAACGGTTGTCTTCGAACAGCCGACCGCCTCAGCACTGGCTGCCTTCGTCGCTAACGAGATGGATGCCCCGGTCGCCCCGGTGGTCCGCGACGACCTCATCACGCTCCAGGACCTCTACCGCCAGGCCCTTGACCAGGGTCAGCTTGTGCTCGGGACCAAGCTCCTCCACACAGCCGCTTCCCTGCGCCCCACATTCTCCAAGGGTGATGGTTTCACTGCCCAGACGGTGGTTCTGGCGGCCGGGGACGAGCCCACCCTCTACTGCTTCAACTCGTGCATGCAGACAGCAGGAACCCAAAGCTACGCCCAATTAGGGCGCATCCTCACGGGTCGCCGTCGTGTGGTCAACGTGACTCTACCTGGCTTTGTCTCGGGGGAGTCGCTGCCCGACTCCGTCGAGGCTGTCATGGCTGCGCTGGCCGATGCCGTCGAGAAGGATGCGTCCGAGCATCCCAAGGTGTTCCTGGGTACCTCCGCAGGCGGCTGGTTCGCCCACGGTGCGGCCGCTGCCCTTGAGGCACGTGGCGGCCACGTCGACGGGGTGATCCTTGTGGACGCCTACCCGCCGCAGGTCGACTTCCTGGGGCGTTTCGGGCTTGCATTGATCGCTGGGATGAACGAGCGCGCAAAGTCGTTCGACATGAGCAGCGATGCCCGACTCACTGCGTCCGGCTGGTACGGCGGCCTGTTCGCGGATCACCGCCCGGAGGCCATTCGGGCGCGTGAGGTGCTGCTGCGGGCCACCGAGCCTCTCGCCCCGACCGATGCCCCTGACTGGCGAGCAACCTGGCCCACCCGTCACGAATCCATCGACATCGACGGAGACCACTTCACGGTTCTAGAAACCCAGTGCAAACAGACAACGGAGGTCATTGAATCATGGATTACGAATCTGGGCTTGTGAAGCCCGCCACCCAAATCGACGAGCGCTGGCTGCGTCGCCTCAAGCATGCTCCTGATCGCGTAGCGGCCAGGCTCGTGATCTTCCCGCACGCCGGGGGATCTGCCAGCTACTTCCGCCCCATGGAACAGTTCTTGCATCCCCAGATTGACGTGCTTGCGGTCCAATATCCCGGACGTCAGGACCGGCGGCGTGAGCCTTGCCTAACGAGCGTCAATGCCCTCGTCGACGGCGTGCTTCCCGCCCTCAAGCAGCTCACAGGATGCCCCCTTGCACTCTTCGGACACAGCCTGGGCGCCAGTGTCGCCTTCGAGGCTGCCCGAAGGCTGCATGCCCTGGACATCCCCGTTCACACGCTGTTCGCATCGGGACGACCGGGGCCGCGCGCGCATCGCGACCTGGGCTGGCATCGGGTCGGCGACGCCGCTTTCCTCCAAGAGATCCAGCGCCTCAACGGCACCGACGCTCGACTCCTCGAGGATCCCGAGATTGTCGAATTTGTCCTGCCGGCTCTGAGGGCTGACTACCGGGCTGCCGAGCTGTACGTGTACCACCCAGGCCCCCTGCTCGACTGCCCGATTGTTGCCTTGCACGGTGACATGGACGATTTTGTTCCCGACTTTGATGTCGCCGATTGGAGACACGAGACCACTAGTTCCTTCCGGCTCGAGCGGTTCTCAGGCGGCCACTTCTACCTTGTGGATCACTGGAAGGCCATCGCGGCGCTTGTAGGGGAAGCTTTCTCGCTCGGCACCGGGGTGAGGAGCGCGGCATGAGAATTCTCCTCACCTGCATTGAGGAACCCAGCCACCTGCGCACTATGGTGCCGCTGGCCTGGGGACTCATGGCGGCCGGACATGATGTGAGGGCCGCTGGTGGACCTGGGATCACTACCACCATTCTCGAGGCCGGCATCCCGTCCGTGACGGTCGGCATCCCCTCATCAGCCGCCGAGTTGTTGTCGATGGCCGCCGACCAGGGTGACAGCCTCGAGAACGAACTCACCGACTGGACCCGGCCGCAAGACACAACCGAGGACTGGGAGACCGCGCTGCTGCGATACCAGGTAGCGGTCCCTATGGCCTTCGCCCTCTACAACGATCCCATGGTCGAGGACCTCGTCGATCTCGCCCGGGATTGGCGACCGGATCTCATCCTCTGGGAGTCCCTCACCTATGCGGGTGCTATCGCCGCCGCAGCCAGTGGCATCCCTCACGCCCGGGTGAACTGGATGCATGACATCTACGGCGCCATGCGTGAGACCTTCGTTGCGCGCCTGGCCGAGCAGCCTGAGGAGGACCGCGAGGATCCGCTGCGTGAGTGGTTCGAATCCCACCTGCACCCCTACGGTGCCGAGTTTGAGGAGCACCTGGTCTCAGGCCTGTGGACTTTCGACCTCATCCCCCCAAGCCAGCAATTCACCACGAGCCTCCACCGGGTTCCCGTGCGTCCCCTCGCCTACACCTCCAAGGCAGCGCTACCGCTGGATGTGCCCGAGCGAGGTGTGCGACCCCGCGTGTGCCTGACCGCCGGGGTGTCGCTCCAAGAGACGTTCGGCGTGGACTTCCTCGACGTTGAAACCATCGCCGATGCCCTAGCTGATCTGGACGTCGAGATCGTCGCCGCAATCCCTCCGGAACAGGCCGCTGCGTGGATCCATCGCCCGGCCAATGTCATTCACGCCGGGTTCGTTCCCTTGAACTTCCTGCTGTCGTCTTGCTCTGCCGTCCTTCATCACGGCGGATTTGGTACCTGGGCCCATGCTCTGGCTGCCGGGATCCCGCAGCACATCACCGCGATTTGCCACGGCGACCTGACGATCAAGGGCGACTACCTGGTGAAGTCCGGGGCTGGGATTCTGCGTCACCCCTCCCACGTATCCCCGGGCCAGCTCCGCGAAGACGTCACCGCGCTCGTCTCCGACAGTGCCTATCAAAGCGCCGCCACCGCCCTGGCCGATGAGGTCCGGGCTATCCCATCCCCGGCTGAGATTGCCGCAAACCTCGCCCCCATCGTCGAAGCCTACGTGCCCATCCGTTAGGAACACCAATGCCCGCTCTCACCCACCCGATTGCTGTCGTAGGCATGGCCTGCAGGTTCCCTGGCGCCCATGGGCCGGAGGAGTTCTGGTCACTCCTCCTCGAAGGACGTGATGCGATCGGCCCAGCTCCGCAGGAGCGTGGCCTCACTGATCCCGGCGGCTACCTCGACGACGTGGCTCGCTTCGACGCAGATCTGTTTGGTGTCTCGCCGCGCGCCGCGCTGTTCATGGATCCGCACCAGCGGATCGCGCTCGAGCTGGCCTGGGAGGCCTGCGAGGACGCCGCTGTGCGCCCTGACGCGCAGGGAATCGTCAGCGGGGTGTTCGTCGGTGGGATGAGCGGAGGCTATGAGGAGTTGCTGGCCGGGCGGGCTAGCGACCCCAACTACCTTCTCGGCAATACGCGGGGACTCATTGCCAACCGGATCTCGCATGCGTTACACCTCGATGGGCCCAGTATGACCCTTGACTGCGGGCAGTCTTCTTCTCTTGCCGCGGTCGTCATGGCGGTCCGGAGCCTCCGCGCAGGGGACTGTGATGTCGCTTTGGCGGGAGGAGTCAACCTCATCCTCACCCAGAGCAGCACGGAGGCTGCGCGCGCCTTCGGCGCCCTGTCCCCGACGTTCCGGTGCCGTCCGTTCGATGATCGCGCGGACGGCTACGTGCGCGGTGAAGGTGGCGCAATGCTGGTGCTTCGTCGCCTTGCAGACGCCGAGCGTGACGGAGATGCAATCTTAGCCGTCCTCCGCGGCGCCGCCCTCAATAACGATGCCGGAGTGACGTCCCTCGCGGTTCCCAGCGTCGATGGCCAGCGCATCGTGCTGAACAGCGCGCTTACCGACGCCGCCGTCTTGGCATCGGACATGAGCTACGTCGAGTTGCACGGGACCGGCACCAAGGTCGGCGATCCGCTGGAAGCGGAGGCGCTCGGAATGGTGTATGAGGATCGGCCAACTCCTCTGTCTATCGGATCCGTCAAAAGCAATATCGGCCATCTCGAAGGTGCCTCCGGAATTGCCGGCCTCGTCAAGGGAATCTTGGCCTTGAAGCACGGTGTCATTCCCCCCAACCATGACGTTGGGCAGGCCCCCAAGGCGCTGCGGCTCGAAGAACGCGGGCTGCGTGTCGTGGCCCAGCCCGAACCGCTCCCCGCCGGTGCGCTCGTCGGCGTTTCCTCCTTCGGAATGGGGGGTAGCAACGCCCACGTTATCCTCGGAGCCGGTCGGGAGGCAGTCACCTACGACGCAGCGCCGGCCACGGGAGACCGAATCTGGCTAATCACTGCACCCTTGGCCACGCTGCCGTCCCATGCCTCCCGTCTAGCCGAAGCGACCGTCGGTCTTGACCATGGGCGCGTAGCAGCGACCCTCTGGCATCACCGACCTCACGTGGGAACAGTCGCGGCTCTTGTCGGCAGCGACACCCCCGAGCTCGTCGCGGGGCTGCGGGCCCTCGCGGAGGGACGACCCCATCCGGACGCCTTCACCGGGCCGCGGCGCGACGGGCGAGTGACCGTACTGTTCTCCGGCCAGGGTGCGCAGCGGCTCGGCATGGGTACCGCGCTGGCCACGACGTACCCTGCCTTCGCGGCCCCCTTCCATGAGCTGCTCGGCCTCATGTCAGATCGCCTCGGCGTAGATCTCGCCGCCATCGTCCGCGGCTGCGATCGTGAACGACTGATGCAGACGCGCCACACCCAGGCCGCACTGGTCGCTTTCGAGGTGGCGGGATATCGGCTCTTGCAGTCCTTTGGCCTTGCGCCCGACCTACTCGTTGGCCATTCCATTGGGGAGATCGCGGCCGCCCACGTCGCGGGTGTACTCTCCGCCGAGGACGCAGCAACGCTTGTCGCGGCCCGAGGCGACCTCATGCAGCAGCTGCCTGCAGGCGGCGGCATGCTCGCTGTCCACCTGCCGGAACACCGGGCCAAGGAGTTCATCGATGGCCGCCGGGGCGTGGCAGTCGCCGCGGTGAACTCTCCCCACAGCATCGTGGTGGCCGGGCCCCTGCCCGTGCTTGAGGACATCGACGACACGCTGCCTGACGATGTGAGGCGGCGACTCCTGGCCGTCAGCCACGCCTTCCACTCGCCTCTAATGGACCCGATGCTCGACGAGTTCAGGGACGTGGCCTCCTCACTCACGCATCACCTCGCCCAGATCCCCGTCGTTTCGTGCCTCGATGGGCAGGTGCGTTCCACATTCGACGCCGAGCACTGGGTGCGCCACGCCCGCGAGACGGTCCGATTCCTCGATGCCACCCGGACAGCCCAGCAACTCGGTGCTGCGCACTTCGTTGAGGTTGGGCCGCAGCCGACGCTGCTTGCCATGGTCGAACAGACCCTAGGCGCGGGGGCAGCGACCCTGGTCCCGCTATGCCGCGAAACCTGCACCGAGGCGCGGGACGCCGTTCGGGCCCTGGCCGCGCTGGGCGCGGCGGGTGCCCCAGTCGACTGGACTGCGACGATCCCGACCGCCCCCCGGGTACCTCTGCCTGCGCTTGAGCTTGCTGGTCGCCGCTACTGGCCCGAGACCGCTGCCCAAGCCCCGACTGCGGTTGAGATCTCCCCAGGGCACGAGGAAGAGCCGGCCCCCCCGCGCGATGTCGTGCATGGCACGCCTTGAGGCAGTCTTAGCATCCCTGCGCATCGTGTTGGGGCACACCCCTGACGCCGAGCTGGACCCGGACCTGACGTTCAAGGCGCATGGCCTCACATCCCAGGGCGCTGTCGAACTCTGCGAGCTGCTCAGCCGCTCCGTCGACGTCCCGGTGTCCGCCGCAGCCACCTACGACCATCCGACGCCCCGCCGCTTGGCTGAGGTCTTGGTCCCCGATGAGCCCGTAGCGGAGACTGTCGCCGTAGCCACGGACGACGCGCACGACGACCCGATCGCGATTGTTGGCATGGACTGCCGCTTCCCCGGAGCCAGCGGGACCGAAGCCTTGTGGCAGCTCGTCGCGCAGGAACGAGATGCCGTCGGCGCTTTCCCCGACGACCGTGGCTGGGAACTATCCGGACTGTTCGATGATGACCCCGATACCCCGGGCACGAGCCACACGTGTGAGGGAGGCTTTCTCGCCGACGCCACCACGTTCGACGCCGGTTTTTTCGGCATCTCCGCCCGTGAAGCCCAGGCCATGGATCCGCAGCAGCGCAAAGCGCTCGAGACCGTTTGGCATGCCCTAGAAGCGGCAGGAATCGACGCCCACGGACTTCAGGGAACCCGTACCGGCGTATTCATGGGGGCGATGCCGGGCGACTACGGCCCCGACTTCGGGGCGATCGGGCCGGGCACGGGACACCGCCTCACAGGCACTGACCCCAGTATTATCTCGGGTCGCATCGCCTACACATTGGGGCTCACCGGCCCCGCCATGACGGTCGATACCGCGTGCTCCTCATCGCTGGTGGCGATTCACCTCGCCGTGAACTCACTGCGTTATCGCGAAACGAACCTCGCTCTCGCCGGGGGCGTCACCGTTATGTCCACCCCCGGCATGTTCGTCGAACTCACCAAGCTCCGGGCGGTTTCGCCTCGCGGTCGCTGCCGCGCCTTCGCCGACGATGCCGACGGCACCGGATGGGGCGAAGGCTGCGGCGTGCTGGTCCTCGAACGCCTCAGTGACGCGCGTGCCAACGGCCACCATGTTCTCGGTCTTGTGCGAGGCACCGCTGTCAACGAGGATGGCGCTTCAAACGGGCTCACCGCCCCCAATGGCACCGCTCAGCGCTGCGTGATCCTCGATGCCCTCGCGGATGCTTCTCTCACCACGAATGATGTCGACGTCGTCGAGGCCCACGGCACTGGAACCGCCCTGGGCGACCCGATTGAGGCCGAGGCGGTTCTGGCCACCTACGGCGCCGACCGCGTCGGCGCGCCAGTGCTCCTGGGCTCTCTCAAGTCCAACATCGCCCATTCCCAGGCGGCTGCCGGAGTCGGTGGCGTCATCAAGATGGTACTCGCCATGCAGCACCGCTGGGTGCCGAAGACACTCAATGCCGACCGCCCGAGCCGCCACGTCGACTGGGCCTCTGGCGCGGTCCAGGTGGCCAACGAATCGCAGCCCTGGCCGTTGAGCGATCACCGGCCCCGGGCGGGCGTCTCCTCTTTCGGCATCGGTGGAACGAATGCGCACGTCATCGTCGAAGGCCCGTCCGATGACGCCCCGGAGCCCCAGCCCGGGCTGCTGCCCGATGAGTGCGCACCGCTGCTGATTTCGGCTCCGGACAAGATTGGTATCGAACGCCAAGCCGACAAGGTGGCCAAGTGGCTCCGTGCTGCGGATGTGGAGGCCGATGCTCTGGCCCGTGGGCTCGCGCGGCGTGCCCACCTAGCTGAACGCGCGGCCCTGCTGCCGGGGCTCGACCCCGAACGTGGGCTCGCGATCCTCGCTGGCGAGTGTCCGCGGGACGGCGAGGCCGCCAAGGTGCTGCGCGGCAGCGCCAAACCCCGCCGCAGGGTGGCCTTCGTGTTCCCTGGACAAGGATCCCAGTGGCCCGGGATGGGGACGCGGCTGCTGTCCGAGTCTCCGCTGTTCGCCGCCCACGTCGACGCCTGCGACGCTGCTTTCCGACACCACCTTGACTGGTCCGTCCGCGACCTGTTGGCCAGTGACGATAGCGTGGATTGGTGGGAGGAAGCCACGGCCCAGCCGGTGCTGTTCACGATGATGACTGGCCTCGCTCTCCTGTGGCGTGAAGCGGGTCTCGAGCCCACCGCGGTGGTTGGTCATTCCCAGGGCGAGGTGGCGGCCGCGTGGTTCGCAGGCGCTCTGACCCTGGAGGAGGCCGTCGCGGTCATCGCCTATCGCAGCGGTGCCTGGTCCTGGCTGGTTGGTCATAAGGGCGCCATGTTCTCGGTCTCGCTGCCCCGCCCGGACGTTGAAATGCTTCTCCAAGCTGTCGATGGTGAGGTCGGGATAGCTGCTGTCAACGGACGCGGCTCCGTGATCGTCTCTGGGGAACGCCAGGCCACGCAAGCGTTCGTCGCCTCGATCGGTGACGATGTCAAAGTCAAGCCCTTGACCACCGTCAAGGTGGCTGGACACTCGCCAGTGCTCGAACCTATCCGTTCACGTCTGGCGGACGCGCTGCGCGATATCCACCCCCAAGCGCCGCGGCTGGTGATGTATTCGACGGTCACGGGATCGTTGCTGAATCGCGCCCTGGACGCCGGCTACTGGTGTGACAACATGATCGGCACCGTCGACTTTCTCGGTGCGAGCGAGGCCATGCTGGAGGAAGGGATCGACGCGTTCGTGGAGATCTCCGCCCATCCCGTGCTCGGATTCCCTCTCCAGCAAACCATTGAAGCGACCGGCTCGAATGCCGCGGTCATACCCACCTTGAGGCGCGGTGAGGGCGGAGTCGCGGGCCTGGCAGCGGCGTTCGGCCACGGCCACGTCAACGGTCTTGATCTCGACTGGCGCCGCGTTCTCGGCGACGGCCCGAGCGCCGCCCCCGGGTATGCATTCAGCTCTGAGCGTCACTGGGTTGCTCCGCCCAGCCCCACCACGCTTGACCGGATCCTCCTCCGTACCCTGCCGCGGGGCCGTGCCGAGCTCGAATGGCGTGGCGAGGCCGCCATGCTGATCGACGAGGGCGTCCCCAGCATCGCAGGTCGCCCCGTGGTGTGCGCGGCCACCGTCGCCTCCCTGGCTCAGGCGGCCGGGAGTGCCGTCGGGCTGACCCGACTCACCAGGTTCACGGTGTCAACGTTGGCGGTCCCGCAGGCCGATGGCCCCGTCACCCTGCTGGCTGAGGTGGATGCCGGTGAGCAGGAAAGAGCCTGCCGCGTCTCGCTTCACTGTGGTGACGACTGGGTCGAGCTGGGTGGCGGCACCGTCGCGCCACCCCAGGAGATGCCCCTCATCGCATCGCTGCCTCCTGTCCTCGAACCCCTGCCCGCCCCAACGCCTGACGAGGCGTTTGTCACAACGTCACGTCCCACGGGGCGCCTCCATGATTGCGATGCCACGTGGCTCGAGGTTAAGCTGCCCGCTCAACCCGACAGTCTCGGCCACACCGGTCGCGTGCTGCGCGCCGTATCCTGGGCGCAGGCCGGTGAGCACCGTCCAGCGATCCTTCCGATCGCGTTCGACAGCCTCGAGAGCCAGCAGCCCAGGACCGATCGTGCCTTGGTACGGATCACCTGCCACGATGACGTGCTGTGCGTCGACGCGTTCACGCCGGATGGACAGCGGTTCCTGAACGCTGCCGGGGTCGTTGTCGAGGACGAGACCCTGTGGCGCGACCGGTTGATGCGGCTTGGTGAGGATGCGCTGTGGAGCCTCACATGGATTCCCTGCACCGTACCGCCGAGCGGCACCATGGGTGTGGTTGATCGCGACCCCGCCACCGGCGAGCTCCGCCTGACTGAATCGAATCCCGACTCGGCTTTGTGGACTCTGACGAGCCCCGAAAGCATCCGCCTCGATGAGTTCGCGGCCCGGCTGGCCGTGTGGGGGGGCTCGGCTGAATTCGACCAGACTGCGCTCGTGATCGCGACCCGGCACGCCACCATCGCCACCGCGCCCGGCGGCGCCCCCGATCCAGGCGCGGCCGCTGTGTGGGGATTGGTCCGCGCCGCCCAGGCCGAGTTCCCGGGGCGGTTCCGCCTCCTCGACCTTGACGATGCGGTCGACGAGGCAGACGTACATCGTGCAGCCCGCACCGATGTCTCCGAGCTCGCGCTTGTTGGCGCGCGGCTTCACAGCCCGATCGTCACGCCTGTGAAGGCGGGCATGCCCATGCCGTTGCGCCGGGGCACCGTCCTCATCACCGGAGGCACCGGGGCTCTGGCGGCTCTCGCGGCGGAGGATCTGGTCGTCCGCGCTGGGGCGACGAACCTCTGGCTTGTGAGCCGCCGGGCCGAGCAGTCCGACGCGGTAACGGCGCTGATCCAGCGCCTCGAACAGGCCGGAGCGCGAGCACGCGCTGTCTCCTGTGACGTTTCCGACCGGGCGGCCCTGCAGATGCTGCTCGAGCAGATACCGGCCGACGAGCCGCTTATCGGGGTCGTTCACACGGCTGGGGCGCTGGTCGATGGCCTCCTCGCCACCCAGGATGCCGCCGCGTTCGCCACGGCTTTCGGGGCCAAGGTCGAGGGCGCTAAGCATCTCGATGAGCTTACCCGTGGCCTCGGATTGGACTTCTTCGTTTTGTACTCGTCCGTGGTCGGCACCTTCGGCAACGCCGGGCAAGCCAGCTATGCGGCCGCCAACGCTGCTCTCGACGCCATCGCGTTCGGCCGCCGCGCGGCCGGCGAATCCGCGACATCCATCGCATGGGGGCTGTGGAATACCACTTCCGGCCTAGTCGCGGAGATGCGTGAGCGTGACGTCCTGCGCTTCTCGCGTCGAGGCCTGCTGCCCCTTGAACCCGAGGTTGGGCGCATTCTGCTCCTGCAGGCCATTTCCAGCGGAGTTCCGAGCGTCGTCGCGACGCAGATCGACCGCACCCGGATCGCCGAGGTAGCTGGGGAGTCCGGCCTGCCCCAGGGCCTCCGTGCGCTCGCGCCTGAATCCGTTTCCTCGACGGGGCATCTGTCGTCGGCGGACAGGTTCAGCCAGCTCGATGCTGAGCGGCGCCTCAACGCCCTCCGCAGCATCGTGCGCGACGTGACGGCCGGAGTCCTTGCCGATTCGACCCCGGAGGCGATCGACATGGACGCCCCTTTCCGTGACCTTGGGTTCGACTCGCTCATGGGCGTCGAGTTACGCAATCATCTGTCGCAGGAGATGGGGCAGCGGCTGCCCGCCACTTTGATCTTTGACTACCCGCGCCCCGAGGCCGTCGCTCAATTCCTCGACGAGCTGATCGGTGGACAGCCCGACATCGATCCCGCTCCGATGAGCGAATCTGCCGTCCCCGAGGTGACGCACGATGGTGAAACCGTGGCGATCGTGGCCGCGGCCTGCCGGCTCCCGGGCGGCATCACGTCCCCCGAACAGCTCTGGGAGGCCTTGGAAGAAGAGCGCGATCTTGTCGGGCCCATGCCCACCGATCGTGGCTGGCCGAAGGATCTGCACAATCCTCAGGCCACTGGGCGTGGCTACAGCATCGCGGGCGAGGGCGGCTTCCTCGACGATGCTGCCTACTTCGACTCCGGCTTCTTTGCCATCTCGGATCGCGAGGCCAAAGGCATGGATCCCCAGCAGCGTCTCCTTCTTCAAGTCGCCTGGGAAGCACTTGAGCGAGGTGGGATTGATCCGCACAGCCTGAAGGGCAGCCCCGTAGGGGTGTACATCGGCAACATCGGTCAGGCCTATACCGAGGGGATGTCCGACGACGACGAACTGTCCGGCTACCTCGTGACTGGGGGGTCTAGCAGCATCCTGTCAGGCCGTCTGTCTTACGTGCTGGGGATCAACGGTCCCTCGCTCAGCGTCGACACCGGTTGCTCCTCCTCGCTAGTTGCCACCCACCTCGCCGTCTCTGCGATCCGCCGGGGCGAGTGCGACATGGCGCTTGTGGGCGGGGTCACGATCATGGCGACCCCTGATCTGTTCGTTGAGTTCACGCGCCAGGGCGGCATGGCACCTGACGGTCGGTGCAAGGCCTTCTCTGACGCGGCTGACGGCACCGGCTGGGCCGAAGGTGTGGTCGTGCTCATCCTCGAGCGCCTGTCCGAGGCGCGCAGGCTCAGGCACCGCATTGTCGGGCTCATCCGCGGTTCTGCCGTCAACCAAGACGGTGCCTCCAACGGGCTCACCGCCCCCAACGGCGCCTCCCAGCAGGCCGTCATCCGGGCCGCTCTCGCCGACGCCGGACTGACCAGCGCGGATGTTGACCTGGTCGAGGCTCACGGCACCGGCACCGTCCTGGGCGACCCAATCGAGGCGCAGGCCATACTGGCCACCTACGGCCGAGATCGTCGCGAGCCCATTGCTATCGGTTCGCTCAAATCCAACACAGGTCACACTCAAGGAGCCGCGGGGGCCGCCGGCATCCTCAAAGTGCTCCTGTCCCTCGAGCACGGTCTCATGCCCAGGACGCTGCACTGCAGCGTTCCGAGTCGGCATGTCGACTGGGAGCAAGGCGACGTGAGGATCCTGAGCCAGGCGGCACCCTGGCCCGCGGGGGTGCGGGTCCGCCGAGGAGGCGTGTCCGCCTTTGGTATCAGTGGTACCAACGCGCATGTCATTGTGGAGGAACCACCGGCGGCGCCGGTCCCAGCACCGGCACCGGCTGCGCTCGGCGCCTCTATGTGGCCCATCTCGGCCCGCACTCCGGAGGCACTCCGGGCCCGTGCGCACGACCTTCTAACATCCGGCGTCGTTGATGACGATCCCGAGCGTGTCGGGCGTGGCCTAGGGTTGCGCAGCAACTTTGAGGAACGAGCCGTGATCGTGGCCGAAGATCCTGAGATGCGGCGCGAGGCGCTCAGTGCCCTGGCACATGGCGGTTCTCACCCTGGGCTGATCCTCGGGACTCGTGGCGTTGGCCGGACCGCGTTCATCTTTAGCGGTCAAGGTACGCAGCACCCTGGAATGGGAGCAGAGCTCGGCGCGAGTTATCCCGTCTTCGCACGGGCTCACGCGGAGGCCCTGGAAGCCTGCGTGGCCGCATCTGCGGGGGATCTTGCCGGCCTCGTGGCCGATCCGACCCGGCTGGGCGAGACGGCGGTGGCGCAGCCCGCGATCTTCGCCTTTGAGGTCGCCGCGTTCCGTCTGTGGGAGTTCTGGGGCATCCGTCCGGACATTGTGGCTGGCCACTCCATCGGCGAGATTGCCGCCGCCCACTGCGCCGGTGTGCTGTCGCTCGAGGACGCTGCCAGGTTGGTCACGCAGCGCGGACGCCTCATGCAGGAACTGCCGGGTGGCGCGATGCTTGCTCTGAGACGGCCTGTCGATGAAGTTGAGGAGGTCCTGCGTCGCTTCCCAACGCTGAGTCTCGCCGCCATCAATGGGCCAGAGTCTGTCGTCGTGGCTGGGCCTACCACGCAGGTCGAGGCGCTGGCCGCCGAGTGCCCTGGTACCCGCCTTAACGTTAGCCACGCCTTCCACAGCGCGATGATGGCTCCGATGCTGCCAGCCTTCGCCGATGTCGTGGCAGGGCTGACTTTCCATGAGCCCAACCTCGCCTGTGTGTCCGCCACTCGGCCAGGCTCGGCCGAGACGCTGTGGACCGATCCGCAATACTGGGTGGAGCACGTCAGCGCCCCGGTGTGTTTCGATGCTGCCGTTGAGGTCCTCGTCGACCTGCGTGTCGGACGCATCCTTGAGGTGGGCCCAGATGCGGCTCTGACACCACTCGTGCGGCAGTCGCGACCTCACCTCGTCATCGTGCCCACCGTCTCGCGTCGGAGCTCAGAAACGACCGGGATCCGGGCCGCATTCGCCGGACTCCACAACGCCGGACACCCCGTCGACTGGACGGTGCTGCAGGGGGGTCGAGAGCAGGGCTGGGCCGACACCCCGACCTATGCCTTCCAGACCCGGCCTTTCTGGCGAGTGCCGAGCCGACTGGCGTGCCGCACCGTTGACGGCCCCAATCACTACCGCACCGTCTGGCAGGACGCCGTGCCTGGTCGTCCCCTTACTGCCGACGTGCTAGTCGTTGCGCCCATCGAACACCGAGAGCTCGCCGAGACGTGGGCGCGGGCGCTGGACCGCCTGGGTGCCTCTTCTACCGTGATGACGCTGCCCGCCAGTGGCGACTTACCGCTGGATCTGCTCGAGGGCGGTACCAGCTCGCGGAGCCTCCTGGTTTCTCTTGGCACTCTGCCCACGGGTACCGGGGCCCGGCCCCCGATCAATCACGCCGCCGCCCTTGGTCGTCTCGCGGCCGGTGGCCGCCAGGGCCGTCAACTGGTGTTCGTCACCCGCGACGCGGTGCGTTCCGAGGTCTGTGACCCCGACCAGGCTGCCGTGTGGGGCTACGCCAAGACACTGGGGCTTGAGATCCCGTCCTGCCTGGCCGCCATCCTGGACGTGGCGCCGGATGTGGCGGCTGATGATGTTGCCCGGGTCATCCTCGGGTGCGACGGCGAGGACCAGTGGAGCCTCGCCGCCCAAGGTGCTTTCGTGCCCCGCATTGAGGCCTGTGAACTGCCGGCAGGGCGCGGGCTTGCAGCCTCGGGCACGGTCCTCATCACAGGTGGTACCGGTGGCATCGGTGCCGCTATTGCCAAGGAGTACGCCCAGGCCGGAGCATTGCGGATCGCTCTGCTCAGCCGCCGTGGGCCCGACGCCCCCGGTGCTCAAGGACTGGCGCAGGAACTCCAGGCGCTCGGTTGCGAGGTCGAGGTTGTGAGTTGCGATGTCTCTAACCGGGGCGACCTCATCCGCGCCGTTGAAGATATCGAGTCGCACGGGGACGCGATCACCGCCGTCGTGCACACGGCCGGGACCGTGGAGTTTGCGCCGATTCCGGAGGTGGACGACGCTGCTTTGGCCCGGATGGCCTCCGGCAAGGTCGACGGTGCCCGCTACCTGGACGAGATCTTTGCGGGCCGCCGCCTCGACGCGTTCGTCGTGTGCTCCTCGGTCGCTGCCACGTGGGGCAGCGGCGGCCAGGCAGCCTACGCGAGCGCCAATGCGTGGCTTGATGGGCTGGCTCGTCGGCGCCGTGCCCGCGGTGAGACCGCCCACGCCATCGCGTGGGGTCCCTGGGGCGATCACGGCATGATCGAAGGCGATGGAGTCCGCGAGACCTTGCTGCGCCGGGGCCTCAGGCTCATGGATGAGGCGTCGGCGCTCGAGTCCTTCAAGCGCGTGTTGGTCGGTGACGAGCCGTGCCCTGTTGTTGCGTCGATGGATTGGGTCGCCTTCGGTCGGCTGATCCAGGGGGAGCGGCGTCGTCCTTTCTTTGAGCGTGTGATTCCTGTTGGCGACGAGCCGAGTGCGGCTGCGGCCGATCGGTCTCTCGGCGATGTGTTGCGTGGGTTACCTGCCAGCGAGCGGGTTGCGCGATGCACGGTGACGATCCGGGAGATCGTTGCCGCCGTCCTGGGGGCCGATGACACTCAGACCTTGAGTCTCTCGGT
This sequence comes from Arachnia rubra, assembly GCF_019973735.1. Taxonomy (NCBI): domain Bacteria; kingdom Bacillati; phylum Actinomycetota; class Actinomycetes; order Propionibacteriales; family Propionibacteriaceae; genus Arachnia; species Arachnia rubra. The sequence continues at coordinate 114,503 of NZ_AP024463.1, forward strand.
GCCCTTCAAGGATCTCGGTTTCGATTCGCTGATGGCGGTCGACCTGCGAGACCAGCTGCGTGTCAAGGCCGGGATCTCCGTCTCCTCCTCAGTGATCTACGACTACCCGAATGTCGTCTCGTTGGCCGCTCACGTGCTCCAGCTCCTCGTGCCGGAGGACGAACTGGCCGATGCCACCCCCCGCGGCGCTCTGGCCCTCGACGATATCCACGACGCCGTCCGCGACGCCTCGACGCCTGAACTCCTGGAACTTATCGACTCGCTGACTTCAAGGAGCTGACCATGAACCAGCCTGATTCCGCCAAACTCGTGGAGTACCTCCGCAAACTAACCTCCGACCTCGTCGATGCTCGCCGCGAGCTTCAGGTTCTTCGGGGCGAGGATCCTGTGGTCATCGTCGGTATGGGGTGTCGCTACCCTGGTGGCATCGCCACGCCTGACGGCCTGTGGGAAGCGGTGGCCATGGGGCGGGATCTCGTCGGTGATTTCCCAACTGACCGCGGATGGCCTGATTTACCTGAGTGCGAGAACGGCACAGTCCCGCGCTGCGGGGCGTTTCTCGAAGACGCCGCCGGATTCGACAATCGTTTCTTCAAAATCTCCGGGCGTGAGGCGTTGGCGATGGACCCCCAACAGCGCATCAGCCTCGAGGTGGCCTGGGAGACGCTCGAATCGGCGGGTGTTGACCCCGTGAACCTTAAGGGCGCCAAGGTTGGTGTCTACATGGGAGCCACGTCCTTTCAATATGGTGGTGACCCTGTTTTCGCAAACGACGACGTGGCCGGTCATCTTATGGTTGGCACCGTACCCTCGGTGCTATCCGGACGCATCAGCTATACCCTCGGCGTCCACGGGCCGTCGATCACCCTCGACACCGCCTGCTCGTCGGCGCTCGTCGCCGTCCATCTGGCAGCGGTGGGGCTACGTAGCGGCGAATGCAATCTGGCCCTGGCGGGTGGGGCTACGGTCATGGCAACCCCTGGAATTTTCGTGGAGTTCCAGAGACAGGGTGGTTTGTCCAGTGACGGCCGTTGCCGGGCGTTCGCCGACGAGGCTGATGGGACCGGTTGGGGTGAGGCGGTCACCATGGTGGCTCTTGAGCGGCTGTCTACTGCCCGCGAAGCTGGGCATCCCGTCCTTGCCGTTGTGAAGGGTTCTGCGTGGAACCATGGCGGGGCAGCCAACGGTCTCACGGCGCCCAATGGGCAGGCCCAGCGGGCCGTCATCCGTGAGGCGATGAAGGCCGCGGGCTTGGGTCCCGACGACATTGATGCCATCGAGGGACACGGCACGGGGACCCGGCTCGGCGACCCGGTAGAGGTCAACGCACTCCTCGATGTCTTCCGCACTCGCAGCGCGCCCCTGTGGCTGGGGTCGCTGAAGTCCAACACCGCCCATACGCAAGCGGCCTCTGGGACGGGCGGGCTCATCAAGATGGTTGAGGCGCTGCGCCACGAAACCCTGCCTCGGACTCTCCACGCTGAGCACCCGACCTCTGAAGCCGATTGGGACGCTGGGAGCGTCCGGCTACTCCAGGAGGAGCAGCCCTGGAAGATGGATCCAGAACGACCCCGCCGCGCGGGTGTGTCCGCGTTCGGCGTCGGCGGCACCAACGCGCACGTCATTCTCGAGGAGGCACCACCTGCCCCTGAGCGCATCGGTGTTTCAGATGGCACCGGCGTGCTTATGGTGAGTGCGGCCGGGCCGGAGGCGCTCAACGCAGTGTGTAACCGTTTCGCGGAGGCGGCTGCCGGAATATCCAGCCTGGATGTCGAGACGACGCTGGCCCGCCGGGCCGCGCTGCCCTCGAGGCTTGCGGTCCTCGCGGAAAACAGCGTCGTCGAGGCTCTGCAAGAGACCGATGGAGAGACTGGCGTTGGGGTTGTCGTCGGATGCGTTTCCGAAGATCCCCGCCCGGTCATGGTCTTCCCCGGACAAGGCTCGCAATGGCCGGGAATGACCGTGGATCTTCTCGCCGAGGAGCCCAGCTTCGCCGAGCAGCTCGACGCGTGCGACTGCGCCCTGGCGCCGTACGTCGACTACTCCGTCCGCCAGGTGCTGCTCGCCTCAGCTGAGGATCCGAACGTCCTTGCCCCCGTGGATGTCGTGCAGCCGGTGCTGTGGGCTGTAATGGTGTCCCTGGCTGCGTTGTGGCGTGCGCACGGCGTCGAGCCCGCAGCCGTCATCGGTCACTCTCAGGGAGAGATAGCCGCGGCCGTCGTGTCAGGCCACCTGACGCTCGAGGCAGGAGCGCGCCTCGTCGCGCTGCGCAGCCGCCTCTTGCGGCGCATCTCGGGTAGCGGCGGCATGCTGAGCCTTCTCACCGATGTGCAGCATGCCGAGAAACTTATCCTCCCATGGGCAGACCAGATATCGGTGGCCGTCATTAACGGTCCCGGTGTCACGGTCGTGGCGGGGGGTCGGGAGCCCCTCGCGTTGGCAGCTGAAGCCGCGGAGCGCTCGGGGATCCGATGCCGGGTCATCGACGTCGACTACGCCTCTCACTCGCCCCAGGTCGACGAATTGGAGGCCGAGATTCTCGCGGCCGCGCCATCGAGCCCCATCGGCGAACCGATCTGCAGCTGGTACTCCACCGTCACTGGTGATCTTGTATGTGAGTCCCTGGCAGCGGACTACTGGTTCGACAACTTGCGCTCGACGGTGCGGCTCGACCTCGCCGTTGAGGCGGCACTGCGCAACGGCCACCGTCTTTTCATCGAGGTGAGCCCACATCCGGTGCTGACCTACCCGCTGGACGTTGCTCTCGACGGCAGCGAGGCATACTCGGTGTCGACTCTGCAGCGGGACCTGCCCGGTGTCGGCACGTTCGTGTGGTCTGCGGCTAACGCGTGGGTGCGCGGCGCTCATGTCGATCGCGACTCGTTGCTGCGACCCGGGGGTCAGATCGTGTCGCTGCCGCCCTATCCTTTCCAGAACACCCCGTTCTGGTACCAGGCTGTTAGTGCCCCCAACGAATCTATGATGCCCGGGCTGACGGTGGCGTGGCGGGCTGCCCTGGCGCCGCGAGCTGCCGCGTCAGCGGAGAACACTCTGCTCCTCGGCGACCCCGATGATGAGTTGGCTGCGAAGGTTGCGGCTCACCTGGGCATCGCGGAGGTCACGCGTCTGAGAGATGCTGATGTGGCTGAGGTCGACCGTGTGATCGTAGTTGCGCCCCTGACTGATGCAGGAACGGCCGTTCTGGCCACCACGGATGTCCTGAGGGGCCTCCAGCAGAGCGGTGGCTCCACCACCCTCGCCCTGCTCACGCGCGGCGCCATCGACCGAGAACCCGCCCAGGCTGCCGTCATGGGATGTGTTGGTTCCTTCGCTGCTGAGGAGCCCGACCGTACCGTCATCGCTGTTGACCTCGACACCGCAGAGGCGCCGTTGGACGCCGCAGCCGGGTGCCTGATGGGTGACGAGTCCGGCTGCTGGGCGGTCGCAGAGGGTGCGCTGTCGCGGCGCCACCTCGTCGACGAATCACGGCGGGTCAGTGAGGACACCATCCCCGGTGGAACGACCGTGATCCTGGGCGGGCTTGGTCGGGTCGGGTCAGCGATCGCCCGCGCCTTGGCGGCACGGGATGCTCGCAAGATCGTTCTCGTGGCCCGAGGTGAGGCCACCGACCTGCTGGATGACCTGCGGAGCCTAGGGAGCGATGTCACGCTGGTGTGCGGCGACGCGGCGGATCCCGCCTTGCTGCGCCGAGTCCTGGCCGAAGAGAGCACTCCCGTTGGGCTTGTCGTGCATGCTGCCGGTCACGTCGCCGACGAGCCGATCGCTCGCCTGAGCGCGGAGGGACTCGCCTCGGTCCTGGACGCCAAGCTGGGCGTGGCTGAGGCGATCGACTCTGTCCTGGAACCTAGCGTCCCTCTGCTCATTACTTCCGGGCTTCCCGGAACCCTCGGTGTGGCAGGTCAGGCAGCCTGGTCGGCAGCCGCCGCTGCGGTCGATGCCGTGGCCATGCGCCGCGCGGGGCGAGGGGCACCGACCCGATCGGTTGCCTTGGGGGGCATCAGTTGGTCCCCAGCTGAGGATGACGTTCTGCGGCGCCTCGGGTTCACGCCATGGACCCTCGACTCAGCTGTCGAAGCCTTGTTGTCCGCTTTCACTAGTCCGCAAACCCACCAGATCTGGGCGGAACTGAACCCGGCTGCCGTGGCCGCATCCGGCCGTGTCCGTTCCCTTGCGGACCTCGGACTGAGCGTTTCGACGGACGAGGCCAGCACCGCTGCGCCCCTGATGCTGAACCTGTCCCAGATGCCGCGCGACGAGGCTCATCGTCGTCTTGACTCCGTAGTGCGGGGTGTCGTGGCCCGTGTCCTCGCCATGGGCGAGGCGGCGGTGGATGATGCCGTCTCGTTCAAGGATCTGGGCCTCGACTCGTTGACCGCGGTGCAGCTTCGCAATCGACTCGCTGCCGCTGTCGGGCTTCGGCTCCCTGTCACCGTGGCTTTCGACCATCCGACGCCCGCCCTGCTGACCACCTACCTGCTCGACCTCCTGGTGCCGATCGTCGACGACGGTTCGGAGCTGGAGGACCTCGTGGATCACCTGGAACACCTCCTAGGCGACATGGATTCCAGCAATACCGCGAGGCAGGCCGCTCTCGTCCGACTGCGCACGCTGTTGACGGCCTGGACTGCCCGAGACGATGGCACCACCCACCTGCCCACCACTGATGAGGACCTGTTCGCGGCGCTCGACGCGGAATTGGGGAGCATCTGACACCCACGAGGAGCGATTCATGACTGACCGGCACGCCACTGACACTGAGACCAAGCTGCGAGCTTATCTGGAAAGGGCCATGGGCGACCTGAAAGCGACCCGAGCCGCCTTGGCCGACCGGGAGCGCCGAGACTCGGAGCCCGTCGCCATCATCTCTATGGCCTGTCGCCTGCCCGAGGGCCTCGACACCCCGGAGGCGTTCTGGGAGGCACTTGTGGATGGACGCGATCTTATGGGCAGCATGCCGAGTGACCGGGGCTGGAGCCCGTCCGCCCTGTTCGATCCCAGTGGTGAACGGCCTTTCAGCACCTACACCACGGCGGGATCCTTCCTGCAGGATGTTGCCGGATTCGATGCTGAGTTTTTCGGCATCTCTCCTCGTGAGGCCGCGGCGATGGATCCGCAGCAGCGTCTCCTCCTCGAAGTCACCTGGGAGGCGATTGAGCGGGCGAGGATCGCCCCGTCGGCGCTGCGAGGCAGCGACACGGGCATCTTCCTGGGAGCCACGACGTTCGACTACGGACGCATGATCCATGATTTCCCGGCTGATGCTGAAGGCAACCTCATGCTCGGGCGGTCTGGGGCCGTCGCCGCAGGACGGATCTCCTACCTGATGGACTGGCATGGGCCTGCCGTCACCCTTGACACCATGTGTTCGTCGTCGCTGGTGGCGCTGCACGAGGCCTGCACAGCGCTGCGCTCTGGGGACTGCGAGATGGCTGTCGTGGCTGGCACCGCGGTGCTGTCGACGCCCGAGGGCTACACTGAGTTCAGCCGCCAGCGTGGCCTAGCCCGGGACGGCCGCTGCAAGGCCTTCTCTGACGACGCGGACGGTACCGGTTGGGCGGAGGCCGTCGGAGTTGTCGTTGCCGAGCGGCTCAGCGACGCGCTGAGTAAAGGCCACCCAGTGCTCGCTGTGGTCCGCGGCAGCGCCGTCAACCAGGATGGGGCCTCCAACGGTCTCACTGCGCCCAGCGGACCGGCTCAGGAGCGTCTCATCCGCAAGGCCCTCAAAGCTGCGCGGCTCGACGCCGCTCGTATCGACATGATCGAGGCCCACGGGACGGGCACCTTGCTCGGTGACCCCATCGAAGCCCAGGCGCTTCTCAGTACCTACGGTTCCCAGCGCGCGGCGGGCAAGCCCGCGTGGCTAGGTTCCTCGAAGTCGAACCTGGGGCATGCAGCCTCCGCTGCGGGCGTCATCGGCGTCATCAAGGTGGTCATGGCGATGCGTCATCGACTCATGCCCCGCACCATCCACGTCTCCCAGCCGACCACTAAGGTCGACTGGTCTGCCGGGGGGGTTGAGCTCCTTACCGAGAACCGCTCGTGGCTGACCGATGGCGCCCCTCGCCGCGCTGCGGTGAGCGCCTTCGGAGCCAGCGGCACCAACGCCCACGTCATCCTCGAGGAGGCGGATGCGCCGGCGAAGGAGTTCACGGATCGGCCGAAGGAGGTTTTAGGCCACATCCTGAGCCTCAGCGGACGCTCCGAACCAGCCCTACGGACGCAGGCTGAGCGGCTGGCCGCGCTGGTACGGTCCGGTGCTGCCTGTGCCGATGTGGCGGCTTCGCTATCGGCCTCTCGTGCACGCATGACCAACAATGCCTCCGTGACTGGCCAGGACACCGACGGGGTACTCGAGGCGCTCGACGCCCTGGCTCAGGGGCTTCCTAGTCGGAACGTGAACCTCGGACGTACGCTGCGCCCGCGGCCGCGCATCGCCTTTGTCTTTCCCGGGCAGGGATCGCAGTGGATGGGCATGGCCCGCGGCCTGCTCGCCTCCTCACCGGCGTTCGAGCGCGAAATGCAGCGCTGCGACCGGGTGGTGCGGGCCGCCGTCGGTTGGTCGGTGCTCGACCTCATCAGCAGCGACGATGACGCCTGGCTCCACCACGTCGACCGGGTCCAGATCTCCCTATTTACCGTCATGGTCTCGCTCGCGGGCCTCTGGGGCGCGGTTGGCGTGCACCCGGATGTGGTGGTCGGGCACAGTCAAGGCGAGATCGCAGCCGCCGTTGTGGCTGGCGCGATCACCCTGGATGAGGGTGTGCGGATCGTCCAAGAACGTTGCGTCGCCATCAGCCAACTGATGCCCGGTGGTGGGATGCTAGCGATCGCCGCCCCTGCTGACGAGCTGCGGGACCGGCTGGGCGAGCCGCGCTGGGAGGGGCTGTACCTTGCCGTGGACAACGGTCCCAGCTCCTGTGTTGTCGCCGGCGATTTCGGGAAGCTCCAGAGTTTCATCGTCGACCTCGACCAAGCGGGTATCTGGTCCCGCGCCGTGCAGGTCGATTATGCGTCGCACACCCCGGCCATGCGCAGCTTGTCCGATCGACTCGCGGCCGCCCTCGAATGGGTCAGCCCGACGAGCTGCGAGATCGCCTTCCATTCGTGCGTCACCGCTGCCCGCCAAGAAGGATCGTCCCTCGATGCCAGCTATTGGGTGTCCAACCTGTGTGAGCCGGTGCGTTTCGGCGAGACCGTCGCGCGCCTGATGGACGATGGGCCCGTTGTCTTCGTGGAAGTGAGCCCCCACCCCGTGCTCTGTGAAGCTCTCGAGGGCATCATCGGTGATCGGGTAGGTGAGGCTGTCCCCAGCCTGCATCGCGGCGAGGGCGATGCCGACGACTTCCTGAGGTCTGTTGGGCGGCTTACCTGCACCGGCCTCGAGGTCGATTGGTCGGCTCTCACCGGTCCGGCGAAGCTGGTCGATCTCCCCACCTATGCTTTCCAACATCAACATTATTGGCTGATGCCCGATCACAGCGTGCGTCGCTCCGGTGCCCCCGCCCAAGAACTCCGCTACGGGGTGACGTGGCGGCCGACCTGCGTCGTCGACTCAGCTGAAGGGGACTGGATCATCGTCACCGACGCCCGTCGCGTCGACCGGGCTGAGACGGTGCGTGATGCGCTCGGACGACGTGGTGTCCAGGCCCGAATCCTGCGTGTCGAGGCTGACGAGGTCCAGGACCCCGAAGCCCTGCGTGCTCGGCTCAAGTCGTGCAGTTTAGTGGCCTCCGGTGTGATCACAGTGACGACCTGGGCCCCAGTAGAAAGCCCCGGGCGCGTCCTCTGGTCCCTCGTGTGCCTCCTGCGCGCGATCGATATCTTGCCCAACGCCCGGCTCTGGGCTATCACCAGCGGCGTCCATCCCGAGGCTGGTGCCGCCGCCGAGCAGGTGGCGCTCGCCCACGCTGTGTGGGGTCTGGGCCGCGTTGCCGCGCTCGAGGCGCCGTCGCGCTGGGGCGGACTTGTGGACGTGACCGCGGACGCCAGCTCTGAGGACCTGGCTGGGCTGGCCGAGGTCCTCGGCTCGTTCGAGGACCAGGTTGCTTTGACCCGACGTGGTCTAGTGGCCCGCCGGATCGAAAGCCGCGCTGGCGAGCACCGGGGGAGGTTCTGGGACCTTTCTGGCACGGCCCTGATCGTCGGCGGAACCGGCGCGATCGGACGCCAGGTGGCACGCTGGCTGTCCCAGCAGGGAGTCTCCCGGATCGTGACGCTGTCGCGGCGAGGCCCCGACGCCCCCGCGGCAGCCGACCTGATCGCCGAGCTTGCCGAACTCGGCACGGTGGTGGAATGCGTGTCTGGTGATGCCGGGGATGTAAACCTCCTGACGCATGTCCTTGAAGCTGAGCGTGCCGCCGGGCATCCGATCACCAGCGCCTGGCATCTCGCAGGCGGAGGCACTCTGGACTGCCTTGACGACGTCACCCCTGAGGCATTCGAGGTCACCTTGCACGCGAAGGTGGCTGGCGCCCAGGCTCTTCACGCGTCGCTGACGGATCCGACAGTGCCTTTGGTGTTGTTCTCGTCGATTTCGGCGGCCTGGGGGAGCGCGGAGCACGGCGCCTATTCTGCAGCCAACGCGTGGCTCGACGGCCTGGCCGCAGCCCGCCAGGCCCAGGGCCTCCCGAGCATCTCGCTCGGGTGGGGTATCTGGGATCCCCGCCACGGAGGCGGGATGGCGGATAACCTCGCTGAGGAGCTCCTCAGCGGACGCGGTGTCCCGTTCATGGACCCGACAACGGCGCTCGAAGCCTTGCGCGACGTCCTCTCTGACGGAGAGCCCCATGAGATCCTGGCCCGCGTCGAGTGGGAACGTTTCGTGCCTGTTTTCAGTGCTCAGCGTTCCTGCCCTCTCCTCGAGGACTTCGCCGAGGGAACCGATGATGCGGCGCTTGCTGGGTCGACAAATGACGTTCGCGACCAGCTTTCGCGGCTGCCCAGGGACCAAGCACTACCCCGTCTGCGGCGCGTCCTGGGTGAACAGGTGGCTGCCGTCTTGAAACTCACCTCCACCGAACTCGATCCTCAGCGGCCCTTCCGCGAGCTCGGTTTTGATTCCCTCACTGCGGTGGAGCTGCGCAAGCGCCTTCAAGAGGTGCTCGGCGTTCGACTTCCCGTGACCCTGGTGTTTGACCATCCGACGCCCGCGCGGCTCGTGGAGGAGTTGCTCACCTTGACGGTTCCTGATCTGGACGACGCTGGCTCTGGTGCGGCCAATCCGGAGGTGCAGCGCATCCTCACCCTGCTGTCCGCATATTCGCCTGAGACCATCCGCGCTCTTGATGTCTATAACACTGTCACGCGGCTCCTTGCCGCCACCCCTGAACCGGCGACCGACATCGACGACCTGGACGCTGCCGCCCTCATACAACACGCTTTCGCCTCTGCCTGACCAGTTGGAGCACATGATGAACGAGAACCAGATACTCGAAGCACTTCGCACCTCACTCAAGGACCGAGACCGTTTGAGCCAGTCCCTGCGGGCCGTCGAGGCAGCCCGGACTGAGCCCATCGCCGTCGTGTCGATGGGTTGCCGCTACCCTGGCGGCATCGCCTCCTCAGAGGACCTGTGGGATGTGGTCTCGAACGGCCGCGACGTCACCGGGACGCTCCCCTCGGGCCGTGGATGGGACCTGTCCGGTGAGACCGACCTTCCGTTGCGGGGCGGCTTTCTGCGTGACGCGGATGCTTTCGACGCGGGCTTCTTCAACATGTCCCCGTACGAGGCGATGGCCACCGACCCCCAGCACAGACTCTTGCTGGAGGTCGCCTGGGAGACTCTCGAACGAGCGTGCATCAAGCCCGAGGATCTGGCCGAATCATCCACCGGGGTCTTCATCGGTTCTGCCTACCAAGGCTATGGTCAAGACTGGTACGAGGCGCCCTCTGAGATCCAAGGTCCCCTCGTCGCTGGCATGTCCACGAGCATCATGTCTGGGCGCATCGCCTACGTGCTCGGGCTTCACGGACCTGCCCTCACCATCGACACCGCCTGCTCCTCTTCGCTTACCGCCGTCCACCTGGCCGTGGCATCCCTGCGATCAGGCGAGTGTGACCTAGCCTTCGCTGGTGGCGCCGCAGTCATGACTGCCCCCATCTCGCTGGTCGGGTTCGCCCGGCAAGACGGGGTGGCTCCCGATGGGCGTTGCAAGGCCTTCGGCGCGGATGCCGACGGCATGGGCCTCGGGGAGGGCGTCGGTCTGGTCCTACTCGAAAAACTCTCGCGTGCGCGAAGCGAAGGACACCCGGTCCTCGCCGTGATTCGCGGTTCCGCTGCCAACCAGGACGGCGCCTCCAATGGTATCTCCGCCCCCAGCGGCCCTGCCCAGCGCGAAGTGATCCAGGCGGCTCTCACCTCCAGCGGCCTGATTCCTAAACAGGTCGATGCCGTCGAGACGCACGGCACCGGCACCCGCCTGGGCGACCCCATTGAAGGTAACGCGCTCCTCGAAACCTACGGACAGGGACGCAGCGCCGAGCATCCGTTGTGGATCGGGTCGCTCAAGTCCAACATCGGGCACTCCCAGGCTGCTGCCGGCGTCGGCGGGCTCATCAAGTCGGTGGAGGCCCTGAGGCACAGCGAACTGCCGGCGAGCCTGCACTGTTGCCCACCCTCCCCATTCATTGACTGGGAGAGCGGTGGGGTCCGGCCGCTCGTCACCCCGCGCCCTCTGCCCGAACAGGAGGAACCGCACCGCATCGGAGTCTCGGCCTTCGGCCTGAGCGGCACCAACATTCACATGATCGTCGAACAAGCCCCGGCCGACCTGGGCGCAGCCGATGAGGTGGGCAAGCCCGCCCTCGGTGTGATGTTATGGCCGTTGTCTGCACGGAGCCCCCGCGCCCTCGCGCTGCAGGCAGGGCGTCTCGCGGCCTGGCTGAACAGCCACCCCGAGGCAGACGTGCGTGACATCGCCTGGACTCTCGCCGTGGCGCGCCAGCACCACGAGCATCGCGCCATCATCATCGGCGAGGGGCGCGATGATCTCCTCGCCGGGCTCGAAGGACTGAGCACCGGATCATCGACGGAGACCACGCTCGTTGGGCGTGTGCGTCCCGGATCGAACGAGCCGGTCTTCCTGTTCCCGGGTCAGGGCTCGCAGTTCGTCGGCATGGCCAAGCGCCTGTACCAGGAGTCGCCGGTCTTCGCGGCAGCGCTACGGGACTGCGGGGACGCGCTGACCCCTTATGTCGACTGGGACCTCATCGACATCGTGCTGTCCGGCAGCGGCGACTGGCTCAGCCGGGTCGACGTCGTTCAGCCGACCCTGTGGGCTTCCATGGTGGCGCTCGCTCAGCTCTGGCGTCACCTCGGCTTAGCCCCCGGGGCAGTCGTGGGACACAGCCAGGGTGAGATTGCAGCCGCCGCGGTCGCCGGCCATCTCAGCCTCGAGGACGCCGCCCGTGTCGTCGCGCAGCGGGCGCAGATGCTCCGGTTGGTTTCTGGCCAGGGTGGCATGGTCTCAGTGCGAGCCGGCGAAGCCGACACCCGGGAGATTCTCGGTGCGCTCGAGGGCGATGTGAGCATCGCCGCTCACAACAGTCCGGAGTCCATAGTGGTCTCTGGGGCTGTTGCCAGCCTGGACCAATTCGTCGATGAATGTGCTCGACGGGGCGTCGAGGCCTGCCGGATCAATGTCGACTACGCCTCCCATTCCGCGCACATGGAGCCGCTGCGGGCGAGCTTGTGCGCCGAGCTGGCCGATGTTCGACCTAATGATGGAAACATTCCCATGTACTCAACGGTGTACGGACGAACCATCGAGGGCACAAGCCTTGATGGGGTGTACTGGTATGAGAACCTGCGCTCGCCGGTCCGGTTGGACTTGGCCGTGCAGGCTGCCCTTGCCGACGGCTACTCGAGATTCGTGGAGTGCAGCGTCCATCCTGTGCTGCTCGGCGTCCTCGACGGCGTGGACGCCCACCCCCCGGTGACGGTGCAGGAGACACTGCGCCGGAACTGTCCCGGCGCGCTCGGCATGGCCATGGCGGTCGCCGGGATGTTCGTGACCGGTAGCGACGTCGACTGGCGCGTGCTGCTCGGGGGTGGGCACCTAGTCAGGGAACTCCCGACCTACGCCTTCGATCGCCAGTCCTACTGGCTGCCCAGCCGTTCACGTGCGATCACGCGAGGAACAATCGACGCGACCCTCGACGAACTCATATACCGGGTTGATTGGGTATTCGCCCCGGAGCCCATCGGCGGGGTTGGCGACTCTTGGACGCTGCTGGTTCCCGAGTCTGGCGTCCCCGAGGGGCTGGTCAACCGCGTGCGGTCTGCCACCGGGGCGCAGCCCCTGGTGATCCCGGCCGGGACCGAGGCCGACGACCTAGTGTCGATGCTCGCCGAGACCGATGCCGCGCGCATCGTCTCGCTCCTCGGCGTTGACTCGCGGCCGGTCCACGAGTCTGGACGGACTACCGGCCTCACCCTCACCCTGGCGCTGCTGCAAGTGGCGGAGCGGCTGGGCGTGAGTGTGTGGCACATCACGAGCGGCGGCGTCGCCATTGATGGCCAGGTCCCGGACTCCGGCCAGGCCGCCATCTGGGGTCTCGTGAGGATCGCGCTTGCCGAGCGTCCAGGCTCGGGCGGCATCATCGATCTCGGACCCGAGCCTGGCGCCTACGAAGCCGTGCGGCTAGGGGCGGTTCTTGGTGGGGCGCTCCCCGGCGAGGACCAACTCCTCCTCCACGGTGACCGGTTGCGAGTGCGCCGCCTGGCGCGGGCAGTGCTTGAGGCCGACGGCGATCCGCGCCTGTCCGGGACGGCGCTCGTGGTCGGTGGCACCTCCGGGCTTGGGGCAGAGCTTGCCCGATGGTTGCCCAGCGTTGGTGCGACACGTGTGGTATTGGCCTCTCGGCGCGGCAACGCCAGCCCGGGCGTGGCAGAGCTCATCGCTGACATCGAGACCCGGGGTGCCGACGTCGAGGTGCGTGCCTGTGACATTGCCGATGCCAGTGCTGTGGAGCAGCTCGTGGCCTCGATCGAAGGCCTGAGGGCCGTTTTCAGTACCGCCGGAGTGCTCGATGATGCTCTCATCGGGAATCTGACGAGCGAACGTCTCGACACCGTGTTGGCTGCCAAGGCTGCGGGGGCGATTAACCTTGACCGCGCAACACGCGATCATGACCTGCAAGCATTTGTCGTGTTCTCTTCCATGGCCGGAACCCTCGGTGGGCCCGGCCAAGGTAACTATGCTGCCGCCAACAGCGCCGTTGATGCCGTGATCGCGGCGCGCCGCGAAGCTGGTCTGCCGGGAACGGCCATCGCCTGGGGCGCCGTGGCCGGCGGAGGCCTGGCGGATGAAGAAGCGCTCCGGCGTCTTGCTGTCACCGGAATCGCGCCGGTGAGTAAGGACGAAGCCGTGCGCGTTGTCGGTGCACTCATCCAGGATTCTGCGGCTCATACCGTGGTGGCCAGGGTGGATTGGGCCGCCGTGGCGGCCGCCGGGCCGTCGTCGGCCACGCTCAGCGATCTCGTACCGAGCCAGGCCTCCGTTGCCCCTATCGGCCAGTGGAGCCCAGAGGCCCTTCTGCGCCTGGTCCGTGAGCAGGCCGCCGAGGTCCTCGGGCATCGCGACTCTTCCGAACTAGATGTGGAGCGGGCCTTCCGGGACCTCGGGTTCGACTCCGTCACCGTGGTCGACCTAAGGCGCCGCCTGACCCAGGCCACTGGGGTGAAGCTGTCGGTCGCAAGCATGTTCGATCATCCGAGTGCCAGCGCTGTCGCCCTGCATCTGGCCCGCGAACTTGGGGTCACTGACGACCCAACAACATCCGAATCTGCGCACGTTGGGCGCCTCCGTGAGAGCGAACCCCTGGCCGTGGTGGGCATGGCCTGCCGCCTACCGGGCGATATCGACTCGCCCGAGGGGCTGTGGCGCCTACTCGATGAGGGTGGTGAGGTTGTCGGACCATTGCCGACCAATCGTGGTTGGGATCTCAGCCGTTTCAGCGCCGACACGAGCGTGGCGGGGACGTTCAACGCCCGTGGCGGCTCGTTCCTCACACACCCCGAGGAGTTCGACGCGGAGTTCTTCGGCATCTCGCCGCGCGAGGCCATCACCATGGATCCGCAGCAGCGGCTGCTGCTTGAGGCTTCATGGGAGGCCATCGAATCGGCTGGTATCGCGCCGGCCGAGCTGCGTGGCACGGACACCGGGGTCTTCCTCGGGGCCAGCTACAACGACTACGGCTCCCGCATCACGGCTCCCTCCGCAGAGCACGAGGGCTACCTCGCCCTTGGCAGCGCCAGCAGCGTCGCCTCCGGGCGTGTGGCCTATGTCTTCGGGCTGACGGGGCCAGCGCTGACGATCGACACGGCCTGCTCATCCTCTCTGGCCGCACTCACCGTCGCCTGTCAGTCGCTGCGTGACGGTACCTGCAGTGCTGCTCTGGTGGGGGGTGTCACCGTCATGTCGACCATGACCACTTTTATCGAGTTCTCCCGGCAGAGGGCCGGTTCTGAGGATGGTCGCTGCCGCGCCTTCTCCGCCGAAGCAGCCGGAGCTGGATGGGCCGAAGGCGTCGGTGTCATCCTCATCGAGCCGCTGTCGGCTGCTCTCGCGGCTGGGCACCCGGTGCTCGGCACCATCGTGGGCATCGCCATGAACCAGGATGGGGCCTCGAACGGGCTCACTGCCCCCAGCGGCACCGCCCAGGCTGCTGTGATTCGCAAAGCGCTCGAGGATGCCGGTGTAGCGACGTCCGAGGTGCAGGCGATTGAGGCGCACGGGACCGGCACTGAGCTGGGTGATCCCATTGAGGCGTCCGCCCTGACGGCCGTCTATGGTGCGCAACGCCAGGCCCCGCTGTGGCTCGGCTCGCTCAAATCCAATCTCGGACACACCCAGGCAGCCTCGGGCCTCTTGTCCATCATCAAGGTGCTTTTGGCGCTGAGCCACGAGCGGTTGCCCCGCACCCTGCACGCCGAGGAGCCCAGCCCGTACATTGACTGGGATGAGACGCCGCTGCATTTGCTCCAGGAACCGGTGCCGTGGCCGAAGAACGGGCGGCGGGTCGCCGGGGTATCGTCATTCGGCATCAGCGGCACCAATGTGCATGTCCTCATCGGCGATCCGCCCTCGGGGGCGCTGCCGGAGTGCGAGCCTGAAGAGGTGCCGCCGGCCACGATGCCGATCCCCGTGGTGGCAGCGGGCAGCACAGCAGGTAGTCATCGTGCCCGGCTTGAGCAGCTCGCGCGGCTGCAGGACGATCCTGCGCTGCATGCGACAGCCCGGACGCTTGCCCGGCACGCGGTTGGGGAGCGGCGCTCGGTCCTGCTCGCCCAGGACACCAACGACCTGCGGGAGGCCGCGGCTGCGGCTCTGCAGGGACACAACGACCTCCGGTTGGTCTCTGGCGAACCGGGTTCCGGCGGGCTGGCCTGGGTGTTCAGCGGCCAGGGCTCGCAGCGCGCCGGCATGGGCTCCGGCCTGATGCACCTCAGGGCTTTCCGCGAAGCTTTCGACGAGACCGTTGCTGTGCTGCGGCACCACGTGTCCTTCGACTTGTGTGACGCGATGTCGACGGGCGATATGCTGCATCACACGGATCGTTCGCAGGCGGCGATTTTCGCTCATGAGGTCGCCAGCGCCCGAGCACTCGAGGCTTACGGGGTGCGCCCGAGATTCTTGGTGGGGCACTCCATCGGCGAGTTCGCAGCTCTTCACATTGCGGGCGTGCTGTCCCTTGAAGACGCCGCCCGACTTGTGGCCGCCCGCGGCCACCTCATGGCGGAGCTCCCGGAGGGCGGGATTATGGTTGCCGTTCACGCCCCAGCAGATCGAGTGACGAAGGCCCTGGAGGCTGTTCCGGACGTCGCTCTAGCCGCCGTCAACGGGCCTACCTCCGTTGTTTTATCCGGACCGAATGATGCGGTGACTGCCGTTGTCGATGAGCTCACGGCTCAGGGGGTGCGGACCCGCCGCCTCAAGGTGAGCCACGCTTTCCACAGCCCAATGATGGCGCCAATGCGCGATGAGTTCGTGCGCATCGCCCAGACCGCGACGTTCCACCAGCCCGAGCTTCCGATCATCTCGACGGTCACGGGCGAGCCGATTGATGCGGTCGACGCGGACTACCTCGGGTGTCAGGTGATGTCGAGTGTCCGATTCGCGGACGCCGTCGGCTCGCTGGTTGAACGGGGCGTCGACACCTACCTTGAGGTAGGACCTTCGGCCGTGCTGACTTCCCAAGTGTCCGAGGTCGTCCCGGAAGAGGCGGTCGTGCTGCCATTGCAACGTGGCGATGTCGATGCCCAGCACGAGGGATTCGTCCGCGCCCTGGCGCACCTTGAGGTGCGTGGTATCCGAGTCGATTGGGACGTGTGGTTTGGTCCCGGAGCGTGGCCTCGCCGCGTCGTGCCGCCCTACCCGTTTGATCACCAGAGCTTCTGGCTCGACAGTGATCGCAAGGACGTTCGTGGAATCGGCGTACTCCCCGTCTCGGGTCGCATGCTGGGGGCCCGGGTCGACCTGCCGAGCGGGGAAACCGTGTTTACCGCCGATTTGGCCCGCCACGATCTGCCGTGGCTGTTCGATCATCACGTTGGCGGTGAGCCGATCCTTCCAGGCGCCGCCTACATCGAGCTGGGCCTCGAGGTCGCGCAGAGCCTGGGGTGCGAGGGCATCGCCGAGCTCACCTTGTCGGCGCCGCTCGTCCTAGACGAGGACCACACCAGCCTGCGCTGGGTAGCGGCCCCGACGACTGCAGGCGAGTTCAGTTTCTCCGTCTCCACCCTCGGCGTCGATGGATGGGTGGAGCACGCCTCCGGCGTCCTTGGCCGGGTGGCGCCGTTGGTGGATTCGCTGGCGAACCTGGAGGCCATCCACACCCTTGACCATGATTCCCTGTACGAGCAGCTCGCCGAGAGTGGCTTCGACCACGGCGCCAGCTTCCGAGGACTGCGGCAGGTCGCGCAAGCAGAGGGGGGTGTCGTGCGGAGCGTGTCCGTTTTGGCTGCGGGGGCGGGATCGGAGTGCGACTACGTCGTTCATCCAGCCCTGCTGGACTCGGCGCTGCATGCCCTCGCGTTCGTCGAGCTGCCAGCCTTCGCTGGGGCCACTGTGCCCTTCGTGTGGAGGAACGTCACGTGCCACCCGGTCAGGGGCACCCTGGTCGCGGAGACCCGCGTGGTGGGGCAGGATCGCGTTTCGGTGGTGCTGAGGGACGAGGCCGGTCTCAAGGTTGGCTGTGTTGGGGAGCTGGTTCTGCGCGACGTGGGTGTCGCCAAACGCTCCAGGTTGCCCCTCATGGGCCCCGATTGGGTGCCGGTCGAGGCGTCCGCTCGGGTTGCCCCCGCGGCCGAGATCAGCGCGGACGCCGACATCGACCAGCAGGTCGCACGGCTTGAGGGCCTGGCTCCGCTCCAAGATGACGAGACGGTGGTCGTGCACATGAGGCGCCCCAGCCAGGTGTTAAGCGTGGCGGACGCTGCGCTCGAGACTGCTTCGAATGCACTGCGGCTGCTGCAGGCTTGGCTCGGACGCTCCGATGCCGCGACGCTCGCATTCGTGACCACAGGCGCCCATGGTCGCGCCAATGGTGAGCCGGCTCACGCGAGTGTTTGGGGCCTCGTGGGCTCGGCCATCAACGAGCATCCGGGACGGTTCCGCCTCATCGATCGCGACCGCGCCGCCGACGACATCCAGCTGGCCCTCGGGTGTCTGGACGAGCCGAAGCTCCGGGTTGTTACTGCAGGGGATGTGAGGGCGCTGCGCATCGCGATGCTCTCACCGGATCCGGTGGAGACTCCTGCTGAGGCTGGAACTTGGGTGATCTCGGGTGCTGGCGGGGTCGTTGGCCGCACTATTGGAGTTCACCTGGTTGCCAGCGGAGTCGCGGGACGGCTCGTTCTACTCTCCCGGCGTGGCCCTGCGGACCCGGTTCTGGCCCAGCTCCGCGATGAACTCGCCGAGACTGGCGTGCGGGTTGACGTGCTTGCCTGTGACGTCACCCAGCCTGGACCCGTCGATGCCGTCTTCGAGCCGCTGGGGACCATCCAGGGGATCGTGCACGCCGCCGGTATCCTGGACGATGGAGTCATCGAACAGCTCACGTCCGAGCGCCTTGCAGCGGTGCTGCGGGTGAAGATCGACGGGGCGGCCAACCTCGTCGCGGCGGGCCGTCGGCACGCGGCGCAGCGCATCATCCTCGTCTCGTCCATTGCCGGTGTCCTTGGGGGAGCCGGTCAGGGCAGTTACGCGGCCGCCAACTCGATGCTGGACGCCATCGCGCGCATGGCAAGTGACCCTGTGACGAGAGTCCAGTCTCACGAGTGGGGTCTGTGGGCCACCATCTCCGGTATGACCAGCACCATCACCGAGGCGGGGGCCTCTAGGATCGCCTCCTCGGGCATCGCCCCCCTCGACGCCCAGGCAGCCGAGACGCTGTTCGATGACGCCCTCGGGTCCGGTCATCCGGTGCTGGCTCTCACCAGACTCGCCCGGGGCGCGTTGAGGACTGCGCAGCGGCAGGGGACTCTGCTGCCTGCCTTCCGCGGACTCGTGGTCCCCGAGCCGGGAGCTGAGGCCACAGATGAACCGCGTCTGGTCCTCGAGGTCGCCAACGCCGTTGGCGAGGAACGTTCCTTGATCGTGCTGCGAGCGATCCGCGCTGCGGCCGCCGAGGTACTCGGCTACCAGCAGCCCGATCGTCTCCCTACGGACCGGGGGCTGCTCGATGTCGGCTTCGACTCGCTGACTGCCGTCGAGCTGCGCAACCGCATCGCGGCACTGTCCGGGCTGCGGCTGCCGGCCACGCTCCTGTTCGATCACCCGACGGTGCGGGACATCGCCGAGTTCGTCGAAGCCAAACTTCCGCAGGCCACGTCGGTGTCGGCCAGTAGTGAGCCAAGGAAGGTCCAGCTTCAAGCGCTCGCCCAGTGGCTGAGGTCCGATACACAGGAGCTGAGCCCCGCGCTCGAGGCGAGCTTGTGGGATGTGGCGGCCGCGTTGCAGGAGCGTCTTGAGGGGAGGGAGACCGACGAGGAATTGTTCGAATGGCTCGACAATGAATTGGGAGAGGCATCATGACTGCTATCGCCGTTGCAAGGCCGGTTGGGGAGGTTCTCGCGTCGCTTGTGCCCTCGGCAGTGGCCACGGCAGTACGCCGGGACGATGATCCGACGCTGCGCCTCGATGCCGAGGAGGAGTCGCACATCGCAACCTCCGTGCCGAAGCGGCGAGCGGAGTTCCGCACCGTCCGAGAGTGCGCGCGCGATGCGCTCGCGCAGCTCGGACTGCCCCGGCCCCGCCAGATCCCCGAGGAGCGGGGAGCACCGCCTTGGCCGGAGGGGATCGTCGGGTCGATGACTCATTGCCACCGGTATCGTGCGGCGGCGGTCGCGCGGGTGACACTCGTGGCTGCCCTCGGAATCGACGCCGAGCCCCACGAAGCGCTACCGCCGGAGCTTGTCGCCGATATCGCGACCTCTCGTGAGCGCGTGGAACTTTCGCTGCTGTCCAGCCGGCACCCGCAGATACACTGGCCGCGCCTCTTGTTCAGCGCAAAAGAATCCGTATACAAGGCCTGGTATCCGAGCCAACGGTCGTGGCTGGGATTTGAGGACGTCCAGATCCGGTTTGGCCGGACAGGAGAGTTCAGAGCCACGTTCCTCAGGCACCCGCTTTCTTTGGCCTGTGGGACCTGGTCCACGGTCACGGGGAAATGGGCCGTCGGGCAGGAGACTCTAGTGACAGCCGTTTGCGTGGTGGCAGGGGATCTTAATCCGGCGAGCCAGCTCAGCGGCAGCCGACCTCGCCGGTCTGGGCCAAGGCCCCTTTGAATCTGGCTAGCGGCCGTTAGTGCGCTTAACAGCCTTGAGGAAGTCGGCCTTCCAACAGCCGACTGTTCGCTGATCCTATCCCTTGAGAGCCGCCTCGGCGATCGTCATCTCGCCGGTCAGCACACTCGATACGATCCGAGTCTTCTTCCCAGTCAGAGACGATTGGTGATCTTTCCAAGGCTCAGATTTTCCTTCAAGACTGACACAACAACCCTGCCAAAAACCTGACGCGTGACACCACCCGGCCCACGCGACTATGGCGGCGTAGCGGATCACGATGGTGACGCCGACCGTGACCTGCCACCAGCCGAACGTGGTGCCGGGTTCCGCGGCGCGTCGAGGGAGTGCTCTGGTCGGCTGATGACGACTCGATGGTCCCTGCTACCCCCAAAGAGTCACCTGAGAGGACAGTCAATACGGAGGCTTATTCATAGGGGTGTTTTGGCTTTCCCCAGCTAACACTTTACCCGAGGGGGATGTGAGGGCGGCTTGCCCGATCTGAGATAATTCAAAATGCAGAAAGAAAACCCTCAGATGAAAGACAAGCCGCCGCCGTGAATACTACCACAAGCCTTGACCGTGACCAGATCCTCAACCTGTGCGAACTGATCCACACATCCCGTTCCGGAAACCTTCCCCCGGCAGGGTCCCGTGTCCTGGGCTTGTTCCGCTGTATCCAGGTCACTGTGTTGATATTGCGGCACAATCTCACCCAGGAGTTGCTGGCCGACATCCACACAGTCTCCCAAGCCACCATCTCACGAGTGGTGGCGGTCTACACTCCCCTGATCGCCGAAGCCCTCCAGAACTGGGTGCCCAGTGTGGGGGACCTCGACCCGGACCGTCAGTACATCATCGACGGTACTCTGGTGTCCTGCTGGTCGTGGCACGACCGTCCCGAGCTGTACTCAGGCAAGCACCACACGACGGGGGTGAACCTGCAAGTGGCCTGCACCCTGGCCGGACAGCTCGCCTGGATCTCCCCGCCCCTGCCGGGTAGTGTGCATGATGCAAAGGCCATCAAGGAATCCGGCTTCCTCGCAGCCCTCGACAGTCAAAGTCATATTGGAGACAAAGGCTACATCGGATTGGGGATGATCACCCCCGCGAAGAAACCCGCCCATGGTGAACTCACCGACAGCGACAAAAGAAACAACACGACCATCAACCGCGTCCGCTACCTCATCGAACGTGTCATCGCGAACGTCAAAACCTGGCGTGTTCTACACACCGATTACCGCCGCCCCTACAACACCTTCGAAACCACAATACAAGCCGTCACAGGACTCATCTTCGCCTACAGTCTATGAATAAGCCTCACGGCACTGAGAAGGGATGATATCCCCACTGTCCAGGTGGTGGGGAACCCTCGTCGAAAGCCCTGCCAGGACTAGCCAGCTGGCTATCGACCATTGGCTGCGAGTCTGTTTTGCTGGGTTTCTCTGATGCATAGATTTAATGCCATGAAGCAGCCCAGTGAAATTCTCGGTTCGGGAGTCGTGCAAAGGATTTCCTTCGCACCAAGATTCCCGCTGAGTCGTTGGAGACGGCGTGTGGGAATCCTAGGCGGGGATGCTGTTGGTTTTGATGAAGCCCTTAGGGACTTTGATTTGTGGCATTCCTGCGGAGAGTCCGCCACGCGAACGTGAGCGACCTGACAATCCGAATTTGAAGCCGACGACCCGACCCTCAGTGAAATTGAGTGGGTGGCGGAACGGCGGCCTTGAGCGGAAGGGAAGATTGCTTTATTCCGACTCGATATCCGCCCCAATTTAACAGAATTTCCCCGGAAGAGTCAACGAATTGTTGATTCGATCAGAACCAGCGCAAATCTTCATTGATTTGAATACGGTCCCGGGGCCTCACCCACTCCCCTGAGCGGTCGCGACAAATCACCGTCCAGCTTAGAGGGTAAGAAGCCAGCAAGAATCCGAAACGCAGATGGTTTCGGTTAGCAAGAAAGAGAAGACCCGTGGCAGTGCGTCCCGAATACTATCAGGCGGCAACCAAGACCTCCCCGTATTACGGCGAGAAGAAGCCCCTTGTCGATCGGATGGTTCACCAGCAGCAGCGTCTCCAGTCCGCAGCGCTGCCTCCTGATTGGCTGAAGCACTCCTGGGGACAGTGGGAATGCTGGTGGCCACGCGGCTGGAAGCCGCGCTCCCAAGGGTGGAAGATCCATATTTCTGCGTCGTTGGCTTGCGCTGAGATGATTCTGGCCCGCACTACCGCCGTATGCCTAGAGGGTGGAGTGTCGTTCAAGTTCCTTCCAACGAGGGCTCGTCTGCTCGATTCCTCCTCTAAGCAAGCGGACCGTGGCTCCGCAGGCAAGTTCATCACGATCTACCCAGACGACGACGATCACTTGGGGAAGCTCTTGCAGCGCCTGGCTCGCGAACTTGAGGGGCAGGAAGGCCCATACATCCTGTCGGACTTGCGCTACGTCGACAACGCCCCGATCTATGTGCGTTACGGCGCTATCGTGGGTATGCGGGTCAACGGTGAGGACGACCATCCTGTGGAGTCCATCGTGGAACCGCTCACTATGAGGATTATTCCCGATCAGCGTGCCCCCCGCGTCGTCATCCCCGACGGCGTGGAGATCCCCGAGGTGCTTCGTCAGTCCTATGAAGCTTCCCAGCAGAACTGTGAGTCCCGGCTAGATGAGTTCTCCTCGATTACCCCGCTCCACTTCAGCAATGCAGGTGGTGTCTACAAAGCCGAGCTGCCTGACGGGCAAGTGAGGGTCCTTCGTGAGGCACGGCCCTTCGCTGGCCTGGACGGCCGAGGGCGTTGCGCGCTCGAGCGTCAGTTGACGGAAGAACGCGTGCTGCGGGACCTCCAGGGGGTCCCCGGGGTGCAGCAACTTCGAGGATCCTTCACCGCGTGGGAGCACCGTTACCTCGAACTTGACTACGTTGACGGGCGAACGTTGACCAACTGGGTGGTGCACAGCACCGACCTGCGTGAGTTGGATGTCGTCGAGTACTCCCGTCAGGCCGTAGAGGTCGCGAGGCAGATCGTCGACATAGTGGAGAGCATTCACGAACGCGGCTGGACCTTCGGGGATCTCCACCCGGGGAACATCCTTGTCTCCCCCGACAGGGTCGTCACGATGCTGGATCTTGAGGACGCGGCTCCCATTGACGAGGACCGAAAGATCGGTGTCCGGATCTACGAGTACTGTGCCGACAAGTCTGCGGACGCCAGAGAAGCGGATTGGTTTGCCGTGGCGAGATGCATCATGTTGCTCTTCCACGCCGACTTCGAGATGGAATCCCTCACGCCTGGCTATTGGCGGCGGTGTTGTGAGAAGCTGCGCGAGATCAACGGCGAGGAGGCCTACGAACTGTTGTCGAAGGTCCAGGAGCGCTATCCTTCAGAGTTACGTCCCGTCACTGCGACCGATTTCGAGGTCGGAGTCCCGTCGGAGCCGTTGACCCTGAACGATGCTCTTGCCGGGCTGATGCGCGGAATCGAATGGTCGAAGCAGTTCGGTATCGATGGCTCCTACCCCGGCGATGTCAGCAACGACGGAGCTGAGTTTCGGGAGACGTTGGGCGCCGGCCGCGCCGGCATCGTTCTTGCCCAACAGCGAGCGGGCTATCCGGTGTCCGAGGAGGACGTCGCGGCGCTGAAGAAGGCGGTGCGCCGCTGGCCGGCCGGAGAGAAACCCGGCCTCTACGATGGCCTCGCTGGAATCGGCTTGGCTCTTAGTGAGGTCGGCGAGCACGACGAAGCGGTGGCTGCGGTTGAAACCGCGCTTGAACGCTCGGAGGGACTGCATGGGGTCAACTTGGCAGAGGGCCGGGCTGGTGTCATCCTGGCCGCGCTCGAGGTGGCCGTGAGCGCACGCAATGAAGATCTTCGTGGCAAGGCCTTGGAGGCCCACCGCCGACTTCACCGTACCGTTACTATGCCAGGCCTCGCGCATGACGCGATCCGCCATCGGCGCGGCCTGGATTACGGGCTGACGGGTCTGGCGCTCACGGATATCGTGGCCGCGTCCGCCGGCAACATCCCCGAACCCCTCGGGTGGGCGCGCGAGAGACTCCGCGAGGAAGTCGATGCCTGTGTGACCTCGCCGACTGGTGACCTCTTAGTCAAGGACGTCGATAAGAATCGGATCTTGCCTTATTTCGGCTGGGGTTCGGCCGGAGTGATGGTTGTTGGTACGGCGCTCGAGCGCCTCACCGGCCAACCTGTGCTGACGCCGACCGAACGGAGCGGCATCATCAAGACCTGTTCCTCGGACTTCTACATCTACCCGGGACTGGATCACGGCCGAGCAGGCATCGTGGCGTCACTCTGCGCTGCCGGGCAATTTGGTGAGACCGAGACGCCCCGTCAGGTGAGACTTTTGCTCAATAGCCTGTTCCAGCACGAGGACCACGTCGTCGTGGTCGGTGAGGGTCTCATCCGCCTCAGCTCGGACCTGAACACCGGAGCGGCCGGAATCGCTCTGGCCCTGGAGAGTTACAGCCAGCAGCACCCGTATCTGAGCCTCCCGGTGAGCGCTCGAACGGCCAATACCCTGCGGCAACACCCCTTGCTGCTGACCAATGAACTTGGTTCGGTGAGCACGACCTTCGAGGTCGAGCCGAGCCGGGAGCTCGTCGCCTAACGGCACGAGTGTGGCAACCACACTATTGACAGGAAGGAGGTGACAACCATGGCAAACATCCTGAACATGCAGATCCAAGAGCAGGAAAACACTTTTGAGGAGAAGGACTCTAACTGGAGCTGGACCGTCTGTGAGGACAACAGCAGGTACAGCCCTGCGTTCTGTGGGTGACAACTATGGAGCCAAGAGCAGATTTCGAATCCCGAGGCTTTGAAAAGTGTGATCTTCTTGGAGTCATCAACAGTAACTAAAGCAAGAGTTCGCTTCGGTGGGAGCCGCAATGCTAACCCCGAAGCCCAGGTGACGACAGAGAGGAGGTGAAAACAATGTTGAACATTCTAGAGCTTCAGGCCAATGACGTAGAGCAGAACGGAGAGGTTAAGACGTCTCGGACATCCACATCCCTTTGTTGGGGTGATGCCAGCACGCAGAGCTATTTCCTCTGCTGAGACTCGGCGGATGCGTAGAGCGTATTGCTCGTAACGCAAGGGAACTGGGGACTCTTCCGAAATGATCGGTAGATGAAAATCCCCCAAGGCGATTGACCGGCGGCAGTCCAGAGCCGCTGCCGCCGGTCAATCGGCCCTCACAATGTCAGGGCGGATAGCTCTTGGCAATAAATGAGATCTCGACCATCGCATCAGGCTCAGGACAGGTCTTGGTGCGTCAGAAGAATGAGATCAAATCACAGGAATCAAATACAGAAATCAAATCTTGAGAATCGGGGCCGAATCCCTGGGAAACATGAGTCGGAGGAGCCGTGACCACGAGTACCGCGAGACGTCTAGATCTCGCACGAACGAGCAATCAGGGGCGAAACGCCGTGCCCCGGCGGAGCATCGCCGCGGATGCCGCTCGTAGGCTCGGTTCTGACGTTCCACAGGATGAGCGAGAGCTAGGCACAGGGATCCTCGCCAAGCTTCCAAAGTCTCGACTTGGTCAGTTGGGCCGGATCCTCTGGCTGGAACCGCGGGCTGTCATCTTCATCGCCGTCGGCACGATCCTGGCATCCCTGCTCTCACTTATGCAGCCGCAGCTCACCGGGCAGATTGTCGGAAAGCTCCAGACCGGGGTGTTCGCCGATGTAGTTCCCTATGGACTCGCCTTGGCGGGCATCGCGGTGGTGGCATCCGGTTTCACATCCCTGGTCGGCGCATTGAGCGCCGTAGCGGGCAACCGGAGCGTGCAGAGGTTCCGTGATGAAGCTGCGAAGATGTCCCTGCGCATCCCCGCTGGCAAGCTCGTGCAGCACCCGACGGCGGATCTCGTCGCACGCTGCAGCATTGATGCCGAGCTGCTGAACAAGGTCTTCTCCCGCGGACCGCTTCAGGCTCTCGGAAATATCGTGACCGTGGGCGGTGCCCTGATCCAGATGGTCATCATCGACCCGATGCTGACCTCGGCAGCCCTCGGTATGACGGTGGCATGCCTGGTTTTCATCGTTATTTTGTCACGGCGTCTGACCGGGTTGTCGTACCAGCGTCAGGAGGCGCAGGGGGGATTCGTGGCCGAGCTCACCCGCTCGCTTGAGTCCGTGCTGACACTCAGGGCCTACGTGGCCGAGAAGTTCGCCGCGCGACGCCTCGACGTCTCAAGCAATGAACTACTGGTAGCAGCTAACCGCGGCGACCGATCACGCGCGTTCATGGGTCCCATCATCACGGCCTGCCTGCAGGCGACGTTAGTACTCGTCGTCTTCATCGCGGTGATGCGCGTTCACTCGGGGGTCCTGCCCATTGAGTCGCTGGTCGCCTTCTTCATGTTCACTCTCATCATGGTCGGTCCAATCCTTGGAAGCAGCGACTTGGTCATGGAGATAGCCAAGTCCCTCGGGGCCGTGCAGCGCCTCGTGGAGCTTGAGGAGGTAACGCGGCAGGCGCCGTCTTCGCGTATTCACACCAAACCCGTCCAGCTCGAGGCGGTCACGGAGCCGGTGCAGATCGATCTGCGGGGCTACGTGGACTTCGAGAATGTCTCGGTCAAGTACCCAGAGGCGAGCGGTGGGCGGGAATACGCCCTCGACGATGTTTCCTTCAGCGTGCCGGCCGGCGCCTGGGTGGCCCTCACCGGATCCTCTGGCTCCGGGAAGTCGACGATCCTCTCTCTCATGGAGAAGTTCGTAGAGCCCACCAGCGGCAGGATCTGGGTCGACGGGATCCCTCTGGATCATCTCGACGAGCCCCACTACCGCAGGCAGGTGGGATACATTGAGCAATCGTGCCCCCTGTTCAGTGGGACCGTACGAGACAACCTGCTCCTCGGCCGCGACATTGACGATGAGCACTGCTGGGAGATCATCCGCCAGGTAGGGCTCGGCAATGTGATCTCGGATCGAGAAGGTGGCCTCTCCGCGGCGGTCGGTGAGTCTGCCTATGCCTTCTCTGGAGGAGAGCGGCAGCGCTTGGCGATCGCCCGAACACTGGTCGGCCAGCCCCGAATGCTTTTGCTGGATGAAATCACCTCGGGACTTGACGTTTTGAACCGAGCTCAAGTCATGAATGTCATTCGCGCAACCATGCCAGACACCACGACTCTTGCTGCTGGACACGGCAACTTCGGTATAGACGCCGCGGATCTTGTCATCGTCCTCGATAAGGGGAGGCTGGTGGAGTTCGGCACCCCGGCGGAGGTCCGTCGCCGCTCAGCCTTGTTCCGGTCGCTTATCGCAGCCTGAACGTCTTGAAAGAGTGATTTTCTCATGAGTTCGAACGAGAATCAGACGGCCACGATGCCGGTGCTGAAGATCCTTCACTCTAGTGATGAGGCTATGCGTGCTCTCCTGAAGGAGCATGGCTACTCAGTCGACCGTTTCTCGGCCAAGGTGCCCACGAGGAATACCACGCAGGAGGTGGAGTTGGTGCCGCTTCCCGGGGGATGGCTCCGGTTGGCGATGGATGAATCGCGGGCCCTCAGCGGTCAACTCGTCTCGGACCCCGTCGAGCAACGGCCTGTGGGATTGCCGTTCACGGTAACCGACGCGGAGGTGCCGGAAGTCCACGGCTGGCTGTCGCAGAGGTCAGACGCCACGTCCGACCTCGCCTGGTGGTTGCGGATACTTCGTGATCCGAAGCGCGAGAGCTGGGCGGCCATTCTCTACGACAGCACCGACCCGGAGCCGCGGCTGGTGATCCTCGGCCTGTACCCCGACGCCGTCGTCTATGCCGATCCCGCGCCGGCCATCGCCCTCGTAGAGTCCCATCCAGCCAAGCCTGACATGGCTCGGGCGCGTCTCGTCCGGATATCCCAGGAGGGATCGTTCGAAGAAACCCACGTGATCGCGGAGGGTCCGGCGGGCGGCGTCCGGCTTGTGCCATGCGCTCTCCGCCGCTTCCTCAAGGTGGCGCGCGGAGTGCGGAGCCGTCGTATCTGGCAGTTGTTCGACATCGCACGCCCCGGTGCCCCGGAACCCATCGACACCCTGCAGCCTCTCCGGAACCCACAGTTGGCTGACGTCGGCATTCTCGACGATGATCCGGTGCTCCTGGAAGCAATCAACGACGACGAGGGCTGCTGGAGGGCAGATGCCACACTGATCGAGGGAAACCGCCCGGGACAGTGCTGGACCGTCGCCCAGGGCGTGGGATCGGTCCGCCAGGTGGTGGCCAACGACGGCTGTGCCCTTCTTCGCGTAGGGGCCTCTGACGAGCAGCACCTAGGCGAAAAGCTCCTGTATCTGCCGGTGAACCCGTTGCAATCTGTGTCCCCGACTCAACTCGCGGACTCGCCCGGCTCGTTCCGAATCGTGGACAACGCCAGCGCCCAGAGTGTGGGCTTCGTCGTCCATGAGTCGCGTCCGGGCGGAGGGGCCATGAAGTGGCTCTTCGACAGCCGCGGGGGGGTGCTGATCGAACCAGCCCTGCCGGAGTCGGAGACGAGAAGTCACCGAGCAACCTGTCTGTCCGACGATGGCTACGAGGTCGCAGTTGACGTCCGGTGGCGCGGCGACAAGAAGTTCCAGGGGCCCGTGATTCTCCATGTGTACGGGGCCTACGGCATCGACCTTGATCTGGACTCGGACCCCCAGCTGCCGGACTGGCTCGATCATGGCTACGCCGTTGCGACGGCCGCCGTTCGGGGAGGCGGAGATGCCCAGCGACACCACGACGGGTCGGGCCTGCGGCGCGAGCGTTCCGTCGCGGATACACTGGCCGCTATCGAGTGGCTTCGCTCCGAAGAGGGACCGGTCGTCGCCTCCCAGGTGTGCGCAATCGGGGCGTCAGCGGGGGGATTCCTTGTCGCCTCGCTACTCGTGGAGACTCCAGAGACCATCGATGCCGGGGTGATCGTGAACGGCTATGTGGATCCCCTGCTGGCCCTGACCCATCTGAATTCGCCTACCAAGCTGGCCGATCAAGACGAGTGGGGCGACCCGTTGGGCAACCCTCAGGCCAGAGCGGTGTTGGAAAGGTTGTCTCCCATACAGAGGCTCAATAAGCCGACGGCGGACACTCTGGTCGTGATAGCAGCTCGCGATCGTCGGGTGGATCCACGCCTCGGGCTCGCGTGGGTGATCCGTTCCCGCGTCAACGGTGGACACACCACGTTGTGGTACGACCTCGAGGGCGGTCACGACCTGTGGGGACGAGGTGTCGACCCGAGCTCGCTGGTCAATTGGGTGGACGAAGCACTTGGTGTAGGCCCGTTTGCCGGAAAAGCATGTCTTGTCAGCACAAGAACGGAAGCAGGATGAACAATGAGTAATACGAAGGAGTTCTACGGGGCGAGGACTGCCTACTACGCGGCCCGCACCATGGAGCACTCACCAACGGGCATCCATGACCGCTGTGAGTTGGCGTCAGAGGCGCCAGCAACGTGGGGGCTGTCCCCAGAGGTCAGCGGCGTTGAGACTCCGCGCCGGGCATCAATGAACGATATGCAGTTGCTTCAATACGAAGATAGGAGACGAGAAATGAACGCAGTGCCGGCAGTGGAAGCTCGCCAGGTCTCGAAGTCCTTCTCGGTCGATGGGAAAGAGGTCCCTGTTCTGCACGGTGCGTCGTTGCAGATCATGCCGGGTGAAATGGTTGCCATCATGGGTCCCTCGGGCTCCGGCAAATCCACCCTGATGTACTGTCTCGCTGGCCTCGATCAGCCGACGAGCGGGCAGGTCAGTCTCAACGGAACCGACCTGGCGAGCCAGTCTCGTAAGGCATTGGCCGAGATGCGCCGGGGCGAGCTGGGGTTCGTCTTCCAGTCGTACAACCTCGTCCCGACGCTCACCGCCTACGAGAACGTCGCGTTGCCGTACCTCCTGTCCGGCCGGAAACCTCCGAAGGAGCAGCTCATCGCCGTCATGAACGAGGTGGGGCTTGGACATCGCGTCGACGCTAAGGTCCCATCAATGTCCGGCGGCGAGCAGCAACGGACCGCCCTGGCCCGGGTTCTGGCACAGCAACCTCAAATCGTCTTCGCTGATGAGCCGACCGGTGCGCTGGACTCGCGCTCGGGTGAGCTCGTGATGGCGAGGCTGGCGGAGATCACTCGTCAGGCGGGGCGGTCAGTCGTCGTGGTCACACACGACCCGGGCGTGGCGGCGCGGTGCGATCGTGTGGTCTTCCTGTTCGACGGCTACCTGGTGGGTGAGTTGCGTCCGCAGAGTGTCTCCCAGGTAGCCGACGTCCTCACCGAGCTCACAGAGAGGGCACGAGCATGAGAACCCTGCTTCTTGCCGAACTGCGCGGGTCTCTCAGAACGTGGCTCGGTGTCAGCCTAGCCTTTGTCGCGACGAACTTCGCTTTGGTGCTCCCGGCCCTGGTGGAGGCCTCCATGGTTGTAGAGGGGGATAAAACGGCTTCGTTGAGTGTCCTGGCAGGTGTCAACATGGTGTACACATCCCTCGTGGCCCTCGTCGTCCTAGGCACCGCCACGAACCTGGCGCTCAGCGCGCGGCGAGGTGCCCTGGCACGGCTGGCCCTTAACGGCGCCACCCCGCGACAGATCGTTCGGACGGTGATCGTGCAGCTGGTGGCGATGAGCCTGCTGAGTTCCGTCATCGGAGCCGTTCTGGCCCTGCTTGCGCTGCGTCCCGTGCTCGCCTTCCTCGTTACCTGGCGGCAGACTGAAGCTAGCGAGGAAGTGCCGTTCCCCGAGCCCGTGTACTCGCTTCCGATCGCTCTCGCCGCCGTGGCTATCGCTGTCGTCGTGGCCGTTGTTGGTGGCCTCCGCCAGACGCGTCGGGCCAGTAAGGTGCCGCCAGTCGATGCGGTGCGGCAGCACGCCAGCGGCGACGAGGGCGCCAAGATGTCGCCCTTCCGGATCGTCATGGCAGTGATCATCGGCATTGCTGTGGTGGGCTCGTATCTCTCGGTGTTCTCGACTGCGGCGGAGGTGACGCCGGACACGGTGTTCAACTTGATGCAGGCGTCGTTGCTGGTGCTGGTGCTGTTGGCCATGCTGTTCTCGCTGCTGGCCCCCGTGCTGATTCGGCCGCTCACCTTCGCCTGGGTTCGGCTGCTGCCGCTGGCGATTCCCAGCTGGCAGCTCGCGCGCCGCACTGTGTACGCTCGGGCTCCCCGCCTCGTGCGTTCGGTCGTTCCCGTGATGATGACCATCGGGCTGCTGCTCGGGATGGCGAGTGTTGTCGGGTCCTTGCAGGGCACTTTCGATGCGAGTGGATACCACGTAGAAGTGCACGGAACCGGTTGGAGGACGATGCTCATCCTTTTAGGGCTGCCACTGCTGCTGTCTCTATCCGGCGGGGTCGGGTCGCTCATCATGATGTCCAAGCAGCGTGACGCAGAGCTCGCTCTGCTTGGCGTCGTCGGTGCAACCCCGCGTCAGCGGTTGCTGGTTCCCCTCTTGGAAGCAGTCATCATCTCGGTGACGGCCACGATCCTCGCGCTCGTCATGACCGCCGGCGCGGTGGGGCTGCTGGCCCTTGGCTTTCCGATGACGCACAAGTTTGTGTTCGCGTTCGTCCCGCCGTACGGGATCTTCGTGGGCGCGGTCCTCGTGACCTTCGCCATCACCATCGCAGCTACCGTGGTGCCGACCCTGCGTGCACGCAGCATGTCCGAACCCGCAGTCATCGCCCGTCTCGTCGCCGACTGACTGATCCACGCGGTCGGTTGGCCTAGTGGTAGTGGTTTACGAAGACGGGTGTTTTTGGAGAAACCCGCCGTCGCGTCAGGTCGCCGGGAGAACCTGGTCACCTCGAAGGCCGCATAACTTCATGACCGCGATCCCAGGGACATCGTCCACTTGACAGACCCGACGCTAGTCCTTGGACTGGGTGCTTACGTCCGCCGGTTTGCCCGTCTCTGGGTCGATCAGACGCTTGCGTATGGCGAGCACCAGGATTTGTGTGCGTGATCGGACACCAAGCTTGTCCCCGATGTGGGAGAGGTACTGCTTGACTGATCCCTCGGAGACGTAGAGCTGGGATGCGATTTCCACGTTGTTGAGTCCCTCAGCTAAACACCCGAGCACATCCAACTCTCGGGGGGTGAGCTTCATGTCTTCGGGTTCCTTTGGGCCGATGTCATCGTCGAGCAGCGTGTTTACCAGCATCCGTCGGATGGACGATGATAGCGGCATCTCTCCAGCGAGAGCATGCCTCATTGCATCAATCAGCTCCCCGGCCCGCAGGTTCTTCATGAGGTACCCGGATGCCCCTGCCCGGAGGGCCGCCACCACGTGTGAGCGGGTCCCGAATGTTGTCAGGGCGACGACGATCGCCCGTGGATCTCGCTTGCAGATAGCCGCGATGGCCTCTGGCCCGCTCATCTCCGGCATCTGAAGGTCCATCAACGTGATATTGGGCTGGTGCTGGGTGTAGGCGCGGATCGCTTCTCGACCATTGTGTGCTTTCGCGCAGATCTCGAAGTCCTCTGTCATAGCCAGCATCATCCGGTAGGCCTCGATGACAAGGGGATCATCGTCAACCACCAGAACCCTCTGCAGTTGAGTCGTCATGGGGAGATTCTAAGGGGCCATCATGACACGGCGTGTCGTAGCGTGGAAGCAACAACGGGCGGAGGTGTCAGATTCTCTTGTAAGAGGTCAGGTCGTTGCTGAAGGAGATTGACTGTGACCGTGACGAAGGAGTTTGAGCAGAAGCCAGAGGCGCGCCGGCTGCAGTGTGAGCTTGTCGGTGATGAGCTGTTGTGGCCTCTGACGAGCGAGGGGTTGCGTTGACCGCGGTGGGTGGGCTCTTGCCGGAGATGACCAAGGCTGTGCTCGAACGAGGTGTAGAGGCTGAGCTCAGCGATCATCTGGGCTATCTGCGTGGTGAGATGGCCGGCCAGGGCTCGGGCAATTCCCGTAACGGGACGGCCCTGAAGACGGTGGTCAGTGAGGTCGGCGACATTCAGCTCGACCAGCCTCGGAGTCGCAACTCTAGCTTCTCTTCGATACTGATGCCTAAGGGCTCACGCAGGCTGGGTGGTCGTGGGTGAGATGATCAGCAAGGTTGCCAAGGCCGTCGCAGGCGAAATCGTAGCCCTTAGAGGTTTTCTACCCGGTCATCTACCTTGACGCGCCGAATCGTGAAGGTTCGTGACGGCGCGCATGTGGCTAATTTTTCGCTACTGTCCACGAAATGCAGAGCATTCTAATGACGGTCAAGCGCAGGATTCGGTTGGAACGGTGATTGCTGCCGTGATTAATGCGGTGTGGGAAGGTGTTACCCGATGAGGCGGATATGGGTATGAGAATGGTGTCTGCCAAGCTGCTGAAAGCGTCCCCGGATCGGATGTGCTCCAGATGCAGCAAGGCATTTAGCGTGACCGTGCTGTTATCGGACTGGTCGAGTAGGCGCTGTGGCATATGAAGTTGATGATGTGTGTGATGGTCCTTGAGCCCTGAGTAGAGCCTAGCGATATGTATGATGGACCGAGTGGATCCCTGAGCCGCTAGCCAGCCGCCACTTCACACATGCTTGGTACACCTTCATCTGCGAAGAGCTGAGAAACGGAGGTGCGGCAGGTATGCTGTTAGGCATGAAACGAGTTCTTGTGACCGGTGGTGCAGGGTTTATTGGGAGCAATTTCTTACACTGGCTAGCGCGAAATACCGATGCTTCATGGACGGTGTTGGACTCACTCACATACGCTGGGAATCTGGCCTCATTCGAGGGGCTTCCCTCTGAACGTCACGCTTTCGTCGAGGGGAGTGTCGCCGACCTGGACCTAGTGAGTGAACTGGTCGAAGCGCACGACGTGGTGGTTCATTTTGCTGCTGAATCCCACAACGACAACTCATTGGATGCGCCGCGTGCTTTTATCGATACGAATATCGTGGGGACGTTCAATGTGTTGCAGGCGGTGAGGGTGCACGAGCGACGCCTCCATCACGTATCCACCGATGAGGTCTATGGTGATCTAGAGCTCAATGATCCCGCTAAGTTTGCGCCGGATAGCCCCTATCGCCCCTCCAGTCCCTACTCAGCCTCCAAAGCCGCAAGTGACCACCTCGTGAGGGCATGGGTTCGCAGTTTTGGAGTCGAGGCCACCATCAGCAATTGCTCCAATAATTATGGGCCTCGACAGCATATCGAGAAGTTCATACCGAGGCAGATCACGAATATACTTGATGGGGCTCAGCCGAGATTGTATGGAGCCGGTCTCAATGTGCGTGATTGGATTCACGTCGACGACCACAATTCGGCGGTTTGGCGTATTGTTGAGTCGGGCAAGATTGGAGAGACCTATCTCATCGGGGCCAACGGAGAACAGGCTAACAAGACCGTGGTTGAGATGATTCTGGAACTCATGGGTCATAACGCTGATGACTATGTTCATGTCAACGACCGTAGCGGGCATGACTTGCGTTACGCGATTGACTTCTCCAAGCTTCGTGATGAACTGGGGTGGGAGCCGAAGTTTACGGAGTTTAGGGCTGGGCTCAAAGAAACCATCGACTGGTACCGGGCTAATGAGTCGTGGTGGCGTCCCGTCAAGGCCACGACGGAGGCCAAGTACTTGGCGCGCGGCCAGTAGGAGTAGATTCTGTGCGCTCGTATCACGCCCTAGCCGAGGATGTGTTCTGGCTGGGCGTCGACGGATGCCCGTGGGTCGTCAATACGACGACCCGCCATCGGGGGCAAAGCATCGCGTCACGCCCGCGGCGCTTCACACTGACACTGGACAGGATCAAGGAGATTGGATTCTCGCCTTGAGATGGTGCTGCGGGTCTCCATGAATATGTGCGCCGACTCGGTGCACAGTCAGCCACAACAAGAAGTACTGAGAAAGGAGTAAGTAGTGAAAGGAATTATCCTAGCAGGCGGGTCTGGTACGCGTCTCCATCCCCTTACCATCGGGTCGTCTAAACAGATGCTCCCGGTATACGACAAACCGATGGTCTACTATCCGTTGAGCACGCTTATGCTCGCAGGGATACGCGACATCCTGGTCATCACCACCCCCCATGATGCTGAGGCATTTCATAGGCTGCTGCGCGATGGAAGCCAGTGGGGAATCAATATTGTCTACACGATCCAGGAGGTTCCCAATGGGCTCGCGCAGGCCTTCGTGTTAGGTGCCGAGCATGTGGGGCGGGAATCTGTCGCCCTAGTCCTGGGTGACAACATCTTCTATGGCCCCCGCATGGGCTACCAGTTACGGCGCCACACCGACCCTGACGGCGGGGCGGTGTTCGCCTATCACGTCTCTAATCCCAAGGCCTATGGCGTTGTTGAGTTCGACGCGTCCTTCAGGGCACTGTCCATTGAGGAGAAGCCCAGCGTACCGAAGTCCAATTACGCTGTTCCAGGCCTGTACTTCTATGATAACGATGTCCTTGAGATTGCCCGGAAGCTGAAGCCCTCAGCCCGGGGAGAGTACGAGATCACTGACGTAAACCAGACTTACCTCGAAGCAGGGCGACTTACGGTCGAGGTCTTACCACGCGGTACAGCGTGGCTAGACACCGGAACCTTCGATTCTCTCGCCGAAGCGACAGCATTCGTAAAAACCGTGGAAGCACGGCAGGGACTCAAGGTGGGAGCCCCTGAGGAGGTCGCGTGGCGCATGGGCTTCATCAACGACGACGGGCTGAGGAGTTGCGCCGAGACACTCGGCAAGTCCGGGTATGGACAGTATCTGCTCGGGCTCATGGATACCTGATAGCCAAGTAGGGGCCTTCCGGCCCACATACGTTGTGTCCCGACATGGTGGTGCAGCGGCGGTTCTCTTGTGAGTGGCTGGTCTGGAACTATCGGGGCGAGGGAGAGCTCCGGTCCCTGTTGCAACGAGCGCGTTTCTCCAGTGTGTCTTCCCTCTGCGGTTGGTGATCCGTGACGGCTCGGTCAGGCCACCTTGAGTCCGACCGATTTGTTGCTCGTCTCAGATTGGGTCGGGGCAGTCGTGGTGCTGTCAATCTTGTGTTCGCGTAGGTTCTGTTTCATCACTTTTCCTGTCGATGTCATGGGTAGCTGGTTCACAAAGTGGATTCGCTTGGGGATCTTGAATCCGGCGAGGGAGCTGCGAGCGAAGCTGCGCAAGGCTTCGGCCTCCACGGACGTGGTGGCGACAACGTAGGCGACGACGATCTCACCCCAGTACTCGTCGGGGTGTCCCACTACGGCCACATCATCGACTGCTGGATGGGCGGCGAGAGTTTGCTCCACCTCAATCGTGGAGACATTCTCGCCCCCTGAGATGATGAGGTCCTTGGCGCGGTCGACGATCTCGATGTATCCGTCGGGGTGCATGACCGCCAGGTCACCGGTGTGGAACCAGCCACCGCGGAAAGCTGCTGCAGTAGCCGCCTTGTCTCTGAAGTAGCCGGACGTCACCGTGTTGCCGCGCAGCACGATCTCGCCGACGGTCGTACCGTCCGCAGGTACGTCCGTCATGCTGTCGTCCGTGGTGATGACCCTCACGGGTTCGGCGGTGAGCATCGACACTCCTTGCCGAGCCATGAGGCGTGCCCGCTTGTGGGTGGGCAGGTTAGACCAGGAAGTCTGTGGTTCGCACACGGTATAGGGGCCGTACGACTCGGTCAGGCCGTAGACATGAATCACCGTGATGCCGAGTTTCACTAGGCGTTCAATTATGCCGGGGGTGGGGGCTGCGCCAGCTGTGGTGACTGTCAGCGGGTGACGCAGCTCCCGGCCCGCAACCCCATTGGCAATGATGTTGAGGACGGTGGGGGCCCCGCACAGGTGGGTGACTCCCTCGCGGTTGACGAGGTTCCACACGGTCTCGCAAGTGACCGCGCGCAGACACACCTGCGTTGCTCCCGTGCCCACTGCTGCCCACGGCACGCACCAGCCGTTACAGTGGAACATCGGCAGCGTCCACAGATACACAGAGTGGCAGTCGAGCGCCTGGTGATGGATCTGGCTCAGCGCGTTGAGGGCCGCGCCTCGATGGTTGTACATGACTCCCTTCGGTCGCCCGGTGGTACCTGAGGTGTAGTTGATCGAGATCAGGTCCTGCTCGGAGTGATCCGGCCATCCAGTGATGTCGTCAAGGGCCGCGGCCGTGAACTCGCCCCAGTCACGGACGCCCGGAGTGGGGGAGGGCGTGACCTGTCCCTGAGCGTCAGGGAGCAGGAAGACTTGCAGCGACTCCGGTAACTGTGTGGGTAGGCGGCTGGTGTGTGCCGGGTCGACGAAGCAGTACGCCGCCTCGCAGTGCTCCAAGATGGCCAGGATCTCGGGGGGTGCCATCCGGGTGTTGAGGGTCACGAGCACTCCACCTGCTGTTGGGACGGCGAAGTGGGCGATCAGGAGTTCTGCGGAGTTAGGGGCGATCATCGCCACACGGTCGCCCGGCTGCAGGCCGCAGGCAATGAGGTGCTCGGCAAACTGCTGTACCGAGGTGGCCAAGTCCTCGAATGACCAGCGGCGGTCCCCGTCGACGACAGCGAGCTTGGTGCGGAACGCGGTGGAAGAACGCGCGAGGAAGGCGAGCGGAGACAGCGGTGTGGACAGAGGCGACATCGAGGCGTTCTCCTTTTTAGAAAATGAACATACCGAAGACCCAGCAGATGAGGGCGTTTCCGGTGGCTATAGAAAAGTCGTCCGTGCTTCGGGGGGAAATCAGCTCCAGCACAGTGGAGTTGGCGGCGATCGTGACGGCCAACAGGATCCAGACCCCGCCGAGCCCATTTGTGAGGATGATCCCGAGGCAGAATGTCAGACCGACGATGAATCCGGTTACGGTTCCGCCTACAGACTTACGATTGAGGTCGCCAAGGCCAATGACTTTGATGGTCTGGCGTCCGTACAGACTGCCCCCGATCTCGGCTGCAGCGTCCGTGACGAGGTAGGCCCCCCAGATGAGGGCGAAGATGATAGCGAAATGCTGGGGCTCGTAGAGAGGAGCCAGTGCCAACCCGAGCGGGACCAGGATGAACTTGAACAAAGTCCACAGGTTTATCGACATCAGGCAGTTCGCCCGAGCCAAAGTTCCGTCCATGATGCGGGTCTGCGAGCCGTACAGGGCGGCGCCGACGATGCCGTCGGCCCGGTAAGCCGCGATGAATACCCAACCTGTGACGACAGCGTCGAGGAGTTGGTCGCCGAGGAACAAGGTGACGAAATCGTTGCTGGGGGACACGGCGATGTGCTGGTACAGGTGGTAGAAGCTGGCGAGGGCCAAGGCGAACGTTCGACCGCGGCGACCGATCATGTCGATAATCCGGATACGTCGCTCAGAGTAACGCCGCGTCATCTCCGCGACGCTGAACTTGTGGTGCATCCGCGAGGAGGCAACGAGCTTGCGGTCCTCGGATGTCATCCCGACGACCTTGGCTAGCAGCAGGTTCTTCACCCCGTGCCAGATCAGCCCCCACCCGAGAGTCCCGAACACGAGAACGTCGAGGACAGCCAAGACGGAACTCACTGTCAACTGGTAGCCGCCGTAGAAGGCGGAGTGTCCGGTGAACTGGGTCACCACCCAATATGCTGTAAGCACTACGTTGCAGGCCAACAGGACTCGAAAGACGGTGTTGGCCCGGTGCAGCGACGTCATTTCTGGGGCGGGCCTGAGGACCTCGACTGGTGTCATAACTTGTTCCACGTGACCAAGGTAGGGGAGGGGTGGAGTAGAGGCAGTCGATTTGCGGTTAGGGTGACTTCCTGCATTGCCAGTGGTCTGGTGACGAATATGGCCGACCGGTCAGAGCGCCGTAGCCAACAGTTTGTTCTGTAAAGGGGGAGGAAGCAGTGAAGTGTCTGGGGGATTATTCAGTGAATCTGAAATCCTTGCAAGAAAGGCAGGGCTTAAATAATCGCAAGAGCGGCTCATTTAGATAGAAAAGAATTTGACAAGCTTCCGCGTCTGCGGCGTCCTTGTCATAGCCCAGATAAGGCCTAGCGCAGTGAGCGTGATCGCATCGTAATGGGCGAGCACTGAAACTGGAGAATGAGAATGGTATGGGGTGTTGCCAGTGATGCCGTGGAGGTTGACTGATGGTTGAGCCCCTCAAACTCAATGGCTTCGAAGAACTCCCCCCCCACGGACCGTGCCGGTCTGCTGCTCCATCACGTTTGCCCGTTGTGATGCCAGCAAACAGAGCCATCGTGGTGCTCTCGGCGTGGAAGAGTGGGTGCCGTGCTGGATGATCTCGGTTCTGATGTTGCCCTGCGTGAGCCACCCAGGCGGGTGGTGTCGCTGGTGCCGTCCCTGACGGAGGCGATCGCCGTCACTGTGCCCGGGGTGCTCGTCGGGGCTACGGACTGGTGCACCCATCCCGCTGGACTCGACGTCACCCGGGTGCGGGGCACCAAGAACCCCAATCGCGACCTCATCGCCGCGCTTCATCCCGACCTCGTGGTGGCCAACCAGGAGGAGAACCGCCGTCTCGACGTCGACCGGCTGCGGGCTGCCGGAATCCCTGTGTGGGTGACCCGCATCGACAGCATCGCCGAGGCCCTCGATAGCCTGGACCGGCTGTTCCGGGAGGCCTTCGGACTGCGTGAGACCGACTGGATTGACAAGGCCCGCGAGGTGTGGAACCGGCCGCCGAGGCTGACCGGCCGGGTGGCGCTCCCAGTGTGGCGGGACCCCTGGATCTGGGTGGGCGCAGGCACCTACCCCAACGATGTGCTGCGCCGCCTGGGCCTGGTCAATATTGTTGATGAGTTGCGGTATCCGCATCTTAAAATCAGCGACGCCCTCCGCCGGAATCCCGACCTGGCCCTGCTTCCCGACGAGCCCTACCCCTTCACCGCAGCCGACGGCCCGGAGGCGCTGGGGCCGGTGCGGCCGGTCGCGGTGAAGGGCAGGTCGCTGTTCTGGTACGGCCCCGCGATGCTCAAGGCCCGGGACGAGCTGGAGGCCGCCCTGCTTACGTAGCCTTACACGATGGCTTGCTCTTGGCGCTGAAAGGCCCCTGCCTGCCAGTAGATGCCCAGGGCCAGGGTGAAGGTCGTGGCGGTAAAGGCGCTGATACCCCAGTAGCCGGGCAGGATGGTCAGCAGGGTGCCACCGATCGCGCCCGTGACGGAGGTTCCCAAATACATTGCGGTGTTCGATAATGACGACACCGTCCCTCGGACCTGTCCCGCGTGACTCTGCAGCTGCCCCATCATCACCGGGAGCAGTGCGCCCCCGGCCAGCATCGTGATGGCGAACGCAGCGGTCGCGCTCCACCGGGACGGCATCGCCGAGGCGGTCAGGAAGCCACAGCCGACGACGATGATCCCGGCCCACAGCGAGGTGCGTTCGCCGATCCTTGCCACCAGCCTTGGGCCGGCGAGCGACCCTATTCCCTGCCCGATACCGATGACCATCATGGAGGTGCCGAGGTCGGTCTGCGCCGCGCCGAAGTCCCTGGCCAGCCACGAGGCGATGAACGAGAACGCGCCCAGGCAACCCGCCTGGAAGACGAGATACGCCACCAGCGACCACCTCAGGACCCGCGACCCGAGAACCCCCCGGTAGGGGTCGAGGATCCTCTCTGAGCTGGTGGATGGTCGGACGTTCGGGAACGCTGCGAACAACGTCATCCACAGCAGGACGCTGGCTGCGGCGATCGCGAAGAAGGGAAGCCGCCAGTCCTGAGCCGACAGGTAGGAACCGATCGGGATGCCAGCCACCTGGGCAATCGCCAGGCCTGCCGTCGCATACCCCATGACCTTGATGACCGACCCACGCGGCACCACCATCGGGATGGCTGCCCAGATCTGCGGGCTGACGAAGGCTGCTCCCACACCCGCCAAGAAACGCGTGGCGAACATGGACCAGAAGCTCCACGTCAGACCGCAGGCGCCGGTGAACACCGTGAAGGCCGCCACGCCGGCCAGTAGGACTGCGCGGCGGTCGTTGCGGTCTGAGACTGGGCCTGCGACCAGGGCGAATAGCGCATACCCGAGGGCGTAGGCCGACACCAGCCAGCCCGCCTGCGCTAGTGGGACGCCGAACTCACGCTGCAGCAGCGGCAGCAGGGGAGTGATGAGAAAGGTGTCGGTTCCGATCACGAAAAGGGTGAAGAACGACAGCACCCCCATCACCGGCTCGCTGACGGTTTTCTGATGGCTGGGCATGACCACTCCTTTCATTCGATGTTCGTCGAACTAAGAATTGTTCAACAGGGTGGAGTAGTCAAACCTGGTGTGGCGATGGGTTGTGTCGCACGAGGGGCGAGCTGGTAGCGTCAATGGTTGGGTTCTCGTCGAACAATCGGTGGATCGGAGTGTGTGGAGATGGCCAGGGAGGTATCCCATCCGGCTGCGGCTGACCTCAGTCTGGACGCGGTGCTGGGCGCGCTGTCCGATCCACTCCGCCGCGACATACTGCGCCGCATCGCCGACGAAGGGCCGCTCTACTGCGGTGATCTGGAGTATGACGTCGTGAAATCCACCCTCTCGCATCACCTGAGGGTGCTGCGGAAATCTGGGCTGATGCACACCGAGGTCTTGGGCAAGCATCGCCGGATCACCCGCCGCGACCACGTCGTCGGACGGCGTTTCCCCGGTCTGCTGGAGGCAGTCGGATTACCACCGGGGGAGGGCCGCTGGGAGGAATAGCCCCAGCGACCCCGTGTGTGATTTCTCAGGTGGTCTTGATGATCCCTCCGTCGGCGATGATCTCGGTGCCGGTGATGTTCCCGGCCGCAGGGGAAGCCAGGAAGGCGATCAGCGCCGCGACCTCCTCCGGCTCGCTGATCCGCCCGGACGTGATGCCGAAGGTGGCGGGCATGGCGGTCAGGAAGTCGGCGTGGGGCGCGCCGTTCGCGGCTGCGACCTGGGCGCCAAAGCCGTCGGGGTCGCGCCACAGGCCGGTCCCGACCGGGCCGGGGGAGACGGTATTGACCCGCACGCCCTGCGGACCGAACTCCTCGCTGAGGCGTTTGCCAAAAGCGACGAGCGCGGCCTTCGCCTCGCTGTAGCCGACCGGGCCGGTGGAGGGGAAACGGGCATTGACCGATCCCAGGTTCACGATCGCCCCCCGGCGTTCGATGAGGCTCGGCAGCGCCGCCTTGGAGGTCCAGACCGCGCTGAAGAGGTTGAGGTTCAGCAGGTGGTGCCACTGGGAGTCGTCGCTGTCCAGGAACCCGCCCAGGCCCATGTGGTCGAGATCGCCGGCGCCGACGTTGTTGACCAGGATGTCGAGGCCGCCGAACTCCGCCAGCGCCGTCCCGACCGCGGATGCGGCCCCCTCGGGCGTCGACAGATCTGCGGCGATGGCGGTCTGGGCCACTTCTGCCAGCTCCGGCGTGATGGTCCGGGCAGCCCCGGCAACGCGGACCCCCTCGGCGGTCAGCGCCCGGGCGACGGCCAGCCCGATTCCCCGACTGGCGCCGGTGACGAGTGCGGTCTTTCCCTCAAGGTGTAGGTCCATGTGCAGCCTTTCTTTTTGAACTATCGGTCTAAAACTTGGGTGTGTGAAAGCGCGGGCTTCTGTGTTCATGACGTCAGAGTCCCGTGAGTGCGGTGTCGATCACCCCGTAGAGGGTCGGGGCATCGTGGGTCATGGCCATTACCCGCAGGCCTGCGAGCGTCGTGGCGAGGTGGTGGGCGAAGGCGTCCGCGTCGAGGTCGGCCCGGACGTCGCCCGCGCACTGGCCGCGCCGGATGCGTTCTGCGAACCAGCTCGTCGACTCGTTCTGCATCCGCCGCAGCTTGCGGGCGATCTCAGGGTCGTGGCCCGCGAGCTCGACCGCGGTATTGCCGATCAGGCAGCCCCGGCGCTGCGGCTGTGCGAGGTCGGAGTCGACGACGGACCGCAGCGCGTCGGTGAGGCATTCCCTGGTGCTGCCCGGATGGTCCAGGAGACCCTTCGCGAGATCGGTGATCTGCTGGTGGTACCGGTCAAGACACTTGTCGAACAGCGCCCGCTTGCTGGTGAAGGCGTTGTACAGGCTGCCCTTCGCGAGCCCCGTCACCTCTGCCAGGCGAGCCGGGGAGGTCGCGTGGTAGCCGTTGGCCCAGAACTCCTCCATGGCGCGGTCGATGACCGCGTCGTCGTCGAAGGTCCGAGGCCTGCCCATGA
This sequence comes from Arachnia rubra, assembly GCF_019973735.1. Lineage (NCBI taxonomy): Bacteria > Bacillati > Actinomycetota > Actinomycetes > Propionibacteriales > Propionibacteriaceae > Arachnia > Arachnia rubra. The sequence goes on from NZ_AP024463.1 coordinate 157,323, forward strand.
CGTCGAGGGTAGCGGTATTGGACCCATGGGTCAATAATTTTCTGCTGCGGTGCTGCGCCGTCAGTAGAAGGTCCAGCTGGGTTCTCTCACCTCACGCAGGCCAGGAAGGTCTTGTCGGGGACCTGGCTTGTGGTGAACCACCGCGCCTTGCTCTGGGTGATGACACAGCCGGGGGCGGCCCAGGTGTCAGGAAGAATGCGCCAGTCGACCAGCAGAGGTGTGGCCGCGGGCAGGTCGGCAGGGATGTCGGTGGATGTGCCGGGGCGGTGCAGCCTCAGATGTGGGCCATCTGACATGCCCCAGGTGATGGCGTAGAGGTCGCTGGTGGGCCAGGTCTTCTCCAGGTCTTGTATATCCAGGCTGTCTGGTAGGTCAGCGGGGGGTGGCATGAGGTCTGTGATGCCGCCGGTGCTGGGGTCAAAGACCGCTACCTGGTCGTCACGGCGCAACACCAGTCGGGTTCTGGAGGCGCCGTCGATGTCGTTGAACTGACCCAGGGGGATCGTGCGGCCGTCCGTTAGGGAGTATGCCTGGATGTGTGGGTATGAATCCGGCTCTGTGGTGCCTGGTGTCTGCGTTGCCTGCGCCACCCAGCCGTTGACCTCCGGCACCCTCAGTCGTCCCCCGTGGAGAAGCAGTTTGTTGACGAGAAGATTTCGCAGCTCTGCTGTCCTGCTCGGCTCGGATGCATCCGCCACTTGGGCTTTCGCGAGAGCAATCTTGGGATTTGAGGAATTGCTGGAACCGGATTGTTGAGGCATCTCGACCTCATCGATGTAGCGCGTGCCGTCACTGCCTAGTAGGCGGAAGCCGGCCAGCGCCTTTGCCGAGGAGAGGCCGACGGAATCCATCGGCTTATCGTCGATGGTGGTTTCTGCGGCGGCGACTTCGCCGGTGGCAGTGTCCAGGATCTCGATTATGCTGACCTCCTTGGTCTTTTTCCTATCGTTTTCTCTGGAGCAGAAATTCACCATGGCGAAATGGCGGTCGGAGCTGGTCAATAGGTAATTTTTTTCTTCTTTGCCGTTCCAGCTCTTTAAATTCAGTTCGCATATCTTCAGGTTGGTGCGGTGGCGTTCCCAGAGCGTGTTGCCGTCTGCATCGAGGGCGGTGATGCCGTGTTTTTGAACGATGATGGGGCCTCGGAGCCCGGGTTCGCCGTCGAATGAGGCGCCATCGAGGACCTTAACCCAGGCGACTTCGCCGGTGACGGCTTGGGGCAGGTCGGGATAGAGCTCGGTGCCAGGTGCGGCGGTGGCGGCTATCAGCTTAGGGGTGAGCTGCCACATCATGCCCGTGATGAGTGCGAGTGCCAGTAGCGATGCCAGTCCGCCCAGCCAGGCGCTGGGTTTGAGGATTTGTTTGAGGGGGTTTCCTGGGTTTGAGCCTGAGATTTTCACCGTGGCGTCGCAGGTGGCGGCGCCGGTCAGCGCCAGGATGGCGAGGCCTGCCGTGAGGCGTCCGGGCTGAGGAATCGTCACCTGTGTTGAGCCAGCCCACAAAGCCAGCAGCCGGTACGACGCCAGGGCTCCACCCGCGACAGTGCTCGTGACGGTAAACCATCGTGGCACCACGGCGAGCCATTGCGGCACCGGGAGCCGGAAGCTCTCCCGCCTGGCGAACAGCCACCATGTGAGGGACCAGCCGGTTCCGAGAATGATTGCCGCCCAGTCAGCTTCTGATGGGCTCATGGTGATGGGAAGCGTCGGATAGAGGCGGGTGCTCCAGATCACCAGCCCGATCCCTACCAATAGCAGGATGATCCGGGCTCCGGACAGCAGGGCTGATAAGCGGTTCATCTCTTCATCACCTCACACAAGCCAGGAGGGTCTTGTCGATTTCGCGCACGCTACTTCGCTGTCTCGTCGTGTTCTGGACCATGACGCAGCCGGGAACAGCCCAGCTGGTGGCCCGGACAATGTCGTCCAGCTTCGGAGCGTTTGCGGGGAGCTCCACAGGCACATCGACGGATGTGCCCGGACGGCGCAAAGCAAGGTGAGGACCGCCTGTTGTTCTCCAATCGACGGTGTAGAGGTCGCCAGTGGGCCAGGCCTTTCCCACGTCGTTGATGTCCTCAGAGTTGGGAGTGCCATCGGAGGGCTCCGGGTAAGGCATGGGATCGCTGATGGTTGCGGTGCCAGGGTCGAACACCGCCACCTGGCCATCGCGGGCCAGCACTAGGCGGGTCTCGGAGGTATGCAGGACCCTGTCGAAATCGCCGAGCGGCACCGTCTGGCCTGTGTTGAGGGAGTAGGCCTGCAGTGTAGTGGCTTTCGAAGTCCCAGGATCTGAAGTCCTAGGCGCGAGTTGCGCCATCCAGCCGTGGGCAGTGTTCACGCGGTCCCTATTGCCATCGATGAGGTTGTCGACGCGCTGGTAGTCGTCCGGATCGGAGTCAGAGAACATGACGATAGAGCAGGGAGCGGCGCGGATGCAGTCCGTCTGGCTGATGAACTTTGAGTCCAGACTCGTGACATTTTCCTCTCTCTTCGGGTGCATCTTGTTCCAGATGATGCTGCCGTCCGACAGGCGGACGCCTTCGTCGCCGATCCACGCCACCTGGTTGGTGAGCTGCACCCCGGGCTTTTCCCACATAGATCGCTGAGCGACGACGCGGCCGGTAGCTGTCTCCAGGACCTCCACGACGTCTTCGCCGTCGAACATGATGGCTGCGTAGACGCCATCGGGGCTGGTCACCAGGTGCGGATTGACGGTTGAATGAGTGTCACCCAACTCCCCCAGTTTTGAGGAATTCCGCCGGTGCTCCCACAGGACGTGGCCGTCGGCTGCGTCGAGGGCGATCACGCCGTTTTCGACCGCGATGAGCGGGCCGCGCGTGCCCGCAGCCTCATCCAGCGGGGCGCCCTCCACGACGGTGGTCCAGGCCACCTTGCCGCTGACCGAGCCGGGCATGGCAGGGTAGGGTTGCTGGCCGGGCGCGGTGGTGGAGATCGGCTGGAAGCTCATCGACAGCAGGCTCCCGGCGACGACGGTGAACGCCAGGAAAGCTGCCAAGGCACCTACCCAGAAAGCCGGGCGGCGTAACTTGGTGACGAATGTCCGCAGCCACACCAGCTGTGACGGTTTGTCATCTGGAGATGATGTGGTCTCCTCGGGTGAGTCGGAAGTTCCCGGGTCGTTACGGCTTCTGACGTCCCGGATGATCAGGTCGCAGAAGGCTGCGGTTGTCAGGGTCAGTATTCCCAGCCCGGTCGCCAGCACCCCGGTGGGGGCCAGGACATGTTGCGCTCTTTCGCCCCACAGGTAGAACAGCCGAGCTGAGACCAGGTATCCGCCAATGACCATCGGCCAGGGGAATTCACTCTGAATATCTGTCTTATCAGACGACAAATACAACCACGTCAAGGCCGATACCGTCACTCCGATGAACAGCCACGCCCATTCAAAAAACCCCAGGCTGATGGGGGGCGCGGGTGTTGTCAGTGACTGGAACAGGCCCCAGCCGATCAACACAGCTCCTGTCACCGCCAACGCAATCCGGGCCCCCGACAATGTGGTCGATATGCGGTTCATCGTTGCACCTGCCCTGCCTGCGGATTGAGGTAGGAGACGGCTCCTGGAGTCTTCGGCTCATGTGGAGCACGTTTCCTGGCTGACTGGTTCTTGTCGCCGAACGGCGCGAGGTCCCGTCCGGTGTTGAGTCTGGTGGGGAGGAGAATGACTGGGCAGGTGTGCGGCAACGTGGCCCCCTGGGAAGAGAACCGGCAGGCCGCTGCGCCGCAGCCGGTGGCCACGATCAATGCAGCAGGCAGGATCCATCCCATAAGCCAAGTTTGCCATTGCAAATAGAATATGTCACGCCGAAGACCCTGCTGATGGAGTCGGCGGGGATGAATCCGGTCAGCGCCCCCGGCGCCAGGCGGCTGATGGCCAGGGTCCGGTGGAGCGCATCGGGTCCACCGCATGGGCTGGTCTCGCTGTGCGCGGGAAGTGGCGATAGCGACATCGGCCGGGGCGATGCGGTGTCCCTGCCGGTGGACAGCTGATTTTTGGAAGTGAACATTCATTTTGATATGAGTATGGATGTCAACTAAAGCTAGGCGTAGCTTGGTGGGCCTGTGATTGACCGTGCTAGCTGAAAGTGAATGATGACTGAGTCTGCGACACCAGAGGGCACTACCACTGTCCGCTCCTCCTCGCGCAAGGGGCTGGCCAACTCGGTGCTCGGCACCCGGAACCTCATGATGACCGCGGCGCTGGCCGTCGTCTCCCTGATCCTAGTGATCCCCCTCAACTACGTCGGCGGGCCGCTGATGGCCACACCCGGCGGAATCATGATCGGGTGCGCCATCATGGGGCTCTGGGTGATCCCCTACCTGCTGCCCGCCGTGGTGGTCAGACGCCCGGGAGCAGTCATGATCGCGTCCCTGATCATAGGTGTCATCTCCATCTTCACCACGCCCTACGGGCCCTCGGCCATCGTCGGGAACTTCCTGGGCGGCCTCTTCGTCGAGGTACCCCTGGCCATCATGCTCTACCGGAAGTGGACCTGGTGGGCCTACCTGGCCAGCGCCGCCGTCTTCGGGCTGCTGAACGGGCTCATATATGCCGCGGCCCTTTCCGCGCTGGGGAACGTGGGTCTGATCCCCGTCGGGGTCGCGATCTCCGTGGTCTCCGCGCTCGCTGGCGGCGGGATCTGCATCCTGCTGGCGCACCTGCTCCACCGGGCCGGCATCGCCATCGACCACGATGCCTGAGCCCGGCGACGTGCTCACCGGGCCCAGCGACATGGCCGGTTCCCAGGCCCAGGTCGCCGGGGACGATGTCCTGGCTAAGGTGCGTGATCTTTCCGTGCACTACCTGGGAAGGCAGGAGTGGATCCTGAGGCAGGTCAGTTTCGACCAGCTGGCGGGGAAGGTCACCGCCGTGATCGGCCCGTCAGGCTGCGGCAAGACCACCCTGGTGCGTGCGTTGTGCGGTCTCGTGCCCCACTGCCTAGCCTCCGAGTACTCCGGCAGTCTCCAGCTGGCCGGCACCGAGATCGCCGACGCCTCCGTCCAGCTCATCTCCGGTCACATCGCCTACGTCGGGCAGAATCCCGACGCTGCGGTGGTCACCCGGACCGTTCACGACGACGTCGCCTTCCCGCTGCAGAACCTGTGCCTTCCCCGCGACGAGATCAGCTCGCGGGTGGTGGACGCGCTGAACAGCGTCGGGCTCCTGGACCGGATCTGGGACGATCCCTGGACGCTGTCCGGCGGGCAGCGGCAGCGCCTCGCGGTGGCCGTCGCCCTCGCCATGCGTCCCAGGCTGTTGGTCCTCGACGAACCCACCAGCACCATCGACCCCGCCGGCCAGCGCGACTTCTACACACTGGTCGCGGGGCTCGTCGCCGGCGGCATGGGGGTCGTCGTCATCGACCACGACCTCGACCCGGTACTGCCCATCGTCGACCAGGTCCTGGCGCTTGACGCTGACGGCCGGATCATAGCCTGCGGGCCACCGGGCGAGGTCTTCGGCCAGCACCGTGACGAGCTGGCCGGCGCCGGGATGTGGCTGCCGCGAGACCTGCGCGCCGGGACCGCGTCCGGGCTGGCCCCGCAGCTCAGCGACTTCTGCGCCCCCGGCGAGGTGCGCAGCTTCGAGCGCAGTCCCGAGGGGTGGCGTGAGATCCCGGTCATCGATACCATCGACGACCGGGCCGCCGACGAGACGCCTCACGTCGATGTGGTCGGCCTGGGCGTCCCGGGACGATCCCCCGAGGTGACGATGCGGCTGGGTGGCGGCGAGTTCGTCGCCCTGATCGGACCCAACGGTGCCGGCAAGTCGTCGCTGCTGTCCGCGCTGGCAGGGCTGGTGGGCTCCACCGCCACCCGCGCTACCGTCTGCGGGCAGCCCGTCAGACATGGCCAGCATCCGGTGGGATACGTGTTCCAGAATCCCGAACACCAGTTCGTCGCCTCCACCGTCGAGGCCGAACTGTCCGTCGGCGGCACGCCGGCTGCGCGGGTCGATGACCTGCTGGAACAGTTCCACCTGACAGGGCACCGCTCCCACCATCCCCTCACCCTGTCTGGCGGGCAGGGCCGCCGCCTCACCGTTGCCACCATGGTCAGCGAGGAACGTGACGTCGTGGTCCTGGACGAGCCCACCTACGGGCAGGACTGGGACAACACCCGCGAGCTGATGGCTTTCATCGACGAGCTGCGCGCCCAGGGACGGACCGTCATCATGGCCACCCACCACCTGGAGCTGGCCCTCAGTCACTGCACCCACCTGCTCGCCCTGCCCCTGGCGGCTGAGGACAGGCCGCCGGCGTCCGCCGCTCCCGTCGAGGCCACGGTCCCAGAACGTCCCCGGAAACGGCGTGGCCTGCTCACCGGGCTGAACCCCCTGACGATGTTCCTGGCGCTGCTGCCTGCCATGGTGGCGGTCTTCGTCCTCAGGAACCTAGCACTGAACCTCGCCATCATGACGCTGGCCTGCGTGCTCATCGTCGCGGCCCGCGCCACGCTGCGCCGCACCATCGGCTCGGTGGCCGGCATCTGGGCTATCGCGGCCCTGATGGTCTGGGCGTTCTCGGGCCTCAGCGGGACCGGTGCCGAGGCGCGTTTCTTCGAGCGGGGCGACACCCTGACCGCGGGCACCGGGATCGCGGCCCTGATCGCATTGGTGCTGCTGTCCGGGATCAGCACCGATCCCGACAGCCTGGTGCGTACTCTGACCAGCACATTCCGCCTGCCCTATCGCGTTGGTTCGGCGGGGATTGCAGCCATCGCCTTCGTCACCCGCTTCCGCCAGGACTTCGTGATCCTGCGTACCGCACGCGCCCTGCGGGGCATCGGACGTCGCTGGGGTGTGCTGGCGCCCGTCGCGCGCTGGCTGTCCTCGGTGGTGCCGTTGATGATCCTCGCGATCCAGCACGCCGAACGGGTGGCCCTGTCCATGGACTCGCGTGCCTTTGGCGCTCATCCGAGACGAACAGAGCTCATCGACGTGCCGTGGCGGATGCGCGACGCGGTGGTCGTCGGGGCCGTGTGGGTGGCGACCGCCGGTCTGTGGTGGTGGCTCGGGTGATCCAGCCTCAACCGTATTTGAAATATCAGCAACAGGAGGAGAAACAATGGCTGTCACCATCGGTGACCTCATAAGACCCGCTCGCGGGGCGATGATCCTCTCGGGCGTCCTGACCGCGATTGGGGCGGTCCTGGCGGTGGTGCCGTTCATCGCGCTCAGGCACATGGCGGCCATCTGGCTGCAGGAGGGCGACCTGCAGGGCTGGGCGTCCAATCCCTGGGTGTGGGCCGTCGTCGCCGTCGTCGCGCTGTTCGCGTCCCAGCTGCTCTACCTGATGGGTTTGGGCGTCACCCACCTGGCCGAGGCCAAGCTGCGGCACCGGCTGCGCGGCCTCCTGGTGGAGGCCTTCAGTCGCCTGCCCCTGGGCAAGGTGGCGCAGATCCCCCACGGCGCCATCCGCAAGACCGTGTGCGACGACACCGCCGCCATCCACACGCTCGTGGCGCACGTGCCGGGCGACGTCACCAACGCTCTGGTCGGGGTCGCGGCCGGGGGCATCTATCTGTTCTGGACGGACTGGCGCCTGGCCCTGGCGCTGCTCGGCCTGTGGGTGCTGGCTTTCGTGGTGATCGCGGGCACCACCATGCGCGGCTACGGTGACATCACCGCGCGGTTCGGCGAGGCGCAGACGGGGCTGGCCTCCGCGACCGTCGAGATGCTGGAGGGCATCAAGGAGATCAAGAACTTCCAGGCCACCGACGCCACCCGCACCCGTTTCAGTGCCGCCCGCCACCGTTTCTCGGACCTGTCGTACCAGTGGGTCAGCCAGTCCGGGAAGTCCATCAGCCTGCTGGGTGCGCTGCTGCGCCCGGCGACGGTGTTCGCCACCGTCGCGATCCTCGCAGTGGTGTTCACGTCCCAGGGCTGGACTGAGCTGTCGGCCACCTTGCCGTTCTTCCTCCTGGCCCCGGGACTCCCCGAGGGCGTGACGGTAATGATCGGCCTGGCGCAGCACATCTACGAGTCCAACATGGCCGCCAAGTCCACGGCTGCTCTGCTGTCCGAGGAGCCCATGCCCCAGGGCACCTTCGACCAGGGTGATGGTGACGCCCCCGGCCGCGTCGAGGTCGATGACGTGACCTTCGCCTACGAGCCCGATACGCCCGTATTGAAAGGGGTCTCCTTCACTGCCGAACCCGGGACTGTGACGGCGCTCGTCGGGCCCTCGGGCGGTGGCAAGTCCACTCTGGCGCGGCTCGTCGCCCGCTTCCACGACGTCGGCCAGGGGGCGGTCAGGATCAGCGGGGTCGACGTGCGGGAAGCGACCTTCGCGTGGCTGCTGTCGCGGGTTGCGATCGTGTTGCAGGATGTCGCCCTGACCAATGACTCCGTCTTCGACAACATCGCGCTGGGAAGACCCGGCGCCACCCGCGAGCAGGTCGAGGCCGCCGCCCGCGCCGCCTGCGTCCACGACCGGATCATGCGCCTGCCGAAGGGCTACGACACGATCCTGGGCGAGGAGGGTGGGTTCCTCTCCGGCGGCGAGCGGCAGCGCGTCACCCTCGCCAGGGCGTACCTCCAGGACGCGCCCATCCTGGTGCTCGACGAGGCCACCGCCCAGGCCGACCCGCAGTCCGAACGCGACATCCACCAGGCGCTAACGAGGCTGGCGGAGGGCAGGACCGTCATCATCATCGCCCACCGGCTGACCACCATCCGCGACGCCGACCAGATCCTCGTGCTGGAGGACGGGCAGATCACCGAGCGGGGGAGACACGACGAGCTGCTGGCTGCCGGCGGGCGTTACGCGGCCATGTGGCACAGCCAGGACCTGGCTGTCTCCGCAACCGCCTCCGAGGAAGGGGAATGACCATGTGGAAACTCGTCTCCCGGGTCGTCAACGCCGCCGAGATGCGCGTCATCGTCGGCTGGTTCGTGGCGTCCGCCGTCCTGCAGGGTGTCACCCTGGCGCTCATGATCCCGTTCCTGCGGGCCCTTTACGCGCGCGACGGCTCCCTGACGGCTTGGCTGGTCGCCGTGCTGGTGCTGGGGGCGGTTACGTTTGCCGTCGACACCTTCGCGATGTTCCGCTCCTATCGGGTGAGCGTGTTCGAGGTCTGTGACACGATGATCGACCGCGTCGCCGAGCACGTCCTGGCGCTGCCGCTCGGCTGGTTCAACGCCAAACGCGAGGCCGCCGTCGTCAACGCGATCTCCAAGGAGGTCAACATCCTCTCCCACCTGTGCTCGATGGTCATCCCGAACCTGTGCAACGCCTTCATCGTGCCGCTGGTCATGCTGGTGGCCGTCGGATTCGTCGAATGGCCGCTGGCTCTCATCATGGTGGTCGCGATCGTGCCGCTGTACCTCATCTGGCGGCTCATGAGCGCGGCCACCACCCGCGCCAACGAGCTGGAGGACCAGGCTGCCGCCGCTGCGGCCGGACGGCTCGTCGAGTTCGCCCGCCTGCAGCCGGTGCTGCGGGCCACCGGGGTGAGCGAGCAGGGCTGGGCGCCCGTGCAGGAGGTCCTTGAGGCCGACTCCAAGGCCACCCTCGACGGCCTGCGCATCAAGGGGCGGCCAGCCCAGGTCTTCAACCTCGTGATCAACGTTGTCTTCGCCCTGGTGCTGGCGCTGGGGCTGTCCTTCGTCAGCGGGCACAGCCTCGATGTGGTCGCCTACCTGGCCATCATCACCGTGGTCGCGCGGATGCTGCTGCCGCTGACCAAGGGTGTCCTGTACGCGTCGGAGGCCGACAACGCGGTCGTCGCGCTGAAGGCCGTCGGCGCCATCCTTGACGCGGAACCGCTGCCCGAACCGGCCCCTGACCAGGTCGGTCATCCCGACGGGACCAGCATCGTGCTGCGTGACGTGTCGTTCTCCTACGAACAGGGACGGCCGGTCCTCGACGGGGTGTCGCTGACCGCCGAGCAGGGCAAGGTCACTGCGCTCGTCGGCCCGTCCGGTGCCGGCAAGTCGACTGTATTGCGGCTGGCTGCGCGGTTCTGGGACGTCACGGCCGGGTCGGTGACCATCGGCGGGGTCGACGTGCGTCACCTGCCGGCCACGAAGATCATGGCGATGACGTCGATGGTCTTCCAGGAGGTCTACCTGTTCGACACCACCATCCGCGAGAACCTGCGCATCGCCCGTCCCGACGCCACCGACGAGGAGCTGGAGACAGCGGCCCGCCGCGCCAGCCTCGACAAGGTCATCGAGGCCCTGCCCCACGGCTGGGACACCCCAGTCGGGCCTGGCGGGGTCAGCCTGTCGGGCGGGGAGCGGCAGCGGGTGTCCATCGCGCGGGCGTTCCTGAAGGACGCCCCGGTTCTGCTGCTCGACGAGATCACCTCGGCCCTCGACGGCGAGAACGAGTCGGCGATCACCGAGGTCATCCGGGAGCTGTCCCGGGGGCGCACGGTGTTGGTGGTCGCGCACCGGCTGTCCACCATCCGGCAGGCCGACCAGGTCGTGTTCCTGGAGCCGTCGCCTGGTGGCGCGCGGGTCGCGCAGGCCGGGACGGTGCCGGAGCTCACCGGACAGGACGGTCCCTTCCGCGGCTTCGTCGAGGCCTACACCGCGGCCTCCCGCTGGCAGCTGTAGGACCTACGCTCCGGTAGGTAGCAACAAAAGGCCGGTCTGCCTGCCAAAACCCGCTACCTACCGGAGCGTAGGTTTGTCCCTAGCCTGGGACGGGCGACGAATTACGATTGGTGGGGGTGAGATAGGAGGGCCAGGTGCTGTCTGCTGATGCGGCTGTGCTGATCCGGGAGATCCAGGAGTCGGAATACCCTCTGCTGGAGGACTTCCTCTACGAGGCGATCTTCGTTCCCGAGGGGATCCACAGCCCGCCTCGCTCGATCATTCGTCATCCTGAGGCGTGGCCCCTGATCGATGGGTTCGGCACCTTGCCCGGCGACCACTGCCTGGTCGCGGAAACCGGCGACGGCGTGGTCGGCGCGGTGTGGGTGCGCATGGTCAAGGCGTACGGCTACCTCGACGAGAGGACCCCGCTCCTGTCGATCTCTCTGCTTCCTGGATATCGCGGCCGGGGGATCGGGACTGCGCTGCTGGGGCAGATGCTCGACGACCTGCGGTCGCGTGGCTACCAGCGGGTCTCTTTGTCGGTCCAGCGGGCAAACCCGGCCTTACGCTTGTATTGCCGGGTCGGTTTCGTCGTCCATCATGACGACGGCGACGAACTGGTCATGGTCTGCGACCTGGCAGGCGCGGACCAGCCCGGTACGCCAAACCCGGGATGAGCGACCCGCAGAACGCGCAATACGTGATGTCCCAGGGCGGTTGGCCGCGGGGAGGGCCGGTGTGTGCCATGGCGGGCCCAGCCGTCGTGATCGGTCCAGGCCCAGAGGATGGCAGCGTGGCGACTTCAGGTGGCTGGCCTGGTGCCCTGAGACGGGCGGCTCACTCGCGCCGGTGCTCTGCCTGCGCGTTCTGCAGCTGTCTCGCGTGCTCGTCGAGGAGGTCGCTGACCCTATCGGCCAGATCGGCCAGGGGGACGCTGTCAGCCTTGGTGGGCTGGGAGGCCTGGAGCATGGCGGAGATGCTCATGCCCAGGACCCCGGCCCGGTCCTCTGCCATACCCGGGGAGATGGTGCGTGTCTGGGCGGCGAAATAGCCGATCAGGAGCAGTTCGAGAGCGGCTGCCTGTTCCTCGGCCGACCAGTCGGTCCGGACCGTGCCGTGTTCCCGCCACAGGGGGATGAGGCGGCGCAGGATCGCGGGAGGCCCGCTCTCAGTGGCGATGGCGTGGGCGCGGGGATCGTCGAGGAGCGCGCCGAGCACGTCGGCGTCCGTGACCTGCAGGGCACGGACCAGAGGACGCCCCAGCCAGGCCTTAGCGAGGGCCACGCACAGCCGTTCCGCGACCGCCAGCGCGGGTTCGGCGCGGACCTGCACCGCCAGGTCGTGGAGCACATCGGCGAGGCTGCGGGCGATGATCTCGAGGAAGAGGTCCTCCTTGGTGTTCCAGTACAGGTACGGGGTGCCCTTGCCGACGTGGGCCCGCTGGGCGACCGCGCTCATCGTCACGCCCTTGAACCCCTGTTTCACGACGAGCTCCTCCGCGGCTGCGAGGACCTTCGCGGCCCTGCTGCTTTTCTGCGCGACAGACATGGTGGTCATGACCCAAGCTTCGCTCAGGCCAGGTCCGCGGCCAAGTCGCTGTTGCGCAGCCGGAAGTGCTTGGACCGGAGCATCAGGTTCATCAGCGCCGGGAACTTGAACATGAACCGGCGCATCGCGACGCTGATGCCCTGCCTGCGCTGTTCTTTCGCTGAGGTCTGCGTGAAGATCGCGCGCATGGGGTAGGCGGACTGCTGGAAGTCGGCGATCGCCGGGCGGAGCTTGTTCTCCCAGGTCGACAGCGCGGTCTCGACGTCGTCTGGGTGTTTGGCGAGCATGAGGCCCAGCGCGTCGGCTCCCGCCAGCGCAGACGTCGCCCCCATCCCGGAGTACAGGGTGGGGCACCAGGCAGCGTCCCCGAGCAGCACGACCCGGCCGTCGTGCCAGTGATCGACCTTGACCTGCTCGACCGAGTCGAACAGGAACTCGTCCGTGTTCTCCAGGTGCTCGATGGCAGCGCTCATCATGTCGCCCAGGGGCTCTGGGCCGTAGACCTCGCGCAGCCGCTGGGAGACGCCGGTCTGCCGGGCCTTTGCGCGCTCAGCCTCCACGTCGTCGACCTGGTACGAGAACAGCACTGTGGGGGCGTGGTCGGCGAATGGGAACACCCAGAACGAGCGTCCCGGCTCGGAGAGGACGGCGCCCTCCTGCTGCACGAGACCTGGCAGCGGCTCTGAGAGCTCGAAGGCGCAGATCATAAACCCGAGCCGGTTGAGATAGCGCTCATGTGGGTCCCAGGCCAGCTGCCGCACCGTCGAGCGGATCCCATCCGCGCCGACGACCAGGTCGAACCGCTCCGTCGTCGACTCCTGGGTCTGGGTGTCCGTCAGCACGACCGACACCCCGTCGCCGTCCTGGGAGATGGCGGTCGGCGTGGTGGCGAAGCGGATGCTCACGTCGTTGGGCAGGGCCTCGAAAGCAGCCTGCTCGACGTCGCCCCGGAGCATCATCCACGGCCCATTGGGCAGGTCCTGGAAGCCGAGCCCAGGTTTGCGGTTGCCAGCCCGGTCCACCGTGCATGTCTGTGCCCGGGCCGGGGTCCGGTTGGGGATTCTCTCCAGGCCCATCCGGGCTGCGGCGATCCGGCCGCTCCCGAACATCGCGATGAAGTACCCGCCGCGACGCCTGCGGGCCGCACGTTCGACGACCACAGGGTGCCAGCCCGCCTTCTTCAGGGCAGTCGCGGCGGACAGCCCGGCGATGCCGGCCCCGACGATCAGTGCTTTGCGTGAGGTGCCTGTTGTCTGTGCCATGCCTCCAGATTAGACATACTGACCAAAACACTCAAATGGTCAGTATGTCGATAGGATCTCTGCGGCCTCGGCTGTTCCGCGTTTGGTCTCGTTTCGCAGGGCGTGCCGGATGATCCACCGGCGTTGGGGCGATGGATCATCTGTCCAGCGGCCCAGTAGGGCCAACGCCGCGGACCGGTTGTCCTTGAGGTAGTCGTTGACGTTGTTTGCCACCGACTTCTGGACGAAACGGGAGGGGTCGTCCTTCAACGTGTCGAGCACCTCAAAAACCGGCTCAGGTTCTTGGGTGAACAGCGACAGTCTCTTCGACCAGGGAAGTCGTGGTCTCAGGCCCTCTGACGCGAGCCGTCGCAGACCGGGTGTCGGCTGCGGCGGAGCAGTGCAGTGATCCCTGGGATAAATTGGTGGCGGGCTGCGAGGCCTTCCTCGCGTCCAACGCCGACCCCGAGATACGGCAGATCATGTTGATCGACGCCCCCGCCGTGTTGGGGTGGGACGAATGGCGGTCCATGGATGAGGCCTCGTCGGGAAAGCTCCTGGTGGAGGTGCTGGGGGAGCTGATCGACCAGGGGACCGTCGCCCCGCAACCGGTCGAGCCGATCGCGCGGCTGTTGTCGGGGGCGATGAACGAGGCGGCGGTGTGGCTGGCAGAGACCGACTCACCCAATGCCCTGGCTGACACGCTGGCTGCGCTGCGGCGGCTACTTGAGTCGCTAAGGGCATCGCGTTGACGCGGTGTCTGCGTCACAGCAGCTGCGGAATTGAGAGCTAGCATTTCAGCATGTGCCAGACAACGACCCCGCAGGAACCCGCAGGTGTCCCGGAGGGGCAGACCTTCGACTCCTACCCGGAGTTCCTGCGTGCCATCGGCCCCGGTATGAGGTTGTGCACCAGCGACTTCACCGGCTGGGCGGAGATCGCGGAGGTCCGCGACCACAGCGTCCTGGCGGTGCGTGACAGCGACCAGCGCAAGGTCGAGGTGCCCCAGGAAGCCCTCCTGGACATCCGGGGCGGGCACTGCGTCCGGGTCGATCGAGTCCGCGCGACCATCGACAAGCAGGGCTGGGAACGGGGCTGACCGCCGGGGACGATGATCCGCTCCGGCTTGATGAGGCTGTGAGTACGGAAATGGTGGCAGACGGTGTGAGGTCCGGCGGCCCGGAAGAGAGGTAACCAGTGTCTGTGTCGATCAATCACGTCGCAGTTTTCGTGCGAGACCTGGAGGCCGTCCGGTCTTTTTACGAGACCTATTTCGGGGCGGTGGCCAACGACCAGTACCACAATCCGCGCACCGGTCTGCGCACCTATTTCCTGACCTTTGAGGGTGGTTGCCGTCTTGAGCTCATGACGAGGCCAGACGTCCAGGCGTCCGGATCCGCCGACCAGGTGGGCTGGGCGCACACCGCTTTCTCTCTCGGCTCTGCCGAGGCCGTCGATCTCCTGGCGCAACGCCTAAGTGATGACGGTTTCACGATCGTCAGCGGTCCCCGGACCACCGGGGACGGCTACTACGAGGCGGTCGTCCTTGATCCTGAGGGAAACCACGTCGAGATCACCGTGTAAGAGATTCCACCTGGATGTTGAGCCAGCCAATGGGGCCTCTGGAGTTGTGGAATTCTATGGTTGATGCCGGCCCGAGGCCCATCTGGCGCTCCGGCCTGCGTCAATCGAGTCGGGAAACTCTCAGATAGGCCTAGGCGTGATGCCTGTGCGGTTTGATTCCTCGCAGCTTATCCGTATGGTCCAAGGAAGCGTTCGCCGTTGTAGTGGATCATGTGGGTGGGGTGATCTGCGCACCAGACTTCGGACTCCCAAGCGAGCTTGTCGACATACTTGCGGAACTCGGCTCGGTCGGGGAAGCAGGAGATGTACACGAGCCCTGCCGTCGAGCCTGCGAATAAATTAGCGAGTTCGGCTTGTCGTTTGGAGTCAACGGGACCGTGTGAGCTGGCCGCCTCTAGGAGCACGAGCCAGTTGCGGTCTGGCAGGTAGATGACGAGGTCGGGCATCTTTCCGTGCTCTTTGACCTTCACGTTCAGTGACGCTAAGGCGTTGCGTTCGAAGAGAGCCCATTTGTCGCCTGCATCGCCAATGTACAGCACCTGTCCGCCGGGGGTGAAGCGAGGGCAGAAGTCCTCGACCATCACCTTGAGCAGCACATTCTGGCCACCGGGCGTCAGCGTGAAGGTCGACCCATCGGGAAGCGTAAGCGGGATGCGATTCATTTCGCGCGCAGCAGCGTAGCGGGACTTGAGGCCCGGCAGATCAGCGAGATATTGGTCCACAGCTGGCTGCCAGTTGTCGGTACCATATGCACGCAGTACGTCCAAGGCCTCAGCCGTGATCTGGTAGTTCCACTTCGGTGAGTTGATGGGGCGCCGTGGTTCGTCGGGGTTCTGCACGACGAGTTGCGCCTCCACGAACTGATGCAGTGTGAACCGGCGGACTGTCTCGCGTGTGTTCGGCGCGTACTCTTTACCGTACTCATCGCGGATGAAGTCCATGATCGCCCGCGTGCCGAGCATGGGGTTGGCGGCCTCGGCCCAAGACTCGGATGGTGTGAGTCGCAGAAGTGCTAAGAGCACCAATGCCGATCGCTCATTGCTGCGCTCGGCGTCCATGCCGAGCGTTTCAAGAACGATTCTGGCATCTTCCACATATTCAAAGGCAGCCTCGTTTAACTCGTTCATGCGGCGATCAACTTCATGATCAAGGAGTCTACTTCGATCTGGGAGACAGCCGTGTTACATCCAAGCGCGCGCAATGTGGCTCCTGAGGGGAATCGTAAGGTTCGTAGGTCGGTGGCGTTGACTTGGGTGTGACCAGAGAAGGTGCGAAAGAATTTGTCGATCACGGACGAGTT
The DNA here is from genome assembly GCF_019973735.1 of Arachnia rubra. Lineage (NCBI taxonomy): Bacteria > Bacillati > Actinomycetota > Actinomycetes > Propionibacteriales > Propionibacteriaceae > Arachnia > Arachnia rubra. The sequence goes on from NZ_AP024463.1 coordinate 173,559, forward strand.
GAGCCACACGCTGATGCCCTTGGCGAGGTCTTCGTCGAGGCCTTGACCATTGACGTGGAAGACGTTGAGGTGGTTCTCAAATGCCACCTCCCCAGGGTTGTCCAGAGGTGACCAGAATGAAGCAACGATCCGTCGGCGTTCCTCCTTCGCGCTGAATCGCTTGACGATCGTGTACCAGCCCTCCGGCAGTAGCATCTTGCGATCCTTGTCATCATTGGGGTGGAACCATTGTGGCTTGCGAATTTTTCGCGGCCAGAGTACGCCTCCGTCTCGGAGGTTGCCGGGATAAACCAGTGGTACGGCGCCTGGCCGGTTGACGGCACTCAACGCATGACGTGACCGGAAGTCCACTACCCGGCCAGTGGAGACCTGAAGACCAAGATCGGTCAAAGAACAAGGTTGAGAGAGTACTATTTCGGCGACAGCTGTGTCGTTGGCATCTGTGGCTAGGCGGATGAATCGGTGGGGGTCGTTTGGGAAGACGACCTCCTCATAGGCAACGTTGCGGGACGAGACTTTGTGGGCACAGGATGTGTCAGCATGGTTGTGGCTAACCGAGAGCTCAACGACCCCAGGGATTGCGCCACGCGTTCCTGCGAAGATTACGTTCTCTTGGAGGACACCGGTGTCTGCGAATACTGTGGAGCGGGAATCGAAAACATGAACACGATCGAGCGCGATTGAATCAAGTAAGTGAGCACGAAATGCGCCGAAGTAAGGGCCGTTGAAGAACGAGCGTGGAGTGATCGCTACAACCTGTCCACCTTCCCGAAGGGCCGTAACGGACAAGGAAAGAAAAGCTGCATAAAGATTCGGTACATCGATTCCAGCGGCGCGCATAGCAGCTCGACGTGTGCTTGACACCGCTAGTTTCCCATATGGGGGATTCTCGATCACGAGGTCGAACTGACCATCCAGGTTGAGTGAAGCACCCAAGCCGACGGTATCAAGAATGAAGTCTGCTTCAATGATCTCAGTGCGGACCCGTCCTCCACCAGCCCGTTCGCACGCAGAAAGTGTGGCCTGGAGGTTTGGCAACACGACCGGGTCGCACTCAACAGCGACAATTTCAATCGACAACTCCGGCTGCTCCGCCAGTACACGGCTTGCAAGCGCTGCGGTGAGCACACCGGAGCCCGCACCAGGATCAAGCATACGTAGAGTCCCAGATGCGGGTAAGCGAGGCATTGATGCGATCAGCTGAGCCGCTGCTATGGGCGTGAAGTGCTGTCCAAGCTCGCTCTGGGTGCGCGCATCAAGTCCTTTGAGGGCGGCAACTCGCTCGCTCTCGGCGAAACGCAGAAGATTCATCGCCAACACCCTCTCATCGTATCCGGGGCCACTGGCAAATACGTAGGTGGCGGTGTGGAAGCCATTCGACAGGGCCAGCGCCGGAGTGGTTCACGTCTTGTGCCCTGCGGAGAGCAGTTGCCCTGGCAAGCCTGAAAGAGCGTTTGGTGTGGTATCTGCTGCTTAACTGGCTGGCATGTCCATGGCTGATAGCCTGCTCCACGACGCCGAAGCCAGGTACTTCGTTCCCTTCGGGAGCAAACCGGCCGTTGCCATCGGCCACCGAGCTATGACGGCGGAAGTTTTCACTGTGGAATTAGGGCTGGTGCTATGCGAGATACGCGCCTTCGGCAGCGAGCGGGACGAGCGTGGCAAAGTTGAGACGCTCCACGAGATCGGTGACCTGATCCCCGCCGCGGTTCCTGATGGTCATGAGTGGTTTCTGGTGTTGTGTCGGTGAGGTGTGTTTACGTTTCTGTGGGCCTAGGCGTGATGCCTGCCCGGGTGAGACGACGTTCGCGGTCCCACCGGTTGTACTCGTCGGGGTCGTAATGGTGTTTCTCCGCGCCGAGGGGAGCGAGGATGCGGAAGCCGATGAGCTGCATGATGACTCCCGTGAAGAATCCGAGCAGGAGAAGCCCGAGGACCCAGTCCCACCAGTGGATGATGCCCTGCTGATAGACCTCGATGAGGTACCAGACCGCGAGGGGCAGGTGCCCGAGGACGACGGCGCCAAGCCCGGGGTTGTAGAAGGTCCTCAGCCTGCGATTCGTGATGATGCCGTGGGCGATGAACTGCGCGGGAAAACCCGCCAATATGGGCGCAAGCCCTAGCCAGACCTGATTGGGGAAGAGCGTCGGAAGAAGGTAGAAGACCCAGGCTGCCAGGTTGATCCAGATACAGCTGAGCTGGTTTGTGGGGAGCCGGTCGGCGGGCACGTCCTTCTTCGGCATCCTCCACAACGTCTCGCACAGCACCTCGTTCAGGACCCAGGGCTCGCCGCCGGGGAACCGGTACTCCTCGAACTGGTGGATGAGGATGACGGCGAGGTTCAGCACCAGGATGAGCTGTACGGTCGGGAGGTTGCCGAGCCATGCCCATAACAGGACGGGGATGACGATCACCCCGCCAATGTCGAACCAGTGACGCAACAGAAACTTCATGACCCGTCCACTCCTCAGTTCCTCGGGGGAGCAACCGCACCGCTCCCTAGGTCTCTACAATCATCACCTCATCAAACGATGATGTCAACAAATGATGATTTCTGGGTAGAGTCTTCTCATGAGCACTACGGGCAAGCGCACAGGACGTCCGGCCGGAGGCGGCGACAACCGGGCCGTGATCCTGGCTGCGGCGCGCCAGGAGTTCGCGGCGGCTGGTTTCCGGGGGGCGACGCTGCGGTCGATCGCGAAGCGGGCTGGCGTGGACGTCGCGTTGCTGTCGCACTACTTCGGCAACAAGGACGGCCTGTTCGCTGCGACCCTGGAACTTCCGGACGGCGTCGGTGACGCCCTGGTGCAGGCAGTGTCCGGCCCTGAGCGAGGGCTGGGGGAGCGGGTCACCAGGTGGTACCTGGGCATGTGGGAGCGCCCGGAGACCAGGGAGCAGATGCAGGTGCTTGCGCGTTCCGCGCTCGGCAATGACGTGGCAGGCGCCCGGATGCGTGACCTGCTCACCGGGGTGATTCACCGTCCTGGCCTGGCTGTGTTGGATGAGAACCCAGAGGGAGTGGGACTGGCCATGGCGCATCTTGTCGGGGCCGCGCTGGTGCGCTACGTGATCCGGTTGCCGCCGGTCGCTGACATGGACTTCGAGACGCTCGTAGCTCGCACTGCGCCGGCAGTCCAGCTTCACTTAACCGGTCGTTCCAGCTGACGTGCTCGGTCCAGTGGACCCGGCTACTTCGTCCCGGCCTGCTCACGGCGACCGCCCGTCACCTCCTGGTCCGGGGTCATCGCTGGTGGGCTTCGATGAAGGAGATCGTCTGCCCGGCGACGGACGTCGCGTCGTCGCCGCTAAAGGAGTGCCCGGCTCCCTGCACAGTCACGAGTTGCGCGTTGGAGTATGAGGTGTTGACGGCGTTCTGGGAGTACGAGATCGGGACGATGTTGTCCTGGTCGCCGTGGAAGATGATCACCGGGCCGGTGTAGCCAGAGATCAGGGAATAGGGATCCATGCCGTAGACGTCCGCGAAATAGATCCGTCCGACCGGGGTGCCGAAGAGGCTGTATTTTTCGGGGATGTCGGCTGCGCTGGCGAAGCGGGAGCGGGCGTCGTCGGGGATGACGAGAGCGGGGAAGTACAGGATGAGGCCCGCGATCCGGTCCTCCAGGTCGGCGGCCTCCAGAGCCGAGACATACCCACCCTGGCTCGCCCCGAGTAGGAAGATGTTGCTGGCATCGACGACGTCGAGAGTCTGGATGGCGTTGAAGACGGCGTTCAGGTCCGCTTTCTCGGTGAGGACGGACATGCGGGTGGTGTCGTTGCCGGATGCGCTCGACGTCGAACCACCGACGAAGTCATAGACGTAGCCGGCCATGCCCACTTGAGCCAGCCGCTCGGCGAGGGGAGCCATCTCGCTGTGAGTGCCCGAGAAGCTGTGACTCATGATGACCATGGTCCGCGTGTCTGAACTCGCGGGCACGTAGAGCTCTCCGTAGAGAGAACCGTTCGGACTCGCGATCCGGTATTCGTAGCGCGTATAGGCGTCAGTCGTCTCCAGCGCGGTCAGGTCAGAGGTGCTTGTTGCCTGGGTGCTTTCGCTGCCAGTCGTCGCGGGTGAGGTCATAGGCTCCTGCGGTGTCGGCTGCGTCTGCGAGCCCGACGGCGACGACGCGCATGCTGCGATCCCCAGCGTGGCGGCTGCGGCAATAGCGCTTGTCACAAGAGTTCTTCTGCTCGTGGTCATATTCATCTCCTTCGAAAGATGAAAGGTGGCAAAGTCGGTTCTAGCAACAGCCAGTACTGATGGACGAAACCCCTGCCCGGCCTTCAACACTATGCGCTCGCTGCGGTTACGGTGCTTAGCCTTGGTCTAAGGCGTGAATGCGCCTGGTTTGCTGTCATCGCAGCTCTTGACCTGATCAGCCGGTCCGAGGCCTGGATCAACCGCAGCGTGGGATACAGGTCGCATGTCACCTGGCCCCTTATTGGCGGGGTTTCTTGGCCAATGTGTCAGATCATCGGCGGCCCATGTGTGGACCGTCGGCAACTCGGGTCAGCGCGGCCCTCCCCGGGCCGGTCCTGGCGCTCGGCTGGGTCGTCGCTGGGGGTGAGATGAACCCCATGCTGCTTTGTGTGCTGCGGGGGCTCTCGTGTGGTGACGACTCCAACCCAGTGCGATTCCCTGGGCTTATATGGGGCATCTGGGGCAATGAGGCTGTAGAGCAGACCCGGAAGGGAGGTGTCAGGAGGTCGTGGTGTTCCGTGGCGAGGTGCTGTCTGTGAAGGAGCTGCTAGAGCGTGCTCTGGCCGAACCCGACCAGGCACTAGGTGCGGGTGCCGGGGTGTTGCACTCTGCCGCTGGGAACGCTGCATACTGCTCTCGGTTGCTAGCAGCGGGTGATTCGCTGGATGCCTGCTGGCGGTTCGGTGTTTTGCAGACGCTGGATGACTACAACTCCACGTTGCATCGTGGCGGGACAGGGCTAGCAGCGCAGGTTTTCACTGATCCACCGGACCCCACCGGTTCGGTGGAGGTGGACGCAGCGTTTGCTGCACTAGCCGAGCATCTGGCCGAACGCGATGGCTGGGATGTGCCGGCCTGGGTGCAAGATTCGTGGCGTGTCGCTGCTGGCTGGCTCCCTTCTGTGCCATCTATCTTCCATGCTGACGCACTGCGAGAGAGTCCCAGGGCCTTCCGGGAACGGGGCATCTTCATCACCGCACGCTCGTTGGACCGGGCATGACAGAGCTGAACGCACAAAGGGTCGTCGAGCTGTTCGAACGGTTCACGGGTTACCCTCTTGATGGGACGACAGCAAAACAAGCTCAAGAGCTAGAGGAAATCCAGGGGTTCCTTGTACCTGATCACGGATAGTCCTGCCATCTTCCGTAGGGCAACAGCGTCTCTCAAAGAACAATCTCGGTGCGCCACGCCGCCATACATACATCAAGTTTAGATAAAAGTTATCCATCCTTAAGATGGACAGTTAACGAAAGATAATCTAGTTTCGATTCATCGCGTGTCTTCGGCCCCTTGGCATGGTGGTCTACGGTGCTCTGATGATATGTCTACTCAGGTCACTTTGTCTAAGCAAAATGGTGGCGAACGCCGCCTGTCCCTTCCGTGAAGCTTATTCACAGCTACGGGCAACCAGGCTCTGACGAGGGATTTCACCGCCCCTCAGCTACCCATGAATAAACCTCCGTGGGTTGTTGACGCAGTCAAAATGACATGATAAAGCTACTCTATGAGAGTATTGAAGCAGATCACTTCAGTAGGGTCCCTGGCCTTCGCAATAATCTTGGCACTTCAGCCTGCGACATCCCATGCCCAGACGGGCTTTCCCAGTGAAGCAAGTTCATCGTCTCAGCTTGAGGAGATGGATCAGGAAATCCAGACGATCTTCACCCGCTATTTGTCTGCGGACAAGGATGGATTCCTACATGTCAATGCTGAAGCAATCAATCAAGATGGTAAGTCGCTATCTGAATATCAGCAGATAGCTGATGGATTGAACCACAATCCCTACCTGAATATCGATCATGAACAGGACAGTTCCTCATCCCTAGATTCGTCGCAAGATCCTGGTGGCACTACACCTTTACACACGTTTGGCTCATGGGACTGGGTGAAGTGCACCATCAATGCTGTAGTTCCGGTGAGTGCGGTTGAAGTTTTCCTGAAGGGGTGGCAAGCCTGGATCAAACGTGGTGCCTACGCAAAAGTCATTTCTGCTCTGATTCGGGTTGTCGGCCCGGCCGCGATCAAGGGAGGTATACCGGTAGCCGTTGCCTCACTCGCGGCAGGTGCTGCATGGTGTACGACATCATGGGCAAACTAGGTAAATCCAGTAGTTCCCGGGCGCTGCATTTTGCGCGCTCAGCGGTTGTAGCTGCAGTGTTGCTGCTGGTTATGGTGCTATTCTTAGCGTGGTGGGTATTTCAGACCATGCAAGCTATCGCTTTCGGCATTGCGATACTATTCGTAATACTGCTCTTCGAGGCCTATCGCATCTTCGTCAAGAACTCAGAAAACCCAGGACGGTGGTATTGGGCGCTGCTATCGTTTACTCCGCTGGCTGGCGGTGTAGCGGCAACATTAATAGCCCCACTACCGCAAGAAACTTGGCTTGCACTGGGAGCTTTTTGTGTTCTGACTCTCATTGGAACGTTCTTGCGTCGAGAAAAGCCTTCCTCGACGTCTCCTTAGCAGAGCCAAGTACTGATCAAATTTCCACTATATGCCCCTGATGATATTCACATCGGGGGCATATAGCATTCCTCCTCGGATAGCGGAATACCACGAAGTTTATTCAGTAATGCGGTTGAGCTTCCGCCGACCTGTGTTTGACAAGGGGAGATTCCACGAAGGCACGATTCCTGAATAATCCTCCACAAGTAGAGAAACCAATGCGCCCGGGAGGCTTATTCAGGAATCTGGCCTTGCCTCCGCGTAACCCCTTGCTAAGATTCGGCTTGCCAACACTCGGTTGACCGTGGTTATGAATGGGCTTCCATTAGAAGCCTTCTTGCAGTGCTGCTCGCAAAATCTATAACACTTCAAAATCGCCCTGCGAGGATACGGGGGTAAGGATCAAAAATTTCTGACTCGGTGGACGTAATGGAGCGCTGTGGGAACGGGCGGCTGTGGGTCGAGGGGTGTGTTTTGCGTGGGTTCAGGGCATCTGCACTGATGCGGGGTCTGGGGGTGGGGCTGATGATCTGTTGATTGAAGCGTTGGCGGAATCAAGTAAACGATCTCGAACACGTCTCGCTGAGGAGGAAGTGGGCGCTGTGCGGGCAGCCTGCGTGCAGGGCGTGAGCGTGAATGCGCTGGCGCGCTGGTTCGAGGTTCACTGGGGCACGGTGTGGGCGAAGACGCGATGACACTTGGCAACTTCCCTGCGACAAGTAAACTTGCGGCATGGAGTCGGAGCCCGGCATCCTCGACAGTGCCTACCGGCACGGCGTCACGGATGCGGCGATGCTCCATGCGTTCCGTTTCCCCTGTCCGCTATTTCGTGCACAACGACTCGATGACCATGTTCATCGGCCGCGATGAGACCGGCACCCTCGTAGAGGTTGGTGTGATCGAGTGGCACGGTGTTATCGCCATCGCTCACGCCATACGCCCGGCCCGAACCAAGTATCTGAGGTAAACCACATGACTCGACGCTCCATTGAAGACATCACGGCTCGTGCCGACGAGTTCGCCGACGCTTTCGAGAACTACGCCCCGAAGCTCGGCGATCAGGACGCGCCGCTCCCGCCTGCGATGGCGGTCAAGCTCGCCGCCTGGCGGCGTGACGCCGCCGAGAAAGAGCTTGCCGAGGCCGTGCGCGCTGCGCGCGAGCAACGCCTGTCCTGGCGCGAGGTAGGCGAGGCGATCGGCACGAGCGGCGAAGCCGCCCGGCAGCGTTATAGTGCGACGGCATGACCGGCGGCTCGATCATGCGACGCATCAACGGTGAGAAGTTCGGACGGTGGAGCCTTCGACTCGACGCCGCCTACTGCACGATGCTGGGCGCTGCCGTGGCACTGTTCGCCGGGCCAGTCTCCGAGGGTGTCGCACTGCCCCCGCCGCTCATCGTTGCCACCGGTGTTGCTGTGGTGGTGTGGGCGGGCGGCATCATGTGGATGCTCGCGCGTCTGCCGCTGCGCTCCGCGCTTCGCTTCGTCATGGCCGCCAATATGCTCGCTGCTCTTGCAGTCGGGGTCGTCCCTGCAACCGCCACGACGCTACTGACCATGCTTGCAGTCGTGACAGTGGCGATCGACATCGCACTCTTCGCCACAAGCCAGGCGGTTGCGTTGCGGGCACTCCCCGCCAGAGGCTAACGCAAATGAGCACCTGGAAGGCGGATCAGGATGTCGTAGAGTTCCCCTACGGTCGACGCATCCGGAGTCGAGGACTGCACAAAAACTCACGCGGAAGCATTGAGCCAGAGTTCGGCGTCTACCTGCTCGGTCGTAACCCGAACATCACGAACTGACCCTCACACTGATGCGTTCTGGTGACATCGCCCGAGGGGCCAACGCGAACTGAGATTTCCATCGTCGCGTTGCTGCGCCCTGCGAGAGACCAGCGATCATTCAGACGCTTCAAGTGGGTGGGATCGTGTGACTGTGGGCATCCGCCACACGCATACGGGCGAGTCGACGATTAGACTGCGAGCATCGCATGAATCTCGATGCTCTGAAGTTTGGTCATGCTGACGCTGCCCGCAAGGCCGCCGAGATGCACATCCTCGCCATCCGAGACACACTGCTTTCACTCAAGTAGAAGGGACAGCATGCCCACCCACAGCTATGCACTCACGATCACTTGGACAGGAAACACTGGCGAGGGCACCACGAGCGCACGGGCGTACTCGCGAAACCACGAAGTTGCGGCAGACGGGCTTCCCACGATCTTGTCATCGGCCGACCCTGCGTTCCTCGGAGATGCAACGCGTTGGAACCCCGAGCAGTTCTACGTGGCCGCTCTCTCACAATGCCACATGCTCTGGTACCTCCGATTTGCAGCGAACGCCGGAATCGTGGTCACCGCTTACGAAGATCGGCCGACTGGCGTCATGACTCAAGACGCATCGGGAGCCGGGCAGTTCGAGAACGTCACGCTGAACCCTGTTGTGACGATTACCGCGGATAGCGATCCCAAACTCGCCGAGGAACTTCACCACCGCGTAGCGGACTACTGCTTCATCGCACGCTCGGTGCAGACACCTATCCACCACAATGTCACGATCAAAAGCGCTGGGTGAACACACGTTATTCCGAGCGCTGGCCGTCAGCTATGAGCGGACGGTAGCTCGGTCAAGCGATCAGCGAGACTGACTATTCACCGGACAGATCCGCTTCGCTGACTGACGTGATGATGCGGGGAACGGCGCGTCGATACAAGCTCAAAGAGACGCTGAAAGTGATCGCTCGTGATCTTGGCGCGAGCCGTCATTGCCTCGTCGCCTGGCTTCGGGATCATGGGGTCACGATCCGTCGAGTAGTGTCCTTTGCTGAGCAGACGAAGGAGATACGCCACCGCTATTCGCAGGACAAGTCTCTAGTCACTATTGGAGAGAAAACCAGTTTCGATGCAGGAACAACATGTGATCACCTGATCGCGGTGCCAATGAGACTTCGAGGTTGTCACAGCTATGAACAGTAGTTGGGTCCGCTCGTTCAACTGGTTTGTGACTTACGAGGCAGTCAGCTCGTTGGTAGCGTGGTTAGGGTGCCAGACTCTAGTGACGAACAAAGTGATGGTCCGTGCTGATGAGTAGTAGTTCTTCGAGAGGTGCGTCTTTCAGAGGTACCCAGGTAAGACCATCTGCGGGTCGCGGGTCCTGTGGCTGCAGGGCAACGAGGCTAGAAGATGTTCGAAGCGCGTTCGCCACTAACGTGCTCCCGGCCGGGTCAAGTCGATGCAGCTCAGGGCGCCAGCCGCGGGAACGACAGTAATCTAGAAGCCATTGGCGGTGTCAAGTGGTGGAAGCAACGAGTAGTTTCTGGAAAGCTTCTCGTGGGGTGAGGTAGCCGAGGGTGGCTCGGGGGCGTTCGTTCAGTTCTTCGGCGATGGCTGTGAGGTAGGGCTGGTGTTGGGGGATGGGAGTGCCTTTGGGTAGGTAGTCACGGATGAGTCGGTTGGTGTTCTCATTGCTGCCGCGTTCCCAGGGAGAGTGGGGATGGGCGAAGTACACCGGCATCTGGGTGGCCATGGTGAACGCGGCGTGCCGGGCCATCTCAGAGCCCTGATCCCAGGTCAGGGTGCCCTTCATCAATTCGGGCAGCCCAGTGATGTGGTCGATCAGGGCGTCACACACCCCGTCTGTGTTCTTGCCCTTCGGCAGGGCGAGGATCGTGACGAACCGGGTGGTTCGTTCGACGAGGGTGATCGCGGCTGTTCTGCCGTAGGCGCCGATGATCAAGTCTCCTTCCCAATGACCGGGAACCTTCCGTCCTGTAACCTCCTGAGGCCGCTGATCGATACTGACCATTCCCACAATCGGGGATTTCCGCTCACCCAAACGACGCCGGGACTGACGGCTAGTGCGTTTCGACCCGAGCATGACACCGTGCTCCCGCAGCGTCTTCTTCGGCATCGCATAAATCCAGGTGTAGATCGCTTCATGAGACACGCTCGCTCCTTGGGCCGTGGGGGAACCCTGACACGGTTCAAGCCTGTCACCCCCAGCCTCAGCACGTAATCTTCCCGCGATCTGACGTGGTGTACGAGACCTCCGAAGATCAGCAATCACCCGCTGCTTCAACACCAGATCAGCATCAATCTTGCGGGGCTTGGGCCGGGCACGCCGCCGCTGCGCAGCTACATCAGCAGCCACACACTTGTACCCCGTCTCACCCTGATTCCGGGCCACTTCCCGCGAAACCACCGACACATCCCTACCAATCCGCCGAGCAATCTCACGTAACCCACACCCCTCCGCCAAGCCCCTCGCGATCCCAGCCCGATCCGTCACCGTCAACAACCGCCGCACCAACAACCCCTCCCTAACAAGCACTGTTGCTACGACCCTATGACACCACCATTTAGCGTATTCAGGTGCTCGTCGTTCATCGAACCAAAGCAACGACTGTCCCAAGAGTTCGGCCCAGTTGATCTGCTGTTGTGCTGCGAGGTGATGGTCACTCTGAACCAAGACACCCAGCGGCGCTGTGCGCAGTTGTTCCGTCGTGGTGTGCGGCTGGCTCAAGGTAAGGGGGCCTCGTACGATCGCGGCATCGATCTCCCGCCCGAGTAGCTTCTCAGCGCGTGAGGAGTCAATTGGCTTGAAGCTGACATGAGCCCCGAACCTATGGACAAGGCTATCCAGCGTGTCGCGGTCGATGCCTCGCGGTACTCCCACCCTCTGCACGAATATGCCGTGTTGTCCGAGATCATTGAGCGCTTGAATTGTGCGGGTGGAGACCCCCACGAGCAGATTCCCAGCATCACTTAGACGCATGCCCGACGAAGAACGGTCGAACAGGCGGACGCCAAGCCGTCGTTCCAGTTGAGCTACCTGCTGGCTAAGACTGGGTTGACTAATGCCGATCCGTTCGGAAGCAGCTCTGACGGTTCCTTCTTCCGCGACGGCGAGAAAGTATCTCAGATGCAGCATGGAGATCTGGTCTATGGCACTCGCTTCATCCATAGTCTGAAGCCTATACCCCCGTATCGAATCTCGACCTTCCTGCTACATGCTGTGTATGGTGAACTGAGGCTATGTTCATTATCGAAATCCATTACTCCGCGCCACTCACTGCCATAGACGAGGCTCTTGAAGACCACAAGGCGTGGCTCGACGAACAGTACGATGCGGGTCTGTTTCTTGCTTCTGGAAGGCAAGAACCACGCACCGGCGGCATCATCATCGCTGCGGACCAGCCAAGAGACCAGGTTGAGACAATAGTGAGGGCAGACCCGTTCGCTGTTCGTGGTCTGGCACAACACACGATCATCGAGTTTTACCCGAGCCGTACGGTATTCAGAGAATAATAGGATGTCATTTCTCATTGGTGGGCCACCGCAACCGATAGCACGAAGGCGATACTCACCAGCGACCAGGCTGCTTCTTGATGTCGTGGTCTATGCCGTGGCTGCGGGACGCTACCCGTTTCTTTCCGAGAATCAACAAGGCCCCGTCGCGTTCCTTCTTGTGTTCGCTTATGGTGCCCTTCTCATTGCGCCTCACCTCGTATTCAAGAGACCAGAATAGAGAGCCGCGAACTAGGAGGGCTATTCACGGGGGTGGAATCAACAAGATTTCTTGCCAAAGTTCGGTTGTTTGTGATTGTGAATAGGCTTCCACTAGAAGCTATCTTGCAGTGCTGCCCGCAAAATCTATAACACTTCAAAATCGCCCCGCGATGATGCCGGGCAAGTATCAAAAACTTACGATTTGGTGGAGCATAGGGGACTCGAACCCCTAACTTCCACCTTGCAAAGGTGGCACTCTACCAATTGAGTTAATGCCCCAAGACTGGTACAGCATACCTGGTCCGCTGGGTTCTGGGAAACCAGCAGACCTGCGCCGGTCTTCAGCGCGGCCTGCTGGGGGACCGCCTCTCATGGCGGTCCAGCCGGTGCGGGTTCGCCGCGGCAGCAGCGAGCAGGCCATCACCGACGAGGCCGTCCAAGTCTCCGACGTGGGGAGGAATCCATTGGGTCACGGTTCCCTGCGAGCATGTCGGAGGGTGCGACCACTGCCGCTCCCCGGCGGTAGGCGTGTCCGAGGTTTCGGCGGCAGACGGATTGCCCCCGTGGGATCCGACGAGTTCAGCGTCCCGGGGTCTGCCGGCCGGCGTGGCAGGTGCTGCCCCTACTCCCTCCGGGCCTTGGGTCCGGTGCTCTTGCTGTCGAGCTACACGCCGCGCGGAGGACTCTACCGGTTTCCCAGGCCCGGGGTCTAATGCGGTCGTATTGCTCACGTGGACGCGGTGGTGCGATCGTATTCGCCTGGATATGGAGTGTTTCCTCACATCGCCTGCAGATCGGCCGTAAAGTGTTATTCCATGTCACAACGAGGATCGGTTGAACGCATTCTCGACGCCGTCGTGAAACTCGTCGCCACGTACGGTCCCGATACGACGACCGTACGCAACGTCGCGGCCGAGGCCGAGGTGTCGGTCGGTGCTGTCCAGCACCATTACAGAACCAAGGAGGAACTGCTGGTGGCGGCTATGACGGCCGCCGGTGACGAGTTCCGCCAGCTCGCCGTCGAGCGCACCGGTGCCGTCCAGGAGCCGCGGGAACAACTCCAGGCGCTCCTCCAGCTGCTCGCCTGCGTGTTTGATGAGGACCTGTCCCGCGGGGCCGTATGGACCGCGTTTGCGTCCAGGGCCGCGACCGACCCAAGCCTCCGGGCGCTGCACGTCGAGCAGCGGCAGCAGGTAGAGCAGATGCTGCGCGACGCCCTCAGCGCCGCCTATCCCGACTCTGGCATCGACTCCGACGACGCGGCCGGTCTGCTGGCGCTGTGCGACGGCATAGCGGTTGCGCGTGCCGCGGAAGGTCCGCAGCGCATCGATTCCGGGCGGGCACAGCGCCTGGTGGAGCAGGCAATACAAGCGTATGAGCATCGGGGCAATGCGCCGTCTGGGCGGATGGGTCCCCACGGCCGGCGTGGTCGTGGTCCACATCGGTGAGCTCAGGGTGGATCCCTGGAGGGTCATTCACGGGAGGTGTGGAACCAGCAAATCCCTGCCAACACTCTGTTGGCCGCGGCCATGAATAAATCTCTTGATCTCGATGAAGGCCCGGCGGGTTGACTAAGTCGGACTAGAATATGGGACGTGGCTGTGGTGAATGTGCACGAAGCGAAAACACACCTGTCCCGCTTGGTTGGAACGCGTTGAGGACAGCGAGACGATCACGATCCGTTCATGCCCGGCCGGTGGTTGCCTTTCGGCTGGTGCCTCGGGGCTCTGTGGATATTCATTGACTGCTCATGAATAAGCTTCAGAGCTCCATGCATTGGCAAATGGAAATCGTCTGCGCCAAATTCTCGTGACACCTCTGACGTAAAGAGCGTCTTTAAAATGTATCTCCCTCAGTCATTTGACGCCCTGCGTCGGTAACTTTCGTCGAAAGTGCCATATAGCGAAGAAGCCGCTTAATGATAGTACTGTTAAGAGTAGTAATAGTACGCTAGCCAGAAGGTTGTTCTCTGTTGCAGGTATCCGAAATGCTCCTATGTAATGGATTACGCTATCTCCGCTAGCTGTGATCCATTGCCGTGGGTCCCATTTACCGAGCAAAGGGGTGAGATAATATAAGGCGAAGAACGTTATCAAAGGGATCGAACGCTTCGTAAGTGAAGATCCCACGAATAGGCCAATCAGAACAAATACTGCTCCAATAAATACCGCAAAGCAGCTAAGGGCCAGTAACTGCAGTAATGAGGGGGTTGGGGCCGGTGGTAATGTCTTATCGCTACCTCCCAAGAAAATGCCTAGGAAAGCGGATATTAAAGCGCTCATAAATGCCGTAATAAATACTAATCCAATTCCCAAGTTGATTTTAGAAACTAAGAATTTTATAGGGGTAGTTTGAGGCCAGCGCAGCACAATTCCTCCGCTGCGTAGATCGTGCGATGCTGCTGTTATTCCTATAGTGAAGCCTGCAAACGGTAGAAAGAGAAAGCAGGCAGAAGATAGTGTGTTTGCTACCATCCCTGATCCAGATAAAACACTTGCAGCTTGGGTTAATGCCTCGTAGTCATACCTGAGAGGATTGCTGATGGTTCTGCGTCCATCGGGGGTGGTAGTGATATCGAGGGGTAAGGCCAAAGCCTGTTCTAGACTTTGTCCTGCCTCGTTGGCCCGTTGCAGAGAAGCTGTGAAATATTTTTTCATCTCCGTCTGATAAGCAACCGATGAATAAAAATTCCAAATTCCGAATAAAATTCCTGCGATTGCAGTGAGGTGAATCGTTAGGGAATGCCAGGCCCATTTGCATTCTCGTTTAGTTTCACGCCAAATGCTCACGATACACTTCCTTCATGTTTCGTCCTTGACGTATCTTTGGTGTTACATTTATGAGCTGTCCATGTTGCAGAATATAGGTGTGGGTGGCGACTTCTTCTAAAATTTCTAGGTCGTGTCCGGTAGCGATGATAATGCGTCGCTCTTCTTCTTGGGTGTAAAGAATACGTTGCTTTACAGCTTGTCGTGCATTTTCATCGAGCCCATTGACGAATTCATCAAGCACAATCACTGGAGCTGATGATGCGAAAGTGATTCCCAGCATTACTAGCTTTACTTGACCGGTTGATAAGTTTCCTGTCTTCACAGGTCCCCAAGACTGAGGAACCAGGGAAGCTATTACCTGGTTATCAAAAGCCTCTGAGTCGTTTAGGAAATAGTTAATATTAGCTCTTGTTGTCCAACGTTGATAGAGTAGGAACTGGTCAAGAATTCCAAAAGCCGATTCTTCGGTGGGGAGGGCACTGCCCTCCCCACCGAAGAATTCGACTGATCCCGAATAGTTTTGCAATCCTAACAGACAGGTCAGAAGCGTCGTCTTGCCCGATCCATTTTCTCCAAGGATCGCAACTACGCTTCCAGCCTTCACGGTAAGATTGATTCCGCGAAGAACCTCAGTGCGGAATTTTTTTCGAAGATCGGTGATGTGTAGAGTTGGTTTCAGTCGGTCCATGATGCGTTCCAAGCCCCACTACCATGGACCTCGGTTTCGGCTGTTGCAGTCACGGTATACGCGTTTGCGTTACCCCAGGGAGTAGGTACTCCAGCTCCTGCAACGTAACTTCCTCGCCAAATATGCTGAGTGCGTTCTTCAAGGATTCGCTCTGTGCCCTTCATTTCCATGGTGTTTGGAAATATCGCACCACCTTGCTGATACCCATCGCTCCAAGTCACATCTTGAGAATTGAAGCCGAAATCAACCCTTTCCCTTGACCACATCAGGAAACTACCGCGGTAGAGATCCGTCGTTCGTCGCTGTGAGATTTCAGATGATTCTCCATTGCTTTGCGGAGCCTCTTGTTTTTGATTTTCTGCATTATTTTGCCAGACTAGGAATGCTTCCCGAGCTTGCTTCTCCTGCTCGTCTGATGGGGGAGGAGAATCGGCTTGCGCATTGATTGCGTTACCGAGGTTAAGGCAAGTTGTCGCTAGTCCAGCTGCAAGCAAAACTGTTAGTTTTCTGGGGAAAAGACGCCTAGAGCGTTTCATTTTTACTCCTTTGCTCCTCAGGACTGATGCTCTGAGAGGGCGATCATGAACGGTTTTCGGCTCGGTAAATATTCGTGATCAGCGCAGGCTTGTCTCTGGTCGTGAATAACCTCCTAACGATTTTGCCCGATTTAATGTCTTAAGAGGTTATTCACGAGCATCTTGCAGGGATGCGAACCCCCTTGTCAGAACCTATTTGGCCAAAGCCGTGAATAACATCCTTGGTTAGAAGCTACCCCAAAATCTTTGCCGAGGTCAACGAACTGTCCCCCAAAGTTGATCTGCGGGTGTTGATCGTGGCTCATGCAGGGCAGCGTCGTATTGCCTTAGCAACATCTCTGACTAGTGGGGTGCTGATGGAGGCAGGGGCGGCAAAGTTGGGTTCACGGGGTTGTGAATAGGCATTTTGCTTGTCTGGGTGTCTGAGTTTCTGGCTATTGAGACGGCGGTGGGGTCGTGGAGGCGGATGAGGCTGATGGCTGTGTTACAGAGCACTGCCATGACTACCGTCACGTCAAGGTCGAAGGGCGTCGTGGAGTGCCCAGAGGACTGGGCTCTCGCTGGTCTTCGCCGTTGACCCGTTGCTGGGCCAGGACCGCTCTAGTGGCTTGGTATAGCGCTGAGATCAGATGGGAAGTCTAATTTACCCGCCCAAGCTGGTGTGTTCCGGTGCGGACCCGATATCCACCAAGTTCCAGCCAAATGATCCACGTCGACACCAAGCCTGGCAAAATCGCCAGGGTCAAGATCGGCGAAGTGCTCCCGCATCGCTGATCTCGGTTCTAAGGGGCTCGCAGACTCAGCGTAGACGGAAACCGTAGCATTTCGTGTGAGACGGTCGATGCGTTAGGAATCTACAACAGGAGGCTTATTCATAATGGAGTGCTATGGTTTTTGTGGACACTGCTGAAAAATGGGATTTTTAGGCTGCTTTCTGGTTTTGATTCCATTCTTGGTGGACGTGGTTGGGGGTTTGGTACCCTAGCGCCGAGTGGAGTCGTTTTGTGATTGCAGCAGTTACTCGATCCAGGCTGCAACATCCCCGGCTGCGTGTTTTCGTGTCGGGGTAGAATTTTCCGGTTCACTATCTCCTTCTTGCAGGAGGGAGATTTATTCATGGGTAGCTGAGGGGTGGTGAACCCCCTCGTCAGAGCCTGGTTGCCCGTAGCTGTGAATAAACTTCAGGGTGTTGAATGATTCTGCTGCGGCATTGTCGTAACACAACACCAGTTCCACCCGATCGAGGCGCGGATACCATATGTGTTCATGACGTCTGCGCAATTCAGCTGAGGTGTAAGTGTGAACCACGCACCGGAATGGAAGATGGTCTCGCCCACGATAGGGGGTTGATTTCTGACCGCCATGTGTAAAGGCCTCGGTAATAAGTTGGGTGCGCATACACCTCATTGATCACCGTGACCGATGATCTTCATCTCGGGCAGCAGGTCTATTCATGGTCGCTAGATAAGCGAATCTTTCCCAGGTAGGGGTTGAAGATTGATGTCGCCCACCTCTCGTTTCTACCCCTGGCGCATCGGCGGTGACAGTCCTGCTTTGGCCAGATCCGGGCGGTGGTGAAGACCCCTGGGCTGGGATAGTTGGTGCGGGCCCGCTTTTCGGGGCTGGGTAGGCCAACTAGGCCAGCCTGGTACATGGAGTTGGCGCACCAGATCTAGGCTCGCATGGACCCCCTCGTTCAACCGGAGCTGCGCGGATACACCAAACACCCTCCATGGGTTGGTTTGCTCAGATTCGTGGAAGAAGATCTGTGATCACAATAGTGAGTTCTCCCCTGGCGTTCCTGCGTTTCGGATAAACCCTGGCTCCGCCACCTCGTGGTAGCCAGAACGAGACACTCTGGCCCAGCGGCACATCACATACACCAGATAGCTGCCTACCTCACGAAGAGGCATAGACACATTCTTCGCCGCCACCCGCGGGATTCCCGGGGCGCAGGAAAGCCGCCACCTTCATCCCTACCCCCCTTTCGTCTTCGCTTCACCCAGCCTCGGCCTGTAAGCGCTTGATGTTCCGCCACCTGATCCGACGACGCTTCCGCCATACCTGGGTCGGGATGCTGCCTCCGCCATATCCTCACCCAGCTGACCCACAGTTCGCCGGGACCAGAGTGTAAGATGTTCGCCACTATCCGCGATCGGGCGAGACCCCTTCACGAACCTCCGCAACGCATGTGTTCTCTAAACTCTTTACTAAACTTTTGAAGCCAGCATAATACAGACTTTTTGCCTCACATGTTCGAATAGACTCAGGTTTTTCACCACTGTCCACGAAACGCCGGGCACTCCAACCTGGCATCGGTAAGGGATTTTGCCGCCTCGTCGACTAGTCGTGAATACCCCTCCATGTTCGCGATAATATTCGAGACGACACCATGCGAAGCATGGAAAATAGCCTCTGTCTTCAATTGAATAAATATGAATTACTCGGATTTGTTGTTCCAATGAATCGGCGCCGGGAGGCTTATTTAGTAATACAGTCAAGGCCCCAGTAATCCGCAGTTGACAAGGGGAAATGTTGCGGAAAAGATGATTTCTAAATGGCTTTCTGGGTTCTCTTTATCCGCCACGTTGACCCACAAAAGCTCATACCGTCCAATTATTCCATTCTCTCCCGTGTGGCGTGCAATATAGCATTCAATCTCTTTGATTTCTGCTGCGCCAGTCATCGGTAACAGATTGCGCTATTCCTGGGAGTCTTGTGAATAGCCTTCTATAAGGTCACTAAGCCATTTTGAAATGCAATAATTACCATCTGGGCTCTGCTTTGAACTTGAAGCTTAGGCATCAGGCGAGATATGTAGCTTTTAACTGTACTCTTAGAGAGATGCATATTCTCCGCAATCTCTGTGTTATTTAGTCCTTGTCCGACCAGGGTCAGCAGGTGAATTTCTTTCTCAGTCAAAGCAGTCACGATATCGGAGAGAGGGAGTCCTGGTTCGTAGCGTGACAACACCCGGGATATGAGCTTTGGCGAGAGCATAGATTCTCCTAGGTAAACTTGCTGAATTGCATGCGCTATCTCTCCAGGTGAACTGGTTTTCAGGATGAAACCAGTTACTCCAGCTCGAAGGGATTTGTGGAAAGTCTGGTCGTCCTCAAATGAAGTGAGTGCGATGATCCGGGCTTGCAGGCCTCTAGCTGTGATATGTTGCGTTGTGGTGATGCCAGCCATTACCGGTGTGCGAAGGTCTATTAGGATGACATCGGGCCGGCACTGCTCCGCCAGTTTGACGGCCTCTTGGCCATTGCGAGCAGTCGCAGCTATCGATATCCCAGGCATCCGTTCCACCAGCTTCTGGACCTCCTCTAAGGCCTGGGGCTGGTCATCTACGATCATGACGCGAATCTTCCTGCCATCCATTAATCAACTCTAGATCATGTGTGCTGTTAACCTCGATTTTCATGGGGTTCGGGGTTGGGGTGTGTCGGCGTTGGTGCACTCTGGCCGATCGCCGCGCTGCTGGCATCCCGGGGATTGGACGTGTCGGCCGTCGATCTGCCCCTCTATGGGCGCACCACCTCGCCGGACCCGGCTGCTGTGCGATACGAGCATTGGGTCCGGCTCCTCGTCGACCTCACCGATGCCGAGCGCGACCATTGCCCGCTGATCCTCTTCGGCGCGGGCATAGGCGGCCTCCTTTCTTACGAGGTCGCGAGTCGTTCACCGCACGTCGCTGCGGTTGCAGCAACCTGCCTCCTCGACCCCAGGGGTTGGCGTGCCCGCGCGCACATGACTCGTTTCGGACCGCTCGGCGTCCTCGGACGACCGCTCTCATCGCTTGCCCGAGGCTCACTGGCACGAACGATGATCCCGATGAACGCCGTGGCCAACTTGGCGAGGATGAGCCGCGACCGCGGGCTGTCGAGGCTGTGCGCCACAGATCCGCTCGGCGGCGGCGCGAAGATCCCGCTGGGCTTCCTCGCTTCCTATCTGCGCTACCGGCACACTCCGCCCGAGAAGATCACGACCCCGCTCGCCCTGCTCCATCCCAGCCGGGACGCATGAACGCCGGTCGAGCTGAGCGTTCGGGTCCTGTCCCGGGCTGAGGGACCGGCCAGCCTCCTGATGCTGCGGGGATGCGGTCACTTCCCGGTAGAGGAGTCCGGCCTGTCCGACATGCTCACTGCCGTCCTCGACATGGTGTACCGGTGATCCACCAGGGGGCTTGCCTGACGAACCCCACGAGATAGGCAGGTGCTTGCCACTCCGCGTAACGCCATCGACGCGCTCAGAAAGTGCAGCTCTGGGCCCCGTAGGAGCAGGCCGGATTTTGCACACCGTTTCTTACAGTCCCGGTTTAAGCTGTTGAAACCAATGGGTCAAGGCCCTAGCAGCCCGAGGGGAACAATCCAGACGCCGTTGGACTGGCGCGTAGCTGGAGCGTCGCCAGTGACGACCATGAGCGCCGTCGGCGGGTGCTTGAAAGCGGCTGTGACGGACGTCAGGCGCTCCGCTGCCGTCCGTGCTGCTTGATATCCGAGCTTCACCTCGACTCCCAGCCAGCGTCCATCTGAGAATTCGACCACCGCGTCAATCTCCTGCGCCGCGTCGTGGGTGCGGTAGTGAAAGACCTTGCCTCCCAGCGGTTGGGAATAGACCCTGAGGTCTCGTACCACGAGTGACTCAAAGAGCAGCCCGAAAGTTTCCCAGTCCTGGCGCAGCCCCTCGGGTGAAAGATGCAGCGCCGAGGCGGCGAGTGAGGGATCGGCCAGGTGTCGTTTCGGATTGGCGACGAGCCGGTTCCGGGAACGCCGGGAGCTGCTCCAGGCGGGCTGATCCTCCACCAGGAACATGCGGGTGGCGAATTCGTGGAAGGTGGTGGCGAAGTCTCTTCCTACCGTGATGCCATCATCCGCGAGCCGCTTCGCCACTGTTGACAGTGGCGTCGGGTGTGCGGTCAGGGAGGCATATGCCGTGATGAACTGGGCAAAACGCCCTGGGGCGCGACGATTCCCAGCGACCAGGGGAAAATCGCGCTGCTGGAGCGCCGCGAGATAGGCGTCCACCAATGGGCGTGCCTGATCGCCCTGAAGGTCGATCCAACCTGGCCAGCCCCCACGCACTATGAGATCTGCATAACGGGACACAGACAGCGGACTGTCCAGCACCGGGGCCTGGGTTCCATCAAGAATGCTCCGCAGGCTGACCTGGCCAGTCGAATCGCCGGATTCACACAGGCTCATGGGTCGCATGATGAGATCGACGATCCTGCCAGCGCCCGAGTGTCTGCGAGCATCATCGTCAGGCCAGGCTGAGCCTGAGAGAATGAACTTTCCACGTCCAGGGGCGTCGTCAGCGTTCCTGCGCACGGCATCCCACAGCGTCGGGACAAGCTGCCATTCGTCGATCAACCGCGGCTCATCGCCACTCAGCGCCAGGGATGGGTCCTCACGAGCCAGCTCAATGGACGCTGGGGCAGCCGGATCCAGTCGCCAGGACGATGCAGCTTGCTGCAAAGCTGTGGTTGTCTTCCCTGAGGCCCGGGGGCCGATGAGGTTGACGGCCGGCGCCACCTGCAAGAGTTCTGTGAGCTGCTGATCCACGACGCGCGGGCGGTAGTCCATGCGCAAACGATAACAAGCACGTCGTTTTTCGGTGCTGAAGCACGTCGTTTTTCGGTGCTGGAACACGTCGTTTTTCGGTGACGGTGGCAGACGCAGCCAGGGCCTCGCGATGTCTCATTCGCTCCACAGCAAACCGGATGCCTGGGTGGCCAGGTGATTGGCGGCGACGGCGTCGCGCGCCAGCTCGTCGGCCCTGTCTCCCAAGGCCCGCCGCAGCCCGTTCAGCAGAGCCGGCAGCAGGCGCGCCCCGTCGCCGGAGAGAGCGCCCGAGGCCACGACCGCGGCGGCCATGGCCGCGAAATCCCGCGCGATCTTGTCCCGGACCTCCTGGGCGCTGAGGCGTGTCAACCCGAGCAGCCCGGAGGTGTACTGGCTGTCGTTGAGGCAGGTCTGGAAATACGTGGTGGCGGCGTCGGCTAGCTCGTCGTCAAGGGCGGTGTCAGTGTGGCCGAGGGCATCGTGGACGGCTGGCTGGGCGAAGAACTCAGTAACGAGCCCGCGCAGTCTCCGTTCCCCGGCACGCTGGGGGAGGTTCCGGCCCTCCACGCTGAGCGTGAGAAACAGCGCTAAGAAACGGTCGCCACCCCCGTCGTGCCGGGCCGCGCGCAGAGAGTCGGACGTCATGCCCGCACCCTACAGGTCGCAGGGACGCTCATTGGACAATGCGGTCGATATACATTTCCCGGCACGAGGAATAATTCTGTCCGAGGCCAGTATTCAACAACAGCTCTGAGGATGTGGAGTGCCCGGCGTTTCGTGGACAGTGGTGAACAGCCAGGTAACTCCAAGCCCCCGGTTTGCTGGTCTTATCTCTGGTTTGCTGGCCTTATTCGCGTCTGCTGGCCTCACAGCACAGGCAAACGTGAATAAGGCCAGCAAACCGACAATAACGCCAGCAAAATCCCAGCACACGACAATGAAGGCCGATAGCACATACACGAAAGCTTATTCATAGCTCATGGCAACCCGCCGCTGACAAGGGGTTCCGCGACCTCGTCGACCGCCCGCGAATAAGCCTGACTGTACCGTGGTCGGCATGATCGTTGACACCGACTACCAGCGCGAGATGCTGGCCTGGAAGACGACCGTGACGCCGACGTCGTCGCCGGAGCTGCTGGAGCGGTTGCTGGACCTCACCTGGCCTGGAATCCGGCGCGCACGGCTGGGGGAATGGGTGCTGCGGGCTGGGAACAACCACAGCGGCCGCGCCAACTCGGTGCTTGCCTGCGGGGATCCCGGGGTGCCGTTTGCCGAGGCCGAGCGGCTGGCCGAGGCCTGGGCAGGACGCCGCATGCAATTGCAGGTCGTAGCTGGGAGCCAGGAACAGCGCCTCGCGGAGGCTGAAGGCTATGTTGTCACACAACCCAACCCAACCGTGGTGATGGTCGCTGACGCCCGCATCTCCAGGGGACCCGAGTCGACAGCGGCGTCTGCCCCTGACACCGGCTGGAGAAGAATTAGCAGCCGCAGCTCAGACGCCTTTTTGGCCGAGTCCGCGGCTGCTCCGGCGCGCTATCTCAGGCTGGGTGACGATGCCGTCGGACGGGTGGCGATCGCTCACGGCTGGGGTGTGCTCACCGGCATCGAGGTGCGCTCTGAGGCCCGCAGACGCGGACTGGGACGAGCCATCACGCGGGCGCTCATGACCGAGGCCACCCGGCGCGGGGCTGGTTTCATCGCCCTCCAGGTGGAGGAGCGAAACACCGTCGCCCGGGCCCTCTACGACTCCGAGGGTTTCGAGACGCATCACCGCTACGCCTACCTGGCGCGAGGTCGCTGATATGGCACGGAAAATGTCGGACGCATCTGACATCGTTGGTTCATGACCGGATGGGACGAACCAGGTTTTGTCGAGGAGCCGCCTCCCGATCCCCTGATGGAGCCGCCCGACGACCTGGACCAGGCCCGGCCGATGGAACCAGCGTCACCAGGGGCTGGCGTGCGGCGACGGCGCGGGGAAGGCCTGCGTGACGAGGCCCTGGCGGTGCTCCGCGAGCTAACCGGCAGGGCCGATGCGGACTTCCATCCCGGCCAGTTTGAGGCCATCAAGGCGCTGGTCGAGGATCGGCGGCGTGCGCTCGTCGTGCAGCGCACGGGGTGGGGAAAGTCCGCTGTCTACTTCATCTCGGCGCTGCTGCAGCGCCGCGCCGGGGCCGGGCCTGCGCTGATCGTCTCGCCGCTGCTGGCCCTGATGCGGGACCAGGTCGCGGCAGCGGCCCGGGCCGGGGTGCGGGCCGAGAGCATCAACTCGGCCAACGCCACCGAGTGGTCGGCCGTCTCTAGGCGGCTGGCTCGCGACGAGGTCGATGTGTTGCTGGTCTCCCCAGAGCGGCTGGTCAACGCCCGGTTCCGTGAGGAGCAGCTGCCGCAGCTCGTCGCCCGGATGGGCCTGCTGGTGATCGACGAGGCGCACTGCATCAGCGACTGGGGGCACGACTTCCGTCCCGACTACCGCCGGATCCGTTCCCTCATCGCCGAGCTCCCGGACGGCGTGCCCGTGCTGGCGACGACCGCCACCGCCAACGAACGTGTGGTCGCCGACGTGGCCGAGCAGCTCGGCGCGGGCGGTCACGAGGTCTTCACGCTCCGCGGGTCGCTCGCGCGTGACTCGCTGCGCCTCGGCGTGCTGGAGCTGGGCTCCTCCGCACTCAGACTCGCCTGGCTGCGGCAACACCTGGACGACCTGCCCGGCAGCGGCATCATCTACTGCCTCACCGTCTCCGCAGCCGAGGACACAGCTGTCTTCCTGGCGGATGCCGGATACCCGGTGCTTGCCTACACGGGCCGCACGGACCCGGACGACAGGCAACACGCGGAGGCCGCCCTGAAGGCCAATGAGGTGAAGGCCCTCGTGGCCACCTCCGCGCTCGGCATGGGCTTCGACAAACCCGACCTGGGGTTCGTCGTCCACCTGGGAGCCCCCAGCTCGCCGGTCGCCTACTACCAGCAGGTGGGACGCGCCGGACGCGCCACCGAACGCGCCGACGTGCTGTTGCTGCCGGGCCGGGAGGACCGCGAGGTCTGGCACTTCTTCGCCACCAACGCCATGCCCACCAGGGCCCGGGCGGACGCGGTGCTGGGTGAGCTGTCCGACAATCCGCTGTCGGCGCCGGCGCTTGGCGCCAGGGTAGACCTGAGACGCGGCCAGCTGGACCTACTGCTCAAGGTCCTCGCCGTCGAGGGCGCGGTCCGGCAGGTGCAGGGCGGCTGGGTCGCGACGGGACAGCCGTGGGACTACGACGAGGACCGCTACACGCGGATCGCGGCCGCCCGCGTGGCAGAGCAGGAGGCGATGCTGGACTACGAGGCGCTGGGGGAGGGGCAGTGCCGGATGGCGTACCTCACCGCGTCGCTGGACGACCCCGCATCCGCTGCCTGCGGCCGCTGCGACACCTGCGCTGGCCCCTGGTACCCGGTCGAGGTCAACGACGACGGCGCAGAGGCCGCCCGGAAAGCCCTCAACCGCGTCGGGGTGCCCATCGATCCGCGGTCCCAGTGGCCGGTGGGAATGCTACGGCTCGGCATCGACCTCAAGGGCCGCATCCCAGCCGGAGAACGTCACGAGCCGGGCCGGGTCGTCGCCCGCCTGACGGACCTGGGCTATGGCACCGCCCTGAGGGTGCTTTTCGCGGTGGACAGCGGCGGGCGGCCGCTGGATGCGCAGGTGCCCGCGCCCCTCGCAGCCGCCTGCCTGCGGACCCTCAAGGAGTGGGACTGGGAGCAGCGCCCCGCGGCGGTGGCCTGGGTGCCCAGCCTCAGCAGGCCCACCCTGGTGTCCTCACTCGCCACGGGCGTCGCCCAGGCCGGGCGACTGGCGCTGCTCGGCCCACTGGACCTGGCTCTAGGCGCGGCACCCCTGAACCGCTCCACCAATGCCGCCTACCGGCTCCGGGACGTCCTCCACCGTTTCCAGGTTCCCGAGGCGATGGCAGCACGGCTGCCTGAGCTCGCCGGCCCGGTGCTGCTGATCGACGACCTGGTGGAGTCACGCTGGACACTCACCGTCGCCGCCCGGCTGCTACGCCAGGCCGGAGCTGGGACGGTCCTTCCCTTCGCCCTAGCGGCCGCGGGCTAGGTGTTCGAGGTCGCTGGTGCCGTGTGGTGGGCTGGTGGGTGGCTGGTTCTCGCAAGCGGTGTGGGTCCGATGGTAGTTATAGTGAACGTTCCAGAGCGCCAGGGCGTCGCTGCCTCCGGGAGACCCAATACGATCGAATTGGAGCAGACGATAAGGGCCGAAATCGACATTACAGCCGTCGAAACCATCGATGCCCGCAGTGGAGAACCAGTCCTCCTGGTTCTCCATGTGATGCCAACTGTCCTTAGGGGAAGGAAATAAACACTCATGGCCAGATTTATTACTGTTGACCTCGGTAATGGCCCAACCACCGTAACCGACGGCGGTGATGTCGACCTCGACCGAGAAGATGTTCACTACGACGGGCAGCGTCTAACGGAGGCTCGCGCCGAGCTCATCGGCCTCCAAGCCGGTGAACACCTCACCGGCAGGCCCTACCTGGACCCTGATATGCGTCCTTCTGTGCATGTGGGATTCCGTGTTACCCAGGAGGTCAGCAACCGGCTTGACCAAGTCGCCGCGCAATGAGGGGTCCGGCGTTCCGACCTGTTGCGTGAGGCTTAGTGTCGCGTGGTGTGAGTTCGCCGGTGTTTTTCGGCCCCGGATGCGGCGCCTCGCTTCGTTCACCTCGCTCACGGTACGCCCAGTAGCGTTTCACTCGGCTGCCTCGCGATGCATCCACCCCGGAGCCGCCTCCCACTGACAAACTCCCACCACACGACACTGGAGACCTACCTGGAGAGCGCTTAGACGCTTGCCTGCTCATCGGGACCTGATGCACGCTGTCGCCTGGTCTCCATGGCCAGGAGAGATCGCCATGGAAACGACGACGGCCACAAAGTCACCATGCTGATCCCCGGTGGCCCCCTGTTCGCGGACCACCCCGAGGACATCGGCACCTCACGGGTTTTTGTGACAGCAGAACCTGAGTCGGCGCTGTTCACAGAGCGGTAGGGACGCCGTCGCATGACGTTCGTATTGCCGCTGTAGTGGGGAGTGTTCAGGCGTGTGCTGCGACCACCGCCGCGATCCTGGCCAGCGACACCGCGCCTGGGTCCGGGACTCCGACGGACTTTTCGCCGAGCGGACGGGCACGTCCCAGCCTGGCCTGCAGCGCCTTCGTCGACTCGGCGCCCGCTTCGGCCGCCGTCACGGCCGCGGCGGCCCTGTCGTGGAGGGAGCCGTCCGTCGCGTCGAAGGCGGTGACGAGGGGAGCCAGCGCGTCGACCAAGGTCTTGTCACCGACCTCGGCCCCGCCGAGCCGCTGCACCGCCGCCAGCGCTGCCCGCAGGGCCGCCGCGATGCCGGATGTCGTCGGGGCCTGGTCGTCGCCGAGCGCTGAGCCGACGGCCGTCAGCATCGCGCCCCACAGGGCCCCGGAGGTACCGCCGGCCTGATCCGACCAGGCGTCACCAGCCGCGGTGAGGGTCGTGCTCGCACCCGCGCCCTGCCCGGCGACCGCCCGCGCGGCCGCGACCGCGGCCTTGGAACCCTTGACCATGCCGATGCCGTGGTCGCCGTCCCCGGCCGTCGCATCCAGCCTGCCGAGCTCCTCTTCGGCGTCTGCCAGCATCGCCGCCACCTCGTCCAGGAGTTCGACGATACGGGCCGCGGCCGCCTGCGACTCAGGGGCGCCGGGGGTGCTCACCGTCACGGCGGCCGCCTCGCGGTTCAGCGCGGTGTCGTCGCGCGCGACCTGGCCCACCGACCCCTTGCGGTAGGCGGGGCTGTCGCATGGGGCGTCCCAGTAGCCGAGGAGCTCGTCATCGACCCACACCAGGGTCAGCGAGATGCCGGCCATGTCCAGGGACGTGACGAACTCGCCCGACTCCACGTCGGCGCACTCGATGCCGGCCGCGGCGAGCTGGTCCACGACGCTGCCGGTCACCACGAACAGCTCCTCGTACTTCGTCGCGCCCAGGCCGTTGACGATGGCGATGCACCGGTCGCCCGCCTCCGCGGGACGGTCCGCGAGCAGGCCTTCGACCAGCGTCCGGGCCACCTCGTCGGCCCTACCCAGGCCGGTCTCGTCCACCCCAGGCTCACCATGGATCCCCAGACCGATCCCCATACGAGCGTCCGGTACCGTGAACAGTGGCCCGGTGGCGCCGGGCAGGGTGCAGCCGGCGAAGGCGACTCCGAAACTGCGCGTGGCCGCGTTCGCCTTGGCGAAAATACGCTTGACCTCCTCGAATCCCAGCCCAGCCTCGGCGGCGGCGCTGGTGATCTTGAAGACCGGGAAGTCGCCCGCGATGCCGCGCCGCTTCTCCAGCTCGTCCTTCGACCCGGAGGCGATGTCGTCGGTTACCACCAGGGTGTCGGCGTCGATGCCCTCGGCGCGGAGCCGCTCGATGGCCTGCCCGAAATGGAGGACATCACCAGCGTAGTTCCCAAAGCCCATCAGGACGCCCGCGCCGCGGTGCGCGGCCTTGAGGACGGAATACGCCTGCGCGCCCGAGGGGGAGCTGAAGATGTTCCCGCACACAGCGCCGTCGGCGAAGCCGTGCCCGACCCAGCCCGCGAAGGCCGGGTAGTGGCCCGAGCCGCCGCCATAGACGACGGCGACCTTTCCCTCAGGGGTCGCGGTCGAGCGCACCACCCCGCCGTAGACGGGTTTGACGTAGCGTTTGTTGGCGGCGATGAATCCCTTGAGGGCCTCAGCGGGGAAATCAGACGGGTCATTGACCAGGCGCGTCATTGCGTTCCTCTCGGATAGATGGTGCGGCTCCAGGAGAGCCGATGGTCTTCACACGATCATTGTTAAGTGAACCACACGCTGCCAGCGTCGCGTGTCGTACGTTCACCCAGCCTCTCCCAGCCAGGGCCACCACCCACCGACGACACCAGCACTAAGACGCCAGCATTAAAGTGACGATCATGACCATGAACGCGGCGGTTCTTGAGGACGTGGGGCGGCTACGGCTGCGGCGAGTCAGGCGGCCGGAGCCCGGCCCGGGCGAGGTGGTGCTGAAGATCGAGGCCAACACCATCTGCGGCACCGACCTGCGGATCGTCTCCGGCGCGAAGACCGCCGGCGTGAGGCCCGGGGTCATCCTCGGGCACGAGTTCGCCGGGCGCGTGGCGGCGGTAGGCGACGGGGTGGCCGGCGTTCCCGTCGGAGCCCAGGCGACCTGCTCCATCGTCGTCGGCTGCCTGCGATGCGCTGCCTGCCAGTCGGGGCGGGAGCACCTGTGCGAGAACCTGATCCTGTTCGGCTACGAGCTCGACGGCGGCCTGGCCGAGTACCTCCTGGTGCCGCGGGTCGCGATGGAGCACGGCAACCTAGTGGTGGTGGAGCGGGAACTGCCGGCGACCACGCTCGCCCTCGCGGAGCCGGTCTCCTGCTGCCTCAACGGCGCCAGGCAGGTCGCGGTCGCCCCCGGCGAGACCGTCGTCGTGCTCGGTGCTGGCCCCATCGGGCTGCTGCACATTGCCCTCGCACGGCTGGCGGGAGCCACTATTTTCGCGACGGGACGTCCCGGCCGGCTTGAGGCCGCCCTCAGCCTCGGCGCGACCGAGGCCTTCGACCTGACCGGCGACGCCCTCACCCGCGAGATCATGCAACGCACCGGCGGTCGCGGCGCCGACGTGGTCATCGTCGCCGTCGGTGACCTCAGCCTGGTGAACCAGGCTTTGGAGCTGGCGGCCTTCGGGGGGCGGGTCAACTACTTCGCCGGTTTCCCGAAGGGGTCAGCGGCCACCATGGACCCCAACCTGATCCACTACCGGGAGCTCCTGGTCTCGGGCGGCTCCAACGCCCGCCGCGCCGATGTGGCGCGGGCCGTCGGCCTGCTGTCGAGCGGCGCCCTGGACGTCGGCAGTATGGTCACCCACCAGTTCCCCCTGAGCGAGCTGGACGAGGCGATGGCAGCAGTCCGCCAGCGACGGGGCCTCAAAGTCGCGGTGGTGCCTGACGAGGTGATGGCGGGCTGAATCCTCGTCACCCTGGGGGTTACTAACTCTTCCAGTGCCTCAGCAGTGACCTGGCCAGGTCGGCGGTGACGGAGTCGGAGTGGTTGCTCAGTGCTTCGACGGTCTCCAGCAGCGCGGCCGGGGGTGCGTCGAGCTTGGCCAGGGCTTTCAGGACGGCGCGTCGTGGCCCCTTCTCCTTCCGGGGCAGCACGACCAGCGCCAGGCCGGTCAGCTGCTCGGGCGCTGGCTCCGACGACAGGAGCTGCTGGACGGCGAACTTCACCACGGCGTTGTCGGCGTGCGGCAGGGCTGCCAGCAGCTGGACCTGTTCATCCCACAGATACCCCTCCAGGCCGAGCGCGCCCAGCCACAGCAGCGCCATCCGCTGCGCGCCCGGACGGTCGCCGCGCGCGAACACCTGGATCAAAGCCCGCGTCAGGGCCTGGTCGTTAGTTGGCTCCAGTTTCCTGAGGATGTCCACCGCCCGCGAGATGCGCCTGACGTAGTCGGCCTGGCCGCTGGAGATACCCATCAGGACGTCCGGGACGGCGCAGGCCGCCAGGAAATGCTCCTCCCACCGCTGGTTTGGCTGGGGGAGGGACAGCTCATGCGCCCAGAGCTGCCAGAACGCCGGCTGACCGGGCAGGGGCAGGTCGTGGGCGACAATCAGCGGATGCGCCAGGCGGGTGTAGACCCCGACGTCGGGTTCCCTGAGGATGGCTTCGACCAGCTGAGCTGCCCAGCGGCGGTCATGTGCCAGCAGTGCCTCACGCACTCGTCCGAAGACCTCCCGGTCCTCCCACAGGTTCCAGACCGGCCATGCCGTGACCATGCTCGCCACTTGCGCGGGCGTGGTGTCGAGGAGCGCCACCAGGACCACGCCGCGATGCCAGAGCGCTGTGTCCGCCGCGTGGTGGCGCAGCCCGGCCTGTTCGAGGCGATGCCGCAACCCGGGAAGCTCCCTGCCGAGTGCCCGCGACGCGGCAGCCCGCTCAGCAGGGGACAGTGCGTCGATGGCTGCGACGAGCCCGCCCAGGTCGTCGGGTTCCGTCAAGAGGACGCCGAATCGGCGCTGGTCCCAGGCGGGCTGTGTCATCTCTTCTCCTGTGTGGTCAACGATCCATCACGCCGTCTCCATCGGCAGGATCCCCATAGGATTATCCCGGGGCGCAAAAGCCGCTGGCAGGACAGCACCCAGAACGGCAGGCGCCGCGGGCCAGCGGAGGGAAGGGCAGGAGGCAGAGCATGAGCGATGTGAGTGGCGGGAACGCCTAGTGCGGATCTGGTCGCTGCACCCGCAGTACCTCGACCGGCAGGGGCTCATCGCCTGCTGGCGGGAGACGCTGCTGGCGCAGAAGGTGCTGGCGGGGCTGACCCGCGGATACACCCGGCATCCCCAGCTCGACCGGTTCCGCGCCCTCGCCGACCCCCTGGCCGGGATCGGCGCCTACCTTGCCGGACTCGCGGACGAAGCCACGCGACGGGGCTACCGCTTCGACAGGACCCGCATCACCACCCCCGGCGCGACGGCGGCGCTCACCGTCACCCGCGGGCAACTCGACGTCGAGGCCGGGCATCTGCTCGCCAAACTTGAGCAGCGCTCTCCCAGCTGTGCGGCCGCCTTCCCTCCGGTCGCCGACGTGGTCCCGCATCCGCTGTTCACCGTCGTCCCAGGACCGGTCGCGGACTGGGAACGAGCCCAGCCCACTACGCCATGATCAGCCGCGCCACCTTGGCGCTTTTTCCAGCGCGGTCATGCGATGAAAGCGCGTCCCACATATTCCAAGGTGGCGTGAGCTGCGCCGGCTGAACCTTATTCCGCGGCCAGTTCGTCGCGGACTGTCATGAGGGCGAAACCCAGCAGGTTGAGGCCGCGCCACGACTGCGGGTCGGTGATCCGGTCGTCATCGGCGGCCAGGCCAGCACCCCAGAGGTAGTCGACGGGGCTGGCCTCCACCAGTACCTGGTCACCGGTGCCAAGCAGGAAATCCCTCAAGTCGGGGTGCTGGGTGAACTTGGCGCGGTTTCCCGCCACCACCACGTCGAAGCGATGCGCATCCCAGCGCTGCTGGTCGAATCCCCGCACCCGGCGTCCCAGGAGTTTCGCCTTGTCAGGATGGGGTGCGGCGACGATGTGTGCCGCGATCTCGTCGTCACCGAAAAGCCGCGCTTTGCTGGCCATCATCCAATGCTCGGCGGTGGCGTAGCGCACCCCGTCGACCTCGAAGGGCGACGGCCACCACTGGCTGAGACAGCTTCCCGAGAGCTCTCCGCTGGGGGTGGGGCGGTGCCCCCAGAAATACAGGTATTTCGTCTCCTGTTTCCCGGCCGTTCGGGCCAGTAACCAGTCCAGGTCGTACATGACCCCTCCAAGACGGATGATGCTTTGCCGGATGACAAGCCCTGATTCTAGCCTCATCGGTCTCAGCGGTTGTTTGTGGGAAGCTTGGCGCGTGACGATATTGGAGCTCACCTTCCCGGATATCAATCCCGTGGCGATCGCCCTGGGGCCTGTGAAGATCCACTGGTACGCCATCATGTACCTGCTGGCCTTCGCCATGGCCTATGGGCTGATGCGCCTGAGACTGCGTCACCAGCCCTTCGCCTCGATCACGAAACCGTCGAAGTGGGTGCCCTCCGACATTGAGGACCTGCTGCTCTACGGCATCGCGGGCGTACTCCTCGGCGGACGCCTCGGATATGTGCTGTTCTACCAGCCCGGCTACTACTGGACGCACCCAGTGGACATCATTCGGGTGTGGGACGGCGGCATGAGCTTCCACGGGGGGGCGGTCGGCGTCATCCTCGCGATGGTGATCTTCGGGCTGCGGCGCTCCCGGCCGTTCCTGCAGGTCGCTGACTTCCTCGTGCCCGCCGTCCCCATCGGGCTCGCGGCTGGCCGGATCGGGAACTTCATCAACGGGGAGCTGTGGGGCCGGGAGGCGCCCGCCGACCTGCCGTGGGCGATGCGCTTCCCCACCGGCGGCAACGTGCTGCGGCATCCGTCGCAGCTGTACCAAGCCCTCCTCGAAGGAGTGCTGCTGTTCGTCCTGCTGTGGCTCTACGCCCGCAAGCCGCGGCTCCGCGGCCAGGTCGCTGCCGCGTTCCTGTTCGGCTACGGCCTCTTGCGATTCGTCGCCGAGTACTGGCGCGAGCCCGACGCCCAGCTCGGCTTCCTTTCCCTCGGGCTGTCGATGGGGCAGTGGCTGTCGGTGCCGATGATCATCGCCGGCGTGGCGCTCTGGCTCTGGGCCAGGCAGCAGGGGATCTCCGACGTCCAGGAGCCGTCAGACGACGTCCCCACCGGTGAGGACCCACAGGCCGGTGAGGACCCGGAGACCGGTGAGGACCCGCAGCAGGAGCCCGAACCTGCCGCTGAGAAATCCACCGACGCTGTGGAAGAGCCTCTGGAACCTGTGGACGAGCAGGGGGAAACTACCGCACAATCTAGCGAAACCCCAGGCCAGGACTGAGATAGAAGGTCACAGGCAGGTTTTCCACAGGGTTGTGAACACTGTGGAAATTACTCCGCCAGCTGGACCACTGCCGCCCCCGGGCCGTGCAGTCCCAGCCCGTCAGGTAACTTGACCGACTCCTCCCAGCTGGCCAGGACCTCGCCCCTGAGGGGCAGCTCCACCAGGCTCGGCGACCGGGTGGCGGCGACGGCGATGCCACCCCGCCGCATCACCACGGTGTCGGGCTCGAACGCCTTGACCGACACCGCGTTCAGGTCCGGATCGCGTAGGTCCGGGTGTTCGCGGCGCAGCCGCAGCAACTCCCGGTACCACGACAGCATCCGGGCATGCTGAGGCTCGGTGACCTCGTCCCAGCGCAGCACCGCCGACCTGCGGGTGGCCGGCGACTGCGGGTCGGGCACCAGCGCGTCCCAGCCCATGCGGGCGAACTCGCGGGCACGGCCCTCGGTCACCAGCGGGCCCAGCTCCGGGCCGAGGTCGCTGAAGAACGGGAACGGCGTGGAGGCCGCCCACTCCTCACCCATGAAGATCAACGGAGTGAACGGGGACAGCAGGTACAGCGCCGCCCCCGCCGCCTGGCACCCGATGGGCGTCGTGCCGTGGGAGATCCGGTCCCCGGCCGCGCGGTTGCCCACCTGGTCGTGGTTCTGCAGCGACGCCACGAACGAGTGCCCGTCATACAGGGCCGACGCCGGATCGACGGGAGCGCCCCAATCCCGGCCGCGGAACGTTGAGAACCCGCCCTCATGGACGAAAACCCTCGTCAAAGCCCGTTTCAACGTCTCGGCGGTACCGAAGTCGACGTAGTAGCCGTCGCGTTCGCCCGTGAAGAAAGAATGCAGCGCGTGGTGCACGTCGTCGGCCCACTGCCCGTCCATGCCCAGCGCCCCCGGCACCGACCCGGCCGGCGAAACCGTCGCGGGCTGGTTGCGATCCGACTCCGCGAACAGCGTGAACTCCCGGCCCGTCTCCTGCTCCCAGCCACGCACCGCACCGCTCAGCTCGGCCAGGTAGTGGGTGGGGGAGTCGTCCTGGAACTCGTGGACGGCATCCAGCCGCAGCCCGTCGACCTGGTAGTCCACCAGCCACTGCCGGCACGCCCCCAGCAGGAAGTCCCGCACCTCGCGGCTGCCCGGCTGGTCCAGGTTGATCGCATCCCCCCAGGGCGTGTGGTGGGCGCTGGTGAAGTACGGGCCGAACTGCGCCAGGTAGTTGCCCTCTGGGCCCTGGTGGTTGTGGACGACATCCAGGATCACACCCAGCCCGCGGGCATGGCAGGCGTCGATGAAGGCCACGAAACCCTCCGGACCGCCATAGGCCGCGTGCACCGCGTACTGGCCGACGCCGTCGTAACCCCAGCCCTGCGTCCCGGGGAAGTCTGCGACGGGCATCACCTCGACGGCCTGCACCCCCAGCTCCACCAGGTGGTCCAGGTGACCGGTGGCCGCCTCGAATGTGCCCTCCGGGGTGAAGGTGCCGATGTGCAGCTCATACCCGACCGCTCCCCGCAGGTCCGCGCTGAAATCACCGGGACGCTGGAACAGCGCCGGGTCGACGATGCGGCTCGGCCCGTGCGGCCCGTCGGGCTGGCTGAGGCTCCGTGGGTCGGGCAGCGGCATCCCGCCGTCGACCCGGAACTGGTACAGCGTCCCAGGCGGCAGCGGCTCTGACCGCCACCAGCCGCCCTCGCCGCGAGTCATGGCAGTGGCTGATCCGTCGGCGATCACCTCCACCAGCTCAGCGTCGGGGGCCCAGACCTCGGGGCGGGTGATGTCACGCATTGGGATCTCCTTCCAGGATCACGGGGTCAATCGACGTCGACCTGGTGGACGAGCAGGGCGACGGGCAGCGTGGCGAGGATGTCGGCCAGCGGCGTGGCACCGCCCGGGTACTCCTGGCCGGACAGGACGTCGAGGAACCGCAGGTTCGGGAGCACCAGCTCCGCGTCCCCCCAGCCGGTCTCGTCCAGCCCCGACTGCACCCGCGTCGCGACCGCGATGGCCACGGGGGTCTCCGAGTCCTTGTAGCCGCGCTCGAACACCACAGCGTGACCGGTGTTCAGCGACACCGGCCGGTAGTCGGCGTCGGGGCCGCGGAACGCCTCCGGATGGTCGCGGCGCAGCAGCAGCGCCCGGGACGTCACGAGAAGCTTCTCTGCGTCCAGGTCGGCGGGTGGGTTCATCATCAGCGACCCCAGCACCCCGGCCCGCCGGTAGTAGTCGATGGGACGGCGGTTGTCTGGGTCCACCAGCGACAGGTCCACGACCTCGCAGCCCTGGTAGAGGTCCGGGACGCCGGGCATGGTGAGCTGGATCAGCTTCTGCCCCAGGACGTTGGCGCGCACCGACTGGAAGGTCAGCTCCGTGAACGCATCCAGCGCGGCGGCCACCTCGGGATTGGCCAGGCAGGCCGTCGCGAACTCAAGGACGGCCTCCTCATAGGCCTCATCGGGAGTGGTCCAGCTGGTGTGGAGCTTGGCCTCCCGGATGGCCTTGGTCAGGTACTTCGTCAGCCGGTCGGCGGAGATCACCTCCGCGCCCGCGGCGGTGCCGGGCAGCGTCCAGGTGGCGGCGAGGGTCTGCCACAGGAACAACTCGGTGCCGCCGTCGAGCAGCACCGGACGGGACTCCGCCGTCGCCGTCCGCAACTCGTTGACGCACTGCTCCCACTCGCGCGGATACTCAGTGAGCACCGCCAGGCGGGCGCGCACATCCTCGCTGCGTTTGGTGTCGTGGGTGGACAGGGTGGTCATGGCGGTGGGCCAGTCGGCGGCCAGGGCGCGGGAGAAGCCGTGGAAGTCGTCCTGGTTGATCCCGATGATGTTGGGGTCCGAACCCACCTCGTTCACCCCGATGAACCGGTTCCAGCGGTAGAAGGCGGTGTCCTCCTTCGACTTGGCCATCACCGGTCCGCAGGTCTGGGCGAAGCGGACCATGAACTCGGAGCGCAGGTCCAGGAACTCGTGCGCGCGGCCCGGCAGCTGGTTGAGGATCTGCGACGGCGCCGGCAGCGTGTCCGCCCCGCCCATGTCCTGTTCACCGGTCTCGCCGAGGGCCAGCGCCACCACGAAGTCCAGGGCGTCCAGCTCGTCGGCTGTGAGGTACTCCCGGGCCCTCGCGGCCGCCTCGGTGATGATCTCCCGCTCTGACTCGGGATTGACCCGTCCCGGCTCCACGTAGGCGCGGTAGCGGCTGAACTGGTACAGCAGCCCGCTGATGGCGTGGCTGAGCTGGCGGCGGGTGTAGTCCCGCAGCCGGATGTCGTCCTCGCAGATGGCCATCGCGATGTTGACCAGGCGGTTCAGCTCCGTGAACAGCGACTCCTTCACCACGGTGCGTTTGGCGTTCAGCACCGTCGACGCGAAGCCCTCGCCGGACCCGGACAGGCGCTCCCACAGGTCGGTGAGCCTGGGGACGCTGCCGGGGACGTGGAACAGGCCGGCGACCCGTAGCAGGGAGTCATAGCCGGTGGTGCCGGCGCACTCGAAGTCGGCGGGGAGCTCCTCGTCGTATTCGAGGATCTTCTCCGCGACCACCCAGCAGCCGCCCGTGGCGCGCTGGAGATCCGCGAGGTATTGGCGGGGGTTGGCCAGGCCGTCGATGTGGTCGATGCGGAAGCCGTCGATGAGGCCGTCGTGGAAGAGCTGGAGCAGTTTGCGGTGGGTGGCCTCGAAAATAGCCGGGTCCTCGACGCGGATGGCGGCCAGGGTGTCGACGTCGAAGAAACGGCGGTAGTTCAACTCCTCGCT
The DNA here is from genome assembly GCF_019973735.1 of Arachnia rubra. Taxonomy (NCBI): domain Bacteria; kingdom Bacillati; phylum Actinomycetota; class Actinomycetes; order Propionibacteriales; family Propionibacteriaceae; genus Arachnia; species Arachnia rubra. The sequence goes on from NZ_AP024463.1 coordinate 210,501, forward strand.
GCCGATCCGCCAGTAGGCCAGGCGGTACCACTGCCGTTCCAGCAGCTCCTCCAGAGGCAGCTCCTCAGTGCCGGGGCGGACCGGGAAGACGTGGTCGTAGTAGGTGACGACGGGCTGCTCCTCGCCGTTGATGACTGCCGTCGTCAGGTTGATGTTTTCCAGTTCCCGGCCGATCCGGTGCCCCAGCACCGGCATGAGAATGGCCTGGGAGTCAGTCATGTCGAGATCGAACCAATCCGAGTACTCCGACTCCGCGCCGCGGCGCAGCACGTCCCACAGGGCGCGGTTGTGCCACAGGGGAGTGGGGACCGCCATGTGGTTGGGCACCACGTCGACGACGACGCCCATACCCAGCTCGTGGGCTGCCTGCGAGAGCCGCCGGAATCCGTCCTCCCCTCCGCACTCTTCAGAGATCCGAGAGTGGTCCACGACGTCGTAGCCGTGGGTGGACTCCGGTGCCGCCTGCAGGATCGGAGAGCAGAACAGGTGGGTGATGCCGAGCGCGTGCAGGTATGGCAGCCACGCCGCGGCGTCGTCGAAGGTGAACCCTCCGTGCAGCTGCATCCGGTAGGTCGAGTTCGGTACGGTCCTGTTGGTCTCCACCCCTTACAGTCTACGGGCTCCCTCCGTCAGCATCCCCACCGTATCGGGTCCGGCCGACCGGTCGTCGTGTTTGTCGCGATGGGGAGGAAGCTTCATCGAAGTCCCTCGGCGGGGTCCTTTACCGTCTGTAACACCGTTTATAACGAATAATGACCTGAACCGGAATTCTTGCTGGCAAGGCAGGGCGCCCTTTCGAAATGCGGCTCCGGCTAGGAGTTTTCTTCGAGAATGGTCACTGCGGCTGGATTCATGGAGGCCAGTCCGCTGGGTGTGTAATCCCCGGTCCCTGTCCATCTTTCGGCAGGAGCTCTTGCCGTCTGAGGCGTCTTTTGGCAGGGTGAACTGCGACGTGTCCATCAAAGGTGAGGAGACGATGTGCGCCGGGCTTTGAGGGTGATGGCGGGTCTGCTGACGGCTTGCCTGTTCTTTGTGTGTGGCTGTGTGAGTCAGTGGCAGCAGGGCATGGCGAGTATCCGGAGAGAGTCCATCGTGTCGGCGACCTGGCCCGGGTTGGAGCTGCTCGGCACGGAAGAAACCGAGGAGAAGGGCTGGAAGCCGGAGCCGCCGAGCATCACGCACTGCTACAAGCTGACGATCCTCGTCAAAGAAGCCTATGAGAAGGTGATCGCCAGGTCGTGAATAACGCCTTTAAGATTCGTCATTGCATAGTGAGATATGGTTGCCATGCAAGCTACTATTCGACTGGTATGATTCATGCCAAATCAAACCATATGGCAAATGTCACTACTATCTCAGGGTAATTGAATGAAAAAATTTTTTCTTCTGATTCTGCTGGTTCTCGTCTGGGCGATCGTACCGCTAATTATGGCTTCTATGCTGTCACTGTTTGCAGGTGTGGGCCCTGTTGAGGTCGGGATCATGTATGCGGCCTGGCTGGTTGTGGTGGTGCTGATCTGGCGTTCCCAGTCGAAGAAGCTCAACCGGTAGAGCTCTCCCAGGCTGTTGTATCGCCTGGTTGATAAGTTTCGCTGGCGCTATGCCGTATTTGCTGGCCTTATATGCGTTTGCCTGTGCTGTGAGGCCAGCAAACGCACACAAGGCCAGCGAAACGTCAGTAAGGCCAGCAAACCTGGGGAGTAGCTGGGGGAGTGGGCGGGACGGTGGCAGGCTGACTCAGGTGCTCAGGCCTGCTTGGACCACCAGTCGAGCAGTATGGCCTTTGCCTCCTCCTGCGTGGCCGGGCCGTGCTCCATGCGGTGGTCCAGGAGGAACTTGTACGCCTTCCCGACCTGCGGGCCTGGCGCGATGCCGAGGATCTCCATGATCTGCGACCCGTCGAGGTCCGGGCGGATGGCCTTGATCTCCTCCTGCGCCGCCAGCTCGTCGATGCGCCACTCCAGTTCCTCGTAGTTGCGGCGCAGCCGTGTGGCCTTGTTGCGGTTGCGGGTGGTGCAGTCGGCGCGGGTGAGGATGTGGAGGCGCTCCAGCTCGTCGCCGGCGTCACGGACGTAGCGCCGCACCGCCGAATCGCTCCAGGTGGCCTCCCCATAGCCGTGGAACCGCAGGTGCAACTCCACCAGCTTGGCCACCGATTTCACGATCGCCGTCGAATACTTCAGCGCCTTCAGGCGTTTGCTGACCAGTTTCGCGCCCACCACGTCGTGGTGGTGGAAGGTCACCTTGGACCCCTCGAACCGCCGGGTCGCGGGCTTGCCGACGTCATGCAGCAGCGCCGCCAGCCGGCTCACGATGTCCGGCTCGTGGCCGCGGGCCTTCTCCAGGTCGATGGCTTGCTCCAGCACCGTCAGCGAGTGCGCGTAGACATCCTTGTGACGCATGTGCTCGTCGCGTTCCAGGCGCAGCGCGGGCAGCTCCGGGACGAAATGCTCGGCGACGCCGGTGCGCACCAGGAGGTCGAGGCCCTCGCGGGGGGAGTCGGTGAGCAGCAGCCCGGTGAACTCGCCCTGCACGCGCTCCGCCGAGACGATGGTGATGCGCTCGGCCATGTCCCTCATCGCGTCCTGGACCTCCGGGGCCACCCGGAAACCCAGCCGCGACGCGAACCGTGCAGCCCGCAGCATGCGCAGCGGGTCGTCGCTGAACGAGACCTCCGCCGGGGCGGGGGTGCGCAGGACGCCGTCGGCGAGGTCACGCAGCCCGCCCCACGGGTCCACGAACTCACCCGCCACGACGTCCACCGCCATGGCGTTGACGGTGAAGTCGCGGCGCACGAGGTCCTCCTCGATGCGCTCCCCGAAGGCGACGACCGGCTTGCGGGATCCGGGCTCGTAGGCGTCGGCCCGGAAGGTGGTGACCTCGATCTGCCACTCCTTGTCTCCCTCGCGTTTCATTGCGCCGATCGTCCCGAAGTCGCGGCCTATGTCCCAGGTTGATGGGGTGAAGTCGCTGAGGATGGCGTGCGTCTCACCGGGGCTCGCGGAGGTGGTGAAGTCGAGGTCGTGGCCGATGCCTCCCAGCATCGCGTCGCGGACGGACCCGCCGACGAGGTAGAGCCTGTGTCCGGCCTTGTCGAAGCGGGCGGCGAGGTCGTCTATCACCGGCGAGACGCGGAGCAGCTCGGAGACGGCGTTGCGCTGGGCTTGGGTCAGGTCTGGCACGGGCAGATTCTACGCAGACCGCCCGTGCTTTTACTCGGCCCGCAGACCGTGTACGCTCTGGCTGGGTCGGTTAGCAATAGCAAACTGACTGGGGGTTTTACCGGTACCGCGTGGCCAGACAGAGTTGGAGGATCGTGTGAGTGATGTGAATATTGTGACCGGCGACTTGGAGGCGTTGTCCTCAGACACCGCGGACGTTGCCAGCCAGATCGGGACTGTCGATCTGGTGACTGCCATGGCGGATGCGCCCTCTGCCATGACGGGGTCCGCATCAGCCAGCTCGTGGATCGAGTCGACCGCCAGCACGGTCGACAAGAGGCGTTCAGACCTCAAGGACAAGTATCAGGACTTCAGCGATGACGTGCAGTCCGCAGCGAACTCCTATGGTCAGAATGAAGCTGACGTCGAGGCATCACTGCGTTCCGCGGGGACACTGTCTCCCCAGTCGGACGCTTCTGGGACCACAAACACAGGTACTTACGGGGATTGGCAGAACAGAATGGAGGGCAACTGATGGCTATCGGATGGGCTGAGATCCAGCAATGGGATCCTGCGAATCTCAATACGACCTCGCAGAATCTGTCCACTGCGCGCAGTACGTTGAGGACTGAGGCGCAGGATGCTTCCGGCGCTAAGGGCAGGATTCAGTCGACGGGGGCCGCGGTGAATGCGATGTCGTCTTCGCTGGGGTCCTTGAACTCGGGTCTTGACAAGCTGGTCAATGATGTCTCCGAGTTGATGATGGCCACCGCGGACGCTGCAGACGGCGTGTGGGATGTGCAGACCAAAGTGCAGGAGTGCACCTCTTTTGTGGCGACGTACACATATCTCAGTATCAGTGCTGAAGGCAGTGTCGATTATGAAGTTGTTGTGCCAGATACCCCAGCTCCAAATGGAGAGAGCAGAGATCCGAAGTCGTGTCAGGCAGAGAATGCTGCGAGAAACCTAAAAAAGGGAGAACTGGAGGCTTTAATTAAAGCTGCTATTGACCGTGCTGTTGAGGTTGACGATGCTTATCGAAATCGTCTGACCGCTGTTCACAACGGCACCTATCAGTGCTCGGAGACCTCGGCGAGTGAGTCGCAGGGGCTGCCGGATCTGCCGCAGGAGGGCTGGTCGGCCACGGAGGTGAGTGCCTGGTGGAACTCTCTCACCGAGGATGAGAAGAATAAGATCATTGCTGAGCATCCAGAGGCTATCGGCAACCTGGATGGCATCTCCATGGACGCGCGCGGTAAGGCGAATGAGATACGTCTTCAAACGGAGAGGACCAAGGCGGCAGAAGAGCTCGCGGCCGCCGAAGCGGCACGCGATAAATGGGACATGAATAGTCCTGAATATGCTGCTGCCCAGCAGAAGGTGGACAATGCTCGGTTGAAGGTAGAGGATTTGGAGAAGATCGAGGAGCTGATGCATCCCTATGGGGATCCCATGGCCAGTGATGGTCTTCCGGAGTCTCCGTACCATCTGCTCTATTTGGATGCATCCGGTGACGGAGATGTCCGGGCCGCCATCTCTGTTGGTGATGTCGATACAGCAGAGAACGTCACAACTTTGGTCCCCGGGATTAGCACGACCGCAAGGAAGGGCTTGCCTGGGTTGGTGAGCAATGCGGAGGCGCTGCGTGACGCGGCCGGGGCTGAGAACACGGCTGCTGTGGCGTGGCTTGGCTATGATGCGCCTCCCGGGCTTGGAGAGATTAGCGATGATTACAAGGGTCATCAATGGGAGTATATGAACGCGAATAGAGCTGATGAGGCTGCTCCGGCGTTGAACAGCTTCCATGAGGGGATTCATAGCTGGCATCAGTCGCAGGGCACTGACCCGCATCTGACCACCGTCGACCATTCCTATGGTTCTCTCACCGCTGGTACGGCTGCGTTGAGCACCAAGACTGGTGTGGTCGATGACATGGTGCTCTACGGCTCGCCGGGTGGCCGGGCCACCGATGTGCATGAATACAACGTTCCAGAAGGACACGTCTACGCCTCCGTCAACGATGATGACGTTGTAGCGGGCAAGGGAACCGGGTGGAAGAACAAAGCCCTTGGGAAAGCCCTGGGTGCCGGGGAAGAGGCTGCTGGTTTGGGAGAGAAGCCACACAATATGTCTGGCGTCACGCATATCTCCTCCAACGAGGGTGGGCATTCCGACTACTGGAAGAACAAGGAGTTCGTCGAGGATGTCGGTCAGATAGTGGCCGGCGAGGACCCATCCGTCGACCGCGCTGACAACAAAGCGGAGGCCGCATCCAAGTAGTGGGTCGCTGACGGCATCATCCCGAAACCCCTGGCCGCCGCGCACGCTGCGGCCAGGGGTTTCGTGTGCTGTGGATTGCCTGCTCGCGTGCTGCGGATGCCTGGACCAGGGCGGCTGTGCCCTTGGTGCGAGGTGATCCGCGACACACCCTGTGATCGCGGCGCGGATCCCCCGCGCCAGTAAGAATAACAGCACACGACCCTTTCGAAAATGGCTGCTGCTGAGTTACGCTCGTCGTCCACGTCCGAGTCGCTTGAGAGGTCCAGGATGAGCAGCGCGGAATCACAGCAGGCTGGGGGTAAGGGGGACAGGTCAGGTCCGGAGGCCGGGCGGATGCAGGGCCACTGGCTCTTCGCGAAGCTCGGCAAACGCATTCTGAGGCCCGGCGGGCGGCTGCTCACCGCGAGGCTGCTCGAACAGGCGAAGCCCGCCAGTAGCGACGACATCGTTGAACTCGGTCCCGGAGTCGGCGCCACCGCCGAGGTGCTGCTGCGCAGCAACCCGCACACCTATCGGGGCGTCGACCCCAACCCGGAGGGCCGCGACGCCGTCAAGGACATCCTGCGACGCCATCCGGATGCCGAATACGTGGTGGCCGACGCGCAGGACACCGGTCTGCCCGACGCCAGCGCCGACCTGGTGGTCGGCGAGGCCATGCTCACCATCCAGTCACAGGAGGCCAAGCATGCCATCGTCGCGGAGGCCGCCCGGCTGCTGCGTCCCGGCGGCCGCTACGCCATGCACGAGATGGCCTGGCTCCCTGACTTCACCGACGAGGAACGCGAGACCGCCCGCAAGGAACTCTCCCGCATCATCAAGGTCGGTGCCCGGCCCCTGACCCTGGAGGGCTGGACCGAGCTGCTGGCCGCCCACGGCCTGGCCGCCGAGTGGCACGACCGCGCGCCCCTGCACCTCCTCGAACCCAGGCGTCTCATCTCCGACGAGGGCCTGTGGGGTGCACTGCGGTTCTGGCGCAACGCCCGCCGGCTACCTGGTGCCCGCGACCGGCTCAAGGCCATGCGCCAGGGCTTCCAGCTCCAGGGACGCCTGATGGGTGGCATCGTCATCCTCGCCCGTAAGACGGCGGAGCCAGCCGATGGCTGATGACCTAGTCCTCGACGGCGTCACTCTGGTCCGCGGCGACAACGTCCTCATCAAAGACCTGGACCTGGTCGTCGCGCCTGGGCAGACCCTCGCCGTCACCGGGGCGTCGGGGGTGGGCAAGACCACCCTCCTGAAGGCCATCTCGGGGCTCAGCCGCTGCGACGGCGGGTCAGTCTCGCGTCCCCAGGGACGGCTGGCGCAGGTGTTCCAGGAGCCCCGGCTGCTGCCCTGGTACAGCGCCCACCGGAATGTCGCCCTGGTGGTCGGCGGCGACTACCCGGACCTCATCGCCCAGCAGTGGCTGGCCCGGGTCGGTCTCCAGCAGTCCACGCACCTCTACCCGCGGCAGCTGTCCGGCGGCATGCGGCAGCGGGTCGCGATAGCCCGGGCCCTGGCCACCGGCCCCGCCCTGCTGCTCGTCGACGAGCCTTTCTCCGCCCTCGACAAACCCCTAGCCATGGCGCTGCGCGCCGACTTGATCCAGCTGCTCGCCGAGGAGGAGGTCGTCGCCGTGTGGGTCACCCACGACCCTGAGGAGGCCGACGAGGTCTCCCACCTTCATCTTCACCTCGACGGCCCGCCCGGCACCTGGCAGCTCACCACCGACACCGCCTCCACCACCGACAAGGAAGAATCATGAAGCGTCGCTCCCTGTTCACCCTCGCAGGCCTCGGCCTGCTCGGCACCGCAGGCCTGGCCGGGTGCTCCCAGCAGTCGAACTCCAGCCCCAGTCAGACGGGGTCGCCGTCGAAGCTGGAGACGTTACGCGTCCACGTCCCCACCACCCTGGCGTTCATGGCGCCCATGGCCTCCTTCGGGACCCTCGGCAAACTCGACGGCCTCGTCGGGAAGACCGACGTGCAGAACTGGACCGACGTCGAGGTCATGAAGTCGCTGATCGTCAACGGTGAGACCGACCTGGTCGCCACCCCGTCCTACGCCTCGGCGAACCTGTTCAACAAGGGGCTGCCGATCCGGCTCGCCGCCATCACCGTCTGGGGCATGCTCTACGTCCTCGGCCCGGAGGGGTCGTCGGCGCAGGGTGTCGAGGGGCTGAAGGGCAAGAAGGTCGCGGTGCCGATGCCCAACAACATGCCCGACCTGGTGTTCCGCTATCTGATGACCCAAAGCGGCATCTCCCTCGACGGCGGGGCTGAGGGTATCGAGGTGGCGAAGTATGAGCAGGCCTCCGAGATCGTCCAGCCGCTGCTCTCCGGGCAGATCGAGTACGCCGTGCTGCCTGAGCATGTCGCCACCGTCGTCCAGGGCAAGGCCAAGGAGGCCGGCAAGACCCTCGACCGCACCCTCAACCTGCAGGAGCTGTGGGGCAGCGTCACCGGCCGTCAGGCGCGGTTCCCGATGGCCGGTGTGGTGATGCCCTCGAAACTGGCCGACTCGGACAAGGCGCTCGTCGGCGGTGTCTTCAACGAGCTGGATGCCGCGGTCGCGCAGGTCAACGCCCTCGACGAGAAGGCCCTCGCCGCGATCACGCAGAAGACGGAGGTGCCGGAGGCCGTCGTCAAGAGCGTGGTCCCCAGGCTTCAGCTGGAAGTCGTTCCGGCGCAGCGGGCAAAGGACGACCTGGTGGACTTCTACACACGCCTGACCACGCTCAGCCCCGACATCGTCGGCGGCAAGATGCCGGCCGACGACTTCTACCTGGCTGACCCCAGGTGACCTCAACCGACAAGGACTCGCCGCGGTGGCGGGCCGTCCTGCTGTGGTGGGTGGGGCTCGCCGCCATGGTGGTGGTCTGGGACCTCGCGTCGGCGAGCTACCCCGTCTACGCCTTCCCGGGGCCCCGCGCGACCTGGGAGGCGCTGCTGGGGCTGATCCGCGACGAGGAGCTCGCAGGCTCGGTGCTGCTCACCCTGCAGCGGGCGCTGACTGGCCTGGGGATCGCCTGCCTGATCGGCCTGCCCTGGGGGTGGGCTGCGGGCACCTGGAAGCCCGTCGCGGAGCTGACCGAGTCCTGGGCGCAGCTGCTGATGGCGATCCCGCCCATCGTGGTCGTGGTGGTTGGGGTGTTGTGGCTGGGACCGACCGCCGGAGTGGTGCTACTGGTGGTCGCCCTGGTGACGCTGCCTCTGCTGGTCACGACGCTGCGGGATGCCGTCGCCAACGTCGACCCGGACCTGCTGGAGATGGCGCGGCTGTTCCAGTTCGGCCTGTGGGGCACCGTCCGCCGGGTCATCGTCCCCGCGGTGGTGCCGCCGGTGCTGTCGGCGGTCACCATCGCGCTGGGGCAGTCGATCCGGCTGACGGTGATGGCGGAGCTGCTCAGCACCGCCACCGGTATGGGCGCGGAGGTGCAGCAGGCCCGCACCAACCTGGAGACCGCCGACGTGTTCGCCCTGTCCGCGGTGATGGCCGCCCTCACCCTGGCCCTGGAGCTGCTCCTGCTCAAACCCCTGCGCCGTAGGCTGGAGCGGTACCGCTGAGCGGGTCCGGATGGGTCGCGAAACAACGAACTCAGTCCCGTAGAACAACGAACTCAGGTCCGCGGAACAACGAGTTTGGGTCCGCGGAACAACGAGTTTCTAGGGGACTGATATATCTGGGCTTGTCAGACGAGTATTTCTCCTGTTGGGTGAGGTCCATCAGGTGGTCTTCGATGGGGCCTCCTGGGGACGCTGGCTTGGGATCAGCTTCCAGGCTGTCAGCGCCGCGACAATCAGGAGCACGGCCGCGACCACGGCGGTCGTCTGCACGCCTGAGGTGAAGGCCTCACGGGCCAGGTGCGCTGCCTCGGCTTGGATCGCTACGGTCTCGTCGAGTGCCTTGAGGCCGATGGGCAGCGACTCACGCACCTGCGCGGCGATAGCGTCGTCCAAGCCGCTGGGCGTCTGCAGCAGCCAGCGGTAGAAGACCGTCTGCAGCGACCCGAGTAGCGCGATTCCCATCGCCACGCCCAGCTCGTAGGCGGTCTCTGAGATGGCCGAGGCCGCTCCCGCCCGTTCCACCGGGGCCGCCGACACGATGGCGTCGGTGGACAGCGTCATCGCCAGGCCGATGCCCAGCCCAGCGACGCTCACCCCGATGAGTATCCAGTGGATACCCTCTTGCCCGGCGGCGAAACCCACCAGCGCCAGGCCGCCACCTCCCAGCGTCAGGCCGGTGGCGATGGAGCGGCCCGCGCCCAGGCGTTTCACGATCGCCACTGCGACCAGGGCGACGAGTACCGACATGATCGTGGCCGGCAGCTCGACCAGCCCGGCGATGAGCGGGCTGAGGCCGCGCACCAGCTGCAGGTACTGCGAGAAGAAGAACAGCAGTCCCGCCAGGGCGAAGATCGCGATGCCATTGGCCAGCACGGCCCCCGTGAACGCGGGGATGCGGAACAGGCTGATGTCGATCAGCGGCGTGGCCAGCCGCCGTTGGCGGCGCACGAAAACCCATCCGGCCGTCGCGCCCACCAGCGCCGTGAGGACCACCGTCACGTCGAACCCCTGGGCGGCCAGATGCTTCACCGCGTAGACGATGGGCACGATCGCCACGATCGACAGCAGCGCCGAGACGGCGTCTATCCGGGCGTCGGCGTTACCCCGCGACTCCGGCAGGACCAGAAGTCCCGCGACGATGACGATGGCCATCACCGGCAGGTTGATCAGGAACACCGACCCCCACCAGAAGTGCTCCAGCAGGAACCCTCCGACGAGCGGACCCACCGCCGCGCCGCCGGTGGCGCCAGCCGACCAGACCGCGATGGCGCGGGTGCGCTGCAGCGGATGCCGGAAGACGTCGCGCAGGATCGACAGCGTCGAGGGCATGATGGTTGCGCCGAACAGCCCGAGGAAGACGCGGGCGGCGATCAAGACCCCCGCTGTGGGCGCGAAGGCCGCGAGCAGCGAGGCCAGCCCGAAGCCGGTTGATCCGATCAGCAGGAGGCGACGCCGTCCGATGCGGTCAGCGACGTTTCCCATGGTGACCAGCAGTCCTGCCAGCACGAAGGAATAGACGTCGCCGATCCACAGCAGCTCTGTGGCCGAAGGTGCCAGGTCGGCAGTCAGCCGGGGCACGGCCAGCGACAGCACCGTGCCGTCGATCGCCAGCAGCATGACCGCACCTGTGAGAACTGCGATGGTGCCCCACTGCCGTGCTGTCAGCGGGGGGACGGTCTCGGCCTGGACTTGTGGAGTCATTGAGTTCTCGTTGTGTGGCACCCCGCAAGGTTACAGACCATATGGTCGGTAATTCAATACCAATTGGAATGTTTTTCATCCTATTTGGTTTGTGATGGTATGGGCGCGGCGGTACGGTGAGTCCATGGCCACCAGCGGAAAAACCCGGAGCACAGACCGGACACGGCGGGCGATCCTCGACGCCGCCAGCGACCTCATGGGCAAGCACGGTACGTCAGTCTCCCTGGCCAGGATCGCCGAGGCCGCGGGAATGTCTAAGGGAGGTCTGCTGCATCACTTCCCGTCTCGCAATGACTTGATCCGGGCTCTCGGTGAGGACTGTGCGCGGCAGCTGCGTTCGGAGGTCGAGGGTTTCCTCGACCTGTCTGAGAACCGTCCCGGCAAGATGCTGCGCGCATACGTCCGTGCTCTGTGCGGGGGGTCGGGGGAGGCCATGGTCTACTTCGCGGATTCCTCCACCTGGTATCCCATGATCGACATTCCCGAGGTGAAACAGGCCATAGCCGACAATGTCCGGTGGTGGGACGAGCAGTTCGCCGCCGACGGTCTGCCTGACGACCGGATCCGCCTGGTGCGGCGAGCCGCTGAGGGATGCGCCGCGGCCTACGTCTGGGGAGAGGAGACCGAGGAGGGGGTGGCGCAGCTGCGTGGGCTCCTGCTGGGCCTGACTGAGGAGTCGGCACCGCTCACCTGACCCGGCCTTCTGCGATCGCAGCCCCCAAGCCGTCGCTGAGCACCCGCCCGCTGGGTCCTGACTGTGCTCAGGCCGCCGACCTTGAGGATCAGCGGCCTGAGCGTCCTGACTTGGCTCATTTAGTGTCGTTCCCGGGTGTTGTGGATGGCGTCGAGCCAGGCTTGGATGTTGTCGGGGATGGGGTCTTCAGCGGTGACGATGGCGTCGCCGGCTTGGATGTCGATGGTTCGGTAGCGGCGTAGTGTCTTGACCAGGGTCTTCAAGCTGACTTTGGTGGTGGCCTCCAACCAGCGAGCGACGGCGAGGGCGGCGAACACGATGGTGAGGTGGGCCTCGATCGAGTCTTTCAGGTGGTGGTAGATCGGGCGGGCTTTCAGATCGGATTTGCTCATCCGGAACGACTTCTCGATCTGCCACAACTGGTGGTAGGCGCCGATCACGTACTCCGGCCTCGGGTCAGCCAGGTTCGTGATGTATCCCTTCCAGCCAGCCAGCGCTTTGGCTTTGGCCTCCAAGTCCCGGTTCACCGATTTCTGTGCGCCGGTGAGAGTGATGAACCGGTTCCGTTTCACCGGGATCTTCCCCGCGACCACGCGTTCGGCCTTGCTGACCTGCTCGCTGATACCGCGCAACGTCCGGCGTGCTCGGTCGGCCCGGTACTGGTAGTAGATCGTCTCTGTCACTGCTGCCCCGGCCGGGCCCCTCGACCAGGGTTGAGTCAGGGTCAGCCCGTCAGGGGGCTGCTGACCGGAATGGGTCTTCAGCCACTCCCGCACGATGTAGGGGACCTCGGGAATCTTCTGACCCACGATGAACCGCAACCCCGCCCCGGACAACGCCCGCAGGTTCCCGTCAGACAACATGCCCGCATCAGCCACCACCGTCACCTCCGGCAGGGCGTGAGCGGCCTGGAACGCCTGGAGCGACGGGATGATCGTGGTCGTCTCCGCACGGTTACCCTCGAACGCCTCCACCATCAACGGGAACCCCCGCGCGTCGGTCAACAACCCGATGGTGATCTGGGGTTCCAAGCGGCGTTCCTTGCTGTATCCGGGTTCCCGGAACCCGTCCCCAACATCAGTCTCAAAGTAGAGCGTGCTCACGTCGTACAACACCAAGGTGGCAGGCCCCAACCCCACATGCGCTGCGCACGCGGACGCTATCTGCTGCCGCCACGCCGGCTCGGCATACACGGCGAGCCGACGCTTCACCGTCGCGTAGCCGCAAGGCCGAACCCCGATCTCTTCGAGCACCCGCAAGGTCTCCAACTTGCTGGCCGGCTCGATCAACCGGCCCAGCACCAACTGCTTGAAAACCTCGTCACCACCACTGGCGGTATCGAACCCGAGCCGTTCAAACCCGACCGACAAGGCATTCCACAAGTGCTCCGCCCGCGACCGCCGGATCGGTAGCGCCCGCCGTCGTGGCTGCCCGTCCCCGAAATCGAGTTCGTCCTGACCAGCGGCGATCATGCGTTGCCGCGCCACCGCTTTCAACACCTCAACATCCTCCGGTGTGTGTGCCGACCCGATGTGATCCATCGACCGCGATCCACGAGACGACGACCACACCACCTGAACCGCCGTCGCCCCCGACGCGGTCTTCACCGTCCTCACATACGGACTCACCCCAACAGGCTAAAACACCCCCGATTAGTGCACACCACACCAACCAAAACCCCTAGCCAACACCCCCTCCAACCCCAAAAACACCAAACATGAGCCAAGTCAGGTGACTGTGCTCAGGCCGCCGACCTTGAGGATCAGCGGCCTGAGCGTGCTGCCGGAGTCCTGTTCCCGCCGGAGTAACGAAGGGCGGGAACGCGGCAGCAGTCATTCACCAAGGGCGCTCCTTCCTCCCTGATCACCGCCCCCGGCGAAGGAGGGCGGCTCCCTTCAGGACGACACGTACTACGTGGTCATGGTGTGGCGCGACGATGCTGGAGCCCGGTTCCCCGGTCTCCGCGTGGTGCCCCGGATGGGTGGGGTATGCCCCAGTCAGGACGGATCACTGGCTGTGCCGCAGTGCTCGATGGACCTGGGCGAGAGCCATGGCAACGTGTTCCGCCGGGCCCGTCCGCTGTTGCGTGGGGCACATGCAAGACCCGCCGCCCCCGCAAGCGGCTTTCACGAACAGCGACTGTACTGCGGTCCGCAGCCAGAATCTTCTCGAGCATCTCCACTCTCATCCGAGGCTTCACGCGACATCGCGTACCAGCAGACGATGAGAAGGGCCTGTGACCCATTCACAGCCTTGACCCAGTCCACGAGGTCGTCGCCTCCGCCCGAGGTACGGGCGGATCGCTGGCAGGTCTTCGGACTTGTGGTTCCAGGTGTAACACCAACCTCCGGCTTTCGCTTCCCAGATCTCTCCAGTGCCTTGTGAAAGCCATCGTCGCCACTTACCGCTGCGGGACAGTCCCGGATTCTCACCGGATTCCCTCTTGCCTCGACGCCGGAACGCCGAACCAACGACGTTTCCAACCATAGCAGCGTCCTCAGCCCGGCACGTCGCTTCACTCAGCCAGGGCGGCGATGGACGCCTACCGGCAGGCTCTTCTGGCCCAGCGGAGTAGGTAGCGGTAGTAGAGGCCACGGCGGATCCGGACGCCTGGCAGCAGGTTGCGCGCGGTGGTGCGGATCTCAGTCAGGCAGGTGGTCGGTGGCGTCGTCAGGACCCCAGGGTCGGTTTCGTGATGGAGCGCTGAGCCGAGCCTGGCCCAGGGAAGTGCCAGCGCGGCAAAGGCCCAGTCCCAGGGGGTGCGTTCCTCCGCCAGCCCGACGACCAGGAGGTCGCCGTCCGGTGCCAGGAGGTCGCGCGCCTTGGTCAGGGAGTCAGCCAGGTCCATGTGGTGCAGCGACGCGACGAAGGTGATCAGGTCGTAGTGCTTCGTTCCCGGATCAAAGGCCGCGAAGCTGGAGGCGTTGAGCGTGACGTTGGGGATGCTGGCCAGACGGGCCTGTGCGCGGCAGAGCGCCGCGACGTCTGGCTCGATGCCGGTGAGGTGACCGGCGTACGGCGCGAGTCGCTGCAACAGCAGCCCGTCGCCGCACCCGACGTCCAGGATGCTCCGGCGGGGCCGCTCGGCGGCGATGCGCTGCAGCCACGGATGATAGGCGGTGTTGTGGTTCCAGTAGTCGCGCACGCGTCCATTCTCCACGTGGGAGGAGTACCGGCTTCGCCAGGGTCTTTGCGGTGCCTCTGTGCTGTGGGGTCAGCAACCACCACAAGCAGCGGGTTTGCCTTTGGACGGCCAAGTCCCTGTGTGTGGTGATCTCGGGGTCCGATCAGGGAATAACCTTACTTGACAGTGTCTGGTGTTTGGGGTTGGGTGTTCCCCATGGATAGTGAAGGCGGGAAGAAACCTCGTCCCAGGCGCTGGTTGCGGCGGCTTGGGGTTGTGGTGTTGGTGCTGGTGGTGCTGATGGGTGGGGTGAAGGTTGCGGATGTGGCGCTCACCGCGAAGGAGCGGGCGGATCATCCGGCTCCGGGGCAGTTGGTGGATGTCGACGGCCACAAGATGCACGTCCACACCACTGGTCAGGGTGACACAAGTATTGTTCTACTTCCAGGTCTTGCAGTCCCGGCTCCGGACCTGGATTTCGAGCCTTTGGTGAAGGAGCTCTCGAAGTGGGCGACGGTGACCGTGGTGGAGCCCTTCGGCTACGGCTGGAGCGACGTGACGGACTCTCCTATGTTGCCGTCGGATATTGCGCGGGATGTTCACACCGCGTTGCATGCCGCTGGGGTGAAAGGCCCGTATGTGTTGATGGGGCACTCCATCAGCGGATTGAACTCTCAGGCCTTTGCTGATCAGTATCCTGATGAGGTTGCGGGTTATGTTGGTTTGGATCCCGTCATTCCCTACGCGAGATACTTCGACAGCCAGGCTGGTCCCGCGTTTCCCTGGTTTTATTCGTGGTTTTTTAGGCCTATTGTGCAGGCTGGGTGGATGCGTATCATTACGGCGTTCAGTGGTGCGGATCCTTCGTTTATGATCGGGGCCAGTAGTGCGGATGGTTATAGCAAGGAGAATCTTGAGCAGCAGCGGATGCTGACCAACTGGATGATGCTGAGCGCGAATGTGATGAGGCAGGCGGAAGTTGCTAGTGATTCGCGCGCCCAGGTCAGGGATCTTCGGTTTGATGAGCAGCTGCCGGTGTTGGTCTACACCATACGTGAAACGAACTACACCGAGGCAGAGATTGCGGAGTATGTGGGCAGTGGTCCTTGTCGGCGGTCGGTGATCGTCGATGCCAGCCACTACGTCCATCACACCGAGTACAAGCGCATTAGCGAAGGCACCCGCGCCCTCATGACCGAATGCCACCGCTAACCGGCGTGTCGGATGGGTCCTCGCGGCAATCTTCGCGTTGCATTCCCTCGTCCTCATCATGCTCGTCGAGGAACGGCAACCATAAAAATCCGGAATCCTCACATGAAGATGAGGTGCGATGCCGCTCTCGGTCCTCGTGAGTTGACCGGGCCTTGAGAGTCGGTGATGCGGCGGACTTGTCTTTGAGCGCGCTCTAACGCGTAGGGTCGGCGGTATGGAAGGACCAGTGCCAGATGGCGACCTGCCCGAGTTGCTGCCGGTTCAGCAGGCAGCGGCCTGGCTGGGGGTGAGCCCCCAGACCGTTCACAAACACGGGCTCCTTTGGGCCATCTTGCATGGTGCCCAGCCCGTGTTAATGGAATCTGTGGATTTCCTTCGTTTAGTGGTCTGAGTGGCTGTCTTCGGCGGCTGTGAGAAGCACATTGGTTAGTGTGATCGGCACCAGAACGCAGGCATCAAGGAAGACGACGGTCATGATCGCCGTCTATTCCGAGATTTCTTCAATGCGGCTGTGTAATCGCTGATTTCCTCCTGCAGCATGCCTGTCTCTTCGGCTTGCCGCATGGAATCCTGGAAGTAAGCGGTGCGTTTTCGGGAGCGTTCTTTCTTGTATGTCAGGACGTCTTCCAGCCGGACCATTCGGTGGACGTTGGGCTGCTCGTATGGGAGTTTTCCCTCCTCCAGTAACTTGACCAGGGTTGTCCGGGAGACATTCAGGATTTCGGCTGCCTGAGTGGTGCTCAGCATCGTGGAAACAGGCTCGATGCGAACGGCATCGCCTCGCGACAATGCGTCGACGAAGGTCCCCACACCCTCGCGGATACCAGGAGGAAGGCTTGGCAACAAGGTGTTCAGGGGCGTCAGGTCGCCCGGATCCTCCGGCGGAAGTACCGTGTGGGAGGTTGTCGTCTTCATGCATCAAGTATCGTTCCAAACGATGGAAACGCAAGAAACGATTGCAACGCAAAGGTGGCTCTTCCTGCTGCAAGATGCCTCTTCTGCTTTAGCTTGTCTTTGAGCGCGCTCTAACGCGTAGGGTCGGCGGCATGGAAGGACCAGTGCCAGATGGCGACCTGCCCGAGTCGCTGCCGGTTCAGCAAGCGGCGGCCTGGCTGGGGGTGAGCCCCCACACCATCCGCTACTACGAGCGACTCGGCCTGGTGCGGGTACCCAGGGACGCCCAGGGAAACCGTGCCTACGACGAGGCCGCCATGCGGCGGCTGGTCTTCCTGATCCGGATGCGCGTCTCGGGCATGACCATGACGGAACTTCGTCGCTACATCGACCTTGTTGAGCAGGGTCCCGGCACCAAACCAGAGCGTCTCAAGGTCATGCAGGAGCATCGCGCCCGGGTCCGGAGCAAAATCGCCGAGCTCCAATTCGCCCTTGACATCACCGACTACAAGATCGCCACCTACGGTGGAAACCTCGGCGACGAACCAACTCTCCACGAATCAACCCACAAGGAGACACCATGACCGTCACCCTCGCCCCCGGGCTGAACACCTCACCCATCGGATTCGGGTGCATGGCGCTCAGCCACGTCTACGGCGGCACCACTAACGACCAGGCCCGGCACACCCTTGAGGACGCCCTCGACGCCGGGATCACCTTCCTCGACACCGCCGACGTCTACGGCGAGCCGAGGCCGGATGCCACCGGCCCCGCCGGCACGAACGAGGAGATGCTCGCCCCGTTCGTCGCCAGGCACCGCGACCAGTTGCAGATCGCCACGAAATTCGGGATCACCGGGGCTCTTACCGTGGAGAAGAGGTCCGAGCCGCCTACTAGCGGCCGGCCGGAGTATGTGCGCGCAGCCTGTGACGCATCGCTGCGGCGTCTGGGCATCGAGACCATCGACCTCTACTACATGCACCGCCCCGACCCGGACACCCCCATCGAGGAGACCATCGGCGCGCTGAGTGAGCTGATCGACGCGGGAAAGGTGCGCCATCTGGGGCTGAGCGAGGTCACCGCGCCGGAGCTGCACCGCGCCCACGCCGTCCACCCGATCGCCGCCGTGCAGAGCGAGTGGAGCCTGTGGTCGCGGGATGTCGAACGCAATGTCGTCCCGGCGTGCGCGGAGCTGGGTGTCGGTTTCGTGCCGTACTCGCCGCTGGGCAGGGGATTCCTGACCGGGACCCTCACCAGGGACCAGATCAGCTCGGATTTCCGCGGCATGACTCCCCGGATGGGGGAGTCCTGGGATGCGAACCAGCAGGCCCTCGCGGTGGTCACGGAGGTCGCCGACTCGCTGGGCGCCACGAACGCGCAGGTCGCGCTGGCGTGGCTGCTGGCCAAGGGGCGGCAGTTCGGCCTCCCGGTGGTGCCGATCCCAGGATCCCGCCGTGCTGAGAGGATGCGCGAAAATCTCGGCGCGCTCAAGCTCCAGCTGGATGAGGCAGCCATGACGCGGCTCGATGGCGTCGCCTCTCTGGTGGAGGGCAGCCGCAACGTCGTGCCGGATCCCCGCTGGATCAGCGAGGGCCGGGAGTGAGACGTGTTCACCTCGTCTCCCAGGCGGCGAGTTCCTCCTCTGGCAGGTCGTCGAAGAAACTGTCGGGCAGGCGGTACCCGCTGAATCCCAGCTCGCGGTCTCCTGAGGTGACAGGAACCAGACGCGCGACGGGCTGCGTTCCCCTGGTGATGCAGATTGATGCGCCATGCTCCACTTCGGCAAGCAGTGCTGACAGATGCGTCTTGGCTTCCTGCACTTTGACCGTCTTCATGCCTCCAGGTTAGGCAGGGTGGTGATCTGGTCGATCAGCCAGGCTGGTCAGAATGCCGGTCCCAGCGGGGTCAGGTGGCCGGAGGCGATGGTCGCGGTCCCGGTCGCGCCGAGGGCCAGGCCCTGGGCGGATGGGTCGTTGAAGACCAGGAAGGACCCCGCCGGGGCGCCGTCGTCGACGAACACCTCCACGCTGGAGCGGTCCAGGTAGACGTGCAGGCGGACTCTGCCGTCGGCGGGACGGTAGGCCACCTCGCGGCGCAGGGCGAACTGCGCCTCGCCGCCGTCGCGGCCGGGGACGGTCTGCAGTCCGCCGTTCGTGCGGTCCAGGTAGAACACGCCCTTGGCGACATCGATTCCCACCCGGACCTCTTGGAGCTTTCCGCCGACCTCACCGCGGGCCAGGCTCAGCCAGGCGTCGCTGGCGTGGGAGACGTCCAGGACGAGGTCGATCTCGGTGACCCGTTCCGTCCCGAACGAGACTACGTTGTCCGTGGCGCTGGCACCGGTGATCTCCACCGCCTGCCTGCGCAGCCCGACCAGTTCTTTGATGGGTTCCTGTCGCAGGATCCGCGCCCCGTCCCGGGTGGTCAGCGACAACTCGCGCGGAATGCTCATCTCGTTGTGCCAGTCGCCGGTGGGCATGGAGTAGGGGTAGCGCCAGTTGCCCAGCCACCCCAGCCAGATGCGGCGGCCGTCCACCTTCTCGAAGGTCTGGGCGGCGTAGAAGTCCTGCCCGGCGTCGGTGAAGCGGATCCGGTCGTCCTCGGGGAAGAACGTGGTGCCGTCGAAGTCCCCGATGAAGTACTGGGCGGTGGAGCCGTGGGTCTCCTCGTTGTCGCCGATCGAGAGGGTCAGCACCCAGCGGGTCTTCCCGTCGGAGGCGTCGGTGAGGGGGAACAGGTCGGGGCACTCCCAGACCGCGGCATGCGACCCAGCGTCCTGGCCGAAGTCGCTGGCGTGACTCCACTGCCTGAGGTTGGGGGAGCGGAAGATCGAGACGTGGTCATTCACGGAGACGACCATCACCCACGACTTCGTCGGCTCATGCCAGAAGACCTTGGGGTCGCGGAAGTCCTTGCGGCCGTCATTGGGGATGACGGGGTTGCCGTCGTAGCGCCTCCAGGAGCGGCCGCGGTCCGTGCTGTAAGCGAGGGACTGCGCCTCCCCGCCGGTGGTCGAGGTGTAGATCGCGACCATCCCACCTCCGGGCACCAGCCCGGAGGTGTTGGCGCCGTCGTCAACGCAGCTGCCGGACATCGCCAGGCCCAGTGCATCGTGCTGCAGGGCCGTGCCAAGAGGCTTCCAGTGCACCATGTCCGAGCTGACGGCGTGCGCCCAGGTGCCGTCCTGCTGATGGAATAGGTGGTATTCGCCGTCGAAATAGATCAGGCCGTTGGGGTCGGCGAGATTCCCCTTGGCGGGGCTGTAATGGTAGGCGGGACGGAAGGGATCCGTGGCATTGCCGGGAGAGTCTGCCGGAAGCTCGCCGAGACCAGGGACCTGCGACCTGAGCTCCGGCGGGGGAGCTGCCTGTGAGACCCGGCTGCTGGCGGCGAGGACCGCGGCGCCGGTGCTGAGCAGGACTGCGCGACGACTGTGATTTCCCATGGCTCTATCCCTATCGCATCACAGGCTCAGCGACGCCGCGCACCACTTGGGCGGGCGGCGCACCGGGGGGATGGCGTCAGGCGAGGTTGCGCAGCACAGACATCACCGACGCGCCGTAGCCGCCGCCGAACAGGATGGCATGCACCAGCAGCGGCGTCAGCTGATACCAGGGGATTCGCTCCTGCCAGCCGCCGGCCAGCGGGTAGGCGTCGTCGTAGCTGGTGAACGCCTCTCGTCCGAAACCGCCGAACAGCGCCATCATTGCCAGGTCGAACTCGCGATGCGCGTAGTGCGCGGCCGGGTCGATGAGCCAGTTCGCGCCGTCCTGGCTGACCAGGCGGTTCCCGGCCCACAGGTCGCCGTGCACCAGCGACGGCGGCTCGTCCGGTCCGCACAGCTCGCTGGCCCTCGGGGCTAGGGAGTCGACCAGCCGCAGCGCCTCCGCCGGCAGTTGACTCTCGTCGACGGCCCGCCTGGCCAGGGGTCGGATGCGTCGTTCCAGATAGAACTCCGGCCACGACGACGTGGGCGTCAGATCCACCTCGACGGACCCCAGATAGCCCGACTCGTCGCCGTCGAGCCCACCGAAGTGCGGCTGAGGCTGATGGTGCAGCGCGGCCAGGCCCGCGCCCAGCGCCGCCTCGGTGCCGGAGCTGCGGCGGCCCTCGTCGATCCACTCCAGCACCAGCCCGCTGGGTGATGAGGCCAATACTTCAGGGACCCGCAACCCGGTCGGTGCGGCCTCCCGTAACGCCCGTAGTCCTCGCGCCTCCCGCTCGAACAGCAGGTGCGTGGGGGAGGGGTGTGTCTTCAGGAACACCGGGCCGTCACTGGTGTCGAGACGATAGGCGCGTGCGATGTCGCCGCCGTGCACCGGCGTGACCTGGGTGACGTCGAGTCCGGCGGTCAGCTCCTCGGGAAGGGACATGCCTCCAACCTACAAGTCGGATGAATGTCGGCCCGGCAGGCGGATTGCCCAGGCAGGTGAGGGGCCACAGCGATCTCATTATTCTGAGATCCTCTGGGGAGGTTGATGTGGAGCAATTGCTGATTCGAGGACTCCCGGCTGGTACCAAAGCGAGACTCGACGTCCTGGCTCGGCGGAACGGGCGTTCTCGCGAGGCCGAGGTCCGGGTGATTCTCGACCAGGCACTGCGCCTGGAACCGGTTTCACAGGCCGACCTGCTGGCCATGCCGGAATCGGAAGGTATCGAATTCGAACCCGGGCGGCTGGGGGCGCTGGGCCGGGACGTCGAGCTGTGAGATACATTCTGGACACCAACGTGGTTTCGGCTTTGAGGCTGCCGCTCTTCGTCCGTGAATTACTCTCACCAAACAAAGCAGTAGCATTGTCAAGTGCGGAACGCGGCGTCTCCACCTTCTGCCGCTGATTATCAATTTCCTTCGCCAACACCTGACTTCTGCCATGAGTGTCGAGGCGGATTTGTTGTTCTTGCCGAACTGGGACGCGACCAGCTCCATCTCACTGCTTAGCACCCGCATCTCATGATTACCATCGGTAATTGCGCGCTTAAACCCCCGCTCGTCCTCCTAGCCAAAGGCGACTCAGCCATGTTATTTATCCTTGTCGGTGATATCATCCGGGCATGAAGCGAGCGCGTTCCCGGTTACGTTCAGAACCTGATGACATGGATGTGCGAGATTTCGCTAGGTTACTGGCTCGGTTGCCTGAGAACCTGCCGATCTCGGATGCCTATCATGGATATGACGGCAGTTATCCCCCACCCGGGCCCTGGTATACTTCCCGGCGGCAACGCATGGTGAGCTGGTTTCGGGGGCAAGCGACAACTGGAGAGGGCGCGTACAGCCGGATGATTCCCAATCTGTCTGCCAAACGGGCCTACAATCGGTTGCTTAACGCGGGTTCGCTGTTGTGGATCAATGAAGCCCTAGGAAATGATCCGGACCGTATTCAGCAGGCAGCAGACGCGGCCAGTCAGGAAAAGGAGTACCGGAAACGATGCCGAATTGTCCGCGAGTATCTACCGTGGAGTGACGTGATATCGCTGGCAAATAGACGCAAACCTAGAAATTTATTAACTGGCCTTCTTCGAGGTTATTCACGACTATAGGTAAGCCCTCGCTGACAAGGGTTTTGGTGAACCGAAAGCTCCTCGTGAATGTCCCTTTGGTTCGGCGGTTTTTCTTCCTCCGGATGCGACATCTCGCTTTGTTCACCTTAATCACGATACGCCCAGTAGCGCTTCGCTCGGTTGCCTTGGCGCATCATCCGCCCTGGGGCCGCCTCCCACTCGAACTCCCACCATACGACACTAGGTGTCGTCCCGGCTGGCTTGGCTGGGGTCGTGTCGCTGTTGCCGCGGCTTCAGGCATGATCAGCCCGTTGCCGGGATAGCCTGGCGGTGTAGGTAGCCGGGCGTTCACGGGAGGACGAGATGACTATCGAGGCGGTCCTTGGGGATATCACCGTGCAGGAGGTCGATGCCGTCGTCAATGCGGCGAATTCATCCCTGCTGGGTGGGGGTGGGGTGGATGGCGCTATTCACCGTGCCGCGGGTCCGGGACTGCTGGCAGCCTGCCGGGAGCTGCGGGGCACGACCCTGCCTGGTGGCCTGCCGGTGGGGCAGGCGGTCGCCACCCCCGGTTTCAACCTGCCTGCGGCCTGGGTCATCCACACGGTGGGTCCCAACCGGAACGCGGGCCAGACTGACCCGGCCCTGCTGCGGTCTGCCTTCGACTCCAGTCTCGGTCTCGCCCGGGAGCTGGGCTGTTCCAGTGTGGCGCTGCCCGCGATCTCCGCCGGGGTCTACGGCTGGGACTCCCGCGAGGTTGCCCGCATTGCGGTGGCATCAGCCCGCGAGCACGCCGGCACCGGCGAGGACGACGACTGGCTCATCCGCTTCGTCCTGTTCTCCCAGAACCTGCTCCAGGACTTCAAGCACGCGCTCACGCAGTGAGAAGCCAACCCGGCTATGATGCCGTGGCATCACAATTTCTGATGTCATGCTGTCAACATGAGAACGACGGTGACACTTGACCCGGATGTGGAGTCCTTGATCCGCCAGACTATGAAGGCAAAAGGTGTGTCTTTCAAACAGGCGCTGAACGACGCCGTGCGGGCTGGTTCCCACGCTCAACCGAGGAAATACACGGTGTCCCGGGTCATGGGACGGCCGCAGATCTCCCTGGACCATGCCCTGCAGCTGGCGGGTGAGCTTGAAGACCAGGAGCTGGCCCGGCGGGCTGGATTGTGAAGATCGTCGACGCAAACGTCCTGCTCTATGCGGTCAATCAGGATTCACGTCACCACGAGGCATCCCAGAACTGGCTGGATGGTGCGCTGTCCGGCGGCGATAGAACGGCCCGCCGGAGGCGCTAGGTGTTGTGGGTCTCGTCGAAGGAGCGCTGGGTTACCGACTTGGCCGTCAACGCCGGCCGGTGGGCGTGGTGATCAGCAGGCGCTTCCCGGTGGTGGCCGGGTCGGTCGCGACCTCCAGCAGTCCCGTGGCGGCGTTGTCCATCGGCAGCGTCGGCATGCCGGGCACCCGGCTCACCTCGTCTAGTGCTTTCACCGTCTGCGACGGCAGCGCCGGGGCGTCCTTGAGGTTGACGGGGTAGACGATGGTCCAGTTGAGTCCCGACTCCATCAGCAGCGCATCGGCCGCGGCTTTGTCGGCGAGGAAGCCGCGCAGCGCGGTGTTGTAGATGAGACGTGCGAAGCCAGAGGCCTTCGCCCGGGTCTCGCCCGCGCCGAACACCGACACCAGCACGACGCGCTTCACCTGCGCCCGGCGGGCGGCCTCGATGATGCCGGGCTGCAGCCTCTGCATGAAGGAGGTATCGCGGATGGAGCCCGTGATGGAGACCACCAGCACGTCCGCGCCCTGCGCTGCCGAGGCCAGCGTCTCGACGTCTTCGGCGCTGCCGACGACGACCTCAGTGCCCGCCGGGGCAGCTTCGGGACGCCGCACGTACGCGACGACCTCGTGGCCGGCGGCGACTGCCTGCCGTGCGAAGCGTGAGCCGACATTGCCGGCGGCACCCAGAACGACGATCTTCATGATGATTCCTATCTAATCGAGAAAGGTAAGGGAGGGCCTGCTGCTGTGTGGTTCAGGCCAGGTCCTGTCCGAGCAGGGCAACCAGGGCGGTGATGCACAGGTCGACCGCGTCGTCTCGGGGGGCTCCCTCGACGACGCGGCGGCCGGTGAACTCCACGAGCGCCAGCCAGCCGCCGGCTGCCAGTCGGTGACGGGGGGTGTCGTCGAGCTCCAGGACCTGCAGGATGCGCGTCGCCTGGAGCTCGTGGTTGGCCTCGACCAACTCCCGGGCGACGGGGTTGGCGGAAGCGGTGTACAGCTCTCGCACTCCGCCGCTGCTGGCGCTGAAGAAGTCGAGGTAGGCGTTGAGCGAGCGGTGAAGATTGTCGCGAGCGCTCAGCTTCGGATCCGGTTCGGTTGCGGCCAGGAGGCGTTCTGACTCGTGCCGCAGCACGGCGTCGAGGAGTGCCTGCTTGCCTGGGAAGTACCGGTAGATGAGGGCCCGGGTCACCCCTGCATCCTTCGCGATGGAGCTCATGGAGACCCCTGCTGCTCCATCGCGGCTCAGGTGGGTCGCAGCAACGCGCACGATCTGCTCTTGGCGATCTGCGGGCTCCATACGACTGCCACGACTGTTTGACACATGTATAACAATAGCGCCTGTTTTACATCTGTCAAACAGGGATTCATGGTGTCCCAGCCAACTGTCCAGCCAAAAGGACGGTGATGCTCGGCCCATAGAGTCCTTGAGTCGCCAGGCCATGACGGCGGAGGGTGTCTTTCAAGCGGCCGCTGAATGAGGGCTGCCAGGGCTGGCTTTCCCGTGCTCAAACGAGGAGCTGCCCGGCATTCCGGGCCAGCCGTTCAGCGCTCCGGTCATGGAGTCGCGGATTTCCCTGGGTTGTGTTGCGGTTGGTGGGTGGGCTCGAGGAGCGGAGTCGTGAGCCGGTGGGCCGCATCTGAGGATGCGGCCCACCGGAATTGAGAGAACCCACGGGAAGTGGTGAGGCGAATGGCGGCCAGGTGCTGTCATGGCAAGGCCTCGGTGGCGCACTTGCTATTCACGACGCCCACGGGCAGGGACGGCACCTGGGCGCGTGCTAGGCGCCGTCCCCTGGCGCGATCTCTCAGTCCTCGTCGGAGGGGCGCTGGGTGCTGCCGGGCTGGCCGTCGTCGCGAACCCAGCTGACGGTCAGCTCGTCCTTGGAGCCGAAACGCACCAGGTGCCTGCCGATGACGTCCTCTAGGCGCTCCAGGTGATCGTCGTTGGAGTGCAGCGTCAGGATCAGGAAACCGGGCTCGCTGGTGAGCTCAGCCGCGCCGGTGGTCTGGCCATCGCGGTTGAAGGTCAGGGAACCTGAGCCGGAGGCGTCGTCCCAGGTCGTGGTGATCTTGCGGCTCATGTGGCTGGCCAGCTGCTTGCCGTAGCGGGCTGGACGGTCGGTGGCGACGCGGGCGGTCGAGGTACGGGAGAATTCCATGCACCCATCCTTCCCGATGACCCTCGCGTTCCCAACTGGTTCTTAAAGTGCCGCCAGCGGACCTTGATCGATTCCCGCCCCCTCGGCGGTCTGCTCCAGCCTGTCGAGGGCTTTCAGGACCCGGTCGTGGTTCTTCGCTGACTTCACCCAGGACGGCAACCGCGACGACCACGAGGAGTTCCCGTTCGAGGGCGGGATTCTGATTTGGATTTCTCCCTCAGGAGGTCACGGGCACGGTAGAGTGATGGCAGCCGGGTACTCGACGGGGAGTGATGACAGATGGGTGATATTGAGTTCAGTCGTGAGGCTGTCGGTGTGAGCGCGAAGAAGGACTGGGTAGATGCGAATGAATTCGCGCGAATAAGTTCTTTCATATCATCTCTGATGACATTTAAGGTGGCTGAGAATCTACCGGTGGGTGACAACAGCGGTGTTGTTTCCCTGATTCTAGGTTTAGGGAATTTCAATAAAATGATGGGCTGGGTGGTGTCGGAGTACTCAGATGCCTGTGCTCTGCTGGGGTCTGGTCAAGAGGAAGCGATCTCAAATTATGATAAGACTGAGAGACAGAATGTTTCTAATTTTCGTGCGTTGGCCGCGAGAATGGAAGGCTGAACCATGTCAGGTGAAAGTGTGATGCCCCTGCCTCCGGATGTCCGGGAGCAGGTCGATGGATTGGCTTCGGACTATGAGATGGTTGCTAAATCGATCTCGCATACCCAGGTTGCTCAGAATCCGGTTGACGGGGTGCCGGGTTGGATCTGCGAAGCCGCGGATGCCTACACCAGCTCCATTCAGAAGCTTGGATCGCATACCCGGCAGCTTCCCGGAGTCTTTGCCTCCGCTGTGGGGGTGCTGAACGACTGGAGCGCCGCCGTTGGTGCGATGATCACGGTGATTGTCCCTGATCTATGGGACCGCTACGACCAAGCCGACCGGGATTATAAAAATGGTATCGCTGCTCTGCAGGAGCAGATCACTACCATCCGTCAGCAGGGTATGGAACCGCCTGAAGTAGAGATTATCGCGGAACGGGACCGACTCGCGGAGAATCTGCACTCCGCGCAAGAATCAATCCTAGCCGCGTATCGGCAAGCCATGGAGGGGTTGGACCAACATGCTCAGGATGCGGCCAACTCTCTCAAGAGCATTCAGGACTCTGTTGTGGAACCCTCCAAGCAGGGGACACGTAACAGTGTCGGAACCACCCTCTTCAACGACATACCCCTGCTCGATGGGCAAGCCGAATGGGAACATGCCCAAGAGATAGCCCCAGACATGGCAAATGCGATGCGCGACAAAGAACTTACCGAAGAGGAGCTGCGATCATTTAATGAGAAATACGGGGATTATCTCAGTAATCCATTGAGGCTTATTCATGGGGTGTAGGTGAATATGATTCCGAGGACGGCGTTGATGGTGGTAGTGAAGGTTGCGTAGGGGCGGCGGTAGTCGGTGTGAAGGATGCGCCAGGTTTTCAATTGCGCGATACTTCGTTCTATGAGGTAGCGGATAGTGTTGATTTTCTTGTTGAACTCCTTTTCACTGTCGTATAATTCATGACCGGCTGGTTTCTTGACCGGGGTAATCATCCCGGCACCGGTATAGCCTTTATCACCAATATGGATGGTCTGATTAATCATGTCGAGGAGTCGGGAGTCTTTTAGTGCTGTGAGGTCATAGGGTGCTTGTCTGGGAAGGGGTGCGAGACCCAGGCAAGCCTTCCTGTCAGGGTGCAGGCCACCTGGATGGTGACTCCGGTGGTGTGGTGTTTACCTGAGTACAGCTCTGGATGCCGCCGCCAGGACCAGCAGGGCAGGAGAGTACCGTCAATGATCAACTGCTGGGTCGGGTCAAGGTCCTCCACGGTAGGGATCTGGGCTTGAAGATTCTCGGCGATCAGTGGGACGTAGGCGTTGATAATCCTACTGACCGTGGGTTGAGAAATCTCAAAGATCTCCGCGAGGAGTTCTTGTGTGAGGTTATGGCGCAACGCTAAAAGTATGAGGCGGATACTGGTGAAGAGCCCGAGGGTTCGTGAGCCTGCAGCAGGTAGCTGGCCTTTGGTGTGGGTGTGGATGCCTGCGCACAAGTCGAGGACTTCACTGGTGTCGAGTTTTGTGCTAGCATTCCCTACGGACGGCTTGTTCTTGTGATGATTTGTTTTCACACCCAATTATCTCAAAAGAGCAAGCCGTCCCTTACGTCTTCTAACGCGTGTCAACAAACCCCATGAATAAGCCTCAGTCTACGCTAATGCATTGATGCAGAATTTGACGCCTGAAGAGATGGTTGAATTCTCTCTGCGTGTCAATGACTTTTCCGGGATTGATGGGGGAAGCCTTGCTCAACGTGTGATGGACGGTATCGGGACGGCATTGGTGCTGTCTACGGGTGGTATGAATATCAACTGCAACGGCGGAGAGACTCAGAAGAATTTCGATATCGTAAGTTCTGGTCTGCTCACCGATGACGGACGTACGCTCGATGCACTTCAAGCGCAGCGGATGGAAGAGCTCAAAGCCGCAGGGCGTACTACGTACGATGCTCATGAACTGGGTCTCA
Source organism: Arachnia rubra (assembly GCF_019973735.1). Taxonomy (NCBI): domain Bacteria; kingdom Bacillati; phylum Actinomycetota; class Actinomycetes; order Propionibacteriales; family Propionibacteriaceae; genus Arachnia; species Arachnia rubra. The sequence continues at coordinate 238,625 of NZ_AP024463.1, forward strand.
ATTTAGGGCAGGGACAGATCGCCGGATACGACGTCATCAGCCAGCTCATGGGCTCCGCCGCCACACGTAACCCCAACCTGGCTCTTGGGCCTGCCTACTTTGACACCTCATCTGGGCGATCGGTGGCTCAGGACGTTGTGGCTTGGGATCACGAAACGGCTGAATACCGGCGACAGAACGGGTACAGGATGGGCCTGATTCTTGGTGCGCCAGGCCAGAGTGCTGATGGTGCCTCGCTCCGTGACCCGCTTCACTCCATGTACCTGCTGATGGACCGTCCTGACTCCCTCGACCCCATGAGGCTTAGTCAGAATCGGTGGCTGCAATAGTTAATTGACGTGTTGTGCGTGTCGGTATGCGCGAGGAAGGCTCAACTTCCTGAATAATTGATAGTACCAACACAGTCAATCGAAAGTTGAGCCTTCCCATGTACTCTAGCACAGGTCTTAGCAGCGAACAGATCACCGACCTTGTCGCACGCATCCATGACCTCCGCGAGGCACCAGCCTCCCGAGCAGGACGGAAACCCACACTAGGACTGTACAAGTGTGTTGTTGTGGCCTTGATCTATCTGCGATCCAACCGCACACAAGCATCGATTGCCGACCAGTTCCACGTCTCCCAGAAAACGATCTCTCGAACCATCGCATCCTGGATGCCCATCCTGGGACAGGCCCTGCAGGACTGCACCCCCACGGTCGACGACCTCGATGTCAGCGAACCACTCATCGTCGATGGCACCCTACTGCCGACCTGGTCATGGCGCACCATGCCAGAACTGTACTCCGGCAAACACAAAACCACCGGCGTCAACGTCCAGGTTGCATGCGACCTGACAGGACGGCTCGCCTTCATCTCCGACCCGATGCCCGGCCGCACCCATGACGCACACGCACTCAAAGAAACCGGCCTACTCGACCACATCACCACCGGGCAACTCATCGGCGACAAAGGATACATCGGACTCGGCATGATCACCCCCATCCGAACCCAACCGAAACAACAACACACAGAAGAAGAAAAAAGGTTCAACAAGTCAGTGAGGCTTATTCATAGACTGTAGGCGAAGATGAGTCCTGTGACGGCTTGTATTGTGGTTTCGAAGGTGTTGTAGGGGCGGCGGTAATCGGTGTGTAGAACACGCCAGGTTTTGACGTTCGCGATGACACGTTCGATGAGGTAGCGGACGCGGTTGATGGTCGTGTTGTTTCTTTTGTCGCTGTCGGTGAGTTCACCATGGGCGGGTTTCTTCGCGGGGGTGATCATCCCCAATCCGATGTAGCCTTTGTCTCCAATATGACTTTGACTGTCGAGGGCTGCGAGGAAGCCGGATTCCTTGATGGCCTTTGCATCATGCACACTACCCGGCAGGGGCGGGGAGATCCAGGCGAGCTGTCCGGCCAGGGTGCAGGCCACTTGCAGGTTCACCCCCGTCGTGTGGTGCTTGCCTGAGTACAGCTCGGGACGGTCGTGCCACGACCAGCAGGACACCAGAGTACCGTCGATGATGTACTGACGGTCCGGGTCGAGGTCCCCCACACTGGGCACCCAGTTCTGGAGCAGGGCCTCGGCAAAGTCTTTCATTCTTCGTGTTGGCTAGGGGATTTGTCGGGGTTGGGTGATGAGTTGGAGTGGTCGCAGAGGGTCTCTAGAGTGGTGTCTGAGGGCTGCGGCGATGCTGACAGCTCCGGCCAGGCGATGGAGGCTGATCGCGGTGTTGCGTAGCGTGGCCATCACGGCGGGGCCGTGCCCGGTGTGGAGCTGGTGACGGTCCTCGTCGAAGGTCACATCCCTGACCCAGTGCAGCCGGTTCTCGATACCCCAATGACTCTGGATGAGGTCAGCGAGGTCAGCGGGCTGGTCTGGCGGGCATCGAGGGAGGTGATCAGGTAAACCACCTCCACGGTCTTGCGGCCGTCGATGGTGCGAGTACGGCGCAACTGTGCGACCTGACGGGCACCCGGCCAGTCGATCCAGTCAGGGACCTGACAGACCTTGATCGTGCGCCTCACGCGCCGGCCATGACCGGTGGTCGTGCTGTGGTGGGCGGGGATGTTCTTCCAGGGCAAGGCCTTGAGCGCGGTCCGTAGGCGGGGCTGGTTGCCTTTCACCGTCAGCACGTAGTCATGACCCTGCCCGGTAAGGGTGCAGGCAGTGGAGCGCTGGGTGTGCAACGCATCAGCGGTGACAACGATCTTGCTGCGTGGCAGGGATTCCAGCAGAACCGGCAGGGCGGCGATCTCGCCGGTCTTCGCGGGGAGCTGGTGTTGTGCGGCCACGATCCCGCCGCGGGTGACAGCGGCCAGCAGATGCGGCGCGGCCATGTCACGAGTTTTCGCTCCACGCAAGGTTTTACCGTCGACCGCCACCACCATGCGACCCTTCCATCGGGTGGCGTCACGGGCCAGCAGCCACGCCCCGGGCGCAGCAGCCCCGACGTGGCCAGGAGATCGCGGCCAACATCAGCGGCCCACTCGGCGATCGCGACCAGGCTGCTCGCACCGGCACACACCGCCGCTGTAGCGATGGCAAGAACCCCGGCCAGGTCGTGGCGGCGACCACGACGTCCCCGAGGGTCAGCGATGGTGGCGAACACACCCAGCAGCCACTGGCCGCAGACAGGCACGGTGAGGGATGATGAGCACACGCGTGGGGCCTCGTGATTTCTCGGTGATGACAAGGTGTGTAGGAACCCTCATCATCCCAGAATCCACAGGCCCCACGCCCCCATCACACCTAGCCACACCCCAGACACCACGACTTTGCCGAGGCCCTGAGTTCTGGAGGGCTTCGGCGATCAGGGGAGTGTAGACCGCCACCACTCGTGAGATGGTGGCTTGGGAGACTGTGTGGATGTCGGCCAGCAACTCCTGGGTGAGATTGTGCCGCAATATCAACACAGTGACCTGGATACAGCGGAACAAGCCCAGGACACGGGACCCTGCCGGGGGAAGGTTTCCGGAACGGGATGTGTGGATCAGTTCGCACAGGTTGAGGATCTGGTCACGGTCAAGGCTTGTGGTAGTATTCACGGCGGCGGCTTGTCTTTCATCTGAGGGTTTTCTTTCTGCATTTTGAATTATCTCAGATCGGGCAAGCCGCCCTCACATCCCCCTCGGGTAAAGTGTTAGCTGGGGAAAGCCAAAACACCCCTATGAATAAGCCTCAGTAAACGCGATACGCTACATGATCGAACGAGTCATCGCCAACCTCAAAACCTGGAGAATTCTCCACACCGACTACCGCAGACCCTTCACAACATTCCCAGAAACAATCACCACAGTAGCCGCACTCGAATTCTACAGAAACACATTCTGACTAAGCCTCCATGACTGGCGACCAGACGCTGGTTTCCGCTGACCTTAAACGGACCAAAGCCATCCAGGACTTCCTATCCGGCGCCACCCCCTTCGAGGTTGATGTCAATCGTGATGGGGTGATCGACGACTCCGATATCGACCAGAAAAATGGCAGGGACGACGGCCCTCTCAACATGACTCGCTACCTGACCGGCTGGCGTCAGGGAAACGTTCCTGGTGATGACTACTTTGGTTTTCAAGACGGAGGAGAGAGTTTTGGAAAGGTCGTAGCACAGACCACCATGGAACCGCCCGTGGAGTGCCCGGCGTTTCGTGGACAGTGGTGAAAAACCTGAGTTTATTCGAACATGTGAGGTAAAATCTGTACTGAAGCTTATTCACAGCTACGGGCAACCAGGCTCTGACGAGGGATTTCACCGCCCCTCAGCTACCCATGAATAAACCTCACTATGCCGGCTTCGAAATTTAGTAAAGAGTTTAAAGAACAAATCATCGCGGAGGTTCTTGAGGGGTCTCGGCCGATAGCGGAAGTGGCGAAGTCCTACAATCTGGAGCCGGCGAACTGTGGGTAACTGGGTGAGAATATGGCGGAAGCAGCATCCCGACCCAGGTATGGTAGAAGCCTCGTCGGATCAGGTGGCGGAGAACAAGCGCTTGCAGGCCGAGGCTGGGTGAAGCGAAGACGGAGGGTTCGAGTTCAGAGATAAAGCGGCGGCCTTCATGCGTGCAGGAGACTCCGGGTAGCAGCGAAGAATGTGTTTATATACCTCCGCGAGGAAGGCAGCTATCTGGTGTATCTGATGTGCCGCTGGGCCAGAGTGTCTCGTTCTGGCTACCACGAGGTGGCGGAGCCAGGGTGTATCGGAGACGCAGAAACACCAGGGGGGAAGTCACTAGTGTGATTACAGGTCTTCTTCCATGAGTCTGAGCAAACCTACAGGTGTGTCGACGTATCCACGCTGCTCTGGTTGAGCGGGGGGTCCACGCAAGCTCCGATCTGGTGCGTCAGCTCATGCACCGGGCTGGCCTAGTTGGCCTACCCGGTCCCGCAAAGCGGGCCTGCACCAACTATCCCAGCTCAGGGGCCTTCACCACCGCCCGGATCTGGTCAAGCAGGACTGTCGCCGCCAACAAACCAGGGGTAGAAACGAGGTGGGCGAGGTCAGTCTTCATCCCCACCTGGGAAGGGTTCGCTTATCTAGCGACCGTGATGGATTGCTACCCGAGATGAAGATCATCGGTTATGCGATCGCCGGGAATATGCGCACCCGGCTTGTTGACGAGGCTTTACACATGGCGGTCAGGAATCAACCCCCTATCGTGGGTGAGACTGTCTTTCATTCCGGTGCGTGGTTCACACTTGCATCTCGGCTGAATTGCGCGGACGTCATGAACACATATGGTATCCGCGCCTCGATCGGGTGGAACTGGTGTTGTGTTACGACAATGCCGCAGCAGAATCATTCAACACCCTGAAGTTTATTCACAGCTACGGGCAACCAGGCTCTGACGAGGGGGTTCACCACCCCTCAGCTACCCATGAATAAATCTCCCTCCTGCAAGAAGGAGATAGTGAACCGGAAAATTCTACCCCGACACGAAAACACGCAGCCGGGGATGTTGCAGCCTGGATCGAGCAACTGCTGCAATCACAAAACGACTCCACTCGACGCTAGGGTACCAAACCCCCAACCACGTCCACCAAGAATAGATGTCAACACCAGAAAGCAGCCTGAGAATCCCATTTTTCAGCAGTGTCCACAAAACCCACAGCACTCCACTCCAGATCACTTCCTGTCTACCAACAACAATGAGGGTTTCAACGCCAATCTTGTGGAAGGGCATACGCTCGCTGAACGGTATATGCGAACCGCGACTTATGAGGCGCTCTCGAGGAGTGGATATTTCCCTCTTGAAGGGGAGAACTCGCCTGTCGAATTCTGTGATAGAATTGATAGTAGTCAAAATTTTCTCAAAAATGGCAAGATTATTGATTATTCTCAAATGACTCCAGAGCAGAGGAGTGGTTTTGAAGGATATATTACCAGCCTGGATAAGATCAATAGTGAGACTTACGGCGCTAATCAAAAGACTCTTCCGTATGTAGGTGGTCAGCTTAATGATGCCGCCGATGAGCGGCGAGAAGCCCAGGAAAGAGTCAATTCGTACTCCGGGGCCTGGGAAGAACCTAAGGTGAAGTGAGGTAATGGGCTTTTCTAAAGGCTGTGGACTTATGATTATTGACGGCTCCTCATGTAAGCAGAAGGGTTGGTTTTTCTTGCTGCTTTCTCTCGTGCTTTTGATTGTGCAGGCTGGCTGCGCCTCAGTTCCTGGCAGCCGGCAAAGCGAGTCGGGCTGGCGGTCGATTGCTGATCAGGATTATGCGGATGTTTTTATTGTTGATCCTCCTGTAGGGTGGGTGATGTTGCCGCAGGCGGAGGTTCATTCGGCTCTTATTTATCAGCTGGTTCCGGAGGGGTCGGATGGGTCTGCTGGCTTGCGGGTGAATGTTCAATATCATCGGCCTTCTATGTCGGCGGATGATTTGTTGTTGGGTGCTGATGATCCTGCGCGGGATGGTATTGCTAAGTTTCGTGATCGTTCGGTTAAGGATGCTGCCAAGTTTGACACGATTAGTGATGTGAGGGTGATTTCTGATCTGAACATTGGTGGCGTGTCGGCTGTTGGGTATTCTTATTTGTCGAATCGGGAGTTTGAATCGAATACTCCTGTTCAGATCTGGTTATTGTGGCGGCACGATGGAATGTGGGAATTCGCCTTTTATGGTTCTGGTGATGTTGTGTCGATTCCTCAGGGGTTGGTTGATGCTTTGAGGGATGCGAGGTGGACCTGTGGCCAGCCGACTTCTGGGCCTGAGAGTTGCTGTGTTGCCGCTCCAGAACAGTCCCCAGACCCTCGGAACTGCAAATGAGCATATTGTTTCCTAGAGAAACACAACCAGTCTGGCGACAACCGGACCGGTGAACTGGAACGGGGCTGGCCCAGAGGTCCTGATTACAGCTTGATGCACAGGCAGCATAACCCCGGACTCGGCCCGACCGCACCGTCGCTGGAGCTGTGGTTGCTGGGCTGCCTGGAGGTCAAGGCCCCATCGCCGACTGTCTGTGCGACGGGCTGAGTCACCGTACGGCTGGCAAAAGTATGACGGCCACGGCGTTTTGTCGCTGTCCGTCGGTGTGCCTGGCATGCAAAGATGAGCGGGAACTATGACATCTAAGCAGCTCAACCGCCGGTTGTCGGCCTTCATGCCCTTCGTCGTCCCGTCCGCGATCCTCATCGGAGTGATGTTTCCCGGCGGTATCAGTGGGCTGCTGCCCGCCATCCCGGCGGTCTTCTTCGTCATCGTCTTCGCCGGGTCCGCGACGCTGCGCGCCAAGAGCATCATGGACACGCTGCGGCACCCGCTGCCGCTATTCCTGATCCTGGGCATCCTCCACATCGTGATGCCCGCCCTGGCCTGGGCGGTGGCCCACGTCGGCTTTCCCGGGAAACCGGATATCGCGGCGGGCATCGTCCTGGAGTTCCTGGTGCCGACGGCGAGCGCGGGCTTCGCGTGGATAGCGATCTGCGCAGGCGACCTGACCCTCGGGCTCGTCGCTGTCTTCGTGGACGCGGTGCTGGCGCCCCTGCTCATCCCACTTGGCGTCGATGTCCTAATGGGGGCGCACGTCACCGTCGACTCCACCGAGTTGATGCGCAGCATGGTCATGATGATCCTGATTCCCGCGCTGCTGGCCGTCGGTTTCAACGAGGCGACGCGGGGGAAGGTGAGCGGCCGGATCATCCCCGTGCTGCAGATCACCGTGAAGGTGGGCATCGTCCTGGTGATCCTCGCCTCGGCCACCCGCATCGCCCCGATCGTGCGCACACTCGACCCGGCCCTCATCGTGATCACTGTCGTCATGTTCGTGATCTCCCTCGTCGGCTACGTGCTCGGGTGGGTCGCGGCGCACATGGCTGGCCGGGAGCGGGCGACGACGGTGGCGATGATCTATGGGTCGGGGATGCGCAACATCAACGCCGGCGCGGTGATCGCTGCAGCGTTCTTCCCGGAGGCGACGATGTTCCCCGTCATCATCTCCACCCTCTTCCAGCAGGTCACAGCGGCGCTGTTCGCCCTGGTGATCCGCAAATACCTGCCGGAGAGCCCAGAGCCCGACGACGGGTGAGCTGGGTATCAGCCTGGTGCGTCGCGCCATATCCACGACGCGCGACCAAGTCAGGCAAGGCCGTTGTCGGCGGCGAATGGGTCCCATCCGGAGTCGCGGTGTACGTCGAGCTCGATCTCCTGGGCCGCTGTGGCCGCAGCCTCAGGGCCAGACAGGTGAGCGATCAGTGCAGCAGCCATATCCATTCCGGCTGCCACTCCCGATGAGGTCCATCGGGTCCGGTCCTCCACCCAGCGGGCCTGTGGCATCCAGGTGACGTTGCTGCCGTGTCCAGCCGCCCATCTGAAGGCTCGCTTGTTCGAGGTGGCGCGGTAGCCGTCCAGTAGTCCGGCTGCTGCCAGGACAGCCGATCCTGTGCAGACCGCTGTCACCAGGTTCGCCGCGCCAGCCCAGCGGCGGAGCCAGGACAGGAAGCCCGCGTCATGCACCAAGGCGCGCGTACCCCGCCCGCCCGGCACCATCACCACATCTGGGGGTGATGCCTCGGCGTATTCGCTCGGTGTGATCACCTGGGTGCCCTGACTGCTGGCTACGGGACCGGTCGCTGGTCCTATGAGTGAGACCTCGTACTCTTGGGGAAGCCTGCTGAACAACTCGACGGGACCGAAGACGTCGAGCAGCTCGAAGCCCTCGAACAACACCACATCAATGCGCCGCACCTGGCCATGGTAATCAGGGACCGGGTTTATGAAGATCAGTGAAGCCGGGATGGCGGCGGCTAGATGTACTGATCGGGGAGGGGCGAGTGGCCACCTGGTGAAACTGTTTGTAAATAGCGATGTGGAAGCTCTCGGGTCGCATATGCTCCATGGCATTACGGCTGGCATCACGCTGAGGAAATGAATGTCGAGGAACGAAGACGTTTGGGATCGCATAGACGTATCCGACTGGCAGACAGCGCAGGCCGAGTCTGCTGGGACGAATGAACCGACCTGGCTTGTGCACCCCGAAACCGGGAACTTCTGGCTACACAAGAGCATTCATGTTCCGAGGAATAAGCTGCCACAGGGCGAGGACTGGGCCGAGGTAATCGCGACACAGGTCGCGCTGCTGCTGGGCGTTCCCTGCGCGGAGACACGCTTGTGTGTCCGCAGTGGTGTACGTGGCTCACTGTCGCTCTCCGTGACTCCAGACGGCTTTGACCTCAACGATGGTGGGGCTGTCCTGGAGGCTACAGGGGTGCCAGGTTATTTCCGGCACACCGCCGAGCGAAAGGCCTGTGATCCCGCACGTCCTGGTGTGCGGCGTCCTGGGCACACTTTGGTGAACATCCGGCATGTTCTTCAGGACGTCAAACCACCGGAAGGCTTTCAGGGACCGGACGACTGTATGGGTTTTGATGTCTTCGCCGGGTTCATGATCCTTGACGCGCTGGTCGCAAATCAGGACCGGCATGAGGAGAACTGGGCTGTGCTGAGGGCACGTGTTAAAGATGTTCCTGATCGTCTTGCGCCGTCCTTCGACCATGGAGGATCCCTTGGCTATAACCTGACCGATGATAAGCGGTGCTTGCTGCTTGATAGCGATGCTGCTTTGGCGGTATGGGCTGCCAAGGGTGCCGCACAGCGGTTCGAGCATGTGCGTCCAGCCAAGTCTTTGGTTGAGCATGCGGTCGAGGCAGCTGAGCTGGCTGCGCCTAGGGCCATAAGATGGTGGGGTTGCCAGCTGGAGATGCTGGACCTGACTCCATTGCATGACGTGCTTCGTGGTGGGCAGGTGCCAGAAATGTCAGAGATGGCAGCTACGTTCGTCAGTCGACTACTCGAACGCAACCTAGGAAGGCTCAGAGATGCGATCTGCAGCAGTTCTTGACCGGGTCGAGGCGGCGGCCTCTGGGCAGGATACCGACGACCTGTTGGTGCTGTGGCAGCGCCCGTCCACCCGCGAGATCGTGCCGATCGGCCGGTTCTCGCGCACGGCTAACGGCTATTCGTTCGTCTACACACGGGCTGCCGCTGAGAAGCGTGACTTCCGTCCCCTGCTCGGTCTGCCTGATCTACATCAGCGGTATGACAGCCAGCAGATTCCCGCTGTTTTCAGTCAGCGGGTCATGTCCCCTAGCCGCTCAGACTACGGAAAATATCTGGCGATGCTCGGCTTGTCTGAGCAGGAGCAGGTGACCCCCTGGGAACAGATCGTCCACTCCGGTGGGCGCCGCGTCGGGGACACTCTCCAGTTCATGCGGGTCCCCGTTGTGAGGGACGGACGGGCCATCGCGTGCTTCCTGGCGAACGGTGTGCGACACATTCCCGGGGACGTGTTGCGGCTGCCTGGGCGAAAAGTTCGCGTCACCCGGGAGCAGCAGGAGGCCGCGTTGGAAAAGTTGCGTGCCGGTGACCTGGTGCTCCTAGAGCCAGAGCAGGGGAATCCTGAGGATGATCACGCGATCCTGGTGACCTCCGGGGGGGTGCCCCTGGGGTGGGTACCCCGGGTTCTGTCCTCCAGCTTGCGGGCGCTGGTCGAAGGCGGTACATGTCACGCGACAGTACGTCGGATCGGTCGGTCGGATACGCCGTACCATTTGCGTCTCGTCTTGGACCTTGACGTGCAAGTCTCTGATGATTTCGCCTTCGACCCCGAGGGACGCTGGGTGCCGCTGGTCGGCTAATAGACGAGGGGGTTGGGGAAACCCGCTACTTCTAGGTGTGCGTCTACCGGCAGGTAGGCGCACACTGCCTCGAACTCGGTTTCCAACCCGCGCAGCCGCAACTGTTCAGCTTCCAGGCGAGCCAACCGCAGGAGGCTGGAGACATCGGCTGCTGCGTATTCAAGTTGCTCGGGAGATAGCTCGTCAGTTGCCCAGTCACTGACACGCACCGACCCCTTGTCTAGCTGTATCTCGAAATGCCTAGCCAGCAGTGACTTCAGGCTGTGCTCGGACGATGGTAGCTGGGGATCAAGCAGTTTGGAACCAGTTTTTGTGCAGAACACTGGAGATGTCCGCGCGCCCCAGGTCGCTTCGAGGAAACGCAGGTCGAACGGCGCATGGTGGAAGACCTTCGTCAGCTGGCTGTTTTCCAGCAGGTCCACAAGGTTTTGTGGGCGAGCTTCCGACCTCCGGATCAGGACTGGGCCAGTAGCCGGCGTGAAAAGCTGGCAGAGCTCCAGGGTGTCGCGCCGCCAGTCAAGCCCCGACGTCTCGGTGTCGACCGCGACGCTGCTGCCGCTGCGGATCTCATCCGCCAGTTCCTGCGGGAGGTCGCCGGTTATGACGTGCATGGGCATCGTTCCAGGATAGACGGGGTGTGGTGCGTGGCAGTCACCGTGGCTCATCCCGGTGTCGTATCTCGGAGGTTTGTAGCCTGGGTGAACTGATACTCAAATAACTATCCAGCATCACGGCGGGGAAACCCGCTGGGAGCTCGTACCTGCGGGGGATCCGCTGTCGCTATCTCGTGATGAGATCCCAGAGAGTGAGACCGATCACGACCAGGCAGCCGACGGTGCCGAATGGCAGATACCAGAGCCCGAGCGCGGCGACCACGATGAGCGCGATGCCGCCCGCGAACGATCCCGTGAGGTAGTAGGCGAACGCGCCCAGCAGCGCGATGCCGTAGCCGACGAACACCATTGCCACGCCAGGCGTGTGAGGGTCGATGCCGAGTCGCTTGAGCAGCCCCGCCCACGGGCCAAGTTCCCCACCGGGCGCGATATACCCGGCACCCGAGAGGTCCCGCACGCCGTCGAAGATCATGTAGCCTGCGACGACCACAACCAGGACACCGATGATGATCGTCCGCGCCACTGTCCAGCCTCCCTACTCTTGGTCTCACTCCTGGGCAGCCAGTTATCAGTTCAACATTACTGTAGACAGCCCGGGCCTACGGGGTTAAGTAACATGATCAGACGGCTCTGGCCGGTGTCGTGAGTGAGGCGAGCGGCGCGATGAGTGGTCGCGGCGACCGCATCCGGAGACGTGTCGTGGACCTGGGTCCCAAGGTATGGAATAGCTACACTTGTGGCCAATGAGTATGGAGCAGGCCATGCCTCTCAGGGAGGTCAAGAATCGTCTTTCTGAGGTGGTGGACCGGGTGGCGGGGCAGCATGACCGGGTGGTGATCACCCGGCATGGACGACCTGCGGCGGTGGTGCTCAGTCCCGATGATCTGGCCTCTCTTGAGGAGACCCTTGACGTCATGGGGTGTCCCAGGCTGCTGGCGGATATCCGGGAGAGCCTGGCTGCCGAGGGCGAGGTCATGTCGAAGGAGGAAATCCTGGCGGCTCTCGGTCGATGACCACCCCGCGCGAGATCGCATGGCGTCCGGCGGCTAGACGAGCCCTCGGGAGGCTGCCGGAGAAAGTGGCGACGGCTGCCATCGAATTCGTCTATGGCCCACTCGCCGATAATCCATATCGGGTTGGCAAGCCGCTTCGTTTTGAGCTGGAGGGGCTTCACAGTGCGCGCCGCGGCAACTACCGAGTCATCTATCGCAGTGCCGAACGCATCGAGATTATCGCCGTCGAGCACCGGGCCGACGCCTACCGATAGAAACCATAGAGTGCTATGGTTTATGCATGCTGTGGAGTGCCCGGCGTTTCGTGGACAGTGGTGAAAAACCTGAGTTTATTCGAACATGTGAGGCAAAAAGTCTGTATCATGCCGGCTTCGATAGTTTAGTAAAGAGTTTAAAGAACACATCGTTGCGGAGGTTCTTGAGGGGTCTCGGCCGATAGCGGAAGTGGCGAAGTCCTACAATCTGGAGCCGGCGAACTGTGGGTAACTGGGTGAGAATATGGCGGAAGCAGCATCCCGATTCAGGTATGGTAGAAGCCTCGTCGGATCAGGTGGCGGAACATCAAGCGCTTGCAGGCCGAGGCTGGGTGAAGCGAAGACGGAGGGTTCGAGTTCAGAGATAAAGCGGCGGCCTTCTTCGCGCAGGAATCCCGGTAGCAGCGAAATATGTTTATATACCTCCGCGAGGAAGGCAGCTATCCTGTGTATCTGATGTGCCGCTGGGCCAGAGTGTCTCGTTCCGGCTACCACAAGGTGGCGGAATCAGGGTTTATCCGAGACGCAGAAACGCCGGGAAGAACTCACTATTTTGATTACGCATTTCTTCCACGAGTCTGAGCAAACCTACAGGTGTGTCGACGTATCCACGCAGCTCTGGTTGAACCAGGGCCTCGGCAAAGTCTTTCATTCTTCGTGTTGGCTAGGGGATTTGTCGGGGTTGGGTGATGAGTTGGAGTGGTCGCAGAGGGTCTCTAGAGTGGTGTCTGAGGGCTGCGGCGATGCTGACAGCTCCGGCCAGGCGATGGAGGCTGATCGCGGTGTTGCGTAGCGTGGCCATCACGGCGGGGCCGTGCCCGGTGTGGAGCTGGTGACGGTCCTCGTCGAAGGTCACATCCCTGACCCAGTGCAGCCGGTTCTCGATACCCCAATGACTCTGGATGAGGTCAGCGAGGTCAGCGGGGCTGGTCTGGCGGGCATCGAGGGAGGTGATCAGGTAAACCACCCCCACACGGTCTTGCGGCCGTCGATGGTGCGAGTACGGCGCAACTGTGCGACCTGACGGGCACCCGGCCAGTCGATCCAGTCAGGGACCTGACAGACCTTGATCGTGCGCCTCACGCGCCGGCCATGACCGGTGGTCGTGCTGTGGTGGGCGGGGATGTTCTTCCAGGGCAAGGCCTTGAGCGCGGTCCGTAGGCGGGGCTGGTTGCCTTTCACCGTCAGCACGTAGTCATGACCCTGCCCGGTAAGGGTGCAGGCAGTGGAGCGCTGGGTGTGCAACGCATCAGCGGTGACAACGATCTTGCTGCGTGGCAGGGATTCCAGCAGAACCGGCAGGGCGGCGATCTCGCCGGTCTTCGCGGGGAGCTGGTGTTGTGCGGCCACGATCCCGCCGCGGGTGACAGCGGCCAGCAGATGCGGCGCGGCCATGTCACGAGTTTTCGCTCCACGCAAGGTTTTACCGTCGACCGCCACCACCATGCGACCCTTCCATCGGGTGGCGTCACGGGCCAGCAGCCACGCCCCGACCATCGCGGACAGTTCGTCGGCGTCGAGGGCTTGGAGGATTCGGCGGATCGTGGATTCCGACGGTACTCGACGCCCCGGGCGCAGCAGCCCCGACGTGGCCAGGAGATCGCGGCCAACATCAGCGGCCCACTCGGCGATCGCGACCAGGCTGCTCGCACCGGCACACACCGCCGCTGTAGCGATGGCAAGAACCCCGGCCAGGTCGTGGCGGCGACCACGACGTCCCCGAGGGTCAGCGATGGTGGCGAACACGCCCAGCAGCGACTGGCCGCAGACAGGCATGGTGAGGGATGATGAGCACACGCGTGGGGCCTCGTGATTTCTCGGTGATGACAAGGTGTGTAGGAACCCTCATCATCCCAGAATCCACAGGCTCCACGCCCCCATCACACCTAGCCACACCCCAGACACCACGACTTTGCCGAGGCCCTGCTGGTTGAACGGGGCGTCCACGCGAGCCTAGATCTGGTGCGTCAGCTCATGCACCGGGCTGGCTTGGTGGCCTGTCAGCCCCGGAAACGGGTCCGTACCACCATCCCGGCCCAGGATCTTCACCACCGCCCGGATCTGGTGAAAAGGAATTTTACCGCCAACAAACCAGGGCAGAACTGGGTAGGCGATATCACCTACATCCCCACCTGGGAAGGATTCACTTATCTAGCGACCGTGATGGATTGCTACTCGAAAAAGATCATCGGTTATGCGATCGCCGGGAATATGCGCACCCGGCTTGTTGCCGAGGCTTTACACATGGCAGTCAGAAATCAACCCCCTATCGTGGGCGAGACTGTCTTCCATTCGGATCGTGGTTCGCAATACACCTCAGCTGATTACGCGGAAATCATGAACACATATGGTATCCGTGCCTCGGTAGGTAGAATCGGGTCGTGTTACGACAATGCCGCAGCGGAATCATTTAATGCCACCTGCAAGAAGGAGGTAGTGAACCGGAAGATCTACCCAACACGGAAACATGCTATAAAGGATGTGACAGCCTGGATCGAGCAACTGCTACAATCAGAAACGACTTCACTCGGCGTTAGGGTACCGCACACCCAACCACGTCCACCAAGAATGGAGCCAACACCAGCAAGCAGCCTAGAAATCCCATTTTTCAGTAGTGTCCACAAAACCCATAGCACTCCAAATAGCACTCCATTTTGTAGCCCTCACTATTCAATTTCTTTGTTGATTCAATAGGGAAATTTAGGCGTTATTCATGAGGGTTTTTAGGGTGTAGGTTCTGAGGATTTCGAGGTGGGTGACTATTTGGATGATTCCGGGGAGTTTATTGAGGGGTCCGCGGTAGCCGTGTGACAGGCTTCTCCAGGTTTTCAGTTGGGCGATGCAGTGTTCGATGTTGACTCGGATTCGTGCAATTGTTGTGTTGAATTGTTTATCGTGAGGCTTATTCATAGACTGTAGGCGAAGATGAGTCCTGTGACGGCTTGTATTGTGGTTTCGAAGGTGTTGTAGGGGCGGCGGTAATCGGTGTGTAGAACACGCCAGGTTTTGACGTTCGCGATGACACGTTCGATGAGGTAGCGGACGCGGTTGATGGTCGTGTTGTTTCTTTTGTCGCTGTCGGTGAGTTCACCATGGGCGGGTTTCTTCGCGGGGGTGATCATCCCCAATCCGATGTAGCCTTTGTCTCCAATATGACTTTGACTGTCGAGGGCTGCGAGGAAGCCGGATTCCTTGATGGCCTTTGCATCATGCACACTACCCGGCAGGGGCGGGGAGATCCAGGCGAGCTGTCCGGCCAGGGTGCAGGCCACTTGCAGGTTCACCCCCGTCGTGTGGTGCTTGCCTGAGTACAGCTCGGGACGGTCGTGCCACGACCAGCAGGACACCAGAGTACCGTCGATGATGTACTGACGGTCCGGGTCGAGGTCCCCCACGCCGGGCACCCAGGCTTGGAGGGCTTCGGCGATCAGGGGAGTGTAGACCGCCACCACTCGTGAGATGGTGGCTTGGGAGACTGTGTGGATGTCGGCCAGCAACTCCTGGGTGAGATTGTGCCGCAATATCAACACAGTGACCTGGATACAGCGGAACAAGCCCAGGACACGGGACCCTGCCGGGGGAAGGTTTCCGGAACGGGATGTGTGGATCAGTTCGCACAGGTTGAGGATCTGGTCGCGGTCAAGGCTTGTGGTAGTATTCACGGCGGCGGCTTGTCTTTCATCTGAGGGTTTTCTTTCTGCATTTTGAATTATCTCAGATCGGGCAAGCCGCCCTCACATCCCCCTCGGGTAAAGTGTTAGCTGGGGAAAGCCAAAACACCCCTATGAATAAGCCTCCATCATCCCGATCATCAACCAGTTCACGACCCGACACCAGCTCGGCGAAGTGGTGGTGGTCGCCGACGCCGGCATGCTGTCGATGACCAACCTCCAAACACTTCACGAGGCGGGATTGGGGTTCATTGTCGGGTCCCGCCCGGTCAAAGCCCCGGGTGACCTCGCCAAACATTTCCGCTGGCATAGGGGACGCGTTCACTGACGGACAACTGATCGACACGATCACCCCTAGGGATAAAACCACCAGGGCCCAGACAGCCAACCCCATTACGGAACGGGCCGAACCGGTTTGGGATCCAATCCGGTATCCGCATTCGTGGCGGGCTGTATGGCACTACAGCCACAAACGTGCACTCCACGACCGTAGAACCCTCACCGCGCAGGAGAACAAGGCCCGGGCCGTCGTGGCCGGCGAGAAGACCGCCCGCAACCCACGGTTCGTGACCACCAGCAAAGGCACCGCTGTCCTCAACGAGGAAGCGCTGACCCGAGCGAAACAACTGGTCGGGTTGAAAGGCTACGTCACCAACATTCCCATAACCGCCATGCCAGGACAGGAAGTGATCGACGCCTACCACGACCTATGGAACATCGAACAATCATTCCGGATGTCCAAACACGACCTCAAAGCCAGGTCAATCTTCCACCACCAAGCCGAAGCGATCGAAGCCCACCTCACCATCGTGTTCACCGCTCTTGCCATCGCCCGCCAGCTCCAAACCACCACCGGCATCAGCATCAAACGACTGATTCGAACCCTACGACCCCTACGCCAAGTCACCATCCAAATCGCCGGTCAAACCATCACCGCCCAACCCCACATAACCCCCGACACCACAGCAATAATCGAGAAAATCCTGGGTCACTAAACTGCGACAACTCAGGCCAGAAGCTTCGAGCGAACCACCCACTAATAAAAACCACTAGAGTCCACACGCCATTTATCAAATAGCCCAGAGTCGCAGTCCTGCCCAGCGCAGTAGGTAGAGGGGTCCTGCTCCTTAGTGCTTACTGGGGTTCGGCCCGAGGAGATCCGGCGCTATGGGTCTGTCCGATAAACGGTGTGTAGGGTCCGGTGGTTTTCATCAGTGGGTGGTTCGGTTGAACCGTCCAGCGAAGGTGATTGCGAACGCGTTGAGTGCGGGCTTCCACCTGATCACCCAGCGTGCCCGGCTCCCGCCGGTGGGGTCAAGGGAGCGGGTCACTAGGTACAGGCACTTCAATGCGGCTTGCTCGTTGGGGAAGTGCTCACGGGCCCGCATGGCCCGGTGGTACCTCGCGTTGATGGACTCGATGGTGTTGGTCGTGTAGATCACCTTCCGGTTCTCCATGTCGTAGGCCAGGAACGGTACGATACTGCGCCCACGTGTTGCGCCACAGCTGCACGATCGCCGGATACCGGTCGCCCCACTCGGTGGCGAACTCGGCAAACCGGTCCTTGGCCGCTTGCTCGGACGGGGCCGTGTACACCGGTTTGAGGGACTTCACGATCGCGTCGCGGTGCTGCCGGCCGGCGTAGCGGAAGCTGTTGCGGAACCAGGTAGATCGATGCACTGCTGCACGATGGTGTGTTCCCAGGTCGTGTTGATCGCCTCAGGGAGTCCCTTCAACCCGTCACACACCGCGATCATCACCTCGACGATGCCTCGGTTCTTCACCTCCGAAAAGATCTGCAGCCAGAACCGGGCACCCTCAGCACCGTCACCAGCCCAGATCCCTGTGGATGTCGCGTTCCCCGTTCATCGTGACACCCATGACAACGTAGAACGGGGTGTTACGGACTTGACCGTCGCGGACCTTCACGTGCGAATCGCGCCGGGCGAAGATCACCGGGTAGACAGGATCCAACGGCCGACTCGACCACTCGGCGAGCTCACCGACGATCTTCTCGGTGATCCGGCTGATGGTGTCCTTCGACACCCTCGCTCCGTACACCTCCTCGAAGTGGGCAGCGACTTCACCGGTGGTCAGCCCGCGGGCGGTCAACGACAACACGATCTGATCGATGCCGTCCAAACGTCGCTTCCGTTTCGGGACGATGATCGGCTCGAAGGAGCCGTCACGATCACGGGGTACCACCGGTCTCGACCGGCCCGATCTGGGTCAACACCGTCTTGACGCGGGTGCCGTTGCGCATGTTCGCCTCGATCGGCGTGCCACCGTGCTCGTGACCCAGATGCTCGGTCAACTCGGCGTTCAACGCCGCCTCCAGGACGTTCCTTGGTGAGCTGGTTCAACAACCCTCCCGGGCCGACCAGACTCACCCCCTGTTCCCTGGCCTGCGCCAGCAGACACTCGGCCAGGTCCTTCTGATCGATGATCTCTCCGGTCACGGGATCGATCATCTCGTCTTCCATCATGTCGGTCGTGTCAGCCACAGCCATCTCCTCTCGAATCAGACCGGACCCCACACACCGTTAATCAGACAGTCCCGGCGCTATCTGAGCTGGTTTCGGTAAGAATATGAGGGTTATTCACGATGGGCTTTCAGTTCGGTAAATACCCTTGTAGGCCTGGGTTCGCTTGTGGCTGTGAATAACCTTCATATTCGTTATGACGTAGCAAAGCTAACGACGAGCTTGCCGCGGACGTGCCCTTTAGCTAGTTCAACGAAGGCGCCACGTACGGCTTCGATTTCGAAGGGATACGTGTGAGCGATAGGTAACCTAACAGCGCCGGTTGCCACCAAGTCGGCGACCGTCGCTAGGTCCTCAGGGTGCGCATGCCGTGAACCCGTGAACCGTGCTCCACCGAAAATAGCCTTTGGCGAGGGTACAAGGGTTCCGATGGCGGAGCCGTGCAGACCAAGAGAGTGCCCAAGTTGGACATAACCGCCCCCATAACAGTCCAACAGCTTTGTGATAGGGCCTGGCGCTGCAGCGAGGATTTGGTCCTTAACTCCTGCATCGTGCGTGACGGGAATGACTCCGAGTGAGCGCAAGAAATCGACATTATTCGCTCCGACAATACCGATTACCGTTGCGCCGCGTTGCATCGCGAGCTGCACTGCCAGCGAACCGACACCACCGGCGGCGGCGCTGATAACAATGATGTCAGTATGCTGTACATCTATTTCGCGCAGAGCACCGCAAGCAGTCTGAGCGACGACGCCGAGCGCTGCGGCGCTCTCGAAACTAAGCGCCTTTGGTTTGTGGATGACGTCTTCGACGGGCGCCACCACATGCTCGGCCAGTGAGCCACTTTTCGTTTTCGTTCCAGGCGCTCCCCTCAAGGTTCCAAGAACGGTGTCGCCGACGGCGAGACCGTTCGTGCCACCACCTACCGCATCAACAATTCCCGCGAAGTCGCGTCCTACACGTTTTGGAAAGCTGGGCATGAACCACTGCGCTGGCTTAGGTATGGCGTTAGCGAAGCCAACGAGTCGAAGACGTGGATCACCACTGAAAACCTTCTCGTCCATTGGGTTGAGTGCGGCTGCTTTGACGGCGATCCGGGTCTCACCGTCACGGGGCTCGGGCGCAGGTACATCGACCATCTCCAACACCTCTGGTCCGCCAAACCTTCTGTACTCGATAGCTCTGCTCATCACGTCCTCCTCGTTGTCGTTTGTGCGTCAAGTCTTGCCGGCCGCTTGCATGTGGCATGCGGCAAGTTATTATTGTAACCATATAATATGAGTAGCGTACTAGATAGGGTGGGTATGGACAAGAAAATCTCAACTGTGCTTCCAGTGGTAGAGCAGGCCGTGTTGGCCTTGCGGCGGTTGAGCAGTGCACTGGCGGTGAGCAATCGTGTGGTCGGTGCTCGGCTCCACATCAGAAGCTCTGATCTCGTAGTACTTGACACGCTGCATCAAGACGGCCCACAGACACCGACTGAACTGGCTTACCGCACGCGGACCCATCTTGCGACGATGACGGGGGTACTTGCCCGGTTGGAACGTGACGGGTGGGTTGAGCGGCGTCGTAATGAAGCTGATCGCCGCTCCGCCAGCATCCATGCGACTGGTGTCCATCGTCTAACAGATGCCTATGCGCAGGCCAATGAACGTCTTGCTGGTCTACTAGTTTCGTGGACGCTAGATGAGGTGGTCATGCTGACGCGCTTCCTCTTGGAAGCGAGTGAGATCGTTATGGCATTCGTCGAAGATGCCGATGAAGAAGTAGGCTACGTATGTTCATGTCTGCGTTCTGGCTCAGAGACGAGCAAATGAACGATTGTAAACGCGTAGTTGCCGTATTCGGAGCGAACGGACTCACTGGACGCCTTCTCATCGAACAGCTACTCGACCGAGGTTGGTGTGTCAGGGCTATCACTCGTCACCCCGATGCGATCCAAGTAAGCACACCCCGTCTGGAAGTTGCGCGAGCGGACGCTACTAACCCTGCTCACGTCGCTGAAGTAGTGCAGGGATGCTATGCTATTACTTCTGTACTTGGGGTGAGATACAGCAAGCATCCGATCAACTCCTATTCTGCTTCCGCACATGCCATCGTGGGGGCCATGCAAGCCCAGGCCATCCGCCGACTGATCGTGACTAGCTCAATGGTCGTCACTGGCTGGCGCGATCCAGAGATGAACTGGTTCGCGCGGACGCTTATCACCCAGTTCCTTGAACGCATTGGGAGCACGCTTTACGACGACATGCGCCGCATGGAGCATATCGTGAGTCAAAGTGACCTTGACTGGACCATTATGCGGCCATTGGGCCTCGCGTCTATGGATGCACCCACGAAATATGCTGTAGCTCGTGACCACATTGCTGGCAGGCAGACAGCTCGCCGTGATCTTGCTGCCGCTATCGCAGACCAGCTCGATCTTACGACTGACTTACGGGCGGCAGTCGCTATCGCTACGACGAACAAGACTCAGAACCTCCCGTTAACTATCTGGCGCGAAGGTATTAAACCAAATCTATTCGGACGGAGCCAATGAAGCTTATTCACCAGGTTGGAACTGTCAGAGGAGCGGTGTGGGGGCCGGCCTGATCGGTTACGACTGGCATGTTGGAAGACGAGGTGATCAATCTCGTGGTCGGGGAGATCATCGATCAGAAGGAACTCGTAGAACGCTTGCTTGTGCAGGCGAGAGAACAGGGTGTGAGCCTGACCGGCCTGGGTGGTCTGCTCAGCCAGCTCACCAAGGAACGTCCTTGAGATGGCGTTGAACGCGGAGCTGATCGAGTATCTCGGTGATGAGTATGGTGAGACCCCGGATCGGTGAGAACATGCGCGATGGTACTAGGACGGAGACGATGTTGACGCAGATCGGTCCGGTCGCAACCGGTGGTTCCCCAGGATCGTGACGGATCATTCGAGCCTGTTATCGTGCCAAGCGCCGTGAGGAACGGTGGCGTCGAGAACCATCCTGATAGCTGTCTGCGATGGCCTGAAAGGGATCCCAGGGGCGTTCAACACCGCCTGGGAGCAGGCGGTCGTGCAATGTAGTGCATCGATCTACCTGCTTCCGCAATAGATTCTGTTGCACCGGTCGGCAGCACCGTGACGTGATTGTGGAGTCTCTCAAGCCGGTCTATACAGCCTCGTCCGAGTAGGCAGCGAAGGACAGGTTCGAGGAGATTACGGCCGAATGAGGCGAGTGTTATCCGGCGCTTGTCCAGCTCTGGCGCACCTCTTGGGCGCAGTATCGTGCCGTTCCTCGAATACGACGCCTGTGATTCGGCGGGTGATCTACACGACGAACACGCCCCGTGTCGATCAATACCCGTTACTGCAGAGCGGCCAGAGCGCAAGGCCATTGCCCCGGAACGAGACCGCCGCGATCAAGTGCTTGTACTTAGAAGGTGCGCTCGCCTGACCCCACACACCGTATTTCGGACAGACCCGCGGAGACCCCACCCAGGTACTGTCTGGCCGGGTAGCGTGGGGGTATGCGTGAGGGGTGTTCGGGTGGTGAGGCCGAGGTGGTGGCGCGTGTCACGGCGTGGTTTGCCGACGCGGCTCGGACGTTGCCTTGGCGTTCGTCCGGCGTCACCCCGTGGGGTGTGCTGGTCAGTGAGGTGATGCTTCAGCAGACCCCGACGGCCCGGGTGGTGCCGGTGTGGGAGGCATGGATGGTGCGCTGGCCCACGCCGTCGGCGCTCGCAGCTGCGTCGCCGGACGAGGTGCTGCGGGCCTGGGGACGGCTGGGCTACCCGCGGCGTGCGCTGCGACTGCGGGCGGCCGCCGAGGCGGTCGAGGAGCGTCACGGCGGCGAGCTGCCGGAGACGGAGTCCGACCTGCTGGCGCTACCCGGCGTCGGCTCCTACACGGCGGCGGCGGTCCTGGCTTTCGCCTATCGCCGGCGGTCCCTGGTGCTCGACGTCAACGTGCGGCGGGTCCTGGCCCGCGTCGACCAGGGCGTGGAGCATCCCGCCCGCTCGGAGACTGCGGGGGAGCGGGAACGCGGCTGGCGTTTCGTCCCGGACGACGACGAACAGGCATCGCTGTGGGCGGCCGCGTCGATGGAGCTGGGCGCGACGGTGTGCACCGCGCGATCGCCGAAATGCGACCCGTGCCCCGTGGCGGCTCATTGCTCTTGGCGGGCGAGGGGCTACCCGGCCTGGGACGGACCGCCGCGGGTGGCGCAGTCCTGGGAGGGAACCGACCGGCAATGCCGGGGCTGGATCATGGCGGCGCTGCGCGGGTCGCCGTCACCAGTGCCACTTGGTGACCTGGCCTGGCCCGACGACGTCCAACTGGCCCGCTGCGCTGACTCCCTGGTGGCCGACGGACTCGCCGTCCGCCACGGACCACGCCTGTCCCTCCCAGGCTTTGAGCCCGTCCCGGCAGACAGCGACGACGAACCGGCCGTGGCATGAGGCTGGCATGATTCCCCTGACGACCGCTCGGCTGAGCCTGCGCCCGTTCGCGGACACGGACCTCGAATTCGTCAGAGAGGTTCACACCAGTCCCGCGCTGATGCGTTTCATCCCCGCCGCCTACACGCCAGACGATAACGCCGCCCGCCGCATTCTGCAGCGGTTCATGACCCTTCGCGATCATCCACAGCAGGGTTTTAGCCTCGTCGAGCTGCGTGGTGGTCCGGACGCCGGCACGCCCGTCGCGCTGATCCTGGTGAAGCCGATTCCTCCCTCCGGCGGCGGCGAACCCAAGGACGTGGAGATCGGCTGGCGGCAGGCCCCGGCGCATTGTGGGAATGGCTACGTCACCGAGGCCGCTCAGGCGGTGCTTGAAGCGTTGCTGGATGCCGGCATGCCGAGGGTCGTCGCGGTCACCCATCCGGACAACCTCCCGTCGCAGGCGGTCGCACGGCACATAGGCATGGAGCGCGTCGGGCTGACCGACGCCTACTACGACACTGAAACCCTTCTCTTCCGGGCGGCACCGCTGACCCTGACCGAGGCCCAGCAAGACAGCCGAGTTTCTGCTAATTGACTGATTCAAGTCCTGCTAATTGACTGATTCAGATCCTGCTCATTGTATGATTCGAAGGTGGGGTACACGCGCAGGATCCTAGATACAGAGCTGGACGAACTGTTCGGGGTGCTCGCCGCGCTTGCTATCGACGGCGCCAAGGGAGTCGGGAAGACCACCACCGCAGAGCAGCGAGTGGCCGATGTGGTCCGCCTGGATTCGAGGGCGAGCCGGGAGGCAATCGAGGCTGAACCCGAACAGTTGCTGACCCACCCCCGCCCGCTTCTACTGGACGAATGGCAGAAGGTCCCTGCCGTGTGGGATGTCGTGCGGCGCTCTGTCGACAGAGACCGGTCCGGTGGGCAGTTCCTGCTGGCTGGGAGTGCGACCCCGGTGGCTGGGGCCACTGCGCACTCAGGGGCGGGTCGGATCGGGCGTCTGCGGATGAGACCGATGACGTTGTCTGAGCGCGGCGTCGCCGAGCCCACGGTGAGTCTGCGGGAGCTGCTATCTGGAAGCCGGGGATCATTAGCAGGATCGACTAGGTTGCGGCTGAGTGACTACGTGGAGGAGATCGTTGCCTCCGGCTTTCCGGGAATGCGTGATCTGCCCGCACGTGCTCTGCGATTCCAGCTTGACTCCTACTTGCATAATGCAGTGGACCGTGATGTTCCCGACCAAGGGCTAGCGGTACGCCGGCCCGAGGCGATGCTGGCGTGGCTGCGCGCCTATGCCGCTGCCTCTGCCACGACCGCGAGCTATTCACAGATCCTGGACGCCGCCACCCCAGGGCAGAGCGATAAGCCCGCGCGTTCGACGTCCGTCGCCTACCGGGATGCGCTGGCCGGCATCTGGCTTCTTGACCCTGTTCCTGCATGGGTGCCGGTTGGCAGCGGGCTCACCCGTCTTGGTCAAACTCCGAAGCATCATCTGGCGGATCCAGCGCTGGCTGCGCGATTGCTGGATCTCGCCCCTGGCTCGCTCCTTGGCGGGGAGAATGAGTCTGGCGGGTCGCGGGCGGGCGGCATGCTCGGCCGACTGTTTGAGTCCTTGGTGACGCTTTGCGTCCGAGTCCCTGCCCAGGCTGCCGAGGCCTCTGTGAGCCACCTGCGGACCCGTAATGGAGACCACGAGATCGACCTTGTCCTCGCGCGGGGAGACGGCCGGGCTCTGGCCATTGAGGTGAAGCTGGCAAACACGGTCACCGACCGTGACGTGAGACATCTTCAGTGGTTCACACAGCGTATGGGAAACAGTCTGCTCGATGCGATCATCATCAACACTGGACCCAATGCCTACCGGAGGTCGGACGGAGTCGGAGTTGTGCCGCTTGGCCTGCTGGCCCCCTGACCAGACCGTCTGCGAGTTTCTGCTAATTGACTGATTCGCTGTTTGGGACTGTTACTTGACCCTGGGTGCCGTCGACGGTGACCGGCTGGCCGTCGGCGAGGGTGCTGGTCGCTCCGGGGATGCCCAGCACCGCGGGGATGCCGTACTCCCGGGCGACGATCGCGGCGTGTGAGAGCCGGCCGCCCGTCTCGGCGACCACCCCGGCGGCGAGCGCGAACAGCGGCGTCCAGGCGGGATCGGTGGCCCGGCACACCAGGACGTCGCCTGCCTGCAGGCGTGGGAAGTCGTCGGGGCCGGTGATGATCCGTGCGGGGCCGGTGACCCGTCCGGGGCTCGCTGCCACTCCTGACGCCGTGTCCCCGTCCTCAGACTCCCGGCCTTCGTGCCAGGCCGCCTCGGCCATGGGGCGGGCCCAGCGGCGTCGCGCCACGATCCCGGCGACGTCCACCGCCGACCCGCGTAGCCAGGCCAGCAGCTCATCCTCCGTCAGGAACTTCACGTCACCGGGGGCCGGGATGAGACCAGCCTGCGACATCCGCCGCCCCGCCTCCAGAGCCAGGGCCCGCAGCGCGGCGCAGAACTCCTCCGTGTCCACGACGGAGGCTTCACGCATCACATACCCGGCGCGGTAGTCGTCGACGAGCCGGAGGAAACGACGACGCAGGAAACGGGGCAGCCGCAGGACCGTCTTGGTGACGAGCTGCTCGTGCGTGGAGCGGGCCGCCGACGGCCTGCCGTCAGCGTGGTCCATCATCGCGACGACCCGCAGGAAGCCCGGCAGATCCTCCCGCCAGGCGGTGCTGGAGAAGGGCTGGTACATGCGGGTGGTGCGGGCGCCGTAGTCGGCAAGGAAGTCCTCGACGGCCCGCCACCAGGTGGGATCCGCCTCGCGGACCGCTTCGGCGTCGATCTCTTGGGCGCAGAGCAGCTCCCTCACCCGCTCCGGCGCTGAATCAGCCAGGGCGTGGAGCCGGCGGTCGATGATCATCGTCGCGTAGTCCAGGTCACCGAGCAGGTCGAACTGGGTGGCCTTCACCCGGGCCAGCCGCAGCCACACGTCGAGCCATCCGCCGCGCAGCGCGTTGGGGACCAGGTACTCGACGAACCGGAAGCGTGCCCACGCCCCGGCCTCGCGCACGGCCTCCGTGAAGACGCCGGCCAGTGCCTCATCGGAGAGATTCTCTTGTGCCAGCGCGGCAAACCTGGCGGCGGCCTCCCGCATCCGGGCGCCCGGGCCGTCGGCCCAGCGCCGCGGATCCGGTTTCCTGAGCCGGGCTACCCGGAATATCCCGAGCGGGACTCCCCAGAGGCAGACCCGCGGATAGGCGATGCGCGCGATGCCGTCGTCGTCCATCGCGACCAGGTCGTGAGGGCTGAGCCGGATGCCTGCGATCCCGGAAACATCGCGGATGATGCCCACCAGCAGCCGCACCATGAGCAGGTCCAGGGGGTAGGGCGAGGGGAAGTGCTCGATGAGGTCGGTGCGGATGAACCGTCTCAGTCTTCCTGGCCGCTGTTTTCCTGGTCGCCGCGCGCTCTGGGCGGTGGTGTCCGGCGACGCGTCCGGCCCGGTGATGGTGGTGATGGGCCGGGCCTGCAACAGCCAGAGCGTGCCGCCGGCGATCGCCCACTCGATATCCATCGGGGTTCCGTAGTGGGCCTCGACGTCGCGAGCGAGTCGCGCGATCCGGAGCACGTCGCGGTCTGTGAGACAGAGTGCCCGACGTTCCTTGTCCGCGACGGTGGTGGTCACGGTACGACCGTCCGGTTCAAGGTCGATGCGGGTGGTTTTGTCGCCGGGGCTGCGCCGGGTGACCTGTCCCCCACGGACGGTGAACGAGTCCGGGGTGACCGATCCCGAGACGACGCTCTCGCCAAGTCCCCACGCGGCATCGATCACGACCTCGTCGCGCCGGCCGGTCACCGGGTCCGCGGTGAATGCGACCCCCGCGCTGTCGGCGGCCACCATCGACTGCACAACGACGGCCAGCCGCACCACGTCATGGGCGAAGCCACGCTCGGCGCGGTAGGCGATGGCCCGGTCCGTCCACAGCGACGCCCAGCAGCGCCGGACCGCCGACAATACGTCCGTATCCCCTGTTACGCCGAGGAAGGTCTCCTGCTGGCCCGCGAACGACGCCTCGGGCAGGTCCTCGGCGGTGGCGGAGGACCGCACCGCGACCGGCCCCTGCCCCAGGTCCTTCAGGGCAGTTAGCACTCCGGCCTCTAGGCCGTCCGGGAGGGGAGCGTCAGCGACCAGCGCCCGCACCGCCTCGTGGTCGCCGGCCTCCAGCAGCGCCGTCAGGTCGGCCTGCAGTGGGGCGACGGCGCTCCGGTAGGCCTCAGCTGTGATGCAGAAGCCGTCCGGGACGGGGAAGCCCGCGGCGATCAGCTCACCGAGGTTCGCCCCCTTGCCCCCTGCCAGCGAAACGTCGGCGGCGCGGACGCGGTTCAGTGAGATGAGCATGACAACTCCTTACGGCGAAGACAGGAGCGTGGGAGGCGGGCAGCAGCCATATCTGGCGTGGTGACGAACGTGATCAGAACGGTGGATCGCGGCAGCCTGATGCTGGACAAGATCGTTCCGCACAGGATCGCAGCTAGCGCCCGGCCCGCTCTCATCGGGCCGCCAGCCCCTGGAACACGACGTCGAGCATGGCGTCCAGGCGGTCATGCAATGAGCGGGCCCCGGGGTCCTGGACCCAGGCCGCGCAGCAGGTGTAGTAGGAGCCGAACACCAGGGTGACCGCGTCGTCGACCAGGAAGTCGCCGCGCAGCTCGCCGGCCTGCTGGGCGTCGGTCAGGATGCTCGCCAGCAGGTCGCGGAAGCGCTGCTGGTTGGTGGAGCCGAGGTCCATGGTCAGGTTGATGGAGCGCGCCTGGAACATCTGGCGGATCAGCTCCGGATGCGCCTCCAGCCAGGTGGCGGCGGCTCCGAGGACGCGCTGCAGCCGCTCCCGAGCCGTGCCCGCCGGCTTCTCGGTGACCGCGGAGGACATGGCGTCGGCGACCTGCTCGCCGAGGTAGCGAAAGACGTCGCGCTTGCTGGGGAAGTGGGTGAAGAAGGTGCCCTTGCCGATGTCGGCGGCTTCGGTGATGTCCGCGACCGTGACGTTGTCGAAGCCGCGCTCGACGAACAGCTGCATGGCCTCGGTGAAGATCCGCTCCCGTGTCTGTGCCCGCCGCCGGGCCACTCGTTCGCTCATGGTTTTAGAGTAGGTCGAAAACTGACTGTGGTCAAAAACTGACCACAGTCAGGTTTTCTGAGGGTCGCCGGACAGGACGCGCCCGGTCTGGATTTGCTGGCCTTAAAGGCGGTCTGCTGGCCTTGTTCACGTTTGCCTGTGCTGTGAGGCCAGCAGACGTGAACAAGACCAGCAAACGGGGGATAGGGTCAGCGAATGGGGGATAGGGCCAGCGAAAAAGGGATAAGGCCAGCAAACAGGACGGGACCCGGCGGCGGATTACCCCAGGAAAGCTTGTCCGTCAGGCCGGGGTCAGGATCTGGAGTCCAGCAGCTCCCAGATGAGCTCTCCGGTGATGCGGTAGCCGTCGGTGGTGTCGAGTTCATGCTTGAGCTCTCGGGCTGCCTGGGCGTAGGCGGGGTTTTCGATGATGCGCCGGAGTGCCTCTTCGACAGCCGTGGTGCGCCAGCTGCTGCGTGGGATGCGGATGGCCGACCCGCGCTGGACCAGGCGTCCCAGGTTGGTGGACTGCTCCCACTGCATCCCGATCCCGACCACTGGAGTGCCCGCATACACGGCAGTCTGCACGGTTCCCTGCCCGCCGTGGATGACCGCGATGTCGGCCATCGCGTTGACCGCCGGTGCGGGCAGGAAGCGGTCGGTCAGCAGGACATCCCCGGCTCCGGACAGGCGCTCGCGGGCCTCGCCGAGTGTGCAGACGTGTGGCGGGACGATGACCACGGCGCGGCAGGGAATGCGGGAGACGGCCTCGATCGCTGTGAGCAGGTAGGGTTTCTCGCCGCTGCTTCCCATGGAGACGAAGACGCGGGGCAGGTCGTCACGGGCAAACTGCCGAGCGATCTCCTCGGGCACTGCTTGGTCTGCGGGGCGGCTGAACAATGGCCCGGCAATACGGGTGTGTGGTCCGATGTCCTGGCCCTCGTAGTAGACGGGGAGGTCGTTCACGAGCTGGATGCCAGCATCCAGCATCCCGAACAGGTCGGGCTGGTCCGTCTTCCACCCCAGCTCCCGTCCCGCCTGGGCGAGCGTCGGCTGCCGGAAGAAACCACTGCGGACTATCGCGCGCGACACCAGGGCCGTCAGCCCGCGACGCAGCCGCGGCGGGGCGGCCTGGACGGGCGGGATGTCCATCTCGTCTGGGACGTCGAGCAGGAAGTTGGTGCGTGCCCATGGGCGGTACACCGGGAATGGGGTGTAGGAAACCGACGGGATGCCGAGGATCTGCGCGGCGATCCCCACCGGCGGCATGAATCCGAAGACGATGAGGTCCGGCTGCTCCCTGGTGAACTCGGTCAGCAGGACCTCGATGATCTGCCTGGCGCGGGAGCGGTCGGTGATGAACTCGGTTCCGTCGTGGTCCGCCCGCATGATCGCGGCGACCTCGTCGTTCGCGAACTCGATGCCGGCGGGACGCGCCTGGAACCCAGCGGCCCTGATCTGCTCCTCGAAACTCTGCTGTGACCGGGGGAAGACGAAGCCGATGCTGGCCTCGCGGCCGGTCTCAGCAGCGAGGTTCTGGATGGCGCGGGCGATCTCTATGCCGCGCGTGGTGTCGCCGGCGTTGAAGGTGGGCACCACGAACAGGACGCGGGGGCGTCCGTCTCGTGGGCCTAGCACCGTTTCGTCGTGAGTCGTCATGAGTATCCTCCCCAGATCATGCAGATGATTGACATATGTCAACATAACTATGCCGTGCATCGCGGCTTCTGCCAAGTGGTTTCATGGGATATGGTGTACATATGTCAATTGAACTTGATGGACGCGGGGTTGTGGCTAAGGCAGGTGGTCCGGAACGCGGACGTGCGCGCCAGGCGATCCTGGACGCCGTCTGCGGCCTGCTGGAGCACGGCGCTCCGGCAGCGCTGGTGGTCGCTGATGTGATGCGGGCCAGCGGCGTGAGCAGGCAGACGTTCTACAAGCACTTCTCAGACCTGCCGGCAGCGGTGCGGGCAGCCGCTGTGGCCCGGATCCAGGACTCCTTCACCAGGATCCCGCCGGTGGCTCTCGGGCAGTCCTGGACGGTCTTCGCGCGCGGGACGTTTGAGGTGCTGCTGACCGATCTGGCGGACCATGCCTCCTTCTACCGGGCTGCTCTGGCGCTCGCGGCCCCTGGTCTGATGGCTGAGCTGGTCGGCTACCTCGCTGAGCGGATACTCAATGTCTCGCCTCTCGGCCCGATCATCCGTCGCTGCGCCGGGCCGCAGACCCCTGAGCAGCATGCGCAGTTCCTCGGTGCTGGCACGGTCTGGCTGGTCTGCCGCTGGCTGGAGAGCAGCGCCGACCCGCGTCCTGAGGTTGATTCGATGGCTGAGACTCTCATTGACCTGATCCTCAGTAGCTCGGGGGCCACCAGCGAGGAGATCGCGGCTGCCCGCGCCAGTGACCTGCCCCGGCAGCCCCATGCCCGGATGTCCTGAGGCCCGACGTCGATATGAGTCCTAGAGGCCGTGGTCGCAAGCCCGCCGCGCGGATGGCGCGAATAGACACCCACCAGCACGTCATACCGCCCCGCTATGCCGAGCTCCTGAGAATGAACGGGATCCGTCCCGGCGGGATCGACCTGCCGGACTGGTCGCGGGATGGCGCGCTGCGCATGATGGACCGCAACGGCATCCGGGCCGGCATTGTGTCGGTGTCGACCCCTGGGGCGCTCGTGGAGCTGCAGGGCGTCGCCGAGGACGAGTCCCAGGCGATCGCGCGGGGCCGCAGGATCGCCCGGGAGGTCAACGAGTACGCCGCGGAGCTCGTGCAGCGCGAGCCGGAGCGTTTCGGCTTCTTCGCGACACTGACGCTCCCGGACGTCGAGGGTGCCCTGGACGAGCTTGCCTATGCCGTGGATGAACTGCACGCCGACGGGGTGATCCTGCTCGCCAATGCCGGCGGCCGCTACCTAGGTGATGCGGCTTTTGCGCCGTTGCTGGCTGAACTCGACCGGCGGGAGACAGTGGTTTTCGTCCACCCCGGGGAGCTGCCGGCCCCGGAGGTGCCGGGAGTTCCCACATTCACCGCGGACTTCCTGCTCGACACCACCCGGACGGTGATCGACCTGATCCTGTCCGGTGCGATGGAGAGATATCCCAAGATCCGGTTTATTCTCGCGCACGCCGGTGGGTTTGTGCCCTTCATCGAATACCGGGTCCTGCTCACCATGTTGCAGCGACGCCCAAGTTATATGATAGACGTGGCTGAGAAGATGATGGAATATCCATTCACCCGGCCTCTCGTCGAGATCGTCAAGAAACGCTATCTGAGGGTGTTCCGGAAATTCTATTGGGATACCGCGTTGTCAGCCTCACCCGCGGCGCTGCCCAGCCTGCTGGCCGTCGCTGACCATAGCCACATCACCTACGGCAGTGACTGGCCATTCGCCCCAGAAGTTGCCGTCCGGTTCATCACCTCAGAACTCGACCACTACCCCATGACCCCATTTCTAAGGGCAGCGATCAACCATAGCAATGCCAAAGCCTTGTTCCCGCGTTTTGCAGGGAAATAGCCTGCCGGGGATTCCCTGGGATCGGTGGAATTCTGGCGGGGCAATCCTGGTCGGGTGATGGCCCACCCATGATGCGGTGCGGTCGATGGGGTTTCAGTAGGCGAGTTTTGAGTTTGGCTGGCCTCAGGGGAGGTGTTGTGCGATGGCCTTCAAGGGTCTGATGAGGATGACAGCTGTCACATGATCCCAATGACACTGCTCTAAGCTACTCGCCCTGAGCTCCCGGATGCGTGTGGGGGAGGAGCACGATCGACTCGACAGGGTGGTCAAGCCGCCCGAATCGAAGTACCCGAACCGAAGTAGAGGAGGGCTGACCAACGTCATGAGCCAGTCAATGACACCGCTAAGTGGCCACGAGGCAGAGCCAGCCGTCAGGATGATCGACGTCTTCAAGGAATTCCGGGACGAGTCCGGGAACCCGGTGCGAGCCGTCAACGGGGTGAGTCTGAGCATCCGTCCTGGTGAGGTGGTGGCCATTCTCGGTCCCAACGGCGCAGGCAAGACGACGACCATCGACATGATTCTCGGCCTTACCCGGCCGGGACAAGGCACCGTTGAGCTGTTCGGCCAGCCATCGCTGCGAGCTGTGCAGTCCGGCCAGGCGGCTGCGGTTCTCCAGACCGGTGGACTTCTGCCGGAGCTGACCGTCGCTGAGACTCTCACGATGATTGGCGCACTGTTCGACCCCTCCCGGGTTGAGGAGTGCATGCGGCGCGCCCGGCTGCTTCCGATCGCTGACCGACAGGTCTCCAAATGCTCTGGCGGGGAACAGCAGAGGGTGCGTTTCGGCATGGCCCTGCTGTCCAACCCCGACCTCTTGGTCCTAGACGAGCCCACCGCCGGCATGGACGTCGAGGCCCGCCACGAGTTCTGGGCGGAAGTCCGGCGCGATGCCGAACTAGGCCGGACCATCCTGTTCGCTACCCACTACCTGGAGGAGGCCGATGACTTCGCTGATCGGATCATCCTCATGAACCACGGCCGGATCATCGCCGACGACACCTCGGACGCCATCCGTGCCGCAGCCAGTGGCCGGATCGTCTCGGCCCACCTGGCTCCTGAAAGTGAGGAGCGGATCCTCGCCACGCCCAGGGTGCAGTGTCTCGGACGTCGTGGTGACCGCATCAGCCTCTACCACCCCAATTCTGACCAGCTAGCGCAGAGAGTCTTCGCGCTCGGAGGCACCGACATCGAGGTGGTGCCACGCAGTCTCGACGACGCCTTCCTGGCGCTGACCTCTGAGGAGAAATGAAGATGACAACTCAGACCTCCACCCGCACGACGCCCCTTGCTGCGCGGCGACCGGAACATCGAGGAGAAATGAACATGACCCAGGACTCCCCCCACCCCATTGCCGCCCGGAGCACCCACCGGAGGTCCAGGGGAATCCCTCTCGGGTACCTCAGATATGAATTCAAACGGCCCTTTCGCCGGTCCTCTCTGATCTTCACACTGGCCCTGCCGATGATTCTCTACGTCGCGCTGTTCCGCACCGGGCCACAGGGGGCAGATCTTCCCCACGGCAATTTCGCGATGTGGATGACTATCGGCATCGCTATCTATGGCGCGGCGGCTGCCGCGACTGCAACGGCTGTCGGCATCTCCGTCGAGCAGGCCTCTGGCTGGATGAGGACCATCCGCATGACCCCCCTGGGTGGTGTGAAGTACGTGCTCGCCAAGGTGCTGGCGGCCGTACTGGCCGCCACGGTCCCGGTGACAGTGGTTGGGATCCTCGGGTTTCTCACCGGCGCCCAGGGCGGTCCTGAGGTGTGGGTCTCGGGCCTGTTGGTTGCCTGGCTGGGTTCCGGGGTCTTTGCAGCCCTCGGCATCGCGCTCGGGCTCACCCTGCGTCCCGAGGTCGTGATGCACATCCCAGGACTGACCATCACCGCTTTCGCCTTCATCGGCAACCTGTTCATCCCGCTGAGCGGCACGATGCTGAGCATTGGCCAAGTGACGCCCATGTTTGGTGTCGCGACCATCGCCAGGTACGCCTTGACCGACGGCTACACCTTCTCCGGTGAGCACAGCTCTCTCGGCTGGGCTGTCTTCAACGCCCTGGCCTGGCTGATCGGATTCATCTTCTGGGCGTCCCGCCGCTTTGCCCGCAGCACGGGAAGGATGTGAGACCAGCCATGTATGCACTGCTTGTCCCCGGGCAGGGAGCCCAGACCCCCCGCATGCTCCGGCCCTGGCTACGTGATCCCCGCCATCCGCCATCAGCAGGCCTATACCGCTGGCTCCTATAGAGCCAGCCATCCGTTCTGCTTCGCCAGATCTGCCGCATCGAACCGGGAGTTGACTGCAAGTTTTGTCATGGCTGAGGACAGGTAGTTCCGGATTGTACCCACGCTGAGGTAGAGCTGGCCGGCGATCTGCGATGTGCTGCGATGCTCTGCCACCAGCCGCAGGACCTCGGTCTCCCGTTCCGTCAAGGGAGAGGGCCCTGACCTCAGTGCCTCAGCAGCCAGCTCAGGATCCACTACGGAGTGGCCAGCCATGACGGCTTTAAGGGCGTTCTTCAGGGCGGCGCCGGTGATGGTCTTCAACAGGTAGCCATTCGCCCCGGCATCAAGGGCAGGTTGTAGATACCCACTGGTCGTCAGGACCGTCAGGAGAACTATCTTTCCCCGGTACCCCTTTTGCCGCAGCTGGGCTGTGGCCTGGATTCCTGTCGCGCCCGGCATGTCGATGTCGAGTAGGACCAGGTCAGGCATCATGCGTGCGACAGCAGGCAGGACCTTGTCACCGCGGTTGACCCGGCCGACGACCCGGAACGTCTCCTCAGTCTCAAGGAGAGCTTGGAAGGCCTCCGCGACCAGGTCGATGTCCTCGGCTATCAGGATTCTTGTCTCCATGGGTCCTCTCTTGGGGACGGATGGGGGCCTGGGTGACTTTGAGCTCGAACACGCCGCGCGGATGCTGCGCAGCCTCCAGCATGAGAGAGTGCTCGGACAGTCGCTGGCGCAGCCTAGACAACCCAGTGCCGGGAGTCTGTGAGGCTGACCGGCGGTGCAGGCAGCCGTCATTGCTGATCGACATGATCGTCGGGTTCCCGGGGTCGATTCTCAGGCTGCAGTATCGAGGGCGGCTGTGTTTGAGCATGTTGGTGATCCCCTCCCGCACCACCTCGGCGCTGATGGGCTGGGCGCTGGCGTAGGTTCCTTCGGGGACGTTACAGCGGAACTGTATTCCGAGACGCTGGCATAGCTGCTGGGCTGCGACGACCTCTTCCTCGAGACTCGTGGTGACGGGCCCACGCGTCAGGGAGCGGAGTTCCCTCCCACCCGTTGCAAGTACTTTCTGAGCCTGGAGGAGCTGTTTTCGGACCTGCTCGTCCTCAGAACCGAGCATCTCAATCGCTGTCTCGACCCGGAGTGAGGTAGCCACCAGCGTCCTGCCCATCACATCGTGCAGGTCGCGAGAGATCCGGTTACGTTCCCTGTCGACTTCCAGGCGAGCCAGCTCCTCCTGGTAGACCCGGAGGTCGTGGAGCGCTTGGAAGGCCCGGGTGAGGGTGTAGAGCCCGATCGCGATCGTCGCCGCCACCACCGGTTCGACGATGTGGGACAGCCAGGGGATGCGCAGGATGATGGTGACCCCGATGATCATCAGCAGCATTGCCATTGAGATCAGGAACCTGAGATGACTGGCCAGCATCAGCCCCGTGGCCGCGGCGACACCGAGCATCAACCATGCCTCCGACAGCAGGGCCGCGCCAACACCGGCCACTATCCCGGCCATTCCCACAAGGGCGATGGGGAGCGTGGCGTGTGCCCTCATGCATCGTGCCTGCACGACCACGTAGGCCAGGGTGGTGATGATGATCAGCAGGGTGCTCAGCGTCTGCGCCGAGGCCGCTGTTTCTGGCTGGTACCAGATAAAGCCGATCTCCAGCACGGCGATCACCAGGACGACTATCACAGGTGTCACCAGAACACGGCGCGACTCGTTGATCACCCAGCTCCAACCCCTGCCCGGCTGGACTACGGACCTCGTGCGCACCCGCTTGATTATAAGGGCTATAGGAGGACGGGGTCTCTAAAGTTAAAAGACTAATATCCTGTGATTTTTTGGGTGCCACCGCCGGATATTGTGCATGCACTATCGATGATCAGGCCTCCTGAACTACGCCGCGTTTTTGCTGGCCTTGTTTGCGTTTGCCTGTGTTGTGAGGCCAGCAGATGTGAACAGGAGGCTTAGTCAGAATGTGTTTCTGTAGAATTCGAGTGCGGCTACTGTGGTGATTGTTTCTGGGAATGTTGTGAAGGGTCTGCGGTAGTCGGTGTGGAGAATTCTCCAGGTTTTGAGGTTGGCGATGACTCGTTCGATCATGTAGCGTATCGCGTTTACTGACTTGTTGAACCTTTTTTCTTCTTCTGTGTGTTGTTGTTTCGGTTGGGTTCGGATGGGGGTGATCATGCCGAGTCCGATGTATCCTTTGTCGCCGATGAGTTGCCCGGTGGTGATGTGGTCGAGTAGGCCGGTTTCTTTGAGTGCGTGTGCGTCATGGGTGCGGCCGGGCATCGGGTCGGAGATGAAGGCGAGCCGTCCTGTCAGGTCGCATGCAACCTGGACGTTGACGCCGGTGGTTTTGTGTTTGCCGGAGTACAGTTCTGGCATGGTGCGCCATGACCAGGTCGGCAGTAGGGTGCCATCGACGATGAGTGGTTCGCTGACATCGAGGTCGTCGACCGTGGGGGTGCAGTCCTGCAGGGCCTGTCCCAGGATGGGCATCCAGGATGCGATGGTTCGAGAGATCGTTTTCTGGGAGACGTGGAACTGGTCGGCAATCGATGCTTGTGTGCGGTTGGATCGCAGATAGATCAAGGCCACAACAACACACTTGTACAGTCCTAGTGTGGGTTTCCGTCCTGCTCGGGAGGCTGGTGCCTCGCGGAGGTCATGGATGCGTGCGACAAGGTCGGTGATCTGTTCGCTGCTAAGACCTGTGCTAGAGTACATGGGAAGGCTCAACTTTCGATTGACTGTGTTGGTACTATCAATTATTCAGGAAGTTGAGCCTTCCTCGCGCATACCGACACGCACAACACGTCAATTAACTATTGCAGCCACCGATTCTGACTAAGCCTCCAGGGCCAGCAAACGGGGGATAAGGCCAGCAAAAGGGACGGGGCCCGGCGCATTCGACACCGGGCCCCGTCGGGGATTGCTCAGGACAGCTTGTCCCTGCCTGCCAGGTCAGCGGGCATCTCAAGATGCGTCGTGACGTCAGAGGTAGGGGCCAGGCCGTGCTTCTCGAAGGACTTGCGCAGGTACTCGGCGGCGTCGATGTTCAGTGGGCTCTCCGTCCACATGGCGTAGGGCAGGTTGATGAACCGTTCCTCCTTGACCGCGGCGAGGTCCTTGGTGAGCGCGTTCGACTTCAGGACGTCGATCTTCTCCTGGTAGGTCTGCGGCGGGTAGTCCACGAACGCGATGATGTCGGGATTGGCGGTGGCCACTCGCTCCCAGCTGACCTTGGTCCAGGTGTCCTCGACGTCGGCGGTGGCGTTGGTGCCGCCGGCGGCCTCGATGATCGCGTTCGGCGCCCCGTAGGAGCCGCTGGTGAAGACCGTGTCGCTGGCGGAGTCGAACAGGAACACCACCGGCTTCTTCTCCGGCTTCGGTGCGTTCTGCACCGCCGTCAGGCGGGTGTCCATGTCGTCGACAACCCCCTTGGCGACGTCGCTGTGCCCGGTGATGGTGCCGAGGTTGCTGATGTCGGTGCGGACCGCCTCCCACGGGTCGACGATGCCGCGCTTGGTGGTGCCCGGCTGGCGGCAGGACTCGGTCAGCAGGTAGGAGGGGATGCCCTTGTCGGACAGGGTCTGCGGGGTCAGGTTCTTCTCCTCCGAGAAGCCGTAGTTCCAGCCCGCGACCATGAGGTCGGGGGTGGCCGCGATAATCGACTCCAGGGTGGGGTACTTGTCGCTCACCTTGTTCAGGCCATTGACGACCTCAGCGCCGTACTTGGCCTGCAGGATCGGCAGGTCGCGTTCCACGCTGCTGACCGCCGTGATCTCCTTGGACGCTCCCGCGGCCAGGGCCAGCGCGACGATGTTGCCATCGTTGACGTACATCTTCTTCGCCTGGCTTTTCAGGGTGAGGTCCTCGCCGCAGTTCTTCACGGTGACTGCGCCGGACGCGGAGCCGGCGGACCCGCTCGCCCCGTTGGACGGCGAGGAGCTGGGGGAGGAGCAGGCGCTGAGCACGATGAGCGGCAGGGCAAGCCAGGTGACTGCCCGGGTGCTGCGGTTGATCATGTGGTTTCCTCTGGTCTCTCTTTGGTTTCGGTTGCAGTGGTTGGCACGAGGCCGTCTATGACGAGGTGCGCGACCCCGTCGTCGTCCGCCGGGATCTGGCGGGCGCGTACCTTGAACGTGGTCTCCAGGTTCAAGGCGGTCATGACCTCTTCGGGTGTCCCGGAGGCGTGAACCTGGCCGTTGGCGAGCATCACGATCCGGTCGAACCAGCCCATGGCCAGGTCGAGGTCGTGGATTGAGGCCAGGATGGTGCGCTTCGTGTCGCGCATGGTCTGCAGCAGGTGAAGCTGGTGGTGCACGTCGAGATGGTTGGTGGGCTCGTCGAGCAGCAGCAGCTCAGTGCCCTGCGCCAGTCCCTTGGCGAGCATCGCACGTCGGCGCTCGCCACCGGAGAGGTTGCTGCATTTGCGCGAGGCCAGGGCAGACAGCCCCACCATCTCCAGGGACTCGCCGACGACCCGGCGCTCATCGGCGCCGCCAGCCTGCCACGGCAGCATGTGCGGCAGCCGGCCGAGGGCCACCATCTCCGCCAGGGTCAGGTCCTCGGGGGCTGACTCCTCCTGGGCGACGAAGGCCAGCTGGCGTGCCCGCTGCCTGGGACCTAGCGTCGCCAGGTCCTTGCCGCCCACCAGGACGCGGCCCGCTGCGGGACGGCGGATGCCCGCCAGCACCCGCATCAGGGTTGACTTCCCCACGCCGTTCACGCCGACGATGGCGGTCATGGTGTGAGGTGTGAGATCGAGGTTGATGCCGGAGACGATCACCCGCTGCCCGATGGTGCAGGTCAGATCCTGAGCGCGGAGCGTGGTCATGCGGCACCCCCGAATCCGTAGCTGCGGCGACCCATGACGATGAAGAACACCGGGGCCCCGACCAGTCCGGTCACCACGCCGATCGGCACCTCGGCGGGCGCGACGATGACGCGGGAGGCCACATCCACCCAGAGCAGAAACAGGCCGCCGAGGGCCGCCGACAACGGCACCACCCGGCGGTGCAGCGCACCCACCATCATCCGGGCGAGGTGGGGGATCACCAGGCCGACGAAGCCGATGCCGCCGGAGACCGCGACCAGCGTCCCCACCAGCACCGCCAGCAGCAGGAACAGAGCCTGCCGCAGCGCCCCGACGGGGATGCCGAGCGACGCGGCGGCGTCCGGCCCCTGGGCCATGGCGTCGAGCCAGCCGCTGCCCAGCAGGAACAGAACCAGGCAGACCAGGACGACGATGACGGGCAGCGGGATCTTGTTCCAGTCGGCTCCGGCGACGCTGCCGAGCAGCCAGGAGAGGACCGACTGGGTGGCGCGCGGGTCGCCCTTGTAGACCAGGAAGCTGGCGACAGCCGAGAAGGCAGCCGACAGCACCACCCCTGACAGGACGAGCCGGATCGGGGTGAGGCCGCCCTGGGCCATCGTCACCAGGTAGACGGCGAGCGCGGCCCCCAGCGACCCCAGCATCGCGCCCACCGAGATCGCCCAGATCCCGAAGCCGGAGAGGACACCGAAGGTGATCACGGCGGTGGCGCCGACGGAAGCGCCCGCGGAGACGCCCAGCAGGTAGGGGTCGGCCAGGGGGTTGCGCACCAGCGTTTGCATCCCGCAGCCCGCGATCCCCAGTCCCGCGCCGACCACCACGGCCAGCAGGGAGCGTGGCAGCCGTGCCTCCCAGACGATGAGGTCCACGTACGGGGTGCTGCTGACGGTTCCCTGGAGCCTGGCAGTGATCGCCTCCCACACGGCCTCGCCGGGTAGCGGCTCGGACCCGATCGTGACGGAGTAGACGATGCTCAGCGCGGTGAGCGCTAACACCAGGAGGCAGAGGGGCAGCGTGAGGTACCTGGTCACCCCACGCGCCGTTTCCGGGCGTGGCAAAGAGTCTCCCCAAAGTCCATGAGCCTGTGCGCGAGGCTCGTTACCGACAGGTGAAGCTGCGGTCTTCGGACTCCGGATCCTCCTTGCCCACGGCCTTCCCGGGGTGCCCCAGTGGCTTGAGTCGCAGGTTTGTCACCGTCACCGCTGCGCGTCAGTCCCGGATTCTCACCGGGTTCCCGTGCCCACCGCAGTGGGCCAGCTTCAGGCGGAGGATATCAGTTTTTTGAAAAAATACTTTCCCAGGCTGTTCAGGGGGCCTCTCAGCTCTGCCGGCGCGCGATCAGGCCACAGATGTGGACGGTGATGATCTCTGCCAGGATCTCGCTGAATGTGAGATGTGTCGCCGCGATCGCCGGGTCGGCGTCGTAGGCCGCCTGCAGCGCCTCGGTCGGCTGGCTGAGCGGCCAGGCGGTGCTGGCCGTCAGCAGCACCACCACGACGAGCTGCTGGGCGTTTGACTCGGTCAGCTCTGGGACGGCATCCGAGAAGATCTTCGTAAGCGCAGTCGCTGACTCGGTGGTGGCGTGCTTGTGACGCAGTGCGGTCTTGGCTGAGATGTTCCGCTCCAGGACGGCGGCCTGGGCGCTGACCAGGTCGCACAGCACCGGCCGCTCGGCCAGGGTGGCAGCGATCAGCTCCGCCAGCTGATCCCCGTTATCGGCGGTGCCGTGTCCGAGGTGCTGGGTACGCTGGCGCAGTACAGCGACCCATTCCTGGAGCTCGGCGTCCAGAAGCTCCAGCAGGATCGCCTCGCGGGAGTCGAAATAGCGCAATACGTTCGACTTGGCCAGGCCGATGCGGCGGCTGAGCTCGTTCAGGCTGATGGATGCCGCCGGCATCTCGGCAAGCATCGACGCGGCGGTCGCCAGGATTGCCTGTCGCCGCTGATCGCGCTGCTCGTGGGTGCGTGCTCTGTGAAAGATCACGCCCTGATAGTACAGATCCGGGCGTTCCCTTGATAAGAGACCAATGGTTCGTTACTGTCGAATGGGTCAACAGACCGGCAGTCTATAAGGAGTGGGTATGACCTATCAGGTTCCGGATCAGCGGGGTAAGCGCGCGATCGTGACGGGCGCGAACAGCGGCACTGGGAAGGAGGCGGCGCGGAAGCTCGCGGGCGCAGGGGCCAGCGTCATCCTGGCGGTGCGCACCGTCGCCAAGGGTGAGCAGGCGATGCGGGAGATCCGCGCCCAGCATCCGCATGCCGACGTCGAGGTGCGGCGGGTGGATCTGGCGGACCTCGCCAGCGTGCGGGAGTTCGCTAACTCGGTGCTGGCAGACGGCCAGCCGGTCGACCTGTTGCTGAACAATGCCGGCGTGATGGCGCCGCCGGTGCGGCACGAGACCGCCGACGGCTTCGAGCTGCAGCTGGGCAGCAACGTCCTCGGGCCGTTCGCCCTCACTCTCCGGCTCCTGCCAGCGCTGCTCACGGCGCCTGCGCCGCGCGTGGTCACGATGTCCAGCGGGACGGCCTCGATGGGCCGGATCGACTTCGACGACCTCAACTGGGAGAAGTCCTACGACCCCGTCAGGTCGTATGCCAGCTCCAAGCTGGCCGACCAGCTGTTGAGTCGGCAGCTGGCGCGGATCTCCCGGGAACGCGGCTGGAGGCTGCTCTCAGCTGGCGCCCATCCCGGTCATGCCAGCACAGCCCTCGCCGAGACCGGACCCCAGCTGGGCGGTGAGCTGACCCCGTCGCTGAAGATGTCGCTGAGGCTCACGAGGTGGTTGGTCCCGCGGCACTCCGCCGAGGCCGGGGCCGATCCGATGCTGTATGCCGCCACCGCGAGCGA
The DNA here is from genome assembly GCF_019973735.1 of Arachnia rubra. NCBI lineage: Bacteria > Bacillati > Actinomycetota > Actinomycetes > Propionibacteriales > Propionibacteriaceae > Arachnia > Arachnia rubra. Next base: position 279,733 of record NZ_AP024463.1, read on the forward strand.
CGTCGTCCAGGGCGGCTACTACGGCCCGCGGTGGGGAGTGGTCGGTGTCCCGGCTAAGGCGAAATACGCGCGCGGAGCCAAGGACGATGCCGTCGCCGAACGCCTGTGGACCGAGGCTGAGCGACTGACCGGGGTTACGCTGCCTGACGCCAGCTGAGCCCGGCTCGTGGGCTCAGACATCCAGGCCTGCGAAAAGGTCGTCGGCTGGGCCGTCACCGGGGAAGGGGACCCCGGCGGCTAGCCGGTAGGCCTCGCCTGAGCCGTCGATGCTGCGGGTGAGCCTAGCCAGCTTCCAGAACGGGCTCTCCGGGTCGACCTGGCTGCGGTAAGCGGCCAGGGCGGCCTCGCAGCGTTCCGCCCGTTCGTCGAAGCCGATGACAGCTGCGATCTGCTCCGGATCTATGTTGAAGCGTCGTCGCATGGCCTCGGGATCGAAGCCCTCGACCATCTCGGGAGCGACTTCCTGCGCCTTCTCGAAGGCCGCGGCCCACGCCATGGGGTTGTAGGTGATCCACAGGATCCGGCTGACCTGCCAGGGCTCGCCCAGGTCGGGGCGGTACGACGGCACTGCCGCCAGCTGGGATGCGTACATGGTGACGCGGTGGGCCTGGATGTGGTCGGGATGGCCGTAGTTGCCGTTCTGGTCGTAGGTGGCGATCACCTGGGGGCGGCGGTCCCGGATCAGGGCGACCAGATGGTCGGCGGCCTCCAGCAGGTCGGCGGCCCAGAACGCGCCCTCCGGCAGCTCGTCGCGAGGGATGACGTTGCCCTGGTCGTCGGTGGCCATCCCCGAGTCGTGGTAGCGGCCCTGCCCGCCCAGCCAGACGTGGTCGGTGACCCCCAAGGTCTCCATCGCCTGCGTGAGCTCCCCGATGCGGTGCGCGCCGAGTTCCTTGGGGCTCAGGTGCTCCAGCTCGGGAACCAGGATCTCGCCCAGCTCTCCGAGGGTGCAGGTGACCAGCGTCACCTGTGCGCCCTCGTCGACGTAGCGCGACATCGTGGCGGGGGACTGCGACGACTCATCGTCGGGATGGGCATGGACGAACATCAAACGGCGGTCAGACACAACGGCAAGAGTAGTAGCTCCTACGGCCACTGCGCCGCGCGTCAACCGGGACCCCTACAGCGCGGCTTTGTAGGTCTCCTCGAATCGATGGCGTTGGCCGCACCGGAGTTTCCGGTACGGCCAACGATTCCAAGAGATAGAGGTGCTGGTCTTACGACTTCCGCCAGCTCTTCGACTCAGGCTTGAACAACAGATAGATGATGCTGCCGGCCAGACCCAAGCCGATGGCCACGCCGATGATCCAGCTTCCGTTATAGCTGGTGCTAGCGGAACTGGCCATCAGGCTGTACACCATGTTCAGCAGCACCAGGGCGACCTGGGCAAAGGCGGCATAAAGCAACACGTTGTAGCGGTTGCCCCTGAGGAACGTGATGCCGCCGATCAGGAGAGCGACGGCAGTGATGAGAGTGCCGGCCGCTTGGATGTAGCCGAGGGTGATTGCTAGTCCGATCGAGTTGCCGACGCGAAGGGTTTCGCCGAGGCTCTGAAGGGCAGAGACGCCTGCGAAGCCTATGATGCCTGCGAGGATCCCGAGGCTGCCGTCGATGATTCCGACCACGGAGGCGCCGGTTGCGGCTCCAGGACGTACGCCCTGCTGCTGGTTGTTGTACATGTACGGGTTCTGGCCGTACCCTGGCGCTGGCTGGCCGTACGGCTGGCCCGGCTGCTGACCGTACCCCGGCGCTGGCTGGCCGTAGGGCTGGCCCGGCTGCTGACTGGCGGGTGGGGGTGTCGGCTGGCCGTAGGGCTGCGCGTTGCCGTACGGGGTGGAAGCTGTGGGGTCGCCCTGTTGAGGCTGATAGCCTGGCTGCCCAGGCTGGTATCCCGGCTGCTGGGGCCCGGGCGGGTACTGGTCACTCATTGCGTGCAGACCTTTCTACAGAAATGCATGTACAACTTTAGCGGTCCTGGGTGTCATGAGAGATGCCGGTGGTGGGTTGGCGGTCAGGCGAATGGCATCCAGGTTCCGCGCTGACAAGGCATCTGTCAAGGGGGTGCAGCGGAGAGTTGCGGCCGCCGGTGATCTTCAGGTCAGGGATGGGGCCTGGGCGCTGCGAGTCCCCTGATCCCTATCGGCGGGATCCTGCAAAATTATCTCCGTCGTCGAGGTTGTTGGGGAACGACCGTAGTGAGGTCCGACTCCCTGACTCGACCTGGCTAAATTTGCCCTGGCTAGGGGAATCTGTCGTTGTCCCGTGTAATGATGTCTCACATGGATGTTTCCTGTATGGCTCCTGTGCAGCCTGAGATCTGGGGGCGCGCCGAGTGGCCGCTCGGTGCGCATCTCACCGATGACGGTGCCACCTTTGCGGTGTACGCCCCCGACGCCACCAGGGTGCAGCTTGAGTTCTTCCCCAATGCCCTCGGCGCCGACTCCGCCGCCTCCTATCCGATGACGAAGGGAGCCGACGGGGTGTGGCGCGCCCATATCAGCGGAGTCTTCGAGTTCGACCTCTACGGCTTCCGGGCCTGGGGCCCAAACTGGTCCTGGGATCCCGTCTGGGTGCCCGGCAGCTCCGTCGGCTTCGTCACCGACATCGACGAGCGCGGCAACCGCTTCAACCCCAACAAGGTGCTCTTCGACCCCTACGCCCTGGAGATCACCCACAACGTCTACTCCGACGCGATCCTGGAGACTGGCCTCGACGGCGGGGCCTTCGGGACCGGTGGTGACGACTACCGGGGGGTGCCGCGGCGGCAGGTCGACACGGGCCGCATCGCACCCAAGGGCGTCATCCTGCGTCCCACCAGCCCGGCATTCACCAAGCCGAGGTTGCCGGGGGAGAAGGCCGCCATCTACGAGGCCTCGGTGTCCCAGCTCGTCGGGCATCCGTCGATCGTCGGCCTCGGCACGCTGCTCAGCAGGGAGCCGGGCTTCGAGGACGTGGTGAACATTCCCGAGGAGTACCTCGGCACCTACAAGGGCGTCGGCATGATGGCTCCCTATCTCAAGGCGCTCGGCATCACGACTCTGGAGCTGCTGCCCATCCACGAGACCAACCAGTCCGAGTCGTCGCGCGAGGGACACACGAACTCGTGGGGCTACATGACGCTGTCGTTCTTCGCCCCCAACCGCAAGTACGCCTATGACAAGTCGCTGGGCGGGCCGACCAGGGAGTTCCAGCAGATGGTGGCGGCTTTTCACGCCGCCGGGCTGGAGATCTACCTGGACGTCGTCTACAACCACACCGCGGAGGGCGGCAACTGGAATGGCGACCCGAACACCGTCGGCTTCACCTCCCTCGGCGGGTTCGCGGCCGCGGAGTACTACGTGATGACGTCGTCACATGCGCTGGTCGACGGCGCGACGGGCACCTCCAACCAGCTCAACTACTCCTCACCCATGGCCCAGCGGCTGGTGCTGGACTCGCTGCGGCACTGGACGTCCGAGATGGGGGCGGACGGCTTCCGGTTCGACCTGGCCACCGTCCTGGGCCGCAAACCGAACGAGGCCGACCGCGAGGACTGGGACAACCAGCGGCGCTTCTTCACCGACCATCCGCTGCTGGCCGACATCGCCAGGTTCGCCGACGAGCAGCACATCGAGGTCATTGCCGAGGCCTGGGATCTGTGGGGCTATGAGGTCGGCAACTTCCCGCACGGCTGGGGGGAGTGGAATGGGCGCTACCGCGACGCGGTCCGCAGGTTCGCCAAGGGCGACGGCAACGTCCTGGAGTTCCTGGACGTCGTCAATGGCGATCACAGCCACTTCGCCGACAACGGTGGACCCCAGAAGACCATCAATTTCATCGACGCCCATGACGGCTTCAACATGGCCGACCTGGTCAGCTACCAGCAGAAGAACAACGACCAGCCCTACCCGTTCGGGCCCTCCGACGGCGGGTCGGACGACAACATGTCGTGGGACTCCGGAGGGTCGCAGGAGCTGCGCCGGCAGCGGGTCCGCAACTTCCTGACCATCCTGCTGTTCTCGCGCGGGGTGCCGATGTTCGTGGCGGGCGACGAGTTCGGCCGCACCCAGAACGGCAACAACAACCCGTGGGCGATCGACTCAGTGGCGATGTGGAACAACTACGCCATGATCCCCACGAATGCGCCCCAGCAGGTGGCGGTCGCGCCCGACGCCACGGACGCCGCATACCACGACAACCTTGGGGTTTTCGAGACGGAGCCGCTGGTCAACGGGCTGTTCAGGTTCACCACGTTCCTGGCGAAACTGCGGCAGCGGCACGAGTCACTGCAGCAGAAGTACTACGGTGACCTGGTGCCTGATGACCAGGACGTCTCCTACCTGTTCTACACCCCGTCCATGGAGGGTGACCTGCAGGACGGTGACCGGGCGCTCAGCGTCTACATCAACTCACCTGGTGACAACTTCCTGATGATGGTGAACATGGCTGACGCGGAGGTCGGATTCACTGTGCCGACGCCCGCTGATGGCAGGGTGTGGCGTCGCCTCGTCGACACGGGAGTCTGGGCGGAGCCCGCCAGCAACTTCTGGCCGGAGGGCACCGGGATCCTCCTGGAGGGTGTGGTGTGGGTGCAGCCGTGGTCCGTGGTTGTGTGGCATGACACCGTGGCCCCGGAGGAGTCCGGCGGCGGGCGGGCCACGTCGTAAACACGTCGTAAAAGGGCAGCCCACGCTCTGGTAGGTAGCAGATCCTGGCTGGCAGGCCAGCCACGTGTTGCTACGTACCGGGGCGTGGGCTGGACTGTCTATTTTTTGGGACGGCCTGTATTTGACCCAGAGTCCGGGTAGGTTGCTGACTTATTTTTAAGGAGGCGCCATGGATTCACAGACCTACCAAGCCATAGCCATGAGCACCTATTTCGTGTTCATGCTCCTGATCGGGTTCTGGGCTTACCGCCGGACCAAGGACTTCGACGACTACATGCTCGCGGGCCGGGACCTGGGTCCGTTCGCCACCGCTCTGTCAGCCGGGGCGGCCGACATGTCGGGCTGGCTCCTGATGGGTCTGCCCGGTGCGCTGTACCTGAGCGGACTGGTCGAGCTCTGGATCGCCATCGGCCTGACCGCTGGTGCCTGGGTCAACTGGAGGTTCGTCGCGCCGCGGCTGCGGGCCTACAGCGAGGTGGCCGGCAATGCGATCACGATTCCCAGCTTCTTCGGCAACCGGCTGCACGACACCCGGCACCTGATGCGCATCACCTCAGGGGTCATCACGCTTGTTTTCTTCACTTTCTACGTCTCCAGCGGCATGGTGGCCGGGGGACGATTCTTCGAGGCCTCCTTCGGCATGGACTATCACCTCGGGATGCTGATTGTGGCGGGCAGCGTCGTGCTCTACACCCTCTTCGGCGGGTTCCTGGCCGTCGCCTGGACTGACACCGTCCAGGGACTGATGATGGTGGCGGCCCTGGTCTTCGTTCCCCTGGTTGGCGTCATCAACTTGGGTGGGATCGGCCCACTGCTGGATACCATCAACGAGGTCGATATCAATACGTTCGTACTGTGGGGTGCGGCGACGACGGTCACGGGAGTGGTCTCGTCGCTGGCCTGGGGGCTCGGGTACTTTGGGCAGCCGCACATCATCGTGCGGTTCATGGCGTTGCGCACGCCGCAGGAGGCGATCGCCGGACGGCGGATCGGGATCGGCTGGATGATCCTGTCCTGTCTCGGGGCGGCGGGAACCGCCCTGGTCGGGATTGCGACCTACCGGCGTGACAAGGGGCAGCTCGACAACCCGGAGACCGTGTTCATCGCGCTGGGGCAGCTGCTCTTCCACCCGCTGATCGCCGGATTCATGATCGCTGCGATCCTGGCCGCGATCATGTCGACGATCTCGTCGCAGCTGCTGGTGTCGTCGTCGGCGCTGGTCGAGGACCTGTACAAGGTTTTCCGCAAGGACACCGGGCGTGGCGTCGGCATCTGGATGGGCCGGGGAGCGGTGATGCTGGTCTCCGTGGTCGCCGCGGCCATGGCGTGGGAGGCCAACGACACGATCCTCAACCTGGTGGCCTTCGCCTGGGCGGGGTTCGGCGCCACCTTCGGTCCCGTGGTGCTGCTGAGCCTGTACTGGCGGCGGCTCACCACCGGCGGTGCCCTGGCCGGGATGATCGCCGGGGCGATCGCCGTCGCGGTCTGGGGCAATCTGTCCGGCGGCATCTTCGACCTCTACGAGATCCTGCCGGGCTTCGTCATCAACCTGGCGGTCGCCGTCGGGATCAGCCTGGCCTCGCGGCCCGCGCCGGAGGTGGAGCAGGACTTCAAGGACACCGCCCGCCTGGTGACCCACTTCCAGCAGGGCGAGCTCGTCCCCGACGGCGACTAGCGATTGCCGCCAGGGACGGCGTGTGGACGGGTCGGGCGGGGCCTGGGATCCCAGGCCCCGCCCGGATCTGGTCAGGCTGGGAGCAGCCTGAGGGTGTTGGTCGTGGCCGCCTCGACGGCCTCGCGGCTGAACGGCCAGTCGAACATCCGGCCCTCGGCCCAGGCCTCGAACTGGTCGTTGACGTGCGACGACCACGGATGTCCCGACGCTCCTGCCGAGATCACCCAGCGGGCATTGTCGATGTCAGCCATGTCGACGGTCATGCGCATCGAGGGGCCGCTGCCTATCTTGGAATAGTCCACCCGGCCGTCCTCCCCGACTGTGGTGTCAAACCAGGAGGCGTTGGGGGTGTACTGGGAGCCCCCGACCGGGCGTGGGGCCGCATTGAAGTGGTTCCGCACGATTTCGGGCAGGCCCTCGCCACCCAGCACCTGGTGGGTGGGTTTCTGCATATGGATCCTGCCCCAGGCCCACGTCGTGTGGTCCTCGCCCATCTGAGCGGTGAGGTCGGCATCGGCTGCGGCCCAGGCGCGCCGCATGATTGCGGCCGCGTCCTCCACCTCAGGCGTGGCTTTGTCGTCCCACAGCGGGTTCTGGGGGTCGGCGACCAGATTCCCCAGCGCCTGGGGAGGATCGGCGGAGGCCAGATTTCCCAGGTCATCGCTGAGGGCGACGTGCGCGAGGTGGGAGTACAGCGCCGCCATGATCGCGGCGCCCTGTGAGTCGGTGGACATGTGGGCGCCGTCGGCATACCAGGCGGCGAGGACCTGCTGGAGCTCTTTCAGCCTGGGTTCGGTCAGCTCCACGCCCGTCAGGGCCGGGGCCAGTAGGTCGGCCTGGGGGGAGTGGTCGAGCAGCATGGTCTGCGATGCCTGCTCCACCGTGATCGGCCCCTCCGAGGCCATGCGGGCCAGGGCGTCGTACATCTGCTGCGACCGATACCCAGGGACATATAGCTGCACTCCGAGGAACGGGCCGCTGGCATCCGGGGTGATCAGCTGATTGGCGCTGGTGATGATCCCGTCGGGCGGGTTGAGCGCTGCGGGCATGTCCTGCGGGGCGTAGAAGCCCTGCCAGTCGTAGCTGGAGTCCCAGCCGGGCCGGGGCCAGCGGCCGTCGGCGCCTAGGTTGTCGCTCTCGTGCGAGACAGTGCGCTGCTGGTCAGCGGGGGCTTTGACCGGCCTGATGGGATACCTCCCAGGTGCCTGGTAGCCGATGTCACCGTCGGCGGTGGCGAACAGGAGACTCAGCGCCGGCTCCGTTAGGAGCGCGGCCGCGGCGGCCGCTCCGTCGGCATTGGTGGCGCGATTGAGTGTGAACATGCCTTCTCCGCTCTTGCTCGGCATCAGGGCCGTCCACTGGACGGCGACGGAGAAGTCGCCCGAGACCCCGGGCAGCTGCTTGAAGCTTTCATTGTCACCAGATGCGAATGGTGGGGCAGAAAGGCCCGAGACGATGGGGCCGTGCACGGACTCGCGGACCTCCACCTCGAACGGCTCACCGCCCGCCACCTTGAACGTTTCAGTGCGGGTCTTGTAGGCCAGGCACTTACCATCGCGCCGGTAGGTGCCGTTTCCGGCATTCTGCTCCACCACCAGGTCGAACACATCGCCCATGAAGTTGGTGAAGGCCCAGGTCAGCTGGGGATTGCGGCCGATGGCGACGCCCGGCTGTCCCGCGAAGGCGAAGCCCTCGACGTCGAAGGTGCAGTCGCCGTCGAGGGCGGAGCAGTGCAGCCCCACCTGCGACCACACCGACGGGTAGCTCATTTGCAGGTGCGGGTCATTGCCGATGATGGGCTTGCCCGATGCGGTGTGACTGCCGGAGACGGCGAACGAGTTGGAGCCGATGCCCGGGCCCTTGCCCAGGGTCGACGGAATGGCGTCGAGGATCCGCTGCGCCTCCTGGAGCGCCTCGGTGGCTCCCCCGAGTGCGCTGGCCTGGGTGGTGGGTGCGGGGCTGGCCGGGGTGGTCTCGGCTGGCGCGGAGCCCTCTGAGGGCTCGGGGCAGTCGGTGGCCTCGGCCTCCTGCGTCGGCATCGGGAGCGGGTCGGCGACGGGGTAGTCGGAGCGGGGCCTCAGGTTGCCGGCCCCGTCGTCGAGCAGGATCGGCCGGTGGGTGGCCTCGTCGGGGGCCGGGAGCAGCTGCTCGACCGTGGCCGGGCTGCCCAGCTTCGAGAGCAACTGCATACGCCACGCCTCACTGCCGCCGGTGCTGAGCCCCGAGTTCAGCATCTTGAACTCGGCCAGCGAGTCGATGCCGTTCCACGGCTCGATGTCGCCGATGGGCAGGCTCAGTCCCATCACCGCGTATTCGTTGGCCACCTGCCACGGGGCCTTCCCTTTGAGGTAGGCGTTGACCCCGTCGGCGTAGGCCTGGTAGAAGCCGCGGGCCTCGTCGGACAGCAGGTCCCACTCCTGCTCGGCGACGCGCCGCAGGCCCACGGTGCGCATCGAGATGTCCGACTGCTTGCCTCCCTCACCGACCAGCTCGGACAACCGTCCGGCGGTCATGTGGCGGCCCAGGTCCATCTGGAAGAAGCGCTCCTGAGCCTGCACATAGCCTTGCCCGAAGAACAGGTCGTGGTCGCTGGAGGCGTAGATGTGGGGGACGCCCTGCGCGTCGCGGCGCACGGTGATCTCGTCGCCGGGCCCGGCGAGCGTGACCGCGCCGTCGTACTTCGGCAGCGGCGCGCGGATGATGGCGACGAGCACCGCCCCCGCGATGAGGGCGAGCGCGACGATGCTACCCAGCGGGATGAGCAGCCAGTTGCGTATTCTGCGTCTGGTCTTGGATCTGTGTGTGGTCGTGGACATGATCCTCCTTCGGTTGGCCCGGACGCTACGTCGCTCCCCAGGTGGGCACATCAGCCATCCGGGGGAGCAGGAATCCGCCGAGGGACGGGGTGAACCCTGAGTAGGGCCGTGGCTGGGCTTCCTGGGCCTGGACTGCTGCCGTGGTTGCTACCCAGGCCTCGCCGATGGAATGACGCCGGGCTCCCCCAGATGGCGGATGCGTGCTTCTGAAATGTGGGTAGAGTCCAGCGCGTGAACTCCCCCGACCCGACGCAGCGCATCCTGTGGATGCTCTGGGGTTGCACTGCGGCCCTGACCGCGGCCTTCATGTCTTTCATACCGTTCTTGTCCGATGTGGGCCTTCGAACCCCTCACGTTGAACAGGCATGGTGGCAAGCCCTATTGCTCTGGGTATATGTGGCCGCCCCGGTCATTGCGCAGTTCCTGCTGTTGCCCGCTTTCCGGCGGCGTGGCCTGGTGCTGTCCGCGGTCTGCCTGCTTCTCAGCGTGCTGTCTCCAGGTGGGTTCTTCCCGGCGGGGTTCATGGCGGGGGTGCTCCTCGGGATGCGCTTGAAGCTGTGGGCTCTGCCCATCGCGCTCGGGGTGCATGCCGCGGGGACGCTGCTCGGACTGGTTGTGGGCCAGTCCCCCCAGTGGTGGACGGATTGGCATACAGTGCTGCAAAACCTATTGACGTCTGTCGTGTACAACGTCACCGGGGTGCTGCTCGGCGTCCTGCTCACGAACCAGCAGGAGCTGGCTGAGGCCCGCGTCGCGCAGGCGCGTTCCCAGGAGCGGGCCCACCTCTCGCGTGAGATGCACGACTCTCTGGCCCAGCGCCTGTCGCTCATCTCCCTCCACGCTGCCGCCCTGGGCATCCGCCGCGACCTCGACGCCGAGCAGGTCGCCGACACTGCCGACACCGTTCGGACCATGGCTGCCGAGGCGGGCCGCGAGTTGCGCCAGATCCTCCACGTGCTCCACGACGACGGCTCCGGTGACCAGGCCGTCGTCACCTGGGAGGACATCACCCGCGCCGTCCAGCGGCAGCGCGACGCCGGGCTGGACGTCCACCTCGATGTCGGCCAGGAGTGGGCGCGGGCGTTCGACGAGGCTGATGTCGCCAGTCGTCACGCGGTTCTTCGCACCGTCGAGGAGGCGCTCAGCAACGCTCGCCGGCACGGTTCTGGAGGGTCGGCGGGGCTCAGCTTCACCGTGACCGGGACGACGCTGGTGGTCGACTGCGTCAACCCGTCCGCCCGGCGCGCCCGCCCGCGGCCTGGTCAGGGCCTGGGCTTGCCTGGCCTGCGGGAGCGGATGCGGCTGCTGGGTGGCCAGCTGCTGTTCGGCAGCGATGCGGGGCGGTTCACGCTCCGCGCGGAGCTTCCCGCCAGGAGGGAGTTCGCCCATGACTGACTGCATCCGTGTTGTCATTGCTGACGACCAGCCCCTCGTCCGCTCCGCGCTGCGCCTGATCCTGGAGGGCGACCCGGACGTGACCGTCCTGGGTGAGGCCGCCGATGGGCAGGGTGCCCTCGACGCGGCTCGTCGCCTCCGCCCCGACATCGTGCTGCTCGACCTCCACATGCCCGGCCGCGACGGGGTGTGGGCCAGCGAGCGGATCAGTGAGCTCGCGCCCGGCGTGAGGGTCTTGGTGCTGACGGCTTTCGACACTGACCGTCTCGTGTCCGCGGCCCTGCGGGCGGGTGCGGTCGGTTTCCTCCTCAAGGACAGCTCCTCGGAGCAGATCCTGGAGGCCGTCCACGACGCCGCGGACGGCGAGCGTCCGTTCTCCGCGGCGGTGCTGGATCAGCTGGTGGCGGCCACCGCTATGGCGGCTCCGTCGCGCCGGGTCCCGGACACCTTGACGACGCGGGAACGTGAGGTCGCGGTCCTGGTGGCGGAGGGCTTGGTGAACGGCGAGATCGCGGACCGCCTGGGGATTGGGTCGGCGACGGTCAAAACCCACGTCTCGGCCCTGCTGGAGAAGTTCCAGGTCAGGAACCGGGTGCAACTCGCGGTTGCGGTGGCCGAGTGCCAGCTGACGACCCCCTGATCCGGCACCGGCCTGGCAGTGAATGCCTGGTGAGGTCGCTACCCCCGACTTTGGGGGTCGGCCTGGGCGGCGTATGGGTGCGGCCTCGGTGGGGAGCCGGCCGGCGCGTTTTAGGGCGTCGCGGAGGAGGTATTCGATTTGTGCGTTGACCGACCTCAGGTCGTCGGCGGCCCAGCGTGACAGGGCCGAGTGCACGGATGGATCGAGCCGGAGCAGCAGCTGTTTGCGCTCCGGCCGGTCCGGTGATGTGGGGGTCACTGATACAGCGATCCTGCGTTGACTATGGGTGTTGCCCGCGAGTCGCCGCATAGCACGACCAGCAGGTTGGAGACCATGGCGGCGCGGCGCTCGTCGTCCAGGACCACGACGTCGGCGGCTTCCAGCTGGTTGAGCGCGTCCTGGACCATGGTGACCGCGCCCTCGACGATCTTCTCGCGGGCCGCGATGATGGCCGCGGCCTGCTGCCGCTGGAGCATCGCCTGGGCGATCTCGGAGGCGTAGGCCAGCGACGAGATCCGGGTCTCGACGACTCGCAGGCCGGCCAGCGCGATCCGCTCGGCGACCTCGTTGGCCATCTCCTGGGCGATCACCTCGGTGTCGCCGCGCAGCGTGATCTCGGTGTCCTGGTTGTCGTAGGGGTGGCTCATCGCGATGTGACGCAGCGCCGCCTCGGACTGGACGCGCACGAAGTCGATGTGGTCCTCGACGGCGTACTTCGCCTGCGCGGTGTCGGCGACCTGCCACACGACGATGGCGGCGATGTTGATGGGGTTGCCGTCGGCGTCGTTGACCTTCAGTTCGTGGGTCTCGAAGTTGCGGACCTTCACCGAGATCTTCTTTTTCACGCTGAAAGGCTTCACGAACCACAGGCCGGGCTTGCGGATGGTGCCGATGTAGGAGCCGAAGAACTCCAGCACCTTCGCGTCGCCAGGGCTGAGCATGCACAACCCGGAGGCGAGGACGGCCAGCGCAAGGGCGCCGATCCCGATGAGGATCGGCCCCAGGGGTAGGTTCTCGATGATGGACTGCTGGACGCCCAGGGCGATCAATCCGGCGGCCGCGACGATTCCCAGCAGGCCGACGGGAGCGGGCATGGTCCAGGCGCGGCGCTCATGCACGTCGACATCCGGGGTGGAGGGAAGCGGAACGTTGGTGGTCATGTCGAATCCTTCCTGATGATGTCAAAATGATATCAGATTTTTTAGGACGGGTGCCAGGGTGGCTATCCATACGACCGGACAGGCGACGCTGTGGAGAGCGGTTGAGCCGCTGGAATCCGGGTCATCTCGGCAGGGAGTAAAGCTCCTTGTCGAACGGCGTCAACGATCATCCGGCGCAGCCCTACACTGCAGATAGCCGGGTTTCTGCGCTGCACATAGTCGGGTGGGCCGGCTTGTTTCCGTCCTCCTGCGGGCGTTGATGACGCACCCCGCTGCGGGCGGCTCGTGCTGGAGAGCCGACCTGCGACGGGGTGCGCGGCAGGTGGTCAGAAGGTGACGTCGGGGTTGAGGATGTGGAAGCTGAGGACCATCCAGGTCACCGCCCCGAGCGCGACCAGCAGGAGCGACGCGGCGATGATGCGGCGGATGCCGGCGCGGGTGCGGATGGCCTGCACCAGGTCGATGGCGGCGGGGACGGTGCCGAAGATACCCAGCAGCGTCACGGCCTGGATTCCGTGCAGCGCCAGTGGAGCCACCGATGTCGCGTTGCTCATCAGCGACATGGCGGCGACGACCCAGGCAGCGATTGCCGCGAGTGTCAGTCCTGCCCCGATCCGAGCGAGTCGCGCTGGCCAGGTCAGGGGGACGCTGGGTGCAGTCTCGCCCTTGCGTTTCGCCTGCCAGCGCCGGATGGCCCCAGCCGGCCAGGCGACCAGGAACAGCACCAGCACTGCTGTCGCGATGACCATCACCGGCAGGAAGGCCTTCTGGGCCGGGGTGACGGGGAGCATGCTGAAGGCGGGCGTCGCTCCGATGCGCACGACTGTGCCGTTCTCCACCTGAGCAGTGATGGTGTTGGAGCCATCAACCGCACGCCACACCCAGGGCGCGATCTCCTCATACTCAGTCACGGATCCTCCCCGCCCGAGCAGCAGGTTCCCGTTGCCGAGGGACGTCAGAGTGCCCCAGCCCGGGGGCAGCGCATTCATGACGCTGAAAAAGGTGGTGAGGAAGGTCCGGGCTGAGAAATAGGTACCGGCCACCTGCTGCGCGTGCTGCCGGGACTCGTCGACGGTGGGCTTCTCTCCGGGGGTGGGCGCGGTGCCGGGATGGTAGCGGTCGGAGAAGTCTCGCATGAGATCGCTGCGCAGCGCTACGGCCATGTCCTTGCCGCTTCCATTGACGGCGATGAAGATGCCGTTCCCGTCGCCCGGGTAGACCTCCAGGTCGGCGTGGAAGTGGCTGCTGAGGTCGCCGCCGTGGCCGACGATTTGATGGCCGTTGCGGTTCTCGTCGAAGAAGCCGAGCCCCATCTGCTTGCCCTTCGCGAGGGTGCCGAGCTGGTCTGTGGTGAGCGCTGGGCTGAACATCTGCTGCCAGGTGCTCTCCTGCAGCAGGGGGCTGCCCTGGGACTGGCCCAGCAGGGCGAGCATGAACCGTCCCGCGTCGGCTCCGGAGGTGGTCATCGCCCCGTCCGGGGAGTCGGCCATGATCTCAAAGGGATGCGCTGTGCTGCCATTGGACTGGTATCCGTTGGCCATCCGGTCGGTGAGGTGCGCCGGTAGCGGCTGCTCGTAGGTGGAGGAGTCCATACCCGCGGGGGCGAAGACGTGGTCGCGGATGTAGTCCTCGAACCTCTCGCCGCTGACCTGCTGGACGATGTATCCGGCCAGGGACATGCCGTAGTTGGAGTAGGCGGGGGTGGTGCCGGGCGCATAGATCTGCGTCGGCGGATCCTGCAGAATGTATGACTCCAGTTCGGAGTCTTGTGTTGCGATTCCAACATGCTCCTCGAATCCGGCGGTGTGGGTCAGGAGATTCCGCAGGGTGATATCGCCGGGGAAGCGGCGTTGGATGTTGACGTCGACGTAGGTGCTGATGTCGGCGTCCAGATTGAGCTTGCCCTGTTCGACGAGCTGCATGACGGCGATGCTGGTGGGCAGCTTCGACACCGAGCCGACGCGGAAGAGGGCGTCGGCATCCACCAGGCGCGGCTCCTCGCCGTCGGCCCCGGTCTTGGCGTATCCGTAGCTTCTCGTCGTGAGGATCTGGCCGTCATGCACCACCGTGACGACCGCCCCTGGGATCTCGCCCCGGTTCAAGGCATCGGGGAGTTTCCCGTCCAGCCAGGTGTTGACGTCCTCTGCTGTGAGTTGGTGCTGTCCCTCAGGCTCTGCAATGTGTGGTCCAGGGCGCTGGGGGGGGGGAGGAGCAGGCGCTGAGGACCGCGACCATCAGCACCGCCAGCAACGCGACGGCTCGCCTGATGATGTGGTGCGCGTTCCACCCGCCCTGGGCGGTCGCAGGGAGCGGTTGTGACATGGGAGGTTTCCTTCCGGAGGCCGAGACGGACTCTCCAAGCCTTTCGGGAACCGTGACGGAAAGCATTGGGGTTAACCCCCAAATCAGGTGGGGATAACCCTACTTTTCCCTGATGCCAGCACCCCTGCGCGGGCAGCTGGCGATGAAACCCGGTGCCGCAGTCGAGAGGCTTCGCCGACAGACCGTCTCCTCGCCACCACGCCAGCCGTGTCGTTCGACCTCACAGGCCCAGTAGAGCCAGGGGAACCACGGCGATCCCGTCGTTGCGCCGGTAAGCCGTCGGGCCGGTGGTGATGACGACGAGATCCCGGACCTGGTCGCCGAGCTGGTCACGCAGCCAGAGCAGGTGGCGCACGTCCTTGCCTGACACGGATGCCGAGAGTTTCACCTCGATACCGACCAAGCGGTTCCCGCGGCCCTCGACGCATTGAGGTCTCGGTTGTGCCCATAATTGACCCGTTTAGGACGATGGCTGTCAGCTCGGGAAGTAGCTCGTCCAAGTCCTTGTTGACAAGGCTTTTCGTTCGCTCCGTGGCTGAAATGCTACCGATTTGTAGGTTAAAATGCTACCGTTTTGCGGGTCAGGCTGTCTCAAAATTCCTGGTCTGGACTGCTGTTTCGCCCCGGGGTCAGGAGCCGGTGCCAGGGGTGAGGACGTGGAAGCTGAGGGTCGCCCAGGCGATGCCCCCGAGGGCGATGAGCAGGAGTGCCGAGCCGATGATGCTCCGGGCGCCAGCGCGGGTGCGGATGGCCCGCACCAGGTCGAGGGTGGCCGGGATGGTGCCGAGGATGCCCAGCAGTGCCAGGACCTGCACCCCGCGCAGCGTCAGTGAGCCCAGCGGCGCCGGTTCGGCGATCATCAGGGACGTGAGGCCGTCCCCCCAGCCGTTGAGCGCGGTGATCGCCAGCTCTGCCCCGGTCCTGACGAGCCGTCCCAGCCACTCCAGCAGGACGCTGGCTGCACAGCAGACGCCGAGGACCACCACCAGCACCGCCGCCGGCACGACACCTTGTCTGACGATGCGGTGTGGGCTCCACTTCGTGCCCTGGGTGGCCGGCGCAGGCAGTGGGTGCGGCATGGGAGACGGTCCTTCCGGGAAGCCAAGCTGGACACTCCAAGCCTCACCGAAATCACAGCGGAAAGCAGTGGGGCTACCCTCCTTTCGGGGTAGGGCTAGCACTACCTTTTTGATTGCAGGTAACCGTAAAAGATGGTATCAGCGGCACATCCGGCGTCCGTGCCGCGACGGTGCGCACACAGCATCAGAACCTGCGCGACGTGAGAAATCCTGGGCAGGCCGGGATCCGGCCCGCCCAGGATAGTGGGTTCTCTGGGGTCAGCTTGCTAGGGCTTGTAGTGCTTCGTAGGATTTGCGGGCGTTGTGGATGGGGCCTTCGCCGGGGGCGGGGTCTTGGTCGAGCATAATGTCTTGCTCAAGCACCCAGTAGCCGTCGAATCCGGCCTCCTTGAGCAGGCCGGCGATGGTGGTGAAGTCGACGTCGCCGTCCCCGATGGGCGCGAACATCTCGGCTTTGATGCCTTGACTCCAGGTGAGTTCCCCGGTGAGGAGCTTGTCGGTGAGGTCTTTGTGGACGTCTTTGGCGTGCACGATCGCGACTCGTTTGGGGTGGCGGCGGACGATGTCCACCGGGTCGGCTCCGCCGGCCATCAGGTGGCCGGTGTCCAGGCATAGTCCGACGGAGGTTTCGTCCAGGATGCGTTCGACCTCGTCGGCGTTCTGGATCATGGTGCCCCAGTGCGGGTGCACGCATGCCGTGACACCGGCCTCGGCGCACACCTCGGCGATCCGGTCGAGGTTGCGGTAGAGCGTTGCCCAGCCCTGTTCGTCGAGGACAGGGCGGTCGTCGTAGCCGTCGCGACCCGAGTCGCAGGCCAGCACCAGCACCGACCCGCCCGCGACGCGGAACGCCTCCAGCTCTGCCTTCACGGCGGGGATCGGGTCGTGGCCGGGGTCGTGCATCACGGCCAGGAAGAATGCGCCGACGGGGGTCAGGCCGTGGGCCTTCACCGCGGCCGCGCGGGCCTCGGGCTCGACCGGCAGCCAGCCCTGCGGGCCGAACTCCGTTGCCGTCAGCCCCAGCTGCACCATCTCCGACAGCACCCGGTCGGGGCTCATCTGGAAGCCCCACCCCGGTACCTCACACACGCCCCACGAGATCGGGGCCCCAGCGATTCTCACTTCTCAACCTCCACAGTCTGTCCCGTCCGGGCGGAGCGTTCCGCCGCCTCCGCCAGCACCAGCGCCGCGACCCCGTCCTCGACGGTCGGCGTCACCGGCGAGCCGTTGTTCACGGCGTCGATGAACGCCGTCAGCTCGTCGCGGTAGGCGTCGGCGTAGCGCTCCAGGAAGAAGTCCAGGTAGACCTCCTGCGCCGCCGATCCGCTGGCGTCGTTGATCACCAGCGACGTGGAGCGCAGGTTCTCGGCCACCAGCTCGCCCTCAGAACCGAACACCTCGACCTTCTGGTCGTAGCCGGAGGCGCAGTGACGGGTGTTCTTGATGATCGCGACGGAACCGTCCTTCGCGCGCAGCGTCGTCACCGCGCCGTCGAAGTCGTCGACCTTTGCCAGCGCCGGGTCGAGCTTCTGCCCGACGGCGTTGACCGCGACGATCTCGCCCAGGAAGAAGCGGGCCTCGTCGAAGTCATGGATGGTCATGTCCTTGAACACGCCCCCCGACTGCGCCAGGTACTCCGCCGACGGCGGCGCTGGGTCGCGTGAGACGATCGTGAGCTGCTCCACCCGGCCGATCCGGCCCTCAGCCGCGAGCCGCTGCGCCTTGGCGATCGACGGGTCGTAGCGGCGCTGGAACCCGACCATCACCGGCGGGTGCTCGAGGGTCGCGAGCTCGTCCGCCAGGGCGCGGGCCGCCTCGACGGACGACGCGACAGGCTTCTCGACCAGCGCGGCCTTGCCGGCGCGGGCGGCTGCCAGGACGTGTTCGGCGTGCAGGGGGGTGGGGGAGCCGATCACCACCGCGTCGACATCGTCGGAGGAGAATGCCTCGGCGGCGTCGGCGGAGGCGCGTGCCCCGAGCGGCCCGGCGAGGGCCTGGGCGGCGTCGATGTCGGGGTCGCAGACCAGCACGAGCTGGGCCTGGGGATGGGCGGCGACGGTGGCCGCATGGACTTTGCCGATGCGGCCCGCACCGATCACTGCGATACGCAGCATGTGGTTTCCTTCCTGGAATGGTGGACCGCGACGAGAGGGCACCGGTGTGCTGGCCTTGTCGACGGTTTGCTGGCCCTATTCGCGTTTGCCTGTGCTGTGAGGCCAGCAAACGCGCACAAGGCCAGCAAAACCATAAGGCCAGCGCACCGTGCTCCGGCGCGGGGGCTGGGGTCAGGGAGCGGGGACGATGATGTCGCGCACCAGGGCGTCGAGGTCGGCGTCGGCGGCCAGGAACTGGCGCAGCGTCTTGCGGGTCGGGCCGTACTCCTCGAACTCCTCGACGGTCATGCCGTCGGGCTCGTAGGCGCGGCGGAAGTCCTCGATCCGCTCCAGCTCGGCGATGTACTCCGGCTTGACCGGGTCGGCGATCCGCTCCCGCGTGACGTAGTCGGACTCGGCGATGATCTGCTGCCACTTGAACGGCGGGGAGACCACCACATCGCCGCCGACGAACTCGGCCCACTGGTTGACGTTGCGGAAGGCCGCGGCCAGCACCCGGGCGTGGTAGCCGCGCTCCTGGAAGATCTCGTAGGCGCGTTTCATTGCGGCGATGCCCGCCCACTCCAGGGCCGACGAGTCGATGAAGATGCCGTCGCGGGCGACGACGTGCTTCAGCCAGTCGTCGAGCCGCCCGACCATGATCGTGACGACCGGGCCCATCTCGGAGACGTCATGCCCGTCGGCCTCGCGAGCCTTCAGGCCGCGTTCGATGGCCTCGGCGGCCTGGATGGCCTGCGGCACGGAGAAGGAGACGGTCACGTTGATGGACACGCCGCGGCGGGTGGCGTCCTCGATGGCCTCCAGCCCGGTCTTCGTCGCGGGGATCTTCACCACGATGTTGCGGGCCAGGTTGTGGAACTCCTCGGCCTGGTCGGCGAGCTTCTTCGCGTCGCGGTGGAAGCGGGGGTCGGTCTGCACCGACAGGCGGCCGTTGCGGCCCTTGTGCTCGTCGAAGACGGGTTCGAGGAGCTTCGCGGCCTCCTGGGACATGTCCTTGACGGCCTGCCAGCCGATCTCCGACTCACCCCACGTCGGGTGGGTGTCGGCGATGGCCTGGATGCGGGGGGCCCACACGTCGAGGTGCTTCTTGATGGTGGTGTAGGCGATCACCGGGTTGCAGGTGGCTCCGACGCCGCCGTAGGAGATGGACTGGCGCAGTTCGTCCAGGTCGGACGAGTCGTTCCAGAGCGCCGTCGGGGTGTTCCGGGCGGCGTCCAGGAGCGGTCCGGGTGTGTATTCGATGTCAGTCATAGACTTCGGGCTCCTTCGTCGTCTTGCGGCAGCGTCATCGCCGTCGTCGGACCAAGTCAACCCCAATGGCAAGGTCAAGTCAAGCGCTTGTAATAACAAATAGTCGGCCGGCTGGAAGTCAGCGGGACGCGGGGTTGGGGTCGGAGGCCTCCAGGTACTGCAGGACGGCGATGACGCGCCGGTTGTCGTCCTCGGAGGGAGTCAGGCGGAGCTTCCCGAACAGGCTGTTGACGTTCTTGGCGACGGCCTTCTCCGTGACGAACATCGCCTTGGCGATCGCGGCGTTCGTCTTGCCCTCGGCCATGTGGGACAGCGTCTCCAGCTCCCGCGGGGTGAGCCGGTCGAGCGGCGGCTGGCCCGTGCGCTTCCCCATGATCCGGGAGACGACCTCCGGGTCGAGGCAGGTGCCCCCAGCCGCCACCTGCTGCATGGCGCCGAAGAAGTGCTCGGTGTTGAGCACGCGGTCCTTCAGCAGGTACCCGACCCCGCCGCGCCGGTCCTCCATGAGCTCGCGGGCGTAGAGGGTCTCGACGTACTGCGAGAGCACCAGCACCGGTAGGCCCGGACGCTGCCGCCGCGCATCAATCGCCACGCGCAGTCCCTCGTCGGTGAACGTCGGTGGCAGGCGCACGTCGACGACGGCGACGTCGAGGTCCTCGGTCAGCAACGCCCGACGCAGCTCGGGTCCGGTCTGCGCCGTCGCCACGATCTCGCATCCCAGGGCCTGCAGCATGCGGCTCAGGCCATCGCGCAGCAGGAACTGGTCCTCGGCAATCAGCACGCGCATGGTTCCACCTCTCTCGCATCTCCGCCGGTTTCTCGTTTTCCCACCGGTCTCTGCCTCACTGGTCTCTGCTTCCCCAGCGCTGAGTCTGCCAGCTCGTCGCCGTCCCCGGTGCGCCATTGCACCCTGGCGCGGAAAAGGTGGTCTTTTCACCACTGTGTTCCCGCTATCGTCTCAGCAGGATGGGAGGCACAGAAAATGTGAGGAGACAAGATGAACACCACAACCCCCGACGTCGTGAACACCCCGGCGTCTGATGCCCCGCGTCCCCGACGATTCTCGATCGGACGGCTAGTCGGCTCCAGCCTGCAGGCTGTCGGTCGTTTCCTGCAGCTGCTGGTGATGTGGCCGCTGGAGGTTGCCACGCTGCTGCTGGTGTGCGTCACATTCTCCTCCATGGCCTTGGGGGTCGGGGTCCTGCTGGTGCCGGTGGCGGTGGGCGTGCTGCGCTGGGTGGCCACCTTGAAGCGGCGTCGCGTCGGCACGTGGTCGGGGAGCCCGGTCGAGTCGCCCTACCTGCCCCTATCGCCGCTGAAACCAGGCTTCAGGGGCATGACCGACAGGACGTGGGCTCTGCTCAAGGACCCCAGCACCTGGCGTGACATCGCCTGGCTGTTCATGGATTACGTGGTCAGCGCCTTTCTCAGCATCCTCGTCCTGGGTTTCTTGCTGATCGGCCTCATCCCCTTGGGTGCGGTTCTTCTGGGAGATGCTGCTGTGGAGAGTTTGAAGGGCGTGGCTTTTGGTGGTGTGGGTGTCGAGGGCGCATCCTTCAGCATCACCTTCCAGGACGACCCGATCCTTGCGGCCATCGTCAGTCTGCTGGTGATGCTGCCCGTCACGCTGGTCTGTGCACCCAGGCTGCTGAGGGTGTACAACCGGTTTGCCCGGTGGGCGCTAGGGCCGAATAAACGCACCCGGCTCGCCGCCCGGATGCAGCAGCTGTCCCGCACCCGGCAGGAGACCCTCGAATCGTCGGCCGCTGAGCTGCGGCGTCTCGAACGCGACCTCCACGACGGTACCCAGGGCCGCCTGGTCGCGATGGGCATGACCATCAGCACCGCCCAGGCACTGATGCGCACCGACCCGCAGGCCGCGGAGGCGTTGCTGTCCGAGGCCAAGGACGCCTCCAGCAAGGCGCTGGGCGAGCTGCGGGACCTCGTGCGCGGCATCCATCCGCCGGTGCTGGCCGACCGTGGACTGGCCGACGCCGTCCGGGCCCTGGCGGCGGACTGCGTGCTGCCGGTCAGGGTGAGCGCCGACATTCCCGCACGATGCGACCTGGCGGTCGAGTCGGCGGCCTATTTCGCGGTCTCCGAGCTGCTGACCAATGTGGTCAAGCACGCGCAGGCCAGCCGGATTGACGTCGATATGTGGGTCGCGGCGGGGGAGCTGCGGGCCAGCGTGACCGACGATGGTCGCGGCGGGGCCGATCCTGGCGCAGGCAGCGGGCTGCGCGGGATCGAACGCCGGCTGGCGGCGTTCGACGGCGTCCTCACGGTCAACAGCCCGGCCGGCGGCCCGACGGCCGTCAGCTTCACCATGCCGCTCAGCTCCTGACGGCAGGGTCCGTATCGCTGGCACAGCCGGGACAACACCGGCCAAGAGACTCCGCCGGCCGTGGCCGGCGGAGCTGGTGCCCGTCCAGGCGTCATGCTGGCCTGCGGATCGCGCGTCGGCGCGCGATCCAGTGCGCTGTTGCTCAGCCCTCGATGGAGAGCCGGGGACTGACGATGCCCAGCTCGAATCCGCGGATCAGGGCTTGGAGCCGGTCGCGAACGCCGAGTTTCATACAGGCGTTGGCCAGGTAGGCCTTGACGGAGCCCTCGGAGATGTACATCTCCTTGGCGATCTCACGGTTGCTGAGTCCCCGTCCCAGGAATTGCAGGACGGAGATCTCGCGGGGAGCCAGGCCCACCTCCGTCGCGGCCGACCCGGAGACGACCTCCGGGTCGTGGGCGCCGCCGATCACCTGCCGGGCCAGAAGGCGTACGACGCCGGGGGACAGCGGCAGGTTGTCGTCCATCGCCGTCTTGATCGCGGTGAGGATCTCCTCCGGCTGGGCGTCCTTGACCAGATACCCGGAGGCCCCGGCGCGCAAGGCCGGGACGACGTAGTCGAGGGTGGAGAAGGTGGTGAGCGCGACCACCCGGGTACCAGGCAGTTCGTCGGTGATCTTGTGGGTTGCGTCGATGCCGTTCATTCGCGGCATCTTCAGGTCCATCAGCACGAGGTCCGGTTTGAGGGCGTGTGCCTGCTCGATCGCGGCCTCCCCGTCCTCGGCGGTTCCCACCACGACAACACCGTCCTCGTTGTCGAGGAACGTCCGCAGAGCGTGGAGCATGAGCGGCTGATCATCGACAACGAGGACGGTGATGTCTGTCATGTAACGGGATATTACCTCCTCATCACCATTCACGGCGGCGAACCCGGGATCTCATGATCCAGGCGCTCAGTGCCACCCAGATGAGCGAGATGAAAGCGGTGGCTGCCATGCTGCCGATGGAGGCGAACTCGTCTCCCGCAGCTCGCGCCCCCAGCCCATAGGTGATCAGGGCGAAGGGATAGGCTGCCGCCAGGGGTGGTGCCGCGGCAGTCAGTCCCATGCCTATCATCGTGGCTCCCAGAGCCGCTGATGCGATGGCGGCGAAGGTACGGAGCCAGGTGCCGAGCATGAGGGTTACCGCGCCCACCGCCCAAGCCCCGAGAGCGCCGCACAATGCACGTGCTAGGTAGGGGCCAAGCTGGCTGGGGTCGAATCCCAGGAACAGCCCCGCTGCCACCGCGGTCACCAGATAGACGGCCATCCCTGTCAGTGCCAGCTCTAAGGCAACGAGCATCTTGCCTGAGACGGCAGTGCCGGCGCGGTCTATTGAGGCCAGCCGCTGCCAGCCCCGGGTCTGGTGCTCAAGGGCTCCAGCTTGGGCCAGGATGACGCCGTAGAGGATGGGCAGGAAGATGCTGGTGACGAGGATGGCGCCCTGTGCCCAGACGCCAAACCAGGTGAGTCCCTGCTCCTGCATGATGGCCAGGTTGCTGGTGTAGTTCCAGACTCCCAGCAGCTGGGCGAAGATGCTGAGGATCACGGCTCCTCCCAGGAACCAGGAGCGTCTTACCTTGGCGCGCTCGACCTTCCAGGCGGTCACAAGCCCGATGCGTTGCGCCGCCACTGGCCTTGCTGAGAATGTTGCGGCGGTCATGCGTTCTCCTCCTTGCGGATGACGAGCCAGGCCGACAGAGCAACCCACGCTAGGGCGATGATGCCGGCGAGGGCGACCATGAGGCCGGGGTTGGGAACTAGGGGAAAGTCGGGAGCGGATTGCGTCTCAGGGGTGATCAATGGGTAGGGGCTTCCTGCCACCAGCAAGCTCCAGGGCAGCAGCCAACCGAGCTGAGGGAGGTGCAGGAAAGGCAGAAATGAGGCGACCAGGGAACCGATGATACCTATGACCACGCTGCCAGCTGCATTGTCGATCAGATGACACAGCGCCAGCTGGACCGCGCTGATCGCAAGTGTGCTGATGAGGCCCAGGGCCGCGACCAGCCAGAAGGTGGAATCGTACGAACCCGCCTCCAATAGACCAGCTCTGTACCCAATCGTGATGCTGACTGCGAACATCGCCATGCTGAGGATGAACCCCATCCCTGTCAAGAGTGCGAGTTTCAGCATGAATTGGCGTTTGGCTGACTGCCCCAGGGCCCGGAAGAGCTGGCCCATGCGGCCATCCTGGTCGACCCCCGCCACCCGTGTGGCCAAGAACGCTATGGTGGGGCCGAGCAGCACGGTCAGGAAATTCAGGTAGTCATACAGCGCAGCAGTCTGAAGGGTACGGATCCCTTGTGCCTTGGAGGCTTGGGTTGCTACGGCACTCCCCAGCCACAGTATTTCCACAGCCCCCAGCCCCAATAGCAGGAAGGGCAGCCGACTACGATGATGCTTTCGAATCTCCAGTGCGAGGGTGCTCATGCTCGGGACCTCCTGCCTCGCTTTGGTTGCTCGGCCATCACCACCGGGGTCTCGGTCAGTTCCAGGAAGGCCTCCTCAAGGCTCTTGCGCTGCAACTCGACCCGGGCGATGCGCACACCGGCTCCGACGAGCCGGGCGACCGCATCGGCAATGAGATCGTCCTGCATGGGTGGGAGGAAGATTTCGTTGCCCACTGTTTCAGGGCGCAGACCCAGGCTTTCCAGGTGAGCCATCGCCGTATTCACCGGCGAGACCTTCATCACGAGGCGTCCTTGATCCCTGAGACCGGCTAGCGTGCCCTGGTACCGGAGATGGCCCGCCTGGATGATGCCGACAACATCGGCCATCTGCTCGATCTCTGACAGCAGATGTGAGGAGACCATGATCGTGATGCCGCGCTCGTGGGCGAGCTGTGTGATCAGGCCACGGATCTCCGCCACGCCCGCCGGGTCCAGACCGTTGGTCGGCTCGTCGAGCAGCAGCAGCTCGGGGTCGGAGATCAGAGCCATCGCGATCCCCAGACGCTGCTTCATCCCCAGGGAGTACTGGCGGGCTTTCTTCTTGGCTGCGTCCGTGAGTCCGACGATGTGGAGAGTCCTATCGACGGACTCACGGTCGCAGGACAGGTAGTCGGCTACCAGGCGTAGGTTCTCGGCTCCCGTCAGGTGCGGATAGAACGCCGGCCCCTCGATCAGGGAGCCGATCCGGGGAAGGATGTCGCCCCGGTTCGCGCGGAGGTCGCGGCCGAAGATGCGGACCTCGCCGCTGGTCGGCTTCGCCAGCCCGAGCAGCATCTTCATGGTCGTGGACTTCCCTGCCCCGTTGGGGCCGAGGAACCCGTAGACCCCGCCCTGTGGAATGGCCAGGTCGACGTGGTCGACGACCGTCTGGCTCCCGTATCGCTTCGTAACACCGCGGGTTTCCACGGCCCACTGTCTGACTGGCGGGGGTGTTAAAGGCTGGGTGGCCATGGGAGGCTGAATGGTTGCTGCAAGCATGTTCACTGTGTCCTTTCTTCTGACTGCTTGGGAAGTTTGGTTTCGTGTGGTTCGGGCGCATCGGGCCAGGAAGGCCGGTTGGCCTGGTGAACCGGAAGGTGTGCCTCGACGACCCATTCCTCACCCTGTCTCCCGGCCTGGTAGCTGCCGCCGACCGCCAAGACCCTCTCTCGCAGTGAGGTGAGGCCATAACTGGTGGAAGATGAACGTTCGAGGGGCTTGACGCGGTTGTTGACGATCCTGACCTCCACCTCGGTCGGCTGGAGCGACAGGGAAATGGTGCAGGTGGCGTCGTGGTGGGCATGCTTGATGATGTTGGTCACCGACTCCTGCACAATGCGGGTGCTGGTGGTCTTCGTCGAGAGGGGCAGCGACTCGATGCGCGGATCTACCGATGCCTTCGCCACCTGGAACCCCAGTCTGGTAAGAGAATCGACGTGGTGTTCCACCTGCTCTTGGAGACTCGGGCCGGTGACGACCTGGCTCGACAGCGGGCGGGGACCATTCTCCTCATCGGTCCGCAGCACGTCCAGGAGCGCCCTCAACTCATTCAGAGCCTCACGTGCCGAATCGTCGATGATGCCGAGGGTCTCGCGCAGCTCGACCGGGTCCTGGGAGTGGCGCCGGGACATTACCTGCATCGTGATGACGGTGATGTGGTGAGCCACCACGTCATGGAGCTCCCGGGCAAGGTCTTGGCGCTCCTCACGGCGAATCTGCTCCGCCTGGGCCTCGGCCTCCCGTAGTTGGGCCTGCGTCTTCGCAGTCCGGATCACCAAGTATCGCAGGGCCAGACCAATGAGGCAGCTGGCCAGGATGACCCAGAAGGTCACCCACCAGAACGCTCCTGGTTCCATCTGCTGAACAATTATTGTGTCCCCGCGCCAGGCGACGAGGGTGGCCCAGATGGCGGTCAGGGCGCAGTGGGTGATAATGAGAGTTTTTTTGCACAGGGTGCTTGTTACCAGGGCGATCATCGCGATCGGGATAAGAAGGAAGAGGGGACGAAAGCTGATGAAGCTGGTGTACATGGCCAGAGTGACCAGAATGATTGAGACGCGAGCTGAGAAGAGCGAGACCGCAGCCGCTAGATAGCTGAGGATCACCTCGGCTAGGAACCAGGCCACTGACGAATCGAGAGGATGAGTTCGAAGGGTGATGTTGATATCGCTCACCAATCCCGCTGTTCCCCAGAGGAGCAGACCGAACTGGAGCCACCGGGGAACCCGGGCCATGTACTCGGCCCTGCCCCAGCCTTTCTGAATCTGCTCAAGCATGTCTCATTCCTCTCGATGAGTGTGTATGTGGCTTCGTGGTTCGGGTATCAGCCGCAGAACCCAGCGATGAAGCAGAACTGGCTAGGCTCCGCCCCGGTGGCCGATGTTGCGACGTCGTAGCCGACGGGCTCTTCGGACGCCCTCGCCGGGGTGGCGCTTGTGAACAGGACGGACATACACACCAGGGTTCCGGCGGCCATGGCCAGTAGGCGCTTGATCATCTCTCGATCTCCTTTGATTCTCGCCCCTTGGGCGGTTGCTTTGTTCTTGTCCTCAAGGCTAGGAGAGCGAGGCCCTGCGCCACAGTGGACCATTGACTAGCTTCCGGGCGTCTTTTAGCTGTCGCCAGAAGCAGGTCCCGCCTCGCCTTCCGTGATGAATGGGCAAGCAACCGGGTGCAGTCAAAGGCCCAGTGGACGGAATCCCACTGGGCCTAAGCGGTGTTCACTACGGCTTTTGCTGGCTACTCCAGCGCGCGCCGTGGTACGGCTCCTCTGGGGGCCTCGACTGGCGACTGCGGCCAGCAGGGAAGACCCCGGCCTGTCGCGGGCAGCACGTCAAAGGTCTCTCGATCGACCATGACCCACGCCGTGTCGCAGTAGTCCACCAGAGCTGGGTCGTGGCTGACCATGATCATCGTGACCCCCCGGTACCGCTCGCCCCGGACCACATGCTGGTAGAAGTGACGCCGGTTGTCCTCGTCCAGGCTGCTGACGGCCTCGTCCAGGAACAGGAATTCGCGTCCCCGCACCAGCGCCCGGGCCAGCAGGAGCCGCTGGGCCTGACCGGTGGAGAAGTTGCGGCCGCCAGCCTGGACACGCGAGGAGAGCTTCGCCGGCAGGGCGTCGATGGTCTCGTAGAGATTGACATCCTGGAGCACTTGGAACAGTTCTGCGTCGTCGATCTCCCGGTCGTGCTCAAGAAGCAAGTTCTCCCGCACCGTTCCCTCTACCAGGGTCATCTTGGGGAACAGCACCCCGGTGCTGTCGCGGAAATTGGCGTCTCCGACCCTCAGAGTTCCCGAAAAGTCGTTCAACCCCAGCAGGACATACAGGAGGCTGGATTTCCCGGCCCCGGAAGGACCGAACACGGCCACCTTCTCCCCAGGGGCGACCTGGAGATCGATGCCATTGCACACCATCGCCTGCCCGGGGTAACCGAACGCCAGTGAGGTGGCCTCGATCGCGCCTGGCACACCGGCCGGCTCCAGCGTTCCGAAGCTCGGGGCGGCGTGGAATAGATCGGCCTGCTTGTCCTGGTAGACCGCGACGTTGGCGATCTGCTGCACCACTCCCTGCGCCTCGGAGACAGCAGCCGTGAACAGGGCCATCCCGGTCTGGAACAGGACGATGTCGGCGATGGCCACGTGCTCTGCTGCTGCCAGCCACAGTCCGACTGCGACCACGAGCACCAGCATGATGGTGGTGTAGCCCGATTGGACGCCCCCCGTCAGCGTGCTCCATCGGATGACTCGCTTGTATTCGTCGTTCACCCTCCGGTTCAGCATTGTCCAGCGATCCTGGTGATAGTCCTCCGTTCCCGTGGCCTTGACCGCATCGATGTTGTTGAGGGTGGCCTGGGTCTCACTGCTCATCTCCACCTGTGCCTGGACCTGGGTCTGGCTCGCCTCCATCTGCCTGCTGGTCAGGAACAGCGTCAGGGCGAAATAGGCCGTCGAGCCAACGACCAGCAGGGTCGCAAGCGGTGGTGAGACCAGGATGAGGTAGGTCAGGGTGAGCAGCAGTGAGAGCACCGACAGTACTGATGGCAGGATCGTCATGACGAGAGAGTTCTTCAGGACGAACCTGAGATTCAGCTTCTCGGTGAGGGCTCCGACTGACTGTCCGGCGAAATAGGACAGGCGCTGGGAGAACAACCCCGAGAAGAGACGGTGGGTGTAGCGCTTCTCGAAATGGTCGGAGCCGCGCTGAAGCCCCAGAGAACGGATCGCGAAAGAGGCTCCTGTCAGTCCCGCTGCCAGCACGAGGCCGAGCAATACCACCGAGGGTTGCGGGGGGCCGAGGTCAAAGAGCTGACGCGTCCCTGCGGTGACGCCGAGAGTCACCAGCTGCGCCAAGATGACGCTGGCCGCCAGAAGGAATGCAGCTCCTCCAGGGATCAGCGCCCGCAGAGGTTGGGCGCTCTCGTCGCGTTGTGGGGATCGCCGGGTGAACTCCCTGGTGGGTGTCAGAAGAACCAGGACGTCGCTGAACAGCCTCCAGAAGTCTTCATAGTGGAGCCTCAGCCTCCCCATTGCGGGATCGACCACGCTCACGTGCCGTCGGCCGAATCGTTCAATGACCACGAAGTGACGCCCCTCCCAATGGGCGATCACGGGGCCTCGGAGACGACGTAGCTGATCCTCGGGCATACGCTCCCGGTCGACCTTACGGGCGCTCATCGCCAGCCCATACTCGGAGTTCAGCCTGCGCAAATACCCGAGGCTCAGGCCGTCTGGGGGAAGCGGCTGCCAGCCGCGCAGGTCGCCCGGGGAGACCCGAACCCTGAAGTGACTGAGGATCATGGCATAGCAGGCAAGCAGGCAGTCCTGCTCACTCTGCTGGAGCACGACTTTCATGATGCCGCTCCTATGCGTCCGAGATCCGGTAGGAGGGGGCCCACGCCCCCGTGAGGACTGCGCAGCATGCGCTGGGCGAGGAGCAGCCCGCCAGGCCCAGTCATGATGCCGAAGTCCCGGACATCGTGGTCCCCCCACAGCCATGGGCAACGCGAGAGAGTCGCCCCGGCGCGGATCACGAGGTCCTCGGCATGGGCCCGCCACTGGGGCTTGCCGAGCTGTTTGCCAGCCAGGTCGAGCACCAGCGCGCCTCCGGAGATCCCGTGGCAGAGGCTCGGGGAGCCGGATTTCGCGAGGTCCCGGGCCAAGAGCCTCGCGGCTTCATCCAGCTCTTGGCGGATGCGGACAATTTCGTCTGGGCTTATCACGGTGCTCAGGAACGGATTGTCTCGGATGGTCTTCAGCCACATGATGCGAGCCAGAGCGATGCCGGCCAGCCCATGGCACCAGTGGGTGGAGATGTTCTCGTCGGGGGAGCGGGCATCCCGCCACCCCTCGGCCAGCTTGAAGGTGTTCTCGAATTCCCAGGCACCGCGCCAGGACTCAACCAACTCCACCTCTTCGGTCATGGCGGCGGCGATCAGCACGCCAGTGCCCATGCCGCCCGAGTCATGGGCGAAGCTAGCATTGCGGGAGAGCGGACACACATCCTTGGAGTCCCAGCCCTTGTGGGCGGCGAGCCGTAGCCGGTGTCCCAGCTCTCTGCACAGAGCGCGGGTTCGGGAATCCTGGTGGTGGCGTAGCGCGATGATCATCCCGGCCGCACCTTCCATCACGTCTAGGCGACAGTCGTGGGCGGCCATCCCCAGGGTATCGAGGAGATGCCCATAACCCTGGCTAATCCAGGGCGCACTCAGCTCGAAGGCGTCCCTGAGACGTTCGGCTGCGGCAAGTTGACTTGCAGGACCTTGGTAGTAACTCTGGACTGCTGAGGCATCCTCCAACAGAGAGTGACTTTCGTGTCTGAGAGTGTTGAGCAGGTGTTGTGCCAACAGCTGCCATCTGGGGTTTGTCTTCCGTGTGGTCACTAGGAGCTCTGCAACTCCGGCAAGGCCGCGGTATACCCCTCCGATCAGAGGCTGAACCGTCAACTGGTCACGCTCATCGATCGCGAGTACTGGCCAGTTGACGCTGCCGTCTATCCCAGTGACAGCCTGCGCGCGTAGGGCGCTGAAATGTGTGTTCTCGAACTCCTCGAAGGAACCAGCTCCTGGTTTCGCCAGGCCACCGCCAAGGGGGAGCACAATCTGCTCCGGACTCCTAAACGCCGTACGGATCAGGGATACCTGGTGATCGATGCTCTCTGAGGTGAAACTGTTGATCTTGGCGAGGGTGTTCTCGAGGGGCGCTTCATCCAGCTTTCCAGTCGGCTGTCCCCAGGGGTCTCGAATTATCCTCTCGCTGGCCGCTGCCCAGAAGTGAGGGACCGCCCAGCGCCGTAACTGGGCCTCTTCCGAGGCCACCATGGTGTCAGCCAGGCCGGCCGCATTCTCACGCAGCATGGCCATGATGCGCTCTGGGTTGTTGTTGCCACTGACCCGCGACAGGCCCGCCAGCACGACGGCGTAGTCATTGGTCATGCGTGCGATCACCCGCACATGGATGCTGTTCGCGTGCTGATGGAGCAGGGCAAGCAGGCTCTCCCTATGGTTGATTGCCGTGCGTAACACCGTGGCAAATCCCTCAACAATGTCGTCAACGTATTTTGCCGGTGGCACAGGGGTGCCCTCTAAAATAGGGCGATTGTTCTCAGGTGTGACCTCGGAGACCACATGGACGTATCGCATATCGGAGCGGCCCTGCCTGTCCAGGACCCGGCGTTTAACCCGCAGCCCGTCCGCAGCCAATCCGCTGACATCGCCCCCGAGTTCCTGAAGACAGGACCCCAGAGGAATCAGGCCGGTGGCAGCCGGAGACTGGGTGGTCTGCCGCAGCGTGGCGGCGCCGGCTTCGTTCTGGTCTGGGACGGAGCGGGGAAAAACACTCATGATGGTCTCGAGATCCACCGGCACCGGCTGGGTAGCCGTAGCGATGATGTTCTCGTGGTGCAGGTCGGTGATGTTCACCAGATATGACAACCCCAGAAGGTGGCCTGCCCGGTGGTAGTAGCGGCTGGCCTCAGAGGTATCAGCGAGCGGCTGGTGGTGTACGGGAGCCACCCAGGTATGGTCTCCACAGTCAGCCACCTCAGGGAACTTCAAGCCCAGCCAGAGACCAGGTTCCGTATGCTTTGCCATCCAGTCAGCCAAGGCTGAGACGAAGAGCTCATTGCCGGCGGGGCGTGGTTTATAGTAAACAGTGCCGCTGGATGTCACCACCTCACACACCACACCCTGGGGGTGGATATCGCCCAATGGCTTAATGGAGATCACACGAGGGCGAGCGTCAAGATGGTGTGCTTTCAAGAGTTGGGAGAGCGGGGTGGCATCCTCTGTGACACGTCGCAGGACCGTTTCGAAAGTCGCTCTCAGGGAAGTTCCTGCCTCCAGCCAACGGCGCCAGTGATCGGGGAATCGTTCTCGCAGTTCAAACAGGATTCCCGTTACATTATCGGAGAACTCCTCGTATTGTACCTCAGGGGTGGTCCCGGAGAACCTATCCTGGAGACGGTGTTCATTGAGAAGATACACGAGAGGTGTCTCCAGAATGCGGAATGCGTAGGCATCTAAAGCGCCTTTGGGCGCGAGGTTTAGGATATGCTGCGAAAGTGCATCGCCGAGTGCCTGCTCGATAATCATGGGGAAAGGCATTGTCGGTGCTGATTGCATCTGCGTCATGGCGGTCTCCAATGAGAGAATCTGAATACTGTTTCATAGAGGTGGATTTGGGCGAGAGGGTTGGTGGTTCTTTTGGTGGTTCGTATAACTAGATTAGGATGTAGTGTTTTAATGAGGGCTATTCACAGTCGCAGCCAACCTGCTTTGACAAGGAGTTTTACTGTTTATCAGCCGTCCTATGAATAAGCTTCAATGCTTGATATTTTCTAGGAGGGTCATTCAGCAAACGGCTTTGTCTCTACATGGAGGCTTATTCACAGCCGCAGCTAACCTCCTCTGACAAGGAGTTTTACTGTTTATCAGCCACCCCATGAATAAGCCTCATGGCTCCTTGCGAACCTAGGGATGCTGGGGAGTCGGGTGAGTTGCTGAATAAGTTTTCAGGATATAGGTGGCCGGGGAATAACCATATTCCCCGGCCTATCCTTGGTGTTTCAGCAGCAGCCGAAGAACCACTGCCAAGAGTTCATGTGGCATTCGTGGGTGACGGTGGGGACGACGCCTCGGCCGGCTCCGAGGAGTTCTTCGATTTCGGTGTCGGTCATCTCGGCGAGGTTGTCGATGATCTCGTCGTTGTACTTCTTCTCCATGATGCTTGCCTTTCTTGGTTGGTTCCGTTGTCGGATCTAATTTTCTTTTCTTCTTCTGTTGTGCTTCCTGCGCGCTGAAGTTGTTACCAATCTAAACACCGATCTGGGGTCATGCAATAGCCTTAACCTGCCTTTGGGCGAATGAGGACTGGTGAACTGGCTAATGGTGGATTATTCCTCTTGGCTATTGTTTTCAAAGGCGTTGTCGATGAGGAATCCCAGTGTTTCTTGTGCCGTTGGAAGATTTTCCAGCCACTGGGTGCCGATTCGGGTATCAGGGCTTGTCAGCGTTCAGCTGTGCGCGGCTTGACGGGGACGTCTTCTGGGCGGGGGAGCGTGCCGTCTGCAGGAAGGCTTCTGGGAAGAAAGTCCATCCTGCGCATGGGTAGAGGGGAGGGAACGGCTAGTGGTGTCCCCAGGGCGAGCCTCGCTGCGTCAGGATGTGAACAGGGAGAAGTGGAAGGAGTACAGCGACGGGCGGTAGACGTGCTGGCCCACTTCGATGACTCGGCCGTCGGTGGCGTAGCCGGTGCGGTTCATGGTCAGGAGCGGCGCGCCTTCGGTCTCGCCCAGTTCCTGTGCCTCTTTCGCGGTCGCTTCGCGGGCGCCGATCACCTGGCGGGCGGATGTGACCTCTACTTTGCGGGCGGACAGGCAGCGGTAGAGGCCGTTCTCGCCGAGCTCCTGCCATGTGGGCGCGATGTCCAGGGGGATGAGGTTGGTCAGCAGTGCTAGGGGGTGGTTGTCCGCGTAGCGGAGCCGGCGTACCGCCAGTAGGCCTTCGCCTTGGGGGATGTCGAGCTGTTCTGCCTCGTCCTGGGTTGACTCGCGCATTTCGTAGGAGAGCACCTTCGTGGAGGGTGCGAAGCCGGCCTCCGCCAGGTCGTCGTTCAGTGACGACAGCTTCATGGGGCGGTGGACGTGCGGTGGGGTGACCCGTGTCCCGACGCCGCGGCGGCGCGTCAGCAGCCCCCGCGACGCCAGCTCCTGCAGTGCCCGGCGGGCAGTGGGACGGGCGACGTCTAGGCGGATCGCCATCGAGACCTCGTCCTCGATCATTGCGCCGGCGGGCAGCGCACCGGACAGTATCGCCGCCTCGATCGGCTTGGCGATCTGCTGGTATAGGGGGACCTGGGAGTCGCGATCCAGGGTGATCTCTGGTTCATAGGTCGGTTCCATGGTGCGATCCTCGGGCCGGGCAGTGGGTACCTGTCTGTGTGACTTCGATGGCTTGGAAGCGATCATACAAGTTTGCGACACCGCTTGGCATAAGGATTGTGGATAATGTCCTGACATAGGTTGACTGGGGCTGGAGGTGCAGGCAGACTGTGAGCAGCCCCCCATTCAAGGAGTCATCGCCGTGGATGAGCCGGTACTCGATGTCTGCACCATCGGTAGGTGCGGCGTCGACCTGTACCCGCTGGAGATGAACACCCCGCTGGAGGACGTCACCCGGTTTGGTAAGTTTCTCGGCGGCTCGTCGGCCAATGTCGCGGTCTCGGTCGCCCGCCTGGGACACTCCGTCGCCTGCGCCACGGGGGTGGGTGACGATCCCTTCGGGCGTTTCGTCCGCTCCGAGCTGGCCCGGCTCGGCGTCGATGCCACGCACGTCGTGGTGAATCCCGAGTTCAACACCCCGGTCACCTTCTGCGAGGTCTTCCCGCCCGACAACTTCCCGCTGTTCTTCTACCGCCAGCCCACCACCCCCGACCTGGAGATCGGCATCGGCGACCTGCCCCGCGACGCCGCCACCGCGCGCATCCTGTGGCTGACCGTCAGCGGCCTGTCGGCGGAGCCGTCGCGCAGCGCGCACTTCGAGGCCCTGCGCCGCCGCGACGGCGGCGTCACCGTCCTCGACCTCGACTACCGGCCGCGGTTCTGGAGCAGCGAGCAGGAGGCGACGACGCAGGTGCAGCGGGCCCTTGAACACGTCGATGTGGCCATCGGCAACCTGGAGGAGTGCCGGATCGCAGCCGGCAGCACCGACCCGGACGCAGCCGCCCTCGCCCTCCTGGAACGCGGGGTGAGGATCGCGATCGTCAAGCAGGGAATGATGGGCACCCTGGCCCGCACCGCGACGGAGCGGGTCTACGTTCCCGTCACGAATGTCCAGGTCCGCAACGGGCTCGGCGCAGGCGACGGGTTCGGGGGAGCGGTGTGCCACGGCCTGCTGCAGGGCTGGGACCTGGCCGAGACCGTCGCGTTCGCCTCGGCGGCCGGCGCCCTCGTCGCGTCACGGCTCGAATGCTCCACCGCCATGCCGCGCATCGACGAGGTGGAGCGCCTGATGGCAGCCAATCCGCAGGTTGTCCCGGTCGTCAGCCGCGTCCGGGACTGAGGAGGAGAATATGGACAACGAAACCCACGTGATCAAGGCGGGCAGCACCGCCCACGGCCAGTTCGAGACCGACGTCAGCATCGAACGGGCCGGCTGGGAGTGGAGCTCCATCCGGGTGCTGGCGCTGCCCGCCGGCGGGTCGCAGGAGGTGACTTCGGGCATCTCCGAGCTGCTGGTGCTGCCCCTGGCCGGCGGGTGCGTCGTCGAGGTGGATGGCCAGGTCCACGCGCTGGATGGACGCGAGGAGGTGTGGACCGGCATCACCGACTACCTCTACATCCCCCGCGGGAAGACCTTCACCGTCCGCAGCGAGGCCGGGGGCCGGTTCGCGCTGCCCGCCGCGAAGGCCACCCGCGACCTGCCGGTCAGGTACTGCCCCGTCACGGAGGTCGTCACGACGCTGCGGGGCGCGGGCCCGTGCTCGCGACAGGTCAACAACTACGCGCTTGGCAATCAGGTGGAGACCTCCCACCTGCTGGCCTGCGAGGTCCTCACGCCCGGCGGCAACTGGTCCAGCTACCCGCCCCATAAGCACGACGAGCACACTGAGGTGGAGCGCGTCCTGGAGGAGATCTATTACTACGAGGTGCGGCCTGGGCGGGATGGGTCGCCGGGGATGGCGTTGCAGCGCATCTACCCGTCGGGTCACCAGATCGACGTCTGCGCCGAGGTGCATTCCCGTGACGTCGTGACGATGCCGCACGGCTACCACGGCCCGTCGGTGGCGGCCCCCGGCTACGACCTCTACTACCTCAACGTGATGGCCGGGCCCGCCGAGGACTCCACCTGGCTGATGACCGACGACCCCGCCTACACCTGGATCCGCGATACCTGGCCTGACCAGCAGGTCGATCCCCGGCTCCCGATGACCCCCCTCAACAGTTAAGGAAAACCCGTGTCTACAGTGCGTCTCACCGTCGGGCAGGCAATCATCCGCTTTCTCGTCAACCAGTACAGCGAACGCGACGGCGTCGAGCAGCGCCTCATCGCGGGCGCCTTCGGCATCTTCGGCCATGGCAACGTCGCGGGCATCGGGCAGGCCCTGCTGCAGAACGAGGTGGATCCGGAGCCCGACGGCGGCCGGATGCGCTACATCATGCCCCGCAACGAGCAGGGCATGGTGCACGCGGCCGCAGCCTACGCCAAGACCACGAACCGGCTCAGCACCTGGATGTGCACCTCGTCGATCGGCCCCGGGTCGCTGAACATGGTCACTGGCGCGGCCCTGGCGACGACGAACCGGCTGCCGGTGCTGCTGTTCCCCTCCGACCAGTTCGCCACCCGGTGGCCCGACCCGGTGCTGCAGCAGGTCGAGGATCCGGTCTCGCCGATGACCGCCGCCACCGACTGCTTCCGTCCCGTCTCCCGGTTCTTCGACCGCATCGAGCGTCCCGAGCAGCTCATCCCGTCGCTGCTGGCGGGCCTGCGGGTCCTGACCGACCCCGCCGACACGGGGGCCGTGACCATCGCCCTGCCGCAGGACGTGCAGGCCGAGTCCTTCGACTTCCCGGAGGAGTTCTTCGCGCGACGCATCTGGCATGTGCGCCGCCCACCGGCCGAGCCCGCCGCCATCGCCCGGGCCGCCGGGATCATCCGCGACGCCAAGAAGCCCCTCATCGTCTCCGGCGGTGGCGTGATCTACGCGGCGGCCGCTGAGCAGCTGCGCGCCCTGGCGGATGCCACGGGGATTCCCGTCTCGGACACCCAGGCCGGCAAGGGAGCCATCAACCACGACCATCCCGCGGCGGTCGGCGGCGTCGGGTCGACGGGGGCCGCGTCGGCGAACGCCCTGGCCGACGAGGCCGACGTCGTGATCGGTATCGGGACGCGCTACTCGGACTTCACCACCGCGTCGCACACCCAGTTCAAGAATCCTGACGTCAAGTTCGTCAACCTCAACGTGGCGGCTTTTGATGCGGCCAAGCACAGCGCGGAGATGGTGGTCGGCGACGCCCGCGAGTCGCTGGAGGCGCTGACTACGGCCCTCAGCGGCTACCACGTCAGCGACGAGTACGCGGCACGCATCGCGGAGCTAAAGGCCTGCTGGGCAGGTAAGACCCAGGAGTGCTACCACCGCGACCAGACGCCGCTGCCCGCCCAGACGGAAGTGTTCGGCGCACTCAACGAGCTGATGGGCCCGGCGGACGTTGTCATCAATGCCGCCGGCTCCATGCCGGGCGACCTCCAGTGCCTGTGGCAGGCCTCCACGCCGGAGCAGTACCACGTCGAGTACGCCTTCTCCTGCATGGGCTACGAGATTCCGGCGGCGCTGGGCGTGAAGCTCGCGCGGCCCGACGCCGAGGTGGTCTCCATCGTCGGCGACGGCACCTACCAGATGCTGCCGATGGAGCTGGCGACCATCGTCCAGGAGAAGGTCAAGGTGATCTTCGTGCTGCTGCAGAACTACGGCTTCGCGTCGATCGGCGCGCTGTCGGAGTCGCATGGGTCGCAGCGGTTCGGCACCCGGTACCGCAGCGGCGAGACCCCGCACAACGCCGACGGAGACCTGCTGCCCGTCGACATCGCCGCCAACGCGGAGTCGTGGGGCATCAAGGTGCTGCGCGTCCACGGCATGGACGAGTTCCGCAGGGCCTACGCGGAGGCGGTGGCGTCTGATGGCCCGGTGATGATTCATATCGAGACTGATCTGTATGGTCCGAATCCGCCTGGTTCGAGTTGGTGGGATGTGCCGGTGTCGGAGGTTTCTCGTTTGGAGTCCACGCAGCAGGCCCGCCTCTGGTATGAGGGCAAGAAGGCTGATCAGCGTCACTATCTGCGCTGAGCTGACTCAGCTCATCCGTTCAATCCGCAGCGGGCCGCTCCACCGGGGGCGGCCCGCTGTCTTGTCATGACAGCTAAGTTGATGGCTTGCCTACCGAACGGACTGTTACTGTCATTTCAGTGGGTGCTCGAGCCGTACTAGAGAACGACGACCAGCCGGGGCACGCCGATCTGACAAGGGAAAATGAAACCCGCTTACGAAACTCTCGATCTGCCTGAGATTCTTTGTTAGACTCAACTGATCAGTTTTGGGAAGACTGTTGAGGAAGGTTGTTGTGGAAAACTCAACAAAACTCGCGAGACGGATCGGGGGATGGCTTGTCTTAAGCGGCGACTATCGTCCCAGGCCGGGGGAGACTCAACCATTGTGGTACAAGGAGGCTTATTCATGGGGTTTGTTGACACGCACTGGAGGACGTAAGGGACGGCTTGCTCTTTGAGATAATTGGGTGTGAAAACAAAAATCAAGAACAAGCCGTCAGTCGGGAATGCTAGCACGAAACTCGATGCCAGTGAAGTCCTTGACCTGTGCGCAGGCATCCACACCCACACCAAAGGCCAGCTACCTGCTGGCTGGATCAAGAGCCCTCGGTCTCTTCACGAGTATTCGCCTCATACTTTTAACGTTACGTCACAATCTCACCCAAGAACTGCTCGCGGAGCTGTTTGAGATTTCTCAATCCACGGTCAGTAGGATTATCAACGCCTACGTCCCACTCATCGCCGAGACCCTTCGGTCTCGGGTTCCTGCCGTGGAAGACCTTGATCCGGCCCAGCAGCTGAACCTTCGACGGCACAGTCTCCTAGCTGTGCTGGTCCTGGCGGCAGCATCCAGAGCTGTACTCGGGTAAACACCACACCACCGGAGTCACCATCTAGGTGGCCTGCACCCAGGAGGGAAGGGTTGCATGGGTTTCACAACCTTTCCCAGACAAGCACCCTATGACCTCACAGCAGTGAAAGACTCCCGATTCCTCGACGTCATTGATCACGTAGTTCATATCGGTGATAAAGGCCACACTCCGGCGCCGGGATTGATTACCCCGATCAAGAAACCCGTCGACCGCGAATTACACGATAGCGAAAAGGAGTTCAATAAAAAGATCAACACTATCCGCTACATCATAGAACAAACTCATTGCGCAATTGAAAACCTGGCGCATCCTCCACACCGACTACCGCCGCCCTTACACAACCTTCGCAACCACCATCAACGCCATCCTCGGAATCATATTCACCTACACCCCATGAATAAGCCTCAATGAATCTCTTTCTAAGAGCATCGCGATCTACGCAGACATCTGTTCATTCTAAATGGCGTATATGGCTATGGGGATCCGCGTTAGCCATCGGGATCGTGCAGATAATTAAGTATCCGGCAATGTTCCATTTTGTTCTCGCAAATCGAGAGCATGGGCCTGACATGTCTGATCTTCCTGCTGGGATGGCGGAGAAAGCATTGGAAGTCGGGACCGGCCTTGGACTCACGGTGAGCTGGGTAATTGGAGTACTAGCCCTCGTGTTGGTTCGTAGATTTGCTATCGCAAGGTCTGGTGCGAAAGGCCGACTCTTTCCTGGCTGGCTTATGGGTCCAGTGTTAATCGGTTTGACGTTTCCTGATCTGTTGACTGCCGTAACTGGGGAGGTAAATCTTGTAACAAAACCACTCTTTTGTGTCGCCTATATCCCACTCATGGGTGTCGCCGTCTGGCTTTCTGCCCGGCCCAGAAACAAGATACTTCGAATTGTAGATGTAGGGCTGGTACTTCTGCTACCTTTTGTTTGAGTGGATCTCTTGAGAGGAGAGCTATCTTCATGTTCAAAACGATGTTCCGTCCAATCGTGACTGTTATACTACTGGTTTTGCTGGTACCCACTGTGGCCATTGGTAGCGAGATCTCAGGCAGGCTTGATGAAGTGAAAACCGTTGGAGGGTTAGCTGTTGCTGTCTTAGTCTGTTTATTATTAGTTGTACTTTTGATTCTCGGCGGAGGTCATCCTAAACTTGCCATGGCTTTCTTGGGTGGAGGAGGCGTGATGGTAGCTGCTGTTGCCTGGTTATTCCCTGGATGGTATCAGATGCTGTTATTTTTGGGAATGGCATTCATGTTCGGACTTTGCGTCTGGGCCGGAATCACAGTTACTGAAATGACAACCGATGAGAGTAAGTCTCATTTCTGAAAAGGGAAGGCCTTGGAGGGCCGCAGCCGAGTTATTTCTGGTGAGGCTACTGACCCGTATGGCTCTTAGGGTATCTCCGCGCATGGTTGTAATACTCATAGGAAGCCTAACGGTGGGCGTTGCTCTTTCAGTTGTGGCGGCTATCAGGGCTTGGGGAAATGCAGCACTACTCAACTTGCGTGAGATCTCTGGGTTCTTCGATGCTGGACAAAGCGGATTATCGAATTCTACCCATGGTGTCTTGCTGGCTGGGTTACCTGCCATTGTAATGACATTGTTTGCGCTCGCAGATTCTGCTGGGCTAGGGGCGCAGGGCTCGGAACTGCTATTTTCTGATCGACAAATCTGGCAATCGATGGCGCTAGAAGCTAGACATGTGGGGTTCACCCATGAAGTACTACCCCGATTGCCCTTTATTGTACTCACTGGGACACCGCTTATTACAACTTCTACCCTTGTGGCTTTGTATCCTGCTGAACGGAATTTAGCTTTGGTATTGATTGCTACATGGATTGGAGCAGAATTGCTTCGCATAGGTGTCCGCGTCCGCCACTTCCGGTTCGCCTCCCAGAAAGAGCACGGGTTATCTAAAATAATTACGGTAATCTTATTTAATGCCTTAGCTGGAATCGCGCTTGGCGGCATTCTTGGGTCTATTGTTAGAGGTAGCCAAAGTTCATCTCAGGATGTAGTCACCTGGCTTTCGGCTGCCGCTGCCTCGTGGAGTCCTTGGAACTGGATCCCTGCAATCGGTCTTGCTTTTCTCGGGATCTGGATTTTGATTCCTTCGTTCAGAGCTGGCGGTGGTTTCACCATAGAAGCGCGTAAGGCAGAAGTATCCATAGCAAGGGAAAGCACATTGACTGGGTTTCTTTTCCCTATCGCAAGCCCTAAGTATTTGAGAGACACTTGGGCGTCGCCCGATGTTAGATGGACTATTTTTTCTGTATCCTTGTTGGGGGCAGCGAAATTTGATCTGACCGATGTATCGCGCCAAATCCTGGTTTATATCTTCTTCTCAGCCTTAATGGCCTTCTCTGCCATTCGTTTGGTCTCAATTGGGCCAGCAGGGATGCTCGACCGCCTGCGTCATCATTTCGAGATGGGGGCCTCCCCTAAAATACTTGCCTTAAGAGTAGGTTTTGTTACCATAGCATCTGCACTACCTTTTATTATTGCTGTTGCCATGCTATTTGTCATTCTTGGATATCCTATGATGCATTGCATTGGTCTCGCTCTTACTCCAGTCGTTGCAGTTCTGGCAGCTGCTTCCATCGTGGCGCGACGCGGGAGTTTGGCAGATAGTCGCTTGTTGATTTTGGCTTTTATACAGGCATTTTTCTGTGCAGTTGTTTATGCACTCTTTCTCTGGCAAACCGTGTTTGGGATGCTTGGTCTTCTCGTTATATTTGGAGTTTTTCTATGGGCCTGTTCCAGAAAGCAGAAGCTGGTATATCCGGGAGTTCGGCTATGACTATGGGGGCGGTGAATGTTGTTGGATTGTCGGCCGGATATTGGCGCGATCAACCTGTTTTTACAGATCTCAGTTTTCATATTGATGGACCGGGGTGGTTCAGATTGGATGGCGCTAATGGTTCTGGCAAGTCAACATTATTCGAGGTATTGGCTGGTTACCTAGTGCCTCTGGCGGGCAGTGTTAGTGTTAATGGACAGGAGGTTCGACCTGGACATCGTGTTGCAGGACTGAAACTTCAACGTAGTAGTCCTGCGCTTGTTCCTGGTGTGACAATCAGTGACCATCTGCATCTATATGGACGTAGATACGGATGCTCAACAGAATACTTGCGAGAGATTTCGCGCGAACTCGGTTTAGAAGAACATATTAATAAGCCTCCGGAGGCTCTGTCTACAGGTACTCGCCGAAAAGCCTGGTTTGTCTGCAATCTTGCGGCTACTGAGCCCGTCTGGGTGCTTGATGAGCCTTTTAATGGCATTGATGCAGAGACTACCAATAGGATGGGGGAACTTCTAAAGCAGCAGGCGTCGGATCGTCTTATATTGCTTACCTCTCATTCGCTTCCGTTGAACACCCAATTGATTGGTAACGAACCAATTGGTGCCTTCAGATTGCAAGGGATAAATTATGGATGACTCGTTCCTCCCGCTGGTTAAAGTTGATGCTCTTACTGTCGAAAGAGAAGGGCATATTGTGCTGGGTCATATCAATTTAATACTTGAAGGAGGTCATTCATACGGTTTAGTAGGCCCTAATGGGAGCGGGAAATCAACCTTGATGCATGTTATTGCTGATTTGATCCCGTATCAAGGAAAAGTACAGCGCCCTCAACAGGTTGCCTTACTGACTTCAAGTCAGGGGCATCATCAGCGTCGACGGCTCACTGATCATCTCTCCATCTTATCGCGCAGATCTGACATAGACGTAAAACGTCTACCTGGAATATTGCAAACGCTTCAGCTGGCACATTTGATCCATCATTCGCCGCGTACTATGTCGCTAGGGCAATATCGCGCTATAGGGCTTGTCGGAATCTTTGCTAGCAAGGCGCCAGTTCTATTACTTGATGAGCCTTTCTTAGCCCTGGATTCAGAACGTGTAGCAGGGCTGGAGTCATTGATTAATAGATCGGCTTCGGAGGGGAAGGTTGTGCTCATATCTTCTCATGAGTTTGACCCCTTAGCAAAGGTGATTGATTCTCTTATTGTGTTGCAGTCTGGGAATGTGAAATATTTTGGTGATTCGCATTCTTTTCTCGTTCGGTCTGGGCAAATTCAGGTTATCGTCGCGCCGATTGATTTGGAGAAATTTAGGTCTACTGTCGAGCGTGAATGGTCTCTGAACCTTGAGGTGGATGGTTCCGGTATGCTTCGGTTTCCCAATCGATCTATGGAAGAAATATTGCGGTTTTGTTTCCGCTGGAATCTTCCTATTAGGGGGATATGGGAATATGGTCCAGAACTGAGAGGAGCTCTGGCGGCAGCTGGAATACATAATGGGATAGTGTATGAATAATTTTTTAATCGCTTTTAGGCATGTCAGGGTAGAGGCTGATAAGATTTTCACGATTCGGCATAACTTCTGGCTGGCTAGTGTTTGCCTAGCCCTATCTGGTGTTTTGCCATGGGTTTTTATTGCAGGCTTTGAGATTCTCAAGGGTCAGGGCTTACCCTCTTCTCCCTTAGAGGTTTTATCCTTTGCTTCGGCAATGCAAATACCGGCAAACACGATGATGGTTCTATTGGGAATCCGGACCTGTCTTCCGGATTTGAACGATGGAACCATGGCCGCCGAATTTTCTGCGCTGGGAAGGAAGTCGGTGATATTTGCTAAGCTTCTGCTGGGGTTGGCTATGGTTCTCGTTACGGGTTTCTGGATTACTCTATCGACTCTGTTTGCTTGGCTAGTTTTAGGTGGTGGAACTGTTACTGTTCTTCAAGAAGAGGGGCTTGCTGTTTACTGGTTTTCTTCTTATTTTATCCAAATTGCGAGGCTTAGTCAGAATCGGTGGCTGCAATAGTTAATTGACGTGTTGTGCGTGTCGGTATGCGCGAGGAAGGCTCAACTTCCTGAATAATTGATAGTACCAACACAGTCAATCGAAAGTTGAGCCTTCCCATGTACTCTAGCACAGGTCTTAGCAGCGAACAGATCACCGACCTTGTCGCACGCATCCATGACCTCCGCGAGGCACCAGCCTCCCGAGCAGGACGGAAACCCACACTAGGACTGTACAAGTGTGTTGTTGTGGCCTTGATCTATCTGCGATCCAACCGCACACAAGCATCGATTGCCGACCAGTTCCACGTCTCCCAGAAAACGATCTCTCGAACCATCGCATCCTGGATGCCCATCCTGGGACAGGCCCTGCAGGACTGCACCCCCACGGTCGACGACCTTGATGTCAGCGAACCACTCATCGTCGATGGCACCCTACTGCCGACCTGGTCATGGCGCACCATGCCAGAACTGTACTCCGGCAAACACAAAACCACCGGCGTCAACGTCCAGGTTGCATGCGACCTGACAGGACGGCTCGCCTTCATCTCCGACCCGATGCCCGGCCGCACCCATGACGCACACGCACTCAAAGAAACCGGCCTACTCGACCACATCACCACCGGGCAACTCATCGGCGACAAAGGATACATCGGACTCGGCATGATCACCCCCATCCGAACCCAACCGAAACAACAACACACAGAAGAAGAAAAAAGGTTCAACAAGTCAGTAAACGCGATACGCTACATGATCGAACGAGTCATCGCCAACCTCAAAACCTGGAGAATTCTCCACACCGACTACCGCAGACCCTTCACAACATTCCCAGAAACAATCACCACAGTAGCCGCACTCGAATTCTACAGAAACACATTCTGACTAAGCCTCTGCGTCCTTGGGAATATATTTCGTTTTTGGTCTGGTTCTAGCTGCTTTGACCCGAAGTAGAAGTCTTGCTATAACTATTGCCTTGGGGAGTTTTTGGATATTTTTACCAGCGCTTGAGGGTGCTATGCGAGCAATTTTTGTTGGGCAAAGTGATTTTGTTTTCATGTTTCTGCCAATGAAAGCATCTCAAGTATTAGCTTCGAGTACTCCGGGCGGCAACTCTTTGGTGGTTGGATCGCCTGTGGCATCGGAGCTGCTTGTTTTGGTCTGTGTTCTTTGGATTGTGTTTGGTATTTTTGGCTGGGTCCGAATCATGATTACTCTGCCGATTTATCCATCGGATATACTCTCGGGGCGTTAGATGGATTTTCTGACTGGGGCTGACCTGAGTTTGTGAGCGCCTGGGATTGCGGTTCCTGCGGCGAGGCGGCTAGAACAG
Source organism: Arachnia rubra (assembly GCF_019973735.1). Taxonomy (NCBI): domain Bacteria; kingdom Bacillati; phylum Actinomycetota; class Actinomycetes; order Propionibacteriales; family Propionibacteriaceae; genus Arachnia; species Arachnia rubra. The sequence goes on from NZ_AP024463.1 coordinate 323,907, forward strand.
ACGCATCACGACCTAACCTAATGGCCTCCAGCATCAGTCGGCTCCGGAAGGACTCACCCCAGGCTCAGGGCGGTTCAGGGCCTCTCATGATTCATATCGAGACTGATTTGTATGGTCCGAATCCGCCTGGTTCGAGTTGGTGGGATGTGCCGGTGTCGGAGGTTTCTCGTTTGGAGTCCACGCAGCAGGCTCGCCTCTGGTATGAGGGCAAGAAGGTCGATCAGCGTCACTATCTGCGCTGAGCTGACTCAGTCGCTCAATCCGCAGCAGGCCGCCCCACCAGAGGCGGCCCGCTTGTGGTCCTTCGCCCTGGTGATGCTCCTGCTGTGGGCGGTCCGCCATCGAGTTCCGCGACGACTCGTCCGAGGGAGCCGAGCGATGGACTTATCCGGGCATCTCGGGGCCGGGTCCTGGACAGGGCCTTGGGTGGTGGCGTGCGCGGGAGGGGCCGCGGGGCGGGGTTACGAAGGTGCACTGCCAAATCCATGCGGATGATGTCATTTCCGCACGAACGGCGTCGCCGGCGGTTACGATGATCGGGTAATCATCCTCGACGGTGAGACTTTCAGATCATGTTCGTAGTGCAGGAAACCCGGTGGATCGTCACGGTCCATGATCCGATGCCCTTCGACGGCTTCCCGGAAGTCGTGGAGAGGCGCTGAGATGCGCTCTGGTACTGCTGGAACCAGTGATCTGCGGCTGGTGGCCCGGAGGCACTGATGGTGTTCGGGGGCATGGGGATCCGGGACGAGATGGCGATGCGCTACGCCCTGGGCGATCTGCGCCGCAACAAGGGCGTCAACATCGCGCTGGCCGTCCTGATCCTGCTGAGCGCCTTCCTGATGGTCACCGGCGGCATGGTGATGGAACGGCTGGTCGGTTCGATGAACCAGCTTTTCGAGGCTGGTAAGCCACCCCATTTCCTGCAGATGCACGCGGGCGACTACTCGGCCGACTCGCTCGACCGGTTCGCTGGGCAGCATCCCGAGATCGCTGACCGCGTGGTCGTGCGCATGCTCGACTACGACTCCGCCGCGCTGACCTGGAGCAGGCCGTCGGCGGGGATCTCCGGGGACATGTCGGGCAGCCTCGTCGAGAACCTGTTCGTCACCCAGAACCCCAGATTCGACTTCCTCCTCGACGAGAACTCGCAGGTGGCCCATCCCGAGACGGGGACGGTGTACGTGCCGGTCGCCTACCAGCAGAGGTTCGGCCTCCAGGCCGGTGACGTTCTCGGCATCAGGACCACCGCGGGGGTGCGGTCGCTGCAGATCGCAGGATTCGTCCGCGACCCCCAGATGGCCTCCTCCATGTCGACGGCCACCCGGTTCCTGGTCTCGGATGCCGACTTCGCCGCCCTGAGCGAGGCGGGCGGTGGGAGCCCGGAGATCATCGCCGAGTACCGCCTGGCGGATCCCGGGCAGGCGCAGGCCTTCCAGACCGCCTACGCGGCGGATCCCGGCCTGCCGAAGAACGGGCCGGCGGTTACCTTCGTGATGATCCAGATGATCAACGCCATCAGCGATGGGATAGTCGCCGTCGTGCTGGTGCTCGCCAGCCTCCTGCTGATCGCGATCGCCCTGCTCAGCCTGCGGTTCGTGATCCGCGGCACGCTGGAGGACGAGGTGCACCAGATCGGGGCGATGAAGGCTATCGGCCTGCCCGACGCCACGATCTCGGGCCTGTTCCTGGTCAAATACCGGCTCATGACCGCCGTCTCCTGCCTGCTCGGCGGGGCAGCGGCCGTCGGGGCGACTTTCCTGCTGACCCAGACCATCCAGGTCAACTACGCGAGGGCGCCGATTGGTGGGATGTCGCTGGTGGTGCCGGTGGTCGCGCTGCTGGTGGTCTACGCCACCGTCATGGGCCTGTGCCGGGGGGTGCTGCGCGGGGTGGGACGGGCCCAGGTGGTCAACGCGCTCGTCCACGGCAGCATGCTCGGCGACACGGCGATGGTGCGGCGGTCCCGGAAACTGGCCCGCCGGGCTCACCGCGTCTCACTGGATCGTCTCAAGGGCCGCGGCATGAACTGGTGGCTGGTCCTCCTCGACCTGCGGACGCAGGCCGCCTCATGGGTGCTGATCCCGGTCGTGTTCTTCCTGGCTACCGTCCAGGTCACGCTGCCGCTGAACCTGCTGACCACCTTCGAGAGCCCCCAGTTCATCACCTACCTGGGTGCCCCCGAATACGATCTGCGCATCGACGTGAAGGGCGAGAACGCCGACGCGGAACGTGAGGCGATGCTGGCCGCCATGAGCGAGGACTCCCGGCTGCGGGACGGGATCGTCTACGCGAACGTCATCCGGCAGGTCCAGGGCCCCGACGGGTGGGAGACGATGCGGCTGGAGGCCGGCGACTACTCGGGCTCCACCGTCGAGTTCCTGGAGGGCACCGGCCCGCGGAGCGGGGAGGTCGCCTTGTCGGTGCTGAACGCCCGCAAGCTCGGGGTCAGGCCTGGCCAGCCCATCTCAATGCAGGCCGACGGGCAGCCCGTGACCCTGACGGTCAGTGGCGTCTATCAGGACGCAACCAGCGGCGGATACACCGCGAAACTGGGTGGCAAGGTCACCTCTGGGGCCGTCAGCTACATCTTCTACGCCGACGTCGGGCCAGGCGTGGACGTCGATGCCGTCGCCTCCGACTATGCGCAGCGATTCCCCAGCAGCACCGTGTTCCCGATGGCCCGGTACGCGTCGCAGACCCTCTCCTATGTGACCGGGGCGCTGCGCGGGGCGGCGCTGGTCTCGTGCGTGATGGGGATCGGCGTCGCGACGCTGATCACGGTGCTTTTCCTGCGCCTGCGACTGACCCGCGACCGCCGCCAGCACGGGGTGCTGTCGGCGCTGGGCTTCTCCGGGCGGGAGCTCGCGGCACAGCTGCTGTCCAAGACCCTGCTGTGCGTCGTGGCCGGTGCTCTTGCGGGGGTGTTGTTCACCGTGACGGCAGGTGAGCGCCTGGCCGGGGCAGCCATCTCGGCGGCGGGCATGGGGATCACGCAGCTGGCGTTCGTGCCCAGCCCTCTCGTCTGGGTGCTGTGCCCGCTGGTGCTGGTCGCCTGCGGCGGCCTCGTCGCCCTCCTGATGTCCCGTGTCCTGCTCCGCGCCGACAAGAGCTCCTGGCTCGCCCGGCAGTGAAAGGAATCCATGCGGCGCTATGAAGTGATGCTTGAATGCCACGGTCTCACCAAGACCTACGAGTCGGCAGACCCACCGGTCCAGGTTCTCGACGGCATCGACCTGGAGGTGCGCTCCGGGGAGTTCCTCGTCGTCATGGGGGCCTCCGGGTCCGGGAAGTCGACGCTGCTGTACAGCCTCTCCGGCATGGACCGGCCGACCGGCGGGCAGGTGCTGCTCAGCGGCCAGGACCTGACCGGGCTGAGCAACTCCGAGATGAGCCACCTGCGGCTGACCACGATGGGGTTCGTGTTCCAGCAGGCCTATCTGCTGCCGAACCTGTCGCTCCGGGACAACATCCTGCTGCCGGTGCTGAAGGCCTTCCCCGAGTCCCGCGACGCCGCGAGGAAGCGCGTCGACCAGCTGATGGAGCGCTTCGACATCGAGCACGTGGCCACACACGGCGTCACCGAGGTCTCCGGTGGGCAACTGCAGCGTGCCGCGCTGTGCCGGGCCATCGCGACCGAGCCGAAGATCCTGTTCGCCGACGAGCCGACAGGTGCGCTCAACAGCACGGTCACGCGAGAGGTGATGAAAGCCCTCAACGACATCAATGTGGAGGGGACCACCATCGTCATGGTCACCCACGACCCCGCCTGCGCAGTCCTCGCGGACCGGGTCGTCTACCTGCGCGACGGAGCCCTGGCCGGCGAGCACAACCTGGGGGCCTGGGACAGTGAGGACACCGGGAGACGCCAGGAGGACCTGCAGAACTGGCTGAAGGGTCTGGGATTCTGATCCCGGACCGCATCCGCGCGTGTCAGTTTTTCGGATGACCCCTGGCCGGGTTCCGTGTCTTGCCGTCGCCACCTGGTTAGGCTGGTTACAGGGGAACAGATCCATAAGCGCGCTTCAGGTGAGTTGTAGGCGCGTAGACGGAGGTGATGATGGGTTTTCTCGACTGGTTGGGCAGGAAGCAACCACAGCCGCTTGATTACGCGACGGTCGACTCCGTCTTGAAGGCCGAGGCCCTGGCAGCGGAGGGGAAGCTGGCTCCCCTGTACCTGCTTCCGGTGCGTTTCGGCGGCCAGGAGCTACCCCTGAACCGGGTCTTCGTCCCCGCCGGCATCGTCGAGCGCAAGGACCTCTGCGACGAGAAGGTGGCCAGTCTCGTCTCGGAGCACCGGGCCGACGGCTACTCCTGCACGCCTGAATACCGCGATGGAAGCGTCATACCGTTCCGTCTGGAAGGCATGGCCACCGAGGAGGGAGTCCCGGTCTACTCGTGGAGCATCGATGTGTGGTGAGCGGCAGCCAGGCGCTGCGCCGGTGAGACAGAAGGCGCGCTGGGTGCGCGCGTCGGTGGTGATTCCGCGGTGCGGGATTGCTGAGCCTTGACACCTGTTCAGGTCCTCTGATGAGGGCCGATACTGGGTTCATGGAGAAAGTGACTCTCACCGGGGTGCCGGAGACGATGCTATTGACCCTGCATGCCCGTGCCCAGTACTCCCAGTCCCATCCGCACCTGCTGTCCGACCCGCAGGCCATCGACATGGTCGCGCGGCTCGACTACGACTTCTCCGCCGCCCGCTCCGACCGGGCCATGGCTGCCGGGACCGCGGCACGCACCCTGCTGTTTGACGATCTCGTCCGCGACTTCCTCGCCCAGCACCCCGGCGGCACGGTCGTCAACATCGCCTGCGGGCTGGACACCCGGTTCCATCGCGTCGACGACGGGCAGGTGCGGTGGTACGACCTCGATCTGCCATCGGTGATCGAACTCAGGGAGCGGTTGCTAGGGCGCATCGAGCGAGTCCAGATGATCGCCGCCTCCGCCATGGACCCCGGATGGCCGCAGCAGGTGGAGGCTACCGGCGAGGTGCTGGTCATCGTCGAGGGGCTGACCATGTACCTGACCGTCCAGGACCTGAGATCCCTGATGGGCCTGATCCACGACGCCTTCCCCGGGGCGACGGCGCTGGTCGAGGTCATGACCCCATTGTTCCAGCGTTTCGGGAGGGAGAAGTCGATAGCCGCGTCCGGGGCGCGATTCACCTACGGCTGCCGCAACGGCGCCGAGTTCTGCCGTACCGTCGCGCCCGGCTTCCGTCCAGAGCGCGACGTCCTCCTGTCCGAGGGAATGAGGCGGATCGACCCCCGGACCCGGTTCTTCACCTGGATCCCGTTGTTCCGGCTGATCGAGGAGAGGGTCCTGGTCCTGAGGGCTCTGCCGTAGGGACCGGCTGATTCGCCGCGGCCGGGCGGGTGCTGAGCCGTCCCTAGGCCACAGATAGCGCGAAGCACACCACCCCCGCGGCCGGGGGCCATCTTCGCCATTGCTGACCAGACATTCTGTCTGTCGGCTGCGTGTCGGCCATGTGGAGGTCCTAGAACCGCCCGATTGCTGCCGGGGCCGGTGAAATTAGTAGTCATACGGGATTCGATTTCGTCTGGGATTCGCTGCCCTTCGGGTAGATACATAAAGACTCGAATGTACCCTATTGTGGCAAGGCGGCGAGGGGGTAGCCTCGTGGTCAAAATAGTCCAACAAGTTCCCTCGCGATGTCGTGGTAGGGCATCTTGCTATTCGGACTTGCTTTGCGGCAGTCGTGTGGGGATCACTGAACTCTATGAAGAGGTGAAGAATAATGCCTGCTGTCAAGTTAAACAAGAATCGGCGCGCGGCACTTCTCCTGCTGTTCTGCGGGCTCGTGTGCTTGGCCTTGTCGTTCCTACCACTGTTCCAGGACCAGCGCGTGTGGTTCTTCCTGCTGCTGTTTGCCGCTCTAGTCGCAGCTTTAGTTGTGGAGATGCGAAGCTGCTCCCACAAGACCGGCCAAGATTAGCTGATGATCTGGTAGACCGTCTGGCGCAAAATGTCTAAAGCGTCTGCAGTCTCTTGTCGCGGAATCCTCGCGTCCATGCAGACCGGCACGGCTTCGCCCCTCTTGGCGGAGTCCTCGTCCGCCTTCCGACGTGACGCTGCTGCCTGCTCGCTGGCCTTCTTCGTGCCGCCAGCAGCTGAAGCGTGGGAGACTGCCCACATGCTTGAATGGGTTTCCACGATCTGCGCAGTTCTTTCCTTGCTTGGTGCCGGGTTTGCTTGGTACTGGTCGAATCTGTCGGCCAAGGCGAAACGAGAGGCCGAAGAAGCCAAGAGGAATGCCGAGGAGCAGACTCGTCTGGCGGAGCGACAAGCCGATGCCGCCGAGAGACAGGCGAAGGAATCTGCCGAGCAGGCTGTCGCGGCAAAGGGGCAGGTCTCTGAACTGTCTAGGCAAATCGCGGAACTCCGGGCGCTGCGAGCCACCCTTGAAGGGCCGCCGCTGGAGATCGTCGTAAGTCGCGGGGACCTCTGGCAGCTTATCAACAAGCGAGGAGAAGCCATGGCCATTGAAGAGATTGTCAATAGAGGCGACTTCTTCCGCCTTGACTTCAACACTCCGGCGACGCTTAGGCCGTATGGGGCCGTCGAGATGATGATCGTTGGGGCGATGGGGCGCCCCATACCGGCGTCGATGTTGCTGCGCATCGCTTCTTATCCTGAGCCCGTTGACGTTCGTATTCCCAGGGCTTGAGTCTCTGAAGCGCGAAGAAGCCATCCTTGATGGTCTCGCTGATGGCGAAGAACCAGGCTCAGGTCATATCATTCACCTTCTCCGCCACAAAGTAGTAGAAGACTCTTGGCGGCGTTGATACGCGGCCACTGAGTCGATGTAGAAGCTGCTGGATTCGTCCGGACTCCTGGGTACGGACTAGGTAGCCGTTGAGTTTGCCGGCATACCACAGGGTGGTGATCTTCTGCGGGCTGGTGCTGATAGCGACGTCAGCCTGGGTGGGGTGAGGGTCAGTGGTGTTCATTTCATACCCCCGGCGGTGATCATCAACGACAGGCCCGCTAAAATCGAGGTGTGGGCAAGAATGGTGACAGTGACGTGCATTCCGTTGCTAGCGACATCCAACGGTTGATGAATCGACTCGACAGGGATATCGAGGAGGCCGTCGCCTACTGGCATGGTGTTCGTGACACTTGGCCTGACAGCGAGGCCGATGACGCTGGCCGCTCCATCAAGGTCGCCAGTCGATATATCGAAACGCTTCTTAAGAGTGCCATGAGCGTCCACCAGGCCTCACGCAGTCTTGCGGAGATCACGAAGGTCATCTCTGAACGAATCGACTTTCTGGAAGAGAAGGTTGAGCGTCTTTCGAACTGACTGATCGTTGGTAATGCCTCACCTCGGGGCCTTGAGCGCGCTCTGCCAGACGGTTTCCAGTGCATCGGTGGTGGCGCAGCGCAGGTCCACGACGGCTGGCCACATGTTTCTGCTAAGCTCTTCGTGTCCAGCGGGGTGTTGAGGTTTAGCTGGACGCATTCGGCGATCTCGCGGATGTCGGCGACTTGGTCTTGCCCCAGCTCGCAAGCCGTTTCAGTGCAGATGGATGGGTTGCAAGGGAAGGGTCCTCTGGCGGGAGAATCAGAGAGTGGAAACAGAAGAGAATTTGGCCGCCTCTAGTGCAGAGCAGCTGGCACAGCTTATGGCGGCCTGGGCCGAACCCGTGGAATCCAGGAAGAACCTGCTTCAGATGCGAGGCGGGCGGCACTGGTGGGAGGCTCATATAGAAGCGGTCAACCTGATGGTCGATATGGAAGCACAGGTCGAGAAGCGCAAGGATCCGCGGTTGCAAAACTCCTGGAAAAGAATTGAGCCCCGTCTGTGGCGCTGTATCTTCGCAACTGAATATCGCATGAACGAGACCGGCATTAATTGGGTGGCCTTCGAAGAAGATACGCTCGTGATTCTCGACGCCATCGTTTCCGCGCTCACATATGGCAGGTGGAGAATCGTTGAGACCAGGGAATTTCTTGAGCTGCGCGACGAGCTAGAAGGCCTGAAGTCAGACATCAAAGATACCAACCTTAGCGATGAGGTCCGCGAGTATGTTCTCCATCTCCTAGCGCGCGTTGAAGAGGCGTTGGCTGAGGTCGCGGTCACTGGCACTGCCGACGTGCGAGCTTTGGCAGATCAGCTCATCGGCTCGGTTGGTCGGCTGTTCGTCTTCAAGGATGATGGCGAGGAATCGAAGAATTTCCGAAATCGACTGAAACGTCTTTCCGACCGCCTTGGCGGTTTCCTGAATAGTCCGTTGGTTGTCGCCATCGCTGGAGGCGTAGCGGGTAATTTCGTTGGGCAGATCACTGCTGGCTGACAGCAGCGCCATCGTTATTTACAGTGATAGGCAATCATCGACGATGATTCCATTTCCAACATCGTTTACGTTGAGCCTGACCTGAGCCAGATCATGGCCGCGCATGAAAAGGTACAGCACCTGTCGCGAACAGAGCTCCCGGCTAAGTAGCCGGGCGCAGACGTTCGGTTATGTACCCCACAGTGGCGCGGAGCAGCACTGGGCAGATGCCAAAGCCCACGAAGTGAAGGTGAGACGATTCTGGAGGTCCCTCGCATCAGATGGGGCGCTGTCTCAAGCGAACAAGGAGGCTTATTCACAGCCGCAGCTAACCTCCTCTGACAAGGAGTTTTACTGTTTATCAGCCACCCCATGAATAAGCCTCAAGATCTTCTATTTCTTTGGAGAGAGCCGGGTTGTCAGTCATCACATAGCCTCATCCCACAACCAGCGGCGGTATGGGTTCTGGTGCTGGGGGTTGTGTGGGATCGCGGCGTGGGGGTCGGACATCAGCCCGGCGCAGGGGAGTGAGGCTGGTGGGCGGTGTGGTCCTGCGAGTGGGTCGTCTCCCGCCCGCTGGGGCTGACGTCGCTGGATGGTGTGGACAGTCTGTCGACAAATTTGGTGACAAACTGTGGAAAGGGCCGTACAATCTCCGATGTTAACGCTAACCTCGGAGACTCGGACGAGACGCAGCCGCCTTCCGTTCCGGAGACCGACCGATTACGACAAGGGAGTTCGTATGAAGTACCGTCGTGCAGCAGCAGCGCTGCTGTGTGCTACCCTGGCCCTCGGGCTCGGGGCCTGTTCTGGGGGATCCAAGGACAAGAGCGCGCAGGCCGGCAAGATGTACACCTGGGTGTCCAACGAATCCGACCGCGCCCAGTGGGAGACCTTCGTCAAGGGCGTCCAGGAGTCCGACCCCAACTTCAAGCTCGACATCGAGGGGCCCAGCTTCCAGGACTACTGGACCAAGATCAAGACCCGAATGTCGTCCTCCGACGCGCCCTGCATCGTCACCACGCAGGCGGCCCGCGCCCAGGAGCTCGGCGACCTCCTCGCCCCGCTCGACGATCTCGCCAAGGAGGCAGGACTCGACCTGGCCAAGTACAACCAGGCCATGATGACCGGCATGACGGTGGACGGGAAGGTTCGGGCCATTCCCTACGACGCCGAGCCGATGGTGATGTTCTACAACAAGACCATGTTCGCCCAGGCCGGGCTGAAGGAACCCGGCACCGACTACACCTACGAACAGTTCCTCTCCGATGCCAAGGCCCTCACCAAGGACGGTGTCCAGGGCTTCGCCGTCGCGCCCGACATCAGCTACCCCTACCTGCCGTTCGCCTTCGCCAACGGCAACGTCCCCGTCAAGGACGGCAAGCTGAACATCACCGATCCGAACTTCGTCGCCGACATCCAGCAGACCTTCGACCTGGTCGGCAAGGAGGGCGTCGCGGCGGCCCCGAGTCCCGCGGACCCCACCGACGTCCCGATGCAGGGCTTCCAGGCCAAGAAGGTGGCCATGGTGATTGAGGGCCCGTGGTTCTACTCGACCATCCGCCAGGGCATGGAGGACGAGGTGGGCGTCGCCGTCGTGCCGTCGAAGAGTGGCAAGCCTGTCGGCATGATCCAGGGCTCCGGATTCGGCATCTCCGCCAAGTGCCCCGACAAGAAGGCTGCCTTCCAGAACATCATGAAGATGACGACCCCCGAGGTGGTGGCCTACGTCGGCAAGAACCGCGGCACCGTGCCGTCCATCGAGGCGTCGCTGTCCGGATGGGCCGAGGGCAAGCCCGCTCAGGACGCCGAGGTGATGAAGGCCCTGCTCGCTGACGGCCAGCCGCTGGTGACCACCCCCACCTGGAACCAGGTGGTGACCCAGTTCACCCAGTACTCGCCGGAGGGAACCCGCGGCAGCCGCACTGCCGAGGACATCCTGGGCACCATCGAGAAGTCAGTGAACTGAGCCGATGACGACGGTTACCCAGCCGTCGGCCCGGAGCGGGAAGGTGAAGAAGGCCGGCAAGCCCGGCGTCAACCAGCGGCTGCTGGCCTTCTTCCACCTCGCTCCCGGCATGAGCGGCTTCCTGATCTTCATCGTGGTGCCGCTGATCGCGTCCATCGTGATCAGCTTCCACGACTGGCCCCTCTACGGGGACCCCGAGTTCGTCGGGGCGGAGAACTACGTGCGCCTGCTGTCCGGCCAGGACCCGGCGTTCTACACGGTGCTTGGCAACACCCTGGTGTTCGCCATCGGTTACACCGCCGTGAACCTGGTGCTGTCGACGGGGATCGCGGTCTGGCTGCACTCGCTGCCCGACTGGGCCCCGTTCTTCCGGGTGCTGTTCTTCATCCCCGTGGTCACCCCGATGGTGGCCAACGCCCTCATCTGGCGGGTCATGCTCGACGACGGCGGCGTGGTCAACGGGATGCTCAAGACGATCGGCATCACCGGGCCGTCGTGGCTGGGGCACCCGGTCTGGGCGATGGTCTCGCTGATCCTGATGTCGCTGTGGCAGGCCATCGGCTACAACATCGTGGTGCTGGCCGCCGGCCTGAACAACATCAACCCGGCAGTCATGGAGGCCGCGAGGATCGACGGCACCACCGCGTGGAGCCGCTTCTGGAAAGTCACCTTCCCGATGCTCTCCCCGTCGCTGTTCTTCGCCTCCGTCATGACGGTGATCGGCGCCTTCAAGGTGTTCACCCAGCCGTTCATGCTCACCAAGGGCGGTCCGGGCGAGTCGACGAACACCCTGGTGCTGCACCTGTACCGCAGCGCCTTCTCCTACGACAAGCTGGGCCTGGCGTCGTCGCTGGCATGGGTGCTCTTCGTGCTGGTGATGCTGATGACGGCCCTGCAGTTCGTCGGTCAGAAGAGGTGGGTCAACTATGACTCCTGACAGGACGCAGCCCCGCCGCTGGGGCAAGGTGGTCTCCAAAACGCTGCTCGTGATCGTGGGCGTGGCGTTCGTCTCGCCCTTCGCGTGGATGCTGTTCTCCGCGCTGAAGCCGAGCAACCAGGTGCTGTCCACCGGCGCCGACCTGTTCGGGGACGAGGTGCGCTGGGACAACTTCGCGGAGGCCTTCACCTCCATCCCGTTCGTGCAGATCCTGATCAACACCTTCGGCTACGCGATCGTCGGGACGCTGATCACCGTGGTGGTCTCCGTGCTGAACGCCTACGCCTTCGCGCGCCTGGAGTTCCCAGGACGGTCGGCGTTGTTCTCGGTCTTCATCGCCACCCTGGTGCTGCCCATCGAGGTCCTCGTCATCCCTCTGTTCCTGGGGGCCGACGCCTTCGAGCTCGTGGACACCTACCCAGCGATCATCCTGCCGTTCGCCTTCGGGGCCTTCGGCACCTTCATGCTGCGGCAGTTCCTGCTCTCACTGCCCGGCGACTACGAGGAAGCCGCCCGTATTGACGGGGCAGGCCAGGTGAAGATCCTGTTCCACGTGATCATCCCGCTGCTGCGCGGTCCGATCGCCGTCGTGGCTGCCTTCGCCTTCATCGACTACTGGAACGCCTTCCTGTGGCCGCTGATCATCATCAACAGCACCGACAAGGCGCCGCTCCAGCTGGGCCTGTCCATGTTCTCGGGGGAGCGCGGCACGGACTGGGGACCGTTGATGGCCGCGTCCACGATCGCGGTGCTGGCCAGTCTCGTGATCGTCGTGGCAATGCAGAAACAACTCGCAAAGGGCCTGAACATAGGAGGATTCGGTGGCCGCTGACCTGCAGGATCAATTCGAGCGCGACGCCGGACGCTGGGCGGCGCTCAGCCGCCCGACCCCGGAGTGGTTCCGGCGCTCGAAGCTTGGCTTCTTCATCCACTGGGGACCCTATTCGGTCCCCGCCTGGGGTGAGCCCGTCGCCCAGCTGGGTGAGATCCCGCCGGTGGAGTGGTTCCGGCACAACTCCTACGCCGAGTGGTACTACAACACCATCCGGCTCGACGGCAGCCCCGCGCAGCTCCACCACCAGCAGATGCACGGCGGCTGCGACTACGACGACTTCCTGGACCAGTGGCAGGCCGAGAACTTCGACGCCGACGCCGCCGTCGCCGAGCTGGTGGCGGCCGGCGGGACGTATGTGATGGTCACCACCAAGCACCACGACGGGGTGTGTCTGTGGGATGCGCCCGGCACCGGCGACCGCAACACCGTCCACCGCGGTCCCAAGCGCGACCTGGTGGGTCAGTGGGCTGAGGCCGCCCGCCGCGCCGGGATCCGGTTCGGGGCCTACTATTCCGGCGGCCTGGACTGGCATGCCGCGCCGACGGTGCCGATCGGGCTGCGCGACAACTGGGAGCTGACCGAGCGTCCCCTCGGACAGGAGTACGCCTCCTACGCCGCAAGTCACCTGCGTGACCTGATCGCCCGCTACCGCCCCGACGTGCTGTGGAACGACATCAACTGGCCGGATGCCGGCAAGGACTTCGGCCCGGACGGCATCGGCACCGTGTTCGAGGAGTACTACGCCGCCCACCCCGAGGGCCTGGTCAACGACCGCTGGCAGGTGCCCCACCAGGACTATGCCACCAGCGAGTACAAGCACCTCCAGCGCTGCGAGGAGGCGGCGGTGTGGGAGCACTGCCGTGGGGTGGGGCTGTCGTTCGGCTACAACGCCGCCGAGGGTCCCGAGCATGCCATGACCCCGCTGGAGCTGATGAGGCATCTCGTCGACATCGTGTGGCGGGGCGGGCGGATGTTGCTGGGGGTCGGTCCGAAGGCCGACGGGACGCTGCCCGCATGGCAGTCCGAGATCCTCGCGGGGGTCGGGCGCTGGATGCGGGTGGCCGGCCAGCTGCTGCCCGACTTCGTCGCGGACGGCGAGCTGGAGGTCGAGGGGGCGTGGACGCGGCTGGGACGCTCCGGCGAACGCCGCCTGCTGTTCATCGACGCCGACCAGGTCGTCGCGGTGCCCGCTGGCACGCTCCTCACCCCCGACTGGGCCACCGTGGAAGACGGCCGCCTGCAGCTGGCCGCCGACCGTCCTGGCCCGGCCGTCCTGGAACTGCCCTGATGCAGCTGCGAGACCCAGAAGGCGCCCAGCCGGTCCGTCAGGGGCGGATGACCGGGCGTCCTCTGGGTAGGGGTGGAGAAAACCTGATTTTAAAATCAACTACAATCGCATTAAAAATATTTATGTGCGTCGTCTTTATAGACCTCATATAGCTTATGCTTTGTGGATTTGATATTACTTAGGAGCCTTGGCTCAAAGTTAGGTTCCCGAGTTGTTGAGTGTGGTCTCGCTAGGCCTGTAGGGCAGGATTCAGGCCGTCTGGGACGCGGCCCCAGGCAGGCTGGGAGAGCGGTCTCAGGCCATTTCCGCCGGAGCGATAAGGCCGATCTCGCAGGGCTCGGCTGACCCTCTCGGCCGGCGGCGGACGACGGATTCCGCGGATTCCCTGTCGTATCTTTAGCTATTTCATTGTCGTATTTTTGGCCAATTTTTCCCCAAGATGACCGTATTGGCCGCCCGTGTTGGCGTCGCCATTCCCGTCGTACAAGCTCTAACGTCGCCCGATGGCCCCCTATGTCACCGCTAACAATGCGTCATCCTTTCGGACTTTTTCCGCTCTGACTAGGGAATATGTGTGTTTGAGGGGGTGGTGCCGATACCCCTGTGGCGTACCACTGCCGCCCAGCGTCGCAGTCGTCTAGGGTCAGCTATGCGCGTTATTCGATCAACATGAACGCGCACTTCTTGATCCCAACGGAAAGGGGGCTACATGAGCGCTCGCTCAAGCAGTCCACGAGTATCTATCGTTATCCCGACGAAAGATGAGGCCAAGAACCTGGAGGTGCTGCTTCCAGATCTGCCTGACGTGTACGAAGTCGTGCTTGTGGACGCGGGTTCTACCGATGGCACGGTCGACGTTGCTCGTCGCCATCTGTCCAACGTGCGTGTCGTCGAGCAAACGCGTACGGGCAAGGGCAATGCCTTAGTCTGCGGGATGTATGCCGCCGCCGGGGATGTCATCGTCACGCTTGATGCCGATGGGTCAGCCGACCCCTGCGAGATCCCCGCGTTTGTCGACGCCCTAGTCGACGGGGCAGACTTCGCGAAAGGGTCGCGTTACATGTCGGGAGGAGGATCCGTCGACCTGACCCGCTTACGCGCAGCGGGCAACTGGAGCCTCAACTTTCTTAGCAACCTTAGTTTAGGCACGAAATTCACCGACCTCTGCTACGGCTACAACGCCTTCTGGTCCGACGTCCTGCCTGCCTTGAAGCTACCGGACCCGGACCAGCCCCAGCCCGCTGACGGCAGCTGTATCTGGGGTGACGGCTTTGAGATTGAGACCCTCCTGACAGTGCGTGTCGCACAGGCGGGCTTGGCGGTCACCGAGGTGCCCAGTTTTGAACTCGACCGCATCCATGGCGAGAGCAACCTGCGCACCTTCGCTGACGGGCAGCGGGTGCTGCGCACGATCGCGGCCGAGACGCTCCGCGGAGGCAGGGCCAAGCGCTCCCGTCTCGTCGCAGCTCCGGCGCGGCATCATGCGCCCACCTGCCGGCTGCGTTCACGTGACTGGGAACAGGCGGATGCCCCGGTGCACGATGCCCCGGTGCACCTGAACGGTGCCCGCTGGCAGGCGCGCTAGAGGTGGACCCTGCCATGTTGGACAGTGTCACCATCGTCGTGTGCGCCTACACCCTGGACCGCTGGGCGGACCTCAGCGACGGGGTGCGGGCGGCGACCCTGCAGCTCCGGGAGTCCGGGCGCGACGGCCGGGTTCTTGTCGTCATCGACCACAACGACGAGCTTCTCGCCAGGGCCGCCGGTGAGCTCGCCGGCCCGCTCGTGGACGTCGTGCCCAACACCCGCCGCCAGGGGCTGTCCGGGGCCAGGAACACGGCGATCGGTCTCGTGACGACGGGTGTGGTGGTGTTCCTCGACGACGACGCCACTCCTGAGCCGGGGTGGCTTGAGGCACTGCTTGCCCCGTTCGGCGACCAGGACGTACTCATCACGGGTGGCGCGGCCACCCCCCAGTGGCCCGACCACGCCGGCAGGCCCGTCTCGCTGCCCGCTGCCCCGTCAGGACGGGGTGAGCTGGACTGGGTGGTCGGCTGCACCTACGCGGGTCAGCCCACCACGGTGGCCCCCGTGCGCAACGTCATGGGCTGCAACATGGCGTTCAGGGCTGAGGTGTTCGGCACGGCGGGGCTGTTCGGCGAGGATCTCGGCCGGGTCGGCCGTGTGCCGTACGGCTGCGAGGAGACAGAGCTGTGTATCCGCGCAGCCCAGCAGCGTCCCTGGGCCAAGATCCTCTTCGAACCGCGTAGCCTGGTGCGTCACCACGTGAGTCGGGACCGGCTGACGTGGCGCTATCTGTGGCGCCGCTCGTACGCCGAGGGCATCTCGAAGGCGGCCGTCACCGAGCGCACCACCCGCCAGGCATCGCTGTCCACCGAGACGGCATACGCCACCCGGGTCCTGCCGCGTGGTGTCTTGCGTGAGCTCGGCTCGTTCCCGCGCACCCGGGCCCGCGGGCTGGGAGGCGCGTTCGCGATCGTCTCCGCGCTCGCGACGACCGGTTTCGGTTACATCGTCGGCCGCATCGCCATCCGGCGCGGCCGCAGATCCCAAGCCCAGAACTGATATGGAGGACCATCGGTGACCAACCCCTGTCGTCTTTGCGGCAGCGTCGATCTCGTATCCGTGCTCGACCTCGGTGCGAGCCCGGCGTGTGAGTCATTTCTGTCCAGTGAGCAGCTCGACATGCCCGAGCCCACGTATCCGCTGCACCTGCGGCTGTGCCCGGACTGCCTGCTGCTGCAGATCCCAGCCCTGATCACGCCAGAGGAGACCTTCGGCGGTGACTACGCCTATTACTCCTCCTACTCCACTTCGTGGGTGGAGCACGCGAAACGGTTCACCGATCGGGCGGTGGAGGACCTGGGTCTTGGCCCGGATAGCTTCGTCGTCGAGGTGGCCGCCAACGACGGATACCTGCTCCAGCATGTCGTCGACCGCGGCATCAGGTGTCTTGGGATCGAGCCGAGTCTCAACTGCGGTGCCGCCGCCCGCAACAAGGGGGTTCCTGTGCTCAGGGCGTTCCTCGATCAGGATGTGGCGGCGCAGGTGCGCGACGAGCATGGCCCGGCCGATCTGGTTGTGGCCAACAATGTGTGGGCGCACATCCCCGACGTCCTCGGCTTCACCGCCGGGCTGCGTGGACTGGTCGCGGACCACGGCCGGGTCTCGATTGAGGTGCACCATGCGCTCTCGCTCGTCACCGCAGCCCAGTTCGACACGGTCTACCACGAGCATTTCCAGTACTGGACGGTGCTCGCCGCTCGCCGCGGGCTTGCGGCCGGCGGGCTGAAGCTCGTCAACGTGGAGCTCCTGCCCACCCACGGCGGTTCGATCCGCCTGTGGGCGGCCCCGGCGGAGGCCGGCGTCGCCGAACACCCGAGGGTGGCGCAGGTCGAGGCGGCGGAGCGGGAGGCCGGTCTCGACACCCCTGACGGCTACCTCGGTCTCGCGGACCGGGTAGCGAAGATCCGCGACGACCTGGTCGCCTTCCTGATCGAGGCCCGGCGCGCAGGCCGCCGGGTGGTCGCATATGGTGCGCCCGGCAAGGGCAACACCCTGCTGAACTATTGCGGTATCCGTCCCGACCTGGTGGCCTACGCCGCCGACCGCAACGTGTTCAAGCATGGCCGCTACACCCCCGGAACCCGGATTCCGGTGGTCTCGCCGGAGCATCTGATCGAGGACGCCCCCGACGACGTCCTCGTCCTGCCGTGGAACCTGCGCGATGAGATCACCGCGCAGCTCGCGGAAACCCTACAGCCTGGCACCCGGCTCATCTGGCCGATGCCAGACCTCGACATCGAAACCCTGGGGGAGAGATGAAAGTTGTACTGTTCTGCGGCGGCTACGGCATGCGCATGCGCTGCTGCCATGGCGAAGGTTTGCCCAAGCCGCTCCAGCCCGTCGGCGACCTGCCGCTCGTGGTGCATGTCATGAGCCATTACGCCAGCTTCGGCCACACAGACTTCGTGTTGTGCCTCGGCTACGCGGCGGATCAGGTCAGGGAGACAGTGGCCCAGGTGGTCGCCCGCTACCCGCGCGCACGATTATGGAATATTGAATATGTCGACACGGGGTTAAAGACCCCGATCGGCGAACGGTTATGGCGGGTGCGGCACCTCATAGCCGATCAGCCGATGTTCTTAGCAAACTATGCCGACGTCTTCACTGACGCCTCAATAGACGCCATGGTCGCCCGGATGAATGCCTCACCGGATGCGGCGGCGATGATGCTGGCGGTACGCCCGCAGGCCTCGTTCCATGTGCTTGACGTCCGCGACGGCGACGCTGTCGCTGGGTTCCACAGTGTCTCGGACCTGCCGTTGCACGAGAACGGCGGGTACCTGGTGCTGCGCCAGGCGGTTTTCAACCACCTCGGTCGCGGACGTGACCTGGACGACGCGTTCAATGCGCTCGCACCGAGTGGCCGCGTGCTGGCGTTCAAGCATGATGGGTTCTGGATGCCTGCCGACACCTTCAAGGAGCGTGCCGTCCTGGACGAGATGTACGAGTCCGGGAACGCACCGTGGGCCCGCTCCCTGGCGATGGTGTCATGATCCTCGAGCCGATCAGGCACCTTGCGCTCGTGGCAGCGCACTGCGACGATATCGCGATTGGTGCCGGCGCCACCGTCAGGATGCTGTGTCAGGCCAACCCCGGGATGCGGGTGACGGCACTCGTGCTGACCGGTGCTGGGACCGTCCGCGAGGACGAGGAACGTGCTGCCCTGGCGGAGCTGTGTGCGGGAGCAGCCCTGGAGGTCGGCATCGCAGGGTTCCCCGACAACCGCCTCCCGGGCAGCTGGGCGGAGGCGAAGAACGCCGTCATGGCGCTCCGCGAGGCGGGTAACCCGGACCTGGTCATCGGACCGCAGCCGGGTGACATGCACCAGGACCACCGGCTCGTCGCCGAGCTGACTGCCCAGCTCTTCCGCAGCCAGCCGGTGTGGGGCTACGAGATCGCGAAGTACGAGTCCGACTTGCCCGCCACGAGCACCTTCGTCCCCGTGTCGGAGAGCGCGGTACGCGCGAAGATCGACGTGATCACCCGCCACTACCCCAGCCAGGCGGATCACCCATGGTTCGACGCCGAGGCGTTCACCGCGCTCATGCGGTTGCGCGGCGTCCAGTGCCACCAGCGGTACGCCGAGGCGTTCGTCGTACCAACCACCGTTGTGAAGATTGGAGTACATGAATGAAGGTCCTGCTCACCGGCAACCAGGGATACCTCGGCACCGTCATGACCCCGGTGCTACAGGCCGCGGGCCACGAGGTGACCGGTCTGGATACCGGCTGGTTCGCCGGCTGTGTGCTGGGACCCGTCCCCAGCGACCCGCCCACCCTGCAACGTGACCTGCGCGACGTGACCGCCTCCGACCTGGAGGGCTTCGACGCGGTTATCCACCTCGCCGCGCTGTCGAACGACCCGCTGGGACACCTCGCCCCCAAGATCACCGAGGACATCAACCACCTCGCCTCGGTGCAGCTGGCCGAGCGCGCGAAGCAGGCGGGGGTGGGACGTTTTGTCTACTCATCGACATGCAGCGTCTATGGGGCTGCGGGCGATGGGCTCGTCGCGGAGGATGCCGAGCTCGCACCGGTCACGCCCTACGCGGTCAGCAAGGTGCGTGTCGAGTCGGACCTCGACGGCCTCACCGACCAGGACTTCTGCACCGTCTCGCTGCGCAACGCCACGGCCTTCGGTTTCTCGCCGCGCCTGCGTGCCGACATCGTGCTCAACAACCTCGTCGGCCACGCCCTGCTTTCTGGTGAGGTGCTCGTCCTGTCCGACGGCACCCCATGGCGTCCGCTCGTCCACGCTGCCGACATCGCCGACGTCTTCGCGGCCGCCCTGGCCGCGCCCGCCGACGAGATCCGGGGTGAGAAGATCAACGTCGGCTCCGAGGAGAACAACGTGACCGTCGCCGACATCGCGGAGGTCGTGGCCGCCGAGACCGGGGCGTCGGTGCGGATCACGGGCGAGGCCGGCAACGATCCGCGCTCCTACCGGGTGGACTTCTCCCGGCTGCGCCGCCTGCTGCCTGGGGCGACGGTGCGTCACAGCATCCTCGACGGGGCCCGCGAGCTGGCGGCCGCCTACCGCGAGTACGGCATGAACGACGACATCTTCAACCACAGGTTCGTTCGTCTCGCCCGCATCCGGGAGCTGCAGGAGAGCTCCCAGCTCGACGACAACCTCCGGGCGGTGAAATGACCCTGGAGGTTCCGCCAGCAGGCGAGCCGGATGATCCCGATCGACACCCCCTACAGTCGGGCCACCAGCTGCGCCCAGGACCCGGCGGCCCGGTCGCGGTCGCTCATGACCACCTCGCCGGGCCGCCACGCGATGCCCAGGTCCGGGTCGTTGTAACGCACCGCGACATCCTCGGACGGGTCGTGAGGCCGGTCGATGCGGTACTGCACGTCCGCCGGGCCGCGCAGCACCTGGAAGCCGTGCAGGCATCCCGCCGGAATCCACAGCGCGGCGAACTCCTGGTCGTCCAGCACCACCGCGATGTGGCGTCCGAAGGTCGGCGACGTGGGGCGCGCGTCCACCACGACGTCCAGCACCGCGCCGGCGGAGACCCGCACGAGCTTGGACTCGCCGTCGCCCAGCCGGCCGTGCAGCCCGCGCAGCACGCCGGGTTCCGAACGCGACTGGGAGTCCTGGGAGCCGGGGCCGAACACCACCTTGTGGCGCGCCCCGATGGCCGCGTCGAAGGTGCGGGTGAACAGGCCCCGGGCGTCGCGGTGCGGCTGGGGAACGAATCTCAGCACCCCGTCGATGTCGGTCTCGTGTACGTCCATCACCCCATCATGCCGGAGGTGTGGCATGGCTGAGTGCCTGCTGTGCGGATCCAGCGACAATACGGTCGTATTTGACCTTGGGATGCAGCCGTCGGCGCGTCACTGGCCGCTTCCCGGCGACCCGCTGCCTGATGCCGCTCACGCCCTGGCGATGCGGCTGTGCCGCGCCTGCGGGCTGGCGCAGCTCGACGCCGACGACACCACCGAACCCGAGGTCGTGGTGCCCGAGCCGCAGGCGGTCACCGACCAGGCCCGCCAGGCGGTCGCCGACCTGGCCCGGCTAGGCCACCTCGACGGGCGGCGGACGGTCGTCGAGTTCGGCTCCCCGCACGGCGGCAGCTGGTTGCCCTTCCTCGACCTGGAGCCGGTCAGCGGGCCCGCGGACCTGCTGGTCGACAGCCTCGGCCTCATGCACGACCGCGACCTCCGGGCCGCCCTGGAGCGCCGCGCTGCGGCGCTCGCCGACGGCGGGCTGGCCGTGTTCCTCATCCAGCCGCTCGGCGACGTCGTCGAGCAGCGTCAGTGGACCGCGCTGCGCCACGGCCACCACGCCTACTTCTCCCTCACGTCGCTGCGTGGTGCGCTGGAGCTCGCAGGTCTCGCCCCGGTCACCGCCCTGCGATACGACCTCTACGGCGGGGTCGCCGT
This sequence comes from Arachnia rubra, assembly GCF_019973735.1. Lineage (NCBI taxonomy): Bacteria > Bacillati > Actinomycetota > Actinomycetes > Propionibacteriales > Propionibacteriaceae > Arachnia > Arachnia rubra. Next base: position 344,714 of record NZ_AP024463.1, read on the forward strand.
CGTGCTCGCGGCCCGCGGCGGGCAGCCCGACGCCGGCCTCCGGGCCGCGTACGACGACGAGGCCCGGAAGGGTCTCGCCACCCCGGGGGGTCTCGCCGGCCTCGCCGACGCGGTGACGGAGTCGTTGGGCCAGCTGCGTGACTACCTGGCCGACCGCCAGGCCACCGGCACCCGCCTGTTCGCGTACGGTGCGGCGTCCAAGGCCGTCGCGGAGCTGGCGATGGTGGGGGAGGTGGCCGGCGCGATCCTCGCGGTCGGCGACGCGTCGCCCAACAAGCAGGGCCGCTGCATGCCGGGCAGCCGGGTGCCGGTCGTCAGCCCGGAAGAGCTCATCGAGGCAGGCCCGGAGGAGGTCCTGCTGCTGCTGGCCGACCTGCAGGACGAGGTCCTGGCCGCCTATCCGCAGCTGAGGGGACGGCTCGTCGCGGCGGGTCCCGGCGGGATCGCCCGTCCGAGCCGCCGCATCGACGCCTGGCCCGGCTCGGTCGCCGCCCAGGCGCGGCTCCACGAGGTCGTCCCCGGCGGGGCCCACACCTACGCGCGCGGCCCGGACCAGTACCCGGAGTCCGCGCCGGTGGTGATCGTGCGGGGCCGCGGGGCGCAGGTGTGGGACGTCGACAACCACTCCTACGTCGAGTACGGCATCGGGCTGCGCGCTGTCACCCTCGGCCACCGGCATCCACGGGTCGACGAGGCGGTCCGCCGAGCGCAGCGCGATGGCATCAGCTTCTCGCGCCCCACCCTGCTGGAGGCCAAGACCGCCGAACGGTTCCTGGCGAACGTGCCGGGTGCGGAGCGGGTGAAGTTCGCCAAGAACGGCTCTGACGTCACGACCGCCGCCGTCAAACTCGCCCGGGCCGCCACCGGCCGCTGGCGCATTGCCGTCGCCGACCAGTCGTTCTTCTCTGTGGACGACTGGTGGATCGGCCACACCGCCATGAACGCCGGTACCCTCCCCGCGGAGGTCGAGGCGGGCAGCCTGTTTCCCTACGGCGACCTCGGTGCGGTGCGCGCCATCGTCGAGCAGGGCGACGTGGCCGCCGTCATGCTGCAGGCCGCCGACGCCACCACCGAACCCGACCTGCCCTTCCTCACCGGGCTGCGGGAGCTGTGCGACCGCACCGGCACGGTGCTCGTCTACGACGAGATCGTCACCGGCTACCGCTGGCACACCGGCGGCATCCAGGCCCTCACCGGAGTCAGCCCGGACCTCAGCTGCTGGGCCAAGGGCATCGGCAACGGCTATGCGATCTCCGCGCTCACTGGGCGCGCCGACCTGATGGACCTGGGCGGCCTGGCCACCGGCCGGGACCGTCCCTTCCTCGTGTCGACGACCTACGGGCCGGAGTCCGTCGGCCTCGCCGCGCTCGGGGCGGTGATGGACGAGTACGCCGCATCCGACCCGATCGCCGCGATCCGCTCTGCGGGGGAGCGCCTCGCAGCGGGCATGACCGAGGTCACATCCGCCGCCGGGCTCAGCCGCCACCTTTTCCCCGCCGGCGACCCGCGATGCCTCGTGTTCACCACGCTCGACGCCGACGGCAACCGCTCGCAGGCCATGCGGACGGTGCTGATGCAGGGACTCCTGCGGCACGGGGTGCTCGCCCAGTCCTGGGTCACCTGCGCGGCACACTCCGAGGCCGACATCGACCACACCATCGAGGCCATCGCCCTGAGCCTGGACGACTATGCGCGCGCCCTCGCCGACGGCCCGGAGAGCGTGCTCACCGGAAGGCCCGTCGCCCCGTCGATGCGTCCCTACGCGGCACCGCGGCAGATCACCCTGACAGGTCCGAAACGAGCCGGAAAACCAGGGGGTGAGGGCCAGGGCTCGCTACTATCCAAGGAGGCAGGGGGGAACACAGTCTTCGAACACGTACGCGAGCACACCAGATCCAGGGAGGTCAGATGAGTGTCGAGGCCTCTCAGCATCAACGCGTCGAACCGGCGCGCGCCTCAGATGCGCCAGAACCCGAGATGCGGCCGGTGGCGGTAGACGAACAGGCCACCGAGGCCGAGTCCCGGGTCAACCGGTTCTGGCTCGCGGTCTTCCTGGCCACCTTCGGGGCCTTCGCCGCCACCGGTGTGATCGCCGGCGCCCAGGGCGGCGCCATGGGGCTGCTGGTGGCCATCGCGCTGCACACCGTGCCTGGGCTCGTCATCGGGCTTGTCACCCGGCTGCGCGGCATGGACCTCATCCTGGCGTGGTTCGTCGGCAGCCTCGGGGTGCTGATCCTCTGCTCGTTCCCATTCGCGATCAACAACCTCTGGCATCCGCGTGCGATAGCGGCCTCCATCCTCGTGCTGTCGGTGGCGGGGGCGGTCTGGGCGGCGCGCACACACCCGTCGGGGACGCATGCGACGTGGCTGCGCCAGGCGTTCCGGGCGAGCGCCGGGCCGGTCGGGCTCGCCACCGCGGGTTTCCTGCTGGCGGTGATCACCGCCGCCGTGCGCGCCCAGCCCCCCAGCTACTACGGCGCCGCCTGGGCCGCGGGACCGTTCTGGTTCATCGGCCTCGGCGCGATCGTCTTCGCCGTGTGCTGGGCGTTCTCCAGCACGAGGGGACTCGGCTGGAGCATCGTGCTGCTGGCCACCGTCGTCCCGATGAGCCAGGCCATGATGTACGGCATGCCGACGGTGCAGGTCGCGGCCCGGCACATCGGCATCGTGCAGCAGCTGATCACCAACAACGGCCTGGACCGCAACGAGGGCATCTACCAGGCGTACTCGGGTCTGTTCACGTCCAGCGCGCTGGTGCAGCAGGCCGCCGGGTGGTCCGACATGATGCTCTACGCCGCGGTGTTCGGGGCTGTCGGCGCCGGGGTCAACTGCCTGGCCGTCGCGGCCCTGGCGCGGTATTTCGTCGACGACGAGCGCGCCTGGTGGGCGGCTCTGGTGTTCGCGCTCGGATCCAGCCTCACCACGAGCTTCTACGCCCCCCAGGTGGTGGGCCTGGCGTTCGTGACCGTCGCCACCATGGCGCTGCTGCGCAACAGCGCGGGCCTGAGGTGGTCGCGGATAGCGGCGGCGGCGATGCTGTCGGTGACCGTCGCCTTCACCCACCAGATCAGCCCGTTCCTCGCGACCCTGGTGTGCATAGCGCTGGTCGTGGTGCGGCTGATGAAGCTGTGGTGGGCCCCAGCGGTCCTGATCACCCCCGCGGTGATCTGGGCGCTGCTCAACCGGGGTGTGCTGAAGTCGTACGTGTCCGCCGACGAGCTGTTCAACATCCTCAAAAACTTCCGGACCCCCACGAGGCAGACCTCCAGCGCCCTCTCGCCGGACCTGATCAACATGGTGACGTTCCGGGTGCCCGCGTTCGCCCTGTTCTGCATCGGCGTCGCTGCGATCGTGGCGCTGGTCCGGTTCCGCAACAAGATGACCCTCGGCCTGGCGCTGGCTGCGGCGAGCCCGGTGGGTCTGTTCGCCGCTTCCTCCTATGGAGCGGAGGGCGCTTTCCGGGTGACGCTGTTCTGCCTGCCGTGGCTCGCGATCATCGGGTCGATCAACCTGCCCAAGACGGGCCGCCGGTTCTGGACGGTGCCGTGGCATCCGGTGCGCAACGCGGGGGTGGTTGCGCTGACGCTGGTGTTCGTCATCGGTACGACCGGCATGGACTACACGCGTGTGATGCGGGAAGAGAACGTCAAGGCCATCCGCTGGATAGAGAGCCACATCACCGACGAATCCCAGGTGTACACGCTCGGCACCGAGCTGGCCGACCCGCTGCCGCTGTCGGGCAAGGACGTGTTCTACATCTCCCGTGAGCTGCTGCTGCTCAACGAACCCGGCATCGAGGAGGTCTACCCCTCGAAGGTTGGCGACGAGTACGACCCCCAGGCCGATCTGCAGCTGCTCATGCGCTACTGGATGGCCAGGCCGGGTGATGTGCGGTACGTGCTGGCGACCGCGTCGATGAAGGCATTCGACCAGCGCTACGGTCAGCAGCTGGTCTCCGACCAGACCCGCCTTGAGGAGGCGCTGCGGAACTGGCCGGGGGTCACCGTCGTCTACCAGGGCGATGGCGCGGCCGTCTACCAGCTGCCAGAAGGCGGCAGCTCATGAGCGTCGCGGTGGTCCTCCTCGCCCACGACAAACCAAAGCTGCTGAGACGGCTGGTGGACGCGCTCGACGGGCTCCCGGTCTTCCTGCACATCGATGCCCGGGTGCCCGATGCGCAGTATGCCGAGCTGACCAGGGATCTGCCGCCGCGGGTGCGCCCGGTGCCGCGTTTCGCGTCCGACTGGGCGACGTTCCAGCTGGTGGAGGCCGAGCTCGCCGGGTACCGCGAGGCCTTGGAGCACACCGACGCCGAGCATGTCATCATGATGACCGGCGCCGACTATCCCCTAGTGAGCGCGGACCGGCTCGCCAGCCGGCTCGCTGGCCTGCGCGGCGTCTCCTGGGCTGACGTGTGGCGGCTGCCGATCACGTTCTGGGGCCCGATGGGCGGCTACGACCGGTTCATCTTCCGCAACAGGGTGCGCAACCGCAAACGGGTGTGGTCCCTCGTGCCGCGGCCCTGGCCGCGTGGGGTGCGACCCGCGGGCGGGTCGCAGCTGAAGATCCTCGCGCGCCGCCACGCTGAGCGGCTGCTGGAGCTCGTCGAGGCCCGCCCCGACCTGATCGAGTACTTCCACGACGTGTGGATTCCCGACGAGGTGATGCTGCCGAGCCTGCTCGTCTCGCCGGCGTTCGGGATGGACTGGGAGGCCAGCCACGTGCGCGGCGAGCATGCCTGGTACATCGACTGGGGCAAGCAACCCAGCCCGCATCCGCGGATCCTGGGGGTCGAGGATCTCCTGGCGCTGCGCGATGCCCGGACCCGTGCGACGGCGCCGGCGCTGTTCGCGCGCAAGTTCACCGAGGACTCCTGGCCAGCGCTGGACCGTATCGAGGAGGAGCTGTGGCCTCTGCCATGACCCAGGACGGGGAGGCGGCCTCTCGCGGGCAGGCCTCCGACCTATTCGGCCGGGGGATGCTGTATGTCGTCATCTGGTCGATGCAGATGATCGCCGCGGTGGTGGTCTCGCCGGTGCTGGCATACACGCTGCCGGTGGCGGGGTTCGGTTCGCTCTCGGCGGCCATCGCGCTGTACCAGCTCTTGATCGTCGTCACCGTGCTGGGCCTGGACCAGGCCCTGGAGATGCAGCGGGTCGAGGACAGCGACCGCACGCGCGCCCGGGGACTGCTTGCCGCAGGCCTGGCGATCGATGCGGTCATCGTCGGGTGCATCGCGCTGCTGGCGCCGTTCTGGGCGCCTGCCCTGGGGTTCTCCAGTTTCACACTGGTGCTCATCACGCTGGGGTGGACGGCGCCCGGCGCCGGGGTGCTGCTGGTGCTGTCGCTGCTGCAGGCTGAGGATCGGTTCGCGCGGTTCGCCACCGTCTCGCTGATCTCGACGGTCGGCAGCCAGGTCGTTGGCATCGGGCTGCTGTTCGCGTGGGAGCGGACCCCGGAGGTCTACGCGCTGGGCGGGGTCGTCGGGCAGGTGACGGCGCTGACGCTGGGCCTGGCGTGGACCCGGCCGCGGCTGGCGGGCCTGTGGGACCGGGAGACGCTGCTCCGTGGGCTGCGCCTCGGACTGCCGCTCGCGCTGACAGGGCTGTCGTCCTTCCTGCTGACCGCTGGTGACCGGTTCATCATCCAGCGCATGCTGGGGCAGGAGCAGGTGGCGCGCTACCAGGTGGCGTTCACCGTCGGCAACGTGGTCACGTTGATGCTGACGTTCACCAACCGCGCCTGGCTGCCACGCCTGAAGAGCATCGCTGACGACGTCGCGCGCTGGCGGGTGATCGCCGCGTCGCGTGACGGGGTGTTCTCGCTGGTGGCGTGGGCGGTGCTGGGGATTACCGTCGCCGCGCCGTCGCTGCTGCGGGTCTTCGCGCCCTCAGCGTACGAGCAGGAGCATCTCGTCTCGGTCGTTGCCCTCATCGGGCTGGCGGCGTTCCCCGTCGCCGCGGCGGCCGCCAGCAGCCAGATGCTCGTGACGATCCGCTGGTCGGTGCCCATAGCGTGGGCGTCCGCGACCGCGGTGGCGGTCAAGATCGTCGCGACGTTCGCGCTGATCATTCCCCTCGGCCTCGACGGCGCCGCCCTGGCGACGTTCCTGGCGCTGCTCGCCCAGGCGGTGGTGCTGCGGATCGCGGTGAGCCGCCGGCACGCCCCGGTCCGCCCGGCATGGCGGGTCGTCGTGCTGATCGTCGTCGCGGTGGCGGGCTGTGTGGTCTCGGTGGCTGCGCCGCAGGACCTCGCCTGGAACATCGGGCGTTTCGCGTTCGCCTGCTGCTGCCTGGTCCCGTTCTTCCTCGGCCTGCGCAAACTCCAGGCCGGCTAGGGAGCCAGCGCCGCGCCAGCCGTTTTCCGCACATCGGCGGTAGGGTGGAGTCGATCAGCCAGCGAGGGAGGCAGACAGCTGTCAAAGCCTCTGGCATCGGTGTATCCAGTATCCGTATGACTCACTGCAGGGAGGGAAGTCTTATGAGCAAGACTCTTGACGTTGTACAGCGTTGGCCTGAGCTGTTCACAGATCTGGATCAGGGGCAGCATGATGCCGTACTCCAGGCTCTCGCCGCCGGTTGGCACGAAGGCTGGGAGCCCAATCAGAGGGATGTGAAGAACTTAGTCGATAAAGTCTCGGGCCGGATCGATCAGGCTGAGTATATACGTCGTGTCCGCGAGACAGCTCAAACTACTAACGTCGCGTGACTCGGTTTGAGTCCTGGGAGGATTACTTCTACCCGGAAACCTATGATTCTGCCCGTGGGTATGGGACGTTACGGAACAAACTGGGCATTCGTGATGCGACGGAACTACGCCGTCAGGAATACGCTTTGGTATTCAGTCGTCAAGCGGAGCTTCATACTGCCCCGAATCTCCTTGGGCGTACCTACGATGTCGCACATGTCCGGGCCATTCACCGTTATCTCTTCCAGGACGTCTATGAATGGGCAGGCGAGTTCCGCACCGTTGACATGGCGAAGGGAACCGGCGTGTTCGCGCACTGGGATACGGGGATCCAGGATCGTTTGGAGGATGTCCACTACATCGAGGCTTATTCATAGACTGTAGGCGAAGATGAGTCCTGTGACGGCTTGTATTGTGGTTTCGAAGGTGTTGTAGGGGCGGCGGTAATCGGTGTGTAGAACACGCCAGGTTTTGACGTTCGCGATGACACGTTCGATGAGGTAGCGGACGCGGTTGATGGTCGTGTTGTTTCTTTTGTCGCTGTCGGTGAGTTCACCATGGGCGGGTTTCTTCGCGGGGGTGATCATCCCCAATCCGATGTAGCCTTTGTCTCCAATATGACTTTGACTGTCGAGGGCTGCGAGGAAGCCGGATTCCTTGATGGCCTTTGCATCATGCACACTACCCGGCAGGGGCGGGGAGATCCAGGCGAGCTGTCCGGCCAGGGTGCAGGCCACTTGCAGGTTCACCCCCGTCGTGTGGTGCTTGCCTGAGTACAGCTCGGGACGGTCGTGCCACGACCAGCAGGACACCAGAGTACCGTCGATGATGTACTGACGGTCCGGGTCGAGGTCCCCCACACTGGGCACCCAGTTCTGGAGGGCTTCGGCGATCAGGGGAGTGTAGACCGCCACCACTCGTGAGATGGTGGCTTGGGAGACTGTGTGGATGTCGGCCAGCAACTCCTGGGTGAGATTGTGCCGCAATATCAACACAGTGACCTGGATACAGCGGAACAAGCCCAGGACACGGGACCCTGCCGGGGGAAGGTTTCCGGAACGGGATGTGTGGATCAGTTCGCACAGGTTGAGGATCTGGTCACGGTCAAGGCTTGTGGTAGTATTCACGGCGGCGGCTTGTCTTTCATCTGAGGGTTTTCTTTCTGCATTTTGAATTATCTCAGATCGGGCAAGCCGCCCTCACATCCCCCTCGGGTAAAGTGTTAGCTGGGGAAAGCCAAAACACCCCTATGAATAAGCCTCATCATCCAGGAAATCCAGTGGGAACATTTGGATTACGAAAGTTTTAGTGCCTCATCGGCACTTGTTTTTGCCTATCTGAATGCTGCACATCCATTCCGGGAAGGCAATGGCCGTTCCTCCAAGGTGTTCATGCAGCACGTCGCTGAGCAGAGCAGATTCCAGTTCGACTTCACCCAGATTGATCCACGGCTGTGGAACCACGCCTCAGCGCTGAGTGTGCCCGTTTCCCCTAGCTTTGAGCCCAACCCCCGCCCCCTCATCGGGGTTTTCCAGGCAGCCACCATCGACCGCCCGGCTACCTAATGCCGCCTCCTCCAGAACCACTGCCGCACCGCCCAGGCGCGCCAGGAGAGATGCGCCACAGCGGGCAGGCAGCGGCGCAGGGCGGCTGGGACCTCGTAGCGCGGCTCAGCGGCGACGTTTTTCAGGAACCGCAGATGCTCGTCGAGCTGCTCGCGGGTGTGGCTGCTCGACAGCGAGTCCTGCCAGATGCGGAACGAGGCGTACGACTCGGGCTGGCCGACCATGGTGCCGCGGTCGATGAGCCGCAGCCAGGCGTCGATGTCCATCGCGAACACAACCGACCCGTCGAAGCCGCCGATCGCGTCGAAATCCCGGCGCCGGAACATCACGCACGCGGACTCGCCGACCGGGTTGATGCCGTAGCGCACCGTGACCCTCGCGACCTCGGGGGCGGTGCGGGTCCCCAGGAGATGCGGCAGGCCGGCACCGCGGGTCAGGACCTGGCCGTCGCCGTCGATGAGGTTGCGGCGGCACGCGACGAGACTGACCGACGGGCTCTCCAGGGCCGCAGCCTGTGAGGCGAGGCAGCTGGGGTGGATGAGGTCGTCTGCGCAGACCACTTTGATCAGTTCGCCCCGGGCCTGCTCGACGGCGGCCTGCCAGTTCTGCGGCAGCGGGACGGTCTCGTCGGAGCGGACGTAGCGGATGCGGGGGTCGTCGAACTGCGCGACGACCTCGCCGGTGCCGTCCGTCGAGCCGTTGTCTCTGACCACAACCTCGAAGTCGGCATCTTCGCTGGCCAGCACCGATCGCAGAGTCGATGACAGAGTTGACGCCCCCTGATACACGGGGATGCAGACCGAAATGTGTGGCTTCATCAAACGCTTCTTCAGACTTCCGACGATTCCGCGGGTTACCTTGTCAGCCCCCGGCCATTGTTTCGCAGCCTAGCGTGTCGCGGCTTGATGGCGGGCTTTGAGGGGGATTTCAGCATGTCCGCGACACTCGCAGGGTTGGGTCTGAGCTGATCGAGAGTTAAGGTGCCTTCTGTACAATCCAGATGGGAGGGAAATTATGAAGAAGCGATTGATCTTACCTTTCGTGACGCTGGGGATCGCCTCAGCAATGGTCGCAGGAGGCCTGCTGACGCAGCCTCGGGCCATCGAAGCAGAACCAGGGGCCGGGGGGGCCGTGCCTTCGAAGTCGAGGCAGGTCACCACGGCCTCGAGCATTAGTTCTACGGGGGCTTCCAGCACCGATGCACCGAGTTCACCCGCGACGACTGGCGGGGAGCCGTCCGCGGAGACCGGCGCATCAGCAGAGCTGGCAGTCAACGAGCAGTCGTCTTCGGGTAATTCCCCCAGCGAGCAGTCATCACCGGATCAGCAGTCGTCTCCCGACGCCCCTGAGACGCCGCTGAAGACCTTCCAGAATCAAACGGTCTCCAACGACACGTCTCAGCACGGTCAGTCCGAGGCGCAGATTGACGGCTGGAACATCGACTACTTCGACGGCTTCGATGCGTCGATCGAGTCGACCGAGTGGGAACGCTACGGCTGGGGCAACCCCGACGTCGGACATGGCGCGATGGGCGTGATGTCCCAGGAGAACTCGTTCATCCAGGACGGCAAGCTCACCATTCGCACCAAGTACGAGAATGGCCAGTGGAGCGCTGGCGGTGCTGGGTCGAGGAACATCTTCTCGGCGTCGGGCGGCCGCTGGGAGGTTCGTGCGAAGTTCCCGAACGCCAAGGGAATCGGCTACGCTTTCCTGCTGTGGCCGGAGGACGGCAGCTGGCCCCCGGAGGTCGACTTCGCTGAAGGCCGGGTCAACGGTCCCGAGGTGATGGGTGTCTATCACTGGGATTCCGACGACAAGCAGGAGCACCGTTTCTTCGACAACCAGGACATGAGTGGTTGGCACAACTACGGTGTGATCGTTGACAACGACCAGATCACGTTCACGTTTGACGGTCAGCCATGGGGTGAGATCAAGCAGCCGAACATCACTGACAAGAAGATGTGGGTCGGCTTCCAGACTGGTGCGATGGACCCCAACGGATGGCAGAACAACACCGAGACTGTTGATGGCGGTGTGCCCAACAGCCTCACTCCCGACGTCGCGGACATCGAGATCGACCACGTCGCCCACTACACCAGGGGCTGAGTAGCCCATGAGGTCGTCGCCTCGGCTTGCTGACGACTTTCTCCAGTCAGCGGCCGGGGACGGCCAAAGAGCGGATAGGGTAGACGTTCCGCCAGGGACGCGCCCCTGATCGCACATGCATGAAACGCCGTGAAAACCAGAACTACTGACGAAATGTCGTCGGTGTCTGCTGTTTTTGCGGCGTTTCATGCATTTAAGGGTTGGTCCTGAGCCCGGTGTCCGGTCCGCCGCATACCGCGTCCTCCGGGATGCGACCCCGATGGGTTTCACGGAACTTCAGAGGATCGGGAGGAATCGAAATCATGAGGCAGCTTTCGCGCCGCGGTGCACTCGCGGTGGGGGTGGGGGCGCTGGGAGCCGCCGCCCTGACTGGCTATGGGCCGTTCCAGGCGACGGCCTTGGCCATCCCCGGAGGAGGACCGGCCGCCGGGGGTTATCTCGCCCCCGAGACGCTCCACTCGGTTGAGATCACCGTCGACCCGGGCGTCTACCGGCAGATGATCGAGGCGTATATCGATGACGAGTCCAAGAAATGGGTCGAGGCGACGGTGATCGTCGACGGGATCACGTACGAGAGGGTCGGAGTCAGGCTCAAGGGCAATGTCTCCTTGAGGGGAATCACCCTCAACACCAAGCCGCAGAAAATCTCCTGGCTGGTGCGGTTCGACAAGTACGTCGACGGGGCCAGTCACAACGGCATGAGCAGCATGGTGATCCGCAGCAGCACCTCGTATTCGGCCCTGAACGAGGCGGTCGCCCTGGAGCTGCTGGCCCGGACGGGACTGCCCAGCGAGAAGGCCGCCTACATCAGCCTCAGGGTGAACGGCTCCGAACCTGCCCTGCGGCTGACCTGCCAGAACCCGGACGAGACCTGGGTGAGGCAGAACTTCGACGTCGCGGGACTGCTCTACAAGGCCAAGGCGGGAGGCGACTACGCCTATCGCGGCACCGATCCAGCGGCCTATAAGTCTTTTTTCGAGCAGGAGACCGGGAAGGCGGATCTCTCCCCGCTCATCGAGTTCCTGTGGTTCATCAACGAGTCCAGCGATGCTGCCTTCCAATCGGAGCTGGCACAACGGGTCGAGGTCGGGAAGCTGGTCACCTATCTGGCTTTCGAGGACGTCATCGACAACCTGGACGACGTCTCCCTCACCGGGGGAGGCAACAACACCTTCCTGTGGTGGGCGGAGCAGGCCAGGCAGATGACCGTCGTGGCCTGGGATCACAACTGCGCCTTCGGGCTCCAGGCCGGATTCGGCCCGGAACCGCCGGAAAGTGGAGGCGAAGAATTCGTTCTGGGCCAGCAGGTAAAGGGAACAGGGTCGCAGTCCCAAGACGACGCCGACGAGGACAGGACGAATCCCCTGATCAAGCGCTTCAACGCGCTCCTCGACGGCGAATCCAAAGTTGCTGCTGAACGCGACCGGCTCAAGCAGGCGCTCTACGCCTCCGGCGAGGCGCAGAGCATCCTCGATGCCCGCGCAAAGCTCCTAACCGACCAGGCAGCAGCCTTGATCGACCCGTCGACCGTCGTGACGGAGAAACAGCACATCGCCGCCTACTTCTCCCAGTAGCACGCGGTGGGGCCGTGGGCTGTTCGACCGTTCCCCGTCGCCTTTCCAGGTTTGCTGGCCTTATTGCTGTTTGCTGGCCTCACAGCACAGGCAAACGTGAACAAGGCCAGCAAACCGGGAGGTGGGTTCGTCGCGTGCTGGTCAGCGGCCGTCCGGACGCAGGGCCGCGGCCGTGTCAGCGGCCACGGCCAGCGGATCGGTGATGGGCCGGCCGAGCAGCTGGGGCAGGTCGGGGCTGGTGCCCGCCAGGAATCCATCCAGACCGCCTGGCCATATCTTGCAAGCCTCCGCCGGATGGTTGGTAATGTCTATTCGCCAGGGAATTGAAGGCCTTCCTTCTCCTCAATCGTCCGGAGGATTGTGATTGCCAGTTCGAGTGCCTGAATCGCGTCAACGCCGAAGACGGAATGCGTGTAGTCGGAATTCAGGCCGGTTATTTTCAGCAGGACTCTCCATTCGGAATCCCCTCAGGGCCTCGGCAAAGTCGTGGTGTCTGGGGTGTGGCTAGGTGTGATGGGGGCGTGGGGCCTGTGGATTCTGGGATGATGAGGGTTCCTACACACCTTGTCATCACCGAGAAATCACGAGGCCCCACGCGTGTGCTCATCATCCCTCACCATGCCTGTCTGCGGCCAGTGGCTGCTGGGTGTGTTCGCCACCATCGCTGACCCTCGGGGACGTCGTGGTCGCCGCCACGACCTGGCCGGGGTTCTTGCCATCGCTACAGCGGCGGTGTGTGCCGGTGCGAGCAGCCTGGTCGCGATCGCCGAGTGGGCCGCTGATGTTGGCCGCGATCTCCTGGCCACGTCGGGGCTGCTGCGCCCGGGGCGTCGAGTACCGTCGGAATCCACGATCCGCCGAATCCTCCAAGCCCTCGACGCCGACGAACTGTCCGCGATGGTCGGGGCGTGGCTGCTGGCCCGTGACGCCACCCGATGGAAGGGTCGCATGGTGGTGGCGGTCGACGGTAAAACCTTGCGTGGAGCGAAAACTCGTGACATGGCCGCGCCGCATCTGCTGGCCGCTGTCACCCGCGGCGGGATCGTGGCCGCACAACACCAGCTCCCCGCGAAGACCGGCGAGATCGCCGCCCTGCCGGTTCTGCTGGAATCCCTGCCACGCAGCAAGATCGTTGTCACCGCTGATGCGTTGCACACCCAGCGCTCCACTGCCTGCACCCTTACCGGGCAGGGTCATGACTACGTGCTGACGGTGAAAGGCAACCAGCCCCGCCTACGGACCGCGTTCAAGGCCTTGCCCTGGAAGAACATCCCCGCCCACCACAGCACGACCACCGGTCATGGCCGGCGCGTGAGGCGCACGATCAAGGTCTGTCAGGTCCCTGACTGGATCGACTGGCCGGGTGCCCGTCAGGTCGCACAGTTGCGCCGTACTCGCACCATCGACGGCCGCAAGACCGTGGAGGTGGTTTACCTGATCACCTCCCTCGATGCCCGCCAGACCAGCCCCGCTGACCTCGCTGACCTCATCCAGAGTCATTGGGGTATCGAGAACCGGCTGCACTGGGTCAGGGATGTGACCTTCGACGAGGACCGTCACCAGCTCCACACCGGGCACGGCCCCGCCGTGATGGCCACGCTACGCAACACCGCGATCAGCCTCCATCGCCTGGCCGGAGCTGTCAGCATCGCCGCAGCCCTCAGACACCACTCTAGAGACCCTCTGCGACCACTCCAACTCATCACCCAACCCCGACAAATCCCCTAGCCAACACGAAGAATGAAAGACTTTGCCGAGGCCCTGGGAATCCCCTGATTCTGAAACCCGTGTTGGAAGGGACAGGGATGCCTTCACAATGTCGCCGCCATCGTGGTGATAGGTTCTTGTGAACAACGGTTCTCAGGTGCTCGTGGTGACTGGGGGATTGTCTCGCAAGAATAGCTCATGCAGCATTTCTTGCCGAGGCGTAGTCCTGGAGTTGTTTCGGATAGTGCGGTGGCGTTGCGAGATGGTCTCGGCGAGCTGAGGAAAGAGCATCAAATTTCCTGAATATTCTTCCCAGCCTATCCCGGCGGTCGGTGTTCACCGTCGTCGGGTGGGTGTGGTGGTGGGGCGGCTATTACGGTCGGGGATGGTGACGACGTGGGCTTCGATCACATTCACTTCTAGTTGGGACGACAACTCAAGCTTGATGGTGCCGGTTTGTCCCATCCCGGACCAGACAACAGTCCAGTAGCTGGTGGCGGTGACTGTGTATGTGCCGCGCTTGGGGTACTGGTAGCCGCAGAACGGTGATGCCTCATCCCGGGTTTTGTTTGCTGGGTGTGGTATTCCTTTGCCGCAGGTTTTGTGGTGGCCGTCGCCCATGTCCCAGTCCAGACGGGTGACGCTGGCGGTGGCGGTGACGCTGTAGCCTGACTTGGCTCATGTTTGGTGTTTTTGGGGTTGGAGGGGGTGTTGGCTAGGGGTTTTGGTTGGTGTGGTGTGCACTAATCGGGGGTGTTTTAGCCTGTTGGGGTGAGTCCGTATGTGAGGACGGTGAAGACCGCGTCGGGGGCGACGGCGGTTCAGGTGGTGTGGTCGTCGTCTCGTGGATCGCGGTCGATGGATCACATCGGGTCGGCACACACACCGGAGGATGTTGAGGTGTTGAAAGCGGTGGCGCGGCAACGCATGATCGCCGCTGGTCAGGACGAACTCGATTTCGGGGACGGGCAGCCACGACGGCGGGCGCTACCGATCCGGCGGTCGCGGGCGGAGCACTTGTGGAATGCCTTGTCGGTCGGGTTTGAACGGCTCGGGTTCGATACCGCCAGTGGTGGTGACGAGGTTTTCAAGCAGTTGGTGCTGGGCCGGTTGATCGAGCCGGCCAGCAAGTTGGAGACCTTGCGGGTGCTCGAAGAGATCGGGGTTCGGCCTTGCGGCTACGCGACGGTGAAGCGTCGGCTCGCCGTGTATGCCGAGCCGGCGTGGCGGCAGCAGATAGCGTCCGCGTGCGCAGCGCATGTGGGGTTGGGGCCTGCCACCTTGGTGTTGTACGACGTGAGCACGCTCTACTTTGAGACTGATGTTGGGGACGGGTTCCGGGAACCCGGATACAGCAAGGAACGCCGCTTGGAACCCCAGATCACCATCGGGTTGTTGACCGACGCGCGGGGGTTCCCGTTGATGGTGGAGGCGTTCGAGGGTAACCGTGCGGAGACGACCACGATCATCCCGTCGCTCCAGGCGTTCCAGGCCGCTCACGCCCTGCCGGAGGTGACGGTGGTGGCTGATGCGGGCATGTTGTCTGACGGGAACCTGCGGGCGTTGTCCGGGGCGGGGTTGCGGTTCATCGTGGGTCAGAAGATTCCCGAGGTCCCCTACATCGTGCGGGAGTGGCTGAAGACCCATTCCGGTCAGCAGCCCCCTGACGGGCTGACCCTGACTCAACCCTGGTCGAGGGGCCCGGCCGGGGCAGCAGTGACAGAGACGATCTACTACCAGTACCGGGCCGACCGAGCACGCCGGACGTTGCGCGGTATCAGCGAGCAGGTCAGCAAGGCCGAACGCGTGGTCGCGGGGAAGATCCCGGTGAAACGGAACCGGTTCATCACTCTCACCGGCGCACAGAAATCGGTGAACCGGGACTTGGAGGCCAAAGCCAAAGCGCTGGCTGGCTGGAAGGGATACATCACGAACCTGGCTGACCCGAGGCCGGAGTACGTGATCGGCGCCTACCACCAGTTGTGGCAGATCGAGAAGTCGTTCCGGATGAGCAAATCCGATCTGAAAGCCCGCCCGATCTACCACCACCTGAAAGACTCGATCGAGGCCCACCTCACCATCGTGTTCGCCGCCCTCGCCGTCGCTCGCTGGTTGGAGGCCACCACCAAAGTCAGCTTGAAGACCCTGGTCAAGACACTACGCCGCTACCGAACCATCGACATCCAAGCCGGCGACGCCATCGTCACCGCTGAAGACCCCATCCCCGACAACATCCAAGCCTGGCTCGACGCCATCCACAACACCCGGGAACGACACTAAATGAGCCAAGTCAGGCCGCGCTTGGGGTACTGGTAGCCGCAGAACGGTGATGCCTCATCCCGGGTTTTGTTTGCTGGGTGTGGTATTCCTTTGCCGCAGGTTTTGTGGTGGCCGTCGCCCATGTCCCAGTCCAGACGGGTGACGCTGGCGGTGGCGGTGACGCTGTAGCCGTCCTGGGAGGCGGTCTTGACGATTGGTCCCCACGTGTTGGGGGCGGGGTCGGTGACCCACAGCCAGTTACGCCACCCCACCAGAGTGTGGCGGCCGGGGAAGCCTTCAATCCGGTCCGGCCACATCCCCATCCCCACCGGCTGCAACCCCATGCGCTCCACCGCGATTTTGGCCAGATCAGCGGGATTCGGCGCAGCAGCCTCTTCGGCTCCGGGTGCCCAATAGTTGTAGCCTGTCAGCAGGTTGGAGCATCGCATAATCACCCCACCACTATGACCAGCCCAGATCGGATCCGACTTGGGAGGCTGCGGGCTAGCGATATTCGTGTAGCAGTTCTTCCCAGCATTCCACGTAAACCCGCGACTCGACTCACAACTGATCTCACTACCATCCCGGCCATAACACTTCTGCTCCCCACCCGAACCACTACCAGGAGCAGCAGAAGCTCCCGGCCGCGACCCACCAGAACTCCCCGGAGTCTTCACCTCGATTCGGCAGGAACCGAATTGTCCGTTTTGTCCGCACCTAACTTCGGCGGCGGCTTGTTGCATGGAGAGGTTGGCCAGTATGAGTAGGAATGCGATGAGGAGAGTGAATTGTTTCTTCATGGTTAACACCCACCGACGATTTCATTGGTGGCATCGCCAATCAGCCATACCGTGGCGGGTTTGACCACCTGCATATCCCACAAGAGATAGCGCGGCCTGGTGGGGTTTGTGGAGTGCTATGGGTTTTGTGGACACTACTGAAAAATGGGATTTCTAGGCTGCTTTCTGGTGTTGGCTCCATTCTTGGTGGACGTGGTTGGGGGTTCGGTACCCTAACGCCGAGTGAAGTCGTTTCTGATTGTAACGTAACTCGATCCAGGCTGTCACATCCTTTATAGCATGTTTCCGTGTTGGGTAGATCTTCCGGTTCACTACCTCCTTCTTGCAGGTGGCATTAAATGATTCCGCTGCGGCATTGTCGTAACACGACCCAGTTCTACCTACCGAGGCACGGATACCATATGTGTTCATGATTTCCGCGTAATCAGCTGAGGTGTATTGCGAACCACGATCCGAATGGAAGACGGTTTCACCTCGGGTTACTGGGCAATTTCTGACTGCCATGTGTAAAGCCTCGGCAACAAGCCGGGTGCGCATATTCCCGGCGATCGCATAACCGATGATCTTTTTCGAGTAGCAATCCATGACGGTTGCTAGATAAGTGAATCCTTCCCAGGTGGGGATGTAGGTGATATCGCCTACCCATTTCTGCCCTGGTTTGTTGGCGGTAAAATTCCTTTTCACCAGATCCGGGCGGTGGTGAAGATCCTGGGCCGGGATGGTGGTACGGACCCGTTTCCGGGGCTGACAGGCCACCAAGCCAGCCCGGTGCATGAGCTGACGCACCAGCTCTGGGCTCGCGTGGATTCCCCGTTCAACCAGAGCTGCGTGGATACGTCGATACCCGTAGGTTTGCTCAGACTCGTGGAAGAAATGCGTAATTAAAATAGTGAGTTCTTCCCGGCGTTTCTGCGTCTCGGATAAACCCTGATTCCGCCATCTGTAGTAGCCGGAACGAGACACTCTGGCCCAGCGGCACATCAGATACACAGGATAGCTGCCTTCCTCGCGGTGAATATAAACATATTTCGCTGCTACCGGGATTCCTGCGCGAAGAAGGCCGCCGCTTTTTTCAAAAACTCGATCTCCATCTTCGCTTCACGCAACTCAGCCTGCAAGCGCTTGTTCTCCGCCACCTGATCCGACGAGGCTTCTACCATACCTGGGTCGGGATGCTGCTTCCGCCATATTCTCACCCAGTTACCCACAGTTTGCGGAACCAGATTGTAGGACTTCGCCACTTCCGCTATCGGCCGAGACCCCTCAAGAACCTCCGCGATGATTTGTTCTTTAAACTCTTTACTAAATTTCGAAGCCGGCATAGTACAGATTTTACCTCACATGTTCGAATAAACTCAGGTTTTTCACCACTGTCCACGAAACGCCGGGCACTCCATTACGGTGCTCTCCCCGGTTTTGGCGTCGACAAGGTCCGTGTCCTTGCCATCGGTGCACACCTGCACCTGCACCATCCGGGCCCCATCCACATCCACCGGCTCCGCAGCACCCTTGATATGGGTTGTAAAAACCCCCTTCTGCACCCAGCCTTTGCTGCGGTACTCGTCAATGTCCTTCAGATCCAGATCCTGCGTCTGCCCCGTAGTGATATCCGCCAACGGCTGAACCGAGGTTTCAGGATTGGTCCTGATCTCGTCCAGGAGGTGGAAATATTCGATGATCCGGTCGGCGGCTTCCTGCTGCTCCGGGCTGAACGTCTCCGACGGCTGCGGCGACGCACTAGAAGACGGAGACAGGCTAGGAGATGGGGACGTCGTCGACGGCGCCACCATCGTTGTCTTCCCCCACGGCGAAGGACTCTTCGGAGCAGAAGACCCATCACCACCACACCCTGACACCACAACCACCGCCACCACAGCGGCAGCAATCCGCATACCCGAGCGAACCATCACTCACACCTCCATTGGTGCACCACAACCCCCAGGACAGGAGGATGGAACTGATCCTAGATAACACAGCCCCTCTTCGGGGAGGAATCCCAGAAATTCCCGCGCAGGACCGAGGATGGTGCTTCAGGAGGGGGCTTCCGTCTGGCTGCGGGACTCTCTGAAGCCCCGAAGCGGCCTGCTTGACTGTTCAACGAACCAGAGTAAGAATGTTTACATGGAACTTTATTCCTCCTTCGACTTCGGACCGTACCAGCTGCGCAACCGGCTCGTCATGGCGCCCATGACCCGGCTCCGCGCCGGTGTGGAAGGTGTCCCTGGTGACCTGGTCGCTGAGTACTACGCGCAGCGTGCCTCGATGGGTCTGATCGTCACGGAGGGGGTCTTTCCCGACCTGGCGGCGCGCACCTGGCTTGGGCAGCCGGGCATAGAGACCCCCGAGCAGATTGCTGGCTGGCGGAAGATAGCCGACGTCGTACACGATCGGGGCGGCACCATCGTCATGCAGATCATGCACGCGGGCAGGCTCAGCCACCCGACGATCAACGGCACCGGCCGGGTGGTCTCGGCCAGCGCGACGACCGCCCCCGGATACACCCACAACACCGCCGGCCGCGTCGACTACATCCAGGCCGAGCCCCTGACCGAACCGGAGATCGAGCAGATCATCGCCTCCTGGGTGCGGGCGTCACGCCACGCCATCGACGCAGGGATGGACGGCGTCCAGATCCACGGCGCCAACGGCTACCTCATCCACCAGTTCCTCTCAACCAACACCAATCTGCGCACCGACGCCTGGGGTGGTAGCCCTGAGGCCCGGGCACGTCTGGCGATCGAGGTGACGCGGGCCGTCGTGGCTGAGATCGGCGGGGAGCGCACCTCGATCCGCCTGTCGCCGCAGCACAACATCCAGGGCATTGAGGAGACCGACGTCTCCGACGTCGACGCCACCTACCACCACCTGGCCAGGGAACTTGAGCCACTGGGGCTGGGCTTCGTCGACATCCTCCACGCCGACCCGGCCTCCGGTCTGGTCCAGGGCCTGCGACGCGCCATCGGTGCGCCCCTCGTGGTGAACCAGGGGTTCGTGACCATGACCACGCGGGACAGTGCCGCCGCCTACATTTCTGAGGGCGTGGCCGATGCGGTGGCGGTCGGCCGGCCGGCGCTGGCCAATCCGGACCTGGTGGAGCGTTGGCGCACCGGCGCACCGGAGAACGCCCCGGTCCAGGAGACGTTCTACGGCAGCGGTCCCGAGGGTTACACCGACTATCCGTTCCTCTGACCGCACCTGCCCAGTCTCACCAGCTCCGATCAGCCCTGTCAGCAATTTGACACGGACCGGTGCTCTCAGCGGCCAAGACATCAGTGGGCTGGTTGCAATGCAACACCGTATTACGGAATCCCTCCAAACCTCCGGTTGCCGCAATCTATGCGGTAACCGGAGGCTTCATCACGGGAGGTAGGCCCATTAATTTATCCTAGTTTTCTCCTCGGAATGAACTCTGCTTTGCTTGTTCTTCCGCGTATTCATGGAATTCCTCTTGCCTTGCCGCAGCCTCCGATCAATCATCGGTCGACGGATGGGTCTTCGCCGGCTGCTATCTGACCGACGTCCTCGACGAATTCTGGGTTGTTCCAGTAGGCGGAGTGACCGCCGGAGCCGGATGAGATGTGAGTCATACCATCTATCTTGTCGGGTTCGGGCCCGAATTCCGAATCAAGCCACATCCTGGTAACAAGATCCCCGGTGTTTCTGGATACATACATGTGGTCTTTAGGAACGTTGAAGTCATGAACACTGTCACCATGGGCTCCTGGTGAGCCGTATAGGGTCGCAGCATCAACGACGCCTGTCTTTGATGATGTCAATGCCGTGCCCGTAACCAGGGAGCCGTAGGAATGGCCGGCGGTGGTCAAATTTGGGTCGGTGCCCTGCGACTGATGCCAGCTATGAATCCCCTCATGGAAGCTGTTCAACGCCGGGGCAGCCTCATCAGCTCTATTCGCGTTCATATACTCCCATTGGTGACCCTTGTAAGCATCGCTAATCTCTCCAACCTTGGGAGGCGCATCATAGCCAAGCCACGCCACAGCAGCCGTATTGTCGGCCCCTGCAGCGTTACGCGCTGCTTTCGCATGACCCAACAGGTCAGATAAGCCGCCTTCCTCTGCTCGCGCTGTTGTGCCAATCCCGGGGACCAAAGTCGTGACGTTCTCCGCTGTATCGACATCACCAACAGAGATGGCGGCCCGGACATCTCCGTCGCCGGATGCATCTAGGTAGAGCAGATTGTATGGAGATTTCGGAATATTATCACTGAGCAGGGGATCCCCGTTGGGATATATCAGTTCCTTGATCTTCTCCAAATCCTCTACCTTCAACCGAGCTTTGTCCACCTTCTGCTGTGCTGCTTCATATTCAAGACTATTCATGTCCCATTTATCGCGTGCCGCTTCGGCGGCCGCGAGCTCTTTTGCCGCCTTGGTCCTCTCTGTTTGAAGACGTATCTCATTCGCCTTACCGCGCGCGTCCATGGAGATGCCATCCAGGTTGCCGATAGCCTCTGGATGCTCAGCAATGATCTTATTCTTCTCATCCTCGGTGAGAGAGTTCCACCAGGCACTCACCTCCGTGGCCGACCAACCCTCTTGCGGCAGATCCGGCAGCCCCTGCGACTCACTCGCCGACGTCTCATCGCACTGGTAGGTGCCGTCGTAGACAGCCTTCAATCGGTCGCGGTAAGCCTCATCAACCTCGACGGCGCGATTAATGGCACCTGTGACCATGCCATCCAGTTCCGAGGATTTCGTGGACCTAGTGCTATTCTCTGCATCATCCGACTGCTTTAGTGCCTTGTCTGTATTCTCATTCCCAGTCCGTCCCGAATCAAATCGGTCATAATCTACAGTGCCGTCGGTGCTAATGGTGAGATAGGGGTATTGCTCTGTGAAGGATGTGCATTCCTGTACTTTGGTTTGTACATCCCATACGCCATTAGAGGCTTCTGAGGTGGCCATCATTAGCTCGGAGACATCATTAACCAGTGTGTCGAGATCTTTATTCAATGAGCCCAACGTGGTCAGCATCGCATCCACCGCAGTCCCTGTCGACTGAACCCGGCTCTTCGCGCCGGAGGCCTCCTGCGCCTCGGTCATCAATGTGCTGCGCGCGGTGGATAGGTTCTCGCTCGTGGTGTTGAGATTCGCCGGATCCCAATCTTGGATATCAGCCCATCCGATAGCCATCAGTTGTCCTCCATTCTGCTCTGCCAATCCCCGTAAGTACCTGTGCTTGTGGTCCCAGAATCATCCGACTGGGGAGGCGGCGTCCCCGCGGAACGCAGTGACGCCTCGACGTCAGCTTCATTCTGACCATACGAATTCGCAGCGGACTGCACGTCATCGCTGAGGTCCTGATATTTGTCCTTCACGGAGGTCCGCCGATTATCAACCTCGCTGGCCGTGGGCCCAATCCAGGAATTAGCCGACTCCGATCCCGGCATTGCCGATGGAGCATCGGCCATCGCCGTCACCAGATCGACGCCTCCAACATCACTGGCCACATCGCCAATATCCGAGGACAGCGCCTCCAGGTCGCCTGTCACGATATTTACATCACTCACAACGATCCTCCAAACCTGTTCACCCGAGCGGGGGCAGCCCACCGCCAGAAGTTTGCTACTGCGAACTCAATTGGTTTGCTAATGCTAACCCCCTTGGCTGGGTGAAACAAACCCCCTAGCCAGAAGCCAGAAATGTCTCGCGGCTCTGCCCGGTCGTGTGCGACCTGCGCAGAATCTGCCGGTGCCGCTGGCCCTGGGAACCAGGATCAATGCCGGGCTGCCATCACTGGTGATGTGGTGGATCTCGACGTCAGGCCGGGACGTAACGGCCTCCAAAGTCTCCCTCTCGGTGAGGGGGCAAAGGTTGCGGACCCTTGGGAATGCCGGACAGGTCAGGATGTCCCCAGGGTCAAGGTGGTGCGCTGGACGCAGTCCTTGCCGGAACAAGAACCGGAGGTGATCTCGATGATCTCGACGGGATCTGTGCGGGGTGTCAGCGGCTGATCTGGATCTTGGGTGCCCGGCAGCCAGGAGACGGGGGTGCCGGTCGGCGTGGCTTTGGTCGTCGGTGTTCTGAGTAGCCGGATGCTGCCGGTGGGTGTGAGCTGGTTTTTAACCGCCAGGCCGGTGATGTTTGTCCGGGCATCTGATCCGAGGTCCACGAGCTCGCGTGGTGTCTTCTGCCACTGCTGGACGTCTTTGGGGTTGATCGTGGTGCTGGCCGCGTCTATGAATCTTTCAGCCCACCCATAGGGGGTTACGCGATAGATGCGATCCACGGTGCTGCGGGATTGGCCGGTCGCGGGGTCAGCCAGGGTCAGCGTCACCGTGGCACAGGTCTCTTGGCAATAGGAGTTGTCGTTGCGTGGTGACAGGACAACGCTGTCGGCGGTGGAGCTGACGAGCCAGCCGGTGGCCGGCCAGCTGCTGGGCGGTGCCTCTGGGGCATCCAGGGAATAAGAGGAGATGGTTCCTCCATCGAGATAATAGGAGGAGATGGTTCCTTCATCGAGGTGTGAGAAAGGTGAGGTCTCCACGATGAGGGCATTATTCGTGAGGGCCTGGGCCAGGACATTGTGGTCAGTCTGCATGGTGCGCACCACCTCGCCGCTCTCGGCGGAAAGTACCACGATGGTCTGGGACTTCTTACCTATCGTTGCGTCGGAGTTATCCCATGGTGGAGAACCAACGGATGGTTCTTCCTCCCATACCGGGGCCAGGCGTAGCGCCATATACCGTCCATCGGGACTCGTCGAGATGTCGGCTCTTCTTGTGAGCTCCCTTTCATATTCTGTTCTTTTGTATTCCCTTCCGGGCTTGATGAGACGATACCAGCGCACCGAGCCATTGTCCGGATCCAGACTGACGACTGCGTTCTCCAACCAGAATTTCCGAATATCCGAATAGTTATCTCTCTTTCTGTTTCCCGTAAATATCACAGGGCCCGACGAGGTGGAAGTGATGTCGTTCTGGATCCAGAGCTCTGGAACCTGCCAGGTCACGCCAGGAGCTCCGGCCTCAGGGGATCCGATAACGCCCGCGTCCTGGGCGGCACCGGCATCGGCGATATGACCGAGGTCAACTGAGATATCGTCATGACTTGTGGACCGGTTACTCAGGGGCCAGATGCCATGTACCACCAGCGCCAGGGCAATGACGACTCCCAGGATCAGGAACCACGTGCGCCGGGAGATTGTGCCTGCAATGCTCTGAAGTTTCACAATGGCCTCATCTCACGCCGTAGACATGGGTGCTGTAGTGGTAATAATCATCGCTAAAAGGTTTCGGATTTATCGCCACGATCACCGCGCCGGGCGTTGCCAGGAACCGGAAGCTGCTAGCGAGCGTACTCTGGTAGTGCAGGCCGCTGACACGTTCTTCGAAAGACCCGCTGCCGACTGATGCCCAAGGAAGTGGTATGGAAGCTTCTGGAGAGCCGTCCCCGGGCTTGAGGACGATAGCCCCCTCTGCTTCGCCGGCCTCGTTGAGGTTCGTTCGGTAGCCGACCTCGGCTCCGGCTAGTGAGGTGGATTGGGCGGCGGAGTGGACGGTGCCGGTGGTGGTGTCCAGGATTGATCCTACCCAGGGGCCGCGCCCTCGATCGTATTCCGCGGAGGGAGGATATGTGACGAGCTGGCCGGAGGACATGGATGCGATGTAGTTGATGCCTCTAGCCTGGCCCAACGGGATACGCTTGACCCCCTCTGAGGTTCTTTTGGCTGCGATCTCATCAATGCTAACGGCCTCAACCTCTCGGCTGCCTTGGAATTTATCGGCGGGAGAACCATCAGCTATGACGCCCGCCCAGCCATCTATCAGGAGCCAGCGATAGCATTCATCCGCAGACTCATTATGTTCAGCGCACGGATTTACATTCTCCAATGTGGTGACTTGCGTCGGGTCAGTGTCTGGCACGAGTTCAAAATTTACGGCATACCGGTTGTAGCGAGCCTCTCGGATGAAGGTGGAGTGGCCGGCTGTTCCGGTGAAACCTGTGTTGTGTCTCTCTGGTTTTTTATCTGCGTTGTAGTCCTCATTCTCATGAGGGGGAAATGACCATAGGATTGATCCATCGGTTAATGAAATGGCAGTGTCACCCACTAGGGCGGCGGAATCTGTCAGCTGGAGCGAGCATTTCAGGTCGCAGAGTCTTTCTGCTGTGACGTGGCCTGTCATCGTGTCCAGGATGATGGTGAGGGTCCAGTTGCCGGAAGCTGCGATGATGAAGGCGATGTGCTTGCGGTCTGGGCTGGTTACCAGATAGGGCTCAGATAACGCCTTATTACCCTTTTGGGGTTCGGAGATATTCAGGTAGGTGGTGTGGTCGCGGTGATAGCTCCACAGCGTGGTGCCGTCCTCGGGGTTGAGGGCTTCCAGGCCGTCCTTGGTGAGAATGATGGGGCCACGAGCACCGGCGGCGATGTCGAGGGGGTGGGGTTTGAATTCCCGGCTCCAGGCCGCTGCGGTGCCCACCGTCGCGGGCATGGCTGGTAGGGCATCGTCGGATACCGGGGTGGCAAGCTGCTGGGTGACTGGCGGCTGGGCTAGCAGTGCCGGCGGTATCAGCGCCAGGCCCGGCACCATGAGCGCTGGGAGCAGCAGAGCAGTCACAGCCACGCCCCAGTGACGCTGCGGGATCGGTCCCTGGCCCAGGGTGATCCTCGTCGCAAACCGGGACATCCGGGCCAGCAGCGGCCTTGGGTCGTATCCCGGCTCTTCTTCAGGAGAATCGATCAGGAGGCAGCAACTAATGACGAAGCAGAGCACCGCCGTCAAAGCGGCTGCGATGTACAGGGACTGATCCGCATTCACCCCGTAGGTCTGGTAGATGCGCCACCAGTTCCAGACCAGCATCCCTGCGCTCGTCAGCGTGACGGCGACGCAGATCATCGTCAGCAGATCCCTGACGAACCGGGCAATCCGGCCTGCGATGACAGCGTAGAGGCTGCTGAGCCCAGCGGCCAGCATCAGGACCGCAGGTATGAACAGCCACCACAACAACTGCTCCATCTGGGCGGCGACTTTCCAGGGCCACCCCTCGGGGATCAGCTTGCGCCACTCCGGGAGCAATGTGGGAAATGGACCCATGAAGAAGGAGGACGCGATCCAGAGACACAGGGCGCCCAGGACAAACCCCGCGCGCAGGGCATGCAGGAAGGTAGTGCGGAAAGACTGAGGACGTTGAGTCTTGTCAGTCTCGTTGCGCGTCTCCTGAGCATCCTCATCAGCAGACGTGACCGCTGCCGCCGTCGGCTCATCGTCGACCAGGTCTGGCACGTCGTCGTGGTCGGAGGGTTTAGGCGAGTTGGGCTCCCTCATGGCACCAACCTAACTCCGGGGTGGGTCACGATCTCCGCTTCAGTGCAACGGGACGTAACGTCCTGCTGTGAGGGCGCTACTTGCCCTCAGCGCACGGGGAACATGGGGTTGCCGTTCACGGCTTGAGTGGTGGGGACCTCCTCCTGCATGACATCCCAGTGCTCCACGATCTTGCCATCCGCCAGCCGGAAGATGTCGACGGCGATCATGTCCTTGCCGTTCCAGTTCGTGTAACGGCCATGCACCATGACGTAGTCGCCGGACTCCATCGCGAGGCCCGGTTCGTAGGACGGGGTGGGGGCGTCGCTAGTAATGAAGCCGCGCAGCACGTCCAGGCCGTTGGGCATGGTCGGGTTGTGTTGGATCATGTCCTGGCCCCAGTAGCTCTCAGCGACAGCCAGGTCGCGGCGGTTGAAGACGGCGTCGAGATAGTCCAGGACCGCGTCCCTGTTGCTTTGACCGGTGGCTTTACTCATGGTTTTCCCCTCGTAGCGGTTTCGCGTCACGGACGACTATCGCACCCTAACCGCGTGCTCACCGGGGTCTGGGGATTGCCACCCCGACCGCGCGTCGGCATGAGAAAGCCGGCCGGTATTCAGCGGGTGTGTGGCTGAGCCCGGCCGGCGCTATTTCTCTATTCTTACTGGCGCTTCTACTGATTCCACGCCCTGACGAGCGCCTCCCAGTGGGCGTCGGTCATCTTCTGTGCAACGGTTTGCGTCGGGGTCACCCACACCCAGTTGCTCCCGCCTCGCACGGCCTCCTTCACGGCGGTCTCCAGTTCATCTGGGGTGATCAGATCCTCTCGTTCCCTGCCCCACAGGCCGACGGACAGCACTCCGCTTCCCCCGGTTCTCTCGGTGAAAGCGGCCGCGAGGTCCCGGGTCGGCAGGTAGTCGGGCTCGGTGCCGAAGTAGTCCCAGAGAACGAGCCGGTCTGCGGCGTCGGCCAGCAGCCCGTAGTCCTGCCCGTTGTCCTTCCGGTCCCCGTGGGGGTCGTTCCTGGGTGAGCGGACCTCCATCCACAACTCACAGCGACGATTCCCCGCGGAATGGACTGCGTCACGGACGCGGGCAACAAAACCGGCCATCGCCTTGCAACGCCATGCCACGATCCGCTCGTCATCGGTCTTGATATTGTTCGCATCGTCACGCGGCCAGTCGCTCTCGCCCGTCGCCGCGCGGAAATGATTCAGGTCGTCCTCTCCGTAGGTGCTGTCCTCGAAATACAAATCCGTGAGACTGATCGCCGATGGGTTGTATCTCTCCACTAGCTCAGTCGCCAGAGAGATGATATCTTTCCCGAATTTCCCTTGGGAATCTTCTTTGACCAGGGCTGTGAGGCTGGGGAGATTTGTTTTCGCGCGGCCCTCGGTGTCTATGCCCGCGAATTTAGGACACTTCTCGAAGAATCTCTCGGCCTGGGCGTCAACCACGAGGACGATTTTTTGTCCGGGATCGTCATCGCCGGAAAAGATGTTGATGGCATCCCGCAGCGGGTCCTTGTCGCCGTTTTCTCCGAAGTCGGAGGACCAGCTGCTCCTATCCTGTGAGGGGAAAGCGGTCCAGTCCACCCGCCCGGCGACGAGCCCGACCTTGTTGATCCTCGCCTTCTCGCACCAGCTGGCCAGCTCCTTGTGCCGGTCGGTCCCAGCCGTGACGTCCGGCATCGCGACGCCGATCATCCGGTACTTCGGCACCGTGCTTCCGTCGTCACCGTGCGCGGCCAGTCCCCCCAGCGAGGCCAGGGCCAGCCCTCCCAGGGACGCGGTCAGGACCACACGCCGATTCAGTTTTCCCGGATTCTCATTCATATTCATAGTGACATATCCAATCTCGTGATTTCTTGGGGGGTGTGTTGAAGGTTTTGGGTGCAAACCACTGACGGAAAGGCTGCCATTCCGGCATATGACTGCCGGGCAAGGTGTCTTTTGGGCAGTGGGCTGCTGATTCTCGATTCGGGAAGTCGTCTAGAAATAAACAAGACGCAAGGGCGGACGTCAATCGCCGCGCATTCCGGCGATGGCCACTTCCTAGGTTGTGCTCAACGCTGCCCCCAGCATAGGGGGATGCCGGAGGGAGACGCAATAGGGTGCCGTTGTGCCGCAGTACGGGATGGGCCAATCGGGGATCTTAAAGTGTAAATAGTTGTAGATAGAACTATTTCCCGGCGTATCGTCCTGTGAATTCTCCTTGGTCACGCCGGGCTGGTCGTTCCCCTGGCCACCCACGACGAGGTGCTCAGTCGCAGGACGGGGCGGAGCCAGGGCCACTACGTCAGCGCCGCGAGAGCGGTCCGGTGCCATGGGGAGATAAGGCAATATATACTTTATTATAGCTATTAGTTGGGAGGTCGGCCGGGTGAGCCAGGTTACGACAGTTTTCAAGAACGGCGGATCGCAGGCGGTGCGGATACCCGCCGCGTATCGGTTCGACACCGACAGGGTCTACATCAGGCGTGACGACAATGGGGACGTGGTGCTTTCCACTAGGCCTGGTGCGTGGGATGCCTTCATCGAGGCTGTCACCGGACTGGATGTGCCCGATGACTTCCTTGCGCCAGAGACTCGCCAGGCCGAGGAGCGAAACCTGTTCGACGGGGAGGGCTAATGCGGTACCTCCTTGACACCAACATTGTTGGCCAGCTCATGCGTGCGCATCCGGTCGCGCTTGAGCGGCTGGCACGTCACGGGACTGATCGTGTTTTCATATCCGCTATCACCGAAGCTGAGATCTGCTTCGGCCTGGCGAAGAGGCCGGCTGCGGCCCGGCTGCATCGTGCGGTGGAGGTGCTGCGGGAGCAAGTCGAGGTGCTGGACTTCACCGCGCGCACCGCTCTGGTCTACGGATCACTGCGAGCAGATCTGGAATCATCTGGTATGCCCATGTCGCCTTTGGACACATTGATTGCCGCAACGGCCCTGGAGCACAGGCAGGATGACGCGGACATTGTTCTCGTGACAAGCGACCATGCCTTCTCTCGTATCCCGGGACTCGTAGTCGAAGACTGGACCGTCGAGGCATGCGGCGAAGGGCAGTGAAAGTCGTGCCGTAAGACGTGGTGCCGCCGGGAGCCTGGGGCGTAGGATCTCGCCGTGCTTGCTCTGGCGTTGTTTGCGGAACATCGCCAGGTCACGAGCCTGCCGGATCTCATCTTCCCTCGTTGATGAACTGCTCGGCGTCGGTTTTCTGCGGATAGTTGGGCAGCGGTGCTGGGGAGTCCTCGATGAAGGAGAGCAAGCTCTGCAACACCTCGGGGCTGTTCAACGAATGGCCCATCCCCTGGAAATACTGGGTACGCTCGATCGCCGGGTAGGCGTGGAGGTAGGCCAGCTGCTCCTTGCGCCCGACATAGGAGCATTCGCCGAGCATCAGCATCGCCGGCACCTTGGTCTGGCTGAACCGTTCCAGGTCGAGGGTGTTCATGGTGGTGGCGACGCGGATGTTGGTCACCATGTTGACACGCAGTGGGTTGCCTTGGAGCATCACCTCTCCGGCTTTGTCCTTGCAGACGGTGTACCGGACCAGGTCCAGCTGCTCCTGCTCTGTCTGCGCGGCTACCGTCTCCTCCTGCGAGACGAAGAGGCTGCTGGGGGGCAAAGCCACTCTGAGCATGACGCGAGGAGCTGAGACGACCGAGGGCAGCCTCCCACCGAACTTCGGCGCGGCCTGAGGTGGGGTGCCGGGCACATGGGCATTGGCGTAGTCGTTGGCGTTCGTGATGGGCAGGCCTCCTGGCTCGGAGAATACTGCCTTCGTGAGGTGGGGTTGGATGCGTTCGTCGGCGAGGGCACTCGCGAGCAGTGTGGAGCCATACGACTGGCCGATCGCCGTCAGGTTGCCGCTGGGAATTCTCGCGATGACCTCGGCCAGGTCGTCGATGTTGCGTTGATGTGAGTACTCCTCGGGACGCAGCAGGCCACTCATACCGCCTCCGGCCTGGTCGTAGGCGTAGACCTCGTAGCCGTGTTCCGTCAGCCCGCTGAGGAATCGCAGGTTGCTGGTGCCGATCATTCCTCCCGGACCACCATGGATGTACAGCACCGTGCCCTTCGGCTCCCCGGGCACCTGGGAGGGCAGGTGATAGGAGGCGATCCGGCTGCCGGTGCTCAGATCCCAGTACTCAGGCGACACCCCGGGCGGGGTTGCCGGCGGCATCGCCGACGGGTCACCCAGCGGCACGCACAGGTAGCCGAACAATGCCAGCTGCGCGCCAGCCAGCAACCCAATGAAAACGGTGCGGACCGGTCGCCTCCTGATCTGGCCACGCAGCCCTCGCCACACGATCAGGACCACCAGGCCCGTCGTCAGTACCAGCGCCAACAGACCGCCCCAGACGCCATTGGTGAGCAGCAGCATCCCATAGAACAATGGGATCGGAACCACGACCAACAGCAGCCAGACGCTGGTTAGCACCTTGAGGATCTTCATGTCTGCAAGCCAATCGCATCCATCCGCCGGGCTGCATCAGGCTGGTAACTGATTCTGCCCTGAGATTCCCTTAGCGAGAGCGCCGCCGTGTTGGCGTCGAGGCCTGTCAACTAGGGTTCAGCCGTTTATAAGAAAGCTCTCATGCCGGCCTCATGGGCCGCCTCATCATCGGTTGCGAAGCTCATACCAGTCCCCGAGAACGGGGACTGGAGAGAAAGGCAACGATCATGGCGGATACCTACCGGGTCCTGCTGTACAGCCATGACTCCCTAGGCCTGGGGCATGTGCGACGCAACCTGACCATCGCTCACCACCTGGTCAGGCATCTTCCCGAGGCCACTGGGGCCCAAGTGGCGGGCCTGCTGGTCTCGGGACTCGCCGACGCCTCCGGATTCCCCCTGCCCGAGGGATTCGACTGGCTGACCATTCCCGGGGTCACCGGCACCATCCACGGCTACCGGCCACGACGCCTCCCCGGCGCCACCGGCGAGCTGATCAAGCTCCGCTCCCAGCTGCTGGAGGGCGCCCTCCTCGGCTTCAACCCCGACCTGGTGATCATCGACCGGCACATCTACGGCGTGATGAAGGAACTCCAGGAGCCGCTGCTGAAGCTGCGCATCCTCAACCCCAGCGTCAAGGTGGTGCTCGGCCTGCGTGAGGTCCTCGACGACCCGCAGATGGCAGCCGTGGGATGGGAGCGCCTCGGGCCTCCCGAGCAGCTGCGCGACGTCCTCGACGAGATCTGGGCCTACGGTGACCCCGACGTCTACGACCCCACCACCACCGGTGAGATCCCGTCCGCTCTGACGGACTGCATCCGCTTCACCGGGTACCTCGCCCACGACCGCCACATCGGTGAGGACAGCGAACCCCTGGCCCCCCGGCCCTTCGTCCTGACCACAGCCGGCGGAGGCTCCGACGGGCACGAGCTGCTGCGCGCCGCCGTCGCCATGCGACCCCCCCGCCGGGCACGAGAACATCATCGTCACCGGACCGCAGCTGGACGACGCCGACTACGAAGCCATCGCCGCCCAGGCCGGCCCCGGCACGCAGGTGCACCGTTCCTGGCCGGGCCTCGGTAGCCAGATCGACCAGGCCGCCGCCGTCATCGCCATGGGCGGCTACAACACCGCCTGCGAGATCCTCGCCACCGACACCCCGGCGCTGGTCGTCCCCCGCGAGACCCCTACCCCGGAACAGCTGATCCGCGCCCGCGCGCTGCGCGACGCCGGAGCCATCGACGTCCTGCGTGCCCCAAGCGTCACCGCCGACGCCCTCAGCGCCTGGGTCGCCGGCGCCGTCACCCGGCGGGTCGGCCGGTCCCACATCGAACGCGACGGCCTGGCCGCCACCGCCGGTTTCGCCGCCGACCTGCTGCTCGATGACGAAGGCTCGAAAAGGGAGGTAGTGGCATGACCCGCATCGGATACGTCCTGAAGGTGTACCCGCGGTTCTCCGAGACCTTCATCGTCACCGAGATCCTGGCCCGCGAGGCCCAGGGCGACGACCTGCGGATCTACGCGCTGCGACCCACCACCGACGCCCGCTTCCACCCCGAGATCGCCCGGGTGCGCGCCCACGTCTCCTGGGTGCCATATGTCACCAATGCCAGCGACTTCTGGCTCCAGCTCGGCGACGCCCTGCGGCACGACGACCTGCGCCGCCGCTTCGCTGAGATTGCCCCCGTGCTCGCTGAGCTGCCCGCCGACGAGGTGGCGCAGGGCGTCTGCCTGGCCAACTCCGTGATCGAGGACGGCATCGACCATCTCCACGCCCACTTCGCCTCCCTGTCCGGGCGGATGGCGTGGGTCGCGTCACAGCTGACCGGGGTGCCTTACACCGTCACCACGCACGCGAAGGACATCTACCACGAGTCGGTGAACCGGCAGTGGCTGCGCCGCGTCTGCGGGGACGCCGACCGGGTGGTCGCGATCAGCCGCTTCAACGAGCGCTACCTCCAGGAGGTGCTGGCAGGGTCCGGGGCGAATATTTCCCTGCAGTACAACGCCCTTGAGCTGGAACGCTTCCCCTACCGCGACCCCATCCAGCCCAGCGTCCCGCTGCGCGTGGCGACCGTCGGCCGGCTCGTGCCGAAGAAGGGCTTCCCCCACCTGATCGACGCCGTCGCCAGCCTCGGCGTGCCCGTCGAGCTGGACATCGCCGGCGGCGGTGAGCTGCACGACGACCTCGCCGCCCAGATCGAGCGCCTCGGCCTCAGCGACCGGGTACGCCTGGTCGGGCCGCTGACCCAGAACGAGGTGTCCGACCTGATCCGTAGCGCCCACGTCTTCGTCGCGCCCTGCATCCCCGCCGACGACGGCAACATCGACGGCCTGCCGACCGTGGTGCTGGAGGCCATGGCCATCGGCACCCCGGTGATCGCGACGTCGGTCAGCGGACTGCCGGAGGTCGTGCACGACGGCGTCACCGGCATCCTGACCGAGCCCGGCGACGTCCCCGCCCTCGCCGAGGCCCTCACCCGGCTGGCTGAGGGACAGGTGCCCGTGATCACCCTCGCTCGCAACGCCCGGGCCCTCATCGAGGAACAGTTCAACAGCCGCCGCCAGGCCGCGGCCCTGACGGCCTGGGTGAACGGGACGAAGGAGAGCTGATGCGCATCGCCTACGTGAACGTCGACTCGGGAATCCCTGTCTTCGGCACCAAGGGAGCCTCCGTGCACATCCAGGAGGTGGTGCGCGAACTGCTCCGCCGCGGCCATGAGGTCGTGGTCCACACCACCCGCGCCGGAGACGAGATCCCCTTCGACCTGGCCGGCCTCAAGGTCGTCGAGACCCCCGTCACGACCGATGAGCCCGTCGCCCGGGAACGCGCCCAGCAGAACGCCTCCGCCCAGATCGCAGAACGCATCATCGCCGACGGAACCGACCTGGTCTACGAACGCTACTCGCTGTTCAGCACCGTCCTGGCCGACGTCGTCGCCACGACCGGGGCAGCCGGGGTCCTGGAAGCCAACGCCCCCCTCATCGAGGAGCAGCGCACCCATCGCGTGCTCGTCGACGAGGCGGCCGCCGAGGCTGCCCTGCGCCGGCAGGTGCAGGCCGCGGCCGTCACCATCGCGGTCTCCGACCCGGTCCGCGATTGGGTGCGGGAACGCACCGGGACCGAGCGCGCATACACTGTCCCGAACGGGGTCAGCACCACCCGCATCACCCCCCAGACCGAGGCCGGCGGCGACCCGGTGGTGACCTTCGTCGGCACCCTCAAACCTTGGCATGGCGTCGCCGACCTGCTGTCCGCCGCCGCCCTGGCCCAGCAGCCCTGGCAGCTGCGGATCATCGGCGACGGGCCCGAGCGGGCCGCCCTTGAGGAGCAGGCCGGGGCCCTCGGCATCACGGTGGACTTCCGTGGCGCTGTCGCCCCCGCCGACATGCCGCTGCACCTGGCTGGGTCCGCGATCGGCGTCGCCCCCTACCCGGACCTCGGCGGGGAACAGCAGCAGTACTTCTCGCCCCTGAAGGTCTACGAATACCTAGCGGCGGGGCTGCCGGTGGTGGCCTCCGCCGTCGGGCAGCTGCCGCAGATCCTGAGCGAGATCGGCACGCTCGTGCCGCCCTCCGACCCGGCCGCGCTGGCTGCCGCCATCGACCGCCTTGCCGCCGACCCTGGGCTGCGCGCCGAGCTGGGACGGCGGGGCCGCGAGCAGGCCGAGGAGCGGCACAGCTGGGCGGGAGCCGTCAACTGCATCCTCGAACTGGCCAGGAGGTCCGGTGGCTGAACGCGGAAGGAGCCTCATGCATCGTCTTCGCACGTACGTCTCGTCCATCAGGTCGATAGCTGCGAAACCCGAGCGCGGCAAACCGTCCATGCGCCGCAGCCTGCGGCTGGTCGCGCCGGACGTCACCCCGCACCGCGCGCTGATCCTCGCCGGCGTGGTCGCGCTGCTGATGGAGGTGGCGTTCCGGGTGCTGGAGCCGTGGCCGATGAAGGTCGTCGTCGACGCGGTGACGGCCTACCGCGGCGCCAAGGTGTCGCACCAGCCCGCGAGCTTCGAGCTGCTGCTGTGGTGCGGGATCGCGCTGCTGCTGATCGTGGGGCTGCGGGCCGTCAGCAACTACCTGGCGACCATCTGCTTCGCGCTGGTCGGCTCCCGGGCCGCGACCTCCCTGCGCGCTCGTGTGTTCCGGCACGTGCAGGGCCTGTCGCAGCAGTTCCACGCCCGCAACCGCAGCGCCGACACCGTGCAGCGCATCGTCGGCGACGTCGCCCGCATGCAGGAGGTCGCGATCACCGCCGGCCTGCCGCTGTTGGCGAATGTGTTGACCCTGTTCGTGATGGTCATCGTCATGTACGTCCTCGATGCGCTGCTCGCCAGCGTGGTGCTGGTGGCGATCCTAGTGTTCGCCTTCACCTCCGCGCCGACGTCGAAGAAGATCACCTCCGCCTCCCGTCAGACCCGTAAGGGTGAGGGACAGCTCGCGAACACGGCCCAGGAGTCCCTCGCCTCCATCAACGTCGTGCAGGCCTACGGGCTGGAGGACATGGTGGCGCAGAACTTCACCTCCGCCAACCGGACCTCGCTCAGAGAGGGGGTGCGGTCGCGCCGCTACGCCGCGAGGCTGGAACGCACCACCGACGTTATCGTCGGCCTGGCGACCGCGGTCGTGCTGGTCGGCGGCGGACTGCGGGTGATGCAGGGTGCGATGAGCCCCGGCGACCTGGTGCTGTTCACCACCTACCTGCGCACCACCATGAAGCCGCTGCGCGACATGGCCAAGTACACGGGCCGCATCGCCCGGGCCAGCGCGTCGGGCGATCGCGTCGCCGACCTGATGGAGATCGCCCCCGACGTGGTCGCCCCCGAGACGCCGCTGCGGCCCACCGCGGTCTGGGGTGCGGTGCAGTTCGACCGCGTCGTCACCCAGTACGACGGCGTCGAGGTGCTGCGTGGCCTCAGCCTGGACATCAGACCCGGCGAGCGGGTCGCGATCATCGGTCCCTCCGGGGCGGGCAAGTCCACCCTCGTGTCGCTGCTGGTGCGCGCCATCGACCCGGTCTCCGGGTGTGTGCGCCTCGACGGGTACCGGCTGACCGACCTCGACCTCGCGCAGCTGCGCTCCAGCGTCTCGCTGCTGCACCAGGAGGCGGTGCTGTTCACCGGCACCATCCGCGAGAACATCCGCATGGGACGCTCGGACGCGACCGACGCCGAAGTGGAGGCGGCGGCCCGCGCCGCCAACGCCCACGACTTCATCACCGAGCAGCCCGAGGGCTACGACACGGTGGTGGGGGAGCGCGGCGGCACCCTCTCCGGCGGGCAGCGGCAGCGGATCGCAATCGCACGGGCGCTGCTGCGGCGCTCTCCGGTCGTGGTCCTCGACGAGGCCACCACTGGCCTCGACCCCGAGGCGGCGAGCCTGGTGCTGGACGCCATCGACCGTCTCTCCGCGGGACGCACAACCCTGGCCGTCACCCACGACGCCGAGGTGGCGCTGCGGGCGACGCGCGTGGTCTGGGTCGAGGACGGCCGGATCCGGCTCGATGCCAGCCCCACGGACCTGCTCGCGAACAGCGAGGTCTTCCGGGCGTGGATCCAGGCCAGCGGGCGCGACATGGACGCCATCAGGATCGGGAGCCCGCAATGACCATCCGCATGGACCAGCTCGTGACGCAGGTGCTCGACCCCGGCTGGCTGAGTGAGCAGGTAGGCCGCCCCGTCCGGGCCGCGAGGCTCAGGGCCAAACCCCAGACCTCGCTGGTCGTCGGCCTCGACGGCCCGGACGGGCAGCCGTCGGGCTGGGTGCGTTTCCTGTGGCCCATTAGCCACGACAAGGCCGCCCGCACCCTGCGGGAGGCCGGTGAGGTCGGCCTGGTCACCACGGAGCGGGAGCTGGGGGAGCTGCTGGTGCAGTCCGGGCCGCTGGCCGCCGACCCGAAACTGGTGAGGCGGCTCGACGACGCCGCCGTCTCGGGGCTGCTGGGCCAGTGGGAAGCGTCGCAGGTGCTGCGCTACAACCCGCTGCGCCGCCTGGTGATACGCGACGGGATGCGCGTGGTGCGGGTCGCGGCTGAGGACGGCCATGGCATCGGCCTCGACCGCTTCATCGAGGGGGTCGTTGATGCCCCCGCCCGTCTCGATGACGGGACCCAGGCGGGCATCAGCGTCCAGGCCTTCACCGGGGGCGCCAACCTGGAGGAGCTGCCCGGGCCCGACCAGCAGCGGCTGAGCCACGCCGCCGGGGCCCAGCTGGCGCGGCTCCATGCCGCGCCCGTCCCCGCCGACTTGGCTCAGTCCCTGGACCCCTGCACTGACCCGGCGCAGCAGGGACTTGCCCACGCCGCGTTGCTCGACGAACTGGCCCCGGAGCTGGCGCAACGGATGCGACGGGTGGTCGCGTTGCTGCCGGCGCCCGCGCCGGCGGTTCCGGTGCTGTCCCACGGCGACCTCTCACCCGACCAGGTGCTCACCACCCGCGACGGCGGCCAGGTGTGGCTGACCGATTTCGACCGCGCCTGCCTGGCGCCCCGTGCCGTCGACCTCGGCTCTTTCCTGTCGGTCCTGGACGCCGGCACGCTCCTCGACGGCTACCGCGATGGCGGCGGCCAGCTTCCCCCCCCGCGACCAGCTGCGCTGGGCCACCGCAGCGTCGCTGGTCCTGCGGGCCGCCGACCCGCTGCGACGGGCCTCCCGCGACTGGAAGGCCGGTATCGCGGCAAACCTGAACCAGATTCTGGAGGTTGTGAGATGAAAGCTTTGTCAACGGTTCGTGCTCTCGTCGGTGTGCGGCGTGCCTGGCCCCGGGGCGACGGCTCGATCACTTTCGAGCTGATCGCCCCGGGAGGCAAGCTGCGCGCCGGATCGGTCTCCCCCGAGGGGGAGCTGTGGATCACCGGCTACGCTTCCGACCCGGAGATCCCGGAGCTCTCCCCGGGTCTTGAGGGCAGGCTCGTGGTGCACCGGCTCCACCGCCGGGCGGTGGTGCTGACCCCGCACAGCGCCATCAAGTTCACCCGTGAGGGCCGCGCCAGCGCCGTCGCGGTGCAGTCCTCGCAGGTTGCGGAGCTGTGCGAGGGGACGGGCATCGCCGCGGCGAAGGTCCTCGACCACTCGCCGTCGCGGGTGAGCATGGAGCTCCTGCCGGGCAGCACCCTCCACGACCTCGCCGGCCAGGCGATGCCAGGCTGGCGGCGGTTCGCCGACGTGTGGCCCAGCCTGATCACCCGGTTCGTCGGGCTGCCCGAGCACACCGGCGCCGACGAGGCGAACGTGCTCTGGCAGTGGTTCCAGCACATCGAGGGGCACCGGGCGCTTCCGCAGCTGGACCGGCTCGGCAACGCGACCGCGCAGGCCTGCCAGCAGCTCGCATCGGGCGACAACGGCTCCCGGGTGCTCGTGCACCGGGACCTCCACGACAAGCAGCTCATGTGGGACGGGACCACCCTCGGCCTGCTGGACCTCGATACCGCCACCCGCGGCGAGGCCGCCCTCGACCTGGGGAACCTGTGGGCGCACATCGAGCTGCGCCACGTGCAGGGACGCCTCACCCGGCAGGACCGCGACCGCATCCTCGACCTGCTGGGCGAGGTCGTCGCGGCCGCTCCCACCACGCTCCGGCGCGTCGTCACCCACCACCGGGCCGCCCGGCTGCGGCTCGCCTACGTCTACGCCTTCCGGCCGCAGTCGGCCAGCTGGCTGCCCCACTGGGTGGAGGAGACCCTCAGGTCCTCCAGCCCCGTCAACTTCGATAGGAGAAGCGCATGAGGATCTCGGTTGTTGGCTGCGGATACCTGGGCGCCGTGCACGCTGCCTGCATGGCGGAGCTCGGGCATGAGGTGACCGGAATCGATGTCGACGAGGCGAAGATCGAGGCGCTGTCCGCCGGCCGGGCGCCGTTCTACGAGCCTGGCTTCGACGAGCTGCTGACCCGGGCCCTGGGCACCGGCCGGCTGCGGTTCACCACCGATCCCGGCTGCGCTGGGCTGGCGGAGGCGGAGCTGCACTTCATCGCCGTCGGCACCCCGCAGTCCGAGACCGGCGCGGCCGACCTCAGCTACGTCGACGCCGCCGTCCAGACCCTCCTGGCGGGGGCGTCCCCAGGGTCTGTGGTGGCGGGCAAGTCCACCGTCCCGGTCGGCACCGCCGCGCGTCTCGCGGAACGCCTCGCCGAGAGGGACCTGGCCCTGGTGTGGAACCCCGAGTTCCTGCGCGAGGGGTTCGCCGTCGAGGACACCCTGCACCCCGACCGCATCGTCTACGGCCTGCCCGCTGATCCCGGGCCAGCGCAGCTGGCGCGCGCCCGGCTCGACGAGGCATACGCTCGACTTCTTTCCGACGGCATCCCGCAGATCGTCACCGACTATGCGACGGCGGAGCTGGTGAAGGTGGCCGCCAACTCGTTCCTGGCCACCAAGATCAGCTTCATCAACGCCATGGCCGAGCTGTGCGAGGCCACCGGCGGCGACGTCACCGCCCTGGCCAGCGCCCTCGGGCATGACGATCGTATTGGACGGCGGTTCCTGGGGGCCGGGGTTGGGTTCGGCGGCGGTTGCCTGCCCAAGGACATCCGCGCCTTCCTGGCCCGCGCCAAGGAGCTCGGTGTCCACGACGCTGTCGCTTTCCTGCGGGAGGTCGACGCCATCAACCAGCGTCGCCGCGACCGGGTGGTCGACCTGGCGCTGCGCAGCCTCGGCGACCGGATGCCCGGGGCGCGGGTCGTCGTGCTGGGGGCGGCGTTCAAACCCAACAGCGACGACATCCGCGACTCGCCCGCCCTCGACATCGCCCACCGGCTGCACCAGCTTGGCGCCCAGGTGAGCGTCACCGACCCGAAGGCCCTCGGCGCCGTGGCCCGCCGCCACCCGGACCTAGCCACCGAACCAGACCTGCACCGGGCGCTCCGGGACGCGGACCTGGTGCTGCTGCTCACCGAGTGGGCCGAGTACGCCGGCATTGACCCGTCAGCCGCCGCGGGACTGGTCCGCCGGCCCGCCATCATCGACGGCCGCAACGCCCTCGACCCGGCCCGGTGGCGGGCAGCGGGCTGGACCTACCAAGGCCTGGGGCGCTGATGGGCCGCCTGGGGGTGCGCAGCTCCCCAGATTGTCATCCGTATGCAGGCAGAATGGTCGCGTGAAGAGGTTCCTGCGCCGCGGCTCCTCGACGATCCGCGCCCGGATCATGCTGGCGCTCGTGCTGGTCGCCGGCACAGCGCTGGCTGTCTCGGGCGTGATCGTCGCCGTCCTCCAGGAGCGTCACATTCAGGACCTGGCCACGGAGCGCCTGGAGAAGGCCCGCAACGAGCTTGAGGCACTCGCCACGGACGGGGTGAACCCCGAGACGAAGGAGCCGTTCGACTCGGTCTCCGACGTGCTGTACACCTACCTGGTGCGGCGCAGTGTCGTCGGCCCCGGCACGGGGGAGGTCGGCTACGTTGAGGGCAGGCTCACGTGGACGTCACCGGACAAGGTGAAGTTGCGGCCCGAGCAGGATCCCGAACTCCTCGACGCCATCCAGCCGGACCTGGCGGGGCAGGGGAGCGTGATCAGGCCGGTGAGGACCTCGCAGGGCAGCTACAAGGTCCTGGTCGCCGTCGTGATGCTCGGCGACCAGCGCGGTGCGCTGGTGCGGGTGATCGACCTTGGGCAGACCGGGGGCGAGCTGCGCCGGACCATGGTGTTCTACGCGGGGGCTGCGGTGCTGACGGTGATGATGCTGATCGCCCCTGCCTGGCTGGCTGTCGGCATGCTGCTGCGGCCGATCGGGGAGCTCAGGCTCGCCACCGACCAGATCCACGAGCACGACCTCACCACCCGGGTCCCAGTGCGTGGCCGGGACGACCTGACGGCGCTGGCGAAGGCGGTGAACCGGATGCTGGACCGGGTGCAGGGCGCGGTCGAGGGGCAGCGACGGCTCCTCGACGACGTCGGGCACGAGCTGCGCACCCCCATCACGGTGGTGCGCGGGCACCTGGAGCTGATCGACTCCGAGGATCCCGACGATGTCCTCCAGACCCGCGACCTCGCCATCGAGGAGCTGGACCGCATGGGGATCCTCATCAACGACCTGCTGACGCTGGCGAAGGCAGGGCAGAGCGACTTCCTGTCCCTCGAGGACAGCGACATCTCCGAGCTGACCGACCAGGTGCTGGAGAAATCACGGGCGCTGGGGGAACGGGACTGGCAGCTAGAGCACGTCGCCATGGTGCACGCGGTGCTGGACCCGATGCGGATCACGCAGGCCTGGCTCCAGCTCGCCGCCAACGCAGTCAAGTACTCGGACATCGGGACCCGGGTCGGCATCGGGTCGCGGTTCGACGGCACGTCGGTGCTGCTGTGGGTGCGCGACCAGGGGATCGGCATGACCCGTGAGGAGATGGCGACGGTGCGGCAGCGATTCGCGCGGACGGCTGCCGCCGCGCAGCGAGCCCCAGGATCGGGACTGGGCCTCAACATCGTCGAGAGCATCGTGGAGGCCCACGGCGGCCACCTGGAGATTGAGTCCGCGCCCCAGAGCGGGTCCGTGTTCACGCTGCGGATCCCGGTGAACCCCGCGAGTCCCTTTCCCTCGCCCATCGGGCCGCTCCCGGCATCCACCCCTGAAAGAGGAAGGCAGTAGCCATGACCAGCATCCTGATCATTGAGGACGAACCGCGGATCGCTGGTTTCATCGCGAAAGGCCTCAAGTCAGCGGGGTTCACCTCGGAGACCACCGCGTCCGGTGAGATGGGTGCCACGCTGGCCGTGCACGGCGACTTCTCCCTCATCGTGCTCGACATCGGCCTGCCCGACATCGACGGTTTCGAGGTGCTGGAGCGGATCCGGGGCCAGGGTGTGGCGACTCCGGTCATCATGCTGACCGCCCGGTCCTCGGTGACCGACCGGGTGGCCGGGCTGGAGAGCGGCGCCGACGACTACATGCCCAAACCCTTCTCCTTCGAGGAGCTGCTGGCCCGGATCCGGCTGCGGCTGCGGGCCGAACCGGCCGAGCCCGCCGCCGGACGGTCGTCAGCGACGCACCTGGAACATCGCGGACTGGTGCTGGACTACCGCACCCGCAGGGTCCAGGTGGACGGCCAGTGGATTGACCTATCGGCCCGTGAGTTCACCCTGGCCGAGGTGTTCCTGCGCAACCCGGGGCAGGTGCTCAGCCGTGAGCAGCTGCTCAGCAACGTGTGGGGCTTCTACTTCGACCCCGGCTCCAACGTCGTGGACGTCTACGTTTCCTACCTGCGCAACAAACTGGGCAAGGAGCGCTTCGAGACAGTCCGCGGCATGGGCTACCGCCTGGTGTGATGCCCGGCTGCCTCACACGGCCGGCGCGACGCCCGTTTGCTGGCCTTATTCACGTTTGCCTGTGCTGTGAGGCCAGCAAACGCGAACAAGACCAGCAAAAACTCAGTAAGGCCAGCGAACCGGCCTTGCCAGTGAAAGGGAAGGATCAGAAAAGGAGGGACCAAAGGGGCTGGGGATCAGTCGTCGTCATCATCGTCGCTGTCGTTGTCCCGGTCCGACGACCTGCCGGAGCTCTTCTTGTCGTCATCGTCGTCGTCGTCACCGACCTTCACGGGCGGGGCTGGTTTCACCGCTGTGGCGCTGGTGCGGCTGGAGGACCTGGGAGTGCTGGCCGAGCCTCCATTGTCCGAGGATCCCCCGTTATTCCCGTTGCCCGACGTCGCTTCCTGGCCTGGCGTCGCTCCGGTCGTCGGGCCGCTGGTAGGCGTGGCGGGGTCCGTGGAGGTGGAATCCGTGGGCTCGGGGCTGGCGGTGGGAGTCTGGCTGGGAGCTGGCGGCTTGCTCTGCGGCATCGTGATCGCAGGCAGGTTCGACTCGGACTCTGCCGGGTGGGCGAGCTGGTACAGCAGCCCTGCTGTTAACACTCCGGCGGCACCGATGCCCGCCAGCATCGCGGCCAGGCGGGTGCGTTCTGACTTCATCATGCTTCTCCTTCCACCTCCTTACAGTGAAGCCTACGAGGATGAGGAATCCCGCAGACTTCCATGAGGAAGTTCTCATGAAGGGGACGGTGCATGCCGGCGACGCCTTCCCTGCCCCCGCGCGCTGAGGCGTGCGGGGATCGGCGCCTAGGCGCGTTCTCCTGGGTCCTGGTAGGCGGGCTCAGCGCACGAAGAACCGGCGGATCAAATAATTGTCATTACAAACAGTGAGGCTCTGATGGGCCTGGGGTAAGTCCTCGCCCGGTGGCTGCGCGGAGGCGCGTAGGCTGGCGCTTCTTGCCTCTGGGGGCTATTGTAAGTACAAAGCTCCTGGCGGTTCCGGCCGCCGGGCCAGCGGACTGGACGGACCCGAACGCGGTGCAGTCGGCACTGCTGCCGGTAGGGGTGACGTCGGCCGCCGGATCAGCCGAAACGTCCCAGAGACCAGGGAGAGGTACATGACCACAATCACCCACTGGATAGACGGCGCGCCCTACGAGGGGCAGCCTTCCCACACCGTCCCCGTCGAGAACCCAGCCACCGGCAAGGCCGTCGGCGAAGTCCTGTCCGCCAGCCAGGCTGACCTCGACCACGCCGTCGCCGTCGCCGCCGAAGCGCAGAAGAAGTGGGCGAAGGTCTCCCTCGCCAAGCGCACCGCCATCATGTTCAAGATGCGTGAACTGGTGCTCGCCCACCAGGACGAGCTGGCCAAGGCCATCGTCGAGGAGCACGGCAAGGACTACTCCGACGCCATCGGCGAGATCCAGCGCGGCCGCGAGACCCTCGACTTCGCCTGCGGCATCAACGTGGCGCTCAAGGGCGAGTACTCCTTCGACATCTCTTCCGGTGTGGACATCCACACCATCCGCCAGCCCGTCGGCGTGGTCGCGGGCATCTGCCCCTTCAACTTTCCGGTCATGGTGCCGATGTGGATGCACCCCGTCGCCATCGCCACCGGCAACTCGTTCATCCTGAAGCCCGCCTCCGCGACCCCCACCGCGTCGCTGATCATCGCCCGCCTCTACCAGGAAGCCGGGCTGCCCGACGGCGTGTTCAACGTGCTGGCTGGTGACCGCAACCTGGTCTCCAATATCCTGACCCACCCGGGCATCGACGCGATCTCCTTCGTCGGCTCCACCCCGGTGGCGCACGTCATCCAGGACACCGGCGTCGCCCACGGCAAGCGCGTCCAGGCTCTCGGCGGCGCAAACAACCACGCCATCGTCCTGCCCGACGCGGACCTGGAGTTCGCTGCCCAGCACATCGCCGCGGCGGCCTTCGGTGCGGCCGGTGAGCGCTGCATGGCGCTGCCCGTCGTCGTCGCGGTCGGTGGCGTCGGGGAAAAGCTGGCCGAGCTCGTCGCCGCCAATGGCGCGAAGATCAAGGTCGGCTACGGGCTCGACGAGGGCGTCCAGATGGGTCCCGTCATCACCGCCAAGGACCGCGACCGCATCGTCGGGCTCATCGATGACGCCGAGAAGCGCGGCGCGAAGGTGGTCCTCGACGGCCGCGGACTGAAGATCGACGGCTACGAGGACGGCTTCTGGGTCGGTCCCACGGTCATCACCAAGGTCCCGCTCGATGCCCCCGTCTACCAGGAGGAGGTCTTCGGGCCGGTGCTGTGCATCGTCGAGGCCGCCAACTACGCGGAGGCCATCGAGCTGGTCAACTCCAGTGAGTTCGGCAACGGCGCGGCCATCTTCACCAATGACGGCGGCTACGCGCGGCGCTTCCAGCTGGACGTCGAGGCCGGCATGGTGGGCATCAACGTGCCCATCCCCACCCCGGTGGCCTACTACTCGTTCGGCGGCTGGAAGGAGTCGCTGCTGGGCGACACCCACATCCACGGCCCCGAGGGCGTGAACTTCTACACCCGCGCGAAGGCCATCACGGTCCGCTGGCCCTCTGAGT
This sequence comes from Arachnia rubra, assembly GCF_019973735.1. Classification (NCBI taxonomy): domain Bacteria; kingdom Bacillati; phylum Actinomycetota; class Actinomycetes; order Propionibacteriales; family Propionibacteriaceae; genus Arachnia; species Arachnia rubra. The sequence continues at coordinate 388,933 of NZ_AP024463.1, forward strand.
CCGGCGCTTATGCTGCGACGATGAGCTTCCAGCGCGAGGAGTGAGCGCAGCCCCATGGGGAGAACAACCCATGGGGAGGACAACCCATTACAAAAAACATAAAAAGGCCCCGGTGAACTTGAGGTCGCCGGGGCCTTGTGGTTGCATGGCTAAAAAGCAGACAACCACATAGTGTCAGTTGGCCCATTGGCTCTAAAGAGCTGTGCCGCAAGATCGCATGATAATGACCGTTCTGGCCAGCCTTACGGAATATTCCTGGGCCGTGAATCGTCATTGATAAATGACGCAACTGGCAGGAAAGTAAGAAATCGAGATCAATCGAGGGAAGGAAGCCTTTATGAGTGATGTGAAGATCGAAGTAGGCGACCTGGAAACCCTGTCATCAGAGACAGCAGCAACAGCCTCTAAGATCGGTGAGAAAAATGTGTTAGACGCCTTGGCGGAAGCTCCCGCGGCGATGCCAGGATCGGCTTCAGCAGAGCACGGCATCAAAGACACCAGCGAGGCTGTCGATAAGAGGCGCAATACTCTCAAAGATAAATATCAAGACTTCAGTGACGACGTGATGAAGGCGTCAAATTCTTACGGGAGAACCGAGGCTGAGGTCGAGGCATCTTTACGTTCTGCTGGTATTCCAGGCAATTCAAATGGTATGCATAATAACATCTGCTATCAGGAGATCTCCAATAGGATGGAAGGGAAGTAATAATGGCCATTAATTGGGATGAAATTCAACGCTGGGATCCGAAGAACCTCAACTCGGCCTCTCGTAAGCTGCGCGAACTGCGACAGGGGCTGATGACTGAGGCCGATGATGCCGATGGCGCCAAGAGCCGGATTCGTTCGACGGGGGCGGCGGTGGAGGCCATGAAGACTTCACTGGGATCCCTGAATTCAAATCTCAGCCAGCTGGTGAACGACATTTCAGAACTCATGATGGCCACCGCAGCTGCCGCGGAGGGGGTCTGGGATGTGAAGACCAAAGTCCTAGAATGCACATCATTCGTAGCAGAAAACACATATTTGAAGATCCAAGGCAATGGAGAAGTCGTTGTCGATCTCTCGGGGAAATATGCGGGTGGATCAATGGAAGCGAAAAACAAAGGCAAAGATTTGGAGAATCTGATCAAAGCCGCTCTTGACCGTGCCCGTGATGTTGATGACGCCTATGACAAGCGCTTGAAGGCCGTGGGCGATGGCACATACAAGTCCTCAGAGACTGCCTCCAGCCAATCCCAGGGGCTGCCGGACCTGCCGCAGAAAGGCTGGTCGGCTACTGAAGTCGCCGCTTGGTGGAACGCCCTCACTCCTGAGGAGAAAAAGAACATCATTGAAAACCATCCTGATGATATCAGGAATCTCGATGGCATCTCCGCTAATGCCCGCGATGAAGCCAATCGAAAGGTCCTCGATAAGGAACTGGAGCGCGCGAGACATGATCGGGATGAGCTCCAGAAGAAAGTTGATGAAGAGGGGTTTGATGATGATAACATTAATCCTTATTTAGATGATAAAAATAAGGCTGATAAGAGGGTAAAAGATCTAGAAAAGATTCAGAATCTAATGGGTGAAAAAGAGGGCGATGGATCGAAATATCATCTTCTTACCCTCGATGCTTCTGGCGATAAGGACGTCCGGGCTGCTATTGCGATGGGCGATGTTGATAAAGCCTCCAATATCGCCACCGTGGTTCCCGGGGTCGGCACCACAGTGCGAGACAGCATGGACGGTGAGCTGCATAAGGCTGAGGAATTGCGTAACCATTCTGGCTCTGACAACACCGCTGCGGTAGCCTGGATTGGATATGACACACCTGATAGTATATGGAGCCCCGAAACTCGTGGCACTGGTACGGCTGATGAGGGCGCCCGCTCTCTCAATGGGTTCCATGAAGGGATCCATGCCTACCGGCAGTCACAGGGTAGTGATCCACATATAACTACGGTGGCTCATTCCTACGGCTCCCTCACCGCTGGCACTGCGGCCCTGACCACCAAAGCCGGTGCGGTCGATGACATGGTGCTCTACGGCTCACCAGGCGGACGGGCTACCGATGTGCATCAATACAACGTCCCAGAGGGACACGTCTACGCCTCCGCCAACGATAAAGATGAGGTAACGGGCAAAGGGGGCTGGTGGCAGGGCATCCTAGGCGGCGGCGAAGAAGCTGTTGGTATGGGGAAGAAGCCAGTCGAACTACATGGCGTCAAGAACATTGCTTCCAATGGTGGCGGACATGATGATTACTGGAACAATCCGGAGTTCGTCGAGGATGCCTCTCAAATCGTTGCCAATGAGGACCCTGGTGTTGACCGTTCTGACAACCAGGCAGAGGCAGTGACCAAGCCGCCTGCTAAGAAGTAGTTACTGGGGCCTCCTGCGACATCGAGCAGACTGTGGGGCTGTCGTCCCTGACATAGACCGGACATAGAGATGTGGCGGAGGACGGGCTGAATTATGCTGACTCTGATAGGAAGAATGCCGACTCAGGCTAGATCACTGGGGTGTTCCTGGGTTACTCGGGCTTTGGGCTCAGCGGGATTTGCGTGAGAGGAGGTCCCGCACCCGGGAGGACAACAAGACTGCCAGCACCACCAGGCAGGCGGTGCCGGCGATGATCCCGAGCGAGATGGTGCGCATCGGCCGCAGATCCGGCACAGACTCGGGGGGAGTCATCCCGGGATTCTCGGGTTTGGCGGGAGCTGAGAAGCGTGGATTCGGGGGCCCTTCCAGGGAGCCGTCATTGCTGAAGTTCAGCGCATCGTAGGGGGCAATCAGGCCCCACCCGATCTTGGCGTCGCGCTGGGAGCGCGATGGCCGCAGAGCCGTTGCCAGGAGCCGGTACTTCCACTCGGCGGGCGTCTCGCCTGGATGCATCGCAGCCACCATCGCCGCCGCAGCGGCCACATAACCGGTGGCATAGGAGGTGGACGGCTTGTCCCCGGCGAGTATGCAGTCGCCGTCACCCAGGAACGTGGTGAGCACCCGCGACCCGGGCGCGGCCACCTCGACGTGCTCACCATGGAGGACCGCGTCGGAAGGAGCCCCCGAGGCGTCGACGGCCGTGACGGACAGCGCCTGAGGGTAGGCGGCCGGATAGCGTGGCGCGTTGGGGTCCTCCTTCGGAGAGGCATTGGTCTCCTGCGGGACGTTGCCGGCGGATGCGACCACCAGGGCCCCCGCCGCGGCCGCGTACTCCACGGCGCTCTGCATCTCGGGAAGGTTGTCGATGACCGACTGGGCGACGACGATGATCTTCGCGCCATGCTCTGCGGCCCAGCGCACCCCAGCCGCGGTCCGGGTGGTGTCCGGCTGCTTCCCGGCCTTCACAGAGTCATTGCTCTCGTCGACGTAGACCCGCACCGGCAGGATCTCAGCCGCCGGAGCCAACCCGACCAGCCCCGATCCCTCAGCCTCGTGGGCAGCGATCTGCCCCGCGATGGCCGTGCCATGCCCCGCGGTGTCCGTGCGGCCGTCGCCGCTCTCCACCAGGTCGGCGCCCGGCAGCACCTTATCGGTGAGATGGACATTGGACGCCGCGACCCCGGAGTCCACCACCGCGACCACCACTTTGCCGCGGGAAAGCTGCCAGGCCTTCTTGATGCCCAGCAGCGCGACCGCCTCGGGAGGCTGATCCACCAGGGAAGTCTTGCCGGGCTCGCAGGGGGTGTTCTTGTCCTCGGTGACCGTCGTGATCTTGCTGCCCACCGTCCCCAGGCCATCGGAAGGCAGCGCAGGGATGGCCTGGGCAGGCATCGCCGGGGCGAGAAAAGCCATGACGCCGCAGGCCACCGCAAGGTTCCTGGCCAGGGAGACCGCTCGCCTCATTGCTGCCCCACCGTGGCCCAGGCGCCGTTTGGATCCAGCGCGGTTCCCTCGGGAATCAGGGCCGTCCACTCGGCTGGAATCACGTGGACGTCGCTGTCCTTGTATCCGAGACGGGCCAGGGTGTCGGCCGACTGGGTCCCGAGACCATGCACGGCCCCCAGGTCGGAGACCAGCATGACCATGCCGAGCGAGCCGCCGGAAGTGGCGCGCACCAGCGCTCCCGACCCGCCCAGAACCGATGCGGGAGCCTGAACCGCCTGTAGCTTCTGGTCGGCGGTCATCTCGCTGTTCTGTGGAACCGGCAGAATGCTGGCCAGCGTCTCCTGCGACATCGAGTACAGCGCCGACAGGGGAGAGCCGTCGGGCGCCTGCTCCAGCTGGGTGCAGGGCAGGGAGCCAGTCGGGACGGTGTTCTCGACGCGTTTCGGCCAGTCCGGCGGGGTGATCCCCGCCGGATCTATCTCAAGCGCCGACATCTCGGCGACCGAGGCGGTCAACGAGGCCTCGGCCGGGTAGAACTTCTCCGCGGTCTCCGACAGGGGAGTCACCTTGCCAGAACCGGTGACGACGTAGCGCCGGGACGAACCGCCCTCCTCCACCTTGATGACGGTTCCCACCACAGCCGTCGCCAGGCGCTCGGGCATGCCGCCAGCGGGCAGGCCTGCGTTCGGGATCTCCAGAGGTTTCAGGTCCGACCCCAGTTTGAAGAGCGACAGCCAGGGGGCACTCACCTCTGTCGGCGCTACGGACTCCATTCCCAAGGCCAGGAGCACCTTGTTCTTGTGCTCGCGTGGAATTCTGTGACGCAGGCCGTCAGCTATCAGGAAGACTTCGTCCTGGCTCTTGACCAGCGCATTCCCACGCGGGGTCCGGTTCTCGGGGATCTGCGCCACCCAGGTGTGGGTCTTCCCGGGCAGAACACAGGAGAACCACTTGTCTGAATGAAGCTGAGCGGCCGGTGGGACGTCGTCGGGGACGCCCGTGATACCGATCTGGGTGCCGCGGCTGATCCCGTCGATCGTGGAGGCCGACAACTCGCTGGTCTGGTACTTGCCGGACTCCGACAGCAGGCGAGCCGAGGTGACGTTGGTGACCGGGCGCAGAACCCCCTTGATCGTGTAGTACCGGGCCCCGGTTCCCTTCACGACGATCAGGGTCGAGTTCTGCCAGTCGTTTGGCAGGGTCGGCAGGAACCGGCTGATGATCGCACCAGCCCCCAGCATGATGGCTACGACGACCACCCCCACGATGAGCGGCACGAATGGAGACTTCGACTCCATCTCACGTCCGCCAGGTATGCCCGACGAGAAAGCCGTGATCAGGCGGCGTCGGTTGTAGCGCTGCGCTTCGAGGATGTCCTTGTGCGAGGGCATCAGATCACTCCCCACACCAGAGCCGCCAGTGGCAGGATGCCCAGCAGGGCCAGGACTCCGGCCGCGTCGGCGAGCCGGGTCAGCCAGGGACGCAGCCTCTGCGAGACCACGTTGGCTGTCAGCAGCAGGACCGCGGTCAGGATGATTGCGCCAAGTGTCCACGGCAGGGCGTCGGGCGCCACCGTCGTGGTGGACACCGCCGCCAGGATGGTCAGGAACATGCCCGTCAGCACACCGATGAGGACCTCCACCGCAGAACGCAGTGACCGGGTCGTGAGCATCAGCGCGACGCCGCCGCAGGCAAGCATGGCGATCGCCACCGGGGAGGTCGTCATCAAGGGGGCCAGGACCACCATCGCCGCAGAGCAGCCGGCCTTCAGGGAGATGACCAGCACACGGGCGTTGTCGACACGCGAATAAACCCGCGGCGTATCGATCTTCTCGTTCTCCTGGCTGGTCCCGATTCCGATCGGTATCTGGGCCATGGCCACCCAGGGGGCACTGAGCGTCACCACCACCAGCAGGGACAGCGTCAGGCTGGCAGCTCTCTCAGGGGCAACTCCCGCGAGGTTCACCAGGCCACCCACCAGCACGAGGGAAAAACCGGTGGTGATAGGGGCTGCCATGGACACACGCAGGTCCGAGGGGAGCACCAGGAGCGTGCAGGAACCGGCGAGCAGACCCACACCGGAGGCAGCCAACGGCAGTGAGAACCAGTCTCCCGCGGTGATGGCGAAGGCCGCGCAGGCAACCAGGACCGGGGTGGTGTGCCCCAGCGAGAGGGCACCTGGACGATTGGGCATCCGTGCCACGACGGCAGCGGCCAGCGTGGTGAGGAGCGCTCCGCTGGCTCCCACCGCTGCGGTGAGAGTGGGTTCGTGCGCGCCGGTCAGCAGCAGCAAAGCAGCCAGCAGCACCAAGGCCGCCGATGCGTGGGCCGAGAGCTGGACTGAGTTGGTCCTCTCCCAGGGAGTGGACTTGTCTGCCACGGCGGTTCCTACGGCTTCGACCAGGTCGTCGTAGCGCTGGTCCTGGGAGTTGCTTCCCATCGGTTCCAAGGTCAGGACGGCACCGGGACGAACCTTCTGCTCCGGGAGGGTCTTCGACTGGCTGAGGACATTGCCGTCTGATGTGCGGATGGTGAAGCCACGAGTGGCGGTTCCTGGATCCAGGGGGCTCACTGCCTTGACCAGGACGGGTACGAGCTCGGCCAGTGCGATGTTGGAGGGAACCGACATATCGACTGTGTCTCCCGCCATGCTCAGCGAGATCGGCATCAGGGCTCCGGCGCGAGAGCTGTCGGTGGAAGGCATCGGGTTCCTTTGTCGGGGACACTGGAGCGAGGTTCGGCGTCCAGGCTACTTCTTCCCCTGGGCAACCTTCACGTCCCACCAGGTCATCGCATCCTTGACCGCAGTATCGCAGCAGTATCGCATGGGTCCAACAACACCCCTTGGGTGCACCAGGTGTGCAGTATGGTGGGCGTGTCATTCGCGGTGCGACACTTGATCGCGCCGCAGGTACCCAATTTGGAGGGCATGCATGTCAGACCAAGTGAGAGTAGTCGCAGGTTCGCATCAGAAGGCTGCGCAGGACACGAGAGCGGCTCATGACCAGATCACCGCGGAGATCAGCAGGATCAGGGGCCATGTGGAAACAGCCCACGGGAGCGGCTGGCAGGGCCAGGGTGGAGATGCCATGATCCAGACTGCAGAGAACTGGATCACAAACGCGACTCAGGTTGCCTCCATCCTTGAGGTATTCGAAGAGAGGCTTCTCAAGGTCGACACCAACAACGCGCAGGTCGAGGAAGAGCGTGGCTCCTCCTTCCAGAGCGTCATGGCTCGCCTGCAAGTTTAGTCGGCTCGTCGTAGGCACTAAAGACTCCTGGAGAAAGGGAAAGTAAAATGGGAATTAACAAGGATATGAACATCTCTTTTGGGGCTATTTCTGGCCTTGGGGATGACATGCTGTCCAGCAATAAGGCGATTCAGGCTATCCTCGATAACCTGGATGCAGGGCTCAAACCGTTCATTGGGAGCTGGGACGGCGACTCCAGGGAAGCCTATCAGACAGCCAAGACCGGCTGGGATGGAAAGATGGGAGATCTCAATGGAAATTTCCTGCAATTCCAGCAGCAGGTCGTGGTAGCTGGGCAGTCATACCAGTCCAATGAGGCCCAAAACACCAATATGATGCAGGACATCGTGTGATTCTGTGTAGCTGTTCTACTCATCAGGAACAGCTACTGGGTGGGGTGGGAGCCAGCAGGCTTCCCACCCCACCCTTCGTTTTCTGTGGATTTTCGTCTACCAGGCGGGTTATTCAGGAATCACTCCTTTCGCAGCATCTCTCTCGTCAACTGCGGGTTAATGGAGGCCGCATTGCTGGATAAGCCTCCAGGAATCGCATCGTTTCGCGGTATGTCTCCTTGCCGACCGCAGGTTGGTAGGGGTGCGGCTGCATTGCTGAATAAAATTCCAGATCGCTTAGGAGATTATTCACAACCACAAGTAATCCTGGGTAGACAAGGGTGTTTACCGAACTGAAAGTCCTTCGTGAATAACCCTTTCAGGTTTTCTCCTTATTGAACTGCACCGCCCATGATTGTCATGGTGCGTTTCCCCATGATGATCATTGTTCCGGCGGGAACCAGGATGCGCCTACCGGGTTCCAGAAGGGTGATTTTGCCGTCGGCCGCACGTAGCGCAGTGCCATTCGTCGAGGAGGCGTCCTCAACCCATACGCCATTGCGGGCTGGGCCGAGCCGGAGATGAGTTCGTGAGATCGAGTTGGTGGAGTCGGGAACGGCGATCAATCGTTCCCCAGCCGTGCTCGTGGAGGGCTCGCGACCTATCACCAGTGCGGCGTCCACCTTCTCTTTCTGTCCAGAGTCCACGACCACCCAGAGGAACGTCGCGCGGGGCAGCCCGTTGGGTCCGGCGACGCGGCGGGTCACTGTGGGGGGTTCTGCCTTGGATGTCTGAGGGCTGTGGGCTGCTGCACGTCGCGGTGACAGAGGCCCGGCTGGGGCTGCTGCGGGGGAAGAAGGAGCCGCAGGCGCTGGGTCCTGAGAAGCGGCAGCGCGGCGGGGAGGCGAAGCGCTGGGAGCTGGCGGCTCGGGAGGCCCTCCCCAATCCCACGTCAGACGCGTTACCCCTCCTCTCGGGGGCGGGGCTCCGGTGTCGCGACGTACCTCCTTGCGCGTGGCTGGGCCCTCTTTACGCGTGGCTGGGGCAGGAGATTCCTGCGGGACTCCTGCCCTGCTCCACGACGTCGCGGGGGGCGACGGCTTCTGCGTCCTGTCCGGGGGTGGTACCGCTGTGCCTGGGTAGAAGGGCGAGGGACGGGGCGGTGAGGAAGCCGGGGCCACAGGGCTGGTGGACGCGGGGGCGGGAACGGAACTTTCTGGAGACACGGGCAGCTGCTGGAGGTCGGGGAATCCCTGCCCTTGCCGGGGTTCTGTGATCTCCTCCTCCACTGTCTCTTTATCCTGCTCGGTCTCCTCGGCGGATGTGCGCAGGCTGACCATCGCGGTCCCGGAGATCCGGTCCACCCAGTCTCTCCCGTCCCGGCTCATGAAACAGCCGACCAGCGGTCCCACCGCCGTCACGTGCAGCAGCGTCATCAGGATGCTGCGTACCAGCTGTTTTCCGAGCCCAGGTGCGTGATTGCTGCCGTGTGCGACGGCGGCTGTACCCGTTGCCAGTGCGCCGGGGGTGCGTCCTGTCCGGGCACGGAACAGAGTTAGGACGACTATTGCCTCAGCGATGGTGATGCCTGCTAGGACCGGCGAGGGGAAGAGCCACCACAGCAACCCGGTCACAGCGAAGACGCATGCCAGATCCGTCAGGTACACCAGGGCACGTACCAGGCCGCTGACAGGCTTGAGCTTCAGGTCATCTCCAGTCTGCCCGGCTTCCACCGGGCTAGCGGCTGACCCAGGGGCGGCGGGTGGGGAAAGCGTGGCGAGATCGAGTTGGGTCATGATGCGGCTTGCCGGATGAGGTCGAACAGTCCTGCGGCATAGACGGCGGTGGGTAGCAGGATGAAAAGGGACAGCCCCTGGGTCAGGTCGGCGATACGTCCGAGTAACGCCGACTCACTGGCTTTGGCCAGGACGGTGGCGAGGATGCTGAGCGAGGCGGCTGCGATGATGATGATCAGGGCGGTTGCCTGCGCACCCAGGGGCTGGGAGGTGCCGAACGCGGTCAGTGCCGCGATGACGAGCAGTAGCGCGGTGACACGGGGCAGGACACGGCCTAGACGGTCACGCCGGGACCGGGGCAGCAGGACCAGGGCCAGGAAGGCGCTGACCATCATGATGCTGCCCGTGATCGTCGTCCAATCGCCGCCCTTCAGCAACTGTGCGGCAGGGAAAGCGACGATCGCAATCACCCCACAGCAGACGATGAGCAGCAACTGCCCGCGTTGCTCGGCATCATGCACCGAACGAATGACTCTGCTGGTGGTGATGGGCGTGGGAGGCGCGACGTCGGGCGTGCGAACTGCTGGGGCTGAAGTGGTGACTGCGGATAGGTCCAGCAACTGGGTCTCAGGCACCCGAAAGGAGAAGGTCGGGATGGTGGCCACTGACATGGTGGTGACTGCCAGGACCGGGGCCGCGATCATGGTGGCGGGCGCGTCCGTCATGATGATGGAAGAGATCACAACCCCTGTCAGCCCCCACAGTGCAGCCATGGTGGCGCTAAGAGCCGACCTGTCGATCAGCCAGACGAGGAGCGCCGCTACCAGCGCTGTCCATGCTGTCGCAGCTACGGTCAGCTGCGGTAGAAAGTCCATGTCAGTGGACAGCAACACCGTTCCGCACACACCGATCAGTGTCGTCGTGGCCAGAATCCCGGCGGCGGTGCAGCGTAACCTCCACCATCGAAGCGACCAGCTCAGGGCGATGACGCAGATGACGGCGGACGCCCTTCGCAGCTGCTCTGCGACAGGCCACCAGCCAAATGCGGGGCCTGCCAGGCAGGCCACCTCGATGCTTGCGACCAGAGTCAGAAACAGCGACAGCACCAGCGTGGGACGGAACCAGGGAGAGACTGCGCGGATTGCCACTTGCTGGGCCACGCGCTCGTTTTCAGTGGGTCCGCTCAGGGTCAGGACGACCCCAGAGGCCAGGTCGCTGCCGAAGGCCAGGCCCAGGTCCACAGGGGTGCCGTCGGCGTGCGTCACACGCAGGGAGTCGGCGTCAGCGTCGATGTGCAGCATGTTCATGAGTTTCGCGACGGTTGTCCCCACGGGCACCGCGACGTCCTGCTTGGAGGCACCGTGAAGGATCGTGGTCGACGCTAGAGGCGTGGACATGTGCTCCTCCATGCTGCAGAACGATCAAGGATGCGGTGCTCTGCCCTGACGATAGTATGAGTCGGGCTTAGACGATATCTCGACCATCTGACCTGACCAACACCATAACCACGTGACCAGGAGTGCTAAGGAATGGTCCAACCCAAGCAGGAGGAGGCTACCAAGGCCCCTGAGCTTCCCTCCGGGCAGATTGATATCCAGGTTCCCCCTGACCAGCCCGAGGCCGGGGGCATGGGCAATGTCTTGATGACCGTCGTCCCGATGATGGGCTCGGTCGGCGTTATGGTGTTCATGGCGATCTCGCAGGGGCAGAACACCCGGATGCTGCTCATGGCCGGGGCTATGCTCTTCGCGATGCTGGCGATGGTGGGGTTCAACATCTACCGGCAGATCGGCGGCCACCGCCAGAAGGTCGACACCCTGCGCCGGGAGTACATTGCCTATCTGGGCGAGACCCGCAAGAGCGTGCGCACGGTGACCCGCAAGCAACGCGACTACGTCGGCTGGCATCTGCCCTCGCCGGATTCCCTGGTGCTGATCGCCCAGGAGGGCTCCCGTCTGTGGGAACGGGACATCGACGACAAGATGGCGACGCATGTGCGGCTGGGGGCGTCGTCACAGGACCTGGCGATGGAGCTGGTTGAGCCCGAGCTGGCGCCCCTGGCCAAGCCCGATGTGGTGTGTCTGTCAGCGATGCGGCGTTTCATCGACGCCCACTCGGTGGTCGACGACATGCCGTTGGGAATCATGCTTGGCGACTTCAGTCATATCGAGGTGGCTGGTCCGCAGGAGGCGGCACACGCTCAGGTGCGGGCCATGATCATGCACATGGCGACGCTGAGCTCGCCGCAGGCCCTGCGCATGGCAGTTCTTTGCTCTGAGAAGAACAAAGGCGAGTGGGAGTGGATGAAGTGGCTGCCCCATATCCGTTCCACCGAGGCAGCCGATGCTCTGGGGCCAGCACGTATGGTGACGACAGACCCCGGTGAGCTGATGCAACTGCTGGGGGACAAGTTCACTGGGCGCGGCGTGTTCCGGACACGTTCGGAGGCAACGGAGTGGCCGCATCTGTTCCTGCTCTTGGACGATGTGAGCCTGCCTGCTGACAGCTCTCTGGGGCGGATCGGCGGGGTCGATGGTGTGACGGTGGTGCGGACTATGACGTCGTGGGGTCCGATGACCTCGCGCTCAACACTGCGCATGATCCTGCATCCCGGGACGGATGCTGAGGACCGCGGGCAGATGGAGCTGCTGCTACTGGACCAGCAGCCGATCCTGGTGATCCCGGACGCGATGGCTATTCCCCAGGCGGAGGCTATCGCTCGGCGGATGGCTCCCTGGATGGCGGAGGGACGCCCGGAGTCTGAGGCGCCCGTCGGTAAAGCGGATCCGAAACGTTCTCAGAACCTCATGGAGCTGCTCGGCTGCGGGGATGTCCGCGACTTCGACCCCGACCGGCAGTGGAAGCGGCGCGAAGGCCGCGACCGCCTGAAAGTGCCGTTCGCCGTGACCCCCGAGGGGGTGCCAGTTGTCCTTGACATCAAGGAGTCAGCGCAGCAGGGCATGGGGCCGCATGGGCTGCTGATCGGCGCTACCGGCTCCGGCAAGTCCGAGGTGCTGCGCACCCTGGTCCTGGCGATGTCGATGACGCACTCACCAGAACAGCTGAACTTCGTCCTGGTCGACTTCAAGGGCGGCGCCACCTTCGCTGGCATGGCTGACCTGCCTCACGTCTCGGCCATGATCTCGAACCTGGAGTCGGAGCTCTCGCTGGTGGATCGTATGCAGGAGGCGCTGCGCGGCGAGATGGTGCGGCGTCAGGAGATCCTGCGCCAGGCCGGCAACTACGCCAATGTGACGGATTACGAGGCCGATCGCCTGGCGGGCAAGCATAAGTTCCCGCCCATGCCTGCCCTGTTCATTATTCTCGACGAGTTCTCGGAGCTGCTGAGCGCAAAACCGGAATTCGTCGACCTGTTCGTGGCGATCGGACGTCTGGGGCGTTCGATGTCGATCCATCTACTGCTCTCCTCCCAGCGTCTTGAGTCTGGGCGTCTGAAAGGCCTGGATTCTCATCTGTCGTACCGGCTTGGGCTGCGCACCTTCTCTGCGGGCGAGTCTCGGGACGTCTTAGGCGTACCGGATGCCTATGAGCTGCCGGGCTACCCCGGGGTGGGTTACCTGAAGCCGGGAACTGAGGAGATGATCCGCTTCCGCGCATCTTATGTGGCGGCCCCGCCGCCCGTGCGCAAGGAGAATCCGTCGGACCGGGTGAGGCAGAGCAATGCTCCCATCAAGATCGTTCCCTTCACGACCGATCCCGTGATTCAAGAAGAACCCGAAGAAACCATCGAAGCTGAGGTTTCCCCGGACAGGTCTGGTGACGATGAATGGGCCGATATGACCCAGATGGACATCGCCGTCGCCCGGATGAGGGGCAAGGGGGTCCCGGCCCACCAGGTGTGGCTGCCGCCGCTGGAGGCTCCGGACACGATGGACCTGATGATGAAGGACCTCGCGCCCGACCCGCGTCTGGGCCTGGTGTCGATGTCGTGGCGGCTGCGCGGTCCGCTGCGCATCCCACTGGGCATCGTCGACCTACCGTTGGAGCAGCGCCGTGAGGTGCTGGAATTCGACTTCTCAGGCGCCAACGGTCACTTCGGGGTGGTGGGTGGCCCGCTGACAGGCAAGTCGACCGTCTTGAGGTCGGTGGTGATGGCGTTGAGCCTGGTGCACACCCCGCAGGAGGTGCAGTTCTACATCATCGACCTGGGTGGTGGCACGTTCACGCCCTTCGACGGCGCAGCGCACGTGGCAGGTGTGGCCACCCGCGACCGTCCGGATGTGCTGAATCGCATGCTGGCTGAGATCGAGGGCATCATCGACGATCGCGAGAGGTACTTTCGCGCCAACCGGATCGATTCTATGGACACCTACCGTCAGGCCCGGGCGCAGGGACGTTTCGACGACGGCTACGGCGATGTCTTCCTGGTGGTCGACGGCTGGGCCGTGATGAAGACGGAGCTTGAGGGCATGGATATGCGAATCATGGCGATCATGGCGCGGGCTCTCTCCTTTGGCGTCCACGTCCTGTTGGGGAGTAACCGCTGGGCTGATTTCCGACAGCAGGTCTCGGACGCGCTTGGATCGCGCCTGGAGCTGCGCCTGGGCGATGTCACTGACACCCGGCTCGACCGGAATGTTGCGAAGGCGGTGCCTGCAGAACGTCCTGGACGTGGCCAGGACATGGGGCGCCACCATGTGCTAGTTGCCTTGCCACGGATTGACGGCGACCAGGACCCATCGACCCTGGGGCGGGGCGTGACGACGGCTCTGGAGAGCATCAAGAAGGCAGCACCAGCACCGGGGCCGAAGCTGCGCCTGCTGCCGGTGCGCATCACGGTCAAGGAGCTGCTGAAGCAACCCGAGGCATCCCAGGGCATGGTGTTGGGGGTGGAGGAGGCCCGTCTCAGCCCCTTCCTGTTTCGGCCGCGTCAGGACAGCCACATGTATGTGTTCGGTGATGCCAAGTCGGGCAAGACGACATTCCTGCGGTCGGTCGCCCAGGAAATCACGCGTAACTTCACTCCGAAGCAGGCGCAGGTCTTCGTGGTCGACTATCGGCGTTCGCTGCTGGAGCAGGTTCCGGAGGACTATCTGGCCGCATATATGACGAACGCTGATGAGGTCCGGGAGCAGTTGAGTGGCCTGGCTGAGTTCTTGAGGACGCGCATGCCCGACGACTCCGTGACCCCACAGCAGCTGCGTGACCGTTCCTGGTGGCAGGGCGCTGAGGCATGGGTTCTGGTTGATGACTACGACCTGGTGGCGCTTCAGGGAAACAACCCGGTCTCTTTGCTGCAGCCGTTGATGGGCCAGGCTCAGGACGTTGGCCTGCACGTCTTGGTGGTGCGCCGGATGGGTGGGGCGTCGCGGGCGGCGTTCGAACCGGTGTTGCAGTCGATGCGAGACCTGGGGGCTACCGGCATCATGTTGTCGGGAAACCCAGACGAGGGCAGCGTGATCGGGCGGGTGAAGCCGGTGCGGTCGGTGGCTGGCCGGGCTCAGGTGATTTCACGTGATGACGGCTACTTCCTGGCCCAGCTGGCGTGGTCGGGCCAGCGCTGAGTCCGCTGGCTCATGCCCTGCCGGCTGACTGGAGAAATTTTACGATTCTCCTAGTGCGTCCCAGCCAGACTCGCTAAAGTTTCGCCATCAGAGCCAGTGACGGCAGGAGGAGTGGGCGGTGGGCGACATCGAGTTCAATCGCGAGGCATTGGGCGTGAGTGCGAAGAAAGACTGGAAGGATTCGGAGCAGTTCGCGTGGATCGGCCAGTTCATCACTACCTTGCGAGCAAGCGGGGTGGCCACTGACCTGCCTGTGGGTGACAACGGCGGCGTGGGGGCGCTGCGCAAGGCAGCAGCTCATTTCGTGCTGACGATGAACTCGGTTCTTCAAGAGTATTCCGATGCCTGTGCTGCGCTGGGCTCTGGACAGGAGACCGCCGTCTCAAACTATGACGCAACCGAATCGCAGAATACTGATAATTTCCGTGCGCTCGTGGCGAGGATGGAGGGCTGATCCATGGGTGCTCAGGAGAAGATGCCGTTGCCTGAGGATGTCACCGGCGATATCGAAGAGGTGGCGTCCGGTTGGGCGGCGGTAGGCAAGGCGGTCATGAACACTCAAGTGGCCGCAGACCACACTGATGG
This sequence comes from Arachnia rubra, assembly GCF_019973735.1. Classification (NCBI taxonomy): domain Bacteria; kingdom Bacillati; phylum Actinomycetota; class Actinomycetes; order Propionibacteriales; family Propionibacteriaceae; genus Arachnia; species Arachnia rubra. Next base: position 404,172 of record NZ_AP024463.1, read on the forward strand.
GGTGCCTGGCTGGATCGGTGCGGCCGCGGATGCTTATACGGGAGCAATCAAGAAACTTGGTGGGCACGCCAGAACCCTGGGCGGGAGCTTCGCGCCGGCGGTCACGGCGCTTCACACCTGGGAAGCTGCTCTGAAAACGATGATCACGACCACGGTTCCCGAGTTTTGGCGCCGCCACGATGATGCCGTGGATGTCTACAACCGGGGTATTGCCGCCCTCAACGATGAGATCGAAGCGGCACGCCAGAGCGGGGAGGTCTATCCGCAGGATGTGATTGATCAGCGTGAGTCGAGCTTGGTCAGCACTCTTAAGGAGACGTGGGATGGGATCATCTCCGAATACCTGGTGGCTATGGATGGGCTGGACACCAACGCCAATGATGCGGCGAGCAAGATCCAGGGCGTTCTCGACTCGATCGTCGATCCGGCGAAACAGGATTCACGCGACAAGATCGGAGCGTCACTGTTTGACGACATCCCCTTGGTCGATGGCCAGGCGGAGTGGGAACAAGCGCAGCACATGGCTCCTGAGATGGCAAATGCCATGAAGGATCCCGACCTCACACCGGAGAAGCTGAAGGCTTTTCACGAGAAATACGGCAGCTTGTTGTCCAATCCTTTCATGGCGAATGCGCTGGTCGAAAAGATCTCCCCACAGCAGATGGTGGGGTTCGGACTGAGAGCGTCTTCCGCGGGCATGTCTATAGGAAACCCTCAGCTTGGCGATGAGGTCAACCGCCAGGTTGGGGCGGCGATAGTGCTTGCAACTGGCGGAATGAATCCTGATCAAGTCAACGCCCACGATCAGGCCTGCTTTGAGACAGTCAGGAAGGGTCTGGTGACTGACGAGGGACACAGCATCTCAGAACAGACCAGAAACTTTGCCGAAGATCTCAAAAAGGCGGGGCGTGCCACCTACAATCCGTGGGAACTCTCGAAATCCTCGGTTCCCTATAACGTTCCAGTTGAGGGCTATGATATATTGTCTCAGCTCATAGGCGAGGCGGGGAGAGCAAATCCGAATCTTGCTCTTGGATCGGGGTTCTTCGACGTTCCTGACGGAGGCCGTTCCATAGCCCAAGACATGGTTGCCTGGGACGCAGAGAAGAGAGTTCGTAATATCGATGCCTATTCTGATGCCGTCTCGATTTTCGCCAGCGATAACAAGATGTGTGATCCTACGCATGCCATGTATACCTTGATGGACAGGCCCGAGAGTCTTGAATCGAATGGTGATCTGGACCCCGTGCTGAAGGCCGCCGACAGGAGTCGCCTCGACAGCGTCCAGAATTTCTTGAATTCCGACACCTCGGCTGGCATGGTCGATACGAATCAGGACGGAATCATAGATGGGCGCGATGAGTCGGTTAATATGACCCGCTACCTCACCGGAGGGCGGTCGCCAGCTATTCCGCCGAGTATGTACTATGGCTTCCAGGATGGGGGCGAGCAATTCGGCAAGGTCATCCAACAGGCCTCAGTTCCAGAGCCCTATGCTCCGGACAACTATGATGAATGGCGGCCGCGAGACAAGAGAGCCACGAATATCGCAGCCAACTTCATGTTCGGGTATCAGGACGGTCTCGACATTCAGCACTATCAAAACGACCAGATCGACGGCCAAGACGTGTTTGGCTACCGTAATCCTCGTTTGCGCTCGTGGGCTGGCCTCATCATGGCGCCACATCTTGAGGGGATCACCGCATCGATGGGTGATGGTAGCATGCCAGAGACTGGTGTAGGTGGCGGCGTCAATGATAATCACTGGATTACTCTGGGTTCAGAAATGCAGCATCGTTTGCTGGGAAAGAATGGCTTCTTTACCGATCTGGCTTTCGACAATCCGGCTGTCAATGACAATGGCACCCCGCATGACCACAGCGACGACTACTATGAGGGCGGGCGTGCCCCTGCCCTCGATAATCTCATGGTGCAGGCGCAGCGAGAGTATGGCCAGACGCTACATGAAGCCGTCGCAGGCAGGGGTAATCTTAGTGTAAAGAATGTCGCGGACCGCTGGGCGCCCCTGTTGGAGGCCTTGTTCACTGCGCCCGCGGATGCCAATGGCCAAGTCCAGGCTGCGATAAGAGCCCACAATGAAAGCTGGCAGAAACTCCTCAGTGCAGGCATTGGGGCGATTCCCTTCGGTGGGATCGTCAAAGATGCAACAGCTGAATATTTCATTGATCAGGTGAAATCAAACGGTACTGCGCCGACGCTAGAGGCGTTTTTCCCCACTGGTGATATCGATGAAAAAAGTCTTGTCGATAAGAAGGATCTAGTTAAGGAATACATGACAAATGCCCTGTATCAAGAGATAACTGAACAGGGTGATTTCTCGGGTGCCGTGCAGTCGCCCCAGGATTACTCATCAAAGTTAGAAAACAACGAGCAGAAGTTTGTGCGTGAGAGTGATAATTCGCTTATGTCGTATTCAGAAATGTCCCCAGCTGCTCGTAAGCAGTTCCGGTTGTATTTGATGGAGATGGGGTCCGGCCTGAAGAATTCTGGTGATTTCATGGAAATCAGAGATGCCGTCGAACGCGCTACCACGTTGCATGGTGATGCCCGCACTCTCACGGAATGAGTATTATTGTGCTGCTCTCTTGCCGTCAGCAAATTCTAAAGACTTGGCGACACTGCCTATCGTGTTTTGCCGTCTCCCTCGCTCTTGCCATCCTAGTTTCTTGTAGCCCAGGGGATAATGGAGTTACGCCATCACCTTCGGTGGTTGTTACTGCTGTTTCGAAGACTGCTGATAGTTTTCGTATTACGCCTCCTGAAGGGTGGGTGGTTGTTCCTGTGAAGTCGTATGAGGCTAATGATTATATAGCTTCTGCGAATGGTGATCCTGGTTTTTCTGCGGCCTCCTTGAGGGTTCAGCACTGGTCCCTAGAAGCTCTTAGAGTTACCCTTGGTAGGGGAGAAGAAAAGCCTGTGATAATTGATGTTAATGGCTATCGTGATGAGGGGATGGCAAGCGCGCGAATGGTTGAAAGAATCAGTGATGTTGCGGTCTTGCCGGATCGTATGATTGCAGGTGAGCACGCTGTTGGATATAGCAGAATTGTCACTGATGATGGTGTTCCTGAAAGATATGATACCTGGCTGGTCGGGCGTCATGATGGGTTGTGGCGGTTTACTTTGAATTCTGCGCCTGGTGAGAGTGCGGTTCCGTCTGAGGCTACGGCTGCTCTTGATACTGTTGCCTGGGGGCCGCCGGAGCCTTCCGCCTCTCCGAGCGCTACGGAATCATGATATCTCTTCAGCGAGCTTTGTCGGCAGCGTTGCTGGCTGCTGCTCTGTTGGTGGGGTGTTCTTCGAAAGACCCCAGTGCGGAGTCTTCGCCCTCGGTGGTTATTACTGCTGTTTCGGAGACTGCTGATAGTTTCCATATTACGCCACCTGAGGGGTGGGTGGTTATTCCTGTGAAGTCGTATGAGGCTATGGATTATATAGCTTCTGCGAATGGTGATTCTAGGTTTTCTGCCGCGTCTTTGCGGATTCAGCACTGGTGGCCAGAAGCTCTTAGAGTTGCTCTTGGAAGGTACTCGGAGAAGCCGTTAGTTATTGATATGTATGGCTATCGAGATAGTGATATAGCGAGTGCGAAAACGGTCGATAATATTAGTGATATTGAGGTCTTGCCGGATCGTATGATTGGGGGCGATCGTGCCGTTGGGTATAGTTATTTGCAGGAAAAGGATGGTGTTGGTCAGCGTTATGAGGATTGGTTTGTTGGCCGGCATGATGGGGTGTGGCATTTTGTTTTGAATTCTGCGCCTGGTGAGACTGTGGTTCCGTCTGAGGCTAGGGCTGCTCTTGATACTGTTGCCTGGGGGCCGCCTGGGAGCGCTACTCCTACAGTTAGGGAGAGCTGATTCGTGCTCTGGAGGGAGCCTGCGTTGTGGGAATGATGGGGTAGCGGTCGTTGTGACCCGGCGGGCTGGTAAAATGATGTATTGAGTCATCTGCCTGCATAAATGGAGTAAATATGACGATCACCTGGGGCGATGTTCAGCGGTGGGATCCGGAGAATCTCAACTCGGCTTCTCGTAAGCTGCGCGAACTGCGACAGGGGCTGATGGCTGAGGCCGACGATACCGATGGTGCCAAGAAGCGGATTCGTTCCACGGGGGCGGCGGTGAAGGCTATGAAGACTTCACTGGGATCTCTGAATGCAAATCTCGACCAGCTGGTGAACGACATTTCAGAGCTCATGATGGCCACCGCCGCTGCCGCGGAGGGGGTCTGGGATGTGAAGACCAAGGTTGCCGAATGCACGTCGTTCGCAGCGGAACATACCTACCTGAAAATAGATGCAGAAGGGAGCGTTACCTATAGCATAGTTTCATCGGGTTCTTCAGCATTTGGGAAAGACCCGGCGGAAGCAAATCGTGTTGCGAGTGCAAATGCCAGTGAGGATTTTGACAGGTACCGTAAATCTGAAGAGCTCAAGGCGCTGATCAAGGCCGCTATCGACCGTGCCGGTGAGGTCGATGACGCCTATGACAAGCGGTTGAAGGCCGTAGGCGATGGCACCTACAGGTCCTCGGAGACTGCCTCCAGTCAATCCCAGGGGCTGCCGGACCTGCCGCAGAAAGGCTGGTCGGCCACCGAGGTGGCTGCTTGGTGGAATGCTCTCACCGATGATGAGCGTAAAAAGATCATTGAGAAGCACCCAGAGGCTATCGGCAACCTCGATGGCATCTCAATGGCAGCCCGCGACCAGGCGAACCGCAGACTCATCGATGGTGAGCTGGAATCAGCGCAAAAGCATCGAGCTGAGGTTCAGAGGAAATACGATGATCAGCAGGCAAAAATCGATGAAGAATTTGAGAAACATAATGGGTATACTACATATAGTTCATTTTCTGTAAAAGAGGTCAATCCTTATGCGGATGAGTTGAAGCATGCTGACCAGAAGGTGAGGGATCTCCAGAAGATCCATGATCTCATAGGGCAGAAGGAGAACGGTGCTCCGAAGTATCACCTCCTCACATTGGATGCATCTGGTGAGAAGGACGTCAGGGCTGCCATTGCGACGGGCGATGTCGACAAGGCAGCCAATGTCGCCACGATGGTGCCGGGAGTCAGTACGACGGTCCGAAACGATATGGACAGCATGCTCGGTAACGCCGAAAAGCTGCGTACCCATGCCGGTGCCGATAGCACGGCCGCAGTGGCGTGGCTCGGCTATGACGCGCCTCCTGCTGCTCCGATTCTTGGCGATACTAGCGATCAAAATGGTTCTGTGGGTGACATTATAACGACGGGTAGGGCCGATGAGGGTGCTCGTTCTCTCAATGGGTTCCATGAGGGGATTCAGGCGTATCGGCAGTCGCAGGGAACTGACCCGCATCTGACCACCGTCGACCATTCCTATGGTTCTCTCACCGCTGGTACGGCTGCGTTGAGCACCAAGACTGGTGTGGTCGATGACATGGTGCTCTACGGCTCGCCGGGTGGCCGGGCCGACGATGTGCATGAATACAACGTTCCAGAAGGACACGTCTACGCCTCCGCCAATAAAGGGGATTTTGTGGCTGGTCTGGGTCCTGATTCTTCCTTCGGTCATAACCCGGTTAAATTGCCTGGCGTCAAGAATATCTCTTCCGATGAGCGCGGACATAGTGACTATTGGGACAATCCGGAATTCGTCGAGGATGTCTCCCAGATTACTGCTGGCGAGAATCCCGAGACTAATCGTCCCGACAACCAGGCGGCGGCAGCCGGGGCTAAGAAGACTGCTGCAGAGTGATTCCAGGCTGGTCCCGAGGACTTCTGCCTGGAACGTCACTACATTGATAATCGCCCGGGAAGGCCTGCCACCAGGGGCAGTATCAGGACTGCCAGAGTGGCCGGCTCCCGGGCGATATCACCTTGAGGCCGGTGCGATTACCAGCTGTCGTTATCACCCGTCTCCATGGGGCGCAGCGAAGAGACATCACCTGCACCAAACAGTGAGGGATCGACGGGGGCAGCCGCAGCCTCGTCATCGATTCGGACCACCTGGTACCCCACCAGGTCACGGGATTTCTTGTCGCCCTTCTTTGAGTTCCTGGCACCCGCGGCACCGTATCCATAACCGCCAGCACCATAGCCAGCGGCGCCGTATCCATAGCCGCCGGCACCGTAGCCGTCAGACATGCCAGCCCCTCCAGGCCGCAAGGTGGAGCCGGCCATGCTGGAGTTGGCCACCCCAGCAGAGGACGAGCCTGCGACCCCTGTGGTTGGTAGGCCAGCGGTACTTCCGATCGCCTGGGTAGCCAAGCCGCCCGCTCCTCGGGCAGCCAGAGTGCCTACCCCAAGAATGCCCCCGATCACTCCACCGGCTTTCACGCCGGTTGCTGCTCCGCCAAGAGCTGGATGGGAGAAGTCGGCACGCCAGCGAGGATCGTCGGGGTTCGTGACGTCAGGGGGAAGGTAGCCCCCCACCGGGCCATCAGGGGTCATACGAGCGCCGATGGGGTACTTGAGCGCGTCCCGAGGCCACTGCGCATCCTTGAAGGACTGGCTGTGCAGCGGATTGAGAGCCCTGCGCAGTATGCCGTCGGATCCAGAGCGGATCTTACTCGCTATATTCTTGGCCTTCTTGGCGACGATCGGTATAGCCCCGGCGGCTACAGCTGAGGCCAGTCCAGGAGCGCCCGCGTGGCCAGCGCCTGACGAGGGGGACGGCGACCCATTGTGGGAATAGGGGGAATTGGAACCGCCGCTTCCTCCAGCACCGCCACCAGAGCCTCCGCTGTCACTGTCTTTGTCTCCTTTGGCGATATCGAGCGCAGCTGCTTTGTGGAGAGCCGCATTCATCTTCGTCAAAGCTGCATTGGCTTGCTGCTCACGTTCTGCGTTTCTATTGTTTGCAACCCCAGTCAGGTATTCCTCCGTCGGCAATGTTATGCCAGCCCAGCTGACCGTTTCGTTGAAGGACTGCAGGGCTGACTCTGCGGGGGATAGCAGAGCTGGCGAAAGTGAGCCGAAGCTATTTTTGGCCTCGGCCATGGCCCGACAGGCTTCTTCGTGGTTGCTGCGTAGCGTCGTGAGGTTCTGCTCTTGAAGCTCAAAACCTGCGATATAACTACTGAGCTTTTCGCCTATAGCCGACTTTATCTGGCCGGTGATTCCGGGATTCTCCTTGACCTTGGCTACTAATTCTTTTGCCGTTTCAAGGTGCGATCGGAGCTTCTCGAGATCGCTTGCGCCGGAATCCTCGTGATTCAGGTGCGCTACTGCTTCTAGCCTCGCGTAGAAGGGACTGTCGGGCATTGGTCAGTTTTCTTTCTCAGATCCGTTGGATGGGTTGGGATATGCTAGATCGCTATTAGAAGGGTTGGTCTGTGAATTAAGATGATTCATCCGCTGGGGGTACGGCTGGCGTGGATGCGTCCAACTTTTTCTGCAGCGCGAGCTGGGCGGACACGATGTCGTCCTCATCGGCTTCCAATGAGTCGGCACTGGCTTTCAAGGCTTCGACGAATGCCCCGAGACGCTGGTTCAGTGCCGTGACCTCACCGTGTACGGCCTGCAGGTTCTTCTCATATTGCGCCTTATATGCCACGGCGCCTTCCTCCACGCCCCATCTGGTTTCGCTCTGGGAGGTGGCCATCGTATTGAGCCCTCCGGCGGCCTGGCTGGTCTCGGCGGTTGCTTCCTGGCTCACAACCCTCTGCGACTCCTGGGTTTGAGCGCGATCATATTCAAGATCGGACATCGAGTGCTCCTGCTGGGGTGAAACGGGTCATGGACCATGATAGAGGCTGGTGGTGTCGCTGCCGAGGTCCTTCGGCCCTCTGGCCTGTACGGCGGGGCTTACGGCGCGCTCTGCTAGCCGGGGTTGGGGCCTGCGACGCTGTATGGGTTGATCGCCCCAGGGTCTGGTGTGCCGTTAGCCGGGATCAATCACCGGGCCTTCCTGTCTCGCCCTGCCCGCGTCGGCGCCTGCGTTGGGGGCAGCCTGCTTTCTTGGAGGGCGGAGGACTGGGCAGTGGTCTGCTGAGCGCACACCTGGTCGTGGTGCACATCAGCTCTTCACCTCTGCTGCATAAGGTGGGGCAGGGTCGCGGGGATTTGGTCGGGCTGGGTGCTACTGCGGTGATCTGAGGCAGTGAGGCTTAGTCAGAATGTGTTTCTGTAGAATTCGAGTGCGGCTACTGTGGTGATTGTTTCTGGGAATGTTGTGAAGGGTCTGCGGTAGTCGGTGTGGAGAATTCTCCAGGTTTTGAGGTTGGCGATGACTCGTTCGATCATGTAGCGTATCGCGTTTACTGACTTGTTGAACCTTTTTTCTTCTTCTGTGTGTTGTTGTTTCGGTTGGGTTCGGATGGGGGTGATCATGCCGAGTCCGATGTATCCTTTGTCGCCGATGAGTTGCCCGGTGGTGATGTGGTCGAGTAGGCCGGTTTCTTTGAGTGCGTGTGCGTCATGGGTGCGGCCGGGCATCGGGTCGGAGATGAAGGCGAGCCGTCCTGTCAGGTCGCATGCAACCTGGACGTTGACGCCGGTGGTTTTGTGTTTGCCGGAGTACAGTTCTGGCATGGTGCGCCATGACCAGGTCGGCAGTAGGGTGCCATCGACGATGAGTGGTTCGCTGACATCGAGGTCGTCGACCGTGGGGGTGCAGTCCTGCAGGGCCTGTCCCAGGATGGGCATCCAGGATGCGATGGTTCGAGAGATCGTTTTCTGGGAGACGTGGAACTGGTCGGCAATCGATGCTTGTGTGCGGTTGGATCGCAGATAGATCAAGGCCACAACAACACACTTGTACAGTCCTAGTGTGGGTTTCCGTCCTGCTCGGGAGGCTGGTGCCTCGCGGAGGTCATGGATGCGTGCGACAAGGTCGGTGATCTGTTCGCTGCTAAGACCTGTGCTAGAGTACATGGGAAGGCTCAACTTTCGATTGACTGTGTTGGTACTATCAATTATTCAGGAAGTTGAGCCTTCCTCGCGCATACCGACACGCACAACACGTCAATTAACTATTGCAGCCACCGATTCTGACTAAGCCTCAGTAGCAAATGATGTGTTTTTGAATATGAAAATAGTATCGGGAGTGTATTTTCAATAATCAAAAGTCGTTATTCCCTGAAATTGGCGTGGAGGTGCAGCTATTTCCTCTTTGGAAGGATATAGTCTAAGGTGACATCTATATGAGGGCGTTATTCATGTGGGTTATTTGGGTTTCTGAAGTGACCCTTTTTGTAGGGCATCGACTGCTCCATGGGAGAATAGGTGTTGCAAACTATCCGTATCTCTCGAAGAAGCAGCCGATGCGTTATCAGTCTACTACAGGTCTTCCCGCTCATGTGATCTATGAGATCGTGACCCGTGTCCATGACGTCGCCCAGGGTCGGGGACTCGACTTTAGCCGCCACAAGATTAAACTCTACCGGCAGGTGGTGATCTCTTTGATGCTCTTGCGTCAGAACATATCCCAGATGGTGATCGCTGACATGTTCGGGGTGTCCCAGTCCACGATCTGCAGGATCTGGCGCAGGATCACCGAGATCCTGGAGACGGTGCTGGTGTTCACCAGTGGCGGAGTGGAGGAGGCGATCGCTCAGGGACAGCTCCTGCTGGTCGACGGCACCTACGTTCCGACCGGGAACCGCCCAGCAAGCGGGCAGGGCGCTGCGAACTACTCCGGGAAACGTAAAGTCCAATGTGTGAACATCCAGATCGCGGCCACCTGCCGGGGCGACCTCGTGGCGGTGTCCGAGCCGTTCCCAGGAGCTCGTCATGATGCCAGGGTGATCCAGGAGTGTGGGTGGAGTGACCTTTTTTCTGAGACAGAGGCCACATGGGTTGCTGACAGTGCTTACACTGGAGTGCTATGGGTTTTGTGGACACTGTTGAAAAATGGGATTTCTAGGCTGCTTTCTGGTGTTGGCTCCATTCTTGGTGGACGTGGTTGGGGGTTCGGTACCCTAACGCCGAGTGAAGTCGTTTCTGATTGTAGCAGTTGCTCGATCCAGGCTGTCACATCCTTTATAGCATGTTTCCGTGTTGGGTAGATCTTCCGGTTCACTACCTCCTTCTTGCAGGTGGCATTAAATGATTCCGCTGCGGCATTGTCGTAACACGACCCAGTTCTACCTACCGAGGCGCGGATGCCATATGTGTTCATGATTTCCGCGTAATCAGCTGAGGTGTATTGCGAACCACGATCCGAATGGAAGACAGTCTCGCCCACGATAGGGGGTTGATTTCTGACTGCCATGTGTAAAGCCTCGGCAACAAGCCGGGTGCGCATATTCCCGGCGATCGCGTAACCGATGATCTTTTTCGAGTAGCAATCCATGACGGTTGCTAGATAAGTGAATCCTTCCCAGGTGGGGATGTAGGTGATATCGCCTACCCATTTCTGCCCTGGTTTGTTGGCGGTAAAATTCCTTTTCACCAGATCCGGGCGGTGGTGAAGATCCTGGGCCGGGATGGTGGTACGGACCCGTTTCCGGGGCTGACAGGCAACCAAGCCAGCCCGGTGCATGAGCTGGCGCACCAGATCTAGGCTCGCGTGGACGCCCCGTTCAACCAGAGCTGCGTGGATACGCCGATACCCGTACGTTTGGTCAGACTCGTGGAAGAAATGCGTAATCAAAATAGTGAGTTCTTCCCGGCGTTTCTGCGTCTCGGATAAACCCTGATTCCGCCACCTGTAATAGCCAGAACGAGACACTCTGGCCCAGCGGCACATCAGATACACAGGATAGCTGCCTTCCTCGCGGAGGTATATAAACATATTTCGCTGCTACCGGGATTCCTGCGCGAAGAAGGCCGCCGCTTTATCTCAAAAACTCGATCTCCATCTTCGCTTCACCCAGCCTCGGCCTGCAAGCGCTTGTTCTCCGCCACCTGATCCGACGAGGCTTCTACCATACCTGAATCGGGATGCTGCTTCCGCCATATCCTCACCCAGTTACCCACAGTTCGCCGGCTCCAGATTGTAGGACTTCGCCACTTCCGCTATCGGCCGAGACCCCTCAAGAACCTCCGCAACGATTTGTTCTTTAAACTCTTTACTAAATTTCGAAGCCGGCATAGTACAGATTTTACCTCACATGTTCGAATAAACTCAGGTTTTTCACCACTGTCCACGAAACGCCGGGCACTCCACACCGCGACCACCGCGATAACTCCGGTCAAGAAATCCCCCAATCAACCCCGAAGTGGCTGGGAGAAAAGATTCAACAAAACAATCGCCAGTCTCCGCGCCGGAATCGAGCACTGCATCGCTCACCTGAAGAACTGGAAGATCCTCGCCAAAGGCTACCATGGACGCCTCGAAGAACTCCCCGCCATCATCCGCATCGTCACCCAACTCGAACTACTACGAACCCGATAACAAAAACCCACATGAATAACGCCCTGAGAGGGGTGGTATCCATGTCCGTATTGAAATCTAAAGCGACTTCGTTGAAGGTCTCCAGGCGGTCTCTCCTCGCGGGGGCTGCGGCAGTGCCCCTGCTGGCTTTCGGCGCCGCGGAGACAGCACATGCCTTTGGCGCTTCCCATGGTCTCACGCCGATTGACGGGTCACCGTGGCAGCGCCCAGAGCTCCGATCGATCGACTTCCGGTTCAAGACCGAAGATGTCGAGATTTTCGATCCGTCGGTGCGGGTCACCCTGCTGGAGAGCTACGATTCCTCCCCGGACCGCCGGTACCCCCGTCCTGTTGCTGCTGCATGGGGGCATGGGAGACTTCTTGGACTAGAGCGACAAGGGAAACGTCATCGAGGCGACCAAAGGCCAGGACGTGATTGTCGTCATGCCTGATGGCGGGGTGGGCTCCTTCTTCATGGACATACATGCCGACTATAAGCCTTACAAGGCTGCTTGGGAGACCTTCATCATGAAACACGTGATGCCCTACGTCCATGAGAACTTCCGCACTGACTCAACCCGGATGGCAATCGCAGGTGCCTCCATCGGCGGGTGGGGGGCGCTGAGTCTTGGTAGGCGTTACCTTGGCCTTTTCAGATCGATCAGCTCCTACTCCGGTCCTGCTGGTTTCCATGATAGTAAGGTTAGTCCCGATGCGTTCGCTGTCGGCTCCCTGATCTACATAGCCCCTTTGGCTGACTCCGTCAAGAATCGAGATAAGGTGAATGTTCCGGGGGCCATCTTCGGATCTTACCCAACTGAGAAACTCACGGAAATGTATGACCCCATTTATAATTCTTCCGTGTATCGCGAAAGGCGTCTATTTTTCCGCTGTGGAAGCGGAAGTCTGCTCGACGTCTTCGCGCCGGTGTCTGAGGAAAGAGATCGGCTTGTCAGCAAAGTAGAAAGACTGCGGAGCCCTCGGGGTTATGGTGGCTACGGAAACGGAAATGGTGGCCAAATCGTCAAGCGTCTTCAAGAATCCCCAGTGCATGCGACAAACGACATGCTTGCCGCCAAGCTGATCAGCCAAGATATAAAACACGACTACAAGCTCCTTCCCGACCGCGCCAACGGCTGGGATCTGTGGAAAGAGTGCTTCGCTGAGGACCTGCCCGGGATCATGCAGTCGCTGAACTCCTGACCAAGTGAGCAGCATGCAGGTTGAAGGGCTGGGCAGTGCTTACCCCGCACAGCGTTTGGGCATCAGCCTGGAGTCGGTGGCGTTGACCGCCCTGGCCTCAGGTGATGCCTGCTGGGGAGGGTGAGCCTGCCCGGCTCATCTGGCCTTCCGGGGCCTGGCGTGATAAAAGGCGACTTATTTTCCAAGTTCAACGTAATTTAAAAACGTCGTATATTTGTCGCAATTTCAATAATCAAATTAAAAATTAATTTCTGGGGTTGATATTTGAGTGGGTGAGTTTTTAAGGTATTGCCTACCTTTCGTCTACGGCGTCGCCGATTCTTTTCTGAGGGGCTGGCGTCAGGATGTCGTTATCAGTAAGGAGTGAGTTTCGTGTCCACTGTGATATCTAAAGCAGCTTCGTTGAAGGTCTCCAGGCGGTCTCTCCTCGCGGGGGCTGCGGCAGTGCCCCTGCTGGCTTTCGGCGCTGCGGAGACAGCACATGCCTTCGGCGCCTCTCACGGTCTCACGCCGATTGACGGGTCGCCGTGGCAGCATCCGGAGCTCCGGTCGATCGACTTCCGGTTCAGGGCCCAAGGGGTTCAGGTCTTCGACCCGTCGGTGCGAGTCACCCTGCCGGAGAGCTACGATTCCTCCCCGGACCGCCGGTACCCCGTGCTGTTGCTGCTGCATGGCGGTAGGGGAATGTTCCTGGACTGGAGCAGGGAGGGAAACGTCATCGAGGCGACGAAGGGCCAGGACCTCATCGTCGTCATGCCCGACGGTGGTGGAGGGTCGTTCTACAGCAACGCTAATTACCCGCTTCCTGGGCGTGAGGCGGCCTGGGAGACCTTCATCATGGAGCGTGTGCTGCCCTACGTCCATGAGAACTTCCGCACCGATCCGTCCCGCATGGCCATCGCGGGTCTGTCCATGGGCGGCTGGGGAGCGCTCGCCCTCGGGCAGCGCTACTACGGGCACTTCCGCTCGATCAGCGCCTACTCCGGTCCTTCCGACTGTCGACCGGGTTCTCCAGGGGGAGGAGCCGTCAGGGCCGTCATCTGGATGGGGCCTGTGGCGGATGCCCTCAATGGGTACTGGCGGACCTCGAATCTTCCCGGCTCCACATGGGGAAACGAGGTATATCCGGAGATCGCCAAGGGGTATAACCCCATGGAGAACATTGAGAAATATCGTGGGAAGCGTCTCTTCATCCGGTCGGGGGATGGGACTATCCTCAGTACTTTCGCACCATTGCCCAGTGATCAGGACCGAATTCTGGATGAGCTGAAGAGGCGAGCTCGTTCGTTCATCGATAATTTCGGTGCAGATATCCAGGAAGCAACTGTGCACACGACGAATGAACGCTTCTCAAACGCCCTGACCAGTGCCGGTATAGATCACGACTACAAGTTCCTTCCCGACCGGACGCACGAGTGGGGTCTGTGGAAAGAGTGCTTCGCTGAGGACCTGCCCGGGATGATGCAGTCGCTGAACTCCTGACGTGGCGTCGCGTACGGATCCGCACTTCGCATCCGGGCGTGCCGCATGACGATGGGGCTCCCACCTGACCCAGGTGGGAGCCCCATCTCGCGTTGTGACGCGGCTATCTGTTCTTGCGTTCGTCGATGATGATCGCGATCACGATGATGGCGCCCTTGACGACCATCTGCCAGAACGCCGAGACGTTCATCAGGCTCAGGCCGTTGTTGATCACACCGATGATCAGCGTGCCGACTATGACGCCCCAGACGGTGCCGATGCCGCCGTTGAACGACGTGCCGCCGATGACGGTGGCGGTGATCACGTCCAGCTCCAGCATGTTGCCCAGGGTCGGGCTGCCGGACCCGGTGCGGGCGGTGAGGATGACGCCTGCCAGGCCAGCCAGCAGGCCGATCAGGGCGTAGATCTTGAACTGCGTCTTCGGCACCGAGATGCCGGAGACCTTCGCGGCCATCTCGTTGCCGCCGATGGCGTAGACGTGGCGGCCGAAGCGGGTGCGGTTGAGCACCAGCCACATGACGATGGCGACGAAGGCCAGCAGCAGGATGGGCATGACGCCCTCGCCAAGCTCATTGAACTTGGGGGCGGTGTTGCTGATCGGCCGGCCATCGTTGTAGATGTTCGCGAAGCCACGTGCGGCGGTCATCATGCCGAGGGTGGCGACGAACGGCGGGATCCTGAAGACCGCGATCAGGCTGCCGACGACGGCGCCAACGAGGGTGCCCATCGCCAGGCCCGCCACCACGGCCAGGGCGATCGGCAGGGAGGGCAGGTTCGGGAAGAACGCACTGGGGCCGGGGACCTGCGCCAGGGAGGCCGACACGATGGCGCACAGCGCCACCGTCGAGCCGACCGATAGGTCGATTCCCTTGGTGATGATGGCAGCCATCATCCCGAGGCCGATGATGCCGATCGGCGCTACCTGCACCACGACATTCAACAGGTTCTGCGTCTGCAGGAACCGGCCCTCGGTGATGATGCTCACCACGATCACAAAGGCGAGCAGGATCAGGACTATCGAGTACTTCCTCAGGGCTTCCCCGAAGTCGAGGCTCGGACGGGCGGTGGTGGCGGTTTCAGACATTGGGGTTTCCTTCGCTCGCGACGACTCCGTCGCCGCCGGTGGCCAGATGCATGACGGACTCCTGGTTGGCCTCCTCGCGGGACAGCTCACCAGAGATGCGGCCCTCATGCATGACTAGGATGCGGTCACTCATGCCGAGCACCTCGGGCAGCTCGGAGGAGACCATGATGATCGCCTTGCCCTGCCGGGCCAGCAGCGACATGAGCCGGTGGATCTCGGACTTCGCGCCGACGTCGATGCCGCGGGTGGGCTCGTCGATCAGCAGCACATCCGGAACCGTCAGCAGCCAACGTGAGATCAGAGCCTTCTGCTGGTTACCGCCGGACAGATTCTTGATGAGTTGGTTCAGCGACGGGGTCTTGATGCGCAGCTTCTCGCGCTGCTCCTGCGAGTCCTTGCGCATCTCGCTGACCTTGAGGAAGCCGCCCGGGCTGTAGCGGGGCAACGCCGCGACCGTGATGTTGTCGCCAACCGACAGCACCCCCATGATGCCGTTCAGCTTGCGGTCCTCGGTCAGCAGGGCCAGGTTCGCCTGGATAGCGTCGGCGGGCTGCCTGATCCTCAGCGACTTACCGTCGAGGATGATCTCGCCGGAATCGGCCTTCTCGATTCCGAAGATGGTCTCCAGGACCTCTGTGCGCCCAGCGCCCATCAACCCCGCGATGCCGAGGATCTCGCCCCGGCGCAGGTCAAAGCTGACGTCCTTGACCACGCTGCCGCGCGTGAGGTTGCGCACTGACAGCACCACGTCGCCGATCTCGGCCTCCAGCTTCGGGAACAGGTCCGTCAGCTCCCGGCCGACCATCAGCTTGATCAGCTTGTCCCGGTCGAGGTCCTTGGCCGCATAGGAACCGACGTGTTTGCCGTCGCGGAAGATCGTGATGTCGTCGGAGATCTTGAAGACCTCGTCCATCTTGTGGGTGATGTAGATGATCGCGACGCCGAAATCGGTCAGCCGCTTGATCATCCTGTGGAGGTGCTCCACCTCGCGTTCCGGGATCGCCGAGGTGGGCTCGTCCATGATGATGATCTTGGCGTCGTAGCTGATGGCCTTCGCGATCTCGACCATCTGCTGCTTGGCGATCGACAGGGTCTTCATCTGAGCCCTGGGATCGATGTCGATGTCCCACTCCTTGAAGAGCTCACGGGTTTTGCGGATCATGATCCGGGGGTCCAGCAGCCCCAGGGGGCCGCGGGGCTCGCGGCCCAGCCAGATGTTCTCCGCCACCATCATCTCAGGCACCGGCGATAGCTCCTGGTGGATCATCGAGATGCCGTGCTCCAGGCCGTCCTTGGTGTCCTTGAAGTTCATCTCCTCACCGGCCAGCTCCACCGAGCCGGAGTCCGGCTGGTACATGCCGATCAGGCATTTCATCAGCGTGGACTTGCCCGCGCCGTTCTCTCCCATCAGGGAGTGCACCGTGCCGCTGCGGACGTTCAGGTCGACCTCGTCAAGCGCCACGACTCCCGGGAAGGTCTTGCGGATGTTGCTCATCCGCAGAATTACCTCTTGCATTGGTTCTCCTGTGAACGGGATAGCGGAGTCGCTCCCGGTCGCTCAATCCTCATCGATTCTGGAATTCGGCCATGTTCTCGGGCGTGACCAGCTGGTAGGGCACGTTGATGACTCCCGGGACCTCCTCACCGTTGACCAGCCGGATGGCGGTGTCCACACCGGCTTTCCCCTGGCCCTTGGCGTCCTGGAAGACCGTTATGTCGAGTTTCCCGGCGCTCATCGCGCCGAGGGCATCGGGTGTGGCGTCGACGCCTCCGATGTGCACCTGGTCCAGCTTGCCTGCGTTCGTGAAAGCCTGGATGGCGCCCAGGGCCATCTCGTCGTTGTTGGAGCAGATGATGTCGATCTGCTGACCGGACTGCAGCCAGTTCTCGGTGATGGCCAGGCCCTTGTCGCGCATCCACAGCCCGGTCTGCTCGGAGACCACCTTCATCTCGGGATGCTCGGCGACGATCTCCTTACAGCCCTGGGTGCGCAGCTGGGCGGCCTCCTGCGTGGCGTCGCCCTGGAGGATCGCGACGTTGCCCTTGTAGTCGGTGAGCTTGGCGAGGGCCTCCATCTCCATCCGGCCGGCGATCAGCGAGTCGGACCCGACGTAGGGGACGCCAGTGGGCAGCTGCTGCGGGCGGCGGTTGACGTATACCAGTGGAATGCCCGCCTCTTTGGCTCGCTGGGTGATCGGGGCGGTGGTGGCGGTGTCCTGGGGCAGCACGATGAGGGCGTCGACGCCGGAGGAGATCATGTTCTCGATCTGGCTGAGCTGCACCTCCGCCTTCTCCTGCGCTGAGTCGGTGCTCACCTCGACCCCGGCCTCCTTGCCGCGGGCCTTGATGGCGTTTTCGACGTTCTGGAGGAACTGGTCGAGCACGGGGAAACTAGCCCCGATCTTCAGCTTCTTCCCATTCTTCGGCTTGACGACCTCCGAAGGCTGGTAGTCCTGCGTGGTGACGGCTCCGGGCTCTCCGTCCGCACCGGCGACTCCGTCGGTCGTCATGCCACATCCGGTCAGGACGAGCACTGCGCCCATGGCCAGCGCGGCGAGCTTGGGTACTGGCTTCATTCCTTCTCACTTCCTCGTGTCGGAGGCCCCGGCGGGACCTGGGGAAGTCGCCTCCCTGCGACCTGACGATACTGTCGCAAAGAAGGTGGAAATGTCAATACAAATAGCCAGAGAGTCCTGCGGGGCGAGACGAGACCCGCGTCCTGACCGCGCATCGTGAGCTGGTGTGCGGGGATGCTCCCACCTCTCCAGGTCTATGGGCAGGCCGGGAGGCCTCGCGGCGGCGGTGGCGCCGGGTGGAGCCACCGAGCCGTATGCCAGCGGGCCGGGGCGGCCGGCCAGTAGGCAGTGGGCGGATGTGGTGCCCGGGGCCTCACTCGTAGGGGAGGTAGCCGTTGCGGTGGATCTCCTCCAGGTCCATGCGGGCCCGAATGATCCTGGCTGTCTCGTCGTCGATCTGGCGCTCACGCACCAGCTGCCCCAGGATCTCCCGTTTCCGGGCGATCACCGCCAGATGGAGGCGTTCCAGGGCGGCGACCTCGGAAAGCCCCTCCGCCTCGTCGTCGTCATCGCCGGCGTTCATGTGTGCGGCGATGGTGTCGATGCGGTCGGCCATCTCCTCCGCGACCCAGGGGGAGACACCAGCTTGCTCCGCCAGATCGGGCAGCTCCGGACGCACGACCGCGAGGATCGCCAGGCGCGCCTCGGTGATTCGCTGCTCCTCGGACAGCTCCTTCTCCTCCTGGTCTCCGGCATGGCCGCCGCGCGCCGCCCAGGCGATGACCTTGGGCAGCAGCGGTCCTTGCACCGCGATGCCGATGATGATCGCCAGGGCCGCGATCAGCACCACCTCGTCGCGGTAGGGGAACGGCGAGCCGTCGTTCATGGTCAGGGGGATCGACAGCGCGATCGCCAGCGAGACCGCGCCCCGGAACGCCGAAACCCCGCTCACAAGCCGCGCCCGGTAGGACATCCGGCGCTGCCGCTGCTCGGGCCTGCGGTCGAGGGAGCGGATGATCATCACCGTGAGCTGCAGGAAGAGGAAACGCGAGACCACTAGGGTCACCGCGACGGCGACGGCTATACCTGCCAGCGCTAGGAGCTCTGCGGGCTGGAAACGGAAGACCAGCGACTGTGTCTCGACGCCGATCAGCAGGAACAGCGCCCCGTTCAGCAGGCTGGTCGCCAGCGGCCAGGCGTGCTCCGCCTGGGTGCGGGACTCCGGGGTGCTCAGCCGGTTCGAGAAGGCCGAGATGATCAGGCCGGCCACCACCACCGCCAGGACTCCCGAGGCGTGGATCTGCTCCGCCGTCAGGTAGGCCGCGTAGGGCGTGACGATGAGGGCCATGTTGAGGACGATAGGGTCGCGCAGCCTCGACAACACCGGGTAGGCGACAGCCGCCATCAGGATCCCCACCAGGATGCCGCCCAGGAACGAGACCAGCGCCATCCGGGTGATGTCCCAGGGGGTGTAGTGCCCGCCGAGCGCTATGCCGACGGCGATGGCGTAGACCACCAAGGCGGTGCCGTCGTTGGTCAGGCTCTCCGCTTTGAGCAGCATGAACTGGCGTTGCGGCAGGCCCTTCGCCAAGGCCGCCGCCGCGGTAGCGTCGGGCGGGGCGACGGCTGCGCCGAGGATCAGCGCCGCCGCCCACGGGATGCCCAGCGACGAGGCGATCCAGGCGACGGCGAAGGCGGTGGCCACCACGAATACCGTCGAGGTGATCAGGATGCCGCGCAGGTCGCGGCGGATGGCGTTCTTCGACGTCGTGAGACTCTCCCAGAACAGCAGCGCCGGGAGGAAGAGCATCAGCACCACCTCGTGCGGCATCCCCAGGTGTTCCAGACCGGGGATGAAGGCCACGAGGAAACCCAGCAGCACCTGGGTCAGAGGCACGGGGAGCCGGAGAATGGGAGCCAGGGCATTGCCAGCCACCACCGCGGCACCGACGCTGACCACGACGATGAGACCTTCCATGGGGTTCCTTTCCGGGGCTCTCGATGCGGGCGAGAAAAGCCAGCCACAATGATTATCCCGGATGACGCAACCCGGACCGTCCCCGACAACACGGTCAGGTCCCTGGAAACGTGAACAACCCCTGCCCGCCAGCGTCCTCACACCATGAAAACCCCTCCGGGCAGTGCCCGGAGGGGCTGGTCTTTGACGACCGGTGGGTCGCTGACCCTACTTCGGGTCCTTCCAGAGGCCCTGTTTCACGATTTTGAGAGTGGCGTCGTCACAGACTCCGGTCGCAGGTAGACCGTTGTCAGTCTGCATTTCAGCGGTCTTTGCGAAAGTATCCGGACCTGCATAGCCGTCGGCTTCACACCCAGGGACTCTCTCTTGAACATGCAAAACCCTGTCGAACAGAGCCTGCTGGGTTTCTGGTCCAGCGATGCCGTCCTCTTCGAGCCCCGCGCGGTACTGCATCCACCGGACTGCCTCCGTTGTCTGGGCGCCGTAGATGCCGTCATCCGAGCCAATCGGCAGGAACCCGAAGTAGATCAGGTCCCGTTGGATCCAATAGGTGGAAAGCTCCTCGGCCTTGGCCTGAGGGGCATTGCTCACTGCGAGGGCGACGCCGAGCGCGCCCAGGGGCGCCATAGTCAGTACGCTACGGCGGCTCAGTCCATGAGAGGTCATGGTTTCTTCCTTTCCGTATGTAACTGAGAGACCCCGCCGGTGGAGATGGTCCGGCCCTTGCCGGTGTCGTGGGCATTCTCCTGTGTGGATTGTCCTTAACGCACTCCTTGGTGCATCCTCCTGGCCCGCCCCTGCCGTGGCGGCGACTGGACGTCACCTGCTCGGACCGGCACTCCTGGCGGCGGAATCTCCAAGAGCAATTTGCTCTCGCAAACACATTACCTCTTGGTGAGCTCGTTTTCCAGGCGTTCACGCATCCTCACGTGGATGGCGTCGGCGTCCTCCTCCCAGCCGAAGACGCACACCGACAGCGGACCGTCGTAGTCGGTCTCCCGCAGGTAGCCGAAGACCTCGTCCCACGGCACCTCGCCGTTGCCGATCTCGTTGTGCTGGTGGATGCGGGCATCAACGCCGGGCGGGTTGATGATGTACCGGTTGCCGACGTTCGCCAGGTGATTCCACACGTCCGCTATGTGGACGTGCTTCAGGCGCGGCCCGGCGTACTCCATCAGCGCCCGCGGGTTTCCCTGGCCCTGGGAGAGGTGGAACAGGTGCGGCAGGCAGAACTCGTAGTTCAGCCACGGCTTGTTCACCCCGCGCACCACCTGCACGGCCCGGTCGTTCGTCTCGACGAAGTCGTACGGGTGGGCCTCGATGGTGCACTCGATGCCGCGTTTCTCGAAGTCCGGGATCAGCTCCTCGATGGACTTGTAGAACTGGTGCTCCGACTTGAGGGGCTCGTTCGGGTCGCCCGAGAACTCGGTGGCGATCAGCGGCACCTCCAGCTCTTCGGCGATCTCCAGCAGCCGCCGGAAGTTGCGCACCTGCGCCTGGCGTTCCTGCTCGTCGGGTGAGGACCAGTTGAACACCGGGTTGAAGGTCCAGATCTTCACGCCGGAGGCGGCCATGGCGTTCTTGACCTTCGCGACCTCTGCGTCGTCGACCTTGGGGTAGTGGTGCCACTCGTGGAAGTCGGCGCGCGGCGACAGCTCGATGTACTCGTAGCCGAGATCGGCGGCCTTGAAGCATTCCTCGGCGACGCTGAGGTGGGGGTGGTACATCGACGGATCCAGCAGGATTTTCACCATGGGGGTTCCTCCTCAGGCGTAGAACGCGGGTTTGGGCATCATCTCGACCGCCACCTCGCCGTCGGCCTCGAGGGCCTTGACGCCGGCGTCGCAGACACAGGCAGCTGCGTAGCCGTCCCACGCGGTGGAGCCGGTGTGACGGTCCTGCGAGACGGCGGTGATCCACTCCTGCACCTCACGCACGAAAGCCTGGCCGAAGCGCTGGTTGTGGTCCATGGTCAGCCGGTTGCGGCGACCCTGCAGGTCGGCGCGCTGCACCAGCTCCTGGTCGCTGAGCCGCACTGCACCGTTCTCGCCGACCAGTTCGCACTGGATGTCGTAGCCGTACTGGCAGTTGACGAAGATCTCGTCGTCGACGCGCACCCCGGAGGTGGTGGTGAGGATCAGCACCAGCGGGTCCTGCAGGTGTGGGAAACGGTTCGTGGTCTTCTTCGGCTTGTCGACGCGGGCCGAGACGAACTCCTCGCCGAGCAGCCAGCGCATGGTGTCGATTTCGTGGATGGCGGTGTCGTTGATCGCCATGTCCCAGGTGTAGCTTTCCGGCACCGTCGGGTTGCGGTGCGCGTTGTGGACCATGAGGGCCTCGCCGATCTCGCCGGCATCGAGGATGGCCTTCATCTCCCGGTAGGAGGCATCGAAGCGACGCATGAAACCGACGGTGACGAGCTTCTTGCCCGCCTTCTGCTCGGCCTCCATGATGCGCGCACAGGCCTCGGCGGTGGGGGCGAGGGGTTTCTCGCAGAAGACGTACGTGCCGGCCTCGACGGCTGCGATCACGTCGGGTTCGTGGGCGGGCCCGAAGCTGCAGATCATGACGGCGTCGACGTCGTTCGAGGCGATGAGTTCCGCGGCGCTCGGGAATACTGTTGCGCCGATCCGGTCGGCGACCTTCCGGGCGTTTTCGGCGTTGAGGTCGGTGACGGCCACTACCCGACCGCCCGCGATGACGCTGTGGATGCGTTCGATGTGCGCCTGCCCCATCCCGCCGGGGCCGATCATTCCGATGCGCAGGGTCATGGTGTCGCTCACTTCACTCCGAGGCCGATGGAGGCCAGGTATTCGCGGACTTTGATGGCGTTGGGCAGCGGGTAGGACGGGTCACAGCCATACATGTCCTGCTCGCAGATGACGTAGAGCTCCTTGTCGAGATCGGCGAGGGCCTCGACGAGGCTCGGCATGTCGGGTTCACCCTCCGGTGGCGGCACGGAGCAGCCCGCCTTGACGGCCTTCACGAACGGCCAGTCCTCGTCGTGGGCTTGTTTGACAAGCTTCGGGTCCATGGCCTTGATGTGGACGTAGGAGATGCGCTCCGGGTAGTCGCGGATCAGGGCGGTGTTGTCGGCCATGCCGTAGACGATGTGGCCGGTGTCCAGGCAGAACCCGACGTACTCGGGGTCGGTGGCCTGGAAGATGCGGTCGATGTCCTCGCGGGTCTCGATGTGGGAGTCGCCGTGCGGGTGGAGGACCATCGTGAGGCCGTAGTCCTCCTTCATCATGCGGCCGAGCCGGTTGGCGTTGTTGATGTACAGATCCCAGGCCTCGCCGTCGAGGTGACGCACATCGGTGAACTCGCCGGTGTGCTCGTCGCGGAACATCGGTGGCAGGTGCACCACGTACTCGGCGCCGACGGCGGCGTGGGTCTCACCGATGGCGCGGAAGGTGCGCTCCGTGTCGGCCCAGGCCTCGGCCTTGTGGAGGACGCCCCAACCAGTGCCGGCGACGACGCGGAAACCTCGCTTGCCCATTTCCTCGGCCAGGCGCGTGGGGTCGGTGGGGAAGTAGCCGAAGGGACCGGTCTCCATCACGGAGAAACCAGCCTCGGCCATCTCGTCGAGGGCTTTCTCCCACGGAATTTGCGCCGGATCCTCGGGGAACCAGACGCCCCACTGGTCAGGACAGACGCCGATGGTCAGCTTGTTGTATCGGGGTTCGGGGTTGCGGGACTTGTCGGCCATGGAGGTCCTTTCTGGCGCGTCGTTGGGCGCCTCCAGACTAGGTTTCAGGCAAATGTCCTGTCAATTGGTTTTGCATTCTCTATTTCGTTAATGAAACTGATTCCCAGGGCTGATTTTTGGGGACTGTCTACGGTCTGGGGCAGGTGATATGTTCGAACAAGTGTGCCACCGCTGAGGGTGGCCCAGACCTGGGAGAAGTGGATGAGCAAGCAGATCGGCGTTGGGGTCATCAGCCTCGGATGGATGGGCAGGCTGCATGCGCGCAGCTACCGCGCCCTGGCCGAGCGGTACCAGGGACTGGAGGCTGACGTGCAGCTCGTTGCCGCCTGCGACCCCGTCGAGGCGGCCCGCGACGAGGCTGTCGCCGCTCTCGGCTTCGAGCGCGCCTACGCCGACTACCGTGAGCTCCTGGCGGACCCAGACGTCGATGTGGTGAGCATCTGCTCCCCGAACTTCCTGCATCACGAGATCGCCCTGGCCGCCATCGCCGCCGGGAAGCCGTTCTGGATCGAGAAGCCAATGGGGGTCTCGGCGGCGCAGTCGCGGGAGATTGCCGAGGCCGCGGAGGCCGCCGGGCTGATCACGGCCGTCGGCTTCAACTACCGGCACACCCCCGCCATCGAGCGCGCCCGGCAGCTCATCCGCGACGGCCGGATCGGGCGCGTCACCAACGTGCGGTGCTGGCTGATCGCAGACTACGGGTCGTCGCCGGAGGGGCCGCTGACCTGGCGGCACAGCCGCGACAAGGGCGGATCCGGCGTCATTGGCGACCTCCTCAGCCACGGCGCCGACCTGGTGCAGTACCTCGCCGGCCGCATCGAGGCCGTCACCGCGACGTCGGCGCAGTTCATCCCCGAGCGCCCCATCCCCACCAAAGCCGGCATCGGACACACCGGCTGGGAGGTCTCCGACGAGCTCGGCGCCGTCGAGAACGAAGACTGGGTGGCGGTCCTGGCGCGTCTTGAGGGTGGGGCGGTCGCGACCCTGGAGGCCAGCCGCGTCGCCGTCGGCCCGCGCGCCGAGTACATCGTCGAGGTCTACGGCACGAACGGGTCGCTCAGGTGGAACTTCGAGCACCTCAACGACCTTCTCGTCTGCGCCGGCCGGGACCAGGAGTTCCAGGGGTACACGCGGGTCATGGCGGGCCCCGACTTCCCCGCGTTCAGTATCTTCCAGCCCGGTGCGGGCACGTCCATGGGCTTCGACGACATGAAGACCGTCGAGGCGGCCCAGTTCATCGAGTCGGTGCTGACGGGCAGGCAGCTCGCCCCATCGGTGGCCGACGGCTGGGCCGCCGCGGAGATCGACGAGGCCGCCGTCGCCTCAGCGGCTGACGGCCAGTGGCACGACGTCCCCGTCGTCACAGGCCGCACGACCTGGCAGGCCTGACAGGCCCGACGGCATCCCGGCGTGGCGGGGCTTGTGACCCCTCAGCGCAGCAGGTATAGCGACGAGACGATGGTCAGCGCGATGATGACGCGGTTGAACCACTTCTGGTCGAGGTGGCGAACTGTGACGCGGCCCAGCCATGCGCCGGATAGCGTCACCGGGACTAGGAGCAGCAGCGGTGTCAGCATGTCGGTGGCAAGCAGCCCGAGGCCGAGCGAGAACGGCAGCTTCGCGATGTTGACCAGGAAGAAGAACCAGGCCTGGGTGCCCAGGAATCGCATCATGTCGAAACGGGCCGCCAGGAAGTACAGCGTCATCACGGGGCCCCCCGAGTTCGCGGCCATCGTCGTGAAGCCGCCCAGGGCACCGTAACCGGCCTGCGCCCAGGGTCCCTGGGCAGCGGCGGAGTCCAGGCCGCGGCGCATGCCCCACAGTGTCAGGGCGGTCAGGGCCAGCAGGATGACGCCGATCGTGCGGCGCATGGTGGTGTTGTCCGCGAAGGCCAGGAAGGCGGCACCCAGCACCACGCCGGCCAGCACCGCAGGTAGGAGGTGTCTGAGGGTGGTGAAGTCGCAGTCCCTGCGATAGGCCCAGATCGCGACGAGGTCGCCGGCCAGCAGCAGCACCAGCAGCGCCGCCGTCGACTCCCGGGCGGGCAGCACGGTGGCATAGGCGGCGACGGCGAGTGTCGCCAACCCGGGCAGTGCCGTCTTTGCGACTCCGACGAGCAGCGCCCCGACCGTCAGGACACCCCAGGCGACGGCGGGCAACTCGATCACCGGGTCAGCCTACTGGGGGCGTGTCACACTGCTGGCGGAGGGTTCGCTGTCGCGTGGCTGGCGTCTTTGCCGGCGGCGGTCCAGGCGTCGGAAGAGTCAGGAAAGGGCGCTGTGAATGTCGGTATGGGTGAAGTCGTCTCCTTTGAACAGCAGCGGCTCGCCCGTCACCTTCGCGGCCGCATAGCTGAAGCAGTCCCCGAAGTTGAGCTTGGCCGGCGAGCCGGAGCCACGTCCGAAACGCTCCTGAGCGCGGATCGCCTCGTAGAGATGCTCAGCATTGATGTCGAGGACTTCGAACCCCATGTCAGCCACGAAATCCTCTGCCAGCCCTGGATCGGCGCGGCTGACAATCGCCATCTCCAAGACAGAAGCCGCTGATATTCGGACATGAGAGGCTGCCGCGATGGTCTTCAAAAACTCTTCGGCCTCCGGTTCGTGTCGCATCACTGCGATGGCCGCTGAAGTGTCGATGATCATTTGGGGAGGCCGTTCTCGTCATAAATGTCGTCATCCGTGAGCCACAGATGTTTGGTCTTGGCTGCTCGTGCCTGGATCTTCTTGATGGCTGCCAGCCGGTTGATGCGCCGCTGTTCCTGCTCGGTCAGCTGCTGTTCGACAGCCTCCCGCACGACCTCCACCGCGGTGGTGCCGCGCTGCTCGGCCAGGGTGTCGATCATCAGCTGCACCCGTGGGTCGTCGATGATGAGTGTTGTCATGGGCCAAGTCTAGTTCGTGGCCCTACCTCCGGTTTGCTGGCCTTGTGTGCGTTTGCCTGTGCTGTGAGGCCAGCAAACAGCGATAAGGCCAGCAGAGTGTGGGAGTGGCGGGAGGTAGTCGCCAGCCCGGGCAGCGCCGTCTTTGCCACTCCGGCGAGCTGTTCCGACAAGCAATGCTGTGCCCCGGCAGTAGCACTGCCCGCACGGTGGGATTGATCTCGATCATCGCGACTTCGAAGAATTCTTAGGTACCGCTAGCCCGGGACGCCTGGCTGCCGAGACGGACTCATTTCGCTCTGACAAGGCATAATGTGGTGAAAACGGCTGCCAAGGTGCGTCGGGCTGACCCGTCGTCGTGCCCATGATGTCCCAAAGGCTGACGGAATCCTGAGGTAAACCTGAGAATCCCGCGAAAGCTTGAGCCGCGCCCA
This sequence comes from Arachnia rubra, assembly GCF_019973735.1. Classification (NCBI taxonomy): domain Bacteria; kingdom Bacillati; phylum Actinomycetota; class Actinomycetes; order Propionibacteriales; family Propionibacteriaceae; genus Arachnia; species Arachnia rubra. The sequence continues at coordinate 430,782 of NZ_AP024463.1, forward strand.
TGGAAGGGTTGGGCCGCGAAGGAGGGCCGAGGCTCTCGGCCCAGGAAACTTGACAAGGAGGTCTGATGAGACGATTACTTGCAGCATTAGCGGCCGCGTGCCTCATGGCGTGCGCACCTCTTACCGCCCGGGCGGACTCCATCCCCACCGTCAAGGATGTCAAAGCCCTCATGGCCTCGAAAGGCCTGAGCGGCAAGGTCCGCACGCAGGGGAATGCCACCGCGGACGATGGTGCTGGGACCGTCTGGGAAATCGTTGGCAGCAAGCCGGATAGCGCTGACGGCAACATGGGTGTCCCGACGGCCAACGGAAAGTGGGCCATCCCCGTGGGGATCGCCGACAGCCCAACCGTCGCGAAAGTGAGCTTTACCCTCGACGTCGCCAAGCGTGCCCGCACGTTCGTCGACGCCGGTCGTTCCTTGATCTGGGATCCCCAGCGTAAGACCCCCTTAACAACGAACATAATCGTCCATAAAGAATACAAAGCACCCTACGCGCTGACCTGCTCGTCGTTCGTATAGCCCCGTTAAAACAAAACCTGCTGTCCTGAATAAGCCAAACCCCCGCCGCATGGGCCTGAAAATCAGATAAACATTTAGATTTTGTTAAATGTGAGCTATATCAATGGTCATGAACGGCTGGGACTACAAGCACACCACCTACGTCGATGACAAGAATACCCGCGTCGGCGACTACGTCGACTTCGGCAAAGGTCGCACCCAGGTGGGGCAGGCATACGAGGTCGCGGCGTGGCTGTTCAAGCAGAACCGTGCCTGGACCGATCCCGGCAAGGGCGACTGGCAGCCCGGCGATCTACTGTTCTGGTCGCATCCGGACCCGGAGGGTGCCGGCACCACCGGCGTTTACTTCGCCAACGTCCACCACGTGGCCCTCTACATCGGCGACAACAAGGTCGTTCACTCGTGGGGCGTCGCATCCGGCGCCGGCGTCGTCGAGGAGCCCGTCACGGATCTCATGCGCGACAAGGTGACCCTCGTCGGCCGTCCCAATTGGTTTGACTTTACCGGCAACGCCGACGGCGGCAGTAAGACCCCTGCGTCAAGCGCCGAGTCCCCCTCGGAGTCGACTTCAGCCGAGCTATCGAACGTTGCCTCGAAGCCCGCGGAGAGCGCCCCATCGTCTACGCCGTCCGACTCGGCCTCCGCCTCCGAGGAAGGTTCGGCCAGCGCATTGCCAGGCGGCGAAGCCCTCGCCAGTGTGGCGGCGACCCTGACGTCCTCAGAGACGCCCATCGACCTGGCACTCGCCACAGCGGCATAGGAGGCTGCGCTCTAGTGGGTGTATAAAACGCTGATTTTCGCAGCACTCCGTATTTTGCAGCGCTCCGTCGCCGGCACCCTCGGGATGCCGGCGACGCTGGGTGTGGTGGCCGGATGCCGGTCGGCGCTGCGGAAGCTGCCGGGCACGGCCGATCCCGCGTCACCGGCCCTGGGTCGTCGGCGGGGAAAGCCCCACAGCGACTGGCCCGCCGAGACGGCCCCGCACAGCCACCCCGCCCGCCATGCTCCTACGGGGACCGGAGACGGCCCGGCGCGCGGGTCCGGCAGGATCTGGTCAGCCGGCGTTGAAGGTGACCACCGGCTGGTTGGTGAAACGAGAGTAGTGGCCCTGGAACAGGGCGTCGATCTTGTCGAGCTGCCCGTTGCGGTGCTTCAGGATGTGGAAGGCCGCCTGGCCGCGTTCCTCGTCGGTGGGGTTCTGGGTGTACAGCTCGGGACGGTGCAGCATGATCACGATGTCGGCGTCCTGCTCCAGCGAGCCCGACTCGCGCAGGTCGGCGAGCTGTGGCACCCCGTCCTTGCGCTGCTCGGTGTTGCGGCTGAGCTGCGACAGCGCGATCACCGGCACCTCCAACTCCTTGGCCAGCAGCTTGATCTGGCGTGAGAACTCCGAGACCTCCAGCTGGCGGGACTCCACCTTCTTGCCTGACGTCATCAGCTGGATGTAGTCGATGCAGATCAGCTGAAGGTTGTTGCGCTGCTTCAGGCGACGCGCCTTCGCACGGATCTCCATCATCGTCAGGTTGGGGGAGTCGTCGATGAAGAATGGCTTCCCCGACAGCGTCACGGAGCGGTCGGTGATGCGCTGCCAGTCGTTCTCGTCCATGCGGCCGCCGCGGATCTTCTGCAGCGGCACCGATGCCTCCGCGCTCAGCACCTTCATCACGATCTCCGTGCGGCTCATCTCCAGGGAGAAGAAGACTGTCGCGAGGTCGTGGTGGATGGCCGCGGCGCGGCAGACGTCAAGGGCGAACGTGGACTTCCCGACCCCTGGCCGGGCGGCGACGATGACCATCTGGCCGGGGTGGAGGCCGTTCGTCAGGGTGTCGAGGTCGGTGAAGCCCGTCGGCACCCCGGACAGGGCATCGCCGGAGTTCGCTATCGCCTCCATCTCGTCGAAGGTCGGCTCCATCAGCTCGTTCAGCGACTTGTAGTCCTCGCTGGTCTTGGAGCCCGTGACCTCGAAGAGCGTCTGCTGGGCTTCGTCGACGATCTTGTCGACGTCGCCCTGCCCCTGGTAGCCGAGCTGCGCTATCCGGATCGACGCGTTCACCAGGCGCCGCAGGATCGCCTTCTCGCGCACGATCTCCGCGTAGTAGGAGGCGTTGGCTGCGATGGAGATGGTGGCCAGCAGGTCGTGGAGGTAGACGGCCCCGCCGACGCGCTGGAGGTCGCCGGTGCGGCTGAGCTCAGCGGCGACGGTGATGGGATCGGCTGGTTCGCCGCGGCCGTAGAGGCTGATGATCGACTCGAAGACAGTCTCGTGCCGGGGCTGGTAGAAGTCGCTGCCGCGCAGCACTTCGACCACGTCGGAAATCGCGTCCTTGCTCATCAGCATGGCGCCGAGGACGCTCTGCTCGGCCTGGAGGTCCTGCGGGGGAGTGCGGCCCACAGACTCCTCGGCGTATGCCTCCGAGGTGTAATCCTCCAATTCCTCCAACATGCCTTACCCTTCCTGCCCCCAACCGGGCTAATCAATGTAATCCCGGGCGACGACATCACCGGGAAGGGTTTGTGGAAAACTTCTGTGGAGAGCTGTGGACAGGCGGTGTGTAAGCGACGATGTCCCGCCCCAGAAGTAGAGGAAAACCCTCAGGATCGTTATTTAATCGTTATAAACCCATGGTCAGGACGGTTCTGGTGCCGCTTTTCCCATCTCGTCCCGGGGGCTGTGGATAAAAATGAGGCGGCAAAGGTTAATGGTGAGAATCCGCGCCGGGCGCCATGGGTAAGCCCCAGCCCGGGCGGCCGGTTCCACCGCGTGAGGCGTCTCCGCCGCCTGTGTCATCGCAGCTCTTACCCCATGGACTTCGCCGGCATGCGGCGGTGTTTGTGGGGGCGCGCCCGGGCTGCCGAGGAGTCACTCTTGTTGAATCTATTACCCCTGGGGGGTATTGTCCTGGTCGTGGAAAAGGATCACGAGGGCTGCCATGCGCAGTACGGCTACACCTCCGACAAACAGGCCTATCTGCGGCGTCTGCGCTTGATAGAGGGGCAGACCCGGGGCATCGCCCGCATGATGGAACAGGACGAGTACTGCATCGACATCATGACCCAGATCTCCGCCGTCACCAGCGCCCTCAAGGCAGTCTCGATGGCCCTTCTCAAAGACCACCTGGAGCATTGCGTCGCCGCCGCCGTCAGGGAGGGCGGGGACGCGGCCCAGGAGAAATTCGACGAGGCCATGACCGCGATCTCCCGGCTGGCCCGCTGAGGCCCGCCGCGCCGGTTCATCGTCAACCCGCTCCCGGCGGGAAGCGGGGAAAGCGCCGGGCCCTGCGGCCAGGCCAGAATCCAGAAAGGAAAACCATGAAGACCACCTACGCCGTCAGCGGAATGACCTGCGGGCACTGCGCCTCCCACGTCACCGAGGAGGTGCAGGCAATCAATGGCGTCGATGGGGTCACCGTCGACTGGGATTCCGGCCAGATGGTCATCGACTCCAGCGACCGCATCCCCTTCGACGCGATCGCCGAGGCTGTTGCCGAGGCCGGCGACTACACGGTCACCGAGGCCTGAGAGGACTCCTGTTGACGGGGGCTCAACGCCGGGAAGCACGGCAGGAAGGAGGCGTTCATGACCAGCGTGAGCGTCGCTGAGCGGACGCCGGACACGTCCGCCAAGGGGACCAAGGGGTCGGTGTCCGTCTCCCTCGACCTGACGGGCATGACGTGCGCCTCCTGCGCCAACCGCATCGAGAAGAAGCTGAACAAGGTCGACGGGGTGCGCGCGAGCGTCAACTATGCGACGGAACGGGCCAGCGTCCAGGCACCCAGGGGCACCACCGCCGAAGACCTGATCGCGGTGGTCGAGGCCGCGGGCTACGGGGCGCGTGAGACCACCGTCGAGCCGCGGGAGGAACGCGCCGACGTGCTCCTGCCGCGGGTGCAGCTGGCCTTCACGCTAGCGGTTCCTGTGATCGTGGTGTCGATGGTGCCGGTCCTGCAGTTCCCCGGCTGGCAGTGGCTGGCGCTGCTCCTGACCACCATCGTCGTGTTCTGGTGCGGGCGCAGCTTCCACAAGGCGGCGCTCACCAACATGCGCCACGGCGCCACCACCATGGATACCCTGGTCAGCCTCGGCACCTCGGTGGCGTGGCTGTGGTCGGTGGTGGCGATGTTCTTCGGGCATGCCGGCGTCATCGGCATGACCCACGGGTTCACGCTGACGCTCGACCACGCGGACCCGATGGGCAGCGTCTACTTCGAGGCCGCCGCCGGCATCGTCGCATTCCTGCTGCTGGGACGCTGGATCGAGGCCCGTTCCAAGAGAGAAGCCGGTTCGGCCGTCAAGGCGCTGCTGGAGGTGGGAGCCAAGGAGGCGACGATCCTGCGCGACGGCGCGGAGGTCGCGATCCCCGCGGGTGAGCTGTCGCTGAACGACCTGATCGTGGTGCGTCCCGGGGAGAAGGTGGCCGCCGACGGGGTGGTCACAGAGGGCAGCTCCGCCGTTGACGCCGCCATCATCACGGGGGAGTCGCTGCCCGTCGAGGTCGGGCCTGGATCCACCGTGGTGGGCGGGTCCGTCAACACCACGGGCCGCCTCGTGGTCAAGGCGACGGCGGTAGGCTCGGCCACGCAGGTGGCGCAGATCGCGCGCCTGGTGGAGGAGGCCCAGACCGGCAAGGCGCAGGCCCAGCGTCTCGCCGACCGGATCACGGAGTTCTTCGTCCCCGCTGTGCTGGTCCTGGCCATGATCACCTTCATGGTGCAGCTGCTGGTGGGCTCCGGAGCCACCTTTGCGCTCACCGCCGGGATCGCGGTGCTCATCATCGCCTGCCCGTGCGCGCTCGGGCTCGCGACCCCGTCGGCGCTGCTAGTGGGAACGGGGCGCGGCGCTGAGCTGGGCGTGATCATCCGCGGTGCCCAGGCCCTGGAGAAAGCCCGCTCCGTCCAGGCCGTGGTGCTGGACAAGACGGGAACGCTCACCACCGGGAAGATGTCGGTGCTCTCGGCCGAGCCGGCTGACGGCGCCAGCGAGGCCGAGCTGCTGCGGGTTACCGCCGCGGTGGAGGCCGGGTCTGAGCATCCCATCGCCCGTGCCATCGTGGAGCGCGGTGCGTCGGTGCCTGCCGCGGAACAGTTCGAAGCGCTCCCGGGCATCGGGGCGCGTGCCCTGCTGGACGGTGTGCCGGTGGCCGTGGGGTCCCGGCGACTGCTTGCTGACCAGGGGATCGAGACCGCCAGTGAGCCGACGCCACTCGGCAGCGAGGTGTTCGTGGTCCGTGACGGCGCGCTGCTGGGGCGGATCGTGGTCGGCGACCAGCTCAAGCCCGGCGCTGTGGAGGCCGTCGCTGCCTTGAAGGAACTGGGCTTGCGGCCGGTGCTGCTCACCGGTGACTCGCAGGCCGTGGCCGAGACGGTCGCGGCGCAGGTGGGCATCGAGCAGGTGCATGCTGAGGTGCTGCCCCAGGGCAAGGCGGCCGTGATCTCCGGGTTGCAGGCCGAGGGGATGCGCGTCGCCATGGTCGGTGACGGGGTGAACGACGCCGCGGCGCTGGCCATCTCCGACCTGGGGATCGCCATAGGCGCCGGGACCGATGCGGCCATGGCCGCCAGCGACCTCACCCTCATGCGGGAGGACCTGATGGGGGTGGTGGACGCCGTCCGGCTCTCCCGCGCCACGGACCGCACCATTCGGGGGAATCTCCTGTGGGCCTTCCTCTACAACGTCGCAGCCATCCCGGTGGCTGCCCTCGGGCTGCTGACCCCGATGATCGCCGGCGCGGCCATGGCGTGCTCCAGCGTGTTCGTAGTGCTGAATTCTCTCAGGCTGCGTAACTTCAGTTAGCCCTGCAGCCACTGGTTCACTTCGGCTCCCTGGGGCTCCTCCCGGGAACCCCAGGGCAGGAGCCGATGCCGTCGTGACCTGGGGTTTTGCTCAATAGGAAGGTTCATGTCGCGGACCTCTTGCCCAGCAGGGGTGGATCGTGGCTACAATCTACAGTGCGCAGTCCTGAGAATCTCTCAGGATTCGTTTGGAATTCGACCGCCGCTGGGTTAGGCTGATCCAGCCGGTATGACCGGAAAGTCCTCTACCAGGAAGAGATCAATGGCCAAGAAACATGTGGTGATTGCCGCAGTGGCAGGCGGCGTTGCACTCACGATCGCTGGTGGCGTCGCGGTGGCGGTAGCCATGCACAAGAACGAAGTGACGCTGTCGGTCGATGGGGTGCCCCATACCGTTTCAGTTCGTGAAGACACCGTCGGAAAGGTCCTTGAGGTCGACGGGATCACCATCGGCGAGCACGACGTGGTGAGCCCTGCGGTCGACACCAAGGTGACCAACGGCATGGAGGTCAGCGTCCTCTACGGCCGCCAGCTGCAGCTCACCGTCGACGGCGAGGCCAGCAGCCCATGGACCACGGCCCGCACCGTCGAGGACGCGCTCACGCAGCTCAACCTCAACGATCCCGCGTCGAAGCTCTCCACCGATCGCTCGACCGCCATCGGCCGCGACGGGCTCACGTTCAGCATCGACACCCCCAAGACGGTGACGGTGGATGTCGCGGGCACTCCCACCGAGCTCCGGGTGGCTGGCAACGTCGGTGACGCGCTGACGGCAGCGCAGGTGACCCCCGATGAGGATGACATCGTCACGCCGGCGGCGGACACTGCCCTGGCCGACGGTCTTGGCATCAGCTACACCAACGTCGAGCAGCGCACCACCACCAAGGAGGTCTCGGTTCCCTTCGAGAAGAAGGAGGAGAAGTCCGAGGAGCTTGAGAAGGGCAAGACCAAGGTCTCCCAGGAGGGCTCTGAGGGCGTCAAGACCGAGACCTACGCCGAGGTCTACCACAACGGCACCCTGGTCTCCTCCACTCTGCAGAGCGAAGAGGTCACCAAGGAGCCCGTCACCGAGGTGACCAAGGTCGGCACCAAGGAGGCCAAGTCCGATTCCTCCTCATCCGACTCCTCCGCCAAGTCGGGTTCTGAGTCTGATTCGAAGAAGTCCAAGTCGGATTCCGGCTCTGGCTCGGACAGCAGCAGCCTCAGTCCCGCGACCGGAAACTCCTGCCCGGCCTCCTACTACTGGGAAGGCCAGAAGACCGCCTCCGGTGAGCAGTTCAACCCGAATGACCTCACCGCGGCCCACAAGACTCTCCCGCTCGGCAGCAAGGTCAAGGTGACCAACCCGAGCAATGGCAAGACCGTCGTCGTGCGTATCAACGACCGTGGTCCCTACGCTGGCAACCGCTGCCTCGACCTGTCCAAGGCCGCCATGGAAGCGATCGGCGGCACCTCCGCCGGCGTCATCACCGTCAACTACGAGACTGTCTGACAACTAAAACGTGGCTTTTCAGCCCTTCCTCAATTCCCGCCACCCCCTGCGCCATGACAGCGCGGGGGGTTGGTGGTTCTAGGGGATTTACGCTTGTTTCCCAGGCAGTGCAAGAGATTTTTCTATTTCCCAGGCACCTTCCAGCGCGCCCCGCTACGGTGGTATCGCCGTAGCCGACGGGAGTGGATGATGGGCGACATCGAGTTCAATCGTGAAGCTGTTGGTGTGAGCGCTAAGAAAGACTGGGCGGACGCGAACGAGTTCGCCCGTATCGGTTCCTTCATGGCCTCATTGACGACCTTCTCAGCTTCAGTGGATCTGCCAGAAGGGGACAACAGCGGTGTGACTTCGCTGCGCAGCTGCCTGGGGGAGTTCAGAGAGGTGATGCGCTGGGCGGTGCTGGAGCATTCGGACGCATGCGGTGTGCTGGGCTCTGGGCAGGAGGAAGTGATCTCGAATTTTGATGCAGCGGAGTATCAAGTCACCGAAAACTTCCGTGACCTCGTGTCGAGAATGGAAGGATGAGCCATGTCAGGCGAAGATAAAATGCCATTGCCGCCGGACGTTCGAGCTGATGCTGAGCAACTGGCTGCTGATTTTGAGACGGTCGGTAAGGCGATAGCGAATACTCAGGTTGCCAAGAACCCAGCGGATGGGGTTCCAGGGTGGATAGGGGATTCCGCAGACGTCTATACCGGGTCTATCCAAAAGCTCGGCGTGCATGCCCGGTCACTGGCTGAAAGCTTTGCCCCCGCTGTCGGCGCGCTTCGTACCTGGGCTGAGAACGTCGGTGTGATGATCTCGGTGACTGTGCCTGATCTTTGGGCTCGCTACGACCAGATCCAATCGAATTACACTCACAACATAGCCGATCTGGAAGCTGAAGTGGATGCCAGGCGTCAGGAAGGTCAGACAATCCCGGAACACCAGGTCCAGGAGCGGCAGAAGGCCTTGGCAGAGCTACGCGACGCCGAGCAGGCCGGTGTCCTGTCCGAGTATAAACAGGCCATGGACGGTCTGGATGATGTCGCCCAGGAAGCAGCCAACACGGTCAGGGCTACTCAGGACTCGGTGGTAGATCCTTCGAAGAAGGGATCCCGGGACGAGGTTGGTAGTTCGCTGTTTGATGATATACCGGTGGTTGACGGGCAGGCTGAGTGGGAACAGGTCCAGAAAATCGCCCCTGATGCTGCGAAGCTCATCAAAGAATCCCCACCCTCGATGGACAAGGTCCGGGAGTTTCAGGAGAAATACGGGAACCTGTGTTCAAACCCGTTCTTTGCACAGGCTCTCGCTCAGCAGACGACACCTGAAGAGATGACTCGTTTTCTGGCGTTCGCAGAGGCCTCTAGGGGCCAGTTGGGCGATGATGCCTCCTTGAACTCCCTGTGCTCCTCACTGGGATCCGCAATGGTTCTGTCCACAGGTGGTGTCAATGCCGATCCTGCGATGGCCCAGACGCAGGAAGCGTTCTCAGCTTCCCGCGCTGGGCTGGCCACCGACACTGGCGGCTCTGTCGAGGACCTGATCAAGACCCGGCTCAATGAATGGAAGGGCGTCGGGAATACCCTCCTGAACGCGGATGGCAGCGCTGCTGATCCCCGACTGGGCTACCAGGGTGGACAGATGGGTCAGCATTACGGCTACGAATACCTGGCGACGATGCTCTCTGGATCTGCCAACTCAAATCAGAACCTGGCGCTTGGCCCAGAGTTCTTCGATGGCCCAGATTCCCTGGCCCAGGATATCGTCTCATTCGATCATGCACATGGACATGAGATCAGTCGTACAGGTGGTTACGGGAATTGGGGGCCAAAGCTGCCGCCAGGTGGTGACCGGAATGGTACCGACCCTGTCGAGTCGATGTTCAAGCTGATGGATGAGCCTGCGGCTTTCTCGGACGGCAGTCTCACGAAGGACTCGCCATCATGGGATGCGTTGTCTGCTCAGAATTCGCGGCGCTTTGACGCGGCGCAGAAATTCCTGGCTTCTGACACAAACTTTGAGGCTTAGTCAGAATCGGTGGCTGCAATAGTTAATTGACGTGTTGTGCGTGTCGGTATGCGCGAGGAAGGCTCAACTTCCTGAATAATTGATAGTACCAACACAGTCAATCGAAAGTTGAGCCTTCCCATGTACTCTAGCACAGGTCTTAGCAGCGAACAGATCACCGACCTTGTCGCACGCATCCATGACCTCCGCGAGGCACCAGCCTCCCGAGCAGGACGGAAACCCACACTAGGACTGTACAAGTGTGTTGTTGTGGCCTTGATCTATCTGCGATCCAACCGCACACAAGCATCGATTGCCGACCAGTTCCACGTCTCCCAGAAAACGATCTCTCGAACCATCGCATCCTGGATGCCCATCCTGGGACAGGCCCTGCAGGACTGCACCCCCACGGTCGACGACCTCGATGTCAGCGAACCACTCATCGTCGATGGCACCCTACTGCCGACCTGGTCATGGCGCACCATGCCAGAACTGTACTCCGGCAAACACAAAACCACCGGCGTCAACGTCCAGGTTGCATGCGACCTGACAGGACGGCTCGCCTTCATCTCCGACCCGATGCCCGGCCGCACCCATGACGCACACGCACTCAAAGAAACCGGCCTACTCGACCACATCACCACCGGGCAACTCATCGGCGACAAAGGATACATCGGACTCGGCATGATCACCCCCATCCGAACCCAACCGAAACAACAACACACAGAAGAAGAAAAAAGGTTCAACAAGTCAGTAAACGCGATACGCTACATGATCGAACGAGTCATCGCCAACCTCAAAACCTGGAGAATTCTCCACACCGACTACCGCAGACCCTTCACAACATTCCCAGAAACAATCACCACAGTAGCCGCACTCGAATTCTACAGAAACACATTCTGACTAAGCCTCTTTGGCATCGATCCCGCCAGCGAGGCCAGGCGTGTGCCGCCCTTCACAGACCACGGCCCGATGAACATGACACGCTACCTCACGGGATTCCGTGGGGATGAGCTTTACAGCGGTACGCAGGACGAGGGTAACAGCCTGGGGCGGGTTATCGCTCAAGCCTCCATAGCCGAGCCGATGCCCCAGGGCATCGACCACAGTTCTCCAGAATATCAGGCCTGGAAAGCGCGTTCTGAACGATCAGCGAACATCGCTGCGAACTTCCTGGTCGGCTATCAGGAAGGTCTCGAAGTGGACAACGAACTGATCAATGGCGAAGATCCCTTCGGGAAACGGCATGCCGCGATGCGGAACTGGGTCGGCACGATCTTGGCACCGCATATTGAGGGGATCGCCAACTCCTTGGATCTTCCGGGTGGAGAAAATTTCTCCCTACGTGACCCGCAGCTCAACGATGGCTATCTGATTAATCTTGGCCCTGATCTGGTAAACCGGATAATTGGTAAGAATGGCCTGTTCACTGACCTCGCATTTGATAGGCCGGTCGATATCAACGCAACCCCAGACGACCCGACAGATGACCAGACGGCTGCCGGCCGTGATCCTGCCATCAATACCCTGCTCGCGGCGGCCAATGCCGGATATCACGATGACATGAGGACGGCCCTCTCTGCTGGTGATATGAATGCTCTGGATCAGGTACAGACCAAGTGGGCTCCGTTACTCAACGACCTCACAGTTGCCCCGGCAGGGGCGTCCGAGCAGGTTGGGGCGGCCATCGATGAGAGCAACGCCAGATGGAAATCGCTGATCTCCAAGGGCATTGGGATGCTGCCCTTCGACAAGATCATCGGGGATGGGCATGACATGCAGAAATGGCTCGTCGCCCAGGCCAAAGACGTCGGCCTGCCGCTATCCCTGGAGGCCATGCTGAGTGAGGAACATGCGGCGGCGGCCAACAGGGATGGGCTGGAGGCTCACAATGGTCTGGAAAAGTCGATGCGGGATTCGATCTACCAAGCCATATCCGAGGGAAATTACTGGGGTAATGATCCAGCGCGAACACCTCAGGAATTCCTCGCAGAGACTAGTAAGGAGGATTCCTTCCTAGATGACAATGGCAATGTCATACCGTACGACAAAATGACCGCTGAGCAAGCTGGAAGATTCAGGGATTACGTCCAGAGCGAGGGCGGCCTGGGAGGCGTCTACAAACCGGTGCTGGAGAAGCCCGGGCCGGCTCTGGAGTATGCCGAGCATCGGCGTAAGGTGGCTCTCGGTGAGAAATGATGCTTCTGTAGGGAAAGTCTGTGGTGTCTCAAGTTGTGAGTTGTCTGTTTGGAGGCGGTTTCTTGTCTTTCTGGTAGGTGTGTCTATTGTTCTGGGCGTGTCGGGTTGTGCTGACTCTCCTAGTGACCCTGAGCCGACTGTGACGTGGAGTGAGCGTGAAACGCCGGATATTGTGACCATTGCTGTGCCTAAGGGGTGGTTTCTGGTGGAGCGGAAAGATAAACCCAATCAATATGATTTGGAGATTGCCAACAATCGCGGCAATCTGGATGCTGAGGGGATTACTATCTTTAATCAGAAGCCTTCTATTGCTGGTTTCCATGGCCCGGATATTGATATGAGGGCGAAGCGTGATCAGTGGATGGCGGATGATGTCAAGGTCAACCGAGTGAGGGATCCTGAGCCGATAGGCCCCAGGATAATTGGCGGCTCCCAGGCTTGGGGATATTCGGGAATGTTCACCTTCAACGACAAGAAGACTTACCCGTCCCAGCGTTGGATAATTTGGCGTGAGGATGGCAAGTGGAGTATCTATGTCACGGGGTTTGAGAATACTTCCACGGTTCCGGAGGAGTTGATTGCTGCTCTCGATACCGTCTCATTCTTTCCGCCAAACCCCCGTATCTCCTCAGGTAGCGCCACTCCGAGCCCCAGCGCTAGCGAGAGCTGATGGTGCAGGGGGTTGGTGGTTCTAGGGATTCTTCGGTAGGGCCGCTACCCATCCGGGGGGCGGTTTGCTGGCCTTGGTGATGATGTGCTGGCCTTATGTACGTTTGCCTGTGTTGTGAGGCCAGCAGATGGCAATAAGGCCAGCAAAAAGAGGACAGGGCCAGCAAACGTGAGATAGGACCAGCAGGCGGGCTCAGCTGGCCAGCAGGCCGGGGGCTGGACGGCGGCCCAGCTCCTGGTAGATGCGGAGCATCGCGTCGGCCTGCGACTTCACCGTCCACTGGCCTGCCAGGCGGCGTGACGTGGCAGAGGCTCGGGCCCGCCACTCCGCGTCGGGCAGCTTTTCGATGATCCGCAGGATGGCGGCGGCCAGTGACGCCGGGGTTGGGCTCGCCAGCTCGGCGTTCACGCCCGGCTCCAGCACCAGCTGCAGACCCGGGTCCACCGAGACGATGGGCAGGCCCGCCAGCGCGGCCTCATGCAGGACGAGGGCCTGGGTGTCGGTCTGGCTGGGGAAGGCGTACAGGTCGCTCATCTCGTAGAACGCTCCCAGCGACTCGCGTCTCTGCTCGCCCGGCAGCAGGATGTGGCCGTGGCGCCTACCCGCGTCGAGGACCTTCGCGATCTTCGGGTAGCGCTGCCAGTCGCCAACCACCATGAGCTGCGCGTCCGGACGCTGCGCGACGACGAGCTCGAAGGCCTCACATAGCAGCGGCAGCCCCTTCTCCGGGGCGATCCGGCCGACGTAGGTCACCAGCGGGCCCGGACCGCGTGGCACCGGTGGGGGACCCGACGGCAGCGGATCGACGCCGTTCGGGACCACGATCAGGTTCGCCTCCGGCGCCAGGGCACGGCAGCGCTCCGCGGTCTTCGGCGACGGTGACGTCACCAGGTCCGCGGAGTCCAGCATCTTCTTGCACAGCCCCAGCAGCGTCGCCGTGGAGCGGCCGCGGTCCGCAAACCGGACCGCCGCGTCGCGCAGGTCGTGGGAATTGAGGATCTCCCCGTGCGTCAGTCGTGCGAACGCCTGCACCACCCCACGCAGCAGCGGCAGAACGGCGGCGTAGTGGTCGGCGTAGGCGTCAAAGTCGGTGTGCCAGGTCATCAGCATCGGCTTGTCCAGCCGCTTGGCGGCCCAGGTCCCCAGGACGCCGACCGTGCCCAGCCCATGCACGTGAATGACGTCGGGGTCGAGCTCTCCGACCTTCTCGATGGTGCGTTCGAAATGCCGGCCACTCGCGACCCGCGTGGGCATGTTCGGCACCCGGACCGAAGGCAGCCGCACCTCCACGCGCCCTTCCCGGCCCAGGTGTGGGTTCGGCCCCTTCGCCTTCGGCGCGACGACCACGACCTCGTGGCCGGCGTCGAGAAGGTTCCCCTCCAGCTGCTGGACAGCGAACATCAGACCGTTGCTGCCGGGGCCGTAGTTGTCCGTGAACTGGGCGACCTTCAGGCAACGCGGTGAATGCTCAGACTCTTCAGTCACGTCGACACTCTAGCCGAATTGCACCCTGGGCGAGACTTCCCCTGGAACCAAAGGAAATACTCGATCAATGCCATCCGCCGCCCGCGCTATGGCAGTTCGGCAATTGTCTTCACGTGGATTCCAGGTGCAGGCGGCGCTGACAGGCATCGACGACAGCGGGGTCGTGGCTGATCACCAGCACCGCCCGCCCCTCGGAGGCATGCCACACGTCGGCCATCAGCGCCTCGGCGGTGGCCTGGTCGAGGTGCTCGGTCGGCTCGTCGAGGATCCACAGGTCGCGGTCCGCCACCAGCAGCCGAGCCAGCGCCAGCCGCCGCCGCTCCCCGCCGGACAGGGTGCCGCCGTCCTCACCGACGAGCCGGTCCGGGTCCAGCGGCAGGCCAGCCCGCTCCAGGGCGTTGCGCACCTGCTCGCTGGTGGCGTCCTTGTTGCCGATCCGCACGTTCTCGGCCACGGAGGTCGCGAAGATGTGGGCGTCCTGGGCCAGGTAGCCGACGCGCCCGCCCCGCCGTACCGTGCCCTCCCGCGGCGGGATCAGGCCCATAGCGGTGGCGGCCAGGGTCGTCTTGCCGGCGCCGGAGGCCCCAGTGCATGCCACCTGCTCCCCGGGCCGCACCGTCAGGTCCAGCCCGGACTGGATCACCGGCCCGCCGGGCCAGCCGATCGACACCGCATCGAGCTCTAGGCCGGGGCTGGCCTCGCCGTCGGGGACCACATCGCCTGTCCCGACCGGCTCGGCGTCAAGCACCTCCAGCACCCGCTCCAGGGAGGAGCTGGCCCGGGTCCACGTCTGCGCCGCCGACACGAACGTGGCCAGCACCTCGTGCAGCGCCAGGGGCACCAGCGCCAGGACCGCTAGGAAGGTGGGGTGCATGGTGCCCGCGGCGACGGCGGGGCCGCCGATCGCCAGCCCCGCGACCACCGCGATCCCGGCAGCGACCACCTGCGCCGCCGTCGCGATGCCCCGCACCCACGCGCCGTGCGCCTCCTGCTGCCGTAGCCGTTCGTCGACGTCCAGCAGCTGGTCTAGAGCCTCGCGGTCAGCTCCGTAGGCAACTAGGTCGGGGGCGGTGCGGGCCAGCTCACGGACCACGTCCGCCAGCTCTCCCCGGGTCGGCGCGGCCGCGCGGTCGGCGCTCAGGGTGGCGCGCTGCGCGGCCAGCGGCACGGCCACCCCGGCCAGGAGGACCGTCACGAACAGCGCCAGAGCGGCCCACGGCGAGATGACGGCGAGCCCTGCGGAGGTCCCGGTGATCACCAGCAGCCCCGAGGCGATCGGGAGCAGCACCCGTACCAACACGTCGGTGACGGCCTCGGTGTCGGCGACGACCCGGGTCAGCAGGTCGCCGCGCCGGGCGCCTATCAGGGTGGTGCGGGCCAGCGACTCGTAGGTGCGCAGCCGCAGCCCCGACTGCATGCGCAGCGCGACGTCGTGCCCCACGAGACGTTCTACGTAGCGGAACACACCCCGCGAGATGGCGAAGGTCCGCACCCCCACGGCCGGGGCCTGGAGGTACAGCACCGGCGGCAACAGCGCCGCGAAGCTGATCAGCCACGCCGACAGGCCCATCAGCGCCACCGACGACGCGGACGCCAGGAAGGCCAGCAGAACCGCCAGCCCGAGGCGCAGGCCGCCCCGTGGAATGGCCCGGACCAGGCCCGTCAGCAGCCCCCTCACAGCGTGACCACCTCGTCGGCGGCCGCCAGGACGGCGTTGCGGTGGGTGACCACCAGCGCACTCGCGCCCGAGTCGCGGACGGCCCGGATCACGGCCGCCTCGGTGTCGGCGTCGAGACCCGCGGTCGGCTCGTCTAGCACCAGCAGCCGCGCGCCGCCCTGCCGGATCCTCAGCAGCGCCCGGGCCAGGGCCACGCGTCGCCGCTCGCCCCCGGACAACCCCTCGCCGTCGTCGCCGACAGGCTTGCCGGGCGGGAAATCCGCGCCGGCGTCACGCAGGGCCGCCTCGACCTGCTCAGGGGAGGCGCCGGGGCTGCCGAGGGCCACGTTGTCGTCGACGGTGCCCGCGACCATCCCAGGATTCTGACCCACCCAGGCGGTGCGGGACCGCCACTGGGCGGCATCCATCGACGCCAGGTCCTGCCCGTCGACCAGGACCCTCCCCGTATCGGGTCGTTGGAAGCCCATCACCAGGCTAAGGGCCGTCGATTTGCCGCCGCCTGACGGTCCGGTCAGCGCCACCACGCGTCCCTCAGGCACCTCCAGCGACAGCCCGGACAAGGCTGGGCTGGTGGCACCGGGCCAGGTGAAGCCGACGTCGTCGAGGGCCAGCCGCGACCCCGCCGGTAGGGCGCTGCCGCCGGATGACGCGCCCAGTTCGATGAGATCGAGGGCCGCCTGCGCGGCCGCCACCCCGTCAGCGGAGTCGTGGAAGTGGACGCCCACCTGCCGCACCGGCAGGAAAGCCTCCGGAGCCAGGATCAGCACGAACAGCGCAGCCTCGAACGGCATCTCGCCGCCCGCCAGGCGGAATCCCACCGTCACCGCGACGAGCGCCACCGACAGCGATGCCAGCAGCTCCAGCGCGAACGACGACAGGAAGGCGGTGTAGAGCACCTTGATGGTCTGCCCCCGGAACTGCTCCTCCGTGATCTTCAGGCCCCGGCGCTGAGCATAGGCCCGCGCGAAGGCCTGGAGGGTGGGCAGCCCCTGGATGAGGTCGGCGAAGTGATTGGCGAGCTTATCGGCCCGGGTGAAGGCCCGCCGCGTCGCGGCCTGCGTGGTCCAGCCGATGAGCGCCATGAACACCGGGACCAGCGGCAGGGTGAACGCGACGATGAGGGCGCTGGGCCAGTCGGCCAGCAGCAGCACCCCGCCGACCAGGAGCGGCACCGTCGCCGCCAAGCCAAGCTGCGGCAGGTACTTGGAGAAGTAGCCATCCAGGGCATCGAGGCCGGTGGTGGCCGCCTTCGTCAGCGTCGCCGACGACGCCACCGGCCGGGTGAGGTGCGCGGCGAGCACGTCACGCCGCAGCCGCGACTTGACCGCCGCCGCTGAACGATGGGCCAGCACCGAGTTCACCCAGGCCAGCAGGCCGCGCGCTGCGAAGACCGCGAACAGCAGCGCCAGCATGGCCCCCCAGTCGTCAGGCAGCGCCCGGTAGGTGAAAACGATCGCGACCCCACGGGCCAGCAGCCAGGCCTGGGCGATCACCAGGACTGAGGTCAGGATGCCGACAACAACCGAGGCGACCAGGTAGTTCCTGGTCGCCTCGGCGCGTTTCAGGAGCCTGGGCTCCACGGGTCCAGCCATGCGGTTCAGGCTAGCGTCAGTAGACGATCTGGTCTGGGATGTTCTTGGTGCTAATGCGCTTGCTGAAAACCCAGTAGCTCCACGCCTGGTAGGCCAGCACGATGGGGACGAAGATCACCGCCGCCCAGGTCATGATCGTCAGGGTCGTCTCCGAGCTCGCCGCCGTGATGATGTTCAGCCGGTCCTTCACCGGCAGCGAGTTGTCCTGCGCGAAGCCTAGGTTGCCGTACATCCGCACGAGCAGGCCCGAGATCAGCGCGACGATGGAGACCCCGCACAGGACGAACCCCCAGCCCTCCCGGTGCAGCTGGGTGGTGGCGACGAGCGACGCAGCCAACGCCACGACCGCCAATACGGCCGTAATCCAGCCGGGGATGGTGAGGTCCGCGAACTCGGAGACCGCCGGCCAGAACAGATTCTGGCAGACCACGAACAGCGTCAGGATGGCGGCGACCGGCCAGCCCCAGGACCGCACGAAACCGCGGGCGTGCTCGTGGACCTCGCCGCGTGACTTCAGTGTCAGGAAGGTGGCGCCGTGGATCAGGAACAGGGTGACGAACAGCACCCCGCCCAGCAGGGCGAATGGCCCGAACAGGCCGATGAGGCTGCCGTTCCACCACTTCCCGTCGTTGGCCAGTCCGATCGCGAAGTTCGCGAACCCCACTCCGAGCACCAGCGTGGCGGTGAAGGATCCGTAGGTCGCGAAGACGTCGAACATGCGGCGCCACTTGGCGTCGGGATGCTTGGAGCGGTACTCGAAGGCGACGCCGCGCAGGATCAGGCCCACGAGCGCCAGCAGCAGCGGCAGGTAGAGCGCGGAGAACATGGTGGAGTACCAGGCCGGGAAGGCGGCGAAGGTGGCGCCGCCGGCGGTCAGCAGCCAGACCTCGTTGCCGTCCCAGGTGGGGCCGATGGTGTTGACCATCACGCGGCGCTCCTTGTCATCGCGGCCGAGGATGGGCAGCAGCATCGCAACCCCGAAGTCGAAACCTTCCAGGAAGAAGAAGCCGACCCACAGCACGGCGATCAGCAGGAACCAGACGACGTTCAGCGCCGGCACAGCGGTTTCAAGCAGCGGCATTCGGCTCTCCTCAGTACGCGAAGGACATGGGGGCGTCGGGGTCCTCTGAGACCTTGGGCTCGGCCACCTTGGGCAGCCCCTTGGCCGTGTAGTGGAAGAACAACCCCACCTCGATCACTGCGAGGAGACCGTACAGCAGCGTGTAGACGATCAGCGAGAGCAACACCTCGCCGGCGCTGACGGTGGGGGAGATCCCCGCCTGGGTGGGCATGACCCCCGCCACCAGCCACGGCTGGCGGCCCATCTCCGTGAAGATCCACCCGAATGAGATCCCGAACAGCGGCAGCAGCGGCATGGCGGCCATCAGCGTCGTCCACAGTTTCGACGCCTTCGGTGTGCGGCCGCCGCGGATCACCCACAGCACATAGACCCCGATCAGCAGGCCCAGCCCGCCGAAGGCCATCATCATGCGGAACGACCAGTAGGTGGCGTTCACATTCGGGATCGGGTCGATATGGCCGTATTTTTCCGCCAGCTGCTGCGCGTACTCGCCCTGGATGTTCGTCTGCGACCCGTTCTGCATCGAGTAGCCATGCTCGGCGTACTGCTCACGGATCGTGTCGATGCCCTTGATCTGCGGCACCCCGGCGATGAACGACAGGACCAGGGGGATCTTGATCTCGACGATGGTGCCGGTCTGGTCGGCGTTGGGGATCGTCAGCAGCGAGAAGTCGCCGGTGTCCTCGAAGGCACCCTCAGCGGCGGCGATCTTCGACGGCTGAAGCTGTGTGATGGCTTTGGCCTGTGCGTCGCCAGTGTAGAAGGTGAGCGCGGAGCCGGCGATCAGGACCCAGGCGCCGAACTTCGTCGCCCACCGGTAGGCGCCCGCGTCCTCCTCGGAGACATCCGGCTTCGCCAGGTGCCAGGCGGAGATGCCCGCCACCAGGCCACCCGCCACCATGTAGGAGGCGAAGATGACGTGTGGCAGCGCTGACATCAGCAGCGGGTTGCTCAGCACCTCCAGGAATCCGCCTACGCCGTCGAGCTCGGCGCGGTTCAGCTCCGTGTTGAACTTGGTGCCCACCGGGTTCTGCATCCAGGAGTTCGCCGCCAGGATGAAGATCGACGACAGCATGGTGCCGATGGCCGCGGCGTAGATGCAGGCCAGGTGGATCTTCTTCGGCAGCTTGTCCCAGCCGAAGATCCACAGGCCTAGGAAGGTCGACTCGAGGAAGAAGGCGATCAGGGCCTCCAGCGCCAGGGGCGCGCCGAAGACGTCGCCGACGAAGCGGGAGTACTCCGACCAGTTCATGCCGAACTGGAACTCCTGGACGATGCCCGTCACCACCCCCAGCGCGAAGTTGATCAGGAACAGCTTCCCGAAGAACTTCGTCAGCCTCAGGTACCTCTCCTTGCCCGTGCGCACCCAGATTGTCTGGATAACCGCGACGAGCATAGACATCGCGATCGTGATCGGCACGAAGAGGAAGTGGTAGACGGTGGTAACCCCGAACTGCCACCTTGCTATTGCGACCGGATCCATGGGCGGAACCTACTACGCGGTAATACCCTATTTCAAGATGCCGACAAAATGTCCCGATGAATTGTTGAATACAATGCCGACATGGTGCGTGGTGAGCTGGAGCAGCGTGTGATGGTGCTGTTGTGGCAGGCCGGCGAGCCCCTGTCCGTCGTCGACGTGCAGGGGCTGCTGGCGCGTGACCGGGACCTGGCCTACACCACCGTCATGACAGTGCTGGACCGCCTGGCTAAGAAAGGCCTTGCCAAACGGGAAATGAAGCGCCGGGCCTGGCATTACGAGCCTGCTGACCCGCAGGCCGTGGTGCTGGCGCGCGACATGGCGGGCCTGCTGAGTGACGTCCCCGCCGAGGTGCGCCGGGAGGCGCTGAGGCTGCTGGATGAGACCCTGCTCCGGGAAGCCACGGAATCTGAAGCCCACTGAGGTCCAATCGGCCAAGCCGGCTAGCCAGATATGCCGCGGGAAAGGATCCGTCCAGATTATTGGGACAAAAGTCATCCCCGCGTCTCATAAAATTCCTCGCAATCGTTGTTAACTTTTGTTAAGAACTACAATCTGTAGTAGATGAATACGACAATTCGTAGTAGCGCTTCCCCATTTTCCGGGAATATTCCCGGACGCCGGCCGGGCAGAGAGAACCGCTCCCGCAGGAGGCTGCCGGGAGCGGTCAGCTGGTCTCGTGACTGGTCTCTGGTCAGGCGTCGCGTGAGTTCGACGAGATGCCCGGCTTGCCGTCGTGGACGATCTTGCCCGGATTCAGGTTGCGGCCCGGGTCGACGCCCTCGAACAGCGTCCGCTGGATGAACACGCCGGCGGGGGAGATGTCCTGGTCCATCCAGGGGGAGTGCTCCTCGCCGACGCCGTGGTGGTGTGACACCGTGCCGTGGCAGTCGATGAACGACTGCTGGATCGCGCGTTTGACGCTGTCATAGGTGTCCATGGCGCCGTCGGAGGCGTCGGCGATGGCGAACGTGAAGTACTGGCAGGCGCCCGAGTGGTAGGAGTGCGATAGGTGACAGAACACCACGCCCCTGACGCCCCGCTCATCGAAGACCTGCTGCGCGGCGGCGACGGTCTTGCTGTGGATCTCGGCCGCGTAGCGCCACGGGGTGGAGGTCTCGGAGACGTCGCAGATCATGCCGTGGTCCAGCATGAAGTCGCGGATGTAGGGGGTGTCGTACTTCTTCTGGTCGTAGAGGCTGCCGGGCCCCTTGCCGACGCCCAGCCCACCGTTGGCCCGCACGATCTTGCCGACCAGGCCCTTCTCGTAGGTGACATGGTTGTGCGATCCCTCGAAGCCGACGAAGGCCATCGCGATCTTCTCAAGATCCCAGCCCTTGGCCAGCATCACCTTCTCGATGCCCTTGCTGAGCAGCGACGACAGCTTCGAGGACTGCTTGCCGTTGGCCATGATGTACTTCGTCTCGATGGCGTCCGAGACCCGCGCCATCATGACGGCGGCGTCGGAGGAGACGATCTGCTCGCAGGCCTTCAGGCCGTTCTCGTAGGTGGGGAAGAAGTAGGCCTGGATCTCCCGCACCTCCGGGATGCGGTGCACGTTCACCCACGCCGACGTGATGATTCCCAGCCGGCCCTCCGAGCCCAGCACCATCTCCCGGACACTCGGCCCGGACGACGTCGACGGCAGGGGACGCAGCGACAGGATCTGGCCGGGCATCACCATGCGCAGGCCCCGGCAGATGTCGGCGATGTCGCCGTACTTGTCGGACTGCATCCCCGAGCTGCGGGTTGCGATCCAGCCGCCGAGCGTCGACCACACGAACGAGTCGGGGTGGTGGCCCATCGTCCAGCCGCGGGCCTGGAGCTGCGCCTCCATGTCGGGCCCGAACACCCCCGCCTGGATGTGCGCCAGGGAGGAATGCTCATCGATGGCGATGACCTGGTTCATCCGTCCCAGGTTCACCGACACCACCTGCCGCTGCTCACCGGGCTCGGCCTCCAGCGCCGCGACGATGTTGGAGCCGCCGCCGAACGGGATCACGACGGCGTCGGCCGCGACCACGGCGTCGACGATCCGCGCCACCTCGTCCTCGGTGGCGGGGTAGACCACCACGTCGGGCAGTCTGCCGAAGTCGCCGGCGCGCACCCGCATCAGGTCACGCACACCCTTGCCGAAGCCATGCGTGACGCGGGTCTCGTCGTCGGCCTGCACGTAGGTGGCGCCGGAGATCGCGACCAGGGAGTCACGCAGCGCCGCCTCCAGCCGCGATGGCGGGATCTCCAGGTCCGACAGCCTGGGCAGAGGTCTCACGGGCTCGTTGATGTCGACGCCGACCAGGTTCTTCACGAAGGGCGCGAACTTCGGCTTGTCGTCGTGGTGGTACGACTTGCCCTCTTCACCCCAGCCCCACCATTTGTGCTGCTTGACGCCTTCGATCATTGCTCCTCCTGCTGATCGGCGTGGGCCTTGGCCTCCTCGGCCAAGGTAGTGATCTCGGTCTTAGTCGCCTTCTCAAGGGCGACAGTACGGGCATATTCGTCGAGGGTTTTGGCCCCGTAGGCGCGGGCCGTGGTGTCGTGGAGCTCCAGTATCCGGCGTCTCATCCGCTCGTTGAACTCGTGGGCGATCTCGCCAGGCAGCGGCAGCATCGGACGGCCGATGACGACGTGCACCACCGGACGGCCCTTGGGAAGGTGCTTCTGGGTGCTCGGCCAGGCGGCGTGGGCGCCGATCAGCGCGATCGGGATGGCAGGCACCTTCCGGGTGATGCACAGCGCCGCCACGCCCGGCCTGAACGGGCCCATCGCGCCGGTGCGGGACCGCGACCCCTCGGGGTAGATCAGCAGCGGCACCCCGGCGTCCAGGAGCGCGGCGGACATGCCCCGGACGTTGCGCTTCTTCGGCCCCTCGGTTTCCTTCCCCTTGCTCCGGTCGATGGGATAGCCGTTGAAGAACAACGACATCGGCCCGGCCTTCCACCATTTGTCATAGAAGTAGTCGAGTGCCGCGCCAGCCGCCAGATACTTCGAGATCCGGTTCGGCAGTGCCCCGTAGATCAGGGGGGTATCCAGGTGGGAGGAGTGGTTCGCGAAGACCACGCACGGCGCCTCCAGGCCTTCGAGGTTCGCCTTGCCGTGGACGTGGACACGTAGCAATCGCCACATCGTCGGCTTCAGCAGCAGCATCTGGGCCGCCTGGCGGGTCAATGCGTTCAGTTTGGAGGCGTGCTTACCCGGTTTCGGGACCTTCGCCATGTCTCAGCGCTTCCTTCTGCTAGCGGATAGCTTGTGGGAGAACCAGCGGATGAAGCTGCGGGGCCCGTGGTCTGCGACGAACAGCGCGATCTTCCACTTCAGCGTCGGCACCGATTCGATGCGGCCCCGCGCGACGTCGGCCAGGCACTGCCTGACCAGGACGTCCGCATCGATCCACACGACCGGGGGCAGGTTGGTGGCCTTAATTCCGGCGCGCTGGTGGAACTCGGTGCGCACCCAGCCGGGCAGCAGTGTCGTCACCTGGACCCCCGTGCCCTTCAGCTCCAGGGCCAGCCCGGTGGACCAGGTGCGGGTCCAGGCCTTGATGGCGGAGTAGTTGCCCGTGAAGATCGCCCCCGACGTGGAGGCGACGTTGATGATCCGGCCCCGGCCACGCGCCTTCATGGCCCGGCCCGCAGCCCCGCCGAGGATCAGCATCGCCAGGCACATCACGTCCAGGGCCCGTTCATGGCTCTCGATCAGGGAGGCGTCGAGCAGCGACGCGTGCAGCCCGAATCCTGCGTTGTTGATCAGGACATCGACCGGATCGGCATCCGCCTCCAGGCGCGCCGCGACCTGCAGCACCTCGTCACGGACGGAAAGGTCGGCGGGCAGCACATCCACCGCGACGCCATGCACCTGGGACAGCTCGGCGGCGGTGGCCTCCAGGCGTTCCCGGTCCCGGGCGACGAGCACCAAGTCGTTTCCACGGGAGGCCAGCTCCTTGGCGAAGGCGTTGCCGATGCCGGCGGTCGCTCCCGTGATCAATGCTCGTGCCATGGGGGCAACGCTATCCCCCCTTGCCAAGTGGTGGAAAGTACACCACCGGCGTCGTCGGGATCCAACAAAACCGGGGGATCGGGCTTGTGGCTTTCCCTGCCAGAGAGCCACTTCGTGCGCTGAAATGTCTCAAACGGGTCTGTCCGGTAAAACGGTGTGTGGGGTCCGGTGGTTTTCATTAGTGAGTGGTTCTTTTGAACCGTCTGGTGAAGGTGATCGCGAACGTGTTCAGCGCGGACTTCGCACCTCGCTACCCAGCGTGTCCGTCCTCCGCCGGTGGGGTCAAGGGACCGGGTAGCCAAGTAGAGGCATTTGAGCGCCGCTTGCTCGTTCGGGAAGTGCCCGCGCGCACTCACGGCCCTGCGGTAACGGACGTTGATCGGCACAGGTCGCGTTGGTGGTGCAGATCACCCGGCGGATCACGGGCGTCGTATTCCAGGAACGGCACGATACTGCGCCCAACTATTGCGCCAGAGCTGGATGATCGCCGGATATCGGTTCCCCACTCGGCCGCGAACTCGGCGAAACGGTCCTTCGTCGCGGCCTCGGACGGGGCCGTGTAGACCGGTTTGAGCGAGCGAACGATCGCATCCCGATGCTGCCGGCCGGCGTAACGGAAGCTGTTGCGGATCAGGATGGGCGATGCACTGCTGCACGACCGTCTTCTCCCAGGTGGTGCTGATCACCTCCAGCAGCCCTTTCATCCCGTCGCAGACAGCGACGAACACATCCTCGACACCGCGGTTCTTCAGCTCGGCGAACACCTCCCGGCCAGAACCTGGCACCCTCAGCACCATCGCCGGCGCAGATCCCTGTGGATGTCACGTTCCCCGTTCACGGTGACGCCCATCACGACATAAACGGGGTGTTGCGCACCTGCCCATCCCGGACCTTCACGTGCGAATCGCGCCGAGCGAAGATCACCGGATAGACCGGATCCAGTGGGCGGGATGCCCACTCGGCGAGCTCCCCGGTGATCCGGCTGATGCTCTCCCTTGCAAGACCTTGACCCCATGGACCTCGTCGACGTGCGCCGCGATCTCCCCGGTCGTCAGGCCCCGCGCGGTCAAACACAGCACGATCTGATCGACACCGTCCAGCCGCCGCTTGCGCTTGGGCACGATCGCCGGTTCGAACGATCCGTCACGGTCCCGCGGGACCTCGATCTCGACCGGACCGATCTGGGTCAACACGGTCTTCGCCCGGGTCCCATTGCGCATGTTCTCGCCCAACGGGGTCCCGCCGTGCTCGTGGCCCAGGTGCTCGGTCAGTTCCGCGTCCAGCGCGGTCTCGAGCACGTTTCTTGGTGAGCTGGCTGAGCAGGCCACCCGGGCCGGTCAGGCTCACGCCCTGTTCTCTCGCCTGCGCGAGCAACCGCTGCGCGAGCTCCTTCTGATCGACGATCTCCCCGCTCACGGGATCAATGATCTCGTCTCCCAACAATCCAGTCGTGTCAGCCACGGCCATCTCCTTTCGGATCAAGCCGGACCCCACACACCGTTATTCAGACAGTCCCGGCTAGGCTAGAGGTATCCCTGTGGGTCACAGCCCCTCTGATGTAGGCCGAGAAGCGCTGGAAGGTTGTATCCCTGGTATTGGGGTCCGCGGGCTTCTAGCTCGTCGACCGTCTTTCCTGCCCCAGGGCCGGCCATTTTGATGACACCAGTCATCGCCCGCTACTGCTCAGTCGGGGCTATCGCTAATCCAGCAGGCCTTTTGTTGAATTCGAAAACTTTTGCCTCGCGGCGCGGGAAACTCAGAATGGGTGATTGCTTAGGTATGCGTATGTTTATGGAAATAATGCGTAGCTCGTTATATCTACCTATCTGAGGAGCCGGATCTTGGGTAAAATAAAAACGTCAGTTGTGAATCCGTGAGATGCGTGAGGGCGAGTGTGAGGCGATGATGGTTCGTTTCAAAATGGTCGCGGCGATATTTATGTGGGTTCTTGCGATTATTTGCCTAATACTTGCCGTTGTTAATTTTTCTCAGCGACCCATTGAGACCTTTGCTGGATGCTCACTGCTTGGTGTGGGTATTGTTGCATTAATTGGGGGGTGGCTTATCAGTCGTCCAGTGCATCCTAGAAGCAGATTGAGGTAATTGCGTGAATCCGGTGCGTTTTAAGAGTGGGCTCAATGTGGACGTGTTGAACACGTCTCATTTATTCATGCTCTCGGATAATGACCAGATACTCATCGATAATCGGGCAGCTGCCCAAGTTGCGCAGGTCATCGACGGACACCGGGATACAGCCGACGTTGTAGCCGCAGCTGCTCAGAGCGTAGAGCCTGCTATAGCTTTTGCTGCTCTGCGTTCCATGCTTGAAAAAGGTTATCTCAAAAAAGATGTGCTTGTCGGAGGGGCTTTCGGTTCTTATCTGGAGGGCCGAGGATTGGATCCATCTCGCACGATCGATGGGCTGGCATCTTGTCAAGTGCGGTTGCTGCCGTTGATTCTTCAGCGTCCTCGCGATGAGGTCCAACAGGCTTTGAATGCGATTACTTCGTACCTGCGGGATCAAGACATTGCTGTCGAGTGTCTGGATGAGGAAGCTGACATTGCAACTGTGGATCCAGCATGTTCGTTGGTCGTCGTAGCGGAGGACTATATTCATCCTCGGCTTGAAGAACTCAATAGGCAACTTCAGCACCGAGGTTCACCATGGTTGCTCGTCAAGCCTTGGGGGCAATCAATATGGCTTGGCCCGGCTATTTTTCCGGGAAGATCTGCGTGCTGGGCATGTCTCCAGGACAGACTCGTGGCGAATCGCCATGCTGAGCGGTTTCTTGCTGAAAGACTTCATCGGTTGCCTTCCATCAAGGCGTCAGGGCTCATGCTCGGCGCATGGCAGATAATTGATCAAGCAATTTTAACTCATCTTATTGCCTTAGTCAATGGTGATGATTCTCCCTTCATGAATGTGTTGCGATGCATGGACCTGAGTACTATGGCAGTCACAGACCATACGGTGATCCCACAGCCGCAGTGTGCAGTGTGTGGAACGCTGAAGTATCGGATGACCGCTGATATTAGAATCTCTCCCACGAACGCTTTGGAGGGTAAGGATGGTGGTTATCGGATATGTACCCCGGAGCAGACCGTTGAACGCCTGACCAAGCACATCAGTCCGATTGTGGGCGCTGTTTCGAAACTTGAGAGTCTCGGAGCAGATGCTGACGGTATTACTTTCTCTTTTGCTGCTGGCCACAACTATGCAACCAGCACTGACAGTCTTCGTTGGTTGGCGGAGAATATGCGGGGTCAGTCGGGAGGCAAGGGACGGACTCGTCAGCAGGCCCGAGCGAGTGCAGTGTGTGAGGCTATAGAACGCTTTTCCGGCGTATGGGATCCGACGGTTCCGTCGGTTCATTCTGCTTGGCGTGATCTAGATGCGCGTGCAGTCCACCCTCGTGACACATTGTTGTTCAGTGACAAACAGTATGATAATCGATCCGCGACCAAGGGAACGGATAATAAATTTCACCGGGTTCCCATGAGATTGGATGAGACTATTCCGATCGATTTCACCCCAGCTTGGTCTCTTACCAAGGGTGAGCAAATATTTGTCCCTGCGGGACTGGCCTGGTATGGATCTCCTGACCTCAAGACTCACCCCTACGCATATACTGACTCCAATGGTGCGGCAGCTGGTAATACGCTGGAGGAGGCGATTCTTCAAGGGTTATGCGAATTGTGTGAACGAGACGCAGTAGGGATATGGTGGTTTAATCGTGTGCAACGTCCAGGTGTTGATCTTGACTCCTTTGGCGATCCATATGTGGATAGCCTCAGAGAATTCTATGCGAAGAAGGGCAGGAACCTGTGGGTTGTGAGTTTGCAGAACGATCTTGAGATGCCTGTTTTTGCAGCCATGTCGAGGCGCGACCATGAAGCCCAGGATATCATGATTGGATTTGGTGCCCATCCTGATCCCAGTGTCGCGCTCTTCCGGGCGCTTACTGAGCTGAACCAGTTCCTCCCCTTCGTGTCAGAAAGGGATGCAAATGGTGAGACCATTTACCGGGCGAATGACGAGGCGACGATAGAATGGTGTAAGAACGCCACTATTGATTCTGAGCCCTGGCTTCTGCCAAACCCCAGTCATTCACTGATTAGGCTGAGTGATCTTCCTGCTCCGGATACTTATCGTATTGACAAACTGGTGATGAAACAGGTCGATATCCTTAAACGGGTTGGAATTGAAACAATCGTTATGAACCAATCGCGGCCTGAGATTGAGCTGTTTGTAACTAAGGTGTTTGCCCCAGGGCTTCGGCATTTCTGGCGTCGTTCGGCTCCGGGGCGCTTGTATGAAGTGCCGGTGAAATTGGGGTGGATAGATCGCCCACTCGCGGAAGAAGATATCAACCCGCGAAGTGTTTTCTTCTAAAGGAGACATCCATGCAAAAATTGCTAGTTGCTGAAGGTGTTGTATTTAGCTGCGATGGCGACACCTTGGTGGTTATCAATGAGGGTAACGAGGGTAGTAATGAGCATCGGATTCCATTGGGAAAAGAAGCTGCCCGTCGTGTCACACGATTGGTCGAACGGCCGTGCACAGTCGATGAACTTGTTGATGGGTTGTTGACTTCTCCTGACGGCATGCGACAGCTTGCCTTCCTCGCGGCAGGCGTTCGTGATCTGACTTCATCTGGTCTCATCAATCAGGTTGTGGAGATTGACGGGGCAGTGGCGGCCCGGTTGGTGAAGAAAGGGCGTCTTCCCTGGCGTCAGGATGATGTTCCTTCCGATGCGGTTGTGGCTCGTCACGTTGTTGCGACCTCTACGCAGGGGTGGGTGACGCTTGACAGCGGGTTGGCCTGTGGTCTTGTGAAAGTGGTCCCCTCTATTGCAGGTCTGGTATTGGCTGGGGAACAAATGGAGATTGGTGAAAAGCTGCGGCCACTGCGCGAGTTGCTGTGGCGTGCTGGCCTACTGACATCGCCGCTCATAGAGAAGAGCCTGGACCATTCGATGTGGAACCCAGTGGATCTTCTCATGATGGAGCGAGCCAGTGACTCTGCCGCGGATTTCCGGTATGGCGGTACTTACCGATATCTCGATGTGTACTCACCCCCGCCTCTGGTCGATCCAATCAGAGCAGATGAAATCATCAAGCTTCCGGAACCTGATCCAAATCGGTGGTTTCGCCATGATGAGCCATTCGGATTGATCACAGAACGGCGGCGTTCAACATTCATCTTCCAACGGGATTCAGTCCCAACACTGAACCAGTTGACAAATGTCCTACACCGGTCGGCGCGTATTCAGCAGCGGCTCACAGACGATAAAGGCATGGAGCTTTCGCGCAGACCGGTTGCGGGCGGAGGGGCTCTCCATGAGCTCGATCTCTATATCTTGGTAGATCATGTGAAGGGGCTTGCCCAAGGGCTTTGGCGATATAATCCAGCAGACAATGTCTTGGAAAAAGTCCATTGTCTCAAAGACTCCTCTGAGCTTACGGATGAAGTCATGCGTGCTACATGGAGTCGCGTCAGACCGCCAGCGACCATCGTTATGGTGGCGCGATTCGGACGGGTCATGTGGAAATACGAAGGTGTCGGCGCAGCCCTCGTCCTCAAAGATACTGGGGTTCTCATGCACGCTCTGCAACTTGCTGCAGTCGCAGAGGGCCTGGGGGCCTGCCCGCTGGGTAGTAATTTTGCATACACATTCGAGCAGATCACAGGGCTCGGTTTCCCCTCACATGGCCCTGTCGGGCAGCTGATATTAGGACTCGCAAAGGAGGAAGAATAGTTATGCTGTACCGATTCAAAGCCCTCGGTAAGCGGCGAGATCCTGACCAACTTGATACTCCCCTCACTCTGGCAAGCCCAAACGGTTGGATTGTGACACTAGTGATTGGGTTCTGCATGCTCGCTTTGATTGGGTGGGGGATTCTTGGGCGTATTCCTCAACAGGTCACCGCTTCAGGTCGGTTGCAGTATCCAGGCGGCTTAGTAACGGTGCAGTCAG
The DNA here is from genome assembly GCF_019973735.1 of Arachnia rubra. NCBI lineage: Bacteria > Bacillati > Actinomycetota > Actinomycetes > Propionibacteriales > Propionibacteriaceae > Arachnia > Arachnia rubra. Next base: position 460,736 of record NZ_AP024463.1, read on the forward strand.
ATTCCAATGGGATTGTGAGCGGATTGGCGGACCTCGGTACGGTAATAACGCAGGGCGGTGTAATTGCTTCTCTTCATCAAGAATCAGGCGCCAGCGATACACAGATCGTCGGGGTGACTGGTGGGCGAATCGTGCAGCATCTAGTAGAACTGGGGACCGCGGTGACCACTGGAACCCCCATTGCAGTTGTCGAACCTGGAGCTACTGAGAATGCAATCCTGGAAGCGATAGTAGAGGTTCCAGCCGCGCAGGTCGAGGCGATTCAGCCTGGTCAAGATGTGAAGCTGACGGTGTCGGGGGTGGCAGCTACGAAATACGGACTGCTCCGCGGGCAAGTGCAGTCTCTTGCTCCCTTCCCCATGAACGCTGATGGTGCGCAGGTGGGCCCTACTCTGGTAGTAATCAGTTTGGAGCGTGCGGACACGGTGACTGGATATGCTTGGACGTCGCTTGAAGGACCAGATCGCCAGATCGAGTCGCAAACGCCGGTCGTCGCAGAGATCGATACTGACGATATCTCCCCAGTGAGTCTGTTGGGAAAGTGAATATAGATGAAAGCTTCCAGACGTCGTCCGGTACGCACCCCCTCGCTCATTCAGATGGAGACGGTAGAATGTGGTGCGGCTAGCCTCGGCATTCTTCTTCGTTCCCGTGGGCGTGTGGAGCCGCTCGAACGGCTTAGGATTGCCTGCAATGTTACGCGTGATGGTGCGAACGCTGCTGCCATCGTAACCGCAGCTGAATCCTACGGCCTCGTTGGCGGAGGAAAGGTCATGGATATCGAGGACCTGAGTGCAATTGATCATCCTGTGATCATTCACTGGGCTTTTCAGCATTTCATGGTTCTTGAGGGATTCCGGAGAACTCGCCGGGGGATTGTCGTTCATGTCAATGACCCAGCGAATGGTCACCGTGTGATGCCGCTAGATGAATTCGATGGCGGATTTACTGGTGTGGTCTTGGATCTCACGCCAGGTCCTAATTTTTCCAAAGGAGGAAAAGAGGTATCAATATTTACCGCTGTTGTGCGGCGTCTGCATGGCGCAGGAAGCGCGCTGACATTGACACTTATTGCCACTATGCTGGTGGCAGTTCCCGGAGTACTTGAACCCATAATTCAGCGCTGGTTCGTGAACGAATTTGGTGTCGAGCTGATTCCAGTCTTTTTCCCTGTTGTCTTGTTGATTCTATGCGCGGCAACTATAGGGGTGCTGACGGCGATTCAGCGTGAGCACCTCAAGCGTGTTGAGATTCATTTGGGAACGAGCAGCGCGACTCACTTCATGAAAGAGTTGTTGCGGCGCCCAGTGGTTTTCTTCCAACAGCGGCATTCAGCCGATCTCTCTGGGCGAGTCAATACCAATTTTCGGGTCAGCTCATCTATCACAAATAATGTCGTCATGACATTGGCCAGTACGACGCTCATTGTCGTCTATGGAGTCGCTCTCATCATACTCGATCCCTTACTCGCCGCCCTCGTTATGCTCGTATCGGCTTTCAATGTGATCGCTTTACGTAAGGTTCTCCGCGAACAGCGCGATGCTGCCAGTTCACTTCAGGCCAAGGATGCTGGTCTAGCAACTTCTACCATGCAAACTTTATCGACCATCGCATCGATCAAGGGGAACGGGATCGAGCAGATGGCTTTCGCCAAGTGGAGTGGTTATTGTGCTAAGGCGATCTCAGAAGGGCAGCGTCTTGGCCGAGGCCAGTCGCTGATCACCGTTTTGCCTGCTGCGCTGGCGGGCATGAATACTGCTCTGGTACTGGTCGTCGGCGGGCTCCGGGTAGCGAGTGGCATGTCCGGTGCAGGCCTGCTCGTTGCTTTCCAAGCTTTGCTCGCCTCCTTCACTCAACCCCTCGTTCAGCTGGTCACCCAGGCGAGCCAACTGCAGACCACTCAGGCGGACTTGGCCCGGTTGGAGGATGTTCTCAACTATGAGGGCATCCCTGCGGAGAACCAGACCCATACTTTCGCAGAGGTTCTCACAGGCAGGATGGATTTTGACCATGTGTCGTTCTCATTCGATGGTGAGACGAAATTCCTCTCTGACCTCAGTTTCTCTGTGAGACCGGGAATGTGCGTTGCGCTCGTCGGGGCATCAGGCTCTGGGAAGTCGACGGTGGGGCAGCTTGCGGCAGGGCTGCTGCAGCCGACATCCGGCCGGATTCTGCTGGATGGGCGTCCTCGTGACGATCACTCTCGGCAATCCATCTGCGCGGCTGTTTCCTATGTCGATCAGAATGTGAGTTTGTTTGAGGGCACCGTGAAAGACAATGTTACCTTGTGGGATGAAACCATCCCTGAACGGTCCGTAATCCAAGCCCTCGAAGACTCCGAAATTCTTACTGAGGTGATCCAAAGGGCCGGAGGTCTCAACGCATTCGTCGCGCAGGACGGCCGAAATTTCTCCGGTGGGCAGTGTCAACGTATCGAGCTAGCACGTGCGTTGGCGAACGAGCCTGCACTGTTGATCCTAGACGAGGCTACGAGTGCTACCGATACAGTGACCGAGCGAAGAATTATTGCCAATCTCCGTCGCCGGGGATGCGCAATGCTGGTGATCGCTCATCGTCTGTCTACAGTTCGTGATGCCGATCTCATCCTTGTATTTGACGATGGCAGACTTGTTGAGCAGGGAACCCATGAAGCCCTAGTCGCCCGTAATGGTACCTATGCCGGTCTCCGGTCCGGTAAATCCGACAAAACAAAGGTCGCATGATGACCGTAGATGACAGAAATATTCTACCCACAACGGTTTTTGTTAAAAATGCTCCCCGGAGGGCATTCATACCAGAGCAGGTGGATTGGGGTTCGGCGGGATCGTTTTATCCACTGGATGATCCATCGTGGGGAATTGAGGTTGCCGAGGGAGATGCAGACATTTTCGCGGTTACCGAGAATGGGTGGTATCCGCTTGGGTCGCTGTCGCCAGGCGCTGTTATTATCGGGTGTATTCCGATTCCAGGGTGGAAGCTCGGTGTGAAAAAATCAGCCGATGTTTCTTTACGGCCCTTTGAGATTAATGAGGAACAGAGAGCGCTGAAGCAGAGTGCTCTGCGGCGTGCTTCATTCTTGAAGGGGCTTGATATTACTTTGGCTGCGCTCAGCGTGGATGCCGTCGTCGCGCGAGCCTTGCCGCCTCGTGACTTTGATGTTTTGTCACCGGGTGAAGTTGATGTGCATCGGGAAGACATAATGCGGCCCATCAATTCCTGGGTCTGGATCGAGCATTCACCGGTTCTAGATGTGCACTGCCCAGTCACGGAAATAACGAATGGGGAAGGGGGCGGACCGCCTTTGTCTTGGTTTGGCATTGGTAAGCATGATTGGGTCCGCGCCACTGGATCGGCCACCGTTCGTGTTGCCACAACGGGAGAACTCTTTGATCGCGGATTGCTTGGCAGAGCCTGGGCGGAGCATTGTATTGCCCTTCTGCAGGCTTGTGCGCGGGGAGTGGCGCTTAGGCGGGAGGAGCAACGCGATCGTATTGATGCCGCTGCGCATCGGGAGAAAGAACAGCTGGAAGAGACGGGCCGTGCCAATCGCAGACTTTCCAGTGGAGGCGGGCATGAGCGTGAGCTGAGTGATTTGCTGGGACCATGGGGTACCGCCATCGCACGAGCCCTCTGGTCTGGCGGTAGACAGCAGCGGCTAGTGCCTCCAGCAGGCATCGTGCCGTCGCTGCGCACTGCTAAGTCCTTTGATGACCTCAGCGCGATCGGATGGGTACGATTGCGCCCACTTAAACTCGCAGATGGTTGGTGGCATACGCCTCACGCCACGCCTTTTGTCACGCGTTACGGACCCGAGAAAGTACCGTGCACGATTACTTTCAAGGGTAAGAGACCCTGGATTCAGCTATGGGAAGACGTCGAAGAACGTCCACTAGAGCGGGAGGACTTGGCAGCTCTTGATGCTGAAGCCAGAATCGCGGAGGCGCCTCTTCCGGCGCGAGTCACCACCTTGCGGGGACTCTTCAGATTTGCCTTGGCTGGTTCGGGGAAAGATGCGGCTAGCCTTGCGTTTTATGCAGCCCTTGTGATGGTACTCAGCGTAATAACCCCTGTTCTCTCAGGACTCGTGGTAGGGCGGCTGGTGCAGTTCGGTGAGAATTCTGTGATCCTGCAGATCGGGGCTGTCATGCTTCTGATTGTGCTTCTCACGGCTGGTTTGCAGACCATTCAGAATCATCTTGCTTTACGGATCAAAGGGCGGATGGCTCAGCGTTTGGGTTCGGGCATATGGGCGAAGCTCCTTGCACTTCCTTTGTCTTTTTTTGAGAGTCGATCGCCGTGGAGGCTCGGAACGGTGATCTTCAATATCCGGCAGGCTCAGGAAACAATCTCGGGCGCGGTGGTAACCGCGGTCATGGGGCTGATGATTGCGGTTGCTGATTTTTTTGTCTTGGCCGCTATGTCTCCTGCGATGGCTGCATTCGTGGGGGTAGCTCTACTCGCGGTTACAGTTATGCTTGCTCGTTTGATGTTTCAAGATATTGCTGCCCAACGTTCCTATCTGTTAGCACAGCAGGAGGTCAGCGGGTTGACCCTCAGTGTTCTGTCGAACATGTCCAAGCTTCGTGCCGCGGGCGGCGAACATCGTGTCCTGTCACGATGGGGGAGGCTTCAGCGCGAGGCATTGCGTCATCAGATGATGAGCCGCCGGGTAGAGACTTGGATTATGGTAATGGCGTCGGTTCTCATGCCTGTGGTCATTGCCATGGTCATCGCTGCTGGTAGTGCCACGGTTGAGGATAGGACGCGCGTTGTTACAGCGATCCTAGCAAGTCAGCTGCTTATTACCAACTTCATCCAGTTCATTTATGTTCTTCAAATGTTGGCGCCGGTTGTTCCTACGTTCGAGTTCCTCCGTCCGATTCTCAATGCTGACCCCGAGTCCGGTGAAGGCAGGGCACAGCCAGGGGAGCTGTCTGGTGAGATCCGTCTGCATGAGGTCAGTTTCCGTTATGGAGGAAATGGACCGTTGATTTTGGATCGAGTGAGCATTGCCATCCGTCGCGGGGAGTTCGTTGCCATCGTTGGTCCATCAGGTTCCGGGAAATCTACTTTGCTCAGAATGCTGATCGGATTCGACAGGCCGGATAGTGGTTCGGTCACCTATGATGGGCAAGACCTTGCGGAGCTCGACGTAGCGGCCGTAAGACGTCAGTGCGGAATCGTCTTGCAAAGCAATGGAACTGTTTCCGGATCGATCCGGGACAACATCGCTGGTTCTGGCTCATATGGCGAATCTGAGGTTTGGGAAGCCGCGGAGATGGCTGGCATGGCTGACGACATTCAGGCTATGCCTATGAAACTTAGCACCAACGTCGCTGATGGCTCAGCAGGTCTGTCAGGCGGCCAACGACAGCGTCTGATGATCGCGCGTGCGCTGATTTCGAGACCTCGGATCGTAATTTTTGACGAGGCAACCAGTGCATTGGACAACCTGACTCAGGCCAGAGTGACGGAGAGCATGCACAGGCTCAACGCCACACGAATCGTTGTGGCCCATCGGTTGTCAACGGTCCGGGACGCAGATCGAATCATAGTGATCGACCATGGCCATGTCGTTGAGTCTGGAACGTATGAAGAACTCCTGGAACTCAATGGGACTTTTGCTAACTTGGCTAAGACTCAGCAGGCGGAAAGAGATGTGGAGCCGCATGCGTAGCGGAATCCTACGCATGCGTGGCATCATCGGATAGCCTTGTGGTTCCGTGCAGGATGGTCCATCATTGATAAATGAGAGTTCTGGTTTCCAAGAACTAGTGGATTCAGGAGGATGCTCATGGGGAGATTTGAGACAGAACGTCAGAATTTCATCCGAGCATATACGCGCTTGCTCGTTTCGAGTTGGTCTGATGATCTCTACTTGCAAAGGCTTCTTGCCTCTCCGCGTGATGTCTTAGCTGAGGCAGGTCTTGAAATTCCGGCTTCAGTTGTCATTCGAGTCGAGAGACAGGCTGCCCCAGTTCCAGTCTCAAGCTCCTCGGAAGAAGCACTTAATGTTCAAGTGAATCTGTGGTTTATGGCTGAAGAGAGGGGCGAGCTGGTGCTCTATGTGCCTGATGCCCCAACAGTTACTACAGAGGACTTAGATCAGAGTGATCTTGCCGGCGTTTCGGGTGGCGAGGCTGCATGGTGCTGTTGTTGTCCATGTAGTACTTGTGCGTGAGTCCATAGTTCTTGGGGTGGATTCTTGATGTGAAGTGCGTCTCAGTGGAGAAGTAGTTTCGTTCAATTAAGGAGGAAGAATGTCAAAGAAGCAGGGACTTGAAGAGTTCACGGATGCCTACACTAAGTTGTTGGTTGCGGTGTGGACTGATGAGAAGGTTGCTGATCGTCTGAAGTCTGATCCTCATTCTGTGGCTGCTGATGCAGGTCTGGTTATTCCGCAGGATGTTGAAATCACTGTTACTCAGCCTACTGGTGAGCCGGCTGAGGATCCGAAGGCTGCGCTGAAGGCGTACTACGATGAGTTCCAGCAGGGACTGGCGGACAAGGCTGTTGTGCTTGCTGTTCAGGCTGCCCCCAAGCTCGACACGCAGAACCTGAATTCTGATGAGCTCGCTAGCGTTGCCGGCGGCCGTGTTTACTGCTCCAGCATCGTTTGCTGCTGCTGCTGAAAACACTGAATGGGTGGGCGGAGAAACCACCCGCTCCGCTCATCCATCTGATCGTGATCGGAAAAATCGAAAGAAAGATGTGCGATTTGGGTTTCATTTTTTGTCAATAAGTCGTGAAAGAAATGCAGAGCGACGACACTTATTGATGTTCTAGCTGGAATTCAGGCGCGTCTTAGTGGGGAAGTAGTTTCGTTCAATTAAGGAGGAAGAATGTCAAAGAAGCAGGGACTTGAAGAGTTCACGGATGCCTACACTAAGTTGTTGGTTGCGGTGTGGACTGATGAGAAGGTTGCTGATCGTCTGAAGTCTGATCCTCATTCTGTGGCTGCTGATGCAGGTCTGGTTATTCCGCAGGATGTTGAAATCACTGTTACTCAGCCTACTGGTGAGCCGGCTGAGGATCCGAAGGCTGCGCTGAAGGCGTACTACGATGAGTTCCAGCAGGGACTGGCAGACAAGGCTGTTGTGCTTGCTGTTCAGGCTGCCCCCAAGCTCGACACGCAGAACCTGAATTCTGATGAGCTCGCTAGCGTTGCCGGCGGCCGTGTTTACTGCTCCAGCATCGTTTGCTGCTGCTGCTGAAAACACTGAATGGGTGGGCGGAGAAACTCTCGCCCACCCATTCCAGTGTTTATTGATAGCGGGGTAACTAGAGCATTTCTGCTGCATGGAGCGCTAGTGATGTATGAAAGTTTTTGCTGTATGGTGTGAGGAACCCTCTGTATAATTTTGGCTGAGTATGTATATTTTCCTGAGTGAGTTTGTGCTGCGCCACTCAAATAATTAGTATGTTTTTGCTGCTGGGGTGGAATCAAGCCATGAAGCTTATTCAGAACTTTTGGCCATCCTTGCTGGTTGGGAGTTTTGGTTGACTGGGTGGTGGCTTTGAATAGGTTTCCATGAAATAGAGTTTTTATGAAAGTGTATTTTTGGGGTGGATTCTTGTGGGCGAGGCCCCTTCAAGAACCTCCGCGATGAATGCGTTCTCTAAACTCTCTACCGAAATTTAGAAGTCGGTATAATACAGACTTTTTGCCTCACATGTTAGAATAGATTCAGGTTTTTTACCACTGTCCACGAAACACCGGGCACTCCATGGCCTTCAGTTTTTCTTGATTGGATCTGGTTTGATGATTGTCCTAGACGTAGGGCATTGAATTAGCTTTGTTCGCCTTCAATCCTTGTCAGTCCGCTCCAAGGTAGTAGAACCCTGGTCCGATTCCGGATGGTTAGTTTTGACAATCCTGATCAAATCAGCACGATTGGAGATGCCAAGGCGGCGATAGATATTCCGCAAATGAGTATCCACTGTGCGTTTGCTCAAATACAGCGCACTGGCAGCTTGCGCGTTGGTGCATCCTGAGGCTATTTGTTCGGCGACTCGCTGTTCGCTGATGCTAAGTTTCTGTAGTCTATCGTCATCGTTTAGGCCGGTATCGCTGTGGCCGATGCATGAATCTGACGTATTATTTATAGAACTCCAGGTCTCCTCTGCTGCATAGATGTCATTTTGCAGACACTTTGCTATAGCTTCCTCGTGGCAAGCAACGAATATGGTTTGTAGTCGTTGCCTCCAATCTAAAATAAACGGATTGGTGAGTTTGGCTGAGGCTAAGATTCGACCAGTGGTGAAGTGTTTGTCGATGGCTTTTTGGACATTCCCTTTTCGATGATTCATGTTTGCAGAACAGTAAGTGGCGAATGCGCGGAGAATGGGGTGGATATCCTTAGTGAAGACCGGAATCAATCCCGAGGTGTCGTAACCTTTGTTGAGGTATTGCATGGCTAATTTGCAGAATTGATAAAGAGTGGGAGCATGCGTTAGTGCAGAATTTTTAGCCACGCGTGAAAGTAGTTCATTGGTTAGTGTAATGTTCCGGCGATGGAAAGCGACTAGCGATTGAACAATTAATACCCAAGTGTAGTCCATATCGCGGGGGTTGGCGAGCGCTCGTGCCCTCCAGCACCATATGGCAGCCTCATCTGTCATATTATTCATACATGTGGCCAGTCCAGCGAGACAACATGCTATGAGTGGCAGTCCTTCTGAGGATAACCCTTGCTGGGTGGCTAAATCGTGTAGATAGACGCTTGCAGAGCGTCGGGTGAAAGCGCGCAGACTGGCTATGCCTGCGCGGATAATTGAGGCTGATGGAAGATCACTGTGAGATATAGCTACAATACGTCGAAGTATATGCCAGCGGCGTGCAGGTGCACTACATGCGGTCGCTGGCGAAGATATGATCCATGAGAGCACTGCTTTAACTATTCGCGGATCATCTGGATCAAGTGTTTCGATAACCCTCTCGGCCAGGTGTGCCGATAGAGCCGGATATTCCAGTACTGCTAGAGGAGAAAAAACCTCGTAAGCTGTATCGGGCATAGTATTGGCGGTATCGAGTGCCTTTAGCGCCACTCCAAATGCATTCAAATCAGTGTCAGAGCATATGACGGCGATCCGGGCGGCCGCTTTTTCCACTGACCCGTCTTTGATAAATTGTGGCAGTGCTCGCATGATGCGTTTCTTTCCTTTGGTGTCAGCGGCATCGACTGCCTGTCGCAATAGGTCCGAAATTTCCAGCGTCAAGCAAGAGCTGGTATCTCCAGTAAATAGCTCGAGTAGCCCGAGATGGTTTACATCATCTGTCAGGCCACTGCCGAGTAGGGGTATGAGAACCTGTCTAGCGGCTTCAAATGCTTCGGTATCAATATGTGCTCGTAGCCGCTGCCACAAGGTAACCCTCAGTTCTGGGGGTACTGACTCCGATGAGATAGCCAAGACCATGCGTTGAGCGAAGTGAGTGTTCTGACTTGTGCTTCCCAGGCTTTGACGAACTTTGATGGTGGTCGTCGGGTCTCCTTGCAACGCGAGATATGAGAGGAAAATTGCCTGGTCATGGCTCTGAACGAACTCGGTACACACAACGTGTGTGATTGTGTCAACCAAAGAGTCAATAACCGTTGTTGTGGTAACTGTTTCGCCTTCCCTGGCATGGCATAGTGCTGTCAGGAACAGATGAACCAATGCGGGATGGCAGTCACATATGATTTCGATCATCGACCGGTAGGCATCTAACGTGTGTCCGGTCTGCGCCTGCAATGCGCGCCAGATCTCTTCGGAAGGCACCACGTGATGCATCAGTAGATGCGGCTTCAAATGGCTAAGGCACGCTACAAGATTGAACTCATCCTCGGGATTTTCTGTGATGACTACCACCTGCATACCTAGCTGTACTAGGTCATCGACATTAGACGCCAGGCTAGGCTTTGTGCGGAACATCCCATGATCGTAGATGCAAACAGCTGTGACTCCCAGCTTGACAATGTGGGAGGCCCACGAGTCGGCAGCGGAAGCTGTTATTTTCTCAAACCGGCCGTCGTGGTCGCAGATGACGGTAATCTCGCGCCTTTCGGAGTTGCCTATCAGGCAGGCTCGCTGTCCTGGATCAGGGGCGATCTCCATAGCAATTTCAGGCCAGTCCGGCATCTTCTGCGTGGCCGAAGCTGGAGCGATGCTTACCGCACCATCTTGATGGGTGTGTTTTTGAGGCGCGTCGCTTCCAACGATGGGTTGGTTCTCGGCATCATCAGATGTCGCCGAGTTAATACTGGTCTCCGATTTAGTTGAATTTTTAGCCATGCTGCACTCACTTCCTAAGTCACCGAGACGCGCCGGATGTGCGGCCATCCGAGTAATGATATTAGACCCAACTTGGGTCATTTGACTTCGATGCGACCTTGCTGGTTTAGAGCTGATCTGCTACTTCGTGTAGTCCATGATGCCTTGTCAAAGCATATTACAAGCAGCCGTGAGCATTTCTTGCAGCTTTGAAGTTGTCGAACATTTGACTAACTGGTCTTAAATCGCGCAGTGGTTTTTCCTAGATGTTAACTTAAGGGAACTAACTTATGGGTAACGGGAGTCTGGCCCTGTTGCTTCGATGCTTGGGTTGCCGTGCTGATAATTGAATTCCAGTATAAGTTCATGGATTCCGTGGTCGAGCATTGAATGCCTAGAGGGTTATTCAGGGGTGGCCTGCGGCGAGATGAAATTTCTTTTCAAGCTAAATTCTTCAAGGCGATGAATGGAGTGCTATGGGTTTTGTGGACACTGTTGAAAAATGGGATTTTTAGGCTGCTTGCTGGTTTTGACACCTATTCTTGGTGGACGTGGTTGGGGGTGCGGTATCCTAACGCCGAGTGGAGTCGCTTTGTGATTGCAGCAGTTACTCGATCCAGGCTGTCACATCCTTTATAGCATGTTTCCGTGTTGGGTAGATCTTCCGGTTCACTGAGGCTTATTCATAGACTGTAGGCGAAGATGAGTCCTGTGACGGCTTGTATTGTGGTTTCGAAGGTGTTGTAGGGGCGGCGGTAATCGGTGTGTAGAACACGCCAGGTTTTGACGTTCGCGATGACACGTTCGATGAGGTAGCGGACGCGGTTGATGGTCGTGTTGTTTCTTTTGTCGCTGTCGGTGAGTTCACCATGGGCGGGTTTCTTCGCGGGGGTGATCATCCCCAATCCGATGTAGCCTTTGTCTCCAATATGACTTTGACTGTCGAGGGCTGCGAGGAAGCCGGATTCCTTGATGGCCTTTGCATCATGCACACTACCCGGCAGGGGCGGGGAGATCCAGGCGAGCTGTCCGGCCAGGGTGCAGGCCACTTGCAGGTTCACCCCCGTCGTGTGGTGCTTGCCTGAGTACAGCTCGGGACGGTCGTGCCACGACCAGCAGGACACCAGAGTACCGTCGATGATGTACTGACGGTCCGGGTCGAGGTCCCCCACACTGGGCACCCAGTTCTGGAGGGCTTCGGCGATCAGGGGAGTGTAGACCGCCACCACTCGTGAGATGGTGGCTTGGGAGACTGTGTGGATGTCGGCCAGCAACTCCTGGGTGAGATTGTGCCGCAATATCAACACAGTGACCTGGATACAGCGGAACAAGCCCAGGACACGGGACCCTGCCGGGGGAAGGTTTCCGGAACGGGATGTGTGGATCAGTTCGCACAGGTTGAGGATCTGGTCACGGTCAAGGCTTGTGGTAGTATTCACGGCGGCGGCTTGTCTTTCATCTGAGGGTTTTCTTTCTGCATTTTGAATTATCTCAGATCGGGCAAGCCGCCCTCACATCCCCCTCGGGTAAAGTGTTAGCTGGGGAAAGCCAAAACACCCCTATGAATAAGCCTCACTACCTCCTTCTTGCAGGAGGGTGTTGAATGATTCTGCTGCGGCATTGTCGTAACACGATCCGGTTCCACCCAATCGAGGCCCGGATACCATATGCATCCATGACGTCCGCGCAATTCAGCCGAGACGTAAGCGTGAACCACGCACCGGAGTCAAAGACAGCCTCACCCACGATAGGGGGTTGATCTCTGACTGTCATGTTGTAAAGGCCTCGACCAACACATCGGGTGCGCATGCACCTCTGCGATCACCGTAGCCAATGAGGCTTATTCATGGGGGTGCTGAAAACAGCGAAACCCCTTGTCAGAAACCAGTTGCTAGCAGCTGTGAATAAGCTTCAATGATCTTCAGATGACGGGTCTATTACAGTCACCAGGCAGACGAACCCTTTCCACATCTAAGGATGAAGATTGATGTCGCCCACCCCGTTTCTGCTCTGGTTTGTTGGCGGTGACAGTCCTGCTTTGGCCAGATCCGGGCGGTGGTGAAGACCCCTGGGCTGGGATGGTGGTACGGGCCCGCTTCGTGGGGCCGGGTAGGCCAACTAGGCCAGACGTGGTGCATGGAGTTGGCGCACCAGATCTGGGCTTGCGTGGACCCCCTCGTTCGGCCAGGGCTGCGTGGATACGTCGACACACCTGTAGGTTTGCTCAGACTCGGTGGAAGAAGATCTGTGATCACACTAGTGAGTTCCCCCTGGCGTTTCTGTGTCTCGGATAAGCCCTGGCTCCGCCACCTCGTGGTAGCCAGAACGAGACACTCTGGCCCAACGGCACATCACATACACCAGATAGCCGCCTCCATCCGTGGAGGGATATAAACACATTCTTCGCTGCTACCCAGGGTTTCCTGCACGCATGAAGGCCACCACCTTCACCCCCGACCCCCCTGTCGTCGCTTCACCCAGCCTCGGCCTGTAAGCGCTTGATGTTCCGCCACCTGATCCGACGACACTTCTACCATACCTGGGTCGGGATGCTGCCTCCGCCACATTCTCACCCAGCTGACCCACAGTTCACCGGGACCAGATTATAAGATATTCGCCACCATTCGTGATCGGGCGAGACCCCTTCAAAAACCTCCGCAACGATGTGTTCTCTAAACTCTTTACTAAACTTTCGAAGCCGGCATAATACAGACTTTTTACCTCACATATTCAAACAAACCCAGGTTCTTCACCACAGCCCACGAAACATCGGGCACTCCAATGGTCTGTTTGTTGGTTTATCTGGTTCCAGATCTTTAACTCTATGGATTTTCCAGGGAACTTGATCCTCCTCAGCGGTCGTTCAGGCCGTGCAGTCGAGGATCTCCTCCGGGGCGGCCCGGCGGGCTCTGCGGGGTGCCTCGGAGAGCCGTTCCGGTTCCTCCGCGGACTCGTTGGCGACGCCGAAGGGAACGTGGACCGATGGGGTGCGCATGGCCAGATCGAGGTGGCGCAGCTGGTCGTCGAAGAAGATGTGGGGGCTCAGCGCCTCCAGGACGGGGGCCTTTGGCAGCCCGCCGAGGAAGAAGGCATCGTCCACCTTCAGGCCCCAGGCGCGGAGACTGTTGACGGCACGCTCATGGGCGGGCGCCGACCGGGCGGTCACCAGCGAGATACGCAGCCTCGGTTCGTAGCTGGGCCGTCTCGCCGCTAGCTCCGCCTCCGCCTCCTGGATCCGGTTCAGGCCGCCCAGGAACCTGGCGAGGGGACCCGGGGCCAGGGGAACGTCGGCCAGTTCCGCCTCCCGCAGCGCGTAGCGTCCCAGGCCCTCCTCCCGGAACACACGCTCCGACGAGTCGTCAGCCAGGACGCCGTCGAAGTCGAACGCGATCCGGATCTCCTGGCCCGGGTCGGGCCTGGAGCCGTCACGCAGCACCGTGCCTGCCGGATGCCCCTTCTCCAGGGCTTCGGCGACGTCGTCCTTGTTGGCCGACAGGAACAGCGACATTCCCAGCGCCGGCATGAACTCGAAGGCAGCCCGCCCCTCCCGGAAGGCCGCGCGGGTGATCGGAAGCCCTGCGGAGTCGATGGAGCGCATCACCCGCAGCCCCGACTCGGCGCTGTTGCGGGACAGCACGATCACATCCACCGCGTCCATCAGCACGTCGTTGAGGCTCAGGAGCCGGCGGATGAACGGCTGCGCCGGTCCGGGCTGCAGCGGCTGGTCGAGACGCTCCTCCTGGTAGGCGCGATACGCCGCGACCCCCTGCTCTCGGAAGACTCGGTCGGACTCAGCGAGGTCGAACAGCGCACTGCTCGCCACTCCGATGGTCAGCAGCGCCATGCCTGGACCTCCATTGCGAAAAGTTGGGGAAGCAACCGCAACGATACAGGCCTCCAGGACTCAAAGTTAGGAAACCGTCTCCAAAGGTAAAGCTTGGGTTGAGGGGTCGCAGACCATCGTGTTGGAACGACGAGAGCCGGGCCAGCCCGTGGGCCGGCCCGGCTCAGCCGGGCTCTTGGAGCGCTCGCTCAGGCGCCGATGATCCGCAGGGTGTCCTGGGCCATCGCCAGCTCCTCGTTGGTGGGGACCACGAGGATTGTGACGGGGGAGTCAGGGGTGGAGATCACCCGCGGCTCCTTGGAGCGCACAGCGTTCTTCTCCTCGTCGATGACCAGGCCGAGGTGACGCAGCCGCTTGGACGCCTCGGAACGCACCAGGGACGCGTTCTCGCCGATGCCGGCGGTGAACACCACCGCGTCGATCCCGCCCAGCACCGCGATGTAGGCGCCGATGTAGCTGATCAGGCGGTGGATGTAGACGTCCATCGCCAGCCGGGCGTCAGCGTTGCCGGCTTCGATCTGCGTCTCGACGTCACGCATGTCCGTGTATCCGCACATGCCGCCCATGCCCGACTGCTTGTTCAGTAGGGAGTCGATCTCGTCGATGGAGTAGCCCTTGTCGGAGAGGAACTTGAAGACGCCCGGATCGATGTCGCCGGAGCGGGTTCCCATCACGAGCCCCTGCAGCGGGGTCAGGCCCATCGACGTCTCCACCGCCTGGCCGCCGTCGACAGCCGAGATGGACGCGCCGTTGCCGAGGTGGCAGACGATGGTCTTCAGGTCCTCTACGGGGCGCCCCAGGACCTCCGCGGCCTTCTTCGACACATAGGAGTGGGAGGTGCCGTGGAAGCCGTAGCGGCGCAGCTCGTACTTCTGCGCGACCTCTTTGTCGATGGCGTAGGTGTAGGCCTCGGCGGGCAGTTTCGCGAAGAACGCGGTGTCGAAGATCGCGACGTGTGGGACGTCGGGCAGCAGCGCCATCGCGGCCTCGATGCCCGCGATCCCCGGCGGGTTGTGCAGCGGCGCCAGGGCCTGCAGCTCCACCAGCTTCGCGATCACCTCGTCGTTGATGAGGGTGGACTCCTGGAAGGCGGAGCCGCCGTGGACGGTGCGATGGCCGACAGCCCTCACGCCGTCCAGCGAGGGCCCGTACTTCCCGAAGGCGGCGACGACGGCGGCGAACGCGGCCGTGTGGTCGGGGAAGGGCTGCTCTTCGACGAACTCCTGGTCGCCGACCTCGTGCTTCAGCTTGCCCTGGTCCTGCCCGATCCGCTCAACGATGCCGACTGCGAGCGCGCTCTGCGTTCCCGGGTCGAACAGCTGATACTTCATGGACGAGGAGCCGCAGTTGAGCAGCAGGATGTGATTGGACACAGGACTTTCCTTGGGTTGGGGTCGATGGACAGTTCCAGGGTTCAGTCGCTCTGGGCCTGGATGGCGGTGATGGTGATCGTCGAGACGATGTCATCCACCAGCGCACCACGGGACAGGTCGTTGACGGGCTTGCGGAGCCCCTGGAGCACAGGGCCGATGGCGACGGCACCGGAAGTGCGCTGCACGGCCTTGTAGGTGTTGTTTCCGGTGTTCAGGTCCGGGAAGATGAAGACCGTGGCGCGGCCCGCCACCTCAGAGCCCGGCATCTTCTTCGCGGCCACCACCTCGTCGACGGCCGCGTCGAACTGGATGGGGCCCTCCACCTTGAGGCCGGGTGCCTTCTCGCGGGCGATCCGGGTGGCCTCGCGGACCTTGTCGACGTCGGCGCCGAAACCGGAGTCGCCCGTCGAGTAGGACAGCATCGCGACGCGCGGCTCGATGCCGAAGCTGGTGGCGGTCTGGGCCGACGAGATGGCGATGTCGGCGAGCTGCTCGGGTGTCGGATCCGGGTTGACGGCGCAGTCGGCGTAGACCACCACGCGGTTGCTCATTGCCATCAGGAAGGAACCGGAAACCACCGATACGCCCGGCTTGGTCTTCACGAACTCCAGCGATGGCCGGATCGTGTTGGCAGTGGTGTTAACCGCCCCCGAGACCATGCCGTCGGCCATGCCGAGATGCACCATCATCGTGCCGAAGTACGACAGGTCGGCGAGCTTCTGGCGGGCGTCTTCGATGGTGACGCCCTTGTGGGCGCGCAGTTTTGCGTACTCGGTGGCGAATCGCTCCAGCAGCTCCGGGTCCTTCGGGTCGACGACGGTGGCCTTGGTCAGGTTGAGGCCCAGCTCCGCGGCGCGGCGGGAGACCGCCCCCGCCTCGCCGAGGAGGATGATGTCGGCGACGTGACGCTGCAACACCACGTCGGCGGCGGCCAGTACCCGGTCGTCCGTGGACTCGGGCAGCACGATCCGCTTCGACTCCCGCCGGGCCATCTGCATCAGCTGGTGGTCGAACATGTTCGGGGTGCGGATCTCGGCGCGCGGCAGCTCTATGGCCGCCAGCAGCGCGTCCTCGTCGACGTGACGGTCGAACAGGGTGCGTGCCAGCTCCACCTTCCGCGGCGAGCTGGTGGCCACCCCGCTCACCTCGCGCAGCGCGATGGCCGTGGAGAAGGTGTCGTTGACGGTCGATCCGATGGGAAGGTCGACCTCGGAGTCGCTGAGCAGCTTCGCCACCGCATCCGGGATCTCGAATCCGCCGGTCAGCAGCAACGAAGCCAGCGGGCCGTAGGTGGCTGAGCGGTGCGCCATGATCAGCGCCGGCAGCAGGTCCAGGCGGTCGGCCGGGACGATGACAGTCGCCTCCTTCTGGAGGTAGGGCAGCAGGTTCGGCAGGGTCATGCCCGCCACGAGCGTCGTCAGCGACTCCCGGCTCAGGCCCTCCTGGCTGCCCCGCCACAGCGTCGCGTCAACGGCCTCGAAATGCTGGCCGACCGACGGGGCATCCAGCAGATCGTTCTGCTCAAGCACCGCGACGAAGACATCCCGTACCTTGCCCAGCGCGTCGGCGAGCTCGTCGGCGAGGAGCGGCTCGGCGCGGGTGGCGATGATGCCCACGACTGTGTTGTGACGGGCCTCGAAGGCCTCGATGGCCTCCTCCGCCATGCGCTGGACCTCCACGGTCGAGCGGTCCGCCGCGCGGCACACGTACAGCACCGGCGCGTTCAGGTTGGCGGCGATGACGGCGTTGTGGTCCAACTCGGTGCCGATGGTCAGATCGTCGAAGTCGGAGCCGAGGATCACGACCGCATCGAAACGCTCCGCCAGAGCCGAGTATTTCGTGACGATGGTGTCGATGGCCGCCTCGGGGTCGCTGGCCCAGTCGGCGTAGGTGACCCCGACGGTGTCCGCGACCTCCTGATGCCGCAGGGTCTTAGTTGCCAGCAGCGCCTCCGTGATGCCGTCGGCCTCCAGGGACTCCACCAGCGGCCGGAAGAAACCCACCGACCGGACTTGACGCGCGAGCAACTCCAGCACGCCTAGAGCGATGGCGCTCTTGCTGACCTGCCACTCCGATGAAGCAATGTAAACGCATCTGGTCACGAACCCCAGCCTAGCGGACTGCCGGCGTGCCGGCTGTCTCGTGAAGCAGGGAAGGACCGGGTTAATGCCCCACGGGAGGTCCGGGTCCGGTAGCGTTACCCCCGGCCTCCATGGCTGGGGGCGAACTGGCTTGGGAAGAGCTCCGAAAGGAAGGCAATGTCGCGCACCGAGACCGACCTGCTGGGCGACCGCGAGGTCCCTGATGATGCCTGGTATGGCATCCACACGCTGAGGGCAATGGAGAATTTCCCCATCTCCGGGGTGACCGTGAACTCAGTTCCTGAGCTGATCCGCGGCATGGTCCTGGTGAAGAAGGCGGCTGCACTCGCGAACCGGGAGCTCGGGGTGCTGCCGGGCTGGGTGGCGCGGGCCATTCTCCAGGCTTGCGACGAGGTGCTCAAGAAGGGACGGTGCATGGACCAGTTCCCGATCGACGTCTTCCAGGGCGGCGCCGGCACGTCGGTCAACATGAACACCAACGAGGTCCTGGCGAACCTGGCGCTGGAGCATCTCGGGTTCTCGAAGGGCCGCTACGACATCGTCGACCCCAATGACCACGTCAACCACAGCCAGTCCACCAACGACACCTTCCCGACGGGATTCCGGGTGGCTCTCGACCACGTGTTCGGGAAGCTGTCGGACGCGGTCGAGGAGCTGTCGGATGCCTTCTACGACAAGGGCGAGGAGTTCGAGCACATCCTCAAGCTCGGACGCACCCAGCTCCAGGACGCGGTGCCCATGACGCTCGGCCAGGAGTTCACAGCCTTCGCGGTGAACCTGGAGGAGGAACTGCGGCACCTTGAATACGCGCGCTCGCTGCTGCTGGAGGTGAACCTGGGGGCGACCGCCATCGGCACCGGGCTGAACGCGCCGCCCGGATACCGGGAACTAGCCGTCAAATACCTGGCGGAGGTCACGGAGAGGCCGTTCGTCACCGCCGCCGACCTGATCGAGGCGACCTCCGACACCGGCGCCTACGTGATGGCGCACGCGGCCTGCAAGCGCCTGGCCTCGAAGCTGTCGAAGATCTGCAACGACTTGCGCCTGCTCAGCTCCGGGCCGCGCGCCGGGCTGAACGAGATCAACCTGCCCGCGATGCAGGCTGGTAGCTCGATCATGCCCGCCAAGGTCAACCCCGTCATCCCGGAGGTCGTCAACCAGATCACCTTCAAGGTGCGCGGGAACGACTTCACCGTCGGGCTGGGAGCCGAGGCAGGGCAGCTGCAGCTGAATGCGATGGAGCCGGTGATCGCGCAGGCGCTGTTCGAGTCGATCCGCCTGCTGACCTCAGGCTGCGATGTGCTGCGGACCCGCTGCGTCAGCGGCATCACCGCCAACAAAGAGATCTGCGAGCGCTACGTCCGTGACTCGATCTCCGTGGTGACCCTCCTCAACGACTACATCGGGCACCGCGCCGGCGACGAGGTGGGGCAGGAAGCGGCCAAGTCGGGCAAGTCGGTGCGCGACATCGTCCTGGAACGCGGTCTCCTGGACGAGACCACCGTGGACCGGCTGCTGTCCTTCGAGAACCTGACCGGAAACGAGAAGATCAGCGAGGTCGCAGGATGACAGCGGGGAATCCTGGTGGATGCCCAGGTCAGAGGGCGATGAGACGGTCGCTGATCCTGTCGTAGGTGTCCACGTCAATGCCGACGCAGTTCGTCAGATCATCAGGATGCAGGAATTTTCCGAGTTCCTGGCGGGTGCTGATGATCTGGTCTGCTTGGGCTTGGGTGAGGTCCAGCATTTTCACGAAAGTTGTGGCTGGGACGCTATTGATGTCCACCAGACCGCCATCGTCGTATTGACGTGGGAGGTCAGGCCTGCCGATCCGGAGCTCGCGCGCCATCCGCGGGTCCTCTTGCGCCAGCTTCAGAGCATCGCTTCGCCTCTGCAGGGCAGCGCGTGCTTGGGCCAGGGCGGCCTCGTTCCGGTTGGCGGTCATGAGGGTAGGTCTTGGCTGCGCCTGCAGTTGTGTAGCACCATTTCCCCAGTCGAGCTGTTGTGCTGTCATCATCGTGTAAACCGTGGAGGCGATGAGGTTGGTGATCGCCAGCAGGGTGCCAGCGGTAGAGCCGCTGTCAGTGTCAGTTGAAACAAGCATGAATGTCGCAACCGTGGCTATGCCTGAGCCGGCGCACCAGGCCCAAGCGCGCTTGGTGCCCTGCTTGAGTGCGATGGCGAAGGGGCCAACCACAGCAAACAGCCCCGCGGACAGAACAGGAACCAGCCATAACCAAGCCGGTGGTTTGCTTCGCATCGTTGCACCTCTCCCGGAAACATACAGACCGCACCCAGCGGACAGTGCAGATCTTATCGTGCGCCCTCGTCGGATCCTTGGCCGGGGTCAGCTAAATAGGATGTTCTGAGGGGCAAGGGCTTACTGACCTGCGAGGACTTCTGTCCTATCTTGTGGAGCTCTTTACCTCGTCGGTGAATAGCAGATAGATGAGCCAGATCGTCAAGCCCACTTCAATGGTGAAGATTAATGTGTTGATTAGGGCGTACAACATAGTGATTCCCTCAATGTTGCTGGGATTTCCTAGCGGCACCACATTCAGGATCTCGAATGCCAGTATGATGATCAGGTTGGCGAAGCTGAATCCGAGCAGCTGGCCATATCCCCGCTTTTTGAAGAAGAAACGCAGGCCACAGGTAAACAGACCGAGTCCGAAGGCGAAGGGGAAGAAGCTGAGGTTGACGAACGGTGAGGACGAGGTGGCTCCGATGATCGTGAAGTAGATCACCTCGAAAAGCCGTCTCAAGCCTTCGGGGAGAGCCATCGCTCCAACGATGATTGCCAGGAGCGCTGCCGTGGTGGTCTTGGGCGAGTTTGAGGCCGAGGATGGTCCGTCATATGGATATGCGGTGTTGTGATATCCGTTCGGCTGGCCAGGTCCGGGTGCGAAGCCGGATTGCTGAGGGAATGACGGCGGGCCTTGGAGGCCATTTCCTGGTGCTGGCTGCCCAGGATTTCCCGGTGTGTAGTGAGTGCTCACTCACATTGCCTTTCTGGAGGTTTCCCTATCACGCCAGAGTGACAAGATAGCAATTAGTTTAACAGCTGAGGAGGTCATGCATGAGTAGTCGGTGGACAGCGGAATTCCTCGTCGGCATCAGGTTGCCTGCGGCTGTGAATAAGCCTTACGGGTTTTCACTGCCCAGCTGCTCTCTCAGCCAGGCGATCTCGGCCGCGTGGTTCTCCGGCGGAGTCTCCAGCATGACCGGAGCCTTCGCCTCGCGCAGCAGCGCCAACAGGACCTCCGGGTCGAGCTGGCCCTGGCCCAGCGGGGCGTGACGGTCACGCCCCGACCCCGCCATGTCGCGGGAGTCATTGCAGTGGACCAGGTCGATGCGCCCGGTGATGCCCAGGACCTCGGGGGCCACCGTTTCCAGGTCCAGCCCGGCGGCGTGCGCGTGGCAGGTGTCCAGGCACAGCCCAACGCCATCGAGGTTCCCGGAGCCGTCGAGGGTGTCCCAGAGCGCCCGGATGGACTCCAGGTATCGCATCATCGCCTTCTTGCCGCCCGCGGTGTTCTCGATCAGGATCGGCACCTTCAGATCCAGGCCGTCGACGCACTTGCGCCAGTTGTCGTAGCCCCGCTGCTGGTCCTCATCGGCGGTGACGTGCCCACCGTGGACGATCACGCCCCGCGCCCCGATCGCAGCCGCCTCATCGATGGTCTGTTGCAGCAGCTTGCGCGACGGGATCCGGATCCGGTTGTTCGTGGATGCGACATTGATGACGTAGGCGGCATGCACGTAGAGTCCGACCCCCGCGTCCTCGGCCTGCGCCTTCAGTGTGGCGGCGTCAGGAGCGGCGGGGCGTTTCCACGACTGCGGGTCGCCGAACATCACCTGGGCGATGTCCGCCCCGACGGCGCTCGCCTGCGAGATCGCAGCCGCCACGTCAACATGCGCACCAATCAGCATGGAACCAGCCTAGGAGATCCCACTGGCAGGGACCGGCTGACCCGCGACGCATCGCGGGGCGGTTTTGCCTGCGCCAGCTCAGGCCGCCGCATCTCGCGCGGCCGCGGCCGTCAGCTGGGCCATGCCACTCAGACCCGCGTCGGCTCCCAGCGATGCCGCCTCGATCCGCAGCGACTCGGTCATCAGCGGATGGCAGCCGTCGTAGATCCGGGCCCGCACGGCTGTGATGAAGTGCTGCGACGACGCCAGGCCGCCGGTCAGGAACAGCGCCTGCGGGTTGAAGAAGCTCACCACCGAACTCAGAACCTCACCCAGCAGCGACCCGGCGGTGCGGATCATCGTGGTGGCCTCCGGGTCGCCGTTGTGGGTCAGCGCCAGGACATCCGCGGTGGTCTCGACCCCGGCTCCCTGCTCCTGCAGCCCCGCGACGATGCCCGCCCCTGACGCCACCGTCTCCAGGCAGCCGATCTTCCCGCAGGTGCAGGGCCGCTCCCCGGCGGCATGGATCACCGTGTGGGTGACGTCCCCGGCGGCGAAGGTGGCCCCCCGGTACAGCTGCCCTGCGACGATGATGCCGGATCCGATGGCCGTGCCCGCCTTGATGGTGATGGAGTCGCCATCGGTCCCGAACTGGGCCCGGTGCTCCCCGAGCGCCATCGCGTTCGCGTCGTTCTCCACGATGGCTGGCACCCCGAAGAGCTCCGTGAGCGCCTCCCGCACCGGGAACCCGGCCCAGCCCGGCATCCGTGACGGCAGCCTCACCGTCCCCGGGTCCGGCTGCACTGGTCCCGGCAGCGCCAGGCCCACTCCCAGCAGTGGCCCCTTGGCGTCCTGCTCGCGCAGGAGGCCCGCTAGGGACTCCATCACCTTCTCTGGGCCGTCGGCCACCGCGACCGGTGCGGTCGCGGAGTGCAGCAGCCCTCCCGCCTGGTCGGCCACGCCGAGCCGGGCGTGGTGCCCGCCCAGGTCGGCGACGAGCAGGTGCCCGAGGGGCCGGTTCAGGCGCAGCCGCCGCCGCGGCCGCCCGCCGCCGGAGGAGACCATCCCGTCCTCAATGATGACGCCCTCCTCGATCAGCTGCCCGACCCAGGTGGATGCCGTCGACGGGGCGACGTTGAGCAGGCGTGCCAGATCAGCGCGTGACGTGGCTGATCCGTCGGCCAGCAGCTCTGGGATGCGCGGATGGGGGCGTGCCATGCCGACACTTTAACCGATTCCAAATTAACTGACTGCAATTGTAAAAAATTTTCCATATGCCCAGGACAGGCGGGAAAAGCAGGCCTTAGGTCACGGTTCTGCAACGGACCAGGGTCTCCGCTTGCGTTGGCCGATCGGCTTACCCTACGCTCACTTACGCCATTAAGGCGCACAACTTAGTTCGCTGACAAATTAAGTCAGAGGAGGAGCAATGAAGTTCAAGATCCGCAAGGCCATAGCGCTCGCGGCCGTTGCCGCGTTGGCGCTCACCGGCTGCTCCAGCAAGGGGGGCGGCAGCGACACCACCGGTGAGAACGGCAAGACGAGGATCGTCGTCGACATGTGGGCGGGCGGCCAGAAGGACACTGACGCCCTGAAGAAGCAGGTGGAGATCGCCCAGAAGGCCCTCCCCGACATCCAGATCGAGCTTCGCACCGCTCCCTGGGGTGACTTCTTCACCAAGCTCACCACCAACATGGGCACCGACAACATGGCCTGCGTCACCGGTATGAACTCCGGGAAGCTCACCGACTATAAGTCCGGTTTCGCGGAGCTCACCGAGGCCGACCTGGCTACCGCCGGCCTGAAGTCCTCCGACTTCGCGAAGGACGCGACGCAGATCCTGAGCAACGGCGGCACCATGTACGGCCTGCCCTTCGACATGGCCACCATGCTCGTCTACCACAACGCCGACATGATCAGCTCCACCGGCGCCCCCCCAGCCCAAGAACGGGTGGACCTTCGACGACTTCGAGGCCACCGCGGCGGCCGCCACCAAGGACGGCAAGCAGGGCTTCGGGATCGGCATGGGCGACTTCCAGTGGCAGGCCCTTCCCATCTCCAAGTCCGGCACCCAGCCGGTTACCGCCGACGGCAAGCTCGACATCGCGAACCCGGCCTTCGCCGAGGCCTCCACCTGGTACGCGGGCCTGGTCACCGAGAAGAAGGTCGCGCTTCCTGCCGCCTCGGCCTCCGAGGCGGGCTGGGGTGAGGACCAGTTCTCTAACGGCAACGCCGCGATGGCCGTCGATGGCACCTGGAGCGCCGTCAGCTACCTCAAGAACGACGCCGGCTTCAAGGTTGGCATGACGAACCTGCCCGCACCCGCCGGCGGTAAGGCGAAGGGCCTGATCCTCGGCTCCGGGTATGGCATCGCCAAGAGCTGCAAGGACAAGGAGTCCGCGCTGAAGGTGATGGGCGCCCTACTCAGCAAGGAGGCCCAGGACTACGTGGCCAGCTCCGGGCGTTCCTACCCGGCCCGCGCCGAGTCCCAGCCGCTGTACTTCGAGTCCATCGATGAGCAGTACCGCGACGTCGTCAAGCAGGCCTTCGACGCCGCCTTCGCCAACGTCGAGGGCCAGAACGTGTCCCCGAACTGGTCCAAGGTCAACTCCTACATCCAGCCTGAGCTGGTCAACGTCTACACCGGCGCCAAGCCGATGTCCGAGGTGCTGACCTCTGCCCAGCAGCAGTTCCAGCAGTGACGGGGAACGGAAGCTGATGTCCTCCTCCAAAGGGGCCCTGAGTAGGGCCGAGTCCCGCCAGGCGCTGGGTTTCGTGAGCCCGGCCCTGGTGGGCCTCGGCCTGTTCACACTCTTCCCGGTGGGACTGTCCATCGTGATGAGCCTGTTCAACTGGCCCACCTTCGGAACGCGCACCTTCAACGGCTTCGGGAACTACCTGAAGCTGTTCACCGTCAGCCCCGACTTCTGGCCCGCCATGCGCAATACGTTCGTATTCGCCATTGCCTATGTGCCCATCAACATCGCCTGCTCGCTCGGGCTTGCGGTGGCGCTCAGCTCCCGCATCCGGGGGCGTGGCGCGCTGCGGGTGCTGTTCTTCATCCCCGTCGTCACCCCGATGGTGGCGAATATCCTGGTCTGGAAGATGCTGCTGCAGCCGCAGGGCGCTCTCAACGGCGCCAGCCAGGCCTGGCTCGGGATCAACCTGCCCCACTTCCTCGCCGACCCCTTCTGGGCGATGACGATGGTTGTGGTCATGTCGGTGTGGCAGGGCCTCGGGTACAACATGCTGATCTTCTCGGC
The DNA here is from genome assembly GCF_019973735.1 of Arachnia rubra. Classification (NCBI taxonomy): domain Bacteria; kingdom Bacillati; phylum Actinomycetota; class Actinomycetes; order Propionibacteriales; family Propionibacteriaceae; genus Arachnia; species Arachnia rubra. The sequence continues at coordinate 485,481 of NZ_AP024463.1, forward strand.
GGTGCTGGAGCAGCTCCCGGAGAGCGTCATCGAGGCCGCCCGCATCGACGGCGCGACGGGCCTGAGGCTGTTCTTCCGCGTGACGCTGCCGATGATCTCCCCAGCGCTGTTCTTCGCGACGGTGATGACGATGATTGGATCGCTGCAGGTCTTCGCCCAGCCGCAGCTGCTGACCGGCGGCGGCCCCGGCAACGCGACCCAGCCCATCGTCCAGTTCATCTACAACAACGGTTTCAAGTTCCAGGACCTCGGCCTGGCCGCTGCCGCCGCCTGGATCCTGTTCGCGGTGATCATCGTCCTGACCGCCTTGCAGTTCAAGGCCCAGAAGAAGTGGGTGCACTATGAGCACTGAGCGCACGGCCGGCGGTCGGGTACGCCTGGTGCTGGCGCACGTCAGCATCTACCTCGCCGCCCTGGTCTTCGCCTCGCCGCTGATCTACGCGGTGTTCTCGGCCATGAAGCCGAACAACGAGATGTTCTCCAGCCCGCCGCGGCTGGTCGGGTCGCAGCTCAAGTGGACCAACTTCATCGAGGTGTTCACCTACGGCCCGTTCATCACCTACCTGCTGAACTCGCTCTTCGTCGCGGTCACCGGCACCCTGCTGGTGCTGGCCATCTCCTCCACCGCCGCCTTCGCGTTCGCGCGCCTGAGGTGGAAGGGTCGCGAGGCGGTGTTCCTGCTGTTCCTCGCCACCCTGATGGTGCCCGCCGAGGTGGTGATGATCCCGATGTACACCCTGATGGACTGGTTCGGCTGGATCAACTCCTACCAGGCGCTCATCATCCCGTTCGCGTTCAGCGCCTTCGGCACCTTCCTGCTGCGGCAGTTCTACCGGGGCATCCCCTACGAGCTGGACGAGGCCGCCCGCGTCGATGGCGCCGGCTCGGTGCGCATCTACTGGAGTGTCATCCTGCCGCTGTCCCGCTCCGCGCTGGCGGTGCTGGCCGTGTTCACCTTCCTCGGCTTCTGGAACTCCTACCTGTGGCCGCTGATCGTCACCGTCGACTACTCCACCCTCGGGACCCTGCCCGTCGGCCTGGCGACCTTCTCTAGCCAGCAGGGCACCCGCTGGGACCTGCAGATGGCGGCTGCCGTGATCTCGATGCTGCCCACCACCATCCTGGTGATCGCGCTGCAGAAACACCTGGTCAAGGGCATCGCGATGGCCGGGCTGGGTGGTCGCTGATGCTGGACATCCCCTGGGACGGCGGACCCCGCCGCGACCTCGTGGTGGCCGGCGTCGACATCGGCGGCACCAAGGTCACCGCGGTGCTGGCCGGCGCCGACGGCGTCATCCTGGCCTCCGGCACCACTGCTTCGGGGCAGGGCGGCCAGGCCCTGATCGAGGCCGCTGCTGGCCTGATAGCCCGCCTGGAGTCGGAGTCCGGGCTGCGGGCGGTGTCGGTGGGCGCCGGGGCGGCGGGCGTGATCGACCCCAGGACCGGCGAGGTGCTCGCCGCGTCCGGCAACTTCCCCGACTGGGAGGGCCGCCGTCCCGCCGAGGCCATCGCCGAGCGGATCGGCCGGCCGGTGAGGCTGATGAACGACGTCAACGCGTTCCTGTGCGGGGAGGCCCGCTGGGGTGCGCTGCGCGGGGTCCGCGACGGCCTGGCCATCATGCTCGGCACCGGCGTCGGGGGTGCGCTCCTCATCGGCGGCCAGCCACACCAAGGGCCACGAGGCGGGGCGGGGGAGATCGGCCACACCCCCGGCTATTCCAGCCACCGCTGCACCTGCGGCGGCGTGGGACACCTGGAGACCCTCGCCGCTGGCCGCGCCCTGGGTCAGCGCTACAGCGAACTCACCGGCCAGCCCGGGACCACGGGCGCCGACGTGGCCGCCGCGGCCAGGACCGGTGACGCGGCCGCCGTCAAGGTCTTCACCGACGCCGCCCGTGGCCTGGCGCAAGGCATTGTCGTCGCAACCACCCTGCTGGACCTGACCGACGTCGTCGTCGGGGGTGGGGTCGCGGGCGCGTGGGATGTCCTCGGACCCCTGGTCGCCGCCGCCCTGGCCGCCGACCCGCCAGTCACCGTCCCGGTTCCCGGCGTGCATCGCGCCACCCTGGCCAGCCCTGCCCTCGGGGCAGCCGCCCTAGCCCTCGACCTGAAGGAAACCGTCTCATGACCACAGCCGCCGACATCTGGTGCCCGCCCCTGCCGCCCGTCGCCGACGGGGGACTCGCCCGGCCGAGGATCGCCATAGCGGGCATGTCGATCGAGTCCAGCACCTTCTCCCCGCATCTCAGCGGCGACGAGGCCTTCACCCGCCGCGAGGGCAGCGACCTGCTGGCCTACTACCCATTCCTGGCTGAGGGCCGGGAGCTGCGGGAGGCCGTCGAATGGGTGCCGCTGCACCACGGACGCTCCCTGCCGGGCGGGGCGGTGAGGCCCGAGACCTACCAGAGCATCAAGGAACGCATCCTGGAGCTGGCGGCGTCCGAGGGGCCGTTCGACGGCCTGTTGCTCGACATCCACGGTGCGATGAGCGTCGTCGGGATGCGCGACGCCGAGGGCGACCTGGCGGCGGCGCTGCGCCAGGTGACCGGCCCCGGCTGCCTGGTCTCGGCCACCCTCGACCTGCACGGCAACGTCTCCGCCAGGCTCGTCGAGCAGGTGGACCTGATCACCTGCTACCGCATGGCGCCGCACGAGGACGTCATGAACACCAAGGAACGCGCCGCCTGGAACCTGATCGCCCGGCTGCGCTCCGCGGTCGGATCCGACGTGGCGGCCCGGCGTCCCTGGAAGGCTTTCGTCCCTGTCCCGCTGCTGTTGCCTGGGGAGAAGACCTCCACCCGTGTCGAACCCGCTGCCTCCATCTACGCCCGCGTGCCCGAGATCGAGGCCCGCGACGGGGTGATCGACGCGGCCCTCTGGGTGGGCTACGCCTGGGCTGACGAACCGCGATGCCAGGCCTCCGTCGTCGTCACCGGCGACGACAGGGACGCCGTGACCGCTGGGGCCGCGGAGCTGGCCGAGGCCTGGTGGGCGGCCCGCGACGACTTCTGCTTCGTCGGCCCCGCCGACACCCTCGAGGCCGCGCTGGAGACTGCGCTGGCCGACGACGCGCCCCGGCCGTTCGTCATCTCCGACTCGGGCGACAATCCGACCGCCGGCGGCGCTGGGGACGTGTCCTGGACCGTCCGGGAACTACTGGCCGACCCGCGCCTGGCCGACGGGTCGCGGACGGTGCTCCACGCCTCCACCTTCGATGCCGCGGCCGTCGCGGAGTGCTTCGAGGCCGGGGTCGGCGCGACGGTGGACGTGCGCGTCGGCGGCAACGTGGACCAGGTGGCGCCGCCCGCCAAGGTGCGTGGTGAGGTGTTCTCCCTCACCGAGGGCGACCCCGTCGCGGGCCGGCAGGCCGTGGTGCGCTGCGGCAGCGTGTACGTGATCATCACGGAGCGGCGCAAGCCGTTCCACCGCCTGGCCGACTTCCGCGTCCTCGGGCTCGAACCCGAGGACGCCGACATCGTGCTGGTGAAGATCGGCTACCTGGAACCTGAGCTGTTCAACCTCGCCAAAGCGTGGGTCATGGCCCTGACCCCCGGCGGCGTCGACCAGGACCTGCTGCGGCTGGGGCACCGCAACCTGGTGCCCGGCACCTGGCCCTTCGACCGCTCCAACCCCACTCCCGACCTGACGCCGTCGGTGACCCGCCGGGAGGGCTGATGCTGAACTTCGACGAACGCACCGGGCCAGCGCTCGGGGTGACTTACCCTGACGTCACCGTCCCGGACTGGTATCGCGACGCCAAGCTGGGCGTCTTCATCCACTGGGGCATCTTCTCCCTGCCCGCCTGGGCGGAACCCCACGACGGCAGGGTGCCGGTGGAGGACGGCTACGCGCGGCACCGCTACGCCGAGTGGTACGGCAACACCGTGCGCATCCCCGGCTCGCCCTGCCACACCCAGCACGTCGAGCGCTTCGGCCAGGGAACCACCTACGAGGACCTCGCGGACCGGTGGCGTCCCGACGGCTTCGACGCCGGCGCGATGATCGAGGCGGTGCTGCGTTCCGGGGCCCGCTACGTGGTGCCGGTGACGAAGCACCACGACGGCTTCTGCCTGTGGGACACCGCCACCACTGGATTCAACGCCGCCCGGCGGGGTCCGCGGCGCGACCTGATCCGGCAGCTCGCCGACGCCACCCGCGCCGCCGGGGCACGATTCGGGGTGTATTTCTCCGGTGCGCTCGACTGGCACGTCTCGGACTTCCCGCCCATTCAGTCCGACCGTGAGCTGTTCCTGCTGCGCCGCAACGACGAGGCGTTCGCACGCTACGCGGCGGCGCAGCTCATCGAGCTCATCGACCGGTTCGAGCCGTCGGTGCTGTGGAACGACATCGAATGGCCCGACGGCGGCAAGGGAACCGACGACTTCGGGGTGGCGGCGCTGTGGCGGCGCTACCTGTCCAAGGTTCCCGACGGGGTCGTCAACGACCGCTGGGGGGTGCCCGCGCATGGGCACCTGACCCGCGAGTACAGTGACGTCGAGGGCGTGCAGGCTAAGGTGTGGGAGTCCACGCGCGGGCTGGGCTTGTCGTTCGGATACAACGCCGAGGAGGACGCAAGCCACTCCCTGGACGCCGCCGAGCTGATCCGCTACTTCGTCGATGTCGTCGCCAAGAACGGCAACCTGCTCATCAACGTTGGGCCGCGCGCGAACGGGTCGGTCCCGGAGCTCCAGCAGCAGGCCCTGGACGGCCTGGGTGCCTGGCTCAAGATCAATGGTGCGGCGGTCTTCGGGACGCGGCCGTGGCTGCGCTCCGGTGACGGCGACGTGCGCTACACGCACGCCAAGGACACGCTCTACCTGCACTGCCTAGCCCCCGGGGCCGGGGAGCTGAGGCTGCCCGCCGAGCGCGCGGCGGCGGAGTCCGTGACGTGGCTGGGTGGGGGAGCGACGCCGGTTCGCGACGGGGTGGCCGCCATCCCGGAGCGGCTTCGCGCCCAGCCGGTGGCTGTCGCGGCCGTCCCGGGGTGAGCCCGGGGCCTGGAACGTCACAGCGGCACCTTCCGAGTCAGCTGAATCTTGAGACAAAGCCAAAGGGGCCGGACATATTGTCCGGCCCCTTTGTTGTGGGCATCAGTTGCTGCCGGTCCTCGGCAGGCCCGGTTTCTTGGGGGGAATGCTCGGCTGGGGGGCCGGGACACTCCCCGAGGGAGTCGGTGCCGGAATGGTCACCGACGGGGTCGGGCTGGGGGTGACCGAGGGCGTGGGGGTCGGTGTTACTGATGGGGTTGGGCTCGGGGTGACTGAGGGGGTTGGGCTCGGGGTGACTGAGGGCGTTGGGCTGGGGGTGACCGAAGGGGTGGGAGTCGGCGTCACCGACGGGGTCGGGCTCGGCGTCACTGAGGGCGTGGGGCTGGGTGTGACCGAAGGGGTGGGAGTCGGCTGTGGCGCCGGCTTGGGGGCCCAGCTGACCTCGCCCTGGCCCGTCACCGTGACCTGCTGGGTCTTGACGATGATGTTCGTCTGCCAGCGTCCGTTCTTGGCCACCAGCAGCTGACCCGCATGGGCATTCCCGGTGAGGCTCGCGGTCACGGTTGCCTTCCCCGCGGGGGCGTCGGCGGGGACCTTCAGGAAGAGATCCACACCGGTCGGGACGGCGGAGAGATCCACCTCGTTGCCCTGGGCATCCACCAGCGGGTAGGGGAGCTTGGCGACGGTGACGGTGGGCTGCGTGGCGGTCAGCCGGATCGGGCCCACCAGCTCGCCACTCGTGCCCGGCGCGGTGGGGGCCACGACCTGCACGCTCGGGCCAGAGGTCTCTGCCAGACCGGTGTTCGCCGATCCCAGCAGGTAGTCATACACCTTCTTGACGCGCTGCGCCCGTTCGGAGGTGGTGTCGTGGCGAGCACCCTCCCAGTCGTGGAGCCCGTTGAAGGCAAAGTTGTCCGTCAGGTGCCAGATGGCTGCCTGGGCGGCGGTGATCGCCTCCCGGTCGGTCAGGCCGGAGGCACCCGCGGCCGAGGCGATCTGGGTGAGATCCACCTGCGGGTAGCTACGCTGGACGATCCAGTTCACCTTCTCCCGGATCTGATGGCTCTTGCCGAACTCGTTTTTACCGGGGAAGGCCGACCAGCCAGTCTGCGTCATCTCGCCGCCCCACTCGGAGTGGACGTCGAGCTCGATGCAGTAGGCCAGGATCTTGCCGCCGTTGGCGTCGGTGTGGATCGTCAGCAGCTGCGTCCCCAGCGGGCCGTCCCGGTACAGGTCGTGTCCGTAGACGAGTTCGGAGTCCTGCCCGAGCTTCGGATAGCCCGGCTGGTACTCATCGGCGCGGGCGGCTGGCGAGCCAATCGCCAGAATGCTGGCGATCAGCGTAGTGATGATGGCTAGGAACCCTTTGGTGAGTCTCTGCGGCGAGAGCGTACCCATGGTTTCCTGCCCCCCTTTCTGAACCTGGCGCTCATGTGATTGAAAGCGCAAAAATTTAACTTTTGGAAAGTTATCGTATGGCTCAGGAAATGTCACTTTGGCAATGGGAAACGAGCAAACTGGCCGAAAGATAATCGTGATGGCATACGAAAAGGGGCCGGGCAGCAGCCCGGCCCCTTTCCCTTGGGGATGCTATATCAGTTGTTACCAGTCCGCGGCAGGCCCGGCTTGTCGCCAGGATCCTTGCTCGGTGCAGGAGCGGTGACGGTCTTGGTCGGCGTTGGAGCGGTCACGGTGACCGTCGGCGTCGGCTTCGGGGTTTCCTTCGGGGTGTCATCGCCCGCAGGCTTCCACTCCAGCTTGGCCGCGGCCTCAGCGGTCACCTTCTGCTCGTTGCCGCCGATGATGATCGTCTGGCTGCGCACATTCTGGTCACCGGGGACCAGCAGCTTGCCGGCATACTGGCTGCCGGTGGCGGTGGCCTTGAACTCCTGCTCGCCCGACTTCACGTCCGAGGGGACATCCAGGTACAGGTCCTGGTTGGTGGGGACGGCGTTGAGATCAACCTTGGTGCCCTCCTTGGTCACCAGCGAGTACTTGACCTCGCTGGTCACCTTGACGGTGGCCTGGCTGGACTCGAAGCGCACCGGGCCGACCTTCTCGCCGGCCTTGAAGGTGCCGGACTGGCCCTTGATCTCCAGGGTGGGCTTGTCGTTGCTCTCCTTCTGGCCGACGTTCTTGTCGCCGGTCAGGAAGTCGTAGAGCTTCTGGATCCGCATAGCCGCTTCGCCAGTGATCTCCTGCCCTGCGGCGCCGGAGAGTTTGTTCTGCCTGGAGGAGGAGTACTGGAACTCATTGGTGAAGTGCCAGATGGCCGACTGGGTAGCGGTGATGGTCTCTTCCTGGGTCAGGCCCTGCACGCCGGAGACATTGATGACCTGCTGAAGGTCGACCTGGGGGAAGCTGTGCTGAGCGATCCAAGCAACCTTTTCGCGGGCGCTCTGGTCTTTCTTGAAGTGGTTCGTCTCAGCGCCTGGGAAACCGCCCCAGCCTGTGACCTTCAAATCGATGCCGAACTTGATATCGACGTCGAGTTCGACGCAGTAAGCCTTGATGTCGCCCTTTCCGCTCTCGCTGGCGTGAACCCCGAACAGCTGAGTGGGCACTATGCCGCCGTCCTTGGCCTTCACGTCATAGCCGCGGACGCTGTCCTCGGGCATCCCGAGCTTCGGGAAGCCTGCCGGGTAACCATTTTCGGGGTCATCCGCGTGAGCGGCCTGAGCGCCAAAGGTAAGGGATGCTGCGAGTACCGCAGCGACTGATGCCAGGAACTTTCGCGCCCTGGCTCGCGATGAAGCAGCTTTCATTAACTTCCTCAATTCTTTAGGATTCCACGACCCACAGGGGGTTGCTAGCTGCCCGCTCAAACGGGGTGCTCTGCGAACTATAACCCATGTGGGTGCACTTTTGGCAGGGGGTCTGGAAGTAAGGCGGTCCAGGGGGTGTTTCCCCTAGTCAGAGCTCACTTGCTTTGGTTAATTGAAAATTCCACTACCGTTTGCCGGGGGTGGTTCAGGTGTGATATTGGGGCTGCGGGGAAGAGGTGATGCTCGCCTGAGGGGTCGTTCACGACACCTTGCAGACGAGTGCCTCGTAAGGTTCCATGACGGCAGAGCGCTCCTTGGTGGTCCCGACCACGATTGTTAGGGGAAGCTCACGGTTGCGCCGCCGCAGCGGACGGCCTGACAGGTTCACCTCGATGAACCAGCGCTCGCCGTCTTGCTCCCGGAACCAGGCGAAGTAGTTCTTCACCTTCTGGTCGATGAAGCGGATGGACCCCATGCTCAACGCCGGGTGTGAGTGGCGAAGCTGGATCAGGTCGCGGTAGTAGCGCAGCACCGAGTCCGGGTTGTGCTCCTGCGCGGCGACGGAGTACCCCACCGAGTCATCGTAGGCCTTGATCCAGGGCGTGCCTTTGGTGAAGCCCCAGTTCTCGCTCCGGTTCCAGCGCATCGGGACCCGGGCGTGGTCGCGGGAACCCGCCAGGACCTTCTTCCAGGCCCCTGGGCCCTCGGCCTTGAGGATATTCAGCGACTCCACGTCGCGCAGCGCCGTCTCGTCGGGGAAGGCCTGGTTGATGGCCCCGATCTCCTGGCCCTGGAAGATGAACGGGGTGCCGCGCATGGTCAGCAGGATCGTTGCCAGGGTCTTGCCCAGCTGGGTCCGGAACCGGGGGTCGGGATTGACTTTGGAGATCATCCGCGGGTTGTCGTGGTTTTCGAAGAACAGCGACATCCAGTCATCGGAGCTGAGCCGCGACTGGTAGTCGATGTAGTAGCGCTTCAGGAAGTTCAGGTCGTAGGCGTAGTCGTCCCAGCGCACGTGCCCCGAAGTCTCGAGGTGATCGAAGCTGAAGATCAGGTCCATCTCACTGCGCTGCGGGCTGGTCAGCAGTCGTCCCACCTCGACGCCCGCCCCGGGGGTCTCGCCGATCATGACGGGGGAGGCATCGGCTCCCACGGCCTCCTGCCCCGGCTCCACGCCGCTGCGGGTGAATCCTTCGCGCCGCAGCTCCGCCAGGTACTCGTGCAGGTGCGGGCCGTGGAAGTAGTGCTCGATGCCCGTGAACCCCAGCAGCTTGCCGACGATGGCGTTGCCGTTGGGCAGGCCCTCGCGCTTGGAGATGTAGTTGATGACGTCCAGGCGGAAGCCGTCGATTCCCTCTGCCAGCCAGAACTTCACGATGTCAGCTACCTCGCGGCGCACAGCCGGGTTCTGCCAGTTGAGGTCCAGCTGCTCGGGGGTGAACAGGTGCAGCACCCACTTGTCGCCGATGCGGCGCCAGGCTGGGCCTGAGAAGAAGGATGTCCAGTTGTTGGGCAGGGTCTCGGCGTCGCCGTCGCGCAGGAAATAGTAGTCGCCGTGCTCGCCCTCAGGATTGGCCAGGGCGTCCTGGAACCAGGGGTGCTCGTCGGAGGTGTGGTTGGCCACCAGGTCGAGGATGATGCGCATCCCGCGCTCGTGGCAGGCCGCGATTAGACGCCGCAGATCGTCGACGGTGCCCATCTCGGTCATGATGGAGCGGTAGTCGGAGATGTCGTAGCCCATGTCCTTGTTCGGGGACGCGAAGATGGGGGAGAGCCACACGCAGTCGATGCCGAGGTCCTCTAGGTAGGGCAGCTTCTCCAGGATGCCGGGCAGGTCGCCGATGCCGTCGTCGTTGCTGTCCGCGAAGGAGCGTGGGTAGACCTGATAGAACACCGCCCGCTTCCACCAGGTCACGGGGGTGGGGCCGTCGAGGACCGGTGGAGCATCCGGACTGTTGTTCATAAGCTCCACCAGGCTGTCGACGAAGTCCTTCCCGAAGAACCAACCGAAGTATTTCAGCCGTAGCCGGAAGACCAGGGGGTTGCGTATCCAGAAGGCGCTGATCCCGGTCTGCAGTAGTAGTTTTTCGATGATGTCACGTCCTAGCGGGTCCGCGTATACGTCTGCGATGGTGGAGTTGCGATCGATGTTCACAGGCCCATCCTTATCGTTTCTAGTCGCGAGGTGGAAGCGATCTCATATGAAATGAGTGAAGAACCAGGGGATCCCAGGTGCGGCGGGGCGGGTTGCGTCGGTATCGCATCCCGGTGCAGTGGGATCGGGATGCCCAGGTGCGGTGGGGGGCGGGTGATTGCTAGGTTCTTGCCATGAAACTACGTGGGATGGGCATCGTTGCCCTCATACTGCCACTCGTCTTGGTCCTCAGCTCCTGCGTCCGGATGCGCCAGGAGATCAACATCAGCAGTCCCGACAAGATCGAGATGAAGATCGACTTCGGGGTGTTGAAGGACCAGGCCAGCATGGCAGGCATCGATGACGCCGAGGGCGCCTGCAAACAGGGGATGAGCTCGACTGGTGTCTCCGGGGACTTCAAACAGGAGAGCTACCAGGACGACCGGTACATCGGCTGCAAGATGTCCGGGACCATGGCTCCCTCCAGCACGAAATTCCTCAGCTATGACGAGGCGTCCAAGCGATGGACCTTCCACATCAGCGGAAGCAGCCTCGGGGAGGGCACCAGCAGCCAGGTCGGGACGCTCAGTGAGAGCATGTTCACTGACTTCGAGGTCAAGGTGACTTTCCCCGGCAAGGTGCTTACCGCCAGCGGCGACGGCCAGATCTCGGGCAACACCGTCACCTGGAGCAGCGCGAAGGACCTGCTCTCCAGCGACGGGCTGATGGCAACCGCCGAGAACGATCCCGACCTGACGTGGCTGTGGATCACGATGGCGGTGGTCGTGGTGGCTGGCGTGGTGGTCACCTTCCTCCTGATCAGAAGGGGCAGGACCCGCCCTGCCGGGCCGCCAGCCGGCCCCGGTGCCCCGTGGAATGGCCCCGGTCAGCCAGGTCCGCAGGTCGGATTCCAGAATCAGCCCCAGCCACCTGGGTATCAGCAGCCCGGATACCAGCCGGGTCAGTCTGGCTATCCACAGGGCAACCCGCAGGGTCAGTCTGGCTACTCGCAGGGTCAGCCTGGATCGCAACCTCAGCCGGGTCAGCCTGGCTATCCGCAGAACAGTCCGCAGGGTCAGCCCGGCTACTCGCAGGGTCAGCCTGGATCGCAACCTCAGCCGGGTCAGCCTGGCTATCCGCAGCCTGGCCCGCAGGGCCGGAGCCCGTGGCAGCGTCCTGGTAGCTGACCTGCTCCGGTGGGCCGGACAGATCCCGGCCCACCGGCCCCATGGGCGGGCTCCCTCAGCCGGGGAAGGGGCCCACGGGCTCGGGGATGAGCTTCTCCGCGAGAGCCGGGGGCAGGGGTAGTAGCTCCGGCTGGTTCAGCTCCTCCGGCATGATCCAGGGGGTCTTGCCAGTGCGGGGCTGGGTGGTGCGCCGCAGGCGCTCGCTGTCGCTGACCAGCCAGTTCGTCCAGGCCCGCTCCAGCAGGTGAGCCAGCTCCAGGGTGCGTTCCACCGGGGCCTCCGGCCAGTCGTCCGGCAGCAGGGGTACTGCCGGAAAGGCTGGCTCAACCAGTTTCTGGCCTTTGCGGGAGGCCGCGTAGGACCGCACCGCGGACACGATCGCCAGCTGATGGGCGCGGGTGGCGTCGATGAACTCCTCCAGCAGCGAGGCCGGATGCCCGCCGCTGACCGGCAGGCCCGCGAGGTCGCTGCCGGGTGTGGCGACGACGATGCGGTCGCAGGTCAGGGAATGCACCTTCCGCCGGGCATTCTCGTCGGCCAGGTCCACCACGACGGCGTTGGTGCTGGAGGCCTCGGTGGGGTCTGTGCGGCTGATCAGCCAGACCGCCAGGGCATCTGAGCGCCGGTCCACTGCGGCGAATCCGAGCATGTTCCCTCCTCAGGTCGCTGGCGGCGCAGATCTGCGTCGTTGGACGGGACATAACAATGGCCCTTGACTGGGGTCTCTGACAAACTGGCACTGTGACCTCAAACCCCCTGACCTCGGAGGACCTGTTCCGCTGCCGTCGTGTCCTGGACGAGGCGCTGGCCGCCGACAAGCTGGATTCTGAACAGTACCGGAAGCGAATCCGGGAGCTGGTGGCTGCCACGACCATGGAGGAACTGAACGCGGTGACCCGTGACCTGGTGCCTCAGCCTGGACACACCCCGAGCCCTGGGGAGTCGCAGGCCGGCGACGAGGGCCACGTGATCCCTGTGATCTTGTCGTCGGCCTCGCCGGGACCGCAGGAGCCGGTCTCCCGGGCAGTCCAGCTTCCCGGGCCTGCTGATCCTGCTTCCTCCGCACCCGAGACACCGTCCGAGGAAGAGCCGGTCACCCGGATGGTCCCGCTGGCCACGTCCATCGAGCCGGATCTCGAGCCATCCCCGCCCAGTCCTGAGACGCCAGATGAGGAGCCCATGACCCGGGTCGTCCGGGTGCCCAGGCCCATCGAGCCGGTCCAGCTGGTCCAGGCGGAGCCGGAGTCACCGGCCGGGGCTGAGGCCACCGAGCCCACCACTCAGCTTCCAGACATGTTCCCCGGCGAGCCGGACTATGAGGGGTATGCGCCGAGTCCTGACGAGGACCTCTCATCCGGCTTTGACGATTTCGACGACTCGGACGCCCCCACCCAGGTGCTGCAGGGCATCAGGGAGGCCTTCTCCCAGGACGATGAGCCGGCTACGGCACCCCCCGAGCCACCGCAGCCAGTGCTTCCCTACTCGCAGAATCCCGTGTTCACCCCGGCTGATCCGGCAGCCGGGTATACCGCCGCCGAGCCATCGCAGCCGGAGACAGAGCCGTCCCCGGCCACCCTAGCCGCCATGCCCCCGCCCGCCGACCCGTCGGTCACAGTGCCGCCGCCCCAGGCCTCCTGGTCGATGCCAGGGCAGGACGCGCTCGCGTCGATGCCACCCCCAGACCCGATGTCGGCGATGCCATCCCAGAGCGCCATGCCGCCGGCCGGCCCCCACGCAGTCGCGCCATACTTCGGAGCTCCCCAGGACTTTAGGGCTCCTCAGGCCGCCCCGGCATATTCCCCTTATTCCGACGCCCCAGCGTCGGCTCCCTACCAGCAGCCTGTGCCGCTCTACCAGCCTCCGGCCCAGCCTTACCAGCCACCAGCGCCGTCGTACCAGGAGGCACCCGCCCCGCAGCGGCGAATCAGCCCCGGCACCTGGATCGCTGTCACCTTGATGGTGCTGGCCCTCCTGGCATTCATCTCCTACCTGCTGATCTCCCGGGCCGGCAGCCATGCCGCCCCCTCGCCGTCCGTGCAGGCGCAAAGCTCTGGCGCCCTGATGGCCTCACAGCCCACGCCCACGGCTGCCTCGCCGTCGCAGGCTGCCGCCTCGCCGTCGCTTCCGGAGGGCAGCATGCGGCTCGTCGATCACGGCGGTCGCGCATAACTGAGTGACGCGGTGCCTGCCGCCTCGCCCCGTCCGCACCCCCCGGTGCAGGTGAATTACACCAGTGTAGTTTTACCCAGTTGTGGAAAAGTCAGTGGACAACTGGTGGAAGAAGGGTGAACAAACCTGGCATGCCAGGCCTCTGGAGGCCGCCGCGTTCCCGCGTTCATGAGGGCCGAAGGCCGATCGGCCGACTGTCGGCGGAACTGCGCGTTCTATGCGTCCTAGTGGGCCTGTCGGTCGATCGGGGGACGGTTATCGCCAGCCGGCGTGGCCCAGGTCCGTGAGCGGGGATCCGCAGCCGTGAGTTACACCTGCGTAGTTCTTCCCAGGGTGTGGAAAAGTCTGTGGAATCCCTGGGGTGTGGTGGTGTCGCACCCCCATCCTTCCGCCGGCTGATGAGCACCGCCCGGCCGGAATCGCCGAGTAGATCGAGTAGAGGCAGACACCCTGGGACCCACGGTCCGGTAGGCAGCGATGATTGGCTGCCAGACCAGCCATGGGTTACCCCACCGGGCCGTCTTCTCGTCGTGGCCATGCTGGGCGTTGCACGCCCCGTTACGGCGACAGGGGAAACTCTGGGGCATTCAGCACGGGCAGCCGCATGGTGAACTTGGCTCCCGCCCCCGGCTGGTTCCCCGCCCGGACCGAGCCACGGTGCGCCTCCAGGGTGTGGGTGACGATCGCGAGGCCAAGGCCGGTGCCTGGGGTGTTGCGGGCTCGGTCTGAGCGGTAGAACCGGTCGAAGATGTGGGGCAGGTCCTCGTCGGCGATGCCCGGTCCCGAGTCGATGATCGTCAGGACGCCGTCGCTGGTGAGTTCCACCCAGATGTCGCCGTCGCTTGGCGAGAACTTCACCGCGTTGTCCAGCAGGTTCGTAATGGCGCGTTCCAGCGTGGAGGCATCACCCAGGATGGGCACCTGCTCCAGACGCGTGTGGAAGGAGATGTTCGGGCCACGCCGGGCGGCGCGGGCCAGTGCCGCCTCCACCACTTCCGACATGTCGAGGCGTTCGGGCTCGCGCTGGAGATGGTCGTCACGGGTGAGGGCCACCAGGTCTCCGACGAGGGCTGAGAACTCGCCGAGCTGGGCGGACACGTCGTCGAGGATCTCGGACCGGGAGCCCTCCGGCAGCATGCCCGACTTGTCGTCGGCCACCAACAGCTCGATGTTGGTACGCATCGATGTCAGGGGAGTGCGCAGTTCGTGGCCTGCGTCGGCGATCAGCTGGCGCTGCTGTTCCCGCGAGGTTTGCAGGGTCTTGAGCATCAGGTTGAAGCTCTGCGTTAGCTCCCCCAGATCGTCGCGGCCATAGATGCGGATCGGGTTCAGCTGGTCGGTCTGGGTGACGTTCTTGACCGCGGTAGACAGCCGCCGCACCGGCGCCAGGGCCGTCTGCGCCACCCACAGAGCGGTGAAGGTCGTGGTCAGGATCCCGACCAGGCCGGAGAGGGCAATCACCCTCCACAGTGAGCTCAGCGTCGTGCTCAGCGAGGTCAGGGGACGTGCGTAGAGCACTGCGTAGCTCTGCTGCTGCCCAGTGCGGTCCCTGGCTCTCACCGGCACCGAGACCAGGCGGTACTCCTGGCCGTCCCCCAGCCTCACGGAGCGGACCCGGTGCCCCTGCTGCATGCGGGCGACGGCGATGTCGCCAGCTTCCGGCTCCAGGGGAAGGGTCTGCCGGCCTGCCTGGCTGATCTCACCCGTTGCGGTGGTGAGGGCAAGCAACTCTTGCGAGGTGCCAAACCCAGGGCTGAGGTTCCCGAGGTTCCGGATGTCGGGGCGGATCAGCTCGGCGGTGTTGTTGGCGGCGGTCAGCATCTCTTGGTCCAGCTGATAGAGCAGCGAGTACTGCGTGGATGCGTAAGCCGTCGAACCGACCAGGAGCACCGCGGTCGCGACGGAGATGCCGGTGAGCGAGGCCAGCCGGGACCGCAATGACTGGCCGGTGATGAGCCTTTCGATGCCCCGGCGGAGCCGGATCCAGAACGAACCGATCACGGCGCGGTTTCGCGCAGCACATAGCCGACGCCACGGACCGTGTGGATCAGGCGTGGCAGGCCACCCACCTCGGTCTTGCGGCGCAGGTAGCCGATGTAGACCTCAAGGGAGTTCGCGGTGGCCGGGAACTCGAACCCCCACACCTCGTTGAGGAGAGTGTTGCGCTCCATCACGCGGCGGGGATTCTCCATGAACGCCTGGAGGAGGGCGAACTCGGTACGGGTCAGGGAGATGTGCTGTCCCGCCCGGGTCACCTCGCGGTGCTGCGGGTCCAGCATCACGTCGCCGAAGGTGAGCACCCTGGAATCGGTCTCCGGGACCTGTTTCGAGCGCCGGGTCAGCGCTCGCAGGCGCGCCAGCAGCTCGTCGAGGGCGAAGGGCTTGACCATGTAGTCGTCGGCGCCGGCGTCGAGGCCGTCGACGCGGTCACCGACGGCGTCGCGGGCCGTGAGGATCAGGATGGGGACGTCGTTCCCGGACTGGCGCAGCATGCGGGTGGCTTCCAGTCCGTCGAGGCGGGGCATCATCACGTCCATGACCACCGCGTCTGGGGTGTGGCCGGCCAGCTTCGCCAGCGCCTCCACACCGTCCGCCGCAGTCGTCACGTCGTCGCCGGAATACTTCAGGGACCGGGCCAGCGAGTCGCGCACGGCCTGGTCGTCGTCCACCACCAGGATCTGCATGGGATAAGCCTGCCATCAAAACGTTGAAACCCCGAGAACAACGCCGCCACAGCCCGATACTGGGCATCCTGCGCGCAGGATCCCTTGGTTGAGGCCGGCAAATCGAGCATTCTGCTCGCTCTGGGCGCATCCGCGCGTGGGAACCTGCTGATCCGGCTGAAGGAGGTTCTGCTCTGGTGTCGTGTGGCGCTGGTTCGCCGGTGTTTTCTTCCCCCGGATGCGGTGCCTCGCTTCGTTCACCTTCATCACGGGCGAGCCGGTAGCGTTTCGCTCGGTTGCTTTGGCACACATCTGCCCCGGAACCGCCTCCCACTGACAAATTCCCACCACACGACACTAGGGTTTTCCCATGGCGAAGGTCGTGTTTGTGTGCTGGGGCAACATCTGCCGTTCCCCGATGGCGGAGCGGGTCGCCCGCGCGATGGCTGCTGAGCTGGGGATTGATGTGGAGACTGACAGCGTCGGGATCTCGTCCGAGGAGTCGGGCAACCCGATCGACCACCGGGCGGCCGCGGTGCTCCGCCAGAGCGGATACGACCCCACCGGCCATCGGGCGCGCCGGGTCACCCTCGCCGACCTAGCTGGGATGGACCTGGTGGTGGCGGCCGAGAACTTCCACATCTCCCGCCTCGAACTGCTCTACCCCGGCGGCAACTACGCCCTCCTCAACGACTTCAACCCGGCGATGCCCAAGGGGCAGGACCTCCAGGACCCCTGGTACGGCCCAGCCTCCGGCTTCGACGACACCCTCGCCGACATCGAGGCGGCAATGCCTGGCATCCTCGCCGCCGTCGCGGGCTGAGAAGGGCGGGACGTAGGAACCTTTTTCTCTCAGGTTCCGAAGGCAGGCTCCGGAGTTCTCCGTGGGAATACGGCCTCCTGCCTGCGCATTGGGTCGTCACAGCGCTCTCCCCGGTGTGGGCCTGGTCGGGACGGTGTGGCTGTGGGTGCCGGTGCGGGGATCAGGCGAAGACCGATCCCGGCCGGGAGGGATATTCCTCTGGCCTGGTCTGCCTGTGCTGGGCGCTGCCCTTGGTGGGGAAGCGGAAATACCCGCCGCCGGTGATACGCCGGGGTTGTAAGCTTCATTTTTCTAGTAGGAGGAACCGCGATGCTGAAAGGTCGCAGCTTTACCAAGGAGACGGATCTCACGCCCGTCGAATGGACCTACCTGCTCGAATTGTCCGAGCAGCTGAAGGCCGAGCGACGTTCAGGCCGTGAGACTCAGCGCCTGGTGGGCAAGAAGGTGGCCCTGCTGTTCGAGAAATCCTCCACTCGCACCCGCTGCGCCTTCGAGGTGGCGCTGATGGAGCAGGGCGGGCATTCGACCTACCTGAACTCGTCGGACTCCCAGATCATGCACAAGGAGTCGGCCAAGGACACGGCTCGCGTGCTGGGCCGCTGGTACGACGGCATCGAGTACCGCGGCTTCGAGCAAGGGGCCGTGGAGATCCTGGCAGCCAACGCGGGGATCCCTGTCTACAACGGTCTGACTGACTCCTGGCATCCCACGCAGATGCTCGCCGACCAGCTCACCATGCTGGAGTACTCGGGCAAGCCGCTGTCCGAAACGTCCTGGGCCTTCGTCGGGGATGTGCGCAACAATATGGGCAACTCCAACCTGATCTCGGCTGCCATGGTCGGCGCCGACATCCGGCTGATCGCGCCCAGGCAGCTCCAGACCAGCGGCGAGGTGCGCGCCCAGGCGGAGTCCATAGCGGCTGAGACCGGCGCCCGGATCACCATCACCGACGACATCGCCGAAGGTGTGGCGGGAGTCGACTTCCTCCATACGGACGTGTGGTTGTCGCTCGGTGAGCCCAAGGAGCTGTGGGCCGAGCGTATTGCCCTGCTGAAGCCCTACCAGGTCAATGCGGCGATGATCGCGGCTACCGGAAATCCGCAGGTCAGGTTCATGCATTGCCTGCCCGCCTTCCACGACCGCGACACCGCCCTCGGCGAGGAGATCTACCAGGAGACCGGGCTGGATGCCCTGGAGGTCACCGACGAGGTGTTCGAGTCGGAGGCAAGCATCGTCTTCGACCAGGCCGAGAACCGGATGCACACCATCAAGGCCCTGCTGGTCGCTACCCTGGCCGGCTGAGTCCCCGCCTCGCCGCCACCACGTCACACCGAGAAAGGACGCTGCTTGCGGGGATGGCTCCCGGGCAGGTGCTTGCCGAGGATCGCGAGGATGCCGGCTGCTCCACGCCCGCATCCCGTGTGGCTCTCTTCCTGCCCGGCGGGGAGGGGTGGCGTCCGCCGGTGTGCTGCTACGAGAGGCCAGGAAAGATGAAGGACTGGTGCGGATCCTGCTGATGATGGCTGGTCTCCACAACTCCTGATCTCCGATTTGTGGGTTTCGTGACCTTCGGATGAAACCTACGCCGCCGTAGGCTACGGTAGCGTAGGTTTCATGGGAGGAACCGATGGATAACGACATGGTGCAGTTGCTGACTCCTGACGGGCAACGGGTGGAACGCCCCGGGTTCTCCTTCGTGGGCAGCGATGACGACCTGGCCCAGTACCTGGAGGACATGGTTCTGGCCAGGCGTTTTGATGCCGAGGCGACGGCGCTGCAACGGCATGGGGAGCTGGGGTTGTGGCCGCCCCTGCTGGGGCAGGAGGCCGCGCAGGTGGGTTCTGCCCGCGCTCTTGGCGTGCGCGACGTGGTCTTCCCGACCTACCGGGAACACGCCGTCGCCCTGACCCTCGGGCTACCGTACCGGCAGCTGCTGGCGCTGTTCCGAGGCTCCGACGCCGGCGACTGGGAGCACCTCGACCGGTTCCGCAATTACCAGATCATCATCGGCTCCCAGGCCCTGCACGCCGTCGGCTATGCCATGGGGCTGCAGCTCGACGGGCTCGTCGGCAACGCGGAGGGTGGCAATGCGGCAGCCATCGCCTATCACGGCGACGGAGCCAGCTCCCAGGGCGATGTCAACGAGGCCTACGTGTTCGCGGCCAGCCACAACGCCCCCGTCGTCTTCTTCTGCCAGAACAACCAGTGGGCCATCTCCGAGCCGGCCGCGGTGCAGTCGCGGATCCCGCTGTTCCAGCGTGCCCGGGGCTTCGGATTCCCCGGCATCCGGGTGGACGGCAACGACATCCTTGCCGTCCATGCCGTCACCTCCTGGGCACTGGAACGCGCCCATCGTGGCGACGGGCCGGCGCTCGTCGAGGCCTTCACCTACCGGATGGGCGCGCACACCACCTCCGACGACCCCACCAAGTATCGTGCCAGCGAGGAGACCGCGGCCTGGGCCGGTCGCGACCCCATCAGCCGCCTGACCACGTACCTGAGGCGCCAGGGTGTGATCGACGACGCTTGGAGCGCTGCCCTCGACGAACGAGCCCGTGACTTTGGCGCCGAGGTCCGCGCCACCATCCCGCAGCTGCGCGACCTGACCATGGACGAGCTGTTCGGCAACGTCTATGCCGAGAGCACTGCCGCCCTGGAGGCGCAGCGCCGCGAATACGCCAAATGGGCGGGGGAGGAGCAGCCGTGAACCAGCGCCTGACCATCGCGAAGGCCATCAACCTGGGGCTCCGGCGTGCCCTGGAAACGGATCCGAAGGTCCTGCTCATGGGGGAGGACGTCGGGCGGCTCGGCGGGGTGTTCCGGGTCACGGAGGGACTCCACGACGCCTTCGGCCCGTCCCGGGTGATCGACTCGCCCTTGGCCGAGTCGGGGATCGTGGGCACCGCCGTCGGCCTGGTGATGCGCGGCTACCGGCCTGTTGTGGAGATTCAGTTCGACGGCTTCGTCTTCCCGGCCTTCGACCAGATCGTGACGCAGGTCGCGAGGCTGCGCGCCCGAACCGGCGGCCGCCAGGCAGTGCCGATGGTGGTGCGGATCCCCTACGGCGGCGGGATCGGGGCGGTTGAGCACCACTCCGAGTCGCCGGAGGCCTATTTCTGCCACACCCCCGGGCTGAAGGTGGTCTCGCCCGCCACGCCGCGTGACGCCTACTGGATGATCCAGCAGGCCATCGCCTCCCCGGACCCTGTGATCTTCCTCGAACCCAAGCGCCGCTACCACAGCAGGGGCGACGCCGACTTAGGCCAGCAGCCCATCCCCATGCACCAGGCCGAGATCGTACGGCAGGGCAGTGACGTCACTCTCCTGGCCTGGGGGCCGATGGTGCAGACCTGCCTGGATGCCGCTGGCGCTGCGGAGAAGGAGGGCACGTCGGTTGAGGTGGCCGACCTGCGGACGCTGTCGCCTGTCGACTGGGCGACGCTTACCGCATCCGTGCGGCGCACCCGCCGTGCCGTCGTGGTGCATGAGGCGTCCCGTACGCTGGGGCTCGGCGCCGAGATCGCCGCCCGCCTCCACGAGGAGCTGTTCTACGACATGGAGGCCCCTGTGCTGCGCGTCACCGGCTACGACATCCCCTATCCGCCCGCCCGTGTGGAGCGGGAGTTCCTGCCGTCGGCGGATCGCATCCTCGACGCCGTCGACCGTTCCCTGGCCTTCTGAGGGAGATGAAATATGAAACGCCAATTCCTGTTGCCCGACCCAGGGGAGGGGCTCCTCGAGGCTGAGATCGTCTCCTGGCGGGTCGAGGCCGGCCAGGAGGTCGAGGTCAATGACGTGCTCGTTGAGATCGAGACCGCGAAGTCGCTCGTGGAGTTGCCGTCGCCGTTCGCCGGTACCGTCAGCAGCCTGCTGGTGCCCGAGGGCGCCACGGTCGAGGTGGGCACCGCGATCGTCGAGATCGACGACGGCGCCGAGGGCGAGGAGCCGAACCTCGTCGGGTACGGGCCGCGCGACGAGCCCGTGGCATCGCGTCGCCGCCGCCGGGCTGCTGCGGAGCCAGAGCCAGCCCCGGAGGTGTCCGCTGAGCCGCCGGGCCCCCGCGCCAAGCCACCCGTGCGCAAATACGCCCGCGACCTCGGCGTCGACCTGAGCGGCGTGGCGGGGAGTGGGCCCGACGGCGTCATCACCCGTGCCGACGTCGAGGCCGCCTCAACCGCCGGGCGTCCTAGTCCCATGGTTGGCGACGAACCCAGGCAGGCCGCAGCCCAGGAGGATTGCGGCGGTGAGGCCACCGGCGCACAGCCAGCGGGTGACCCCGGGACGGGCGGAGTCCGTGGGCCTGGGGGCGCAGGGGATCACCGCATCCCCATCAAGGGGGTGCGCAAGGCCACGGCCGAGGCGATGGTGCGCTCCGTCACCACCCACGTCCACGTCACCGAGTGGCTGACTTGTGACGTCACGGGAACGATGGAGCTCGTCGAGACGCTGAAAGGCCGGCGGGAGTTCGCGGGTCAGCGGGTCTCGTCGCTGCTGGTCTACGCGAAGGCGGTGTGCCTGGCGCTGGGACGCAATCCCGGCCTCAATGCGTCCTGGGACGGCCAGGCGGGTGAGATTATCCACCACGGCGATGTGAACCTCGGCATCGCCACCGCCACTCCCCGGGGTCTGATGGTGCCCAACATCAAAGCCGCTCAGGGACTGAGCCTCCTGGAGCTGTGCCAGGCCATCGGCCACCTTGTGGCGGTCTCCCGCGAGGGGAGGCTGCAGCCCCCAGACTACGCGGGCGGCACATTCACCATCACCAACGTCGGCGTTTTCGGCGTCGATGCGGGTACCCCCATCATCAACGGCGACGAGTCGGCGATCCTGTGCATGGGCGCCATCCAGCGCCGTCCCTGGGTGGTCGGGACGGGCGCGGAGGAGCGGGTGGTGCCGCGCTGGGTGACCACCCTGGCCCTGTCCTTCGACCACCGCATCATCGACGGCGAGGAGGCCTCCCGTTTCCTCCACGACGTGGCTGAGATCCTCGCCGACCCGGCCCTGGCGCTGCTGTTCTAGCCGCACCTCTTCACGGGTCGGGAAAGCCAAAGGGCCGGGATCCGCATTTGACGGCAGACCCGGCCCTTGTGAAGGGTAAAGGGATTACTCCTGGTCGGACTTCTTGACCACGGAGGCCAGAGCTTCCAACAGGGCGCGGATCAGGATCAGCGCAATCAGCCCGGCCCCGACCGGGGCGAACAGGCCCCAAAGGATCTGGCCGACGGCGACACTGCTTCCGCCGCCGGAGAATACGTATCCCTGGGGAGCGGTGAGCTCCTTGAAAATCGTGAAGACAACGATCACCCCCACGGCGATGGTGGAGGCCATGTAGACGCTGCCAAGGCCGCCCTTCAGGAGGCTGCCCTTGAATCCGAAGTCAAAGATGGCGCCAAAACCTGAGGCGGGCTGCTTCGGGGCCCACTGCTGCTGGCCGCCGTAGGAGGGTTGCTGCTGGCCGCCCCACTGCTGTGGCTGCTGGGATTGCTGTGCTTGCTGGGCAGAACCCCAGGCGGCCTGCTGGTTCCAGTCCTGGGTGGGCTGCTGAGCAGTCTGCTCCTGCCCGGGGGTGCCCCACTCGGGGGCGGACGGGACGGATTGCTGGGGCTGGGCGTTCCAGTCCTGTGACGGGGCGATGGTGGTCTGTTCCTGGGCGGGGGCACCCCAGTCCTGTGCAGGCTGGACGCTGGTCTGTTCCTGAGCCTGGGTTCCCCACTCCTGCGAAGGTGCGCTCCAGTCCTGGGCCGACTGCTGACTCCAGTCGTGTGACTGCTGGGGCTGGGCGTTCCAATCCTGGGCGTTTGACTGCTGGGGCTGGGCGTTCCAATCCTGGGCGCCGGTCCACTGGTTGTTCGACATGAACGCCATTCTGCCACTCGAACCTGACATCGCCACCCCGCGGTCCCGCCAAGTGCGCCAGAATGGCCTCATGTGTCCTTCCCAGCTCAACGTAGACCTGGCCGCTATCGATGCGAATCTCGCCCTAGCCGGCAAACTCAACCCCGGACGTGCTGTCCTGCTGCCCGTCAAGGCAGACGCCTACGGGCACGGGATCGTCCCCGTCGCCCGGCACGTCGAGGCCGTGGGCTCAGCCCAGTGGCTCGGCGTCGCCGAAGTCTCTGAGGCAGAGCAGCTCCGCGCCGGGGGAGTTGGACTGCCGGTCCTGAAATTCTCGCCCTGCTTCCCGGACGAGCTGGACCGGGCCATCGCCGCCCGGCTGACCCTCTGCGTCGGCGACAGCGCCGGGATCACCGCCGCCCAGGAGGCCGCTGAACGCGCCGGCACAAGGCATCCCGTGCACCTGAAGGTCGACACCGGCATGCGGCGCGTCGGGGCTGAACCAGCCGGCGCAGTGGCCCTGGCCCGGCAGATCGCAGACAGTCCCAGCCTGATCCTCCAGGGCGTCTTCACCCACCTGCCGATCAGCGACACCCCCGAGGGCAACGACTACACCAGGGACCAGCTCGCCCGCTTCCTGGCCACAGTGGATGCGATCCGCGACGCCGTCGGGGAGATTCCCCTCGTGCACGCCGGCAACTCGGGGGCGGTGCTCGGCCACGACCTGGCCGGCACCAACCTGATCCGTCCCGGGATCATCTCCTACGGCTGCCGCGCCGACGCCGCCACACCCTGGGAGGGCCTGACGCCAGTCGCGAGGTGGACGTCGCGGATCTCGTTCCTCAAACGCGTCCCGGCAGGCGAGACCGTCGGCTACGGCCGCACCTGGACCGCTCCCCGCGACACCTGGATCGCGACCGTGCCCGTCGGCTACGGCGACGGCTACTCCCGGCTGTTCAGCAATCGCGGCCGGATGCTGGCCGGCGGTCGCTCCCACCCGATAGCGGGCCGGGTGTGCATGGACCAGACGATGATCGATCTCGGCCCTGGGGACCCCAAAGTCGCTGTCGGCGACGAGGTGGTGCTGCTCGGACGGCAAGGTGGCGAGCAGATCACCGTCGAGGAGCTCGCCGGGCTGATGGGCACCATCACCTACGAGCTGATGTGCCTGATCACCGCCAGGGTGCCGCGCATCTACGCGTGATCTGCGGCAGGCGGGTCAGGACTCCTCCACCACGACCACATACGCCGTCGCACGGGGGCGCCTGGAGATGAACTGCTCCTGGGCGTGCTGGATGATCGAGTGCGTCGACCAGCCGTCTACCACGGCGCCAACCCCGCCGCCGACCAGTGGTATCCGCTTGGCCAGGAACACCCCCAGGCGTTTGCCGCTGACGTGGTTCATGGAATGCTCGAACAGCGCCCGGGCGACCCGTGCGTCAAGCCGCGGGTCGAAGGCCGGGGCGGTGGCGACCGCGGTCGCCGAGCTGGGCAGATCGCCTGACGCGATCAGCGCCGCCGATCCGCGCGGGCCGAGCATCACCATCAGGATGGCGGTGCGGACCCGGGGATCGTTCAGCTCGTAGCCGCGCAGGTGCGCGATCGCGGCGACGGCGCGCGCCTGGATGAAGGCCGCGGCCGCCATGTTCGCGGGGATCGTGACCAGTGAGACGAGGAAACCTCCCCAGTTCGTCGCGAAGCCTTGCCCGCTGGCCATGGCGATGTGCTGGTTCGCCAGCCAGCGGATGGCCTCCTCGGGGTCGCGGCGCTGGCGCAGCAGGCCGCTGGCCGCAGCGCGGGCGCCGGTGAGTTTCCCACGTCCCTCGATGGCCAGGTCCAGTAACCGGTGGAAGGCGTCCGAGGTCATGCCTTCGGCCGTGGCGATCACCTTGTTGCCACCGGGGTTGTTGTCCTCGCTCATGCTGCCACCGTCCTTCCGCACCGGAACGCATTATGTCAATTGTGAAAGCCTCCGTCCCGGATGCCAAGGAAAACCTCAACGGTTTTGAGACGACAAGGCGAGCCGGGATCCTGCAAGACTGGGCCCGTGCTCGACAACGTCTTCGGATCGCCTGACGCCTGGCCGGACTCCGACCTGATCGGTTACAGCGAGGAGTTCGACCCGGCGCTGGCGCTGGTCGCCTACCGGTGCGGGGTGTTCCCCATGCCGGTGGAGCAGTGGATGGGCTGGTGGTCGCCGCTGCGGCGCGCCGTGCTGCCATCCGGCGGGCTGCGGGTCACGCGGTCGCTGCGCAAGATGGCGGCCCGCTACACGACCACCGTTGATCGTGCCTTCCCTGACGTGCTTGCCGCCTGCGCGGACCCGGGACGCCCCGACGGGTGGATCGATGACCGCATCGCCTTTGCGTACACCGCTCTGCATCAGGCCGGCTATGTGCACAGCGTCGAGACCTGGGATGCGCAGGGCAGGCTCGTCGGGGGGCTCTACGGGGTGCACCAGGCCGGGATGTTCGCGGGGGAGTCGATGTTTCACCACCCCGAGCTCGGCCGTGACGCATCCAAGGTGGCGCTGCTGCGGCTCGTCGCGGAGCTGGCCCGCGCCCGGGTCGGCCTGCTGGACGTGCAGTGGCTGACCCCGCACCTGGCGAGCCTGGGGGTGGTCGAGTTGCCCCGCCGCGACTACCTGGCGCAGCTGGACCTCGCGCTGGACGCGGAACACCGCAACACCTGGCCGAGCGCTGAGCGCTGGGACTCTCAGCGGCTTCTGGCCTCCCAGCAGCACTCCTAGCCTCGCAATTTCCACTCGTGGCTACGGTGTCGGCGGAACTGTGAACATGCAGCAGCCGGGGTTAGTCATCCGGATTGCTCCCCCACGCTGTCAGCGGAGCCGTGGACGCCTTCAGCTGGCGGCCGGCGCGGTGGGAAGCCACAGCTGCGCCGAGCGGGACTTTCTCATGGCCTGTGGCAGGTTGTCCATGATCTCCTGCTGGCGGCGGTTCGCCTCGTCCCAAGAGCTCTGTGCCGCGTCCCAGGCGCGCCGGGAGGCGTCGCTCCACTCCGCGATCGATCCCGCGACCTCGTCGCACAGCGCCGCCAGGAGGGTGTTCAACTCAGCGTTGGCCTCGGCCAGCCGTGCGAGGCCCTCGGGCAGGGCGGCTGTGCTGTCAAGCGGTGGTGGCTCGGGTTTTGCCCTGCGGGCCCGCGGCTCCACCTGGCGGATCCGGCCGGCAGAGGCTGGCACCTCGACCTGCCCGGTCAGACTGGCGTGGATCATGTCAAGGCCCTGCTTGACCCGCTCGAACTCGGAGTCGAAGTGGCTGTAGTCGCGCTGGAAGGCAGTGAACTCGTGCATGTTCCAGCGGGCTGCCAGCGCTGGGAGCTGCTTCTGCAGCCGGGCTTGGAGGTCGTGGATCTGCTGGTGCTTGACCTCGATTTGGGCAGCGGCTTCCGCCACCACGGGGTTTTCCACGTGCTCGCGAGCCATGACAGCCTCTTCCGTCGGGTGCTTTCAAAACGACTTTATGCCCGCAAGGGGTCATGACCGGGGAGATCGCACCCCCGGCAAGTCGCGTGGCGACGCTAACCTGTGACGGTGCTCGGATATTTCGGACCCGCGGGGACGTTCACACACCAGGCTATGCTCAGCATCACAGACGCCGATGGCGTCGCCTTCTCCAGTGTAGGTGAGGCCCTCGACGCGGTGCGGCAGGGCCAGGTGACGGGGGCTGTGGTGCCCATCGAGAACTCCGTGGAGGGAGGGGTATCCGCCACCCTCGACAAACTCGTCGACGGCGACCCGCTGATGATCACCGGCGAGGTGGTCATCCCCGTCGAGTTCGGGTTGTACGTGCGGCCCGGCACCAGTCTCGGCGACGTCGCGTCAGTTCTCACTCACGGCCATGCCGCGGCCCAGTGCCGCGACTGGCTGGCCACCATGATCCCCAGCGCCCAGGTGACCGAGGCGGGGTCGACGGCGGGGGCGGCGAAGGAGGTCTCGGATCCCGCGTCCCGCTACGACGCCGCCATCTGCGCGCGCGTCGCAGGCCAGCTCTACGAGCTGGAGGAGCTGGCCTACTCCATTGAGGACAATCCTGGGGCGGTGACCCGGTTCGTCGTGGCCTCGCGGCCAGGGCGGCTGCCGGAACGCACCGGAGCCGACAAGACCACCCTGGTGGCCTACCTGCACCAGGACCATCCCGGGGCGCTGCTGGAGATCCTCCAGCAGTTCGCGGTGCGCGGTGTGAACCTGTGCCGGATCGAGTCGCGCCCCACGAAGACCCTCCTCGGCAGCTACTGCTTCGCCATCGACGCGGAGGGGCATCTGGCCGACCGGCGGCTGACCGAGACCCTCCTCGGCCTGCACCGCATCTGCCGTGACGTGATCTTCCTTGGCTCCTATCCGCGCGCCGACGCCCAGCCCCCTGACGTGCGGCGCGGTTTCGACGACGAGTCCTTCGAGGAGGCCCAGGCCTGGCTGGAGCGACTCGCGTAGAGTTCACCCCATGATCGATCCCAAGCTACTTCGCACCGACCCTGACCTCGTACGGCGTTCGCAGGAGGCCCGCGGGGACTCCGTCGGACTCGTCGACGAGCTGGTGGCGGCCGACGAGGCGCGTCGCTCCGGGATCGCCACCTTCGAGAGGCTCCGGGCCGAGCAGAAGGATCTCGGCAGGCTGATCCCGCGGGCGCAGGGCGATGAGAAGGCTGGGCTGCTGGCCCGCACCAAGCAGCTGGCGGCGGAGGTGAAGGCCGCACAGGAGGCGTCGGAGGCCGCTGGGGAGCGTTTCAACGAGCTGGTGATGCAGCTGGGCAACATCGTCATCGACGGTGTGCCGCGCGGCGGTGAGGACGAAGGAATCGTCATCGAGACCGTCGGGACGCCCCGCGACTTCGCCGCCGAGGGCTTCGCACCGAGGGATCACCTGGAGCTGGGAGAGGCCCTGGGTGCCATCGACATGGAACGCGGCACGAAGATCTCCGGGTCCCGGTTCTACGTGCTGACCGGGATCGGCGCGCAGCTGGAGCTGGCACTGCTGAACCTGGCCATGACCAAGGCCGCGCAGTGGGGCTTCACCCCGGTGATCCCGCCCGCGCTCGTCAAACCCGAGGCGATGGCGGGCACCGGCTTCCTCGGTCAGGCTGCGAAGGACGTCTATCACCTGCCCGCCGACGACCTCTACCTGGTCGGCACTTCTGAGGTCGCGCTGGCCGCCTTCCACAGCGATGAGATCCTCGACGCCGCCTCGCTGCCGCGCCAGTACGCGGCGTTCAGCCCATGCTTCCGCCGCGAGGCCGGGTCCTACGGCAAGGACACCCGCGGCATCTTCCGCGTCCACTGGTTCGACAAGGTGGAGATGTTCGTTCACTGCCTGCCCGGGGACGCCGAAC
The DNA here is from genome assembly GCF_019973735.1 of Arachnia rubra. Classification (NCBI taxonomy): domain Bacteria; kingdom Bacillati; phylum Actinomycetota; class Actinomycetes; order Propionibacteriales; family Propionibacteriaceae; genus Arachnia; species Arachnia rubra. Next base: position 513,394 of record NZ_AP024463.1, read on the forward strand.
AATGGCACCAGAGGCTGCTGGGCTTCGAGAAGGAGTTCCTGAACGCGCTGGAGATCCCGTTCCAGGTGCTGGACGTCGCGTCCGGGGACCTGGGGCTCAGCGCCGCCCGCAAGTACGACTGCTACGCCTGGCTGCCGACCCAGCAGCGCTACCGCGAGGTGACCTCCACGTCGAACTGCACCCAGTTCCAGGCCCGCCGCCTGGGCATCCGGTACCGGGTGGAGGGCGGCGGCACCGAGCACGTCGCCACCCTCAACGGCACGCTGTGCGCCATGACCCGCATCATCATCATGCTGCTGGAGAATCACCAGCTCGCCGATGGGACGGTGCGCGTGCCCGAGGCGCTGCGCCCGTACCTCGGCGGCCTGGAGCGCCTCGGATGACCTTCACCCCCAAGCTGGTCGCCCTCGACATCGACGGCACCATCGTCGACGGCAACGGCGTGCTTCCCGGCGATGTGCGTGATGCGGTCAGGCGTGTCGTCGCGGCGAGGGTCCCCGTGGTGCTGTCGACGGGCCGGTCCTGGGCAGGCGCGCAGGTGATCTTCGACGAACTTGGCCTGCCTCCCGGGCCGTCGGTGTGTGCGAACGGTGCGATGATCGTGAACTACCCGCCCGTCGAGGTGGTGCATGAGAGCCGCTTCGACCCGGCCGACTCGATCGCCAGGGTGGCCCGTCTCGCCCCGAACGCCGCGGTCGCCGTCACCGACGGGATGCGGTGGCGCATCTCGAAGCCGTTCCCGGACGGTGAGCTGGCGGGGGACATCGTCGTCGAGTCCCTGGAGGAACTGGCCTCGCGGCCGGTCTCCCGGATCGTGGTGCGGGACCCGGAGTCTGACGACGATGTCTTCAACGAGATGGTTGAGGCGCTGGGGCTGCGGGGAGTCTCCTACTACATCGGCTGGTCGGCGTGGGTCGACATCGTCCCCGAGGGTGTCGACAAGGCGCAGGGCCTGGAGCGTGTGTGCCGGGAGCTCGGAGTGCGGGCAGCCGATGTGCTCGCCATGGGCGACGGGTACAACGATATGGAGATGATCCGCTGGGCCGGGCGTGGCGTCGCGTTGGGTGACTCCCCGGAACCGGTGCGGGCAGCCGCCGATCACGTGACGGGCGACTTCCGCTCCGGCGGTGCCATCCAGGAGCTGAGCCGCTGGTTCCAGTAGCCGCCAGAACCTGGTAGTCCCCGCTGGCGGGGCCGGGCGCTCCACGTCCCCGGCCTGGGAGACCCTCGGCCGGCAGTCCCGCTGGGGCCTCTGCCGGCCGAGGTCTGGCCTGGAGTCAGGCGACGGAGGCCTCGGGCTGCAGGACCTCGGCTGCGGCCTCCATGACCTCTTTCCTGCTGGGCTTCCTCTTCTTGATGGGCTTCACCGTGTCCTGTCCTGAGGCGTCGGCGCGCCTGAGGTGGCGTTTCACAGTGGAGACAGAGCAGCCTACGCGGGCCGCGATGGTGGACAACGACTGGTTCGGGTTGGCCTGGCGTAGCCTGTGGATCTCGGCGTGGTCGAAGTTGCGGCCTGAGGAGACCCCGGCGAAGATGTCCAGGTCCTCAGGGGTGACGGTGACGTCAAGGCGGCTGCGGATCTCTCGCCGCTGGGACTCCGTGGTACCTGCCACGAAACCGGCGACGTCGTGCGAGACGACGGCCTCGGCGAGGCATTCGGCGCGTAGCGGGCACTCACCGCAGAGGCTTGCGGCACGAGCCATGAGCGCTGCCTGCGCGCGGAGATCGGCAGCGGTCCCGACGCTGGCTGCTTCGTCTTCCAGCAGCGGGTCCTGGAACAGCGAGGCGAACTTTACGCATGGGGTGGCGTCGTCGAGCGCGATGGTCACAGTTGATCCTCCTTGCCCCTGGGGGTCGGGGCTGTTCAATTCCTGCTACACCAGGGTGACGGATCGCGGGGAGGGGAATAAGGGATTTCGGTAGGGGGAACTACCCGACTTCTCTGGGTATCCGGCTTGCCCTCATCTGAGTATGGATACTTAGGAAACTGGCGCTGTCGGATTCGTTCTGGCTAGGCGCTAATAGAGGATTCTTGTCAGCCCTTCGGGTGAAATACCTAGTCAGAGCCGTGGGGTCGGTCTCTCGTGGGGCTCACTGCGCGTGTGGTGGGGGTGTATGGGTACTCAGTCCGCGCTGGGCGGTGTGCCGTCGCTCGTCGAGGAATGCCCCTAGGGGGAGTGTTCCTGGAGGGGGTGGATCCTCCCGGGAGTCATCCCCGAGCGGTGGGTTGTGCGTCACGACCTCGGGCGGCGCCTTGGCGTGGCCCAGACGCGTCGTCCTGTGAGGTGGCTGCGCTGTGGTGACATCTGGCCGGCTCGTGATTTGCAGGGCTCTCCCATTGAATTTGTAATTACGAATTGCAGAAGCCGTTCCCATTCCAAAGCATATTAACGAAAGTAATCATCATGAGGTATCGGGTATCTCGTGGCCTGTTTTATCCCTCCTTGTCAGGGTGAACATCAAAATTTATTTGTCATCCGATTGGCTGGCCTCTGCGGGCCTCCACGTGCGGGAAGACGCCGGTTTCCGGGGCTGGGAGCACGGAAAATCGTGGTTTCTGGCCGGTCGTCGGGTCCCTGGCGACTCTCAGACGGGGCAATTGCGTGCTTTCTAGCGTTTTTGCTTTCTGAAGGGATGCGCTAGCGTCATATCTGCATTTTAGGAATCGGTGCGCGAGGGAGGGCATGGATGTCGCTGGGCGAAGCAAGCGAATGGACACTGCACGCCAAGTGCCGGAATATGGCGGACGCTCTCTTCCCCGAGGGGAAAGACCAGAAGAAGGTTCGTGGTATCTGCATGAGTTGCCCAGTGCGGCTGGAATGCCTTGCCGAAGCGCTCGACAATCGCGTCGAATGGGGAATCTGGGGGGGAATGACCGAGCGGGAGCGCAGGCAGCTGCTCCGCTCCCGCCCTGACATCACCTCGTGGCGGGAGGTGCTGCTGACCTACGGCCGCATGAAGGAGGCGAGCTAGGGAGGTCCTGGCCGCGGGGCTGTACCGTTCGCGCCACGCTGCCTGCGATGTCCTGGCTGGAAGTTGGCCTGGCATGGCCAGCGCAGTTGATGGCAGGCTTGGGTCATGACCAAATGGGAGTATCTGACCGCACCTATCCTCAGCCACGTATCGCAACAGATCCTGAACAACTTCGGATCAGAGGGCTGGGAACTCGTCACCGTCGCCCCCGGGCCGACCCCTGAGACGATGGTCGGGTACTTCAAGCGTCCGGTGGCCGGCTGATGAGCACGCCCACGCAGCGCCTCGCTGACCTCGGACTGTCCCTGCCCCCCGTCGCCAAGCCCCTAGCGGCCTACACTCCCGCCCTGAAGGTCGGGGACCAGGTGTGGGTCTCCGGGCAGCTGCCGCTACGCGACGGGGAGCTCGTCGCCACGGGCCGTCTCGGCGACGCCGTCGAACTCGCCGAGGGTGCCGAGGCCGCCAAGGTCGCGGCCCTGAACGCGCTGGCCGCTGTCGCCGACCAGGCCGGCGGCCTCGACAACGTGGCCCGTGTCCTCAAGGCCGTGGTGTTCGTCGCCTCCACCACCGGCTTCACCGCCCAGCCGCAGGTCGCAAATGGCGCCTCCGAGTTGCTCGGCGCGATCTTCGGCACCCCGCATGTGCGCAGTGCCGTCGGCGTGGCCGTCCTGCCCATCGACGCCCCTGTCGAGGTGGAACTGGTGGCGGAGCTCGTCGCCAGGTGACAGCGGCCGGCCAGGGGGACCGCCTGGCAGGCCTGAGTGCGGCTCTGCGTGACGGGACGGCCGGGCCGCTCGGCCAGTTCGGCCGGGCACCCGCCGATGCCCGCCAGGCTGCCGTGCTGATTCTGCTCACCGACGAGACCGACCCTGCGGTCCTGTTCACCGAACGGGCCGAGGGGCTACGGTCGCACGCTGGGCAGATCTCCTTCCCCGGCGGTGGTGCCGAACCCGGTGAGACCCCCGCCGGGACTGCGCTGCGCGAGGCGCAGGAGGAGGTCGGTCTGGAGGCTGGGCTCGTCACCGTCCTCGGGCAGCTCCCAGCAGCGTGGGTACCGGTCAGCGGCTACGAGGTCACTCCCGTTGTCGCGACGTGGCCCGAGGCGCTACCCCTTGCCCCGGTGGACCGCCGGGAGGTCGCGGATGTGCTCCAGCTGAGGGTCTCCCAGCTCAGCGCCCCGGAGAGCCGGGTCACGGCCGTCCTGCCCAGCGGCTACAGCGGTCCGGGCTTCCAGGTCGCGGACTGGTTCATCTGGGGCATGACCGCCCACCTTCTTGACGTCACCCTGCGGGTGGCGGGCTGGGAGCGGTCCTGGGACCAGGGCCGGCAGATACCGGTGCCCGGCAGGTTCCTACGGGACTGAGGACCGGCGATGTCGCTCGTGGCCTCTCGCATGTTCCAGTCAGCTGTTTAGTGGCGAAGGCCTTGCGGGCTCCTCCCGGACCACGACCTCCGCAGACTGGCCGGCGGCGGCGTCGGTGAGCGCGATGAACGTGGCCCTGGCCTCCTCGATCGTGGCCACCGGTTTCCTGACCTGCTTGAAATGCCGGCGCGCTATGAGGATCAGCAGGGCGGCGATCCCGATCGACAGCAGCGCCGCCAGCAGGAACCCCAGCGTCAGGGCGCCGATGGTGCCGATGCCTGTCAGCAACAGCAGCCAGCTGATGACGAGCGCCAGCACGATCACCAGCATCCAGATCGAGTGCAGCAGGAATGCCGCTGCGGCCGCGACTAGCCCCGAGCCGATGCCGGCGTGCTTCGCGGCTGGTACGAGCTCAGCTTTGGCCAGCTCCGACTCGCGGGCGACGAAGTCCATCAGGCCGTCGCGGAGTAACTGGAATGGAGTGGGACGGGCCATCGTGTTCCTTTCGCATCCAGCCGGCTGCGGTGGCAACCGGTGCATCTAACCCTACGGCTACCGCGGAGGCGTGGCGACCTGCATGTCGATCTGGATCCCGCTTTCGGGCATCGAGACTGGTTCCGTCAGCTCGTCATGGTTCACCCACGCCCGCCAGGCCAGCAACTGGAATGGCAGCCGGAGGTTCTCGCCGGGCCTGACGGCGTGCTCGAATAGGTCCCTTATCTCGTCGGCCAGGCGTTTGCGCTGGTGCTCTGAGAGTTTGCGCGACAACGGCTGGTTGGCCACGAGCTGCTGCAGGTCATCGAGGCTCACGGTCTGCCAGATCCGGAACGCCCGGTGCTCCACCTCGGGGAAATATTTGGAGTCGTCGACGGCGGCCAGGGACTTGTGGCCGTAGTCGCCGCGCATCGCCATCGGGTCGTAGTGGCGAAGCAGTGCGGTCAGGCGGCGCACCCACGGCACCGAGTCGTCGCGGATGATGTAGGAGGCGGAGAAGCAGCCGCCGGGACGCAGCACCCGCGCGATCTCGGACAAGGTCTGGCCGGGGTCGAAAAGGTGGAAGGACTGGTGGGAGAAAACCACGTCGAACTGGCAGGGATCGATCGGGATGGCCTCGGGGCGCGCCCAGAAGGAGCTGATCTCGGGCACGGCGAGCAGACGGCGCATGTCACGGTCGGTGTCGGCCATCGCGAAGACAGTGTGTCCCGCCTCCTCCAGGCGCTGGGGCAGCAGGCTGCCCCCGAAGGTCAATCCCCGCACCCCTGGCCAGACAGCAAGCCAGGTCAGTGCTTCGGGCGGCAGGGGATTGGTCTTGGTCATCTCTTCCTGGGGTGTCGCGGTGCTGTTGAAAACAGGTTATCCACACCTTCTGACAAGAATGGCGATTCGTCTCGGAGGTTTCTCAAAGTGAGAATGTGAATACTTCGGAGAGTACCGGTCCATTGCTCGCAACGCGGGAAGCCGCGCTCGCAGATTCCGTGCTCGCCACCGCATTGGCGCTCGGGATCGATCTTGAGGTGATCCCGGACCGGGAGGACCTCAGGCACAGGTGGCGCACCGCCTCGCTCCGGCTGGTCGGAACGGACATGGCGTCGCGCGCCGCGACGCTCGGGGCGGTGCCGGGAGTCTGGGTGGTCGGCTTCGAGTCCGATGACTTGCTGCAGGCCTCCGCCGAGCTCGGGGCGCCCGCACTGCGGCTACCCGGCGAGTCGCAGCGGCTGGCGGAGGTGCTCGCCAGTGACTTGCCGGGGCAGGAGGCAGCACAGCTGCTGGCGGTCTCCGGGGTCTCAGGGGGGCTGGGTGTCAGCTCACTCGTGGTGGCGCTCGCCATGCGGGCCGCCGAATCGGGCTTGCGCCCGGCTGTGGTGGAACTGGCGCGCTGCGGCGGAGGGCTGGACCTGCTGTTCGGAGCGGAAACCCAGCCCGGCATGACGTGGGAGGAGCTGCGTCACGCCGTCGGGGAGGTCGGTGACCTGACCCCGCACCTGGTCTTAGCGGAACGGGTTTCCGTGCTGGCGTTGGGCAGGCCTCATGGGTATCCGCCGGACGAGGCTGCGCTGTCGGCGGTGCTGAGGTCGCTGGAGCGCAGCCACGACATCGTGGTCGTGGACATGGGAGACGGCACCCGACTGGCGGAGCTGGGGCGTCGCGTGGTCTCGTTGCTGGTGGTTGGGGCGGATGTGCGTTCGGTGGCTGCTGCGAGGATGCAGGCCCGGCGGCTGGACCTGGCTGGGGCCTTGCTGGTGGTGCGGGCTGGGAGGGGTCGCGGGCTGCCTCCCGAGGCGGTTGCTGACGCGCTGGGGCTGCCGCTGGCCGGGGTGATACGCGACGACCCGCGGGTCCCGCAGCTCGCTGCCCAGGGGGCCAGCGTCGGATCGCGGCCGGCAGCGCGGCTGCGCCGGGACGCAATGCGGCTGTTCGAGGAGGTGAGGCGCTGATGCTTGAGGAACTGCAGGCCAGGCTGGGCAGGCTCGGCCGCCCCCATACCGCGGCAGATGTCGCGACCGCGATGCGGGGGATGGGGCTGGTGGTCTCCGACACCGCGCTCAGAGAGGCGATGGACCAGCTGCGCCGCAACTCCGTCGGGGCCGGGCCGCTGGAGGAGCTGCTGCGGGAGCCGGGGGTGTCCGATGTGCTGGTCAACGGCCCGGATGCGGTGTTCGTCGACCGGGGTTCCGGGCTGGAGCCCGCGGATGTGCGGTTCGTCCATGATGAGGCGGTCCGCAGACTCGCCATCCGGCTGGCAGCCACTGCGGGCCGCCGCCTGGACGACGCCCAGCCCTTTGTCGACGGGCGGCTGCCGGGCGGGGTGCGGCTGCATGCGGTGCTGGCGCCGCTGGCTAGTCCGGGAACGTGTATCTCGCTGCGGGTCCCGGCCTCACGCACCTTGACTCTGGAGGAGCTGCACACGGCCGGGTCGCTCACCGCGGAGGCCCTTGAGTTGTGCCGCCTCGTGATTGCCCGCAAGGTGCCGTTCCTGATCTCCGGTGGCACCGGCACCGGCAAGACCACCCTGCTGGCGGCGCTGCTGGCAGAGGTGCCCGCCGCAGAACGCATCGTCGTGGTGGAGGACGCCCGGGAACTGACACCCCGGCATCCGCACTGCGTTCGTATGGAGGGCCGGCCGCCCAACAATGAGGGCAAAGGCGCCATCACACTCACCACCCTGGTGCGGCAGGCTCTTAGGATGCGGCCGGACCGGGTGGTGCTGGGCGAGGTGCGCGGTGCGGAACTTACCGACCTGCTCTCAGCCCTCAACACCGGGCACGAGGGTGGCTGCGGCACCGTCCACGCCAATTCCATCACCGATGTGCCGGCTCGCCTGGAGGCCCTGGCCGCGCTCGGAGGCCTGGGCCGCGAAGCCTGCCATGCGCAGCTCGCGGCAGCTCTGCGGCTGGTGCTGCATCTGCGCCGCGGCTCCGATGGGAAACGCTGGCTGGCGGAGGTGGGGGCTTTTCAGCGGGGCGCAGACGGGATGGTCGGGATAGTGCCTGCTTTGGGGTTCAGCGAGGGCGAGACCACCTGGGGGTCGGGTGCGGAGCTGGTACGTGACTGGCTGGGGTGGTTCAGATGATGAGCGTGCTGCTCCTGGCGTTGGCAGCTGTGCTGCTCGTCGGCAGGGAACAGACCCTGGAACGGCTGGGGTTCCCGGCCCGTCGTACACCAGCACGCGGCAAGGCAGCTGCGCTCAGTGCGGCGTCCCACCGCGCAAACGTGGGCGCTGGATCCAGGAAACGGGATGTGGGGGCTGGGGCCGCCGACAGCCCGGTGCCGTGGCGTAGTCCTGGGGCCGACGGCCTGGAAACGGATTCATCCCAGGCTGGCGGGATCGTGACGGAGACCTCTCAGAGCAGGGAGGAGCTGCACGGTGAGGAATCCTGCAGGGACCTTTTAGGTCCGGTCTCACACCACAAGACCCAGGTGCGGCGTCGCAGCCTCCTGCTGGCTGGAGGGTGTGGCCTGGTGATCGTGGCCGTGGTGCTCGGCGTGAAGGTGGCGGGCTGGGGTCTTGTGCTGGCCATCGCGGTGGGCACCGCTGTGTGGGTGCTGCGGCGTGGCGCGGTGGAACGCTCCCGGCGCTCCTGTGCCGATGAGACCACCCGGGTGACGGTGGGGCTTGCCATGCTGTTGCGCGCCGGGCAGATCCCGACGACAGCACTGAGTGAGGCCGCCTCCGACTGTCCGGCGCTGGCTCCCGTCGCAGCCGTGGCTCGGCTGGGAGGCGACGTGCCCAGGGCACTGCGCGAGGCCGCCAGGACGCCCGGCCGGGAGGGCCTGGCGCGGGTCGCCGGGGCATGGCGGGTGGCGGAACGCACCGGCGCCCCCATCGCCTCGGTGCTGCTGCAGGTCGCGGAGGGGCTGCGCTCGGAGCGGGAGCTGTCCGGGGTGGTCGAGGCCGAGCTGGCGATGGCGCGTGGCAGCGCCCGGATCATGGCGTTCCTGCCCTTCGGCGCGCTGCTGCTGGGGTCCTTCGTCGGGGCGAACCCTCTTGGTTTCCTGCTGGAGCATCCGCTCGGAATGGTGCTGGCGCTTGCCGGGGTGAGCCTGGCCGCCGCCGGGGTGGTGTGGACTGAGAAACTGGCGGTCCGGGCATGAGTACCGCAGCGCTGATCGGTTTTCTCGTGGCCGCAGCTGTCTTGGTCCTGTGGGCCCCACCGCCCCTCAGCCGTCTCGACCCGGCCTCGTCGCCGCTACCCGGCTGGGTGGTGAAGGCCTGGCAGTGGGTGCTGCGGCAGCGCAGCGGCCGCAGGAAAGCGGACCAGGCTGTCGTGCGGGAACTCCCCGAGGCCCTGGATCTGCTCGCCATCTGCCTGGAGGCAGGCGCCCCCATGAGCCAGGCCATCGCCACGGTGGCTGGCGTCAGCCCTCCTGCGACAGGCGAGATCCTGCGCGCCGTCGATGCGCAGCTGCGGGTTGGCAGAGACCCACAGGAGGCGTGGGGCAGTCTCGCTGACCACCCCGATTGGGGGCCGCCGGCCCGCGACGCCGCCCGCTCGGCCCGCTCTGGCACCAGCTTGGTCGAAAGCCTCCGCGTCCACGCCGACGAGGCACGGCGCCGTCGTCGTGAGCAGGAGACCAAACGGGCCAGGTCGGTGGGGGTGAAATCGGTGCAGCCGCTCGCGGTGTGCTTCTTGCCGGCCTTCGTGCTCATAGGGGTGGTGCCGTTGGTGGCGTCGCTGCTGGGAACGTTCGTGGGTCGCTGATGAGCCCAGGCCGGCGCTGCCGCGCACCACCACTCTCTGGCCCTGCGGGTCGTCACTTCGCCGGGTGTCCTTTTCCCTGTGGCAGCCCCTGGGCTGAAATCCGCCTCGTGCACGGCACCACCCGGTGCCGTTTCGCCTAGCCCACCTCGTGGAGCGCGCGGCAGCCGCGTGCCTTGTCACCGCGTGACAAGGTGCTGTTTCGTTGGTTGTCTTGGCTTCGTTTGGTTGTCTTGGCGAAATCTTCGCCCCGGATTCTCCGCTCGCCGATGGACTTCCAGCGCGATGCGGCCGGATCTGGCAGGTGGCAGAGTTGGGCGGGTGAGCTGGGAATGGGTGACCGGTGCGCAGGAAGCAGTGGTGGTGCGCCACCGGCCAGCCTCCTCGGGTACGCAGGGTGACTGGCCCGGGTGGCTCGATGCCGGGCTCATCGGTGGGTTTCGTGCCGCCGGGATCGAGCGGCCATGGCAGCACCAGGTGGAGTTCGCGGAACTGGCCCATGCCGGCCGTCATGCCGCCATCTGCACCCCCACCGGCTCCGGGAAGACTCTGGCCTACCTGATGCCGGTGTTCACAGCGCTGCAGGGCGGCAGGCAGGGACGTGGAAGGGGATTCGCGTTGCGCCGCCCCACCGCCCTCTACCTGGCTCCTACCAAGGCGCTGGCCCACGACCAGGCCCGGGCTGCCGGGGAGCTGGCACCTGGCTCGGTGCGGATCGGGGCCCTCGATGGCGACTCCGACGATGCCGAGCGACGTTTCGCTCGCGAACACGCCGGCCTGGTGCTCACCAACCCGGACATGCTGCATTTCTCCGTGCTCCCGAACCATCGCCACTGGTCGGCGCTGCTGGGCGGGCTGCGATACATCGTCGTCGACGAGGCCCACCGGTATCAGGGGGTTTTCGGGGCGCATGTTGCGCAGGTGCTCAGGAGACTGCGGCGGGTCGCCGCCAGCTACGGGGCTGAGCCGACGGTACTGCTCAGCTCCGCGACCGCACCGAACGCCGCTGAGTTCGGAGGCACCCTGATCGGTGAGGAGCAGGTGGATGTGGTCGCGTCCTCGACCGCCCCGGCAGCCGCCCGGACTGCCGTGCTGTGGCAGCCGGCGACCAACCTCAACCGCGACACAGCCCGTCTACTCGCGGGCCTGGCCGGCGATGGAACCCAGACGCTGGCCTTCGTCGCATCCCGGGCCGGTGCGGAGCTCGTCAGCCTGGCCGCGGCAGAACTCGCCACCGATCCCGCCCGGATCGCGTCCTACCGGGGCGGCTACTTGGCGATGGAACGCCGCGACCTGGAGGCGGCACTGCAGTCCGGGGAGCTCCTTGGGCTGGCCACCACGAACGCGCTGGAGCTCGGCATTGACGTCTCTGGCATCGACGCGGTGCTCGTGGCCGGGTTCCCGGGGAAGCTGTCGTCGTTCTGGCAGCAGGCGGGCCGGGCCGGTCGCGCGGGGCGGGAGGCCCTGGTGGTGTTGCTCGCCCGGGAGAATCCGCTCGATGCCTACCTGCTGCAACATCCCGAGCTGATCTTCGACGCTCCCGTCGAGGCGGCTGTCTGCCACCCGCAGAACCTACACGTCCTCGGACCGCACCTGGCCGCTGCCGCCCAGGAGCAGCCGCTCACGCCCGCGGATGAGCGCTGGTTCGGTCCGATGACGCTGCCGCTGGCCAGGCACCTTGCTGCCGGGAAGGTGCTGCGGGACCGCGGCGGCACCTGGTTCTGGACCCGTCCCGACCGGGCCGCCGACCACATCAGCCTGCGCTCCACCGCCCCCAGGCCCGTCGAGATCATCGAACGCTCCACCGGGCAGGTGATCGGGGTGGTGGACCCCGATGCCGCGGACCGCACCGTCCACCAGGGCGCCGTCTACCTGCACCAAGGACAGTCATTCATGGTGACGGAACTCGACATCGACGAACGCCGCGCGATGGTGGTGGCGGTCCACAACTCCTGGTACACCCAGGCGGAGACCAGCCAGGACATCGTGGTGCTGCGGGAGACCGGCTCGCGGCCGCTGGGACAAACACGCATCCACTTCGGCGACGTGCGGCTCAGCTGGCAGGTCACCGGATACCTCAGACGCGACGAGACCACCCACGAGGTCCTCGACTCGACGCCGCTCGACTGCCCCGAGCACACCCTGGCCACGCAGGCCGTGTGGTGGAGCGTCCCTGAGTCCCTGGAGCGGGAACTCGGCTGGGGGACGCTTCAGTTGGGGGCAGCTGCGCATGCCGCCGAACACACCGCCATCTCCCTGCTGCCCGCGTTCGCGCCCTGCGATCGCTGGGATATCGGCGGCATCTCCACGGCCCGGCACCCCGACACGGGACTGGCAACGGTCTTCGTCCATGATGGCCTGGCTGGGGGAGCGGGTTTCGCCGCCCACGCCTACGAGGTTGCCGGACGGTGGCTGGCCGCGACGCTGGAGCGGCTGCGCACCTGCTGTTGCGAGTCGGGATGCCCCGCCTGCGTCGTCTCGCCGAAATGCGGCAACGCCAACCAGGTGCTGGACAAGGCCGCAGCCAGGGAACTGCTGGAGCGTGTCCTCAACGGCTAATGGAAGAGACTCCCCGCGTTCACAGAGGCAGTTCATATGGGCCAGGTGTTGTCACATGACGGGGCGGTGTTGTCACCACAGAGCACAGGTGTTGTCGCCTGTCCTCAGGCATGTGGAAACGGACAGCCTGCAGGGTGCGCTGCCCATGGTGAAGGTGTCACCGGGTGGAAGGCCATCTGGGAACATCCGAAAGGGGAAGTCATGTCCGAGTCCGCCAAGACCGTCGCCTGCGTCGAGAAGAAGAGCCCTTCACGTCGTCGTTTCGCCGAGCGGGGCCTGACCACTGTCGAGTACGCCATTGGTTTGCTCGGCGCTGCGGCCGCAGCGATGCTGCTGCTCCGTGTCTTCAACGACAACTCGCTGTTCGACATGATCATGAAGTGGGTCACCGACCTCTTCGTGAACGCCGCCCAGCACGACGCCTGATCACCATGCGTGGGGCGGAAGCCACCGCCCCACGCCTCCGGGCGGAGGTGCCGGGGGCGCGGGGCGAGGAATCGCGTGCGGCCATCGTCTCCGTCGCGCAGCCTCCGGCGCCCCGGCGGCGCAAACCGGGCCACGTCAGCTGGTTTGGCCGGCGCAGGGCCCGGCGGGGGCAGCGGGGGATGGTGACGGTGGAGCTGGCCATCGGGCTCATCACCATCGTGATGCTGCTGTCGGTCCTGGTCGGGATCATCCTGCTGGGCGTGACCCAGTCGGGAATCCAGACTGTCACCTCGGACCTGGCCAAGCACCTGGCCCGGGGCGACGACGCGACAGCGCAGAAGACGAGGGAGAAGGCACCCACTGGAGCACGCATCGAGATCGAACGTACGAATGCCGGGGTGCGGGTCACCACTCGCCTGGAGGTGTCCATCCTCAAGCTTGGGGCCGTACCACTTGAGTCAACGGCCTGGGCCCACTGGGAGCCGGGGGTTGGGCCATGAAGGAGACGCGCCGCGCTCCCGGCGGTCATGATGAAAGGGGAGTGGGCACGGTGCTGGTGGCGGGGATCTGCCTCGGGCTGGTGATGGTGGCCGCCACTGTGGCGCTTATCGTGGGGTGGCTGGCCCGGGCTGAGCAGGCCCAGAGCAGCGCCGACCTGACAGCCCTGGCCGCTGCCGCAGCGGAGGCTGACGGCGGTGACGCCTGCGCGGAGGCCGAGAAGGTGGCTGACGAGAACGGCGGACGCCTGACCGGATGCGAGGTGCGGGGCGAGCGGCCCCGGTTCGTCGTCGAGGTGACGGTGGCTCTGCCGCTGCTGGAGGGACGCGGTTTCAACCCAGGCGAGGTGGAGCGGAGCGCAACGGCGGGAACGGTATGAGACCGCCAGTCCACACGGGGTGTTCCGGGGCTCCACCTGGCGCTCCCCGGCGAGCTAACGCCACGCGACACTAGGGTGTCCACATGGACATTATCCGGTTGCGTGGGCGGCTGAACGAGATCGGCTACTCCACTGACGCCGTGCTGGAACGGATTGGCGAAGTGGGGCAGGCTGGGCTGCAACGGAACTGCACCCTGCCCGCTGACGTCGCCCTGGCTAGGGCTGATGATCCTCTCGCGACCCTGATCCGGTTGTTCCTGCTCCGTCAGGAGGTGCCGGCCGCGGTGGTGGGCAGAGCATTCAGGGACTGCCTCAGCGACGTGCTGGCGGAGGAGATCGTCGCGTTCGACGGGCAATCGGCCAGGGCAGTCGTCGAGTTGCGGCCCTATGCGTCACCCGATGACGGCGCCAGCGGCTGGCTGGTCAGTGACCTCACTCCCGGACTCGACGGCCTGGTGGAGCCGATTCGCCTGGACTACGTGCTGGGGGCTTCACCCGCGTCCCTGACACTGGCTGAGATCACCATGCGGCAGCCCATCGGCCGTGCTCTTGACCTCGGCACGGGGTGCGGGGTGCAGAGCTATCACCTGTCCCGCCATGCTGACGAGGTGGTGGCGACCGACCTCAACCCGCGGGCCCTGCATCTCGCGAGGATCGGTGCTGCCCTGAGCGGGATGGGCATCGACTTCCGCGAGGGGTCGCTGTTCGAGCCGGTGGCGGGTGAGCAGTTCGACCTGATCGTCTCCAACCCGCCCTACGTGATGAGCCCGCCTGGCGGGGAATGCCTCACCTACCGCGAGTCCGCATTCACAGCGGATGGTCTCGTCGAGGCGGTCGTCCGCGACGCCCCCAGCCACCTGACCCCCGGCGGCAGCCTTCAGCTGCTGACGAACTGGGCCATCACCGGCGTCCCTTGGGAGGAGAGGCTCGCTTCGTGGGTGGCAGGCTCAGGGTGCGACCTGTTCGCCATCGAACGCGAGCGCCTCGACCGGTTCGCCTACATCGAGATGTGGCTCGCCGACGCTGGCCTGTCAGGACGTCCTGAATGGGAGCCCACCTACCGGCGGTGGCTGGACTACTTCAGCCGCCTGGGCATCGACGAGGTCGGCATGGGGTGGATCCTGCTCACCAAAGCGGGCCGTGAGGTGCCCGAGGTGCGCTGCGAGTCATGGCCGCATGCCGTCGCCCAGCCGGTGGGATCTGTGTTCGCCGCCCATGCCGGGGCCATTGACGCTGCCCATCTTCCCACCGCGGACCTGCTCTCCCTCACGCCTCACCTGGCCGGTGTGGTAGCCGAGACCACCGGGCAACCTGGCGCTGCGGACCCCGAGTACCTGGTGCTGCGGCAGCGTACCGGGCTGCTGCGCGGCATGCACCTGACCACCGTGACGGGTGCGGTCCTGGGAGCCCTCGACGGCGACCTCACCGTCGGCCAGACCATCTCCGCCGTCGCCCACCTGCTCGGTAGGCCGGCGGAGGAGATCGCAGCCGAGGCGATCCCCGCTGTCCGCCAGGCTCTGGCTGAGCAATATCTCGTCCAGGCCGCCTGAATAACCTTTATTGCTCAGGGGATGACCGGACAGCATCCGTCATGGCATGCTGTGCCCGAACTTGGAGATTCCGTGGACACATCGTTTTCCATGGGCGGAATCTCCTGGATGTGAAAGGCAAAACCACATGTCTCGTCTGTTCTTCCGGCATGGGCTTGTGATGGCCCTCACGGCCGGGCTGGGACTCACTTTCCAGGCCCTGCCGGCCCAGGCGGCCCCCGTTGATGTCGTGGTGGACGCGGTCACCTACCGGGTCGACCCGGATGCGCCCGGACAGGGGGCGACGCTGGTCGGTTTCGACCGGAACAAGATCGCCCGCACCCTCACCATCCCCGCGGCCGTCGACCACGAGGGCACAACCTATCAAGTCAAACGTATTGGGGAGGAGGGGCTGCGCTCCGCCCGGCTGAATACAGTCGTATTGCCTGATGGGCTGGAGGAGATCGGAAAGGCCGCCTTCTACGGCAACTCCATCGGTGAAATCGTCATTCCGGACTCCGTCACCAGCATCGGCGAGCAGGCCTTCATGAACAACCACATGAAGAGCATCACCTTGCCGAGGAAACTCACCGAGATCAAGGCCTCCACGTTCGTCAACAACAACTTCACCTCGATCAACCTTCCGGAGGGTCTGGCGACCATCGGCCCGGCGGCCTTCGCGTCGTGCCGGCTGACGTCGCTGGTGCTGCCCGAGTCGGTCACCTCCATCGGTGCCTCGGCCTTCGAAGCCAACGCCCTGACCAGCGTGACTATCCCGGGCGGCCTGACGTCGCTGGCCCCCGGGCTGTTCTCCAACAACAAACTGACCTCGGTGACCATCCCAGAGACGGTGACATCACTCGGCGCCGAGGTTTTCTCGGGCAACAAGCTCACCTCGCTGACCCTGCCCAGCTCCATCACCACCATTCCGGAGCGAGCTTTCCACAGCAACGAGCTGAAGTCCGTGAAACTGCCCGAGAGCCTCACCGAGATCCAGGAGGCTGCCTTCGAGTACAACGACCTCACATCGCTGACCATCCCAGCCAAGGTCACCACCATCGCGAAGCGGGCCTTCGGCAGCAACGCCCTCACCTCGGTGACGATGCAGGGTCCCGCCCCCACCATCCACGCGCCCGGACGCTGGAGCCCCAACACCGGATCCTTTGGCGACCCGCGGGGACTCACCCTCAGCTACTACTGCCACTTCGGCGCCGACCAGGTGACGGATGGCTACGCCAAGCCCGTCTGGAACGGCTACACCATGGCCGACCAGTGCCTGGTCGTCACGGACAAGGGCGACAGCGTCACGGAGCCGGCCAAGCCGTCCTTCGACCTCACCGCCGACGAGGACGGCGACGGCTTCACCAACGGCGAGGAGATCGAGGCCGGGACCGACCCGCTCGACCCGGACAGCCACCCGGCCCCGCCCTCGCCTGCTCCGGTCCCGACTGCCACTCCGACGGCTGCTCCGGGTCCAGCTGATAACCCAACGCCCGCTCCCTCCGCTACAGCCCCAGCCACCTCCACCGCCCCGGCTCCTGACCCGGCGGCCTCAGCCTCGACGGTTGTGACTCCGGGCGCTACGGCCCCGCAGCCGGCAAACCCAGTCCGCCCGGGGCTTCCCCGGACGGGCGGGGCCATCAGCTGACCGGACTGAGTCACCGGACCACGTGGCCGGACTGAAGAGGTGCCCAGTCGGGGAGTGATCCCTGGCTGGGCACTTCGCATGGGGTGCACGAACCCCCCGGGCAGGGGCCTGCCGCCCCCGCCGATGTTTTGTCGGTGGCGTCTGCGAGACTACGGCTGGCTTTGAAATGGATGGTAGGCAAAAATGAATCGGCTGCTCCGGGATCGTGACGTTCGCAGGCTGGCCTGTATCTTGGTGGGCTGCGCTGTGGCGTGGCAGTTGTGGCGATGGACGCCGATGCTGCGTCCATGGGTCACGACCTGGTTAACCGAAGGTGAAGAGCCACCGCCGGGCAAGTCCTCCGGAGCCGCGGCGGATCCTTGGGCGGCTTTCACCCCGCAGACGCTGCTGCCGTTGGTGCTCTACGTGGCCGGGGCGGTGGTTGTCCTACTGCTGGTGAGCAGGATCCGGCACCGGCCGGGTTTCCGGTGGACGACGGTTGGGTCGCTGCAGGTACTGTCGCTGCTGATCGGGTTCGCGGTCAGTGGCTGGCAACAGGTTCTGGGGCTTGAAAACGTCCAGGGAGTCGACCACTGGTTCGCCAACCCGCGCGATGTCGGCCTGGAATGGCTTGCGGCACCGTTGTCGAGCTGCCTGCTGACTGGGGGATACGGCAGGCGCCTGGGCACCTCACGACGACGGTCGCGGGCTGGGCTGACGGACCGGCAGATCTGGCTGGCGGTGCTGGTTCCCGCAGCCCTGGTGGCCGGCGTGGTGGCCTGTGCTGTGCCGTTCCTGAGCGGGGTGATGCTGGTGCCGGTGGTTCCGATGCTTGCGCTGTACTGCGTGGGCATGTGGTTCCTGCTGCACGCGGTCCGCGGCCTGCCCGGTCTGAGAGCCGACTTGCTGGTGCTGATCAACTGCCTGGTCCCGGTCCTCGCCGCGGCGCACGTCGTCGCTCCCCTGCTGCTGGACGGGGTTCCTGGCCTCAATTGGCTGACGCAGCTGCCCTGGTATGCCTTCGGTGCGTCTTCCCAACTGTTCTCTGGCGTCGGCATCACCCTGAATGGAGGTCACTACGGCCTGCTGCCGATCGCAGAGTCCCTGATCGTGCTGTTCATCTATCTGAGGCGGCTCAGAGCCGCTGCGAACCGGCGGTGAGCCTAGAGATCCCTATCGGATGGGGCCGCTTATGGCTGCTTTCGGCCAGCGTGTGCCGGTTCCTCAACCGGTGATCAGGCCGATGGCCAGGGCGATCACGCCGAGGGCGGGGATCACCCCCTGTTTGAGCGCCGCGGATGCCTTGTCGGGGCTGCTCAAGAGCAGGACGAGACTGGCCGCGACCATCGACCCGGCCCCGGTGAACACCAGCGTCGAGCCCACCACTGGCTGCCCAGCGATGTGGAGCACGATCCCGAGAAAGACAGCCACGGCCAGGAAGAGGTTGTAGAACCCCTGGTTGAAGGCGATTTCCCTCGTCGCTGCTGCTTGCTCGGCGGTTCCGGTGCCGAAGACGGCCCGTGCGCGTTCCCCCGTCCAGGCGATCGACTCCAGGTAGAAGATGAAAACGTGCACGAGCGCGGCGATACCCGCTAGTGCCAGCCCGGTGATGATCATGAGTTCCCCCTGCAAAGGATGATGTCGTGACGAACTATAACCCGACCTGACCCAGGCGGGGTGCCCGGCATTTGCGGATTTGCTGAGACTTTCCGTGGCTCTGCTGTATCTCTTCCCATGGAGGGTCGCGACGGCCTATCCCTGGGCTGCCTCTCCGATTGGCCGAGTCACGAGGCGAGCGTGTTGGAGGCCGCTGTTTGCTGGGACCGTCACCGGGGCTTCAAGGACTACCCGCTGGCGCTCGCGGCCCGGTGTGGACAGCGGGGAGCAGCCACATAAATAACCCTTTTCCGCGGATTTCGCCAGAGTCAGCTGAGCTGGCGCAGTAGTCTGACGAGCTCAATGAGCGAGTAGAAGCTGGTTTGCATCGCCTTTGAGGACCCGAAGTTGATGACGATCTCTGCGTCGTGTGCCGGATCATGCCACAGGTGTGCCGCGGTCAATCCCAGATGCCCCACAGGGCATGGCCAGTCCCGCAGCCAGGGGGCGAATTCGTTGAATTTCACATTCATGGTCCCGGCCCCATAGTGCAAGCCGGCGCGGTACTTGTGGCGGGATACGGTCAGCCATGCCCACGACTCCACACTGATGAGGCGGCCTGTGTGAAGCGCGTGAATGAAAGTCAGGTAGTCAGCCAGCGTGGCTGCAAGACCGCCACCGGCCCAGTCAAGGGTGAGTGACTCCGCGTCGTCTACTCGGGTCTTGCCGAGGTATAGAGGTGCAATCCTGTCTTCTCCAGTGGTGGGTTTGGTGCGCAACGGCATGAAACTACGGCTCATTCCCAATGGCTCAAAGATTCGCTCATGCACGAGACGGGAATAGTCCATGCCGGTGATAGCCTCAAGTACGAGCCCCAAGACGGTGAACCCGGTGTCACTGTAGAAGAATTTCTCTCCAGGAGCCCCGACTGGCCTTTGATGTTCCCGGGAGTGGGCGAGCAGGCTGCTTGGGGTCCATTGCCGGTGAAGATCCGTCACGGCAAGTTCAGCGATTGTCGGCCCCTTGGTGCGTCCATTGAGGTAGTCATTCGCTCCGGAAGTGTGGGCCAGGAGATGTTCAATGGTGGCCTCATTCAGCCTGTCATCCATGAAAATACCCTGCAGTACCTCTGGTTTCAGCACGGAGGAGATGTGGGTGCTGAGAGTCAGTGCCTGCTGCTTGATCAGCTGCATGGCGATCGCTGCGGGTGCCAGCTTCCCGACGCTGGCGGAGTGGAACGGTAGGTCCTCCGGCCCGTAGCGGTAATCCACTCCAAGGCGTGGTGCGCGCACGGCAACCTGTGGCTGCCACTTGCGCGCTTGCTTGTCCAAATGTTTTGTCAGCTTGGCGTTGAAATCGTCTACATCCATCGCAATCCTCCTGGTAATGAAGTAAATCGCAGCGCCGTGCGGCGATAGATAAAAATTCATGCAGAGTGCTGCGAGTTTTGTGAATGACGCAGTGAGGTTTTCAGGCGGCTGGATCGGCTGAACCCGCGGCGGCATATTTTGTGGGTGAAATTTCCATTGTGCGAGGAGCGGGTAATCCAGAGATCCAATATAATGGAATTTTCAACATCAAGAATAGCCCAGGTCCCTCACCTCGGATAGTGGGAGCCAGTCCTCCGTTGATCTGACTTGATTTTTTTGAAGGATTGTGTATATTACCGAGGGTGAATTGAACGGATGGCTTTATTATCTGGCGGACAGCTGGGGGTGGGACACCAGGCCGGGTCGAGGTTGCCCAGCCCTTCCTGGCTCCAAGGCCCTGTGGTCATCAGGAAATGACGTGAATGGAGCCGAGGATTCTTTACGTCCACAAAGCCGACATCGGCAGGCCCCAGAGTTCTTCTCCAAAACTCACAGGCATGTCTATAGGCGCTAGGACGACGGCTTTGATCATGCGATCCTTCAATCTGTCTCTGAGGAAGCGCAAGCTATTGAAGTGAGACCCCTTGAGTGTCCTGCTGGCCTTGACCTCAATGCCTATGATGCGGCCGTCGTCGAGCTCAAGGATGAAGTCGATCTCCCTGCCATTCCGGTCCCGGTAATGATAAAGGTGGTAATGGTTCTCGCCCCATTCACCTTGGGCGTGAAGTTCCGTGGTCACCACACCCTCGGTCAACTGACCCAGCAGCTGAAGGCCGTGGGGCAGGGATGACAATGATTCCTTGGTGGCTCCGCAGAGCCAAACAGCCAGCCCTGGGTCAACCACTGAGGCTTTGCGGCGGCCGGTTTCCCGGTTGGTCAGGTTTGGTGTCCAGGGACGGAGTTCTTGGACAAGGTACAAGCGCGTCAAGGCGTCGAGATAGTTGGCGATGCTCGGAGCCGGGATGGCTGCCTCCTGTCCAAACCGTGCCTTGACTATCTCACCAGACTGGTTGGCTGCTATTAGCCGCAGCAAGGTGAGCAGGCGTTCCGGGCTGAGTTTCTCACCGCCATCCAAGGCGTCCACGCGTGTCAGTTTCTCCACATAGCTGCGGTACCAGCTGGAACGAAGTCGGGATGTCAGGTTCTGGGCTGCTGGCAGACCCCCATGAATGATCAAGTCGATGAGGGTCTGATGGGTTAATGGCTCGTGCGCCGTAGTGACGGCATTGGGTGTTTCAGCAGCCAGGAGGCGATCGACAAAAGTGCCACGATCAGTGGTTCCCCGTAACTCGGCTTGGGTGAAGGGAAGCAGATTGATGGTCATGGACCGGCCCGCCAGTGAATCCTTCTCGCCGCGCATCCGGGCCAGATCAGAGGATCCCGTCAGGATGAAACGGCTGGGACGGCGGTCTTTGTCAACGGAGGCCTTGATCGAGAGCGTCAGCGATGGAACACGCTGTACCTCGTCGATCACCAGGGTCTGGTCGGCAGCCTGATCCACGAATCCTCGCGGATCATTGCGGGCGAACATGAGAACGTCAGGCTCGTCAAGGGAGACGATCTTGGCTTGTGTCCCGTCGGTCAACATCTGGGCGAGGGTCGATTTGCCAGTTTGCCTGGCGCCCTCGACCGTCAGGACCGGGGTGGCCGTCAGCAACTCACGTGCCCATGGTTCCACTGCTCGTCTGACAAGCCCTTCCATGGTGGGAAGTATACGTCGTACAACAGTTTCCTCTTCGGTTTGCTTATATCTAGATCTTCGTTTCGCTGCTCTCCATCCCTTCGTTTCGCTGAATTCCCGGAAGTCAGACATAGCCCTTCAGCTGTTGGCCGGAACTGAACTGCGCATTCGCACCCCTGTCGGTTTGCAGGTTCTCTGGAGCGTCGGAGGTCGGGAATGACATGTGGCCCGTCCCTTTTCGGGGACGGGCCACATACCTTGGGGTCAGTTGTCGCCGTGGAGGCGCTTGTCCAGGGTCTGGAGCAGATCGACGGCGCACTCCGGGATGTTCGTGCCGGGCGGGTAGATGGCGTCTGCGCCGTTTGCGCGGAGCTCATCGAAGTCCTGGCTCGGGATCACACCGCCGACGACCACCATGATGTCCTGGCGGCCCAGCTTGTCGAGTTCCTTGCGCAGCTCGGGCACCAGGGTGAGGTGACCGGCCGCGAGGGAGGAGGCGCCCACGACGTGCACGTCGGACTCGACGGCCTGCCGTGCGACCTCCTCGGGGGTCTGGAACAGCGGGCCGACGTCGACGTCCATGCCGAGGTCGGCGTAGGCCGTCGCGATCACCTTCTGGCCGCGGTCGTGGCCGTCCTGGCCCATCTTGGCGATCAGGATACGGGGACGGCGTCCCTCCTCTTTCTCGAACTCCTCGACGAGCTTGCGTGCCTTCTCAACGGCCTGTGAGGATCCGGATTCCTTGTTGTACACACCGGAGATGGTACGGATCTGTGCGGTGTAGCGTCCGAAAACCTTCTCCAGGGCGCTGGAGATCTCGCCGACGGAGGCCTTCGCGCGGGCCGCGTCGATGGAGACCTTCAGCAGGTTGCGGTCCGGGTCGGTCGGGTCCGGGTTCGCGGCGGCCCAGGAGATGCGCTCCAGCATCTCCTGGGTGACGGCCTCGTCGCGTTCGGCGCGCAGCCGCTCCAGCTTCGCGATCTGCTGTTCGCGGACCGCCCGGTTGTCGACCTTCAGCACCTCCAGCTCATCCTCCTGGTCGACGGTGAACTTGTTGACGCCGATCACAGGCTGGCGGCCCGAGTCGATGCGGGCCTGGGTGCGGGCCGCGGCCTCCTCGATGCGCATCTTCGGGATGCCCTGCTCGATGGCCTTGGCCATGCCGCCCGCCTGCTCGACCTCCTGGATCCTCTCCCAGCCCTTCCGGGCCAGCTGCTCGGTGAGCTTCTCGACGTAGGCCGATCCAGCCCACGGATCCACCGTCTTCGTGGTGCCCGACTCCTGCTGGATGAACAGCTGGGTGTTGCGGGCGATCCGGGCGGAGAAGTCCGTCGGTAGGGCGATGGCCTCGTCGAGGGCGT
Organism: Arachnia rubra; assembly: GCF_019973735.1. Lineage (NCBI taxonomy): Bacteria > Bacillati > Actinomycetota > Actinomycetes > Propionibacteriales > Propionibacteriaceae > Arachnia > Arachnia rubra. Next base: position 535,954 of record NZ_AP024463.1, read on the forward strand.
TGGTGTGCAGCGACTGCGTGTGCCCCTGCGTCGCGCCCATCGCCTCGATGCAGGTGCGCACCACGTTGTTGTAGACGTCCTGCGCGGTCAGCGACCACCCGGAGGTCTGCGAATGCGTGCGCAGGCTCATCGACTTCGGGTTCTTCGGGTTGAAGCTGCGCACCAGCCGCGCCCACAGCATGCGGGCGGCCCGCATCTTCGCGACCTCCATGAAGAAGTTCATGCCGATCGCCCAGAAGAACGACAGCCGCGGCGCGAAGGCGTCGACCGTCAGACCCACCGACTCGCCGGCGCGGATGTACTCGACGCCGTCGGCCAGGGTGTAGGCCATCTCGATGTCCGCGGTGGCCCCCGCCTCCTGCATGTGGTAGCCGGAGATGGAGATGGAGTTGAACCGCGGCATGTTCGCGCTGGTGTAGGCGAAGATGTCGGCGATGATCTTCATCGACGGCAGCGGCGGGTAGATGTACGTGTTGCGGACCATGAACTCCTTCAGAATGTCATTCTGAATGGTCCCGGCCAGCTGCTCGGGCTTGACGCCCTGCTCCTCGGCGGCGATGACGTACAGCGCCAGCACCGGCAGCACCGCGCCATTCATGGTCATCGACACCGACATCTGGTCCAAGGGGATGCCGTCGAACAGCTGCCGCATGTCCAGGATCGAGTCGACGGCCACGCCCGCCATGCCGACGTCGCCGGCCACCCGCGGGTGATCGGAGTCGTAGCCGCGGTGGGTGGCCAGGTCGAATGCGATCGACAGGCCCTTCTGCCCGGCCGCCAGGTTACGGCGGTAGAAGGCGTTCGACTCCTCAGCGGTGGAGAAGCCCGCGTACTGGCGGATGGTCCACGGCTGGTTCACGTACATCGTCGCGTACGGGCCGCGCAGATAGGGGGCAATGCCCGGCCGGGTGGCCAGGAAGTCCAGGCCCTGGAGGTCACCGTCACCGAACAGCGGCGGTACCAGGATGTGCTCCGGGGTCTGCCAGCCGGCCGAGTGGCCGACCTGGTGGAAGTGATCGTCGAACTGCCTCTTAGCGTCATTGGGAACGCCGTCGCCGTGCAGCGCGACCGAGCCGAAACGGGGGATCGTGGTCATTGCTCAGGCCTCCAGCTTGTCCAGGGTGGAGGTGAGCAGCTCCACCACGTTCATTCCGTCGAAGACATTGCCGTCGATGACGGCGGTCACCTCCGCCTCGTCAGCGCCCAGCTCCTTGTACTGCCCGGCGAGCCGCACCTCCTGGGCTCCCGCCTCCTTCAGCGCCTTCGCGACGGCCAGGCCATGGGCGGCGTAGACCTTCGCGCTGGAGCACAGCACCGCGATGTCTGTATCAGCATCCTTCATGGCCTGGACGAACACTTCGGGGTCGGTGCCCTCCGCGAGGACGGTGTTGATGCCGCCCACGTGGTAGAGATTCGACGTGAAGCCCTCGCGCCCGCCGAAATCGCGGCGGGTCCCGAGGCAGGCCAGCAGCACCGTCGGGGGTTTCGTGGCGGCCGCGGAGCGGTCACGCAGGTCCTCGAAGACCTGGCTGTCGCGCACGAACGGGATGCCGCCGAGCTCCGGAGCCTTGGGACGGGGCTTGCGCTCCAAGGACTTCTCGACGTGGTTCGGGAACATCGAGACGCCCGTCAGCGGCAGCTTGCGAGTGGCGAGCAGCTTGGCGCGGGCCTCGTTGATCTCCTTGAGCTGGGCGGCCACGGTGCCATCGGCGATGGCGGCCGCCATGCCCTTCTCGTCGAGCTGACCGAACAGCTCCCAGGCCTTCTCGCAGAGCTGCTGGGTCATGGACTCGACGAACCATGCTCCGCCGGCCGGGTCGTTGACGCGGCCGATGTTCGATTCCTCGGCCAGCACCACCTGGGTGTTGCGGGCGATGCGGCGGGTCAGGACGTCGGGAAGACCAATCACGGTGTCGAGCGGCAACACGGTGATGAACTCGGCCTGGCCGACGGCCGCCGCGAAGGCCGAGATGGTGCCGCGCAGCACGTTGACGTAGGCGTCGTCGCGGGTGATCTCGCGCAGCGACGTGACGGCGTGCTGCACCGCGCCGCGTTTCTCCGGGCTCACCCCGAGCACCTCACCGACCCGGTTCCACAGGGTGCGCAGCGCGCGCAGCCGGGAGATGGTGATGAACTGGTTGGTGTTCGCGGAGACCCGGAACAGGATGCTGTCGAAGGCCTCATCGGCGCTCAGCCCGAGATCGGTCAGGGCGCGCACGTACTCGATGCCCGTGGCCAGCGCGTAGGCCAGCTGGGCGACGTCACCGGCGCCCATGGAATCGTAACGGGAGGCGTCCACGACGATGGGACGCACACCCGGGAACGGCTTTGCGAGCTCCACGGCCCTCGCGATCACCGAGAGGTCGGGGGTGGTTCCGTTGATGGCGGCGAAGCCGATCGGGTCGACGCCGAGGCTGCCGCGGATGTTCTCCTTGCCGGAAGCGGCGAAAGCCGCGGCCAGGGCCTCGGCGGCCGCCAGCTCATCGGTGTTGGAGGAAACATGTGTGGGGGCGAGGTCGAACAGGACATCGCTCAGGACCTCTGCCAGCTTGTCGGCGGGCACCGCGTCGGGGTCAACGCGCACCCAGACCGCGGATGTGCCGCGCTCCAGGTCGGTGTCGACGGCCTTGCGGGCCTCGGCCGGGTCGGGTTCCTCAATGAGCTGAGCACTGAACCAGCCCTCATCCATCTCTCCTGCGCGGACCGTGGTGCCGCGCGTGAATGGGGCCACTCCGGGGAAACCAAGCTCCTTGACGCCATCGTCAATGGTGTACAGCGGCTTGGTCACAAGCCCATCGACGGTGTGGCTCGTCAGGCGCTTGTATGCCTGCTCAATGTTGAGTTCCTTGCCCTCGGGGCGCTTCCGGTTGAGTACCTTCAGTACCTCCTTCTCCCAGTCAGCAAGGCTGGGAGTGGCGAAGTCCGCGGCGAGACTGATCTCGGCCGCGCTCGTTGATTCTGCGCTCATCGCTCTCCGTCCAAATCCTTCCGGCAGACCATTGCGGGGATATGGCCCGCCCAGTTTCGGGACTGGTAGTCCTCGACATGCCAACACTAGCCCAGCCCAGGGCGGCGACGCCCATCGGGGGTGGATTGGTCCGACCGAATCTTCTGGTGGAGAACCGTCAGCCGAAGTACTCGCGTAGCCCGCCTAGCGCGGGCGCGAACACCTCCCCGGCGAAGAATCCTTTCCAGTGCCCTCGCTCATCAGGGGCGCAGTCGAAGTCGGCCCACCACTCCACCAGGGCATGGCCTGCATCGCTGACCGGAGTCACCTTCACCGTGGCTAGATACCCCGTGACGGGAAACGGTGCCGGTTCGCAGAATTCATAGGAGTAGCTGCGGTCAATGTCGGACAGGGCGCGCAGGCGTTCCCGGATCCGGGAGTCTCCCATCTGGAAGCTGCGCACCGCCCCGATGGTCAGGCCGCTCAGACCGTCCTCGATATGGCTCTCGGAGACCGCGCCGCTGAACCACGTCGCCAGGCCGTTGAAGTCCCGGAGCGCCGCCCACACCCGGTCCGCGGGGTGCTGAAGGACCGTGCTGCAGTAGGAGGTCGTCACCGCGGCGCCTTGAAGGTGATGGCCTTGAACTCCTCCGTCTGGGCGCGGATGCCGACCTCGGTGGGGAAGCGCTCGATGGAGCTGGCGCCGTAGAAGCCGACGATGCCGTCGGTGTGGTCGAGGATGTACTGGGCGTCAGCCGGGTTGGCTATCGGGCCGCCATGGCACAGGCACAGGATCCCGGGATTGACGCTCTTGGCGGCGTCCGCCAGCGACTGCACCTTGACGGTAGCCTCCTCCAGCGTCAGGGCGGTCTTTGCCCCGATGGTCCCGGACGTGGTCAGCCCCATGTGGGGCACCAGGATGTCAGCCCCGGCGCGGGCCATATCTCTCGCCTGCTCCTCGTCGAACACGTAGGGCGAGGTGAGCAGGTCCAGCTCGTGGGCCATGCGGATCATGTCGATCTCCGGCCCGTAGCCCATCCCGGTCTCCTCCAGGTTCGCCCGGAACACCCCGTCGATCAGGCCGACGGTCGGGAAGTTCTGGACGCCGGCGAAGCCGATCTCCTTGACCTGGCGCAGGAAATAGCCCATCACACGGAATGGGTCTGTGCCGTTGACCCCTGCCAGCACCGGCGTGTGCCCAACTACCGGCAGCACCTCATTCGCCATCTCCATGACGATCGCGTTGGCGTCGCCATAGGCCAGCAGTCCCGACAGGGAGCCGCGCCCAGCCATCCGGAACCGGCCTGAGTTGTAGATCACCAGCAGGTCGATGCCGCCGGCCTCGGCGGATTTCGCGGTGATGCCGGTGCCCGCCCCGCCGCCGATGATCGGGCGGCCCTCGGCTACCTGGGTGCGGAACCGGTCGAGGATTTCCTTGCGAGACATTGTTTCTCCTTCATTCCGAGTGGTCATGCATTCCAGCGGTGTGTGGGATCGCCGGTGATGTGGTGATGGCTGTGTGCAGGGCCTGCGCCATGGCGGCGCCGAACCCCGGGTCGTTGATGGCCTGGTCCAGTTCATGGACGACGACGCCGCTGCCCGCCAGACCGGAACGCAGCGCCTCGAACAGTGCCGCATCGGCCTCGGCATCCCGGAACGAGCCACCGTCAACATCGATAGCGCTGACCCCCCGCAGCGGGATGAACAACTCGGCCGGCCCGGTGGCGGTGGCCAGTTTCGCCGCGATCCGGCGGCCCAGCTCCGCCATCTCCTGCCTCGTGGTGCGCATCAGCGTCACGGACGGGTTATGGACGAACAGGGTGCGGTCCGCGAACTGGGGCGGGACGGTCTCGGCCGGTCCGAAGTTGACCATGTCCAGGGCTCCCAGGCTCACCACTTGGGGCAGCCCGGCGCGCCCGGCCCGTTCCAGCCGTTCCGGCCCCGCCGATAGCACCCCGCCCACGAGGTCGTCGGCCAGCTCGGTGGTGGTCAGGTCGCACACCCCGGCCAGGGCCCCCGACTCGACGAGCTTCTCCAGCGCCCTGCCGCCCGTCCCGGTGGCGTGGAACACCAGCACCTCGTAGCCCAGCTCCGTCAGCCTCTCGCGTGCCTCGTCCGCCGCGGGGGTGGTCACCCCGAACATGGTGATGCCGACCAGCGGCCGGTGCGGCTCCGGCGCCGCGGCCAGCCTGGCCTCGTGGGCCTTCGCCATCCCGGCGATCGCGGCGGCGGCATTGCCGAACACCTGCGCTGAGACCGAGTTGATGCCGGCCACATCGACGACCGAGTACATGAGCGTTGCATCCGCCTCGCCGACGTAGGGTCCCACGTCGCCGGAAGCCATCGTCGAGACCAGCAGCTTCGGGAACCCCACCGGCAACGCCTGGATGGCGCCCGCCGCGACGGAGGAGCCGCCCGACCCGCCGAGCGCGAGCAGGCCGTGGATGCGGCCGGCCGCCGCCAAGTCGCGTATCACGCGGGCCACCCCGGTGCGCATCACCTGCATCATCTCGCCCCGGTTGCGGCGCTCCCTCAGGCCGTCCGCGTCTGCGCCGGCCGCGGCGATCACCTCATCGGAGGTGACGTCGGCGAGATCGCTGGTGGAGAACGACCCGGCGTCCACCAGCAGGCACTGCGTCCCCAGCTCGACCAGCCGCTCCGCCAGCCAGGTGTATTCGGCGCCCTTGGTGTCCAATGTCCCGACCAGTGCGACAACGGCCATGCGATCTCACCTCTTCGTGCTGCGGCCAGGTGCCCCGGCGGTGGCGTGCTCCGCCGGCGAGACCATAGCCTTTCAGGACCTTAACTTTAGTCCAGTGGCGAACTGGCCGCCCTGGAGGATGGCCATGGTGGGACGGCGTGCGTCAGCGACGGGATCTCAGGGACGCTCCCCCCAGCTCTCGATGCGCCAGCCGTCGTGGCTTGAGCCGTTCAGCACGATCCACTGGGTGTTGTTCAACGGGGCCGCGTTCTCCAGTCCGAAACCAGGGTCCTGCGCCAGGGTCCACACCCGCAGCGCCGCCCCATGGCTCACGACCGCGGCGCATCCATGCCCTGCGGACTCGACCTGTGAAATAGCGGATGTGAAACGCTCCATGAACTGCCGCGCGGTCTCGCCGCCCTCCAGGCCGGAGTCCATGTTGCTCGGAGACCAGGCCTGCAGCTCCGCGACGTAGGTGCGCCAGTCGCAGTTGAGCTCCTCGACTCCCGCGGAGATCTCCCGAACCCCCTCCAGCACCTGGACCTCAAGGCCCAGGGACTCGGCGAGCGGCGCAGCCGTCTGTTGTGCCCGGGCCAGGTTGGAGGCGTACACCGCCTCGATGGGCTCGCCGGCCAGTTTTCCCGGCAGTGAGGCCGCCTGGGTCAGGCCGTTGTTGGTCAATCGGTAGCCCGGGTAGGCGGTGTCCAGCCGGTGGTCGACATTCGCCTGGGTTTCGCCGTGACGGATCAGGAGGAGTCGCATGGCTTGATCGTAAGCGGACAGCGACGGTTTTCGGGGACTATTTACCTGTGAAATTTTTACCTGTGAAGTTGTGCTGAGGTCGCTGGGCCGCCCGGCGTGGGAGGAACCTCACCTGCCCGCCGAGGCTCTAGTGTGAGCAAAGTGGATGCAGCTGATGTGATGCCTGACCTGTCCGAAGTCCTCTACACCAGCGACCAGATCGCGGCCCGCCTGGCCGAGGTCGCTGCCCAGATCGACGCCGACTACGCCGGCCGGGACATCCTGATCGTCGGGGTGCTCAACGGGGCCATCATGGTCGTCTCCGACTTGCAGCGTGCCATGAGGTCGCACGTGGAGATGGACTGGATGGCGATCTCCTCCTACGGCTCCGGCACCCAGTCCAGCGGCGTGGTGCGCATCCTGAAGGACCTCGGCGTTAGCATCGAGGGACGCCACGTCCTGGTCGTCGAGGACATCATCGACACCGGCCTGACCCTCAGCTACCTGATCTCGAACCTGGCCAGCCGCAAGCCCGCCAGCCTTGAGATCATGGCCATGTTCCGCAAGCCGGGTGCCGCGCAGATGGACGTGCCGGTCAAGTACGTGGGCTTCGACATCCCCAACGAGTTCGTCGTCGGCTACGGCCTCGACTACGCGAGCCGCTACCGCAACCTCCGTGACCTGGCGGTCCTGGCCCCCCACGTCTACTCCTGAGGGCGGCCGAGGGCGGTTAGTTTCTCCGGATTCCGCACGATGTAGAAGGCCGAGATTCCGTCCCCGGCGGCCATCGGCCATCCGACGTGATCGATTCGCCCGTCCACCCGGGCGACCCACGCGGGGGTCGAGTTGAGGTTGGCGGGTTCGAAGCTGGTCGTTCCCGTCATCTTGCTGGCCAGACCCAGGAAGAAACGAGCCACCTTGTCGGCTCCGACGACGGGCCGCAGAGCCACCGTGGCCCGGCCACCGCCATCGGAAACCACGGTCACATCCTCTGCCAGGAGATTCTTCAAGGAATCGAGATCACCCGCCCGGCAGGCGGTCAGGAACACCTCGGTCAGCCGGCGGTGTTTCCCGGCGTCCACGTCGAAACGAGAACGCCCTGCCTCGATGTGATGCCGGGCACGACTCGCCAGCTGCCGTACGGAGGACGGGGAGCGTCCCAAGAACTCCGCGACCTCCTCGTGGGAGAAACCGAAGACGTCGTGCAGGACGAAGGCGGTGCGTTCCAGCGGTGACAACGACTGCAACACCAGTGCCAGCGCCAGCGACACCTCTTCCGCCGCCAACAGTTCCGAATCGGTCGCGTCACCCTCCGGTACGGGTTCCGGCAGGAACCGACCTGGGTAGTCGCGTCTCCTCAGGACATCGAGAGCCAGGTTCGTGGCGATTCGGGCCAGATAGGCCCTGGGCCGGGCTATCCCCGTCTCCTCCGTCGCGCGGTGCCAGCGCAGCCACGTCTCCTGGGCGATGTCCTCGGCCTCGGCGAGGGAACCGGTGATGTCGTAGGCGATGCGCAGCACCAGCCCACGATGTTGCAGGTATTCGTCCGTGCTCACCGTTGCCTCCCGAGCCAACGGTAACCCGCTGCCGAGCGGCGGGGCGCGTCGATCGCCAGGCGACAGATCCTCTCCTTGAAGAAAGCCCCTCCCCGTCCGGTCAGGCGCCGACCGGTGGGGGCGTCGCAACGGTCCACGAATTCGATCAGGCCGTTCCTGCGTCCGAGACTGACGCAGCGGAACGAGAAACCGAAATCGAAATCGGCGGCCGCTTCTCCCGCCAGCACCCGGTGGACGTTGTCGGCGACATGGGCGCCCATCGGAAGGGCGGTCGCGCACCCCATCCGCAGGTGGGGCAGCTGCGGCGAGACGACGGCATCGCCCAGTCCCCAGATCCCGGGGGCCGCCTGAAGGGTCCTGTCCACGACAAGCCTGCCCCGTCCATCCACGGGCATCCCGGACCGGGAGGCGAGGTCCGGTGCGGACAGCCCGGTGCAGTCGACCGCCAGGTCGGCCGGGCCGTCGTTCCAGACCACCCCGAGCCGGGGAAGCTGGTTCGCGAGCCATTTCCTGTTTCCCTCCGAGCCGCCGGGAAACAGTCCGGCGGGATCGGTCAGGGACACCTGAAGGTGCGGCGCCGCCTCGGCGATCTCCGTAGCGATCTCGACTCCACTCAGGCCGGCGCCGTCCACCCGGACCCGTGCTCCGGCGGGGAGCGCGGAAAGGGCCGTGCGCAGGGCATCGGCCCCTGCCAGGGTTGCGGGGCCGTCGCCAGTGCTGCCGGTGGCGATCACGACATGAGACGCCTCCAGTTCCGTTCCGTCCGCCAGGGCCACCCCACCTGCCGAGACCCGGACCGCCCGTTGTGTGCTCAGCCCGACCTCAGGAAACAGCATCTCGTCGAGCGGGCGCGTCACTCTGTACCCGGTGGCGGCGCGCTGGTGTAGCCGGATCCTGTTGACGAATGTGGGGCCGTCATTGACGAGATGGACCCTGCGGCCTCTGGCGGCGAGCCTGTTCGCGGCCATGACTCCGCCGTATCCGCCGCCGATGATGATTGCTTCGATTGTGTTCATGCTCACGGGACGTGACCGGGAACCGAAATGTGACATCTCCGTTCCTCCGGTGGCCAATGTTCGCAGGCTGGTGCTCCCGTGCGTTGGTCGCAGCCGTGATCCCCGTGACATGCTCCTCGCCGGATGGCCCCTCCGGTTTCCAGCCGCGTTGAGCGGGGGTTCGTGTCCTTCAGGTCAGCTGGACGACGCCGGCCGCCGAGAAATGACATTCTGTCCTCTTGGCGGGCGCTGGTAGCCTTCCAGTGCTTACGTCCATCTTCTTCTAGGGAATCCCGCAGTTGCAGAAAATCATGAAAAGCCCGATGGGCTGGCTGACCTGGATCGTCATCGCCATCATCCTCGGATCACTGGCCATGCAACTCATCTCCGGATGGTTCGGCTTCCGGGACGTCCCGATGAGCCAGGTCATCAGCGTTCTACAGGGCGATGAGAAGCTGAAGGAAGTCACCGTCATCGACGGTGAGCAGGTCATCCAGATCACCACGGACGCCGGGCAGCGCATACAGTCCAACTGGGTGGGGCGCCAGGTCGACAGCTTCGTCGAGATCCTCCAGCAGCGTTCCGCCGCCGGGACGCTCGACCACTGGGTGGCCCGCAACCCCACCCCGGGAATCCTGTCCACCCTGCTGTACACGGGCCTGCCGTTCCTGCTGCTGGGCATCGGTTTCTTCGTGGTGATGCGGATGGTCAACGGCGGCGGCTCCGGCGGCCCCCTCAGCTTCGGCAAGTCGAAGGCGAAACTCGCCAGCAAGGACATGCCCAAAACCACCTTTGCCGACGTTGCGGGCGTCGACGAGGCCGTCGAGGAGCTGCAGGAGATCAAGGAGTTCCTGGCGGAGCCGGCGAAATTCCAGAAGCTCGGCGCGAAGATCCCCAAGGGTGTGCTGCTCTACGGCCCGCCCGGCACCGGCAAGACCCTTCTCGCACGCGCCGTCGCGGGGGAGGCCGGGGTGCCGTTCTTCTCCATCTCCGGCTCCGACTTCGTCGAGATGTTCGTCGGCGTCGGCGCCTCCCGGGTCCGGGACCTGTTCGAGCAGGCAAAGGAGGCGGCCCCCGCCATCGTGTTCATCGACGAGATCGACGCCGTCGGCCGGCACCGCGGCGCCGGTATGGGCGGCGGTCACGACGAGCGGGAGCAGACCCTGAATCAGCTGCTCGTCGAGATGGACGGCTTCGACGTGCGCGGTGGCGTGATCTTGATCGCCGCGACGAACCGTCCCGACGTGCTGGACCCGGCGCTGCTGCGGCCGGGCCGCTTCGACCGCCAGATTTCCGTCGAGGCCCCCGATCTGACGGGACGCTCCCACATCCTCCAGGTGCATGCCGTCGGCAAGCCCCTCGCCGAGAACGTCGACCTCGACTCCATCGCCCGGCGCACCCCCGGCTTCTCCGGCGCCGACCTGGCCAACGTCCTCAACGAGGCAGCTCTCCTGGCGGCGCGCATGAACCTGAACGTGATCGGCCAGCCGCAGCTCGACGAGGCCATCGACCGGGTCATCGCCGGTCCGCAGAAACGCACCCGCCTGATGAATGATCGCGAGCGCCTCATCACCGCCTACCACGAGGGCGGGCATGCGCTGGTCGCTGCCGCGATGCCCGGCAACGACCCCGTCCAGAAGGTCACGATCCTTCCGCGCGGCCGGGCTCTCGGCTACACGATGGTGATGCCTGACGACGACAAGTACTCGCACACCCGCGGCGAGCTGCTCGACCAGATGGCCTACATGATGGGCGGCCGGGCCGCGGAGGAGATGATCTTCCACGACCCCACCACCGGCGCACAGAACGACATCGAGAAGGCCACCAAGGTGGCGCGCGCCATGGTCACCCAGTACGGCATGAGCGAGCGGGTCGGCGCCGTCCAGCTCGGGGGCGACGACTCCGAGCCGTTCATGGGGATGCGCGGCTCGCAGCCGTCGAAGGACTTCTCGGAGGCCTCCGCCGCGATCATCGATGAGGAGGTGGCCAAGCTCATCAACGCCGCCCACCAGGAGGCCTACGACGTGCTGACCGAGAACCGTGAGGTGCTCGACGAGCTGGTCCGGCAGCTGTTCGCGAAGGAGACCCTCAACAAGGCCGAGGTCGCGGAGGTGTTCAAGAACCTGAAGCGCCGCGACAAGCGGCCGGCCTGGACTGGATCGGACCTGCGCATCCCGTCCACCATCCCGCCCGTCGAGGTGCCTGCCGCATCCGTGACCCCCGAGGCGCAGGAGACGCCCTCCAGGCAGCTCGGCGCTGGCCCCTCCCAGGGCGAGACACCAGGCTCGTGGGCGCCTCCCGCCCCCGAGGATCGCAGGTGAGCCACGTCGACCGGCCCCGGATCGAGGCTGCGGTCCGGGAGATCCTCTTTGCCATCGGCGAGGACCCGGACCGCGACGGGCTGGCCGGGACGCCCGGCCGGGTGGCACGCGCCTACGAGGAGCTGTTCTCGGGGCTGGCGCAGGACCCCGCTGAGCTGCTGGCGACCACCTTCGACATCGACCATGAGGAGCTGATCCTCGTGCGCGACATCGAGTTGAAGAGCTGCTGCGAGCACCACCTGCTGCCTTTCGTCGGGGTCGCTCACGTCGGCTACATCCCTGGGAGGGGGCAGGTGACGGGGCTGTCGAAGCTGGCGCGGCTGGTCGACGTCTACGCCCGCCGTCCGCAGGTGCAGGAGCGCCTGACCACGCAGGTCGCCGACGCTCTCGTCACCCACCTGGCAGCGCAGGGCGTGATCGTGGTGATCGAGGCCGAGCACATGTGCATGACGATGCGGGGAACCCACAAGCCGGGAAGCAAGACCATCACCAGCGCCGTGCGGGGGCATCTGCGCAATGCCGCCACCCGGGCTGAGGCCATGAGCCTGATCCTGGCGAGGTGACGTCCGTGACTATCGTGATGGGCATCGTCAACGTCACCCCCGACTCGTTCTCCGACGGGGGACAGCACGCCACGACGGCTGCCGCGGTGGCCCACGGCCGCCTGCTGGCCTCCCAGGGTGCTGGCATCATCGACGTCGGCGGCGAGTCCACCCGTCCCGGTGCCGCGCGCGTGCCGGAGAGCGAGGAGCTGGAGCGCGTCGTCCCCGTGGTCGCGGCCCTGGCGGCTGACGGCATCACCTGCTCCGTGGACACGATGCGCGTCACTGTCGCCGAGGCCGCCGTCGCGGCGGGCGCCCAGATCGTCAATGACGTCTCCGGCGGGCTTGCTGATCCCGACATGCTGAGGACGGTCGCTGCTATGGGCGCCGACTACATTGCGATGCACTGGCGCGCCCACTCCGACGTCATGCAGCTGCACGCCGGCTACACCGACGTGGTGACCGAGGTGGCCGCGGAGCTGGCGGCTCGCCGTGATGCGGCCATGGCCGCGGGCATCGCGAGCGAGCGCATCATCCTGGATCCGGGCATCGGTTTCTCGAAGGAATCGGAGCACAACTGGCAGCTGCTGCGTGCCCTGGAGGTCTTCCAAGGCCTGGGGCACCGTCTTCTGGTGGGGGCCAGCCGCAAGCGTTTCCTGGGGGAGCTGCTCGACGGTAGGCCGGCGGTGGGCCGTGACGCCGCGACCGCGGCAGTCACCACCTGGTGCGCGCTGCATGGCGTCTGGGCGGTACGCACCCACGAGGTGCCCGCGCAGTGCGATGCGGTCAGGGTTGGACGCCAGCTTACGCCCGAATCCCTGGGATCATAACCAGGCAGTTCCCGCCGTAGGAGTGGCGCCCAGGACCCGGTATCCTCGGGTCAATGCGGTCGTGAGGAGGTGAAGGCGTGGATGCCATCAACATCACTGGTCTGGTAGCGACCGGTTTCCATGGCGTGTTCCCCGAGGAACGGGTCGAGGGTCAGCGTTTCGTTGTGGATGCCGAGCTCCTGCTGCCACTGGACACCCAGTCCGATGACCTGGCGAATACGGTGAACTACGCCGAGATCGCCGGCATGATCCGCACGGAGGTCGAGGGTGAGCCCTGTCAGTTGATCGAGACCCTAGCCGGGAGGATCGCCGATCGATGTCTCTCCCATCCACTGGTCCAGCAGGTTCGTGTGACGGTGCACAAACCGCAGGCTCCCGTGCCTCATGAAATATCAGATCTGTCAGTCACCATCACCAGGAGCAGCCATGAGCAACGGTCCTTTTGACATAGATGTCGACACCTTGGGAAACATGCGTCCCATCTCTAAGGTGGTTTTCTCCCTCGGGTCCAATATGGGTGATTCGCCGGCTCTTCTCGCCGAGGCCGTTGAGCTGCTCGCCGACACCCCCGACCTGATCATGGTCGATGTCTCTCCCGTCTATCAGACGCCATTCGCAGGAGAGGGACCAGAACAGGATGATTACCTCAACCTCGTGGTGGTGGCGGAGTCCACGCTGGAGCCGATGACCCTGCTGGACCGGGTTCTGGCCATTGAGGAGAGCCTTGGGCGGAAACGCGTGATCCCCAAGGGGCCGCGGACCATTGACATCGATATCGTCATGGTGGGTAAGCGAGTCAGTGAGGAGGATATCGAACTGCCTCATCCGCGAGCCTACGAGAGGGCGTTCGTGCTCGTCCCCTGGCTTGACGTCGACCCGGCGGCAGAGATCGCGGGGGCCGGGCCCATCGCGGAGCTGGTCAAACACGTCGACAAGACAGGCGTGGTCCGGCGTGACGACATCGTGATCGCAAACCCGGGGAAACGTTGACCCGACGTCCTGGGCTGGCCCCCACGACGGGACGCCAGATCGTTGTCGCCGCGCTCGCGGGGGCCGTGGTCGGCTGGATGATCCTGGGTGTCTTCGACCTCTTGAACGTCTTTCCGCCAGTGGTGCCGTGGACCGTCCCGGCTCTCCTGCTGCTCTTGGCGGCCTCGGCCTTCATCTACGCCCGCGCCCTGCCGAAGCGGCTGGAGCAGCGCCGCGTGCCCTCCGAGGAGGCGGTGCGGGCGATGGTGATGGCGAAATCCCTCATCATGACGGGAGCGCTGCTGGCCGGAGGGCACGCGGTCTATGTGGGGCGGTGGCTGTCGCTGATGGCCGCCGAGTTGCCGGCGGCGCGTGTCTGGAATGGCACGGCCACGATAGTCACCGCGGCGATCTGCGTGCTGGCCGGGTGGCTGTTGGAACGTGCCTGCATGATCGACGGCGACGGCGATGACACCGAGCCGGGTGAGGAGCGGGAAGCCCCCGAGGCGGCATGATCCCATTCCCAGGCCGGCGGCTCGGCAGGCACGAGACACGGCACTGGCGTGGCGGATGGGCTCCTCTCGTTCACAAGATCTCTTACGTCCAAAACTTCGATTTTCGGCGTTTTGCTGCAAAAACGCCGGTTTAGCTGGTTTAATCTGTCGACATGTCAGGTCGTCACGTTGCGAAGTCTTCCTCCGAGCGTTCCATCGCCATTGGCATCCTCTCCATAGGGTCCCTGGCGGTTCTCGGATCGCTGTTGGGCGGTATCTGGGTAGTTCGCGCCGGTGCCGTCGTAGCCGTGGTGATGGCGGTGGTCGCCGTCTCTGTGGCCTGGATGGAGTTGAAACGCGAACGCGAGGAGCATCGAGAGGAGATTAAGCGGCAGGTCGCCATCCGCGTCGAGCAGGCCGAGCGCCATCACGCGGAGTCCATCGCGATGATTGACCGCTTCAATGAGCGCGCGCAGAACCTCAAGTCGATGATCGCGAAGCTGCGTCGTCAGCTTGGCGCTGCCAACTCGGAGCTCAGCACCATGCGGGGTAACTCCGCGTGGCTGCGTGGTGAGGTCGCCGAGCGGCAGTCCCGCATCGACGCGCTGGAGGCGAAGATCGCAGAGCTTGAGGAGCGTCTCGTCGCCGAGGAAGAGGCCAGGCAGGAAATCGAGCAGGAGATCGAGGAGTCCAGCAACATTGTGGAGCTGCCTCGTTACGCCAAGGGCGAGGAAGCCATCGAGCTGTGGATCAGCGACGACGAGCACCCCACCATGGTGGACCTCGCAAAGCTCAACATGGCGCACTACGACGAGCCAGTGCGCAAGGAAGCCTGACAGACCTCCACAGCCCCAGACTGGGGCGAACACCCTGTACGTCCAGATCCCCGGTTGCAGAGCCCGAAAGGGCCGCCGCAGCCGGGGATCTGGCTTTGCCTCCTTATTATCCGCATTGCTTTCGCCCTGGGTCTTTGCCAGCCGTCCGGATGCCATGGCGGCAGCTGTGGGTGAGACGACATCTCCGGGGCATTCCCTGATGCCTGGTGGGCCGCTGGTGGCCCTGTAGCGCCCCACATCGCTTTTCCTCACAAACCCGTGACGTTTCGGGCACAGGGGCTGGGAGGCTTCTTTCCGGGTTTCCTGGGCGGTTGTGACGCCGGGGCTGGGCGGACAGCGCTGAGGGCCTGTCTGCGGCCTCCAGCCTGCCTAGGGCTTAACCGACCCCCAAGGTCCTTTGAATGTGCATCAAGCCCGTCTGTAGGCTCCAGGCTGCCTTTCTACGGCCTGGGGCCCGTAGACCTGCGTCTCAGGTGCGGCTGGCGTCCTGTAACGCAGCACAATCGGTCCAGATCACCGGCGCATGGCCTCTCTGGACAGCTTCCTCACATGTGGCGTCTGTGGAGTCGATGACCCCCAGCGTGCCATCGAGAATGAGAACTCTGTCCTGGTATCACTGGGCCTAAATCAATGTGGCAAAGCATGCCAAAGAGGACGATGCCAGGGTCTGGCGGCTGGCGTATCAATGCCGCGGGCTGCTCGATGACAAGAGGAATGATCACTTTGCCCGTGGACTTGCAAACCGGCTCGGCGTTCCCTAAAAGCAGTTGCTGAGTGGCAGCTGAGTGCACCGGAGATCCTCTCCTCACATCGATGAAGCCATCCTCTTGAATGGGCGTGTCGTCCAAACGGCCAATCTTTCTTGTCGTCCAAAAGGCTAACAAGCCTGTCCATGAAGGGTGTTCAGCCTTATCTGTAAGGGCTCATGCGCAGGAAGCGATATTGCGTCGATGCGGAATCGGCATTGATCGCGGTTCATATTCATCTTTGCTGATCTCCAGTTTGATGTATTGTTGCTCACGTCCCAGTCAAGCAACAGACTTGTGTAAGTTTTAGATGAACAGGAGTTCCCATGGCTCGTGAGGTCCAGATCTTCCTCAAGGACGATATCGACGGTTCCGTCGCGGACCGCAATGTCACTTTCGCTCTCGATGGCACCGAGTACGAAATCGACTTGAGCGAAGCCAACATCGACAAGCTGGTCAAGGGCCTTGAGCCCTGGATCACCGCTGCCCGTCGCGTGCGCAACAGCTCTCGCACGGCTGCTAAGGGCCGCGGCCGCCGTCGCGCCAACGAAGGCCCCTCAACCAATGATGTGCGCGTGTGGGCGCGTGAGCAGGGTCACGAGGTCAGTGACCGAGGCCGTATTCCCACCGCAATCATGGCTGCTTATGAGGCTGCCCACTGATTTGCGTCATCGGCTCTGATTGGGGGATGGGTCGAATAGACAACTGCCGTGCCAGTTGGAACGAAGCCTGGAAGGGCGGGAGCTACAGCTCCCGCCCTCTTCGGTGTTTAAGAGATTCCGGCTCAGGGGCCGCTGTCCTGGAGAATCCTGGTAGGAGCGGCGGTCAAATGAACTGTCTCCTGGGACCACCTGGTTTTGCCGGACGCTCCGAGCGCGTAACCACTATGGGCCTTCCCCACTCGATGCGGTGGTGAGGCGGAAGCCGCCGCAGAACCCTACCCCCTTATTGGCTTAATCCCTGAGGGATGCTTTATCTTTATCGCTGGCTTTTAATGCCTGTTGATGTGTGGGACGAGCCAGCCTGGGTGGTCTACCGGTATCCGATCTCTGAAAGGCCTGAGGATGCTCGGTCATGGCCGTCAGGATTGCAGAGCTGTCACACCGGCGAATAGGAGATGGCGCAGACTGGCTGATTGCCAGTGCCACTCCTGCGCAAGGCGGCTGCCCGTCTCGCTGGATGGCCCGGCTCTTCCGGCCCAGGCCTGGCTGAGAGTCCCCGGCGCGACGTCCTGGCCTGGGTCCTGGGCAGGGCGTGACGTGGCTCGCCGCCCGGGATTGTGGGAAGGGACTTGGGTAAGCCTCTAAGCTGGTATGAGCGGAGTCGACGCAATGTTGTCGTGCACCGCAGGAGGAGATAAAGAATGTTCGAACGCTTCACTGATCGCGCCCGCCGCGTCATCGTGCTGGCGCAGGATGAGGCCAAGCTGTTAAACCACAACTACATCGGAACGGAACACCTGCTGCTCGGCCTCATCCATGAGGGCGAGGGTGTGGCTGCCAAGGCGCTGGAACAGATGGGAATCTCCCTACAGGCCGCGCGTGAGCAGGTGGTCGAGATCATGGGCCAGGGCCAGCAGGTGCCTTCCGGTCACATCCCGTTCTCGCCGCGCGCCAAACGCGTGCTGGAGCTTTCACTGCGGGAGGCCCTGCAGATGAACCACAACTACATCGGCACCGAGCACATCCTGCTCGGGCTGGTGCGGGAGGGCGAGGGGGTGGCCGCCCAGGTACTCCTGAAGCTCGGTGCCGACCTCGGCCGAGTGCGCTCCACCGTCATCCAGCTGCTTGCCGGGTACCAGGGCAAGGAGGCGTCCATGGCGGGCGCCCCGGAGGCCGGGCCGGAGAAGTCCAGCTCCCAGGTGCTCGACCAGTTCGGCCGTAACCTCACCCAGGCTGCTCGCGAGAACCGCCTGGACCCGGTGATCGGCCGCGTCAGCGAGATCGAGCGGGTCATGACGGTGCTCAGCCGCCGTACCAAGAACAACCCGGTGCTGATCGGCGAGCCGGGTGTCGGCAAGACCGCCGTCGTCGAGGGCCTGAGCCAGGCCATCGTCCGCGGCGACGTCCCGGAGACCCTGCGCGACAAGCAGATCTACACCCTCGACCTGGGGGCGCTGGTGGCAGGTTCCCGGTACCGCGGTGACTTCGAGGAGCGCCTGAAGAAGGTCCTCAAGGAGATCAAGACCCGCGGTGACATCATGCTCTTCATCGACGAGATCCACACCCTCGTCGGTGCCGGCGCAGCCGAGGGGGCCATCGACGCTGCCAGTATCCTCAAGCCCATGCTGGCCCGCGGCGAGCTGCAGACTATCGGCGCCACCACCCTCGACGAGTACCGCAAGCACATCGAGAAGGACGCCGCCCTGGAGCGCCGGTTCCAGCCGATCCAGGTGGCAGAGCCCTCCGTGGCGCTCACCATCGACATCCTCAAGGGTCTGCGCGACCGCTATGAGGCGCACCACCGGATCACCATCACTGACGAGGCCCTCGCGGCCGCGGCGACGATGGCAGACCGCTACATCCAGGACCGGTTCCTGCCCGACAAGGCCATCGACCTGATCGACGAGGCTGGGGCCCGGCTGCGCATCCAGCGGATGACCGCGCCACCGGACCTGCGGGAGTTCGACGAGCAGATCGCCAAGCTGAAGGTGGAGAAGGACGCCGCCATCGACGCCCAGGATTTCGAGACCGCTGCTCGCTTGCGTGATGACGTCACCCGCATCCAGGCACAGCGCGCGGAGAAGGAGGAGGCCTGGAAGCAGGGCGACTCCGACATCCCCGCCGTGGTAGGCGAGGAGGAGATCGCGGTCGTGCTCTCCGGCAGCACCGGCATCCCGGTGTTCAAGCTGACGGAGGAGGAGTCGGCGCGCCTGCTGCGCATGGAGCAGGAGCTTGGGAAGCGCTACATCGGGCAGGAAGACGCCGTCAAGGCCCTCGCCCGCTCGATCCGCCGCACCCGCGCCGGCCTGAAGGATCCGAAGCGCCCCTCCGGCTCCTTCATCTTCGCCGGGCCCTCGGGCGTCGGCAAGACGGAGCTCACCAAGGCGCTCACCGAGTTCCTGTTCGGGGACGAGGACGCGCTGATCACCCTCGACATGAGCGAGTACTCCGAGAAGCACACCGCTTCTAGGATGTTCGGCTCCCCGCCCGGGTACGTCGGGTACGAGGAGGGTGGCCAGCTCACCGAGAAGGTGCGCCGCAAGCCGTTCTCCGTCGTGCTCTTCGACGAGATCGAGAAGGCGCACCCCGACATCTTCAACTCGCTGCTGCAGATCCTCGACGAGGGACGTCTCACCGACGCCCAGGGCCGGGTGGTGGACTTCAAGAACACCGTCATCGTGATGACCACCAACCTGGGGTCGCGTGACATCAGCAAGGGCGTCAACCTCGGCTTCTCGCGGGCCGGGGACGAGGCCTCCAGCTACGAGAAGATGAAGGCGAAGGTCTCCGACGAGCTAAAGCAGCACTTCCGTCCTGAGTTCCTGAACCGCGTCGACGAGATCGTCGTGTTCCACCAGCTCACGCAGTCCGACATCGAGCAGATCGTGGACCTGATGGTGGCGCAGATCGAGACCCGCCTGGCGGACCGGGACATGGGCATCGAGCTGACCCCGGCTGCGAAGACCCTCATCGCCAAGCGCGGCTTCGACCCGGTGCTCGGAGCCCGGCCGTTGCGTCGCGCTATCCAGCGCGACATTGAGGACGTGCTCGCCGAGAAAATCCTCTTCGGTGAGCTGGCCGCAGGTCAGATCGTCCAGGTCGACGCCGCCGAGGAGGGTGCTGAGCTGCCGTTCAAGTTCACAGGGGTCGCGAAGACTCCCGCTGAGCTTCCGGCAACCGATCCCGTCGAGTGACCGGTCGCTGAGCGATCAGGCCCCGGCCTCCATCTTGGAGGCCGGGGCCTTTGCCTTTTCACGGTGTTGCGTGGTCTGTCCTGGGGTTGTCAGACGGGGGCCTGCGGGCGGGCGTAGGCGGCCTCGGTGATGCGCAGTAGGGCGTCACGGATCAGGCGTGCCCGTGCCGCACCGATGCCGTCTATCTGCTGTAGCTCCGAGACGGAGACGCTGAACAGCTCCTGCAGCGAGAACCGGTCGATCAGTTTCGTGACCAGGCCTTCCGGCAGGCGTCCCACGGAGATCAGCAGGCGTGCGCCGCGGCTGTGGACGGGGGCCTCAAGGTAGGGCGAGTCCCCGAACCCGATGCGTTCCGCCACGAGCTGGGAGCTGAGCAGCTCCTCGGCAGAGAGGCTGTGCAGCGGTTCCAGGGTGAAGTCGGCCGGGGTGGGGAGGTTGTGGGAGTAGTCGGTCGCCAGCTGGCCGTCCAGGCCGGTGAACTCGCCCACCAGCTCCGCGTGCTGCAGGGCGATGAGACGCCCCTCGACGCCGAGGGTGTCGATGTGGAACTGGGTTTCGGCTGACAGGCGCCTGGTCATCTCGAAACGCTGGGCGACGAGCACCAGGCTCCGGATCGTGACCTGCTCGCCGACCTCCAGGGCGTTGAACTGGTGGAGGATATCGCCCAAGCGGTCGACGAAACGCGCCAGCGTTGCCAGGGTCTGGTTGGCGCGGCTGATCATCTGGCCCGAGGTCTCCACCGGGTGCCGGTCGCCGTCCATGAAGAGCGAGATCGTGGACATCGACGCCGACACCGTCACAACCGGGACGCCGGAGGCCTGGGCGGTGCGGTCCGCTGAGCGGTGCCGGGTG
The DNA here is from genome assembly GCF_019973735.1 of Arachnia rubra. Taxonomy (NCBI): domain Bacteria; kingdom Bacillati; phylum Actinomycetota; class Actinomycetes; order Propionibacteriales; family Propionibacteriaceae; genus Arachnia; species Arachnia rubra. The sequence goes on from NZ_AP024463.1 coordinate 556,340, forward strand.
CCGGTCTCGGCGGTGGGTAGGTCACCTGCCGGGACGAGGTGTACGCCGGCGGCGATGATGCGGCTGAGGTCGTTGGAGAGGATGATGGCGCCGTCGAGCTTTGCCAGCTCCCGCAGCGCCTGGGGCGTGAAATCTACGTTGAGCTGGAATCCGCCGGTGGAGACCTGCTGCACCTTCGCGTTGTTGCCAAGCACGACCAGTGCTCCTGTGCGGCCGTGCAGGATGCGGTCCAGGCCGGCGCGCAGTGGAGTGCCCGGCGCGAGGCGTCGCTGATACTGGCGGAGCCGGTCCCGCTTCATTTCCCTCCTGAGCGCTAGGTTTCGGAGCAAGTTTAGGTGCACCCGTGACAGTCGATAGGCCGTGGGGTCAGGCGCGCCTGAGACGTCGATTGTCTTCCGGTGCTTGGATGATGTTGTCAGATTCGTCCTGCCCGTCTAGTGTCCTGTTGGGTAGACTCGGGTCATGGCATCGGATACTGCAACTTTGATTCGAGACGCTCTTGCGCTCGATGTTGATCAGCGTGCGGTGGTCGCTAACGCGTTGCTCGGTAGCATCCACGGCGCCGGTGATGGGGCGAGTGAGGTTGATGATGCGTGGCGTGTCGAAGTGTCTAAGCGACTCGATGAGATGCGTTCTGGTGCGGTTGAGCTGATGGATGCTGAGGAGTTCTTCGCGCAGGTGCGTGCTTCCCTCACCGCATGAGGCTGGTTCAGCAGGTACACCCTGAGGCGGCCGCCGAGTTCAGAGCTGCCGTGGATTGGTATGAGAAACAAGAACCTGGGATTGGTCTGAGGTTCATTGACCGTACCTTGCAGGCCCGAGAAGATATCACCCAGTGGCCGGGCGCCGCAGGTCGAGGATGCCCAGCGCGTCGGCCAGGGTGTCGACCTCTACGACCTTCAGGCCGGCCAGCTTAGGCACCCTCACCGTGACATCCCGCGACCCGCGGGGCACCAGCGCCAGATCGAAGCCGAGCCGGGCTGCCTCCGCCAGGCGGCGCTCAGTGCCCGGGACGCGCCGCAGGTCCCCGGCCAGGCCCACCTCGCCGAGCGCCAGGAGGCGCTGCGGATGCTGCCGGTCCAGTGCAGCCGAGGCCACTGCGACCGCCACCGCCAGGTCGACCGACGGATCCGTCACCTTGGCTCCGCCGACGGTGGACGCATAGACATCTGACTGGCTGAGCGGCAGCCGGGCCTTGCGTTCCAGCACCGCCAGGACCATGGCGATGCGGGACGCGTCGAGGCCGTGGGTGGCGCGTTTCGGTGAGTTCCCAGGGGCCGGGGCGACGAGCGCCTGCACCTCCGCCAGCAGCGGGCGGCGGCCCTGGAGGGTCACGGTGACGCACGTGCCGGGCACGGGGGTGGAATGGACGGTGGTGAACAGGCCGGAGGGATCCGGCACCTCGACGATGCCGCTTTCGCTCATCTCGAAGCAGCCCACCTCGTCGGCCGGGCCGAAGCGGTTTTTCGTGGCCCGCACCATGCGGAAGCCGGAGTGGCGGTCTCCCTCGAAGCTGAGCACGACGTCGACCAGATGCTCCATGGTCCGCGGCCCGGCGATGGAGCCGTCCTTCGTCACGTGCCCGACGATCAGCACCGCCAGGTTCCGGTTTTTCGCGACCCGGGCCAGCGCGCCGGTCACCTCCCGGACCTGCGCCGGCCCGCCGGGGGTGCCGTCGGCTCCGGACGCGGAGATCGTCTGGACCGAGTCGACGATCAGCAGCGACGGTGAGATCTCCTCCACGTGCCCCAGTACGGTCGCGAGGTCGTTCTCGCTGGCCAGGAACAGGTCATCGTGGACGGCACCGGTGCGTGCGGCACGCAGTTTCACCTGTGACGCCGACTCCTCCCCGGAGATGTACAGGGTGGTCTCGCCCGTGCCCGCCCACTTTGCCGCGACGTCGATCAGGAGCGTCGACTTGCCCACCCCCGGCTCACCGGCCAGCAGCACGACCGCCCCGGGTACCAGGCCGTCGCCCAGCACCCGGTCCAGCTCCTCGATGCCGGTGCGTTTGCGGCGGGCATCATCGGTGGGGACCTGCGAGATGCGCTGGGCTGACCGCGACGGGGTGGCGGCTGTCACCTTCGCCAGCTTCGGGGCACCCCGCTCCACGACACTGCCCCACGCCTGGCATTCGCCACAGCGGCCCACCCAGCGGGCTGTGGTCCAGCCGCACTCGGTGCACTGGAAGGAATCCTGTTTGGCCATGCCGCGGAGTCTATGGGGCAGTGCCGACAAAACCAGCGCACCGGGCTCAGCGTCAGATGACGACGGTGCCCTTTTCCGGCGACTCGAACGTCACCTGGGTGATGCCCGGATGGCCGTTGGGGGCGATCAGCTGCAGCTGCACCCCGTCGAGCCGGTCCGCGACAGGGACCCCCAGCCACTCGGACAGGCGCTCCGCGGAGCCGGAGATCTGGATCTGCGCCAGGCGCAAGTCGGAGACCAGGGCGGTGGGGCGCAGCAGCGCCTCCGAGATCCACTGCAGGAAGAACGGGAGTTGTGGGTCCGCCATCAGGCCCTTCATCCCCAGCTGGCACCACTCCAGGTGCCGGCCGTCGGGAAACTGCCGGGAACCGGGAGCGGCGGGGCGTTCCAGCCGCGTCTCGAAGGGCGTGATGTCATCGACGCTGACAGCCCAGCCCAGCCAGCCACCGCCCATCTCGGAGCGGGCACGCACCGCCTGCCCGAAGGGGGCCTTCTCGGCGGCGGGATGGTCGAGGACCTCGACGACCTCGAGATAGCGGGCATCCGCGAGCGGAATGATGTGGTTCCGGGTCCCGAAACGCGGGTGGAAACCACCCTCCCTGAAGCTGGTCCCCAGTCTTTCTGCCAGGTGGGCGGCATCGGCGTTGATGCCCTGCGGTCCACTGGCGAAGATGATGTGGTCGACATGCATGCCCTCATTCTGCCTTTCCGGTATGCCGTGTCCCAATCGGGGGCGCGTCCCGCCGGGGGAAGGGCTGTTGAGGGGAATAGGCCGGTGCGGGCCGCCTCAGTGATCAGCACTGGCCGTCCTACCGGCCGGCCTTTTCGCACCGCCGGGCCGCGGTGCTTACGCGGTGGGCGCTAGGGTTGGGGCCGTGCCTGATCCTGCGATCCTGCTCTCCACCACCTCGGTCTACCCCGACACCACGGCCAGCGCCTTCGACTACGCAGCTGAACTGGGGTTCGACGGGGTGGAGCTGATGGTCGGCGTCGACCAGGTCAGCCTCGACATCGAGGCGATCATGGCGCTCAGCGACCGCTACGGGGTCCCGGTGCGGTCCCTCCACGCCCCGACGCTGCTGATCACGCAGCGAGCCTGGGGCAGCGACCCATGGGAGAAGCTGAGGCGCTCCGCCGAGGCAGCGAAACGCCTGGGCGCCGACGTCGTCGTGGTGCATCCGCCCTTCCGGTGGCAGCGCAGCTATGGCAACGGGTTCGTCAGGGGCATCCGCGACCTGAACCGCACCTCGGGGGTGACGTTCGCCGTCGAGAACATGTACCCGTGGCGCACCCCGGCGGGGTCGCTGGCGGCCTACTCGCCCGGCTGGGATCCAACCGGCCTCGACTACGACCACCTCACCCTCGACCTCAGCCACGCCTCCACAGCCCAGCTAAGGTCCCTCGACCTGGTGGAGCTGTGGGGCGATCGCCTGACCCACGTCCACCTGACCGACGGGAAGGGCTCGTTCAAGGACGACCACCTGCTTCCCGGTGAGGGCGACCAGGAGGCCTGGGCGGTGGTGCGGGAGCTGGCGCGTCGCGGCTACGAGGGACACATCGTGCTGGAGGCCTCCACCACGAGGGCGAGGACCGGCGGAGAGCGGGCCGCGCTGCTGGGGGAGGTGCTCGACGGCATCAGGGAGAACCTGATTGCCGGCAGCCAGGCGCTGGGGAGGAGCTGAGATGCGGCGTTCAGGAGACTGGGTGCGCTGGCTCGTCCACGGGTCCTGGGTGGCGCGCCGCGCTGCCGACGACCAGTCGGTCTGGGAGCTGGCGAACAACTACGTGGCCGGCAAGGAGGTGGGCGACGCCGTCGCCGTTGCCTCCAGGCTGCGCCGGCAGGGCCTGGAGGTGGGGTTCTCGCACCTGTCGAGTCACAACCTGGAGGAGGACACGCTTGCCGTCTTCGACGAGCTCCTGGAGCAGCTTGACGCCGCGGCACCGGGCACTGAGATCGCGGTCAAACCGTCGTCGCTGAGGCTTCGGGAATCGGCCGTGCAGGCGAGGGAGGCGCTGCGGGAGCTGTGCGGCGTGGCGCAGCGGCGTGGCGCGCACGTGACCCTGGAGATGCAGTGGCCCGCCGACTACGACGACGTGATGGAGCTCTACCGGGCAGTCCGGAAGGACTATCCACAGCTTGGGATCACGCTGCCGGCGAATCTGCTGCGGGTGGAGACCGAGTGCAGACGGCTTGGCGCAGAGGCGGCGCGGGTGCGGTTGTGCGTCGGCTCCTACCCGGCGGGGCAGGCGATAGGGCACGTGACCGAACAGGACAAGGCCCTGGCGCTGGTGCGGTGCCTGCGGATCCTGATGGAGTCCCCGGCCTATCCGATGCTCGCCACCCACGACCCCCGGATCATCGAGATCGCGCAGGAGCTGGCGCTGCGCAATGGCCGTGGGCCGGAGTCGTATGAGTTCCAGATGTTCTATGGGGTGCGCCCACTGGAGCAGCGGCGGCTCGCGGACATCGGGCTGCGGTGCCGCACCTACGTTCCCTTCGGCCCGGGCTGGTACGGCTACCTCGCGTTGCGTATGGCCGCCCGGCCGCGCATCCTGCTGAGCTACGCGCGAGCGCTCTTGGACAAGCGCTGACCCGGCTGCTCAGGGCTTCCGGGATAGACCTGCGGCACGCGTCACTAGACTCACCCCGTGAGCGATGCCGGGATTCAGCTGCCTGCGGGGGAGACCGCGCGACGACTTCGTATCGAGATGCTCGTGGTACTGGGGCTTTCGCTGGGCCGGTCGGCGGTCTATTCGGTGTTGTCGCTGGCCGACAAACTCACCAAGGAGGTGCCGCTGGCGCAGCAGACGACGTCTATCAACACCTCAGCCACCCCGGAACGTCCCTGGCTGGACCTGGCGTACCAGCTGGCGAACCTGGTCTTCCCGCTGATGCCGGTGGCGCTGGTGTTCTACCTGATGTGGGTCTGGCAGCGACCCCATGGCGGTCCGTTCCGCCGCATGGGGTTCGACCTGCGGCGTCCCGGCTTTGACCTGGGCGTCGGCTCCCTGGTGTTCGCCGGCATCGGGGCCGGCGGCATCCTGCTGTATCTGGCGGCCCGCGAGCTGGGATTCAACACCACCGTGGCCGCCGCGAACCTGGCTGAGGCCTGGTGGACCATCCCGGTCCTAGTCCTGCGGGCCGTCATGAACGGCGTGCTGGAGGAGGTCGTGATGGTGGGCTATCTGTTCACCCGCTGGCGTCAGGCCGGCGGCAGGACCGCCACGGTGCTCGTCGGCAGCGCCCTGATCCGGGGCGCCTACCACCTCTATCAGGGCTTCGGCGGGTTCGCCGGCAACCTCATCATGGGGCTGCTGTTCGGGTGGCTCTATCTGCGGACCAAACGGGTGATGCCTCTGGTGGTGGTGCACAGCCTCCTGGACATCGCCGCCTTCGTCGGATACGCCCTTCTCAAACCGCATCTGTCCTGGCTGTAGCGATCCATCACGCGACACTAGGATTGGCTTCATGCGAGTTGGAGTTTTTGGAGCCACCGGGCAGGTCGGCGGCGTGATGCGCAGGCTGCTTGCTGAGCGTAACTATCCCGTCGACGAGATCCGCTACTTCGCCTCTGAACGTTCCGCGGGCAAGAGGCTGCCGTGGGGTGAGAACGAGGTGGTCGTCGAGGACATCGCTAAGGCCGACTTCCACGGCCTCGACGTGGCCCTGTTCTCCGCGGGCGGCGGCACCTCCAAGACCTGGGCTTCCAAGGTCGCCGAGGCCGGCGCCACCGTCGTCGACAACTCGTCGGCCTGGCGCATGGATCAGCGCGTCCCGCTCATCGTCTCCGAGGTCAACCCGGAGGACGCCGGCAGGGCGGAGATCGGCATCATCGCCAACCCCAACTGCACGACCATGGCCGCCATGCCCGTGCTCAAGCCCCTGCACGACACGGCGGGGCTGGAGGCCTTGCAGATCACCACCTTCCAGGCCGTCTCGGGCTCCGGCATCGCGGGGGTGCGCGCCCTCGCGGAGCAGATCGGGCAGATCGACGACCCGCAGGAGCTCGCCCACGACGGATCCGTCTTCCAGCCCGCGGACCTGGGCCCCTACGTCAAACCCATCGCCTACAACGCCCTGCCGCTGGCGGGCTCCATCGTCGACGACGGCGAGGGTGAGACCGACGAGGAGAAGAAGCTGCGCAACGAGTCGCGGAAGATCCTCCACATCCCGGGGTTGCTGGTGGCCGGCACCTGCGTCCGGGTCCCCGTCTTCTCCGGGCACTCCCTGAGCATCCACGCCCGGTTCTCCAGGCCGATCACCCCCGGCGAGGCACGCGCCGCACTGGACGGCGCCCCTGGGGTCGAGCTGTCCGACATCCCCACCCCCCTGGAGGCGGCCGGCAAGGATCCCAGCTATGTGGGTCGCATCCGGCAGGACCAGAGCGTCGAGGGCGGGACCGGGCTGGTGCTGTTCGTCAGCAACGACAACCTCCGCAAGGGTGCCGCGCTGAACGCTATCCAGATCGCGGAGCTGCTGGTCCAATGATCGCCGTCATCGGGGCCGGGGCCATAGGCGAGGCGCTTATGGCCGGATGGATCGCTGCGGGAACCCTGCCGGAGGAGATCGTCGCCGTCGACCGCGACGCCGAGCGCGCCGCGGCGCTTCTCGACCGGCACCAGGTGCGCTCCGTCAGCCTCGCGGAGGCCGCTGCTGCCGACGTCGTGGTGGTGGCTGTCAAGCCTCACTGCGTGGCGGAGGCACTGGCTGATCTCGCGCCCCACCTGTCCCCGGAGACGCTCATCGTCTCCGTCGCCGCCGGTGTGACGCTGGCCCGGCTTGCCGAGTCGCTGCCCGCGGGGCAGCCGGTGGTCCGGGTCATGCCGAACACTCCGGCCCTGGTGGGCAGGGGAGTGGCGGGGGTCGCATCCGGCCCGGCCGTTTCCCCGGGCCAGACCGCCCAGGTGGTCGGCATGATGGAGGCCGTCGGGATCTGCGTTGAGCTGCCCGAAAGCCAATTCGACGCCTTGACGGCCATCTCCGGTTCCGGCCCGGCCTACCTGTTCCTGGTGGCGGAGGCGATGATCGAGGCCGGGGTGCATCAGGGCCTTGGCCGGGACGTCGCCACGAAGCTGGTGAACGGCACTTTCGCTGGCGCAGCCGCCATGCTGGGCGAGGTGGACGTTTCAGCCACCGAGCTGCGCGAGCGCGTCACCTCGCCGGCCGGGACGACGGCCGCCGCCCTGCGGGTCCTTGACGAGCGTGGTGTGCGAGCGGCCTTCCTAGCTGCCGTCGAAGCCTGCGCCCAGCGCAGCTCCGAGCTCTAGCGCCTCCTGTGGACAGGTTTCTCGCGAGCCGGCCCAGAGGCTCACCTATCGTCTCGTTGAGGCTACCTGGATGCCGCTGACCTGAACATCGCTCCTCATCGTTGGGTCTCATTAGTTCTGGAAACCAGACTTTCGAGAAATGAAAAATTGATCAGTTTTTAACTGTGCATTTTCGCCAAGAAAACCGTGATATCCGGCACAATATTCCTTGTGTATTTGGACATCTCACACCTGCCCGAGCCTGGACTGCGTGTCACGGGAGTTCAACGCGAACGCGCCGCGACGATTCTCCGGGAGGCGGCCGCGGACGGGCGGATCCCGTTCGAGGAACTGGAGGTGCGGATGCCTGGCACGCTGGAGGCCGTCGTGCGCGCCGACCTCTACCGCGTGCTGGTCGACCTGGTGCCGGATGCTGAACTACCCCGGCTGGTAGCTGCCCCGATCCCCGACTCCAGAGAGCCCGGCATGCGCTGGGAGGACCCGCTGCTGATCCACACCGACTGGAAGGGCTACCGGAGGTGCGCTCCCTGGGACGTGCCGCCGTTCATCGAGCTGATCGGCGGCAGTCTGGGGAAGTTCTACCTGAACTTCGTGGGAACCAATCCGCTAGCGCCCGTGATCGATCTGGTGATTTCAGGTACCGCTGGCGTCACCCTGGTGGTACCCAAGGAGTGGGGGGCTGATCTCCAGCAGCTCAGCATCCAGCGCGGTGTGATAGGGGCGGAGATCACCTCGAAGGTCCCGACCCGCCTCCCCGCAGGCCAGGCCAGGCTGGTGGTCCGGGGCACCACGACAGGCAAGGTCCAGGTCAGGAACCCAACTGCCTGGGATAACCGGATTCAACACAGCCACGAGCGCAGAGAGGCCAGGAAATCCCGCCAGTAGGGACCAGCTGAGGTGATCCGCATGGATCTACCGGCTCTGGCCGCCGACAGTTGGCGCCGTGGTGGCGTGGCGCGATACCATGGGGAATCTGCCGGGATCGCCCCGGCAGATTCCCTGTACCCCGAACCGGGTCGGTTACCGAAAGGCGAGAAGTGGGCTCTGTCATCAAGAAGCGCCGCAAGCGCATGGCCAAGAAAAAGCATCGCAAGCTGCTGAAGCGCACCCGCATTCAGCGCCGCCGCGCCGGAAAGTGAGCTGATTCCCGCCCGTCTCAGGCGGTGCGGGCCAACCCTGCAGGAGTCTGTGCGTGATCCACACCGAGGTAGCGGAGCCGACGGGGACGCCCATGGGTGCTGTCACGTTCGTCGGTTTTGGCCCCGGAGATCCCGGGCTCATCACCTACGCAGGCAGCCGTGAGGTGGTCCAGGCCGATCTTCTGGTCGTGGACTCCCCTGTGATGGTCGAGGAACTTGCCTCGGTGGGTATTGAGCCGCTCGGGGAAGTGGTGGAGGCCGAGGCCGACGAGGTGGCCCAGATGGTCACTGCCGTCGCTGGCGGCCGTTCCGTGGTGCGGCTGGTCGAGGGTGATTTCTTCACGGAGCCGCGTCGTGCTGACGTGCTGCGGCGGCTGCTGGACGAGAAACGGATCCGCACCCACCTGATTCCCGGAATCACCACCTGGGACGCGGCCTTGACCTACGGCGCTGTCGTCCCCACCCAGGTGATGGCTTTTTGTGACGCCTCCGTGGAGGTGCCTGGCGATGACAGCTGGCCCACGAGCGGGACGGTAATCATCCGGGCGACGGACGCCACGATCGCCGAGGTGGTTGCCAAGGCGTGCGAGGTCTATGGTCGGGACACGGAGGTGCTGGAGCTCACGAGGCTCGGCAGCACCTCCCAGCAGACCCGCCTGTCAACGTGGGCGGCGATCGGAGCCGAGCCATGCGGCGGGTCGCGGTTCCTGCTGATCGGGCCCGGTGTCGGCGACAGCGCGCGGTCCCGCGTCGACTGGTTCGGGTCCAAGCCGTTGTTCGACTGGAGTGTCCTGGTCCCACGCACCAAGGACGAGGTGACGGAGCTGACCGATCACCTGACGCGGTTCGGAGCCTCCACCGAGGTGGTGGCCACCATGTCCATCGAGCCGCCCCGCACGGAGCAGGCCATGGAAAAAGCGGTCCGCGGCATTGTCGACGGGCGTTTCCTGTGGGTGCTGTTCACCTCTCAGCATGCCGTACGGGCCATCGTCGAGCGCTTGGCGGAGTACGGCCTGGACTCAAGGGCGCTGTCCGGCATCCACCTGGCCGCGGTGGGACGCGGCACGGTGGACGCTCTGGCACGCGTGGGCCTCACCCCCGACCTGGTGCCGTCCGGGGGAGACACCGCGCATCACCTGGCGCTGGAGTTCCCGGCCTATGACGAGCTCATCGACCCGATGGCTCGGGTCCTGGTGCCCACCGCCGACGTGTCGGTGGCGGACCTGGTGCAGGGCCTGACGAACCTCGGCTGGGAGGTCGACGAGGTCATCGCCTACCGCACCGTCCGGGCCGCTCCGCCGCCCACTGAGATCCGCGAACGCATCAAGACAGGCATGTTCGACGCCGTGGTGTTCACGTCGTCATCGGCCGTGCGGAACATGATCGGCATCGCGGGCAAGCCGCACGCGGCCTCGATCATCGCGGCCATCGGCCAGGCGACTGCAGCGACCTGCGTCATGCACGGCCTTAGGGTGGATGTCGTGGCTGACTCGCCCAACTTCGAGTCGGTGGCAGAGGGCCTGGCCCGGTTCGCGGACGCCCGCCGCGCGGACCGCCTGCGACAGGGACTGCCCGACACGAAACCCTCCCAGCGCCGCCGTCGCCGGCGCAAGGACGCCATCAGGAGGTCGTGATGCAGCAGCCGACCGTGGTCCACGTGATGCGTCACGGGCAGGTCCACAACCCCGACGGGGTGTTGTACGGCAGGCTGCCCGGTTTCGGCCTGTCCGGGCTGGGGCATCAGATGGCGGCCCGGCTCGCCGGGCACTGGGACGGGGTGCCGCTGACGCATCTTCGCTGCTCGCCGCTGCAGAGGGCACAGGAGACCCTCGCGCCGACCGCCGCGTTGTTCCCGCAGCTTGAGGTGGTGACCGACGAGCGTCTCACCGAGGCGGGCAACCTCTTCGAGGGGAAGGTCTTCGGCCCTGACAACAGGGCGCTGCGTGACGTGCGCATGCTCCCGCATGTCCTGAACCCGCTGCGCCCCAGCTGGGGTGAGCCCTACCGTGACATCGCGGTGCGGATGCGCGCCGCCCTGCAGGATGCCGCCGTCGCGGCGGGCCCGGGTGGGCAGGCCCTGGTGGTCAGTCACCAGCTGCCCATTGAGATCGCCCGCCGGGACGCCGAGCACAGGTTCTTCGCGCATGACCCGCGGCGCCGGCGCTGCACCCTCGCGTCTGTGACGTCGTTCACCTTCCGTGACGGTTTCATCACGGCTGTTGACTACGCCGAGCCCGCGCAGGATCTGCTGCCCACGAAACGGGGGCGGCGGTTTCGGGTCGGGACGTAAGTAGGACGTGAGGTTTGACGCCCTCCCTTGCCACCCCTAGGGGGACGGAGTGCACAATGGTGCCCTGCTTGACGCTGAATTTTCTGGAGGGAGCCTCAGTGAGGGAAGCTCGCACCGCCTGCCTTGCCTGTCGCGGGGGGAAGTGACGCTCGTTGTCCGACACCTCCACGTGGCTGATTGACCTGTTCGAGGAGCAGGGGGCGACGATGCACCGGCTCGCTGTGATGCTTGGTGCTGAGTCGGAGTCGGGCCACATCCTGCGCACCTCGATGCTGGGGCTGGCGAAGCGCTCTAACCGGATCGTCGACCCGTCGGCCCGCGTCGAGTACCTGGCCGAACAGGTGGTGCACCAGGCGCGTTCCGCGCGTGGCCAGGGCCATTCGCTGGACCTGCCGGAGGTCGCTGACCCACGGCAGGAGCAGATCCGCCGCGCTGTTGCAGCCCTGCCCACTCGGCTGGGTGAGATCCTGGTGGTGTCGCACTATCTGTCGGTGTTTGGACCGGAGCTGGCCGGCGTCATGCGGATGACGGTACGGGGCTGTAACCAACGGCTTGAGGAGGCGCTGGACGCGCTGCGCCGGGCGGTGGGGGAACCGGGGCCGGTCAGTCTGCCGGGGGTGATCGAGTCGCTGTCACAGGAGCTGACGGCGGCGTTGCGTTCCTCCGCGCGGCTGGTTCAGGCGCCCGGCACCGAGATGCTGGAGGCGGAGCTGCGGTCGCTCAAGGGGGCGTGGGTCCCCAGGGTTCCGCTGCTGCTGGTCGTGGTCATGGTGCTGCTGTCATTGCTGCTGACGATCTGGTTGTGGGGGTCCCTGCCGGCGGGGCGGACGCAACGAACCGACGTGCTGCCGACGGCGACCACAACGTCGCAGTCGGTGGCGCCGCTGTCGCGGGCCCTGCCGTCGCAGGTGCAGGGGGTGCCGGTGTACTACGTCGGACGGCAGGACGGGAAGCTGCACCGGGAGTTCCGTAACCTGGCGGTGTCGGGGGACCTGGCGTCGACGGTGGTCAACGCGATCCTGACCGTGGCGCCCCTCGATCCTGACTACAGTTCCGGCTGGAATCCTGGACGGGTGCTCGGCGTGAGCCTTGAGGGATCGTCGCTGACCATCAACCTCTCACCGGATGCCTTCCCCAGCGACGAGAGCGGGGAGGCGGTGCTGCAGGCCATCGACCAGGTTGTCCACGCCGTCACTGAGGTCCTCGGCAACCCGAACCTGGAAGTGCATTTCACCTCCAACGGCGACTCCCCGCCAGAGGCTTTCAGGGGCGGGCATCGCGACCGAGGGCAGGAGACCCTGGCGAAGCTATGGGTGGACACTCCCGGGAACGGCTCCACGGTGAGCGCCGGCACCGTGGTGTTCTCCGGGGTGGCGCAGCAGGGCACCGGGCAGCCCCGGGTGCTGGTCACTGACGCCAGTGAGACGCTGCTGACCTCGCAGTACGCGCAGACCGAGATCGACACGGACGCGGCGGGCTGGCACGGGTGGTCGGTGTCGCTGAGTCTTGACCCGGGGGACTACCTGGTCCGGGTGGAGACCACCTGGACCGATGATGCGGGCAATTCCCAGGTGTCCCAGGAGAGCCGGACCATCACCGTCCAATAGGCGCAAAACAATTTAGAGCCGGGTAGGGATGCCTCGGGGGGATCCCGGCCCCGGTGTGGCCTTAATGCGAGGCGATCCAGCCCGCCATCTGCGACACCCAGGTCGCGGGCACCAGGCGGGTGGCCTCGGCCATGATCGTATTGCCCACGCCGTCGACGACATAGGGACGGTGGCGGCGCAGTGCCTTGAACGAGGTCGCGACGACCTGCTCGACGCTGCGCCGATGGCCCATCACCTGGTCGTTCCCGGCGGCGCTGAAGAAACCGGTGTCGGTGGGGCCGGGACACACGGCCAGCACCCGCACACCGGTGTCGTGCAGCTCGGCCCACAGCCCGATGGACAGGCGTAGCACGTAGGACTTCGTCGCGGCGTAGGTCGTGAAACCGGGGATCGGCTGGAAGGCTGCAGTGCTGGCGATGTTGATGACCGCCCCGCGGTCCCGCTGCTTCATGCCCGGCAGGACGGTGCGGGTCAGGTCGGTGAGGGCGACCACGTTCAGCTCGACCTCCGCCGAGATCCTTTCCTGCGGCAGGTCGGTGAAGTCGCCGATCGAGCCGAAGCCCGCATTGTTGACCAGGGTGTGGATCTCCCGCGACGCCAGGTCGGCGGCGAGCACAGCCCGCGCGCCGCGGTTGACCAGGTCGCAGGGCCAGGTCTCCACTTGGATGCGGTACCTGGCGCGCAGCTCATCGGCGAGCGTCTCCAGCTTGTCGGCGCTGCGGGCCACCAGGATCAGGTTCGCCCCCTGCCGCGCGAGCTCCTTCGCGAATCCGGCTCCGAGCCCCCCGGAGGCTCCCGTCACAACTGCCCAACCTGTCATGGCAGAAGTCTAGGGCCAAGGTGAGGGGTCGCCGGTAGGGGCGTTGGTGAAGTGAGCGACGTCAGGTGCCGTTCTGGGGAGACCCTCGGCAAGAAACGCCCCGGGAAGAGGGCACACTGGGCCGAGCGGTGACGGTGATCCGGGGCGCATGGACGTCCCATCAGCTGGCTTCCTGCAGGTGAAGCCGCTAGGAATTAAGCGCTGTGCGGGATGGATGCGGCGGGGCGTGACAAGATGGGCGCATGCAGCATTTCGATATCGCCGTCATCGGGTCCGGGTCGGGCAACTCCATCATTAATGAGCGGTTCTCGCACCTCGACGTCGCCCTGATCGAGGACAATCCCGTGTTCGGAGGCACCTGCCTGAACCGTGGCTGCATCCCCACCAAGATGTTCGTGGTCGCCGCTGAAAGCGCCATGGCCCCGCGGCAGGCAGCCCGGCTCGGCGTCGACCTGGACTTCAAGGGGGCTGACTGGCCCGCCATCCGCGACCGCGTCTTCGGCCGCATCGACCCGATCTCGGCTGCCGGGCGGGAGTGGCGCCGCAACGGGCCGGGGGTGACGCTGTTCGAGGGTCACGCCAGTTTCGTCGACGCCCACACGCTGCTGGTCGGCGACGTGCAGATCAGCGCCGACCAGATCGTCATCGCGACGGGGTCGCGGCCCCGGCCGCTTTCCATCGAGGTGCCAGAAGAGCTGCGTTCCAGGTTCTACACCTCCGACGACGTGATGCGTATAGCTGAGCTGCCGCGGCGGCTCATTGTGCTCGGCGGTGGTTTCGTCGCCTGTGAGTTCGCCCAGATCTTCGCGGGCCTCGGGTCGCAGGTGACGCAGATCAACCGCTCCGAGGTGCTGCTGCGGGGCGAGGACCACGAGGTGTCCGAGGCGTTCAAGGAGGAGCAGGCCAAGCTCGTCAACCTGATCCTCAACCAGAAGATCTCCGCCTCCGAGACCGGCCCTGACGGGGAGGTGCTGGTCATCACCACCGACCGCAACGGCGTCGAGTACGAGTACCTGGCCGACGCGGTGCTGGTGGCGACGGGACGGGTCCGCAACTCCGACTCCCTCAACCTGGCCGCGGCCGGCGTGGAGGTTGGGCCGGGCGGCCAGATCCGCGTCGACAAACATCAGCGCACCAGCCAGCCGAACATCTGGGCGCTCGGGGACGTGTCGTCGAACTATCTCCTCAAGCATGTCGCGAACGCCGAGGCCCGCACCGTCGCCGCGAATCTCCTGGCCGGGGATGGGGAACTGGTCGCCACCGACCACCGCTACGTGCCGCACGCCGTGTTCACGGACCCGCAGATCGCTTCCGTCGGCGCCACCGAGCAGCAGCTTCGTGAGTGGGGGACGCCGTATGTGGTGGCCTGCCAGCGCTACGCGGACGTCGCCTACGGGTGGGCGCTGGAGGACGAGGGTCACTTCGTGAAGCTGCTGGCCGACCCCCGTACCTGGCATCTGCTGGGCGCTCACATCATCGGTCCGCAGGCTGCCACCCTGATCCAGCCGATGATCCAGGCCATGAGCCTCGGCAACACGGTCCAGGAGCTGGCCCGCGGCCAGTACTGGATTCACCCGGCCCTGCCCGAGGTCCTGGAGAATGCTCTGCTGGGCCTGCTGAAGGAGGCTGCCCCGAAGGAGCTCGAAAACTAGGCGTTAGGCGCAAAACCAGCCTACGGTCCGGTAGGTAGCAGATCCTGGCAGGCAGACCAGCCATATGTTGCTACGTACCGGACCGTAGGTCTTTTGTTTCCGGTCAGCCGGCGTCGCGATGCAGTGCGCGCCAGATGCCGATGACGGCGGGGACGGCGAGCCACAGCACCGCCGATGTCGCGGTTCTGCCCCAGTTGACTGCTGCGCCAGGGTCTGCGACGGCGGCATTCAAGGCGACCTTCAGGTTGAGCCACTGGGCTATGTCGGAGATGATGCCGTTGAAATTCAGCAATGTGTTCAGGAAAGCCGGGACCATCATCCACATGACGATGGCCGCTGAGCCGTTCATGACGGCGATGCCCAGCAGGAAGGCCGAGATAGCCAATACCGGGTTCGGCAGCAGTGGCCCGAACACGTCCCAGGCCGTCACCGACCAGCTGATGTCCACGTTTTCACGTGGGGAGAGCAGGCCTGCGACGAGCGTCCCCAGGCCGAGGCACAATACCCAGAGGGCCAGCGCGTAGGTCAGGGCGACGACGAGCTGAGCGGACAGCACCCAGCCGCGCCGGGGCGTCAGCGTGAATGTCGTCATGATGCTGCGGTTGGTCCACTCGCTGGTGGTCAACGTGACCAGGAAGCAGCCGAGCAGCGTCATGAGAGGATCGACGATGATTCTTCCCAGCTGCGCCCAGGTGAGGGGTGCGGCGCCGGACGTCGTCAGCATGAAATAGACATAGAAACCGGTTGCCGCTGCTATGGCGGCGACGGCGAGCAGCGCGAGGAACCAGCGGTTCGCCCTGATGGACACTGATTTGCGGAACTCGCAGGCCAGGACCCGGCTGAATCTCAGAGGCGGGATGGCCGAGCGGGGTCCGGCCAGCGGGGGTGTCGCGGCGGCGGTCATGCGTCATCCACCTCGGTGAGGGAGCCGTGGCTCGTGGTCAGGTTCTGGAAAGTGACCATGGCTTCATGCCACCGGAGCCGGCTGGGTCGCTGCCAGGGGTAAAGGTCCGTGGTTTCCTAGCCGAAAGATGCGTCCGCTGAGCCGAGAGACATCACAGCCAGAGTTCTAGGGTCGCGGTCTGAAAAGACCGCGGATTGATTTCCCCGGTGCTCGTAGTCAGCGGAGGATCCAGTGCGGCATGCCAGAATGGGCGCAGTGCCTCGTGAGGGAGGGGATATGTCGCTAGACGAGCAGCCTCGGGCTGATCTGCTGGCCGAACCAACCGCCCGTACCTATCCACTGGCCCAGCTGGTTGGCATGGTGCGCGAGGGGGTCGTTCGGGTGCCGCATTTCCAGCGTGGCTTGCGCTGGAAGAAGGCGGATGCCGTGGCGCTGATTGACAGCGTGCTGCGGGGATTTCCCATCGGCAGCCTCCTGCTGTGGCAGCGCAAAGCACCCGCGGAGACGGTCCGGCTGGGTGAGGTGACTGTGGAAGCCCCCGAGCGGACCGACGCCCGCTACGTGGTGGACGGGCAGCAGCGGGTGACGATCTTCCTGAACGTCTTCGACCCAAAGCATGGCCTTGATGGTGAGTTCGCGCTGGTCTACGACCTCAGGCAACAACCCCCGAGGGTTCGCGCCCGCACCCGGAACGACTCCGGCGATCATGCCATCCCCCTACCGGTGCTCTTCGAACTGCCTAGGCTGCTGCGCTGGGTCGGTGAGCATCCGAACTACGTCGACCGGATCGACGAGATCAACACCGCCACCCAGCGGCTGCGTGAGTTTCACGTGCCGGTCTATGAGGTGCGCTCCGAGGACGATGGGGTGCTGCGCGAGATCTACGACCGCATGAACAACGCGGGCAAGCGCCTGACCCGGGCCGAGGCATTCAAGGGGTTGTTCGCGCCGGGGGAGAGCGACTCCACTGCGACCACCTTCGAGACCATCCAGGACGATATCCGCGTCCGCCTCAACTGGGGCCAGATTGACCACGACACCATCCTGCATGCATTCCTGGCCAGAAGAGCATCCGATGTCTACCGAGATATCCATCTGGAGTTCCGTGATGACCGCAGGAAGGGTCTAGATTTCCCTGACGAGAATCAGGAGCAGGCCCATCAGGAGGCGCTGAATTCCCTGGAGCTTGCCATCGAATTCCTGTGTAATATCGCGGGGGTTCCGCATTTCACGTTCCTGGCCTACCGGCATCTCCTCGTGGTCCTAGCCCGGTTCTTCGCCCACTTCCCGGAGCCATCGCCACGGAATATAAACCTCTTGAAGCGTTGGTATTGGAGAGCTGCTTTAGCGGGTCCCGGAGTGATGAGAGGTGGGACCACCGGAGCTGTCCGAACCCTAGCCTCGTGTATCCACCCGCGAGAGGAGAGCCATTCGATACAGCAGCTTCTAGACATATTGCCAAGCGGGCCAGGGCAACGTCTACATGTGAATGATTTTGGCTCAAACCGTGCTTCCGGGCACATCATGCTGTGCGCACTGTGGAACCATAAGCCGCTGTCGCCAGACACCGGCGAACCGTTCACCCGTGCGGATCTGGCTCTTGAAATCGGCGGGGGGCCAACACCGAGCCCAGTGTGTCCAGAGGTTTTCTCGCGGATCAGGTTGTCTGGCAACACCAAGAGCTCGCTGGGAAACCGAGTCATTATGCCCGGTATCCCACTGGAGAATGTGCGGGATGTCTCAGCGTGGGACGCGGTGGTACGCGATTCGCATTTCTTCGGCTTGGGTGGTTTTCCCGAGAGACTCGTTCAGGAACGCGAACAGGTGTTGCAAGGTTATATCGATAAATTCCTTCAGGAGCGCACGGGGCAGGGGTTTGATGATTCCGCGCCTCTGGCTTCTTTCGACTTCGATGATGACTCTTCGCAGGATGATGCATGGTGACCGAGGGATTCCGGGTCCTGCTTGGCGGCAAGACTGTTGCGCATCTGTATGCCCGCGGAGACTACACCTGGCTGGAATGGCAGCAGGGCTACTGGGATGACCCCGATCGCCCCATGCTCGGGCTGCGTTTTGAGGACAACCCAGAGGAACGAGTGGCGGCGGCTCTGCGGCTGCCGCCCTGGTTCTCCAATCTGCTTCCCGAGGGCAGACTGAGGCAGTGGGTCGCCTTGGACGCGGGCATCAATGAGCAGCGGGAGATGCGGCTTCTGGTCCGGCTCGGGCTCGGGCTTCCTGGGGCGGTGATCGTCGAACCTGTTGAGGGTGAGGCTGATCCCGCCTGGCGGCCAGAACAGGTGCAGTTCCCCGCTGTGCGGCGTCACGATGGACAGGTTCTGCGTTTCAGCCTGGCCGGCGTCGCGCTCAAGTTCTCCCTGCTTCAATCCGGTGACCGGCTGACGCTGCCTGCGGGTAATCAGGAGGGTGACTGGATCGTCAAGATGCCCGACGCGGTCTACCCGGAGGTACCCGCCAACGAGTTCGCGATGATGTCCCTCGCCCAGCGTTGTGGCATCGACGTCCCAGAGATAAAAATGTGGCATCGCGACGAGCTGCCCACATTGCCGGAGATGGCTTGGCCCCAAGGGCAGGAATGGGCGTATGCGATCAGGCGCTTCGACCGGGAGGGCAACAGCCGGATCCATATCGAGGACCTGGCACAGGTGCGGGGTTTCTACCCGGACAGGAAATATGACGGCTCATTCGAGACCGCAGCCGCGCTCATGTATCGCGGCCGGGATGAGGTCTCCTATCTGGAATTCATCCGGCGGCTGTTCTTCAGTTTCGCCATCGGCAATGGCGATATGCATCTGAAAAACACCTCACTGATCTACCGCGACCCCCGTCGCCCTGTGATCTCGCCCGCCTACGATCTGGTCTCAACGGCTCCCTATCGTGAGGACGCTGAGGATCTCGGCCTCACGCTGGGCAGATCCAGGCGGTTTGACGAGGTGACACCGCAGTCATTCGAGCTGCTGGCCCGGAAAATTGGTGCGCCAGTCGAAAGCACCATGCAGACCGTCGCCGAAGTGGCCGGACAGCTGGCTGGCTCTTGGCCTGGGGTGTCGCAGCTGATGGACAAACTGCCCCACCACCGGGAATGGCTTGACCTGAGACTTCCCGAGATCAGCCGTCGTTTCGCGAATTGATCAAGACCTACGGCCCAGTAGGTAGCAGATTCTGGTTGGCAGACCAGCCATATGTTGCTACCTACCGGACCGTAGGTCTTTGGGTTTGGTGATGTTTCGGGTCAGCTGGCCTCGCGGTGTAGTGTGCGCCAGATGCCAATGACTGCGGGGATGCCGAGCCACACCACCGCCGATGTCGCGACATGGGCCCAGTTGGCGCCTGTATTCGGGTCTGCGACCGCGGTCCCCAGGGCGGTATTCAGGTGGAACCACTGGCCCACGTCCTTGAGCAGGAACAGCAACAGGGTCGCGAGCCAGTCAAGCACCACCCATGCGACGACGACCGCTGGGGTATTCATGATGGCTATGCCCAGCAGGAACCCCGAAAGGGGGAATCCCACGTTCGCCAGCAGCACCCCGAGTACGTCCCAGGCCGTCGCCGACCAGCTGATGTCCACGTTCTGGCTTGGGGAGAGGAGGCCTGCGACGAGGGCCGCCAGGCCGAGGCACAATGCCCAGAAGGCCGCGATGTAGGTCAGAGCGACGATGAGCTGAGCTGACAGCACCCAGCCGCGGCGGGGCGTCAGCGTGTATGTCGTCATGATGCTGCGGTTGGTCCAGTCGGTGGTGACCATCAGGATCAGGAAAAGGCTGAACAGAATTGTGGAGATCTCGGCGATGCCCAGGAAGGAATCGGTGGTGGAATGTGCCAGCTGTATCCAGGTGAAGTGCTGTGTGGTATCGAAATCCGTCAGCAGAAGAGAGAGATAGAGAATGGCTGCTGTTGCTATGGTTCCGGCGATGGCCGCTGCGAGGGTCCAGCGGCTTGCTCTGGTCGATACCGACTTGCGGAACTCATAGGCCAGGACCCGGCTGAAGCTGATAGGAGCGATGGCTGAGCGAGACCCGGTCAGCAGGGGGGTTGCGGCGGCGGTCATGACAGGGCTCCTTCGCGGGAGGTGGATTCGGTGAGGTCGAGGAACAGCTCCTCAAGGTCGTCGGTGGTCTTCAGCAGCTCTTCCTGGGTGCCGGAGGCGACGATGCGTCCCTGGCCGATCATCACGATTTCGTCGGCGATTTGCTGGACCTCGTGCAGCAGGTGGGAGCTGAGAAGTACGGTGCCGCCGTGGTCGGCGAACTCCCGCAGCAGGCGTCGCATCCACCGGATGCCGGCGGGATCGAGTCCGTTGGCCGGCTCGTCGAGGATCAGGACCGACGGCGACCCGAGCAGCGCGTGTGCGATCCCCAGGCGCTGCCGCATGCCTAGGGAGTAGGCTTTGAGGCGGCGTTTGGATTCCTTCTCGGTGAGGCCGACCATGTGTAGGACCTCGTTGACTCTGGTTTTGGGTAGGCCGAGGACGGTGGCTCCTAGGGCGAGGGTTTCGTATCCGGTGCGGCCGGGGTGTTGGGCGGAGGCGTCGAGCATTGTGCCGACCTCGAAGGCCGGGTTCTTCAGTGTGCGGTACGGCTTTCCGTTGATGGTGGCTGCGCCGCTCGTGGGCACGGCCAGGCCGACGAGGCAGCGCATGCTGGTGGACTTGCCCGCCCCGTTGGGGCCGAGGAAGCCACTGATGGTTCCGGGCGCGACGTCAAAGCTGATGCCGTCGACTGCGGTGAAGGTGCCGTAGCTCTTAGTCAGGTTCTGGAAGGTGATCATGGCTCCATGCCACTGGAGCCAGCTGGTTTGCTGCCAGGGGTGAAGGTATGAGGTTTCCTAGCCGAAAGATGCGTTCGCTTAGCCGAAGGAGCTGCCGGGACGCCGCCGGGGGCGGTCTAGGGTCGTGGACGTGCGGAAACTCAATCTCAGGGCGAACTGGCCCTACCTGGTGGTCGGGCTCTTCATGATTATGAACCTCTCCACCGCGGACAAGAACTTCCTGTTGGACCGCCTGGGAGCCTGGGGAACGGTCCTGCAGCTGGCGGTTGGATCGGCGGCATTGCTCGCGATGCGGCTGAGGCACCGGCATCCCCTGGCACTCAGCCTGGCGCTCAGCGCCTTGTCCGTTCCCTTCTCTGAGCTCCTCACGCTCTGCATGGTCTGGGCCTATCTGCACCTGTGCAAGCGACGGAAGATCCGCCTGACATTGCTCGGCGGGGTTGTGATGTATGCGGCCTTGATCCTGAACCCCTTGTATGCCGGCCTCGGACAGGGGCGGGACCAGCCTGGAATCGCCGTCCCCGACGATGTGTCCTCCAACATTCGGGAATGGGCTCAGCTGTTCACAACTCTGACGCCCCTGGCCGCAGCGCTTGTGGTGATGCTCATCGCGACACTCGGCAGCTTCCTGGGGACCAGGCAAGAGGCGAAGATGGAGCGGATCGCGGCGCTGGAACGCGAACGTGAGCTGCTGGCCCAGGCTGCGCGCGCGGAGGAGCGCGCCGAGCTGGCCCGGGAGATGCACGATGTGCTTGCCCACAAGATCTCCCTCATCGCCATGCATGCCGGGGCGCTGGCCTACCGCGATGACCTGGGCGCCGAGGAAACCCGGCCCGTCGTCGGCACCATCCAGCAGAGCGCGACCCAGGCCCTTGAGGAACTGCGCACCATCCTCGGACGCCTGCGCCAGATCGACGCCGAGGGCGCGCCAGCGCGCCCGCAGCCGACCTTGGCCGGGCTTGACGCCCTGCTCGCCGAGCATCGAGTGGTGGGACGCCAGATCGAAGCCGACGTGCGGATCGACAGCGAACCCCACGACGTGCTGAGCCGGCACGCCTACCGGATCGTCCAGGAGTGCCTGACCAACGCGGCCCGCCACGCGCCGGGGGCTGTGGTGCAGCTCGCCATCGCAGGATCGCCGCAGGATGGCCTGAACATCCGGGCGGCCAACCAGCTCAGCCTCATCACGGTGGACTCCCCAGGCTCCGGACTGGGTTTGGTCGGCCTGGAGGAGCGGGCAGAGCTGCTGGGTGGCAGGATGAGCGCGGGGCCCAAGGGAGGCGATTTCGTGGTGGAGGTGTGGTTGCCGTGGTGAACCGGCGCGTGCTGGTGGTCGACGATGATGCCCTGGTCAGGGCCGGGCTCAAGCTGTTGCTCAGCAAAGCGGACTCCGGCATCGAGGTGGTGGGGGAGGGCACCGACGGCTCCGACGCCGTCGCGCTGGTCGCCGAGCACACCCCCGACGTGGTACTGATGGACATCCGCATGCCGCAGGTCGACGGGATCACCGCCACCCGGCAGGTCCTGGCACAGCCCGAACCACCCAAGGTCGTGATGCTCACCACCTTCGACGCCGACGAGCTGGTCCTGGAGGCGCTGCGCGCCGGGGCCCACGGTTTCCTGCTGAAGGACACGTCGCCGGAGGAGATGATCCGCGCCATCCACCGCGCCGCCGAGGGGGAGCGGTCGCTGTCGCCGTCGGTGATCGGAGCAGTGATCGCGGCCGCGACGTCGGCGGGCGTCGACGACCGCACCCAGCGCGCCCGGACCGACCTGGAGGTCCTCAGCAAGCGTGAGCTGGAGGTCGCCGTCGAGGTCGGCCGGGGCCTGAGCAACGCGGAGATCGCGACGAAGCTCTACCACTCGCTGGCGACGGTGAAAGCCACGCTAACCAGGGTCCTGACCAAACTCGGCTGCACCAACCGCACCCAGGTCGCGATCCTGGTCCACGATGCCCGTCTGCTCGACTCCTAACCTGCCGGTTTGCTGGCCTTAATCCGCGTTCGCTGGCCTTAATCGCGTTTGCCTGTGCTGTGAGGCCAGCAAATGGCAACAAGGCCAGCAAACCGGGGATAGGGCCAGCGTCTCAGAGATCACGGGACCGGAAGGCCGAGACCGCCAGCAGCAGGGGGACGACCATCCAGCCCAGCACGACGCCCGCCGCCGCGACGGGGTGGGTGAACTCTTTTCCGCCCGGGGTGGCGATGCCCGAGATCGTGTGCAGCGCGGGGGTGAGGAGCAGCCACTGCGCGGCCCGGTCGAGCGCACTGGGCAGGATCGAGCTGAGGGTGGGCAGGCACATGACGGCGAAGACCCCCAGGAAGGCCATCAGGCCGCTCCGGGTCAGGTAGGCCATGGCGACAGCCAGGACGGTGTGGACCGGAATCATGAGCATGGTTCCCAGTAGGGCCTGCAGCGTGCCGCCGTCGAAAGCTGGCAGCGGCGCCCCGGCAGCGGTGAGGGTGACCATGCCAGCGCCATAAGCCAGCAGCGTCGCGAGAACCGAGATCACGCACGAGAGCCCTCCCGCCACGATCAGCTTCGCCAGGACCACCCGGTGCCGCACCGGAGTCAGCCGCGCGGTGACCTCGACGAGATTGCTGGAGTTCTCATTCGACACGAACAGGATCGCCGTCACGAGGCACACGATGTTGGCCACGTCCACGCCCATCAGCGACACCTCCACGCGCTGACGCTCCTGGAGTGCCGCCAGGGATTGGCTCATCGTGAGTGGCACGGTGGCGACGAACATCGCACTCCCCAGGGCCGCGCCGAGCAAGGCCACCACCAGCAGCGCCCGTCCCGTCCGCCACGACCGGGCTTTGGCGAACTCTCCAGCCGCAGCCGACGAGAGGCCAGCGCGGTGCACTCCCGTCATGGCTTGTCCTCCGTCCTGTCCGCCGCGGTCCTGTCCGCCGCGTGGGTGATCTGGAGAAAGGCATCCTCCAGCGTCGCCGCCTCGCTGTGCAGCTCGATCAGCGGAATGGCCGCCTCCAGGGCGAGGCATCCGATCCTCTCCGCCGCCAGGCCCGTCACGAGCATGCCGTCCGGCAGAGGACGGACCTGCCCTGACTCGGCGGCGAGGACGTCTCGCAGGCGATCATCGTCACCGCTGCGGACCCGCACCTGGTGATCGACTGCCTGGGCGGTCAGTTCGTCGAGGGTGACGTCTCTGACCAGGCGTCCTTTGTCGATGATGATCACCCGGTCGGCTGTTCGCTGCATCTCGTCCATCAGGTGGCTTGAGACGAACACCGTCCGTCCCTGTGCCGCGAGTGACCTCAGCATGTCACGCATCCACAAGATGCCCTCCGTGTCGAGGCCATTGACGGGCTCGTCGAAGATGAGGATGCCTGGGTCGGCCAGCAGTGCCCCGGCGAGCGCGAGCCGTTGCCGCATGCCCAGCGAGTAGCCGCTCACCCTGCGGTCGGCGGCCTGTGACAGGCCGACCAGCTCAAGCTTTCGTCCCACCGTCTCAAGCGGGATTCCGGCGGTCCTGGCCTGCCAGGCCAAGTGTTCAGCGCCCGTGCGGAAACCTTGCACAGCGTGGGGGTCGAGAAGGCCGCCTATGCTGGCCGCCGGGTTCGGCAGGGACCGGAACGGGCGTCCCCCGATCAGGGCGCTGCCGCGGGTCGGGTGCACCAGGCCGAGGATCATCTTCATCGTCGTGGACTTGCCCGCCCCGTTGGGGCCCAGGAAACCCGTGACGAGACCAGGACGGACTGTGAACGAGAGGTCGTCCACGACAGCCCGTCCGCCATACTCCTTGGTCAGTCCGTTGACCTCGATCGTCGACCCGGCGGAGGCCGTGAGGCGACCCGGTCTGGACTGCCGCGTGGTCTGCGATGACATACCAGAAGGCTAGCTGTGTTTCCGCACGGAATCTGGCGAACTGGGGTATTCGGCATCCCCTGCCCGTTTGCTGGCCTTAATCGCGTTTGCCTGTGCTGTGACGCCAGCAAATGGCAACAAGGCCAGCAAACCGGGGATAGGGCCAGTTCTGGAGGCAGTCGCGCGTATGGTGTCGCGGTGGCATAAGCTTTCGTGGCAGCCTGGTCTCGGCAGGTTGCGCTGGTGGCTGTGGGCGCGCCTGATCCCGTGTGGCGTCTTCGCCAGGCTGGTGTTGTTCATCGCGATTCCCAAAAGGTGAGTGGCCCATATGGCTTCAGCTCGACCCTTAGGGGTGAGTCATCTCTACCTTTGTTTGTCCCGCTAGCAGGGTGGATGCGGGCGCCTGGGTGCGGGATGCTGGGGGTTCCCATACACCTGCACGGTCCGGTAATAGGGCCATGCAGATAAAGAAAAATAAAGAAAGGAGCGGTATGAGAACAGCGAGGACGAGGGAGAAGATGGGGCCGGGTTCAGCCCGTTGGAGAGGCCAGAGGCGGCGTTCCATGGCCGCGCTGGTGGTGGGGTGTGCGCTGCTGGCGGGTCCGGTGGCGTCGGCCCTGCCGGCCTATGCGGTGCCCCAGAAATCCGGCACCAATACCCCTGCCCCGGATGAGCCAGGGGCAATACCGAAGGGGCTGGAGTCTTTTTATAGCCAGGAGGTGTCGTGGTATCCGTGCGGCGACACCGGAGGCATACAGAAAACCGACGAGCAGGGCAAGTTCTCGTGCGCGACGGTGACGGTGCCGATGGATTACAGCCAGCCCGACGGCAAGACCATCCAGGTGGCGGTGAAGAAACGCGCCGCGGATGGCGAGCCCCGTGGTTCGTTGTTTATCAATCCAGGCGGGCCGGGTGGCTCCGGCATCGGCTTGGTTGAGGCGGTGGGTAAGAGTTTCTCGAAGGACTTGCTGGCCGGCTACGACGTGGTCGGTTTCGACCCACGCGGTGTCGGCTCCTCCACCCCCATCACATGCCAGGACGCCAAGCCGGCCGAGGAGGCCAGCGCGGAGCACCCCCAGGAGGAGAGCTCCTTTGAGAACTGGGCCCAGGGCTATATGGACGAGGTATCCAAGTTGGAGAAGCAGTGCCGCGAGTACTCCGAGCCGGGTCTGCTGGATCACGTGGGCACCGCTTTGGTGGCGCGGGACCTTGACGTCCTCCGGGCGGTCTCGGGAGAGAAGACCTTGAATTATCTCGGCATGTCCTATGGCACTGAGCTGGGCTACACCTATGCGGAGCTTTTCCCCCACAACACCGGCCGGCTGGTGCTCGATGGTGCCATGGACTCCACCTCAACCAACCACAGACTGACCGTGGAAACAGCTGAAGGGTATGAGAAAGCCCTCCACCGCTACGTCCAGGCCTGTCTGGAAGGAAAAGCCGGCGACAATTGCCCCCTGACCGGCAGCGTCGAGGACGGGGTGCAGCAGATCCGTGACCTCATTACCTCCGCCGACGCATCACCGCTGAAAACCTCCGACCCCGATGTGAAGATCACCGGAGCCCAGCTCACCGGGGCTATCCGGAGATACCTGAGTGGCGGCGCTTGGCCGCAGCTGACCGCGGCCCTGGCTCCTGCCATCGGTCAGAATGACGCCTCTGGCTTCGCCGAGGCCGTCAAGCAGGCTTCGGCTGGTGTAAGCATGGCGGCCTGGACGGCTGTCATGTGTCAGGACCGTCCCGCACAAGGCAACATGGATGCCTGGAAGGCACAATATGAGGAGACCCAGAAGGTTGCTCCCACCTTCGCAGGCGGCGCCAGCTTCGACATGACCTGCGCCGCGTGGGGTCACTACTCTAAGACCGACCCCATCCCGCAGGACGTCCACGCCAAGGGCGCGGCCCCGATCCTGGTGGTGGGGACCGCCGGTGATCCAGCCACTCCGTACCACTGGGCCCAGGCGCTAGCCAGGCAGCTCGACTCCGCCCAGCTGATCACCTGGGACGGTAATGCCCATGTCGCCTACATGCGCGGCAACAAGTGCATCACCACAGCCGTCGACGGCTTCCTCCTGGGCGGCCAGCTGCCACAGAACAACCTCGTGTGCACCACCTGAAGGAAGCCGAGTGAGTTCAGCGATGCCAGTCAGCTTGAGCGTCGCTGAGTTACGCCATGGTGTGGCCTTGCCGAACTCCGGTGGGGCCACACTGTGTCGTATGTGTGTCGTCGTATGCGTCCGACGGCATGGGACCTTCGTCGATGCGTGTTCCTCCAAAGGTCGTAATTGAGGTTCCGTCCTGCGTTCGTAGCGGTGGTGAGGCCTGTGCCGGGATGCTGGTCACATCCTCGGGCAACTGGGTCCTGGGAACCGCAAGAAAGGGAAACGATGATGAAAGCTGGTTCAGGTCTAATCCGTATGGGAAGACGAAGGCGGTCTGTGGCTGCGGCTGTGGTGGGGTGTGCGCTGTTGGCAGCGGGGCCGGTGGCGTCGGCCCTGCCCACGCATGGTTCTCCTGCTGATCCAGGCCATCAACCTGTGGTGCCGGAGGTTTTGGAGTCCTTCTACGGCCAGGAGATCTCCTGGTATCCGTGTGGCGATACCGGCGGTATGGAGAAGACCGAGGAGCAGGGCAAGTTTTCCTGCGCGATGGTGACGGTGCCGATGGACTACAACCAGCCCGACGGTGAGACCATCCAGATCGCGGTGAAGAAACGTGCCGCCGATGGTGAGTCTCAAGGTTCACTGTTCATCAATCCCGGTGGCCCGGGTGGTTTCGGGGTTCACCAGGTTGAGGGTGTGGAGAAGAAGTACTCGAAGGAGTTGCTGGCTGGGTACGACATCGTTGGATTCGATCCCCGCGGCGTCCGCGATCCCCGCGGTATCAGCCCCTCCACTTCCGTCGACTGCGGGGATGCCGAGTCTCCCTTCGAATGGCTCATCAGCCCAGGCCAGCCGCGGGAGGGGCAGTCTTTCGAGGACTGGGCTCAGAGCTATATGGGCAAGGTATCCACGTTGGAGAAGCAGTGCCGGGAACATTCTGAGCCGGGTCTGCTGGATCATGTGAATACGGTTTCAGTGGCGAAAGACCTTGATGTGCTTCGTGCCGTATCGGGGGAGAAATCCCTGAACTATCTTGGCTTCTCTTATGGCACTGAACTTGGTTACACCTACGCGGAGCTCTTCCCGGAGCATGTTGGCCGGATGGTGCTCGATGGTGCTGTGGACTCCACTGTCTCCCATGTGGAATTCGGCCAGGAAGGGATAGAGGGTTACGAGAAGGCGCTCCGCAGCTATGTGCAGGCCTGTCTGGACGGCCAGACTGGTGACTGCCCCTTGGCTGGTGACGTTGAGGAGGGGGTGCAGCAGATTCGTGCCCTGATCGCTTCTGCTGATGCATCACCGATGAAAACCTCCGACCCCGAGGCGAAAGTCACTGGAGCCCAGCTTGCCCAAATCATTCAGATATCTTTTCTGCAGTCTGGGTACTGGCAGCAGTTAACCGCGGCCCTCACGCCTGCAATCACCCAGAATGATGCCTCCGGCTTCGCTGAGGTTATCAAGCAGATGGGATGGTTCAAACCCTCCAATGCAGCCACGCTGCTGGCTGTTCTGTGTCAGGACCGCCCCTCACAAGGGAACATGGAAGCGTGGAAGGCCCAGTACGAGCAGACTCAGGAGCTGTCTCCGACCTTCGGCGCCAGGACAATCAACTTCGACATGACCTGCGCCGCCTGGGGACATTACTCCGCTTCTGATCCGATCCCGCAGGACGTTCATGCCGAGGGAGCTCCGCCGATTCTGGTGGTCGGCGCCACCGGCGATCCGGCCACTCCATATCACTGGTCTGAGGCTCTGGCGGAGCAGCTCGACTCCGGCCACCTGCTGACGTGGGAGGGCAACGCCCATGGTGCTTACGGGCACGAAGATGCTGGGTATTGCCTCACCACAGCCGTCGACGGTTTCCTCCTGGACGGCCAGCTGCCACAAGACAATCTGACCTGCACCAGCTGAATCTGGGCGTCTGTCCCTTATCGAGTCGTGTTGTCTCCGCCTGCTCGCGCGGAGACAACACGACTTTTATGCCTGTTTTATGGCTGGACGCGATCTAGGGCCTGCCGGAGCCACAGCGTCAACGGAGTCACAGTGTCATAGGTAGGGATAGCCATAACGAGGACGATGGTTAGCTCCACAGACACAGGCGGGCCGCGCTGATGTTATAAAACCATGAAGTTTTCACGGGCATCTCAGCAAGTCATCCACCCCGATGCTCCCGGCAGCCCTGCGATCTCGGTGCGGGCACTGACCCGCATCTACGACGTCCCTGGGCGCAAGGATGCCCAGGTGGTCGCCCTGGACGGGGTTGATGCCGACCTGCCGCAGGGCAGTTTCACCGCGGTGGTGGGGGCCTCGGGATCGGGTAAGTCGACGCTGCTGCACACCATGGCGGGACTGGACGAGCCCACCGGCGCCCTCGACCTGAGCGCCGGGCAGGTGGTCCTGGACTGGCTGCGCCGCCTGGCCGAGCAGGGCGCGACCGTCGTCATGGTCACCCACGACGTCGAGGCCGCCGCCCAGGCTGACGCCGTCGCGGTCATGAGCTCAGGGCACCTGGCCGCCTGGTCCGAGACCCGCGACGCCGCTCACATCGCCGAGCTGGTCCACTCCGCCCGAATGCCTGCTCGCACGCCCGGCCACGTGCCCGCGAGCCAGGCCCCGGCGCCGGCCCTCAGCGCCTGCTGACTGGCCGCTCATCCCAAGAAGACGCGCAGATAGGAAAGAAGACCGATCCCATGGCCGCACTCATCTGGAAGGACCTGCGCCACCACGCCCGCCAGTGGCTGTGGTCGCTGCTGGTGACCACCACCGGAGGCGCCTTCATCGACGTCATCATCGTCTCCTGGTACAGCGCCCTGCAATGGTCCGCCACCCAGGCCGACGCCTCGAAGTACAGCTCGATGACCAGCATCCTGGGCTCCAACTTGGTCAGCTACGCGGGCCTGTCCATCGCCGTCATCGTCTCCTCGACGCTGGCGCTGACGGTGACCGCGCAGTCCCGATCCCACGCCCTATGGAAGATCATCGGCATTCCCAGCCGGCGCATCCGGCGCGTCATCCTGGCCCAGATCGGCGCCGTCGGCATGCTCGGCGGCCTCATCGGCGGGATCCTGGCCCTGCCGGTCACCGGCTGGTACCTGCTCACGTGGCACGAGTTCCACGTCTACCCCGCTGACATGCCCGTGGTCATGCCGGCCTTCGCCGTGCCCCTGACCATCGCGATCACCACCGCCTTCAGCATCCTGGGCGGCCTGGGTGCTGCGCGGCGCGCCGCCTCCACCCCGGAGATGCAGGCCCTGCGCGAGGCCGCCTCACCCGCTGCCCGGACCCGCATCTGGCAGTGGATCGTCGCAGGTGTGTTCCTGTTCGGCGTGACCGTGACCCTGATCATCGCAGTGGTCAACCCCAGCGAGCTCACCAGCACCGAGGGGGCGGACCCGCAGACCGCCGCAGAGATGGCCGGGCGCACGAACGACGACTTGATGGGGCTGGGCGGCGCTCTGGTGCTGATGCTGATGATCGCTGCCCTGTGCGTGCCCAACTGGACGATCCGCCCCCTCCTGACGGCATGGACCGCCCTCATTCCCGGGCGCAGCCCCGCCTGGTTCGCCGCCCGGGCCAACGCCCGCCACCGCTCCACCATGAGCCTGACGACGATCGTCCCCTTCGGCATCGCCGTCGGCATGACCGGGGTGGTCTACGCGATCGTGGGGGCGACCCGGGCCTCCGGTGCCGACGGCGGCGTCAGCGGGTTCCTGGCCATCGCCGTGCCCATCTTCATCATCTCGGGTGCGGGAGGTGTCGCCAACATCGCGATGGTCGGCTCCACCTGGCGGCAGGAGGGAGCCCTGCTGGGCGTTATCGGGGCCCGGCGCTCCACGCTCATGGCCACCACGATCCTGGAGGGCGCCATCTACGCCATCACCGGCATCCTGTTCGGGCTGATCGCCACCATCCTGAGTGCTGCCGGGTCGGCCGTATTCTCCGGGGGAGGGATGCGCGTCTTCCTCGCGGCCCTGCCGTGGAGCACGCTCGCGCCGGTGGTCGCGGTGGTGCTCGTGCTCGCCGTGGCTACTACCTGGCTGCCTGCCCAGTTTGATCGCCGCCCCATGATGGACCGGCTCCGCCAGCCCGTGTGAGCCGGGAGTACGGGGTTGGCTCGCTTTCGCCACGGCCGGTGGCCGCCAGTGTGTGGGCTGGGTGTCTCTTCTGGCGGTCGAGTCGTGTCGTTCTGGGAGGTTCTGCCCTGATAGTGATGTGGTTGATGGCCGTGCCGGTGCGATGGCGTCACTGTGGGGGTTGTCCCTGTTCTTACCCCGACTTCCCGCCAAGGTGATTGAAACAGGGAGCACGTCTGTCGGAGGGTGAGGAGATGAGGATCCTGAGTCCCTTGGGTATCTCCAGACTGGGAGCGCTTCCATGAGGTGGTGTCTTCAGCTGGTCGTCTCGCGCTGGCGTGAAGCCTGCGGGAACACAGACAGCCACCTGAGGGGTGCCTATTTCAGCCCTTAAGGGAGGGTTTTCCCTACCTGGGGCGTGGTGCCAGCAGGATCGATACGGACGTCTGGTTCCGGGATGGTGGAAGTCCCAGGCAAGCGGGGACTGTACGAGAAAGGAAATCAATGGTTATGAGGAGAACTGATCTCATTCGTTCAAGGAGGCAGCGGAGGCGGTCCCTGGCTGCGGTGCTGGTGGGGGGTGCGCTGCTGATGGGTCCGGCGATATCGGTTCTGCCGGCGTATGCGACACCGCAGAAGGACGGCACCAGCACCTCCACTCCTACCCCAGACGGTTCAGGGAGCAATCCGACGGTGCCTAAAGGGTTGGAGGCGTTCTATAACCAGGAAGTGTCGTGGTATCCATGCGGCGATACCGGGGGCATGGAGAAGACCGAGGCGCAGGGCAAATTCTCCTGCGCCATGGTGACCGTCCCAATGGACTACAACAACCCAGACGGCACAACGATCCAGATCGCAATGAAGAAACGCGCCGCTGATGGCGAATCTCGTGGTTCGCTGTTCATCAACCCCGGCGGCCCGGGCGGCTCCGGCATCCAGTTGGTTGAGGCGGTGGATAAGAATTTCTCGAAGGAGTTGCTGGCCGGGTATGACGTGGTTGGCTTCGACCCGCGCGGGGTGGGCTCGTCCACCCCTATCGACTGCGGGGATGCTCAGCTAACCGCTACGGATAAGCCGCAGCCTGGTGAGTTCTTCGAGACGTGGGCTGCGAATTATCTTACGCAGGTCCGTGAGTTCCGGGAGCAGTGCGAGGCGCACTCCGAACCGGGCTTGCTGGATCATGTGGGTACGGTCTCGGTGGCAAAAGACCTCGATGTCCTCCGCGCGGTTTCGGGACAGAAGGCTCTGGATTATCTTGGTATGTCCTATGGCACTGAGCTGGGTTATACCTATGCCGAGCTCTTCCCCAAGAATGCGGGGCGGTTGGTGCTTGACGGTGCGGTGGATTCCACCTTGTCCCATGCGGAATTCTCTTTGGGCCACATCGAGGGATATGAGAACGCCCTGCACAGTTATGTGCAGGCCTGTCTGGAAGGGAAAGCTGGCGACAGTTGTCCGCTGACTGGTGGTGTGGAGCAGGGGGTGCAGCAGATTCGTGACCTCATCGCCTCCGCCGACGCATCACCGCTGAAAACCTCCGACCCCGACGTGACCATCAATGGCTCCCAGCTCACCCAGTCCATCCAGATATACCTGAGAGGGGGCGCTTGGCCCCAGTTGACCGCGGTCCTGACCCCTGCCATCACCCAGGGCGATGCGTCCGGTTTCGCTGAGGTCGTCAAGCAGGCCTCGGCAGAGGGGAGCATGGCAGCGAACACGGCTGTCTACTGTCAAGACCGTCCCTCGCAGGGCGGGGCGGATACCTGGAGGGCCCAGTATGAGAAGGTCCAGGAGGTTGCTCCCACCTTCGCGGGCGCTGCCAGCCTCGATATCACCTGTGCGGCCTGGGGTCACTACTCCGAGACCGACCCTCTCCCGCAGGACGTCCACGCCAAGGGCGCGGCCCCGATCCTCGTGGTCGGCACCACCGGCGACGCTGCCACTCCCTACAAGTGGTCCCAGGCTCTGGCTGAGCAGCTCGACTCCGCACAGCTGATCACCTGGGAAGGCAACGCCCACGTCGCCTACCCGCGCGGCAACAAGTGCATCACCACAGCCGTCGACGGCTTCCTCCTCGACGGCCAGCTGCCACAAGACAACCTCGTGTGCACCAACTAACCCCCCAACCTATGGGTGGCCCTGCCGAGCCCCGGCAGGGCCACACCCGCAATCGCTGGGGCCAACTACCGTGAGAAGACCAAGCCCCTCGATCCCACAACAAACTGCTGCCAGGCATCCAAAGACCAGCTCTCCGCGCCGCTGAAACGCACTACCACACCGGCCCAGGCTGCCAAACCCGCCGATGAAACAAGGAAAGTGGGGGACCCAACCCCCCATTGATTGACACCGTCTATTTTGTGTGGTTGGCTGAACCACAGAAGTTGAAGACAAAGGAATCAACGCCTCGGATGCCGACCAGGGCTTCTGGCCTGAGCGCATCAGACCTTGGCGGGCAAGTCGCCGGCCACGGCTGAAGCGTTCCACTGATCCGATGCGGACCTCAAACCGGACGCCGTTTCCATCAGCCATCGGAATGCAGCGTCTTTGTCGTCTCAACTTTCCTCAGACTAGGCAGCACCCATCCCAGGGTTGAAGGAGACTCCATGACGAAAATTACGAAACGAGGAGTGGCGCTGCTCGTCGCGGTTGCGGCAGCGGTCCTCGCGGTGGTGGCCGGTCCGCGCACCCCGCACATCGACGGAAACACCTCCGGTGATGCCGACCTGGCGGCCCGGGTGCGTTCCCTACTGCCCGACGACGCGGGGCTAGAGGCGCTGCACGTCTCGGTCATCTCGCCCGAGGGGGTGAGGCATGCGGGGCTGGGCTCCTCCGATGGTGTCGTGCCCGACGAGCACAGCCGCTTCGGCCTGGGGTCGGTGACCAAGACCTTCAACGGCCAGCTGCTCGCTGTGGCCATCGCCCGCGGCGAAGTGGCCGAGTCCGACACCCTGGCCACACACATCCCCGAATTGGAGGGTAGCCAGGCCGGGACCGTGACCCTGCTGGAGTTGGCCACTCACACCTCGGGCCTGCCCCGCGAGGCTCGCTCGGATTGGGTGTGGCCGTGGGTCTCCGGCAGCGAGTTGGCGTCGTCCGGCGACCGGGCGCCCCAGGGCGAACAGGAATTCCTGCGGCAGGCCGGGACGCTGGCCTTGAGCACCCGAGGCACATTCAGCTACTCCAACCTGGGCGCTGACCTGCTCGGAATCGCCCTGGCGCGCGCCGCCGGGGCTGCCTCCTGGCAGGACTATGCGACGGCCCGGCTCCTTCAGCCCCTGGGCATGAACGACACCGTGTTCACCTCGGTCGACGACGCCGTCACCGTCCCCGAGCGCGCCATCAAAGGCAAGTGGGAGAACGGGCGTACGGTGATGCCCGGCACGCCCGGCCAGTACGACCTCCCCGCAGGGCATTCGACCTGGACCACGGGCGCCGACATGGC
Organism: Arachnia rubra; assembly: GCF_019973735.1. Lineage (NCBI taxonomy): Bacteria > Bacillati > Actinomycetota > Actinomycetes > Propionibacteriales > Propionibacteriaceae > Arachnia > Arachnia rubra. The sequence goes on from NZ_AP024463.1 coordinate 590,461, forward strand.
CCGCTACGCCCAGGCGGTGATGGACGGCACCGCTCCAGGTGGGACGACCGCCTGGCAACCCCGCCAGAGCATCAATGACACATACCAGATCGGCTACCTGTGGTTCAGGTGGCGCCTGGACGATGACCGTTCAGCGATCTTCCACGAAGGCGGCCTCGCCTGGTACGGCACCGTCGTGGTCATGGATCCGGCCTCAGGCCGGGCGGTGGTCGTCATGGCCAACACCGCGCTGGCCCAGCTTGACTCCCTGGCCCAGGCGCTCCTCGACGACAGCCAGGAACCCGTCCCCTCGCAGGCCAGCCTCAGAGGAGGCGTCGACAAATTCATCTTCCCCTTCCCGCTGGTGCTTGCAGCGGTGCTGGTGGCCGTCTCACTGTGGGCCGCGTGGCGGGCAGAGCGGCTGGGATCCCGGCTGGCGACGGTGATCCGGGCAGTGGACGTGCTGGCGTGGGCGGCCCTGGCCGCGGCGCTGGGTCCGTGGTCGTCGATTCCGGGCTGGACCTACGCCCTGATGCTCCTGCCCGGTGCCTACGCGATAGTCCGCATGGCCTTGCGATGGCGTGAGCTTCCCTGGCAGCCCGGTCCCGGCAAGCTGCGCTGGTGGCTGTGGGCGCGCCTGGTTCCGTGCGTGGCCTTCGCGGTCCTAGTCCTGCTCGTCGTCATGCCCAAGGGATGAGCGGTCCGTGGCGCGTTCGGCCAGGGTCGATACGGGCGTCTGGTTCCGGGATGGTGACAACACCCAAGCAGCTGGGCGATCCGGCTAGGAGATCGTCCAGGCGAGAAAAAGAGAAAGGAAACCAATGACAATGAGGAAAACTGATTCGGGTTCGGCTCATTCCGGTTGGCGGAGGAAACGGTCCCTGGCTGCTGCCCTGGTGGGGGGTGCGCTGCTGGCGGGTCCGGCGATATCGGCTCTGCCTGCCTATGCCGTGCCGCAGGGATCCGGCTCTCATACCTCTGCCCCGGACGACCCGGGGAATAGCCCGGCGGTGCCGAAGGGGCTGGAGTCTTTTTATAGCCAGGAGGTCTCGTGGTATCCGTGCGGGGATACCGGGGGCATGGAGAAGACCGAGGAGCAGGGCAAATTTTCCTGCGGCATGGTGACGGTACCGATGGATTACAACAACCCGGACGGCACAACGATCCAGATTGCTGTGAAGAAGCGGGCGGCGGATGGCGAGTCTCGGGGTTCACTGTTCATCAATCCGGGCGGGCCGGGCGGGTCCGGTGTCCAAACAGTTGAGGGGGCGGAGCAGAGTTTCTCGAAGGAGTTGCTGGCCGGCTACGACGTGGTCGGTTTCGATCCGCGGGGTGTGGGCTCGTCTACCGCCATCAAGTGCGGAGATGCCACTCTGGGCATGGAGGCCAGCAAGGAGAAGCCGCAGCCGGGGGAGGCCTTTGAGACGTGGGCTGCGAACTACCTTACGAAAGTCCGTGAAGCCCGGGAGCAGTGCGAGGCCCACTCCGAGCCCGGCCTGCTGGATCACGTGAACACCGTCTCGGTGGCGAAGGACTTGGATGTGCTGAGAGCGATATCAGGGGAGAAGTCCCTGAATTACCTCGGCTTTTCCTATGGCACTGAACTGGGCTACACCTATGCCGAGCTCTTCCCGAAGAATGCCGGTCGACTGGTGCTTGACGGTGCGGTGGATTCCACCATCTCTCACCAGGATTTCGACCTCGACAGGGCTGAGGCCTTCGAGAATGCCCTGCACAGCTATGTGCAGGCCTGTCTGGAAGGAAAAGCTGGCGACAATTGCCCGCTGACCGGTGACGTGGAGCATGGGGTGCAGCAGATTCGTGACCTGATTGCCTCCGCCGATGCATCACCGCTGAAAACCTCCGACCCCGATGTGAAGATCACCGGAGCCCAACTCGCCCAGGCCATCCAGCTGCCTTTCCTGCAGTACGGGCTCTGGCCACAGCTGACCGCGGTCCTGGCTCCTGCCATCAGCCAGGGTGATGCCTCCGGCTTTGCCGAGGCCTTCAAGCAGATCTCGAATGGTTTAAGCACGGCAGCTTACCTAGGTGTTCAGTGCCAGGATCGTCCCGCACAGGCCGATGTGGACGTCTGGAGGGCTCAGTATGAGGAGGCCCAGGAGATCACTCCCACCTTTGCTAGCGCTGCCAGCCTCGATGTCATCTGTACCGCGTGGGGTCACTACTCCGAGACCGATCCTCTCCCGCAGAACGTCCACGCCGAGGGTGCGGCTCCGATTCTGGTGGTGGGCACCACCGGTGATCCCGCCACTCCCTACAAGTGGGCTGAGGCTCTGGCCGAACAGCTCGACTCCGGGCAGCTGCTGACCTGGCAGGGCAATGCCCACTGCGCCTACGGACGCGGCAGCTCCTGCATCACCAAGGCTGTTGACGGCTTCCTCCTCGACGGCCAGCTGCCTGAGGACAACCTGACCTGCACCAGCTAACACCTCAATATCCCTGAGAGTCGTGTTGCCCCGCATAGCCGTGCGGGGCAACATATTTTTACCCACGGATGGTGGCCCGCAGCCGTATAGACATGCCGTCACCACCGGGCTGTGTCCTCTTCCTCCCCGGACCTCCGCAGTCCGGTGAACACGTTCTAAGCTCCCGTCCTCATAGCGTTCGCCGTCGCCCCCGCGGAAGATGTGGTCATCCGAAGCGGCCGGTGATGTAGTCCTCGGTGGCTTTCTTCTCCGGGTTGTGGAAGATGCGTTCCGTCGGGCCGATCTCGACCAGGTGGCCCGGTTCGCCCTGCGCCTTCAGGTTGAAGAAGGCCGTCTCGTCGGAGACCCGGGCGGCCTGCTGCATGTTGTGGGTGACGATCACGACGGTGTAGTGCTCTTTGAGCTCGTGGATGAGATCCTCCACGGCCAGGGTGGAGATCGGGTCCAGAGCCGAGCAGGGCTCGTCCATCAGCAGGACATCGGGCTGCACCGCGATCGCGCGGGCGATGCAGAGCCGCTGCTGCTGCCCGCCCGATAGGCCGACCCCGGCCTTCTCCAGGCGGTCCTTGACCTCGTTCCACAGGTTCGCGCCACGCAGCGCCTTCTCGACGGCCTCGTCGAGGACCGTGCGGTTCTTCTCCCCGTTCAGGCGCAGCCCCGAGGCGACGTTCTCGTAGATCGACATCGACGGGAATGGGTTGGGCCGCTGGAACACCATGCCGACCACCCGGCGTACCGCCACCGGGTCGACGTCTGGTCCGTACAGGTCGGTGCCGTCCAGCAGCACCTCGCCGGTGCAGTGGGCACCCGGGATGACCTCGTGCATCCGGTTCAAGGTGCGCAGCACCGTCGACTTCCCACAGCCCGATGGGCCGATGAAGGCCGTCACGCTACGTGGCTCGACCACCAGGCTCACGCTGGAGACGGCGTGGAACTTGCCGTAGTAGATGTTGAGGTCCTTCACCTCGATGCGCTTCGACATGACTCCAGTATCTCCTTCCACGTCGACTGCGTACGCTCATTTGAGCCGGTTGCGGCTGGCGATGCGCTTGGCGATCAGGTTCAGCGCCATCACGATCAGCACCAGCGTCAGGGCGGCGGCCCACACCCGGTCCGCACCCGGCTGCCCCTCCGGGGTGGCTATGCCGGAGTTGATCATGGTGGGCAGGGCGCCCATCGAGGTGCCGAATGGGTTCAGGAACAGGTTCTGGGTGTAGCCGATCAGGATCAGCAGCGGTGCCGTCTCACCCATCACGCGGGCGATGCCTAGCACCACCCCGGTGAGGATGCCGCTATAGGAGGTCGGCACCACGATCCGCAGGATCGTCTTCCACTTCGGCACCCCGAGTGCGTAGGAGGCCTCCCGCAGCGAGTCCGGGACCAGCTTCAGCATCTCCTCCGTGGACCGCAGCACCATCGGCAGCATCAGCAGCGCCAGCGCCAGCACCGTTGCGAATGCCGACGGCCGCTGCCCGAGGGTGGTGATCAGCAGGGCATAGATGAACAGGGCCGCGACGATCGACGGCACCCCCGTGAGGACGTCGACCATGAACGAGACCACCCGGGCTGTCTTCGTTCCCCGGCCGTACTCGACGAGGAAGATTGCGCCCAGCATCCCGACCGGGACCGCGATCACCGCCGTCAGCAACCCCAGCATCAGGGTGCCGTAGATCGCCTGCAACGCCCCGCCCCGGGTGTCGGTGGCCTGTGCCGACCCCAGCGGCGTCGTCCACCACTGCAGCGACGGGGCACGTGCATCCCCCGAGCCCGGGTCGGTGATCATGACGATGTTGTAGGGCCGGCCGGGGTCGGGGGAGGCAGGGGCTGAGGTCTGGGTGCGGTAGGTGTTCACCCTCTCACCGACCGCGGCGTACCGCCCGCCCGGGATGTAGCGCCACTCGACGGCATCGTCAGCGGGTGCGGTGTTCACGTCCCCGCCGCAGACCTCGGATGCGACCCGCACCCGCTCCGACCTGTCCATGCAGATCACGTGATAGTCGGCGCCGACGCTGTACAGCAGCGGGGCGCCTTTGACGGCCACCGAGATCAGGATCCACAGCAGCGGGATGGTGGCTGCTGCGACACAGAGCCACACGAACGCCGTCGCCAGGTTGTTCTTGACCGCGCGCATCCCGGAAGGACGCTGTAGGTTCAGGGCACCGCGGCCAGCCAGGGGAGCCATCAGGACTTCGCCTTCCCGCGCTCGGCGACGACGCGTGCCAGGGCGTTGACCGCGAACGTCAGGACGAACAGGACCAGGCCCGCGGAGATGTAGATGCCGGCCTTGTAGGTGGTGTCGAACTCGGCGGCATTGCGGGCGATGATGGACGCGAAGGTCTCCCCGCCGTTGAACACTGAGACGTCGAACGAGCTGGCGGACAGGATCAGCATCACCGCGATCGTCTCGCCCAGCGCACGGCCCAGTCCCAGCATGGCGGCCGCCGTCGCCCCCGAGCGTCCGTAGGGCAGCACCGTCATCCGGATGACCTCCCAGCGGGTGGCGCCGAGCGCCAGGGCTGCCTCGATCTGCTCCCGTGGGGTTTGCGCGAATACGTCCCGGGTGACGGCCGTGATGATCGGCAGGACCATCAGGGCCAGCACCAGCGACGCCGTGAACACCGTGCCCGGGGAGGCCACCTCGGTGCTGCTGAACAGCGGGAACCAGCCCAGGTGTTCCTGAAGCCAGGCTGCGACGGGCTGCAGGGCTGGGCCTAGCACCTTGATGCCCCACAGGCCGAAGATCACCGACGGGACCGCCGCCAGCAGGTCGACGACGAACCCGATCCACCGGGAGATAAGGCCCCCCACGTACTGGGTCAGCAGCAGCGCGATCCCGACCGCGACCGGGACCGCGATCACCAGCGCGATCAGCGACGACAGCACTGTCGTCCACAGCAGCGCAGCGACCCCGAAGTGCGGGGGGCGGGCGGAGGAGTCGAAGGTCGTCGAGGTGAAGAAGTTCGCGGTGTTGTCGTGCAGCGGCTGCCAGGCGCTGCTGAGCAGGAATACCCCGATGATCAGCACCACCACGATGATGATGGCGCTGGATAGGCGTGCGGAGCCGCCGAACAGCAGGTCGCCGAGATGGGTTCTCCTGCCCGGGCGGGGATCGCGGCTGCCTCCAGCCGGGGAGCCGGTGGCTTCTGAGACGTCGGGTGTGGTCATCGTGTTACCCCCGGTCGATGGGCTATGGGGTGCTTGCGTGGCTGGTTCATTGGATTGCGGAGACGACTCCGTTCACCCGCTCCCGTAACTCGCCGGGCAGGGGAGCGTACCCAAGCCCCTCCAGAGAGGCCTGCATCTCCTCGGACGCGAACATGCCAAGGAAGTCCCTGACCAGCCCGGGACTGGGGCCGCCCGCGGAGCAGACAATCTCGTAGGTGGCCATGACCAGCGGGTAGGCGTTGCCGTCCGGGGAGTAGTCGAAGCCGAGGCGCAGGCCACCGTCGTCCTCCTCCACCGCGGCTGCTGCCACGGTCCGGCTGGCGGTCTGCCCCGAGAGCTCCACGCCATTGACCCGGGCCACTTTCAGGTCGCGTTCCAGCGCGGCTCCCCACTCCAGGTAGGTGATGGAGTTGGGCGTGCCCGATATGGCGTCGGCGACCCCGGCGGTCTTCTCCTTGCCCTCACCCCGGGAGGCGGGCCATTTCTTCGCCGAGTCGTGCGCCCAGATGTCGGTGGCGGCGGCGTTCAGGTATCGCGTGAAGTTCTCGGTGGTGCCTGACTCGTCGGCGCGGTAGAACACCGCGATCCTCGCATCGGGCAGGGCCGTCCCGGGATTCGCCGCCGCGATGGCCGGGTCGTCCCAGCGGGTGATGTCCCCGTCGAAGATCCTCGCGATCAGCTCACCGGTGAGGTTCAGGTCCGTGACCCCGTCGACGTTGTGGGCGACGGCTATGGGGCTGAAGACCAACGGCAGGCTCCAGGCGGCGTTGCCCTGGCAGCGTCTGGCGGCCCTGTCGGTCTCGATCACCCCGTCCCGCTCCATGCGGTGGAGAGGGGAGTCGGACCCGGCCAGAGCGGTGCCGCCCCCGAGAAAGGCCTTGACCCCCGCACCGGAGCCCGAGGTGGTGTAGTCGATGGTGGCGCCGGGACAGGCCGCGGTGTAGTCCTGGATCAGCTTCTCCATCGCGGTTCGCTGCGAACTCGCGCCCTCCGCCTTGAGCGCCCCGCCCGGGCAGCCGGGCCGGTGGGTACCGGCGGTCCCGGGAACGGGCTGGACGGCGACGCTGCCACTCCAGCAGCCAGCCAGCAGGGCGCTACAGCCCAGCGCCGCGGTCAGGCGCAGCCTCAGGTGAAACCTCACAGTCGCCGAATCTAGGGACACAAGGTGACGTATCACCTACACCCGGGTTAACAACAGATGAACGGTGGGGGGCGTCTCCTCGCGGCTGGGCCGGGCCGCGGCTGAGCTGTTGTGCCGGTTTGCCCGGGGTCACCCGACTATGCCATCCGACTATACAGTCCGGCCTCGCCGTCGAGTCGCCGCTTCGTCATGAAATTATCCCAGTTTCCTGGTGAAACTTGGCCGAAAGTCCGCGATACAGTGCCGGAAAGTTATCACACCTGGCTATGATAATTGCACGTCACGAAGGAGCGTGAGGAATGAAACCTACACGAGAAACCAGGGCTAGAGGTCTCGCCCGGATGGCGACCTCCCTGGCCCTCAGCCTGGCAGTTGTGCTGTCGTTCGGTGGGTCCGCCGCGGCAGACGACGCCAAGGAAGAAGCACTTCCGGCCACCCCGCCAGCGCCGCCGAGCGTGCCCAGCTACGGCACCACGGTCAAGGCCGATGGCACGCCGGTTGCCGTCGTCGTCAGCGGCGGCGCTGGCGGCAAGCTCAGCATCGTCAACCTGAACACCGGCGAGTCCACCGCCAAAGACTTCGACGATGGGGGAGCCGATGCGCAACCCTGGGGCTTTGCCACCCTCAAGGACAAGACAGTCCTCATAGGGGCTGGCAAGGGACTTTATCGTTATAACCCCGCTGATGACTCGGTCGAGGTGCTCAGCAAGGCGGGCGTCCCGGGGTATGAGCAGGTTGCGGGCCGGGCGGACTTCATATGGGATATCGCGGTTGACGAGAACGATACGGCTTATATCGCGACCCAGGTCTCCCCGGAACGTGGGGAGGGCGGCAATGTGCTGACCTGGAGTGCGTCCGGCGGCTGGGGCGTCCTCAAGGGTGGCGACCCTGTTGAGGCGGGGCAGCAGCATGTCCGCAGCATCGCTTACGAGAACGGCAAGCTGTACACCACTGTCGGAGCCGGAGATCCGAAGGTCTACCAGGTCGACGCGAAGACCGGGGAGAAGAAGGTCATGCCGCTGCCGAAGGAGGCCCTCCAGGACGCCTCCCTCATGTACCGGCTTGAGGTGAAGGCCGGGAAGCTCTACGTCGGATACGGCAATGACACAGGCACCCTCGTCCTCGACATCGCCAGCGGTGCCACCAAGCCGTTGCCTGGTAACGTGGCCAGCCATATCGTTACCCGCCCAGATGAGCCCAAGAAGGTCTACTACTGGAGTAAGCCCGAGGGTCAGACCGCTCAGCTTACGGAGTACGATCCCGATAGCGGCCAGGCGGCCGCGCTGTTCAGCTATGGCAGTCTGCTCAGCCGGATGAGCCCCAATGCCTGGGCCACCCACGACGCGTTCGTCTCCATCGAGATGAACGGTGGGCGGATGACCACCTACAACGCCAGCACCGGGGAGGCGAACCTCCTTGAAGGCAAGATCACGCCGTCCGCGCGCGCCATCCAGTCGATGGTGGCGGCCGACAACGGCAAGCTGTTCGCGTCGTGGTACATGGCGACGAACAAGATGCTCAGCGCCACCCCTGGGGCGAACGTTGGCGATACGAAGTACAACCTGGTGGACTCCCCCGTCGGACAGGGTGAGGGCCTGGCGGTCAATGGCGAGACCCTGGTGTACGGGTTGTACTCCGGAGCCAAGATTGGTGCGCGCTCCACAGCGGACGATGCCGCTCAAGCGGGAGATCCCCAGCAGGTCGGCGGGGCGCAGGACCGCCCGTATGCGATCACGCACACCACCGATAACATCTTCGCCGTCGGCACCGTGCCCTCGGATGGAAAACTCGGCGGAGCCCTGTCTCTCTACGACGCCAAGAGCAACAAGATTCAGAAGGTCTACAACTTCAGCGAACTGAAGTACGCCAGCGGCGTCCCGACGGATCGTCTCGCCGAGCAGTCCCCGATTTCGATGGCCTACCGGGACGGCAAGCTCTACATCGGCACCACCGTCCGCGGCGGACACACCGCCCGCGCCAAGGATGGGCAGGGCAACCTGCAGGAGGCCCAGCTCGTCGAGTTCGACGTTGCTAAGGGTGTGGTGACGCGCGTTATCAACCCCTTCGAGAACGAGAAGCAGAACGCCATCACCGCGCTGACCTTTGGTGACGACGGACAGCTCTACGGAACGACCGGAAGCTACGTGTTCAAGGTCAACACCGGTTCCTTCGAGGTCACCAAGAACCGCCTGGCCGAGGGCGGGGAGATCAACCGGAGCTGGCTGGTGCAGCGCGACGGCAAGCTGTTCGGCGTCCTGCAGGGTCAGCTGTACGCGATCCAGGCGAGCGACCTCACCGGGCAGGTCATCGCCAGCAGCGAGAAGGGTGCGGTCAGCGCTCTGACGCTGTCGAAGGACGGCTACCTGTACTACGCACGCGGAACGACAATCTACCGGAACAGCTACCTCCGGTAAGTTCACCCAGACCACCCCGGCACCTGACTCGTTGCCGACGTCCGTGGTCCCAACGCTGGGTGACGTGCCCGGCACCACGGACTAGCCGGGGTACAAGAAGACATGCCGGGCAGGAGGGGTGCCTGCCCGGCATGTCGAGTATGAGAGCCCCGGAGGCCACAGCCTCCGGGGCTCTTTCCTGTCCTTTTCCTTGCGCCCAAGTCCACGACGTGTCCCACGTCCAAGGCCCTGTCCCTGGCCGTGGTCTCCAGGAGGTCCCAGACACTACGCGCCCTGCCCGCGCCCCCTCAGGCCGCGCAGTCTCCCGAGCCCCCACAGCAGGTAGGCCAGGACCAGGAAGCCAGCGCTCAGCATCCCTATCCATGACCACCAGCTGGGGAGCGCGGGGTCCAGGAAGGCATACCTGGGATGGTTGCGCTGCGCGTCCCAGGCGTAGACGAACAGATAGGGAGCCAGCGTCAGCGTCCAGGTGAGCGGAACCCACCAGGCCAGCCGGGACTGGTTGCGGCCCACCAGCACCCAGTCGGCGACGGCCAGTACCGGCAGCACCAGGTGGGGGATGAAGCTGACCGGTTCGCTGAGGTCGCCCGCCATGATGAATCCGAAGACCAGACCCGTCAGCAGCGCCGCGCACGCCGTCAGGCCGCGCAGCCACCCCTGGTTCCCCTCCAGTCGCTGGCGGACAGGACGGTCCCGCAGGAGCAGCGGCCGCAGGACGCCCGCCAGCGCCACCAGGAAGACGAGAATGTTTGAGATCGTCGTGAAGTAGAGGGCCTGGTTGATCACCTCCGGCAGTGAGCGGAGGGGGCCGAACATCAGGACCAGGCCGGTGCCTGAGATCAGGGTGAGGACCAGCCGCCACGACACCGTCAGCACCAGCGTGGTGTGACTGGCTGGCGGCAGCAGGTCGTTCTGGCCTGGTGTTCTTAGCTGGGGAAGCTGAACGGGGTCTGGGGTCATGCACGCATGATCCCACCTCAGGGGGACGCCGGCCGTGCAGGAGCTGAGAATTCTCAGGCTATGAACCGCAGCTGGTGGGGTTCGACGGCGTGGGCCAGGGGAGAGCCACGCAGCCAGGCCTGGATCTCTTCAGCGACGATCCGGCCCTGCCGGAGCCTCCCCTCATACGTGCCCGCGGCGCGGTGCGGGGTAGTCAGCACGTTCGGCAGGCTGCGGAAGTCGCTGCCCGGCGGCAGGGGCTCCTCGTCGAACACGTCGATGGCGGCATCCAGGCGTCCCGAACGCACCTCGGACAGCAGCGCCGCCTCGTCCACCAGCCACGACCGCGCCGTGTTGACCAGGCCCGCCCCGTCAGGCATCAGCGCCAGCTCCCGGGCGCCGATCAGGTGCCGGGTCTCGGGCAGCGACGGGGCATGCAACGCCACGATCCGTGCCCGGCTGAGGCCCTCGTCGAGGGACACCAGCTCGGCGCCGAGCCGTTCGGCGTCCTCGCAGGTCAGGGTCGGGTCCACCAGCAGCGGGCGTGCCCACAGCGCGGAGAGCAGCGACAGGTAGGCCCGGCCGGTCCGGGAGGCGCCGATCACGGTTACCACCGACCCGCTGAGCTCACGCTGCGGGCCAAATACGTCCGTATTGGAACAGTCGTCGCCCCTACGCATCGCATGGTCCATGCGGTGGACCCGGTGCAGCAGCGCCAGGGTGAAGGTCAGCGACACCTCCGCGACCGCGGGTGCCATGGCCTGCCCGGCCTGGGTGACGTGGATGCCCCGGGCGAACACCTCGTCGGTGATGAACGGCCGGACGCTGGCTCCGGTGTGCGCCACCAGGGCGAGCGACGGCATCCGGTCCAGCAGCTCCGCATCCAGCCGGGGGAAACCCCAGCTCGTGACGAGGACCTGCACCTTGCTGAGGTCGTCGACCGCGGAAAGGTCCTCGACGTGCAGCGGCGCGGCCTCTCCCAGGGCCGCCGCGGCGGTGCGCAGCAGCTGCTGGGAGGCCGCATCGAAGAATTCCAGGTGCAGCGCGTCGGGCACGACGATGAGCAGCGCAGGTGTGGTCATCAGTGTTGGCGTGGTCATGTCAGCCATCCCTCCAGGTTCTCGGCGATGAACTTCTCGTCACACAGGTGTGGGTAGGTGCGACGTACACGGGTGATCTCGGCAGCCTGCCGGGGCGACAGCGTGGCGGCTGGGTCCAGGCACCAGGTGCCGGCCAGCAGGCCCTGCTGGCGCAGCAGCTCGTGGACGCCGGGGATGACGCCCTGGAAGTTGTTGGCCGGGTCGAAGAGGGCCTGGTTGATGTCCAGCAGATCGGTGCTGATCCGGTTCAGCTCGGTGCGGGCGCGATCGTCCCCAGCGGCAGCCCGGTGAGCGAGCCCCAGCATCCGGACCGCCGCCCTGGTGCCAATCGCCCACTGGCCCAGCAGCCCGCCGACGAAACGCAGCGTGACCGGTCCGTCGGGCCCGGGAAGGTGATACTCACTGAGCAGGTCCGGGATGATCGCGTCGTCGTTGCCGGTGTAGAGCGCGATCTGGTGGGCGCGGCCGGACTCCGCGACGCCCCGCATGAGTTCGAGGGTGCGGTAGCGGTCGAAGGGCGCTGCCTTGATGGCCACTACGGCCTCGATCTGACAGAACTCCCGCCAGAAGTGCCGGTCGAGCACCGGGCCGCCGATCGCGGGCTGCAGATAGAAACCGATGATCGGCATGACCTGGGCGATGGCGCGGGCCCGGTCGAGGAGCCGTCCTGGGGTCGGGTCGTCGATCTGGGGGCTGACCAGGACCGCGTCGTAGCCGAGGAGGCAGGCTGTCTCGGCTTCGCGGACGGCCTGCCGGGTGGGTCCTGCGACCCCTGCGATGCGCACCACGCCACTCGCGGCATGGGTATTGAGCTCCTCGGCGGTCAGGGCGAGGACCGGCTCGAACAGGGAGTGGACGGCGTCGCGGATCTCGAACTGAGTGGCGTGGACGCCGATGGCGATTCCCCCAGCCCCGGCGTCGAGGTAGTAGCGGGTCAGCGCCCGCTGGCGGGCGATGTCGATGGTCAGCCGCTCGGTCAGCGCCAGCGGATGGGCAGGGATCACGGTCCCGAGCGCCAGCGTGCGCGCCGCGCTCGTGGGCATCGAGAGCCTGGCGGGAGTACGCCGCATGTCAGAACTTCCCGTCCCGTACCGCCCACTTCGTGGGTTTGCCGAGCACCGGCAGCCCGTCGCGGATCCAGGCGGCCTGCCACTCGATGAGCTGGCTGGCAGTCACCTCGGGGCGGCCGAAGAGCTCCAGGCAGCGTGTCGCGTCGCTGAGCAGCGCTGTCGCCTCCGGGGAGCCGGTGAAGCGGGCCTCGCACCCGAACAGCTCCGCAAACCGGTGTGCCACCTGCCGGACCTCCAGGAGCTCCGGACCGGTCACATTGAGCGTGAACACCTCGGGGCTGGCATGTCCGAGGCTGCGGAGCACCACCTCGTTCGCGTAGCCCTGCCAGACCACGTTGACGTATCCGGTGGCGAGCGGGACCGGCTTCCCGGCGACGACGCAGGATGCGATGTCGGCGAGCACCCCGTAGCGCAGGTCGATGGCGTAGTTGAGACGGATCACGCTGAGCGGGGTGCCCCAAGACCGGGCCGCGAACTCGAACACCCGCTCCCTTCCGAGACAGGACTGCGCATATTCCCCGACGGGAGCGGGAGGCGTCGTCTCGGTGGCACCGCCGCTCTCCGGGGTGACGAAGGGGTAGACGTTGCCCGTCGACAGCGTCGCCACCCGGGAGCCGCGGTAGCGGCGCGCCACCCGGCCTGGCAGCGCGGTGTTGACCTCCCACGCCCACGCCTGATTGTGCCCGGCCCCGAACTTCGCGCCGACCAGGTGGATCACCTCGGCGGCGTCAGGCAGCGCGGACAGGTCGTCCTCCTCGATCAGGTCGAGGGGGAGCACCATCACCCCCGAGCCGGCCAGGCTCCGGCGCAGTTCCTGGCTGGGGAACCGGGAGACCGCATATACCGCGTCGCCGCTGCGGCCCGCGGCGTCCAGGCCGGCCCGGGCGAGCCCCGCCAGCGAGGGCCCCATCTTGCCGCCCGCACCCAGGATGACCAGGTCTCCCGACCGGGACCGCAGGTCCTTGACCAGGGCTGGGGACGGGGCGGCCAGCGCCTGTTCCAGGGTCACCTCGTCTGTGAACCCGTGTGGTGTGGTGGGGGGTCTCATCTCGTCTTTCATCCCTTGAATCCGCTGTTGACGTAGCCTTCTTGGACGTAGCGCTGCGCCACCAGATAGGCCAGGAAGATGGGCAGCAGGGCCACAGTCGAGCCTGCGAACATGACGCTGAGCGGTACGTCCTGCCGCTGCAGCGAGGCAATCCCGACCGTCAGGGTCCACATCTCGCTGCGCCTGCCCACGACCAACGGCCACAGGAAGTCGTTCCAGTGCCACAGGAAGACGAAGATCCCGAGCGTGGCCAGGACGGGCCGGCACAGGGGCAGCACGATGCGCCAGAACACCATGAACTCGCTGGCGCCATCGACGCGAGCAGCCTCGAACAGCTCGTCCGGGAGGCCACGGATGAACTGGCGCATCAGGAAGACGGCCTGGGTGTTCGCGAGCGTCGGCAGGATCAGCCCCCAGTAGGTGTTTACCCCCTTCAGGCCGGCGATCAGCATGAACGTGGGGATCAGAGTGACGTGGAAGGGCACCATCAGCATCGACAGGAAGGACCAGAAGATCGTCTCCCGGCCCGGGAAACGCTTCTTGGCGAAGGCATAACCGGCCAGGGAGGAGACGAACAGCACCGCCGCCACCGAGACCAGTGAGTAGACCAGGGTGTTGAGCAGCCATATGGGTAGGTCCTGGTCGGAAAGCACCTGCCGGTAGGAGTCGAGGGAGATGCCGCTGAAGGGCCATAGCGCACCGGGAAGTTCGATGGTGGTGTTTGGCTTCAGGCTGAGCACCACCATCGCATAGAACGGGAACAGGCACGCGGCAGCGACCAGCGAAAGCCCCACCCAGCGGATCATGATGCCCGGGCCGCCAGGCTGCAGGGTCCGGTAGGGACGGCGTCCGCGGCTCCTCATGACCGCCGCCCCAGGAAGAGACGCTGGATCAGTGCGACCACCAGGGTCATGACGAACAGGGCGACCCCGGCCGCGGCGGCGTAGCCGTAGTCGGAATACCGGAAGCCCTGGTCGTACAGGAGGAAGACCATCGAGTAGCTGGCGTTCGCCGGACCGCCGCTGGTCATGACGTAGATCACGTCGAAGACCTGGAACGCGAAGGTGACCTCGATGACGGCCAGGAAGAACAGGGCCGGCCTGATGGTCGGCAGGAGGATGTGACGGAAACGGCTCCACGCCCCGGCGCCGTCCATCAGCGCCGCCTCCTCCAGGTCCAGTGGGACCTCCTGCAACGCGGCGACCAGAATCAGCATGCCGTACCCGAACCGCGACCAGACGCCGACCACGATGACGGCGGGCATCACCAGGACGGTGCTTGCCAGCCAGGAGCCCCCGAGCCCGAAGGGCGCCATCAGGTCCGACCATGGCCCTTCCGTGGAGAAGATCCACTTGAGCACCGAGCCGACCAGCGCCAGCGACGTGATGAACGGCAGGAAGAAGACCGAGCGGAAGAATCGCGACCCCCTGAACCCCCGGCGCACCCCCAGGGCCAGCAGCGTCGACAGGCATAGTGAGATGGGCGCCGAGAACACGACGAAGACCAGGGTCACCGACAGCGCCTGCCAGAAGGCGGGATCGCGTGCCAGCCGGGTGAAGTTGCTGAACCCGGCCCAGCTGAGCGGGCCTCCCACCCCGGACTTGAACAGGCTCAGCGCCAGCCCGGCCAGGGCAGGGCCGAACCGGAACACCAGGAACAGCGCCAGCGCCGGCAGGACGAACAGCAGGCCGATGCGCGCATCTGTCCTGGCTAGTGGGGTGTGCTTGGCGGGAAGGTCGGGTCGCAAGCTACCGAAACCTCATCTGATGAGCGGTTTTGCGGCCTCGGCAGCAGCGTCGAGGGCCTGCTGCGGTGTCTTCTGCCCCATCAGGGCCGCCTGGATTTCCGGGGAAAGAACCCCCATGACCTGACGAGCAGCCCGATGTGGCTCCCCGAACTTCACGTTGGGCAGGGTCTGCTCGACCTTCTCCTGGACCGGGTCGCCCGCATACAGCAGGTGCGAGTTCTTCACCGGGGAGAAGTAGCCACCGGCCTTGAGATAGTCGACGGAGTTCACGGGATCGGTGACGAAGGCGGCGAACCGGCCGGCGGCGTCCTTGTGCTTGGCGTCCTTGAGCACCGCCAGCGAGCCGACCGTGCCGTAGGCGACGGACTGCTCGCCTTTGAGCGGGGGCAGGACGATGAGGTCCTCCGGTGGCACATACTTGGCGAGATCGCTGGCGGGGATCGACCAGGTGCAGCCGGTGCGGCCGGCGACGAAGGCGGTCTGCTCGGTGTTGACGGCAGTGGTCAGGGAGTCGGCTTCAAGGGCGTTCGCCTCCGCGAGTCCGGTGAGGAACTCAAGGGCCCTGACTCCCTGCGGGGAGTTGAAAGCCGGCTGCCCGTTCGCGTCGAAAACGGATCCGCCGGCCTGCCACAGCAGAGGGTAGAAGGACATGTTCAGGGTCTGGCTGGGGTCGGCGGAGTAGGTGATGGCATACATGTCCTTGGCTGTGAACTCCGGTGCCATCTGGGTCACGTCGTCCCAGGTGCTCGGGTACGTGGTGACTCCGGCGGTCTTGAAGGCCTCGGCGTTGCAGACCAGAGGGTTCGAGCTGGTCAGCAGCGGAGCCCCCAGCATCCTGCCCTCGACGGTGACAGCCTGCCTGACGTTGGGAAGCAGATCGTTCTTCCGGGTCTCACTGAGCTGGGTGTCCACCGGCTCTATGGCGTCCGCGTAGGTGGAGAGCTGGTCGGGGACGAGATAGACCAGGTCAGGCCCGCTGTGCGACGCGATGGCCGTCTGGATGGACTCGTCCCGTTTGGGCCAGGGGAAGAATTTGACATCGACCTTGACGCCCGGGTTCGCCTGGCTGAACTTGGTGGTCAGATTCTCCCAGAGCTCCTTGTGCTTGGCCTCGTCGTTGATGGCCTGATACATCCAGACGGTGACCGACTGCTCACCGGAATCGGTGTCGCTGCTGCCACATCCGGTCATGGCGATCAGCGTGGCCATGGCGAATGCCGCCGCCTGCATGAACTTCTTCATGGCCTGTGACCCCTTGGTTGACCTCGGTTGCTGTAAGGGGATTCCGCGGACAGGGGGAGGGGTGGCCGCGGAATCCAGAATTATCATAGCCAGGTGTGAAAAGTGTGGGGCAAGTATCTCTGAAAAAAGTTGAAAATTCTGTTATACAGGTGTGATAATGTTGTGGGCGACATGTGCGTTCCCGCGCCGGTGCGGAGATATTGAGAAGCCTGAAAGGAGCAGCGATGCAGTCTTCGACTGCGGTCAGGGCTGCCACATGGCTGCGCGACACCCAGCCAGCCGGGATCACCACTCTGGCCCGCGACCTCAGCCTTTCCCGCACCTCGGTGGAGAATGCCCTCGCTGTCTTGGAAGGCCACGACCTGGTCGTCGGTGTGCCAGGCAGGCCCCATGGGGCTGGCCGTCCGGCCCGTCATTTCGCGTTCCACGCGGCCAGCGGCCTGGTGGCGGGCATCGACATCGGCGTCTATAGCCTGCGCGTGGTGGTGGCTGATCTCGCGGGAACCACCATGGTCGCCTCCACCAGCGAGGGCGTTGACCCGTCGCTCGGCCCGGCGGAGCAACTCGACGTGGTCATCAGGCAGCTGCGCGATACCCTCGCCGGCCTCGACCCCAGGCAGCTGCGCGCGATCGGGATCTCGCTTCCCGGCATCGTCGATGGCGCGGGAAACGTGGTCGCCTCCGTGATCTTCCCGACCTGGGTGGGGTTCGACCTGGTCGGTGAGCTGGGAGACAGGTTCGGCTGTCCCGTCGTCATCGACAACGGGGTCCGGTTGGCGACGGTCGCTGAGCATCACATGGGCTCTGGGCGGCGTTTCGACGACGTGCTGTACCTCTCGGTGGGGGCACGGGTCGCCGCCGGCCTCATCCTCGGTGGGCAGCCGCGGCGGGGCGCCCACAACGTGGCGGGAGACATCGGGAGGGTCGCCTTCCGCGGGATCAACGAGCGCACCGGGCAGATCCGCTGGCGCTGCGCCAACACCGCCAAGAAGGTCTTCGAGCTGGCCCGTGGCCATGATGCCCAAGCCATGAGGGAGCTGAGTGAATTCATCGACGAGCTGGGGCGGGGGATCGCGACGGTGGTGATGGCCATCGACCCCGCGGTCGTGGTCATCGGCGGTGGCATGTCCCTGGCCGACGAGGAGCTGCTCGATCCGCTCCGGGAGTCGATGCAACGGCACATCGGCCTTCCACTGGGGCTGCCCGTCATCGCTTCCCGGCTGGGCGCTGAGGCCGCGGTGCACGGTGCCCTGATCTTCGCCTTCACGCAGTGCGCCGGGCAGATCTACAAGGTTGGCCCCCTGCCACCTCCGACGATCACGCCGATGACTGAGCGCCGGTTGCCCCAGTGACTTCTGCGCCATAGTCTTCTGCCAATCCATCAGACCGTCCCGAAGGAGTGTTCATGCCGGTCCTGATACCGCTTCCATCTGCCGTCGAGTGGGGTGTGGGGGAGTACCTGCTGACGGAGCGGACCACCATAGGCTGCCGCGCCGGTGCGAGCCCTCAGGAGGCAGAGGCCGCCAGTGCGGTGCGCCTGGTGCTGGCCGAGACCACCGGTCTGCCGCTGCCCGCCGCCGATGACCCCGGCATCCTCGTGAGCCTCGATCCCGGCCTGCCGGCAGAGGGGTATCGCCTTGAGGTGCGCCCTGACGGGGTGAGCATCACCGCCGCCGACCGGCGGGGGGCGCTCTGGGCGGCCCAGACCCTGCTGCAGCTGGGTCCCGACGACGTCTACGCCGTCCCGCTGGGCAAGAGCGTCCCGCTGGCCGCCGCCCGCATCGAGGATGCCCCCCGGTTCGCCAGGCGCGGCGCAATGCTCGACTCGTCACGGCACTTCCTGCAGGTCGCCGAGGTGCTTGACTTCATCGACTGGATGGCCCGGCACAAGCTCAACGTCTTCCACTGGCACCTGACTGACGACCAGGGCTGGCGGGTCGCGTCGGACCGCTATCCGCTGCTGGCCGAGAAAGCCAGCTGGCGGTCCAAGACCTCGAACCGGGTGTGGGGTGACGACGGCACCCCGCACGGCGGCTACTACACCCTGCAGCAGATCGCCGCGGTCGCTGAGTATGCCCGGCAGCGGGGCATCGAGACCGTCCCCGAGATTGATTTCCCCGGTCACGCCACCGCGGTGCTGGCCGCCTATCCGCAGTTTGCCACCGACCCGAGCGGCCTGGACGGGGTGGCCCACTACCCGACGATCTTCGACAACGTCCTCAACTTCTCCCCGGAGTCCCTGGAGTTCGTCCATGAGATCTGGTCCGAGGTGATCGAAGCGACGGGCGCCCGCTACGTCCACATCGGCGGCGACGAGGTGCCGACGGTGCACTGGGAGGCCTCCGAGGAGGTCGCGCAGCGGGCGAGGGAGTTCGGCGTCGACGATCCGGGCTCGATCCAGCGCTGGTTTACGCTGCACATGCGGGACTGGCTGAACGAGCGCGGCGTGACCCCGATCGGCTGGGACGAGGTCGTCGACCCCGGTCCGGTCGCCGGCATGGTCTGCCAGTCCTGGCGCGGCGCGGAGCAGGGGGTGAAGGCGGCGACGCAGGGCATGGACGTGATCATGAGCCCCTGCAGCCACACCTACTTCGACTTCTACCAGTCCGATGCGCGGGAGGAACCCTACGGGCAGGGTGACGTGACGACGCTGGAGAAGGCCTACAGCTTCGATCCCCTGGAGGGCATCACACCGGAGGCCGCGGACCACATCCTGGGCACCCAGTTCCAGCTGTGGTCGGAGTTCCTGCCCAGCTACCGGGCAGTGCAGTATGCGGCGTGGCCGCGGGGCTGTGCGCTGGCGGAGGTCGCCTGGTCGTCGCCTCAGGGGCGGGACTTCGCGGAGTTCTCAGAGCGCATCGCCGGGCACCTGAGGCGCTTCGAGGCGGCGGGCGTCAACTACCGTCCGCTGTCCGGCCCGCATCCCTGGCAGGAGGGCGGCACCGGCTGGCGCCGCCGTCCACCGGAGGACTAAACGCGGCGAGCAGCCTGGAGGTCTCGTCCCTGGTGATGGGCCTTCAGATGAACCGGTGGCTGGGCCGTCTCAGACGGCCCAGCCACCGGGTGTGAATCGCGCCAAAGAGGCTGTTATGGGGCCACGTGCAGCACCACGGGCCAGTTGGTGCCCTGGCCCTGCTGCGAGTAGTCGTAGAAGTTCGTGTTCAACCACTTGCCGCCCTGCAGGTGCTGGGCCTGCGACTCGGTGAAGGCCGCCGGCCAGGTGAAGCCGTAGGCCGAACCGTTCTTATGGGCCGCGAACTTCCAGCGGCTGCTGCCCTCCGGCTTCAGCTCCAGGTCATAGGTGCCACCGGCCTTGAGAGTCACATCCTTGTCCAGTTCCACGTCACGCCAGACGAAATTGACGATGTTGTAACTGCTGACGGAGAACGTCTTGTAATCGGGGGTGGGCTGGCTGATCTGTCCTGCTGCCAGCTCGGTGCTCCCCTCCAATAGCCGCCACCGCAGATTGCCGGCCGCGGTTGCCACGGCCGCCACGGACAGGCCGCTGATCTTCTTGTCGGCGGAGGGCTTGAACTGCTCGCGGACGGGCTTGTCGCTGGTCGCCTCGTAGGTCCTTGGCTTCGGACTGTCAACGCTGCCGCTCTCCATATCAGACATGCCCTGGGTGGCGCCGTCGGCTGTCGTCAGCTGCATGATGGGAACCATCAGGTTGGGGCCGGAACCCTCAGAAGTGAGGTTCTTCCACTGCCAGGTGTCCTTCGAGCCCTTGGCGCGGAGGCCCAGGAGCGTTGACCAGTCCGTGAAGTTGAGCCAACGGCACGGCCGCCCCAGCTCCCTCTTGACGCCGGTATTGTTGCTGCTGATGAAGTTTGCCTCCGGGTTGGAGTCGGTGTTCTCCATCACCACGTGGTATAGCTCGCCCTTGACGAGCGGAACCGGGCTGGATTCGAAGGCGATCTCAGGGAACTGGGAAGTTCGTTGCTGTGGCAAACCGGGAACGTAGGTTCCTGTTGCCAGAGGCTTGCCATTGAAATCGGGGAGGTGATTCTCGCTGCCATCGTCCGGCAGCACGGTGATCTTGATGCGGCCGCCATTTCCCTGGGCGTAGCCGCTGCCGCCGGATTCAAAGTACAGCCGCAGCTTTTGCAGATTGCCGGCTATGAGGGCCCGGAACCGGTTGGAGATGCTGTGCTCGTACTTGTCCTTGGGCGGCACTCCGATGATCGTGTTGCTCAGAGAGGTCAAGGTGCACACCCCTGGTCCGTAGAGGCGGCCGAACTCGGTGGAGTCCAGGCGCAGCCCGCCCTCGACCGGCTTCACTAGCCGGGAGCCACTGCCTCCGGCTTCGGGGGATGAGGGAGCCGTCGGGGACGGAGAGGGGGTTGAGTCGGCGTGGGCCAGCGTGCTGGAGATTCCCAGCGTCGCTGCGACCGACAGGCCCAGCGCGCCGAACGAGCGGCGCGACAGGCGGGGTTGATGCGGGAAGAAGCTGTTCAATGCAGTACTCGTTTCCCTCGTTGCCTGGCACCCGATCCTATCGACCCATAGCTGTGATACTGTGTCATCCGAATGGCCGAATTCTCGTTGGCGGAATCGCTCAGGCCGTCGGTTTGAACGTCTCCATCGTGACCAGGCCGTCGGGGCCAAAGTGCAGGGCCCGCACCTCCGAGACCACCATCGGCTTCTCCTTGACGCCAAGGCCCGCGTACATCTCCGGCAGCACCGGGCGGTGGCCACACACCGCGGTCGGGCAGTCGAGGCCTTTCAGCAGCTCCGCCATGAGCTTGCGGACCGCCTTCGGGTTCTTCGCCGCCGACTCCTCAGTGAGCTGGTCATAGGTCTCGATTGTGAGCTTGCTGGCCTTCGCGTAGGGCCCCAGGGTCTTCTTGCAGCGAGCCGCCGCGGAGCTGACCAGGCGTTCGACCCCGAAGGCCGCTAGCACGTCCACGAGACGTTTGGCCTGGCCCCGGCCCCGGCCGGACAGGCTCCGCTTCTGGTCCTCCCCGGACCAGTGCTTGCGCTGCATCGCCTTGGCATGCCGGACGATCAACAGCGCGTTGGTCGGCGGGGCCGCGACGGCCGCCTCGATCACGGCGCGCTCATCGGGGTAGGTGAGCTTCTCGAGGGCGGCCTCGACGGGTAGCCACTTGACCGCCGACACCTCGTCGTCGGGACGGCGGGGACGCTGCGAGACGACCTCGGAGCGCCAGTAGTGGACGGCCTTCGGCCCCTTGGAGACCTTGTAGCGCACGCTCGGCAGCCGTAGGTCCAGGCGGGACGCCACCCCGGTCTCCTCCCGGATCTCGCGGACGGCGGTCTCTGGCAGCAGCTCGTCGGTCTCCCGCTTGCCTTTGGGCAGCGACCAGTCGTCGTAGCGGTCGCGGTGGATGAGCAGCACCTGCAGGCCACTGGTGTGCTGGCGCAGCACCACCCCGCCCGCAGAGACGATCTTCGGCTTCTTGCTCATCGGTGCCGCCTGCCCCGGGTGAGCCGGATCAGTTCCTCCTGCAGGTCGGTGAGCGGTTTCCCTCCGGAATCGGTGGTGTGGGCGCTCCAGATGCGGTCCCTCAGCTCCCAGTGGACGGTGCCGTCGTCGAAGGCGCGGTCGAAGAGCTCCCTGATCTGGTCGATGTGCTCCGGGTTCGACAGCCCGACGATGGCCTCGACCCGCCGGTCCAGATTGCGGTGCATCAGGTCCGCCGACCCGATCCCGACGTTCGGTTTCCCGCCCGCCTCGAACCAGTAGACGCGGGAGTGTTCCAGGAAACGTCCCAGGACGGAACGTACCCGGATGTTCTCGCTGAGCCCCTCCACCCCGGGCCGGATGGTGCAGATGCCGCGCACCCATACGTCGACTCTCACGCCCGCCTGGGAGGCGCGGTAGAGCGCGTCGATGACGGCCTCGTCGACGATCGAGTTCACCTTGATCCGGATCCCGGAGGGCCGCCCGGCTGCGTGATGCGCGATCTCGCCCTCGATGCGTTCCAGCAGGCCGCTGCGGATCCCGTGCGGGGCCACGAGCAGCCGCCGGTACTCGGTCTGGTGGGTGATCCCCGACAGGTGGTTGAACAGCCGCGCCACGTCGTCGGTGATCACGGGATTGGCGGTCAGCAGCCCCATGTCCTCGTAGTTGCGGGCGGTCTTGGGATGGTAGTTGCCGGTGCCGATGTGCGCGTAGCGGCGCAGCCCGCCCGACTCCTCCCGCACCACCAGCGACAGCTTGCAGTGGGTCTTCAGCCCGACCATGCCGTAGACGACATGCACGCCCGCCTGCTCCAGCTGCCGGGCCCAGGAGATGTTGTTCTGCTCGTCGAAGCGCGCTTTGATCTCGACGACCGCCAGCACCTGCTTGCCGACCTGCGCGGCCTCGATGAGCGCGTCGACGATGGGGGAGTCGCCGGAGGTGCGGTAGAGGGTTTGCTTGATGGCCAGCACCGCCGGGTCGGCGGCAGCCTGCTCGATGAAGCGCTGCACACTGGTGGCGAATGAGTCGTAGGGGTGCTGCACCAGCACGTCGCGGCGTTTCAACGCCTTGAACATGTCGGCGGGCAGCGCTGACTCCACCTCCGCGAGATCCGGGTGGGTGATCGGCAGGAAGCCTGGGTATTTGAGGTCCTCGCGGTTCGAGTCGCCGAGCGCGAACAGGCCCGTCAGGTCGAGGGGAGCGGGCAGGTGGAAGACCTCGTCCTGGGCGACGTCGAGCTCGCCGATGATGGTGGCGAGCATCGTCTCGTCGATGTCGTCCTCGACCTCCAGCCGGACGGGGGGACGTCCCACCTTGCTGCGCAGCAGCTCCTTCTCCAGGGCATACAGGAGGTTCTCGGCGTCGTCCTCCTCCACCTCGATGTCCTCGTTGCGGGTGACCCGGAACGTGGCGTGGTCCAGCACCTCCATGCCTGCGAACAGCTGTCTCAGATGCCGGGAGATGATCTCCTCCAGAGGGACAAAACGTCCCTCCGCGAGCTTGACGAAACGCGACAGGTTGGTGGGCACCTTCACCCGGGCGAACTGCCTGGCGCCCGTCGCCGGGTTGCGCAGCAGCACCGCCAGGTTCACCGACAGTCCCGAGATGTAGGGGAACGGATGCGACGGATCGACCGCGAGGGGCGTCAGGACCGGGAAGATCCGCTCCCCGAACAGGGTGCGCATCCGGTCCTTCTCAGCAGCGTTCAGCTCATCCCAGGTGAGGATCTCGATGCCCTCGTCCCGCAGCTGGGGGCGGATCTCCTCCTGGAACAGCCTGGACTGCTCGGCGACGAGCTCCGCGGTACGGCGCAGGATCGAGGCGTGCAGCTCACCTGGCCGGGCACCGGTGATGGTGGTCACCGCCACTCCCGCCTGGATGCGGCGTTTCAGCCCCGCGACCCGCACCATGAAGAACTCGTCGAGGTTGTTGGAGAAGATCGCCAGGAACTTCACACGCTCCAGCAGCGGGATGCGCTGGGAGTCGCGGGCCAGGTCCAGCACCCGGTCGTTGAAATCTAGCCAGGCCAGCTCCCGGTCCAGGTAGCGGTTTTCGGGCAGGTTGTCGGCCATGACTCACGCTCCTGCCCGGTAGCTGGTGTCGGCGGTCAGGACGCGGAAGCCGGCGGCTTTGTATAGCGCCACCACCCGCTCCTCGGCGGCCTCCACGTACAATTCGACACGCTCGCAGCCGGCATCCCGCAGATACGCCAGGCCTGCCTCCAGCAGCGCCCGCCCCAGCCCGCCGCCGCCATGGCCGGGCTGCACCGCCAGGACGTAGACCTCCCCCAGGGTCGCGTCGTGGCGTTTCGTCCAATGGAAGCCGGTGGTCTGACCGTCGCGGTGAGCCACCAGCAGGCCAGCGGGGTCGAACCATGGTTGCCTGGTCAGCGCGTAGAAGTCGTCGATGCTCAGACGGCCCTGCTCGGGATGGTGTGCAAACGCGGCCCGGTTCACCGCCATCACCCCCTCCGCGTCGGCTGGCTGGAAAGGAAGAATGTGGTAGCCAGCCGGTGCCGGGACGGGGACGCCCACAGCCAGCGACCGGCCCATCCGCAGCAGTTCGCGCACGGGCTGGAGCCCCAGCTTCGCCGCCACGGCACGGGCCGCAGGCAGGGTGCGGAAGGCCCAGACCGAGTGCTCCGGACGGGCCGCGACGGCGTCGGAGACCAGCGCCGTTCCAGTTCCCCTGCCACGGGCGTCAGGGGCGACGGCCACCAGGATCGCGCCGTCGTGGTCGTCGAGGATCGCGACGCCATTGTCCCGGGTGAGCACCTCGCCCCGCCGGGCGCCGTCGAGCACCAGGCGGGCAGAGTCGTTGAGGGGGCTGAAACCGTCGTGCGCCTCGCAGGCTGCCGCGATCTCGCGGGGGGTGAGTTCAGGCATCGTGATCCTCCCAACGTGCCGTGAACCGGTAACCGACGTTGCGTACGGTTCCGATGAAATGGTCGAGCTGGCCGAGCTTCGCCCGCAGCCGCCGGATGTGGACGTCGATGGTGCGGGTGCCACCGAAATAGTCGTAGCCCCAGACCTTGCTGAGCAGCACCTCACGGCTCAGCACCTTGCCCTGGTGCTGCACGAGGTAGCGCAGCAGCTCGAACTCGGTGTAGGTCAGGTCTAGCGGCTCTCCCGAGATGGTTGCGTAGTAGGCGTCCTCGTCGATGCGGATGGGCCCGGCGCTCAGGATGTGCGGCAGGTCGCCTGAGTTCAGCAGCAGCCGCAGCCGCGCCTCCACCTCGGCCGCCTCGCAGCCGTCGGACACGAAATCCGAGAATCCCCAGTCGCGGCTGAGCAGTCCGAGAGATGGGCCGGGGGCGAGAAGCAGCATGGGAATCCCGGGGCGGGTCTGGCGGATGATCCTGGTCGCGGTGCGTGCCCAGGGCAGGTCGCTGCGGCCGTCGACGAGCACGACGTCGACGGCGTCGATCCGCCGCAGGGCCTCCTCCGCGCTCGCGGCGGTGCTGAGGTCATGGTTCAGCAGCGACAGGAAGTCGGGGACCGGGCTGGCGGGGGAGACCAGAAGAATCGAGCTCACCGTCACCTCCCAGTCTTGTGCGAGTCCCTATCGTATCCGGGGGAACGGCATGGCGTTGCCGTGGCCAGCCTGAGGGATCGGCGTAGCATGACCCCATGCCAAAGAGCCTGCCCGATGAGTACTTCCGGCAGAGCACCACAGAGTCCTCGGACGTGCGTTCGGCTTCGTCAGGTGGTGGTGCATCGCTCTCGTCGAAGAGCCGGGGTCCCAAGTCCTCGGGGATTCCCCTGTGGCTGGCGTTGACCAGCTGCCTGGTCGCGGCTTTGGTCGGTTTGGCCGGCGTCCAGGTGGTGAAGTGGCAGGAGGCTGCCAGTCCCTCGACGACCCCGACGCCGAGCCTGGCGGCCAGTGGCGGCCTGGACTTGACGCCCTACGACGGCCAGGTCAGGCCGGTCATGGCCACTGATGCGAAGGGGCAGTGTTCGCAGGGGGGAACGGGACTGGCGATCACGCTCCTGGACTCCCGGCCTGACACGATCTGGCGTTGCCAGGGAGCCGGGGTGGGGGAGACGGTGAACTTCTTGTTCCCCGCGGACACGGAGCTGGTGGGGGTGCGAATCGTCAATGGCGATGTCACCGGGCAGGCCTATCTCGCAGGGCGTCGGATCATGGAGGTGCGCTGGACCTTCGCGGATGGCTCCTGGGCGGTGCAGCCGCTCGAGGCCAATCACCCGGCGGACCAGGAGGTGCGGTTCCCGCCTGTGACGACCAGCAGCGTCCTGCTGACGGTGCTCTCCAGTACCGAGCCCGGGGAATCCGGAACCGACAACAACGCCATCGCCATCTCACGGGTGGAGTTTCTGGGGCGTGGCTGAGGATTGACGCTCCATGACATCGCTTGTTGTTCTCACACTGGGACTGCTGACGATCGCAGCCGCCAATGCGGTCAGCCCCAGGTTGCGTGTCCCACCCGCTCTGCTTCTTGTGGCTGTAGGGGTTCTGGCGGGCCTCTCGGGGCTGGTGCCCAGCCTGGCCCTGGACCCTGAGGTGGAGCTTGCTGTGCTGCTGCCTGCGCTGCTCTATGCAGCTGCGGCATCCATGCCAGCTACCGTGTTCCGACGCGAGTTCACGACGGTGAAGTCGTTGTCGCTGGTCCTGGTCGTCGTGACGGCCTTGGTTCTCGGTTTGCTGTTCTGGTGGCTGATCCCAGGGCTCGGATTCGGTTGGGGGTCGCGCTGGGAGCGGCGCTTGCCCCCACGGACTCGGTGACACCCGGGATTGCCCGGGCCGCAGGGCTGCGTGGACGGGTGCTCTCGGTGGTGGGATTCGTGACGTTGCTGTTCGTGCGTATCAACTTCATGCAGCCAGTGCTGCGGAGCATGGACCGGCGGCTTCACCGCGACGTCCAGCGTCGCGTCAGAGTCGAGACCAGGAGACAGAGCCTGCCGGGGGATAAGGTTCATCCCAGGTGGGAATCGAGGTTGCGCCGCTGGTTCGCGGACATCGCCTATCAGTCGGCTGAGCCGCTTGGCCGGAACTCAGGGTTCTTGATCGCGTGGGCTGGGGTTCGCGGAGCCCTGTCCCTAGCAGCCGTCCACACTCTCCCCGAGACCATGCCGCACCGGGGGATGGCGACCCTGGTGGCCTTCACGATCGTGCTTTTATCGCTGCTGGTGCAAGGACTCACCCTGCCCTTGGCCGCCAGGCGGCTTGCGGCGCCTCGCGACCTTGAGGCTCAGCAACAGCAGGCGCAACGCCTGGTCGCCTACCTGGAGGAGGCCGCGTCTGAGCCTGCCGCGGCTCATCCCGGCCAGGCGACGGCCCGCACTGACCCGCGGTATGCCGCCCTCGCGCGAGCCCGGGATGAGGGTGGCTTCGATATCGAGGTGCTCGATGCTGCGCTGCGCCGCCTGGACGCGGGAGAACTGGCTGAGGCGGCTGGGCACTGACCTGAGGCCGGCTCTATGACCGGACGGCCGTCTCCACTCAGATGCCTGCTAACCCAGGACAGACAGCCCGTGTGGGAGTGTCCATGAATGCACTATCGCAGTGGCGGCCTCCTACACGATGTAAAATCAGCGCCTTACAAACGATTTCAGGTTCAGTTTTATCCTATGGCCTGCGTCGATACCGAATCCGTATACAGGAAGAGGAATTCACAATGACATCACATCCTCCCAGCGCTCTGGACAGTGCTGTCGTCGAGCCCGGGAGCTCCCGCTGGAAGCCGGATACCCTCCGCAGCGGGCCCTCGAAGGAGGACCGTGGCCTGCTTGGTCACCCCAGAGGCCTGCCCTGGATGCTTAACGTTGAGTTGTGGGAGCGTTTCTCGTACTACGGGATGCGCGCCATCCTGTTGTATTTCATCACCGATACCGTGGCCAACGGCGGTATGGGATTCGACAACAACACAGGCCAGGTCATCCTGGCGGCCTATGGTGCCGCCGTATACCTGCTGACGATCCCCGGCGGGATCTTCGCCGACCGGATCATTGGGCCATGGCCATCAGTGCTCTACGGCGGCGTCGTCATTATGGCGGGCCATCTGTGCCTGGCCGGCCCCACCGGCGCGCTGTCGTGGATCGGCATCGTCCTGGTCGCGGTCGGCACTGGTTTCATCAAGCCGAATCTCTCAACGATCGTCGGCGGGCTGTATGACGACAAGGACCTGCGGCGTGACGCCGGTTTCCAGCTGTTCTACATGTCGATTAACATCGGCTCCTTCTTCTCCCCGCTGGTCACCGGTGGCCTGCGGGCTGCCTACGGTTACCACGCGGGCTTCGTCGCGGCGGCGGTCGGCATGGCCCTTGCCCTCGTGGCTTTCTTCTACGGGCGGAGCAAGCTTTCAAACTTCGCCTTCAACATCCCCAACCCGGTGCGGGGCGCGGAGCGCCGGAGGCTGTTCTTGATCTCGGTGGCCGTCGTTGCAGGCTGTGGTCTTCTCTTTGGGATCCTCTACCTGCTCACCGGGATGTCCTCAGCGGTCGCCTACACACTGTTCATCATCGCTACGGGTGCGTCGATCGCCTACTTCGTCATCATGCTCTGCTCGCCCAGGGTCACCGCTGTGGAGCGCAAGCACCTGCGGGCCTACATCGCGCTGTGGATCGGCGCTGTGCTGTTCTGGATGATCTTCGAGCAGGCCTCGGGCAAGATGGCCACGTTCGCCAAGTACAACACGGACGGCGCCACCCCGTTCTTCGGGTGGGCCTTCAGCCCCGAGGCCTACCAGTCCGTGAACCCGGCCACCGTCATCATCCTGGCCCCGGTCATGGGCTGGATCTTCACCAAGCGCGCGGGCAAGTTCCCCTCCACCGTGGTGAAGTTCGCGACCGCCGTGCTCATCATCGGGCTGTCCGCCATCCTGCTTGGTTTCGGATTCCAGTCCTGGCCGGGCGGCGCGACTCTCGCGCCGTGGTGGTTCCTGGTGATGGTCTTCGTCGTCCAGACCGTCGGTGAGCTGTGCCTGTCCCCGGTGGGCCTGGCCACCACCACCGCGCTGGCGCCCAAGAACTTCGCATCCCAGGCGATGGCGTTGTGGGGGTTGGCCGCGGCTACTGGCCAGAGCATCGCAGCCGTCATCATCGAAGGCACCAGCGAAGTCAGCGACGCCGTCTACTACTACGGGTTGGGCATTCTCACGGTCATCGTTGCCGTTGGCCTGTTCGCGGTCGCCCCGTGGACGCAGCGGCAGATGGCAGACGTCGGCGTGACCGCTGAGAGCAAGTAGCCACGTTAGGCCTGGGGTATCCCACGCCACAGCGCCGGGCGTGGGATACCGGGGGGGGGATTGCTCGGCGCGAGATGGCGTCTCAGAGGTGTCGTAGCGCTTCGGCGTAGCCGGGCGAGAGCAGACTCATCCCGACCACCAGGCGCTGGTGCGCGACCTCCAGCCGGCAGCCGTTGCTCAGATCCCAGCGGGCTTTGCTGGCGACGTCGGAGCGGCTCAGGGCTGGTTTGCCCCACAGCTTGGTTCCGGCGAAGACGTAGCTGGTGTAGGCGTCGTTGATGAAGGTGTCCCATTCCGGTGAGGGATCCGGCTGCGTGTCGGTCAGGCACAGGCTGATCAGGTCTAGCCCGTCCTGCTCATTCGTCATGATGACGGCCAGGGCTGGCTGGTTGACGGGCAGGCCGGTGCGGTAACGGCCGTCCTGCCTGCTGAATCCCGCCTCGGCTAGGAGCACATCCAGGACGGGCGGCCTGAGGGGCCACTGCTGTTTTGTCCAGTAGCGGGCCAGGGCTATGAAGTAGTTGGGGGTGACTGCATTCCAGGTCATGGGGCCTCTGGGATGGGCAGGTCGAGGGTGGTGTCGAGTCGGAAGCTGTTGATGGTGATCTCGTCGGCGGATACCCCCTTGACCACCTGGTAGCGGACCTCGGCGGTGCCTGCCGTGATCGCGTCCGCGACCGGATTGCCGGAGGGGGCCTGGGCCAGGAAGTCACGTAGCCCGGTCTCGTAGCGGTCGTCGAGACGCACCAGGTGGTTCAGGTACTGGGATGTCCCCTGCTCGTAGAGCCTGCCGGCGAGGAGAATCATCCTCAGCTCGTCACCGGGCCCCTGGCCCTCGTAGAAGGTGATGCGAGGTGGGTCGCCAGCGACGGTGGCGCGGTACTGCTGCTCCCAGGGCAGATAGCTGGCCCGGCCGACGATGACCTGTTCCCGCCGGCTGGCGATGAGGTCGTCCATCACCTGTTGCCCGATCTGATGGCTGGCCTTCCTCATGCCGTAGCTGGACTTGTGGGCCGCGACCGCTGCCGCGCGCAGGTCGTCGGCCTGCTCCCCGGTCAGGCGGCCGGAGGCCGCGAGCCAGCGGATGACATCCTCGACGTCCTCCGCGGCGGGATCGTCCAGGAGCCTCCCCGCGGAGTCGTTGCCAGTACCCCGGCCCTTCCCTCCAGCCATGGCCCCCAGTCTGCCACCTGGACAGAATCGCTGGGGGCGTCAAGGACCCAAGCCCTCGACGCCCCCAGCGGACCAGGTCAGCAGCAGCGGCTCGATATCTGACGGCCCTGGCGGTCGTATTCGGCGCGCCAGAACTCGCGCTCGGTGAGTGGCTCTCCACAGCCGTGGCGCCGGTGGTGGGCCAGGTACTGCTGGTACTTGTTGGCCCCCACGACCCCATTGACGAACCACGTGACGCGGCGCCAGATGGTCGTGAGCCTCGCCCGGACGGTGTGCATCAGTGGCTGCCACCCCGCAGGTCGGCCTCGGGATGCTCTGTGTAGTAGTCGTTCCACTGCTTGACCAGCTCCTTCTCGGACGCGGTGGCCGACATGCCCGCGGGAGCGTAGATCTCCGACTGCACCGGCGGGTCTTCCGTGTCGGCTCCGCCGCCGGCCAGGACAGCCCGGATCGCCTGCCACACGCACATGGCGATCACGACCAGGGCGCAGGCCAGGAAGATCACCGACAGCGTCGTCTGCACAGCGGTGTTGCGGACCACAGCCTCCATCGCCGCGGTCCCCTTCACCCCGCCCAGCTCGGTGAGCCCATCCCTGAGGGCATCCGCGTACCGGTTGTGGTTCGCCCAGTAGCCGACCTTCGGGTCGGGGCTGAAGATCTTCAGGAACGACCCGGTGATGGTGACCACAGCTGTAAAGGCCAGCGGCACCGCGATGATCAGCAGCGTCCATGTGCGTCCGCGCCGGGCGAAGATCGTCAGGCACACCGCCAGCGCGATGGCGGCCAGCAGCTGGTTCGCGACCCCGAACAGCGGGAAGAACGTGTTGATGCCGCCGAGTGGGTCGGTGACGCCGAGCAGCAGGATTGAACCCCAGCCTGCGACCATCAGGCCGGTCGTCAGGTAGCTGCCGGGTTTCCAGTTCGCCTCGCGGAACCTCGGGTGGAGGTTGCCTAGCGCGTCCGAGAGCATGAACCGGGCCACGCGGGTCCCGGCGTCCACCGAGGTGAGGATGAACAGGGCCTCGAACATGATCGCGAAGTGGTACCAGAAGCTCATCATCGCCGGGCCGCCGAACCATTGGTGCATGATGCCGGCCAGGCCCACCGCCAGCGTCGGCGCGCCGCCCGTGCGGGAGACGACGGAGTGCTCCCCGACCTGCTGGGCCACGCTGGTCAGCTGGTCTGGGGTCAGGTGCACGCCGGTCAGCCCCAGGTTGTTGACGAATGCCACTGCGCCCTCGACCGTCCCGCCGGTCGCGGCGAGGGAGGAGTTCATCGCGTAGTAGATGCCCTGGTCCACCGACAGCGCTGCGACGAGCGCCATGATCGCGACGAACGACTCCATCAGCATGCCGCCGTAGCCGATGAACCTGGTCTGGCGTTCCTTCTCGATCAGTTTGGGCGTGGTCCCGGACGAGATCATCGCATGAAAACCCGAGAGGGCACCGCAGGCGATGGTCACGAACAGGAACGGGAAGAGTGAGCCGCTGAACACCGGGCCGTCGGGACGGGACGCCCAGACGGTGACGGCTGGGACGTGGATGTCAGGACGCACCACGACGATGGCGATGGCCAGCATCGCGATGGTCCCGACCTTCATGAAGGTCGACAGGTAGTCGCGCGGCGCGAGCAGGAGCCACACCGGCAGCACCGCGGCGATGAAACCGTAGATGATGATGGCCCAGGCGAGCGTCAGGCGGTCCAGGTGGAACAGGGCCTGGCCCCAGTCGGTGTTCGCCACCCAGCCACCGCCGATGATCGCGGCCAGCAGCAGCACGACGCCGATCAGAGACACCTCAGCGACCTTGCCCGGCCGGATGTACCGCAGGTAGACGCCCATGAATAACGCGATCGGGATGGTCATGCCGACGCTGAACACGCCCCAGGTGCTCTCGCCGAGCGAGTTGACCACCACGAGCGCCAGGATCGCGATGATGATGAGCATGATCACCATGGTCGCGATCAGGGCGGCGGCCCCGCCGAAGCGGCCGAGCTCGTCCTTGGCCATCTGCCCGAGCGAGCGGCCGCCGCGGCGCATGGAGCAGAACAGCACCACATAGTCCTGGACCGCCCCGGCGAAGACCACCCCGACGATGATCCAGATCGTCCCGGGCAGATAGCCCATCTGCGCGGACAGCACCGGGCCGACCAGCGGGCCGGCCCCGGCGATCGCCGCGAAATGGTGCCCGTAGAGGATCCGCCGGTCGGTCGGGACGAAGTCGTGCCCGTCATGGTGGTATTCGCCTGGGGTGGCGCGGCGGTCGTCGGGTTTGGTGAGCCATTTCTCAATGACCTGGGCATAGAACCGGTTGGCGATGAAATAGGAACACACCGCAGCGAATACAAACCAGATTCCGTTGATCGTCTCGCCCCTGATCAGGGCGATCATCACCCACGATGCGCCTCCGAGGAGGGCTATCGCGGTCCAGATCGCGATTTTCACCGGAGTGAGGCGCTGCTCACGCTCCACGGTCTCCTCGGGCAGTGCGACGGGAGGAGTCTTGTCCGGCTGATCAGTCAGCACTGGTGAAGTTGTCACTGCCGTATTCCTTCACAATCGTCTTTGATGTCGACCGTCTTTGATGTTGATTCCCAGATCCCGCCCCTATCAGCGAGATCCCGGAAAGCAGGTTTTCCGCCAGGAACCTGAGTTTTATGACCGTAGCACTTGGAGACCGGCCGAAACAGGTCATTCCCAGTGATCTGTGTCTATCAGAATGGTCACAGGGCCGTCATTGACGGATGTGACCTGCATGTCTGCTCCGAAACGGCCGCGCCCGACGGTCGCTCCCAGGCGTTCCAGCTCGGTGGCCAGCGCCTCCACGAGAGGCTCGGAGACCACGCCCGGGGCGGCTTTCGACCAGCCGGGCCGGCGGCCCTTGCGGGTGCTGGCGAACAACGTGAACTGGCTGACCACCAGGATCGGGGCATCGACATCGCTGGCGGAGACCTCGTCGCGTAGGATCCGCAGGCCCCAGATCTTCGCGGCCAGGGACGTGGCCGCGGCAGCGTCGTCGTCGTGGCCGACGCCGACCAGCACCAGCAGTCCGGGGCGGGGGAGTTCACCCACCACCTCGCCGCCGACTGAGACGCTCGCGGACAGGACCCGGGTGATGACAGCACGCATGGATGTTGTCTACCACGCTTGCTTGGTGTTTGGCCCACGCGCTGGTTCCCGACCTGGCGAGGTGGTGCCGGGTAGGGTTGCGGTCTGTGGGAACAATCGCTGCGTGGGTGCTGGTGGTGGCTGCGGCCGGGATCGCGGTCGCCTCGCTGGCGCTCGCCGCCGTCAAGGCGCTGCGGAGAAAGGACTGAGGATGGAAGGCTTCCAGAACATCGACATCGAGGTGCCGGAGGGCCTGAGCCCGGAACTCATCGCCCTGGGCTGGCTGGTCGGCGTGTGGGAGGGGACCGGAAACGGCACCGACCATGAGGGAAACGACTTCACCTACGAACAGCGGATCGAGTTCACCCACAACGGCGGCGACTACCTGTTCTACGTCTCCCAGGTCTTCGGCATGGGGGAGGACGGCAAGTTCGACCAGCCGCTCGGCATGGAGACCGGCTTCTGGCGGCCGAAGCCCGACGCTTCCCTGGAGGTGACGCTCACGAGCTCCGACGGCTGGACCGAGGTGCTGGTCGGCAAGATCCAAGTCACTCGTATTGACCTGCTGACCGACGCCGTCGTGCGCACCGAGAGCGCCGCCGTCAGCCACACGTCGGGACAGCGCCTGTATGGCAAGGTCGAGGGCGACCTGATGTATGCCCTTGACCGCTCCACCGCCGACCACGAGCTGCGACCCCACATGTGGGCTCGCCTGGCGAAGCAGTGACCAGAGTTCTCGTCGAGGACGGGGTGGACGCCGGCCTCGTGTGGCATCACGGCAACCCCGTCGCCGAGGCGCGGGCCATCGAGGCTGGGTCCGCGGTGGTCGACCTGCTGAACCGGGAGGTCGTCGAGATCTCCGGTCCCGACCGGCTGGGCTGGATGCACTCGCTGACCTCGCAGCACCTTGAGTCGCTGGAGCCAGGGGAGTCTTTCGAGGCGCTGGTGCTCTCGCCGAACGGGCACATCGAGCATGTGCTGGCTGGCCTGGATGACGGCGAGCGCATGCTCGCCTGGACCGAACCCGGCCGGGGAGCGGCCCTGGTGGACTTCCTGGAGCGGATGAGGTTCATGATGCGGGTGGAGGTCGGGCTCCGCGACGACCTGCGCCTGGCGTGGGCCGGCGACGGGGTGACGATCCCCGCCGGCTGGGCTGCCCGGCCCGCGCTCGGGGGACGCGAGGTGTTCCGGCCCGCTGACGCCCCCCTGCCTGAGGGTGTGCCAGCTGGGGTGTGGGCTTTCGACGCGCACCGCATCGCCTCTGGGACGCCGAGGATCTTCGCCGACACCGATGCCCGCACCATCCCGAATGAGATCGGGCTGTTCGGGACCCACCTCGACAAGGGCTGCTATCGCGGTCAGGAGACCGTGGCCCGCGTTCACAACCTGGGCCGCCCGCCCCGTCGGCTGACGCTGCTGCACCTCGACGGCTCCGCTGAGGCGTTGCCCGCTCCCGGGGCCGCCTTGGAGCTGAACGGTAGGCAGGTGGGTTTCGCCGGATCGTCGGCCCGCCACCACGAGCTGGGGCCAATTGCCCTCGGCCTCGTCAAACGGGCCATCCCCGTCGATGCGACCCTCACCGCCGACGGGATCGCGGCTGCGCAGGAGACCCTGGTGGACCCGGAGGTCGGCCTGCACTTCCGGGCCAGGCTGCGCTGATTCTCACGATTGTCATAGACAACCAGGCGGCGTTCCTTGGATGGGGACGCCGCCTGGTGGGTTGTTGAACCGGGTCTGGTCAGAGGGCCGCGATGGCGGCCTCGTAGTCGGGTTCCTGCTTGATCTCGGGAACCAGCTGGCTGTGGATCACGTTGCCCTGCTCGTCGAGGACGACGACGGCGCGGGCCAGGAGACCCTCAAGCGGGCCGGTGACCATCGTGACCCCGTAGTCCTCGCCGAAGGTGGTGCGGAAGTCGGAAGCGGTGGTCACGTTGTCGATTCCCTCGGCCCCGCAGAAGCGTGCCTGCGCGAACGGCAGGTCGCGGGAGACGCACAGCACCTTGGTGTTGGCCAGTCCGGCGGCGCGCTCGTTGAAGGTGCGCACGCTCATGGCGCACACGCCTGTGTCGACGGAGGGGAAGATGTTGAGGATCAGCCTGGAGCCGGCGAAGTCGGCGAGCGAGACGGGAGACAGGTCATTGCCCACCAGCTTGAAGCCCGGTGCCTTGGAGCCGGCCGCGGGCAGTGAGCCGTGGGTGCGGACGGGGGTTCCGTCCAGGGTGATATCAGTCATGGGTAAATCATCGCCCATTGTGGGTGGCGATGAAAGAAACCGGACGGCGTGGCCGGCATCTACCAGCGCATGTGACGACGTGACAAGCTTGGGGTATGAACCAGAACCTGCGTGAATTCATCGACATGGTGCGCGACCAGGGGTACACCGTCGGCGATGTTCACGGCGAGGACCAATATCTCATCGACCCGATGGGTGATGCCGTTGAGACATGGCGCGACAAATACCCTTATGACGCTCTTCTCAGCCGCAATGAATATGAGTCGGAGAAGCGGCAGCTGCAGATCGAGTTATTGAAGTTCCAGTATTCGGCGCAGGACAACGGCACCAAGCACATCATCGTGTTCGAGGGCCGTGACGCAGCGGGCAAGGGAGGTGCCATCAAACGCTTCACCGAGCATCTCAACCCGCGCGGGGCGCGGGTCGTGGCGCTGACCAAACCGACGGAGAAGGAACGCGGGCAGTGGTATTTCCAGCGCTATATCGAGCATCTCCCGACGGCGGGGGAGATCGTGCTGTTCGACCGCTCCTGGTACAACCGCGCTGGAGTGGAGCGGGTGATGGGGTTCTGCACCGATGAGGAGTACCGCACCTTCATGAGGCAGGCGCCGGTGTTCGAGCAGATGCTCATCGAGTCCGGGATCACGGTGACGAAACTGTGGTTCTCCGTCACCCAGCGGGAACAGCGCACCCGGTTCGCGATCCGGCAGCTCGACCCTGTGCGACGCTGGAAGCTCTCGCCCATGGACCTGGAGTCCCTCGACCGCTGGGAGGACTACACCCAGGCCAAGAGCGCCATGCTGAAGCAGACCGACACCGAGATCGCGCCGTGGTACCGCATCAAGTCCAACGACAAGAAACGCGCACGCCTGAACGCGATGCGCCTGTTCCTGGACCTCCACGAGTACGACGGCAAGGACCCCTCGGTCATCAAACCCACCGACCCGCTCATCGTGCAGCGGGGCCGCAAGAGGTGGGCGAAGAAGAACGCCGACGGCGAGATCGTCCAGTCCGACGAGAACGAGGACTGACGGGCCGGCCATCCCACGACGTTGAAAAATTCCGCATCGGATGTAGGAATTTTCCTACATTCGATGTAGAAAAATTCCGATCAGGGGGGTGTTGAGCCATGGCTGCCTAGCATCCAGGGCAATCGAGCAGGCGTTCGGGTCCCGGGCGCCGCGTCCGAGGCTGGAAAACACCGGCGGACTAACGCCACGTGACGCTAGGGCAGCGCGACCACCGAGTCGACCAGCGTGGACAGGGGGCGCAGGCCGTGGTCGTTGATGCGCTGGGAGTTGGCCGACGGGGTGATGCCCTCCAGCTTCGCGGCTGCGGCGTTGTCCAGGCCGGCCCTCAGATGCACCCAGCTCCGGCGGCTCCCCGGGCTGAGCCCTGCCAGCTGGGCATCAATGACCCGGAGTGTGGGATCGGCCAGGGGATTCGCCCCGGCCCGGGCATCGACCAGCGCGGTGCGGGAGGTGCGATTCCCCGGCTGCCGGGACAGCGACTCCGCGCGTTCGATGGCCTCCCGGGCCCCCCACCATGCCGAGCCGTCCTGGATGCCGCGCTTCGGGTCGATGACCTGGACCTCCCCGCCGCCCAGGCCGCAGCGCACCTCCGCGACCCCCAGCAGCTCGTCGCGTAGCCTCAGCATCGCTGCGATCGCCTGCCCAAGGGTGGCGTAGATCCCCTGGATCTCATCGCCCACCGTCACCCGCAGCGGGTCCAGGGGCGGATGGTTCTCGTTGCAGACCTCGATGGCCTTCAGCAGGGCCTCGTGAACGCGTGCGCGCTCAGAGACACGGGACCGCACCACGTCACCCAGTAACGCCACGCATTCAGCAATGTTCTTCATACAGATTACCTTAAGTTATTCTCTTAATCTGTGGCCGCTGGGGTGCGTGGCAGTCGCCGCGATGTGGCCAATTGCAGGATGTGGTCGCGGAACAGTTCCGCTGATGGCAACAAACGACGGCCTGCCGCCCAGCTGAGACCGATCTCACGGAAGGCGTCATCCTCTGCCAGTACCTGCAAACTTACCCCCGCAACACTACGCCCTGGCCCCAAAGCCACCCCGAGCCCGGCCGCGACGTAGCCATAGAGCGTCGGCAGGTCATCGGCGACGAGCGCCACCTCGGCCTCGACGCCGCGGCGGGCCAGCAGGCCATCTGTCACGGTGCGCAGCTGCGACGTCGGGCGCATCGCTATCAGGCGTTCCCCGCCCAGCTGGGCTATGGGGATGGGGCCGGGGGCGGCGGCGAGTGGATGCCCGTCGGCCAGCAGCAGGCGGATCGGCTCGCGCATCAGGCCCCGCCAGTGATGCGCACGGCTGGGCGGCCTGAGCGTCGTCAGCTCCAGGTCAACTTCGGAGCCCGTCCCCGTGGCCGGGATCGTCTCGTCCTGCCTGGCGCTCAGGTCCAGCTGCACGTCTGGATGCTTCTTCAGGAATCCCGCAGCGAGCTCCGGCATGAGCCAGGAGCCCAGCGACGACGGGAAGGCGACGGTCACCATGCCGGACTCCGGATCCATCAGCTGTGCCACCGCTGCCAGGCCATCGTCGAGCTGGTGGAGCATGGCATCGACGTGATGTTTGAACGTTGCCCCGGCGTGCGTGAGGCGCAGGGTGCGTCCCTCGCGGCGCAGGAGAGGGGCCCCAACCTCGTCGGAGAGCCTCGTCAGGGCCCGGGAGACTCCAGGCTGCGAGGTCCATTCCAGCTCGCTGACCTCGGTGACGGTCGCGCCGTCGGCCACGAGCTGGAACCAGCGAAGGACGTTCGTATCCATATTTATAACCTACATGCATGGATTATCTTACAAACAGGTATTGGACGCATGGAATCTCTGGGCGCAGCATGGAGGCATGAACATTCGGAACCTCATCAACCGCTTCCTCGATTCCGAGTTCGGCGCCTATCCCGCCACCCGTGGCGCTGTGGTCGTGGTGCCGACCCTGACTGCCCGTCCCGCCATCATCCGTACCCCCGAGGCCACTGACCAGACTGAGGTGACCTGGCCTGGCCGCGATTGGGCCCCTGCCCAGTAAAAGACCCGGCCCGTCTGTGGCGGGGTCTGCCAGCAATCATCCTTCGGATCTGGGCTGCGAGCGCTGACCTGCTGCTCGCAGCCCAGTCCTGTCGGCGGGTTTCCTATCCGCCCCAGCAGGTGCGCACGCCGTACTCCACGTTCTTCGACGTGACTCCCGGCGCGGGTGAGCCGCTGACCAGCTCAGTCCCGGTGGCCAGATAGCCTGAGGGTTCCCGGCCCTCCCTGACCTTCGCGACGATCGCCTCAACGCCTTCCCGGGCCATGTTCTGCGGGAACTGCATCGCGGTGGCATCGATGTCGCCGGGCCGCACGGCATTCTTCATGGTCTCGCAGCCGCCGTCGATCGTGACCACGACCACTTTCGCCAGGTCCTTGCCCGCCGCTTTCAGCGCCTCGACGGCTCCCAGCGCAGCCGGCTCATTGACCGCATAGACCACGTTGATCTCCGGGCTCCTGCCGAGGGCCTCGGCCATGGCCTGCTGGGCCGTGGCCTGGTCACCTTGGGTGTCAGCCTGGCCAGCCACCCAGGATGAGTCGGAAGGCATCCCGAATCCGTCACGGAACCCGGTGCCCCGGTTCTCGCCCGACGCGATGCCGGGCGCCAGGTTCAGCATCATGACCTGCGGTGCCAGGCCGAGTTCGTCGATCTTCGCCCGCGCGTACTGTCCGACCAGTTCCCCGGCCCGTGTGTTGTCGGTGCCGAAGTAGGCGTTCGTGGTCTCCTGGGGATCCATCGGGGTGTCGAGGGCGATCACGGTGATGCCTTTGTCGCGAGCAGTCTGGATGTCGGCGTCCAGGGCCTTGGAGTCCGTCGGGGCGATGAGGATCCCGTTGACCCCCTTGGCGACCATGTCGTTGAGGGCGGCGCGCTGTGACTCGACGTCAACGTCGCTGTCACCCGTTGCCGTGGTGAGTGTGGCGCCGGCCTTGTGGGCTGTGTCCTCGGCCACCTTGCGCAACGTCACCCAGTACGGGTTGGTTTCCTGCTTCGTGATGAGTCCTATGCTGACCGGCGGCCGGTTGTCGGCGCAGGCGCCCAGGGCGAGAGTGATGACGACGACCAGGGCGGCAGCCAGCCATCGCGAGGGGGTTCTCATGATGCTTCCTTCCTGGTGTAGAACAGGTCGTAGGCGGCGTAGGCGCACACGAAAGCCAGGCACACGGCAGGCACGATGAAACCGGCCGCGGAGCCCGCGACGTCCATCACCCGGGCTTGGACCATCGGGATCAGGGCGCCGCCGAGGATGGCCATCACCAGGCCGGCGGAGCCGAACTTCGCGTCATCGCCCAGCCCCTTCAGCGCCAGGCCGTAGATGGTGGGGAACATCAGCGACAGCGCCGCCGAGATGCACACCACCGCGATCAGTCCGGCGATGTTCAGCACGAAGACCGAGGTCAGGCAGCAGGCCACCCCGAAGACCGCCATGATCAGCAGGAGCAGCGCGGGACGCACCACGCCGAGGACGAAGACCATCACGAACCGAGCTACCAGGAACAGCAGCAGGCTGCCCTGCAGCCACCAGCCCGCGGCCTCGGGGGAGAAGCCGACCACGTCCTGGGCGTAGATGATGGTGTAGGTCCAGGCGCAGGTCTGAGCAGCCACGTTGAAGAACTGCGCGATGACGCCGTAGCGGTAGAGCTTGTTCGCCCACAGGCGCCCGAACCTGCCGCCCCCATTCGCGGGAGCAGGGGTCTGCGGGGGGAGTGGGAGCTTGCGGAACGCGATCAGCAGCCAGATGATCACCAGGGCAGTCGCGATGCCGAGGTAGGGGCCGAGCACCAGGTTCAGGTCGGCCTCCTGCGCGGCGAGGGCGTCCTGCTCGGTCATGATGGACTTCGCGGTCTCCGGCGTCAGGTGCGGCAGGATCAGCACCGCGCCCATCAGGACACCCAGGTTGGCGCCGATCGGGTTGAATGCCTGGGCCAGGTTTAGGCGACGGGTGGATGTGGCCTCGTCGCCCATCGCGATCACGAGCGGGTTCGCGGAGGTTTCCAGGATGGAAAGCCCCGAGGCCAGGGTGAACAGGGCCAGCAGGAACAGTCCATAGGCAAGGGTCTTTGCCGCGGGAATGAAGAGAAAACCACCTGCTGCCGCGAGACCCAGGCCGGTCAGGAGGCCCGCTTTGAAGCCGAACCGCTGGTTGATCATGGCGGCTGGGATCGCCAGCAGGAAATAGGCGCCGTAATAGGCGAACTGCACCAGCGATGACTCCAGGTTCGTCATGGTGAAGATGCTCCGGAAGACGCCGACCAGCACGTCGGTGAGATTGGCCGACGTGCCCCATGCGGCGAAGCACAGCAGGAGCAACAGGAAGGGGACGCGCAACTCCTTCGCTACCAGCGGAGAACGTTGCTGGGGTGGTGGGGCGGTCATGTGACCTCCTTTTCCTGGGCTTCCTCGCCCTCTAGCGTCTCGTCAGTCTAACTCCGTGGCGCAGCATTGTGGTCGGTGATTTGTGGAAGATTTGGATGCATGCACGCATACTCATGGGCTGTGGTGGTGCTGGGGTTCCTGTTTGCCACCTTGGCGGGCACCCCGGTGGTGCGGGGAATGTTCCGCTTGGTCGACTGGCAGACGCGCCGCGAGGCCATGCGCCGCGAGGCCATCGAGATCGGGGAGGGCGGCCCGGAGCTGATCGATCTCAGGCTGGTCAAAGCCGGGAAGGAGCTGCCAGGGGGCCGCTGGATCGGTCTCCTTGAGCGTGCGGCGGCCTATGCCTGCATCGTCGCCGGGTTCGCGGGAGGCATCGCCGTGGTGATGGTGGTCAAGGGTTTCGGACGCTACCCGGAGTTGCGCACTCCCGATACGGCCAAGAGCGAGCGTTTCATCATCGGCACCCTCGCGAGCCTGCTGTGGGCCGCGCTGTGGGCAGGCATTACGCTGCTATTGCGCTGAGGACTTCGCCAGGCTGGGTCCCCGAAAGAAGTATCAGGTTCTGGCTGGAAGTGGACAAACAATCTGACCGGACTGGTTCCCGGCGCATCCCTCTCTTTAAAACGACAGAATTGCAGACGTCCTGCCGGTATTACATTCAATCGGAATTGTGCTGTACCCTTCGGCTGTTGGTCATCAGGGGGGAAACAATGCCAGAGGTCATCGTTGGCGCTCATGCCGCAATGCCAGCCGAACGGGCTGATCAGGAACGTTTCTACGCGCAGCTTGCTGAACGCAACCTGGCCACCGCGCTTGAGATTCCCTTCTCGGACTCCATCCATGAGGATATGGATTGGTTCGCCGCGCAGATTCGTGGCCGTTTCCGCAACTGCGTCGTCACGGGTATTCCGGGCACGGTGAGACGTCTTGAGAAGGAGCCTGCCTTCGGGTTGGCATCTACCGATGACGCGGCCAGGAAGGCTGCTGTCGCATGGACTGCCGAGGTGAGGAAAGCCGCCGAGGAGCTGAACCAGTTAACCGGGGAACAGTCCGTTTCATTCGTCCATATTCATTCGGCACCCGGTGTCAGGGCATCGGCTGAGGCTTTTCAACGCTCTCTGGCCGACGTGGCGGCGGACACCCGGTTCTCCGCGGAAGTGGTGATTGAGCACTGCGACGCCTATTCGCCCATCTTTCCCGGGGACAAACGTTTCCTCAGCCTCATCACGGAACTCGCTGTCGCCGATGAATTCGGATTCGCGGTCAACTGGGGAAGGTCCGCGCTTGAATGGCAGAATCCCGACCGCCCCCGCCAGCACGTTGAGATCCTCGCCGAGGCCGGGCGGCTTCGCGGGCTGATCTTCTCTGGGGTCGCTGCCGTGAACACCCAGTGGGGGAGGGCCTGGGCCGATCTTCAGCTACCCCTGTCTACCGACGAGCCTGCCTCGCTGATGACGCCGCAGCGGGTGGCCGAATGTCTGGCAGCTTCCGGAGACCAGCCCGCCTACGTCGGGGCGAAGGTCAAGGCTCCGGCCGGCGCTGACGTAGAGACCCGGCTGGGAATCATCTCGGCCGTGGCGCATCTGCTCAACAGTTGACCGGGGTAAGAGACGCTCTGCTCTCCCTGTGCTCCGTTTTCCACGGCTATTTCCGCACCCAGGCTCGTACCGAGGAGGCCGAGACTGCCAGCACCAAGAGAACCGTCATCGCGGTGGTCAGCAGGCCTATGAAGCTGTTGTAGTCGAGCACCAGGAGACTGAGGATCGCGTTCAGCGATGACGTGGTCATGACACAGACCCAGGCCCAGCGGAACCGTGCCACCGTCAGCACCCACAAGGTGACCTCGAACAAGGAGCCCACCAGTATCGATATCGCCGACACCTCCGGGTCGGCGGCCGACTCGGTGATGTTGATGATGAGGCTGATCAGCGCGAACAGGCCGCCGAACAACAGTGGGGTGGGCGGGATGTGGTGCCGGGCCACGGTGTTGTCCTCCTGAAACATCTCCGGCTCAGGATTCCGGCAGGCCGCCTCCGACACATCGACGACGGGCAGGTGGCCGTCCGTCTGGATGGCGTCTCCGCCGCCATTGCGGGAATGGTAGGCGGTGGAGAACTTGTCGATGACCCGCACCTCGATGTCGTGGTCCGCGTAGCGCAGCGTGTTGATGATGAAGTCGCGCTCGGCGTCGGTGTCCGCGTCGATCTTGTGGGTGATCTGGCCGGTGAACATCGACAGGCCGACGCTTCGGTCATAGGTGCCGGCCGCCAGGAAATCCACATGCTGTCCGCCCGGCAGATGCCAGCCCTCGGGGGCCGGCCAGAAGCGGACGTGGTGACGTTTGGAGGCATTCCCCTCGACCTCCTGCTGGTAGGCGAAGGCATGCTTGCGGCGGAACAGGTAGAGGTTCGACACGGGGGCGGCCGGGTAGGAGCGCCTGAACAGCGAGGAGACGATGATGCCCCAGGCGGAACGCAGCGTGATCTCGTCGGCGAGTGTCCAGCCCGCGGCCTGCATCGCGGCGTGGATGTCCTTCTCCTTGCCGTCGAAGGCCAGATTGACGGGGTCGCCGAGGATGCCGTCGCCCGTCCTGGTGCGTCCGATGAAGTAGTCGGGCACATACCAGAGCGTGAAGAGCTGATGGATCCTGGGAATCGCCAGGTAGGTTGTGACCAGCCAGAAAACCGCGAAATGAAGCCCCCAGAGCCGGTCCCCCGGGAGGGCATGCAGCAGCATGATGATGGCGAGCCAGGCCACCAGCGCCAGCGCCAGCAGGACGAAGAAGGCGGCGACCACATCCCAGACGGGGGTGCGCTTGCGCCCGCTCACCTTGGGTTTGCGCGAGACGTAGACGGGGGGCCTGGCGGGAATCGGGTACCGGCTGCGACTGCGTGGGGCAGCCGGAGCCCTGCCTGAAGAGTCGTTCCCCGTCATCCGTGTCTTCCTGATCAGAGGCCATGCGTTGCATACGTTACCCGCAGAGACTCTCCAGGCGGTGCTCAGCCTCGCTTCAGGCGGACCCTGTCCTTCTGCCCCAGCACAACCTTGCGGATCCGCACCACCGCCGGGGTCACCTCCAGGCACTCGTCGGCGGCGCAGAACTCCAGCTGCTGCTCCATCGACATCAGGCGGGGCGGGATCAGGCGTTCCAGCTCCTCGCCGGTGGAGGAGCGGACGTTGGTGAGTTTCTTCTCCTTGGTGGGGTTGACATCCATGTCCTCGGGCCGGGGATTCTCGCCGACCACCATGCCTTCGTACACTTCGGCTCCCGGACCCACGAACATCGTGCCCCGCTCCTGCAGGTTGAACAGCGCATAGGACGTGACGGCCCCGGTCCGGTCAGC
This sequence comes from Arachnia rubra, assembly GCF_019973735.1. NCBI lineage: Bacteria > Bacillati > Actinomycetota > Actinomycetes > Propionibacteriales > Propionibacteriaceae > Arachnia > Arachnia rubra. The sequence continues at coordinate 634,660 of NZ_AP024463.1, forward strand.
CACCAGCGATCCCGTGGGGCGGGTGCGGAAATCACCCGCCCAGGGTTCGTAGCCCTCCGCGACGTGGTTCATGATCCCGGTGCCGCGGGTCTCCGTCAGGAACTCGGTGCGGAACCCGATCAGGCCACGCGCCGGCACCAGGAACTCCATCCGTACCCAGCCGGTGCCGTGGTTGACCATCTGCTCCATGCGCCCGCGCCGCAACCCCATCAGCTGGGTGATCACACCGACGAACTCGTCGGGGGCGTCGATGGTGAGGCGTTCGATCGGCTCGTGGACCTTCCCGTCGACCACCCGTGTCATCACCTGCGGCTTGCCAACGGTCAGTTCGAAGCCTTCGCGGCGCATCATTTCCACCAGCACCGCCAGCTGCAGCTCACCGCGGCCCTGCACCTCCCAGGTGTCGGGACGGTCCGTCGGCTTCACCCGGATGGAGACGTTGCCGATCAGCTCCTGATCCAGTCGCGCCTTCACCAGCCGCGCCGTCAGCTGCTTGCCCGACTTCCCCGCCAGGGGCGAGGTGTTGATGCCGATCGTCATGGAGATCGACGGCTCGTCCACGTGGATCAGCGGCAGCGGCTTCGGATCGTTAGGGTCGGAGAGGGTCTCGCCGATCGTGATCTCCGGGATGCCCGCGATGGCGACGATGTCGCCCGGTCCGGCCTGTTCCGCCGGGACCCGGTCCAGGGCTTCAGTCATCAGCAGCTCGGTGAGCTTCACGTTCTGCACGCTGCCGTCGTGCCGGCACCACGCGACCTGCTGGCCCCGCCTCAGCTTGCCCGCGACGACGCGGCACAGCGCCAGCCGCCCCAGGTAGGGGGAGGCATCCAGGTTTGTCACGTGAGCCTGGAGGGTCGCGCCCTCCTCGTAGCTGGGGGCGGGCACGTTCTCCAGGATGGTCTCGAACAGCGGCTCTAGGTTCTCCGAGTCCGGCATTCCGCCGTCCGCGGGCTGGGCCAGGGAAGCACGCCCGGCCTTCGCGGAGGCGTAGACGATGGGGAAGTCCAGGGCGTCGGCCGCGTCGTCGTCGAGAAGGTCCATGAATAGGTCGTAGGTCTCCTCCACTACCGCGGAGATGCGGGCGTCGGAACGGTCCACCTTGTTGACCACCACGATCAGCGGCAGCTTCTTTGCCAGGGCCTTGCGCAGCACGAACCGGGTCTGCGGCAGCGGCCCCTCGGAGGCATCCACCAGCAGCACCACCCCGTCGACCATCTCCAGGCCACGTTCCACCTCACCGCCGAAGTCGGCGTGGCCGGGCGTGTCGATGATGTTGATGGTCACCTCCCGCCCGTCGGCCATCTGGTGCCGCACGGCGGTGTTCTTCGCCAGGATGGTGATGCCCTTCTCTCGTTCCAGGTCCATGGAGTCCATGACACGCTTGTTGACGTCGGAACCCTCCCGGAAAGCGCCCGACTGCCACAGCATGGCGTCAACGAGCGTCGTCTTCCCGTGGTCGACGTGAGCGACGATCGCGACGTTGCGCAGGTCTTGGCGGATAGGCATGCAGGCTCCTCGGTTCGGTGGCTGGACCGCGGGAAAGTGTACGCCCAGGACCCCCGGTTCTCGTCGCACTGCCGCCCTGAGAGGACACAATCGCCCCGTGCCGGCGGTCGCGACGGAGCCGCTGGCACGGGGCGTGTGATAGCTGGTCAGCTCTTGAGCTTCTCAGCCTGGGCTTTGAAGACCTCCACTGCCAGGGCCGGGTCGGGGTCCTGGCCGTTGAACGACGCCGACTGGGCCATGATGGTGGTGCTCTCCGCGGTGCCGATCACCACGTAGGTCTTCATATCGGTCTCTTTGCCATTGGTGGTGAATTGCTGCTCGCTCTTGACCGCAACGAGATCGGAGGCGCCATCGATGTCGGGTGCCTGGTCCATGGAGAGGTCTGCTTCAGCGGCGACCCGTTCACGGTCCCGGTGACGGAGGTGCACTTCTGCGCGTAAGCCTTGTACTTGCCAGGGGCGGCTGTGTCGGTGCTCAGCAGGACGGTGGCAACTCCAGAGTCGTTGCTCCCGGCAGAGCCGGCCACGAGCTGTGTGAGGCCCGTGCTGGCGCAGTCGGCGGGCTCGATCTGAGCATCGACGTTCTGCAGGATCTTGTCCATGTCCGGGAGCTGGGGCAGCCTCTGGAAGGTCACTCCTGCCGCCTGGCCGGTCAGGATCTTGGACTCCAGGTCGGAATCGGAACTGGAGTTGTTCGCCGATGGTGCGGCCGAGGTGGCGTCAGGGGCCTTTGTCTGCGTGGCGGCCTGCGACGCTGCCGGCGATGTCTGCTGATCGGCTGCAGAGGAGGGTGATGCTGGATTGCTGTTCGAGCATGCACTCACTCCGAGGGCCGTGACGGCCAGTAGCGCGATTGCAGTGGCGGAAACACGTCGGAACATGACGCTCCTTAACAAGTTCTCGGGGGTATTCAGGCTGTGAGATCCAGTCAGCGGCGATGCGAGGGTCCGCGTCGTCCCCGCCGAGAAAATCTCCTAGTCATCATTGCATCCCGATGGCTCACCCCGGTCGCAGCGTCACGGCCCGGGGAATCGCTCCCGGGGCCGTGACGGGGCTGGGCGTCAGCCCTTGAGCTTTGCGACCTGGGCCTTGAAAAGCTTCATGGTGGTCTCCATGGATGCCTCCTTGCCGGCGGCATTGCCCTCATAGGTCGTGGTCGTGTAGGCCACGACATTGACGCCGCCCACGTTGCCCGTGATCAGGTAGGAGTTGTGGCCTGCGTCCCCCTCGCTGTAGGGGATGCCGTGGTTGGTCACTGTCGCGACGACGTCGGTGGCGCCTTTGATGACGGGGATCTGCTGTATCTGGACATCCAGCAGGATCGGCTCCCCGTTGACGGTTCCGTCGACCCGGGCGCACTTCTTTGCGTACTGCTGATGCTGCTGGGGAGAGGACGTGCCCGTGCCCAGCGCGACCGTCGCGATCTCGTGCCCGGTCGATGCCTGAGAACCCACGACAAGCTGCTCGATGCCGGTCGCATCGCATTCGGCGGGGTCGAGCTGGTACTCCTCGCTGTCGTGGTACAGCGTTTCCAACTCCGTCAGCGGTCCCTTGACATTGGCGCCCAGCTGCTCGAGCGAGAACCCGGCGACCTCGCCGGTCAGGAGCTTGGAGGCCAGGTCGGGATCGGGTGCGCTCGACGTGGTGGAGCCCACATCTTGGGGCAGCAACGCTTGGGAGTCAGCGGAGCTGGAGGACGGCGTGGCCGGGGTGGTGCTTGAGCAGGCGCTCAGTCCGAGGGCGAGAGCGACCAGCGATGTGGCTACGAAGGTAGAGACTGGCTTAGGCATTCGCACTCCTTAGATTTGCACTTGCAAACATTATTGCATGGCGGTGGGCCTCCTTGGCAAGAAGATGCTGCATGCCGCCTTCCTCGCCGCCTCTGGGCCGCTGGCCGCCACCGCAGCCCTGGCTGCCCGCTGGCACTCGTCAAGGGTGACCTGAGACAGTGCGCGGCGCACCGGTTCCAGGGCGCGCAGCGACATGGACAGCGACGTCACGCCGAGACCCACCAGCACGGGAGCCATCTCGGGGTCGGCCGCCGCCTCGCCACAGACTCCCACCGGCTTGCCGGCCTTCCGGCCCGCATCACCCACCAGATCCAGTAGCCGCAGCACCGCGGGCTGCCAGAGGTCTTGCAGGGCCCCCAGGCCGACCGCCTGCCGGTCAGCGGCCATCGTGTACTGGGCCAGGTCGTTGGTACCGATGCTGACGAAGTCCACCTCGGCGAGGATCTCCGCGGCCTGGAGAGCGGCCGACGGGGTCTCCACCATCACCCCGGCCCGCCCGAGGCCGGCGGACCTGGCCAGCGAGGCGAACTCGGCGGCCTCACCGGGGGTGGAGATCATCGGGGCCATCACCCAGGTCTCGGCATTGCTAGCCTCGGCGGCTCGTGCGATCGCCTCCAGCTGGCGTGCCAGCACGGCGGGGGAGTGGATCGTGGTCCGGTAACCGCGTATGCCAAGCGCCGGATTGTCCTCGCCGGGAATGGTCAGGAAGGGCATGGGCTTGTCGCTTCCGGCATCCAGGGTGCGCACCACCACCTCCCTGCCAGCGAAGGGCGTCAGGACATCCCAGTAGGTGGCGAACTGCTGCTCGGGGTCCGGCTCAGCCTCGGCATCGAAGAAGCTGAGCTCCGTGCGGAACAGGCCGATGCCCTCCGCGCGGGCAGCTGCCGCAGCCTGAGAATCGGCGGCGGACCCCACATTGGCCAGCAGCGGCACCGGGACTCCATCCCGGGTCGATCCCGGCCCGCCCAGCGCCTCGAGCGGTGCCGGGGAGGTGCGGGCTCCCGCGCGCTGCGACTCACTGGGGGAGACCACGACCTCGCCCGAGGAGCCGTCCACCAGCACCTCCGCGCCGTCGGGGATGCCCAGGGCATCGGCGAAACCGACCACGGCGGGGATGCCCAGGCTGCGTGCCAGGACGGACGTATGGGAGGTCGGGCCGCCACCGGCGGTGACGATCCCAAGGCAGTGGTGGCCGGTCAGGGTGGCGGCCTCGGCGGGCGCCAGGTCATGGGCGACCAATACGAATGGCTTGTCGGACTTCGGCACTCCGGGCATGGGACGGTCCAGCAGGTGGCAGATCACGCGGTCGCGGATGTCGGTGATGTCGGTGACGCGCTCAGCGATGATCCCGCCAGTCGCGGCCAGCCGGTCCACGATGCCGTTCGCCGCTCCCCAGATGGCTGTCGCCGCTCCTGCCCCGAGCGCGTCGATCAGGGCCTCCGCCGATCCTCGCAGCTCGGGATCCCGGGCCAGGACCGCAGTGGCTCGCAGGATCTGCCCAGCCTCGGTCCCGGCAGCGTCGGCTCGCCTCTCGTAGTCCGCCGCAACGTCCTCCAGGGCTGTGGCCAGCCTGGTTTTCTCAGCGGCAAGACGCCTAGGCTTCAGAGGCGTCTCAGCAGGAGGCTCCGTCATGGGGGCAGCCATCACCCGGGCGATGCCGACCACGCGGCCAGGGCTGACTCCCTGCTGGCCGGTGACCACGACCGGCGAGGCAGCCGTCCCGCCACGTTCCCCGAAGCCGTTCTCGACGAGCGCCACCAGGGCCGCCACCACGTCGCCGGCCTGCGGCCCGCGCGCCCCGATCCACACCTCGTCCCCTTGCCGGGCGTTCAGCGTCGCCAACGCGATCGACGACGTCGCCGATCCCTCCAGGTCGTGGCACCGCAGCCGCACCTCGGCATCGAAACGCCCCGCTTCCGACACCAGCAGGGCCGCGGGACGGGCATGCAGCCCGGCCGGATTCGGCAATGTCGCCCGGGCCTCCGCCTCGGCCGTCCAGGCAGCATGGGGATCCCCTGAGGGGGTGTTGTCTGCCTCCACACCGAGGGCGACCCGTTTCGGGGTGAGTGCCGCGCGGGCGTCGCCGGCCACTTCCTCCAGGGTGCCACCCAGCGCCGCGCGCACCGTGGCCGCCAGCAGCCCCTCCACGAACGGCGCCTCGACCAGGATGGCACTCACGTCCCCGGCCAGGTCAAGGGCGAACTCCGCGCTCAGCACCGCGGAGCCGAGATCCATCAGGACCACGACGCCCGCGCCTCGGTCCGCGGACCGGATGGCGTCGGCCACCCCAATGGCGTCTGTGCCGAGCCGCCCGTCCTGGGTGCCGGCCGCGATCCTGATCTCGGGCAGGGGGCTGCCGTGCAGCATCTGCAGCGACAACTCGACCGCGGCCTCGGCCAGCGCCTGGGAGTGGGAGACGGCGACGATCCCGACCAGAGCCATCGATCAGCCCTCCCGGAGTGCGGTCGCGAGCGCCTCGAACAGGTAGGTGGCGGAGGTTGCCCCAGGATCCTGGTGCCCTGCGGAACGCTCTCCCAGATAGGAGGCGCGACCCTTCCGTGCGACCAGCGGGATGCCCTCGTCGCGGCCCTGCCGGGCCGCTGCGGCAGCCGCCTCGGCCGCTGCCAGGGGGCCGTCGTCCACGGCGGCCTCGAAGGCATCGGCGGCTGGGGTCAGCGCATCCACCATCGTCTTCTCCCCGACGGCCGTCCTGCTGCGTGCCGTTACGCCGTCGCAGCCAGCCTTCAGGGCCGCGGCGAAGGTTGGTAGCGAGGCATCCTTGACCTCTCCGAGCGCCATCCCCAGCTTCATGAAGAAGGTGCCGTACAACGGCCCGGAGGATCCGCCAACGGTGCCCACGAGAGTCATGCCCGCGGACTTGAACATCGCCCCGAGCGGCGGCGTCCCAGCGCCGTGCAGTTTCTTCACCACCGCCTTCATGCCGCGGGCCATGTTGGTGCCGTGGTCGGCGTCGCCGATAGCCGAGTCCAGGTCGGTCAGGAACGTCTTGTTGGCGTCGATGATGTCGGCAAAACCCCTCAGCCAGGCCACGCACTGGGCGTGGGTGATCATCACATCCCCCACCGCAGCCCCGCCGTCTTCACCGGTGCATCCCACAGAGCCAGCAGCTCTGGGTCGGCCTTCAGGAGGGTGACGGAGCAGCCCGCCATGTCGAGGCTGGTGATGTAGTTGCCGACCAGGTTGCGCGCCACCCGCACGCCGGCGGCGTCGAGCAGGGCCTTGACCTCGCCATACATCAGGTACAGCTCGATGAGGGGAGTGCCGCCCATACCGTTGACCATGACGATCACCTCCGAACCGGTGAAGTCGTGGTCGGCGAGGATGGGGCCCACCAGCCGGCCCGCGATGTCCTGGGCGCCGGCCAGCGGCTCACGGTGCCGGCCCGGCTCGCCGTGGATGCCGATGCCGATCTCCATCTGGTCGGTGGGCAGGTCGAAGGTCGGCCTGCCCGCGGCGGGAACGGTGCAGGAGGTCAGCGCCATACCCATGGAGCGGCCGTGCTCGTTGACCCTGTTCGCGACGGCGGCCACCGCATCCAGGTCGCGTCCCTCCTCGGCGGCGGCACCCACGATCTTCTCCAGCAGCACCGTCAGGCCGACGCCCCGGCGTCCCGCGGTGTACAGCGAGTCCTCGACGGCAACGTCGTCGGCGACCACCACCGTCGCCACGCGCACGCCAGCGTCGGCGGCCAGCTCCGCCGCCATCTCGAAGTTCATGACATCGCCCGTGTAGTTCTTCACGATGTGCAGCACCCCCGCACCCGCCTCAGCGCCGGTGGTGGCGGCCAGCATCTGGTCGGGGGTAGGGGAGGTGAACATCTCGCCTACGCAAGCCGCATCCAGCATCCCGGTCCCGACGAAACCGCCATGCAGTGGCTCATGGCCGGAGCCACCCCCGGAGATCACCGCGACCTTCCCGGGGCGGGTGGGCTCGGCGCGGAAGATCACGCGGTTGTCATGGTCGACGCGGACATTCTGGTCGGCGGCCCCAATGCCCTTGAGAGCCTCCGCTATCACGTCGTCGGGTGAGTTGATCAGTTTCTTCATCGCGGTGCTCCTGCTTCGTCGCTGCCGGATCCAACCGGGCCTAATAGATGCTCGCGCGAAACCGCATGAGGTTCAAGCGGGGGCGCGTCCACTGAACGGCTGTTTCGCCTGTTTTGACGTGAGCAGCGGCCATCCCCGACTGGGGTTCCCCGGAGGACATGGGTAGGATGCCGAGGTAAGGCCCCGGCTTTGCTGGGGCTTGTTTCGTGTTCTTGGAGGAACCAATGCCTGGTGTTGTCGTGGTCGGTGCCCAGTGGGGCGACGAGGGCAAGGGCAAGGCCACCGACCAGCTCGGTGACCGCGTCGATCTGTGTGTCCGCTACTCGGGCGGCAACAACGCGGGCCACACTCTCGTGGTCGGCGGGGAGACCTTCGTGATGCACCTGCTGCCCTCCGGGATCCTCAACCCGGGCACCACCACCGTGATCGGCAACGGCGTGGTCGTGGACCTGGACGTGCTGGCCGAGGAGCTGCAGATGCTCTCATCGCGGGGCATCGAGGTGCCTCACCCCCTGATCAGCGCCAACGCCCACATCATCACCGAATACCACAAGGTGCTGGACAAGGTTACCGAACGTTTCCTGGGGAAGCGGCGCATCGGCACCACCGGGCGTGGAGTCGGCCCCGCCTACTCCGACAAGGTCAACCGGATGGGGGTGCGCATCCAGGACATTTTCGACGAGCCGATCCTCAGGCAGAAGGTGGAGGCCGCCCTCGACCAGAAGAACCAGCTGCTGGTGAAGGTCTACAACCGCCGCCCCATCGAGGCAGATGAGATCGTGGCGGCGCTCCTGGCGCACGCCGACGCCATCCGTCCCCACGTCATCGACTCGGGCCGGTACATCAACGATGCGCTCGACCGCGGTGAGGTGGTGCTGTTCGAGGGCGCCCAGGCCCATCACCTGGACGTCGACCACGGCACCTACCCGTACGTGACGTCGTCGAACCCGATCGCGGCGGGCGCCTGCACCGGGGCGGGCGTCGGCCCCACCCGCATCGACCGGGCCATCGGCATCGCGAAGGCCTACACCACCCGGGTTGGCGAGGGGCCGTTCCCCACCGAGCTGCGCGACGAGAACGGCGAGCGGCTCCGCCGCGACGGCGGTGAGTTCGGAGCCACGACGGGACGGCCGCGCCGCTGCGGTTGGTTCGATGCCCTCGTGGTGGAGCAAGCGGCGAAGATCAATGGCTTCACCGACATCTTCCTGACCAAGCTGGATGTCCTGTCCGGCTGGGAGACGATCCCGGTGTGCGTGGGCTACGACGTCGGCGGGGTCCGGCACGACGTGATGCCGGTCACCCAGTCGGACGTCCACCACGCCGCGCCGGTTTACGAGGAGCTGCCCGGCTGGGCGGAGGATATCTCCACCTGCCGCACCTTCGACGAGCTGCCCGCGAACTGCCAGGCCTATGTGAGGCGCCTGGAGGAGCTGATCGGATGCCGGATTTCGGGCATCGGCGTCGGTCCGGGACGCGAACAGACGATCGTGATCAACGACCTGCTCTGATCGGCCGCGGCCTGGGTTGCCGCCGCCTCAGCTCCGCGGCGCACCCTTCTCCGCAGGCGCGGCATCTGAGCCCCGGTATGTCGGCTTTTGGGTCGATTTCCAGCGGCTTTCACTGAAAATCGCCCATCTACCCAAAAGTTAGGTGAAGATGGGCCATGGCCTCTGTGGAATCTGGCAGGAAAAACGCTGAACAGGGCTGGTCCGGACAGTCATCGGGCATCGGCCCAGGCAAAGCGCGGCCTGACGCCCTGCGCCTTGCCCGGGAGCTACTCCAGGATTCGGAGGGCGACTCCGATGACGAACTCCTGCGGCGTCTGGAGGCAGTGGGCGACGACGGGATGCTCACCAACGCGGCGTCCCTGCTGCTCGTCGGCAATGGCCGCCCGGTCCTTGAATACCGCCTCAAAGGCGGCCATCAGGAGCTGAGACCGGACGGGGAGCTCTCCGTGCTAGAACAGCTGTCGCTGGTCCTTGATGCTGTGCGCCGGAACAATCCCGAGGTCCAGATGCCGGAGTGGGCCGATCAGGAGACGGCCCCCGCCCTGAGCGAGTCGGCGGCGCGGGAGGCCGTCGTGAACGGGGTGGCCCACCGTGACTGGCGCGGTCCGCGTCTGGTGGAGGTCGAGCAGGAACATCGCTTCGGGGCGCTGCGGGTCAGGAGCCCCGGCGGATTCATCGGTGGCTTCGATGAATACGATGTCTTCTCCCGGCAGCCATTCCCCCGCAACCGGGCTCTGATGAGGCTGCTGGCTGGTCTTGGCCTGGCGGAGAACCGGGGCTCGGGTATCGGACGGATGGTGACGGGCCTGGTCAGAGGCGGCCAGCCCGCACCAACCTTCCGGGAGGTTGAGGGAGCCAGCGTCGAGGTGACGCTGGGGGGAGGACGTCCCCCTGATCCCGCCTGGCAGCTCTGGTTGGCAAAGATCAAGGGTCCCCAGGAGCTGACGGACCACCGGGTGCTGTTGCTGCTGCGCTGGGTGGCCGATCACCGCTGGGTCGACGTCCGCACCGCCTCCCGGATCGCGCACACAACGGAGGCCGAGGCGCGATCCCTGCTCAGGACCCTGGAGGATTCCAGGGTCCTGGGGGCGAGGCTGCTCGTGCCCATCGCCGGGGTGCCGTCGAAGGCCTCCCGGGCACTGACCTTCTCCGCGACCGCCAGGGACTCCCTGGCGGAGCTGTACGACTGGGCGAAGCTCGCGATGCCGGGCCGGGATCGCGAGGCCGTAGCCCGCAGCTACGTCCAGGCGCGGGGACGGTTGTCCACGACAGAGCTGGGATCGATCATCGGCCTGTCGTCGGCCGGGACGGCCCCGCTGATACGCAAACTCGAGAGGGTCGGGGTGATGCGTCCGGCATGGGCCAACCGCAAGGGCCGTGGATTCCATTACGTCCTGACGGAGCCGTCGAGGGAGAAGTCGGCGTAGGGTCTTGAGGATGGGAACCAAGACGACGTGGCGTATCAAACGTATCTACGAAGAACCCTCACCCGAGGACGGCTACCGCGTGCTCGTGGACCGGCTCTGGCCGCGTGGGATCTCGAAGGAAGCGGCACACCTCGATGAATGGTGCAAGGACGTCGCGCCCAGCACCGAGACGCGACGCGAGTTCGGGCACGATCCGGCCCGGTTCGAGGAGTTCAAGACCCGCTACCGCGCGGAGCTGACCGCCTCCGGGGCCGCCGAGGCGCTGGCCGGGCGGCTGGCCGGGCAGAGCGTCGTGACGCTGCTGTACGCGGCGCACGATGTCAAGGACAACCAGGCGGTGGTCCTGCAAGAGGTCCTGGAGAACCAGCCCGGCGGCAGGGCCTGAGCCAAAGCCCCCTCAAAGGGCAGTTTCATGCGCGTTCATGCGCGGCGGACGGGGTGACCAGGATGGCTCCCGGTGAACCCGCCCGGAATGATCAGATGTCCAGCTCCTCAAGGGCGGGATGTTTCATGGCGGCCTCCACCCGGTCGGCCAGCTCTGGATCCTGCCTGCGCAGGTCGTCCAGCGTCGGGAAGACGTCGAGGGTTTTCTCGGTCCGGAACCAGAACTCCGAGTTCCAAGTGCGGGGGTCCTCCCACAGACGGTCGCTGTCCTTGCCCCAGGTCTTGGGGTGGGAGTGTTTCCTCTGGTGTAGGGCGAACTGTCCTCTCTTGGTGGCGTAGACCGTCTGGATGTGAAGCCTGCCCTCCACCTCGCGCTCCAGGCGCAGCAGTCTCCTGCCGCTGAAGCGGACTTTCCGGTGGGAGCCATCCTCGTCGATCGTGAGGTCGACGGTCTCCATGCCCTCCTTGCTGAGTTCGGCCTTCGCAAGATAGTCGCGCAGGGCGGCGGTGATTGCGCGTGAGAGGCCGCCAGCCTCCTGGGCCGCTCGGTCGAAGAGCTCTTGGGCGCTTTCTGAGACATAGATGGTTCGCTGTGGCATAAAGCAAGTATACGTACACCTATACATATAGGCGAGGGTTTACATCAGAGAACCCCGGTTGATGGGGGCTTCATATCTGAAGCGTCTCAGATCCCAGCTGGAAGCTGCAGCAGCGCCCAGCCGTCGTCGAGGCTGACCGCCAGCTCACCGTAGCGCAGCGACACGATGGTCTCGGTGTAGTCCAGGGCGTGCAGCGCGTAGGTCGGTTTGCCCGTGGCGATGTCCCAGATCCTGATAGAACGGTCCATCCCCGAGGTGACCAGGCGGGTGCGGCCCTCCCGGTTCGTCCCCGCCAGGACGGTGTCGCAGAGGTTCTCCTCGCCACTGCTGAGCCGTCCCAGCCGCTGGCCCGTCCCCGGGTCCCAGACGCGGACGATGTAGTCGTCTCCGGTGGTCACCAGCCGGGGTTCCCCGTTCGCGGCGGAGAAGGAGGCCACGCAGGTCATCGGGCATGCCGGTCCTTTGAGCGGCCGCCCGATCTGCCGTCCCGCATCGGGATCCCAGATCCGGATGGCGCCCTCGTCTCCGACGGAGGCCAGCCAGGCGTCCCCGTGCCGGGTGGTGAAGATGCACATGTCCCGGACCGGCCCGGCGTGCCCGGTCAGTGACCTGCCGACCTGGGTGCCCGCGTCCGGGTCCCAGAGCCGGATGCTGCCGTCGCTGCTGGCGGTGGCCAGCCGTGTCTCGCCGAACGGTGTGGTCCAGCTCAGGATGTCGTTGATGCGGGCGGCGTGCCCGGTGAGGGGGGCGCCGACGAGCTGGCCCGACTCGAGATCCCAGATGCGGAGGTTCTCCTGCTCTGCGACGGCCAGCATCTCGGCGCCCCGGGCGTCTGCGAAATGGGCGCTGCAGGTCTCAGCCCAGAACTGGCCAGGATATGCGCATAGTGCCCCGACCCACTGCCCGGTGCCGGTCTCCCAGATCTGGAGGATGTCGTCGTAGGGGTGCCGGATGGTGCCCACCCGCGAGGAGCCGTCGCCTGCCGTGAACCAGGTGACCACCTGCATCTCGTCCAGCTGCTCGACGAACCGCGCTGCCGGGCGCGACTTCGAAGCCGGATCCCAGATCCGGATGGTGTGGTCGCGGGATGCGGAGGCCAGCAGCGGACGTCCGGCCGGGCCGTAGAAGGAGGCGACGGCGGTCACCTGGAAGCCATGGCCGCGCAGCGGCACCCCCACGTCCTCGCCGGTCGCGCGGTCCGTGATCCTGATGTTGTTCTCGTCCGGGGACGCCGCGAGCGAGCGTCCGTAGGAGTCCGTGAACGTGGCCTCCCGTTTGGGTGATGCCCCGGAGGGCGGCGGGTCGAGGGGCTCCTGGACCTCCTCACCCGTGCCGGGATCCCACATCCGCACGGTGGTGTCATCGCTGTATGTGACGAGCAAGGTGCGGCCGTCGAGGGCGTTGCGGCGGGTGATGTCCGTGACGTCGCCGGTGTGGCCCGTCAGCGTCAGGTGCGGGGTCTGAGGGCGGCGTACCGCTTGCCGGACCGACCAGGTGGAGTCGTCGACGGCGCTCGGCGGGATGGAGGTGAACCAGGCGGTCGCGAGCTGCCGGATGCCCTGGCGGTCCTGCGGGCTTGCGTCGCGCAGCAGGTGGTTGGCGGCCAGCAGTCCCGCGACCCGCGGCGGCAGCGTGTACCGCCCGAAGGCCTCCTGCATGATCCGCTGGGTCAGTTCCCGGGAGTTGATGCGGTCTAGGACGAGCTCGTTCTCAGCCAGCTCCTGCAACCATGCCTGCACTCCCGAATGCGCGGGGAGTGTTGCCTCCTCGTCAAGCGGGACGTCAATGTGCGTGGCGGGGGTGGCAGCGGATTGCGGGTGGATGCTCATCTGGCTCCTTGTACCTCTGCGCGCCAATAAATAAAATAAGGTTCTTTCAGAATTCTAGGCGAACCGGGCCAGACCCACGGGTATTCCCCTGTCGGGCGATTGGCCGACAGCCCTCGACGTTCCTTTGTCTTGATTCATGATTGCCGCAGTCGCTGTGCCGGTCTCCGGCGGCAGCTGGCTGCTGGCGCGCCAGGTCCTGGGACGAAACAGTCGGCTCGCCGGGCAGGTGGCGTGGGGGCGCGGGACCCCGGCGAGGTGCTTCGAGGGCCGGGTGCATGGTGCCTCAGCTGTGAATGGCACGATTCAGGGCGGCGAAGGAGCCCGGCGCCTTGGCCGGATGGTTGGGAGATGGCGCGGTTTAAGTTGGCTCCGCCAAAGCAGTGGTGTACCCATGGCCCTTGGAAGTCTTTGTCAGTCCCGAGCATCATGATGTGACACATGGCTGAGCGAATTTCTCCTGAAGGGATGCGAGCGCCCCGTCCAACCATTCGGGTGCTCCGTATGCTGCCGCGTGAATCTTTCCCAGATGGCTATGGCGTTGCGGCCATTCGTAGCAAGCAATGGGATCAGGTGAATATCTCAAAGATCGTCCATCCGCTTATTCAGGATGCGCAGCGCCGATTTAGTGAGGGGTCCCCAGACCTGCACCGAGCGGCAACGCAAGCTGCGGGCCGCCCAGTCTGGGAAGTGCGATCACGCGTTGGAGCTGCATGGCGTGGAGCTGTTCTCCTTGACGAATACGGAGATCCTTGGCTGGTGTGGGCTGCTGAGCATGATATTTTTCATGCGAAAGTCGCCCAGGTTATGCGTGATCCAAGTGCTTGGCTGCCGATACTCGCGGAGTACCGGTTACGCGAACGTGATGAGGCAGAAGAAAAGCTGCTTGGCTGGAGAAGAACTGCTGTCAGGCTATTCCTGCTGGCGGTGGGTGAGGCAATACGATCGGCCCGCATCTGTCCCATCTCCATTCCTCGTCTGCTGGGTGCCAACGGTGATATTACGGGGACCGTTGAGTTGATTCCTGACCCTCCAGCAGAGCCGCTTGAGGATGGAAGTGTTCTGGCGGTTGTTGTGGTTGATATCAGTAAAGATTCCGATGAACTGCTTCGTTTGGTGCTGCCAGTACTCCAGCCGGACGTTGCCAGGATAGATGCCACGTACACCCGGGAAGGCAGCCTGGAGCAGTGGATTACGATCACGCAGGCGAAACTAGGAGGCTTAGTCAGAATGTGTTTCTGTAGAATTCGAGTGCGGCTACTGTGGTGATTGTTTCTGGGAATGTTGTGAAGGGTCTGCGGTAGTCGGTGTGGAGAATTCTCCAGGTTTTGAGGTTGGCGATGACTCGTTCGATCATGTAGCGTATCGCGTTTACTGACTTGTTGAACCTTTTTTCTTCTTCTGTGTGTTGTTGTTTCGGTTGGGTTCGGATGGGGGTGATCATGCCGAGTCCGATGTATCCTTTGTCGCCGATGAGTTGCCCGGTGGTGATGTGGTCGAGTAGGCCGGTTTCTTTGAGTGCGTGTGCGTCATGGGTGCGGCCGGGCATCGGGTCGGAGATGAAGGCGAGCCGTCCTGTCAGGTCGCATGCAACCTGGACGTTGACGCCGGTGGTTTTGTGTTTGCCGGAGTACAGTTCTGGCATGGTGCGCCATGACCAGGTCGGCAGTAGGGTGCCATCGACGATGAGTGGTTCGCTGACATCGAGGTCGTCGACCGTGGGGGTGCAGTCCTGCAGGGCCTGTCCCAGGATGGGCATCCAGGATGCGATGGTTCGAGAGATCGTTTTCTGGGAGACGTGGAACTGGTCGGCAATCGATGCTTGTGTGCGGTTGGATCGCAGATAGATCAAGGCCACAACAACACACTTGTACAGTCCTAGTGTGGGTTTCCGTCCTGCTCGGGAGGCTGGTGCCTCGCGGAGGTCATGGATGCGTGCGACAAGGTCGGTGATCTGTTCGCTGCTAAGACCTGTGCTAGAGTACATGGGAAGGCTCAACTTTCGATTGACTGTGTTGGTACTATCAATTATTCAGGAAGTTGAGCCTTCCTCGCGCATACCGACACGCACAACACGTCAATTAACTATTGCAGCCACCGATTCTGACTAAGCCTCTAGCTCAGCTAGCGGCTCTTCATCTGATTGATGAGATAGAAGCAGAGGTGCTGGGTGCCGGCGTCGGATGTCAGGTTAACGAAGAACTTCATTACGTCGGTTCTTCTTATCTGGCGGATGCCCTGGTCTTCGGTAAATCAGTTCGAGCTGTCTGTGGCCGGTGGTTTGTTCCCACCAAAGACGCGCATGCGTCGTTGCCGCTGTGCGCGTCCTGTGAGCGCAAACTACCTGTTGCACAGCAGGTAGCCGGTCTCATCCAGTTATTCCAGCGCCGATAGTGCCTCGTGGTCATCGGCGGTCAGAGGTGCAACGCGATTGAGTGCATTCTGGCGGGCATGCTCCTGTGTGCCGAGCAGCTGCGCGATGTGAGCATTGCCCTCCTCGTGGCGTTTGACGTAATCGATCAGGTCAGACAGTGCGATGCGACGGTTGGAGCCGACCCGGCGAAAAGTGAGCAGTCCGCGATCCATGATCTTCAGCAGATGCGGGCGGCTGATCTGTAACAGTATGGCGGCTTCGTTGGGGGTCAGTTCTTTGTCGGCTTCAAACAGCGTCACATCGACTCCACGGAGCATAGCCGCCACCATGTTCTCCAGCAGGAGAGCAGCCGGTGACCCCTGCGGCAGGGTTGAAGCAAACGCAGAGATGCGTGCTAGCTCGTCTGCGGAGACGTTAGCCGCTTGTGCGACCGTTGCCACGATGAGGCCTCCTCGTTCGGAATCTAAGTGTAATAAATGTAACGTCTAGTAAGTTTAACGTGTTGTGTGGTGTTGATTCAACCGGTGCAGTACCTGCCTCAGAGGGACACGTCCGAAGGGCCAGGAGGCCCAGCGGCGCCTTGCAGCGGGAGTGGTGTCGTTGCTTCATCCTCTAGGGCTGAGGGTTGGGGTGTCTGGCGGTGAGGTATTTCCGGGGGCGACCAGAGCTGGCCGCCCAGCGTGATGGCCTCTGAGCTCCGCTTGCCTAGTGTGGAAGATCCGTCTTTGGATTTCCGTCACCCAAAGACGGGGGTAGTAGGTTTCAGGCCAAACACATCATTGATATCGAGTACGGATCGGATCCCCAGTGAGCGCAGCGAACCTGCCGAAATATAACGAATTCCTGTGGCCGACCCTTTGTGCGCTCCGCGAACTCGGCGGGTCGGCGGTAATTGAGGAACTCAATGCGAAGGTGATTTCCAGCGGCGGATACTCCGATGAGCAGCAGGCGGTGCTTCTCGGCGACGGGCCGAGAACAGTGATCGAGTACCGGCTTGGCTGGACCAGGACATACCTCAAGGGCATGGGGCTTGCAGTCAATTCAGAGCGCGGCGTGTGGAGCCTCACCGAGGAAGGCCGGACTGTGACGGAGCCGCAGCTGGAACCCTTGAGACAGGCCTATCTGGCTCGCCTGGACCGAGCGCGCAAAGCCTCGAAATCACTGGGCAGCTCCGGGCATGCCAGCGCCGATGAACCGGAGACCGACGAGCCATCCTGGCGGGAGCAGCTCCTGGACGAAGTGATGAGGCTGAGCCCTGCCAATTTCGAGAAACTCGCCCAGCGTCTTCTCCGTGAAGAGGGCTTCATCAATACCCAGGTGACCGGGCGTTCCGGTGACGGCGGAATTGACGGCCAAGGTGTCTACCGGCTCTCGCTGTTGTCTTTTCAGGTGTTCTTCCAGTGCAAGCGCTATGCCGGAAGCGTCGGTTCCGGGGCAGTGCGTGATTTCCGTGGGGCGATGGCCGGACGGGGCGATAAGGGCCTGCTGATCACCACAGGCACATTCACCAGCAGCGCCCGGGAAGAAGCCACCCGCGACGGAGCACCTCCCATTGATTTAGAGGTCCCGCCGGTGGGGATCGGCTGACTCGCGACGCCCATGCACCATCCTGGCTGCGTTGTTCGTCGTCGACGCACGATCCAGTGCGCCTTCCTCCTTCGCCTTGCCAGCACGGCACCTGGACGTCGCTCACTTCACCACCGCCCCCACCGGCGGGAACCTCTGAACGACGGCTACCGGCTGTGTGATCTTCTCAAGGAGCGGCGTCTCGGTGTGAACGTGCAGGCCAGGACCGTCGAGGACGCGTCGGTCGACACGAGGTTCTTCCGTGAGGGATTCTGAGCCGCTACTGGCCGCATCCAGGCGTGCGAGGCCGGTTCTGTCAGGAGCGTCCGGCTAGAGTCTTTCCGTGACCACTGTTCTGCTTCTTGGCTTCGGCGGGCGTGAACATGCCCTGGGCCGGGCCCTGGCTGCCTCCGCTGAGACCCTGCACGTCGCGCCTGGGAATCCGGGGCTGGCCGGCCTGGGCACCTTGCACGATATCGATGCCTGCGACCCTGAGGCGGTCGTCGCCCTGGCCCGGCAGGCCGGAGCTGACCTGGTGGTGGTCGGTCCCGAGGCGCCCCTCGTCGCAGGGGTCGCGGATGCGGTACGCGAGGCTGGGATCGACTGCTTCGGTCCGTCCGCCGCGGCCGCCCGGCTGGAGGGGTCGAAGGCCTTCGCCAAGGACGTGATGCGCGCCGCCGGAGTGCCGACCGCCGACGCGCGGGTGTGCGAGACCCCGGAGCAGGCCGCCGCGGCGCTCGATGCCTTCGGCCCGCCGTACGTCGTCAAGAACGACGGGCTGGCTGCTGGCAAGGGGGTGGTCGTCACCACCGACCGCGACGCCGCCCTGGCCCATGCCGCCGCCTGCGGGCGGGTGGTGGTCGAGGAGTTCCTGGACGGGCCGGAGGTCTCGCTGTTCGCGGTCTGCGACGGCACCACTGCCGTGCCGCTGTTGCCCGCGCAGGACTTCAAACGTGTCGGCGACGGCGACGCCGGCCCCAACACCGGCGGCATGGGTGCCTACTGCCCGCTGCCCTGGGCGCCAGACGACCTGGCGGCGGAGGTCATGGCTCAGGTGGTGGACCCCACCCTGGCTGAGATGCGGCGCCGCGGCACCCCCTTCACCGGCCTGCTGTACGCGGGGCTGGCCCTGACCAGCCGAGGAATGCGTGTCGTGGAGTTCAACGCTCGTTTCGGCGACCCCGAGACCCAAGCGGTCCTGGCCCTCCTCGCGACACCGCTCGCCCCCGTGCTGCTGGCTGCAGCCCGCGGTGAACTCGCTGAGCTGCCGCCCCTCGCGTGGCGTGACGGGGCCGCCGTTGTGGTGGTCGAGGCCGCCAGCGGCTATCCCGGTACGCCCGTATTGGGAGGGTCTGTTGAGCTGCCCGCCGACGTCAGTGACGCCTGGACCATCCAGGCCGGTACGGGGCTTGCTGACGGTCAGCTGGTGGCCTCCGGCGGCCGGGTGCTGGGCGTCGTCGGGCTGGGTGAGGACCTGGAGGCCGCGCGGGAGCGGGCGTACGCCCACCTGTCCCAGGTGCGGTTCCCCGACGGCTTCCACCGCACCGACATCGGCGTTCCCCACTGATATTCCCGGGCTCCCTAAGCGCAACGGGCTGATCTTGCCAATGAGGGTTATTCAGCGGAATCATCTTCGCACTCCACTGAATAACCCTCCAGCATGGATAAGCACGTCATTTTTCTCTCAGGAGCTCATCAGGGGCGCTAAACGCTATTCTCCTCCCCTGTAGTAGACCGCCGATCACCATGAAAGCCGATACGATCCCGCCTAGCTGCAGTACAAAACTGATGGAAGGTAAGGGGACCGATGACTTCAGCACAGCGCTGAGGAAATCCTGCCCCGAGGCGAGGTGAGAAGATAGCTGACTGAGTGTGATGCCGCCCAGCAGCCCGATCGCCACGCAGCTCAAAGCCAAACACAAGAGCTCCAGTATTATTAAAATAAGAATCCTGCGGCTGCTCCAGCCGATGGCACGTAGCAGACCCATTGCTGATCTTCGCTGACGGAGCCATACGGCGCCTAGAAAATAGCCGAAAACGGCACTTGCAAGTGCTAGAATGGGAAGGCTATATCGGTCTGCATCCCGAAGTGTGCCGACAATACCGACGGCATCCGAGAGGTCATTGGCGCTACCGGTCACTGAGAATCCGAGGTCGCTTAGTTGCTTTTGCGTCGTCTGCGCGTTTTGGGCCGAATCCACTTTTACGTAAGCGAAAGTGAAGCTCTGAGGGGGCTGCGTCCCATAGAGTTGAATCAGTTGGCTATCGGTGACATACGATGGTTGGGGCCCATCCCGTCCTGGGACGGAATTATCGTATGTCGCAACTACCTTCAGCGGAAGAGTTGCGTATGTTCCCCGGTTATTACCCTGGACCACGGTGTAGCCGAACTCAATCTCTCGGCCTACTAGTTTGTCTAGTGAACCCCCTGAAACCTCATGCGGCAGAATAATCTGCCCATCATGTAAACCCTCTTCGGGGAGCTGTCCGGCAACGATCCTGGGGGTACGGCTTTCTATGTAGGTAGTGGCCCATACTACGTCGGGAGCGACCTTTGAGTCAGGCCAGTCCTCTGAGTTAGCAAGATCCAGGTCGTGCTGAAACCATGGATGTACAGAATCGACGTGTTCTAAGGCTGAAACCTCGGCTAAAGTGTCTCTGGTGATCTCCCTGTTGGCGTGTGCTGAGAGTGTGTTGAGCTCTATAAGAGAAAGGTTAGATTTTGAGTCAACACTTGTGGCGTAGGCGGCGACGATTCCGGAAACGAGTGTTTGGATTGTGACCGTAACACAAATAATCAGAGACAGCAGCACAATGATGGCGCGATTCATCCTTAGCAGCAATCGAAAATCTGCCGAAGCCAAGATCACGAGGTTGCGGAAACTTGTTTTCATGTCTCCTCTATCCTCCCAGCGCTAAAACGGAACCGGTAATTTTCGATGCCATCGAGGCGACGGTCATGGCTTGCGATTACGACCGCCACGCCAGCCTTTTGAGCATCCAGGATCACCTTTTTAACTTCTGCAGTCAGGGTATCGTCTAATGCAGAGGTCGGCTCATCCATAAGAAGTAGTGATGGGGAGTTCACCAGTGCCCTGCAGATACTTGCCCGCTGCAACTCGCCACCAGACAGCTTGCTCGCCCTTTGTTTCAATACAGGATGCAACTTAAACTTCTCAACGATTTCCTCATAGCCATCGTTCTGCGTGTGCTGTGCGATGCGGAGATTATCCAGAAGGGTCAGATGGCTCAATAGATTTCCTTCTTGAAATACGATTCCGATCTGTTCACCGCGGAGATGGTCGCGGGCCGGCCATGAGTTAGCCTGGATTCCCCTTATCATGATCGTGCCGCTATCAGGAATCAGCAAAAGGCCTAGTAGACGCAGTAATGTGGACTTTCCGCTGCCAGAGTCCCCAGATAACCGGACGATTTCACCAGGTTCGATAGCGATTTCAGGGCAAGATAGCTCGAAGGTTCCGCCAGAACGTAGCTTAAAGGCTTTACGTAGGTCCGCGCAAGCAAGTACAGTGGCGCAATGTGCAGCATGAGTCATCTTACAACTCCCATAATCCATGCAAAGTGCGTGTTGATCAGACTGCATTCATTTTCGGAATCACCATCCACTGAGAAAAATATCTTGGATGATGCGCAGCCCTGCATCGCATAGGCGATACGTCGCCCATCATCACCGGAACTGCCAGGAGTGCCATTAAGTGCGATGTTGCTTAATAGAAACTGCTGAATGTACTGATAATCTCCCTTGGCCCAAGTGGCTAGCTTAGGACGTAAATTAGGAAAGAAAGATGATGATAGCTCTTCTTTGTTGGAGAAGAGGTGGCTGAGTCCAAGCGCGCTGGTGGCAGAGCGCTGCAGCTGCTCGTTGTCTCCTGGGTCAAAATCAGCCAATTCTCTCAAGGGCACCTCCGGATCGAGAAGGTGCGATGCCTCTGCAACCGCCAAATATTTTGGCAAGGCATCCGGCTCAATAGTAGCGGGCAGCGAACTCATCGCTTGCCTGGCAAGTACACGGCCCTCTTCGGCGCGGGAATCATGTAGATAGTAGAGCGTCTCAAAAGCGAGGAGCCTAGTTTCTTCTGGTTTATCTTTCGCTGAAGCAAACTGATAGATGCGATCCCTTGAGAGCTGTTTTCGGAGGTCTTCCAGACGTGGTTCTGCTAGTTTCGCTACAATAAGACTTGCCTGAATCCGCGACTCGTCTGTGTTTTTGTCGCCGAGCTCGGGAAGTTTGGCGAGGCCATCATCGGAGATTAGGTTGGATAGATCGCTCAAAAGGTCGGGAGACACTAACGCATTGCGCTGAGCTTCGTGAGTTTTGGACAGCTGCCACATTACTGTGCTCACGGCTGTAACGGTGATCAAACCAATGATGATAAGGACCACCGTTACAGCCGTGATTCGAAAGTGTGGTGCTTTGCGATGCATGAGGCTCAGAGGCGAGTTGAGGCTATTCTCACATTGCCGTCATAGAGGGCTTTTCCAGTCACATCCATGCCGACATAAGCTCCACCCCATCCGCCGCAAACGGTGCCACTGAGATACGATCCCTTGGCTCCGTTGTCATTGGTCCACACTAGGGTGTTTTCCCCTGCTCGACTGCTTTCAATGCTTACGCCCTTGATGCTTATGCTTCCAAAACCGATCTGATAGAAACTAGTGGTGTTCTCAATCCACTCGGGAGAAGCATTCATTACTGCCGATGATGTGAAATCACCACAGCCAGTCCATGTGTAACTCTGGATCCAAGCATTCGCTGTCAGATTTGTCCCATCTGGGAACGTTGCTGACCCGCTGTTGGCAGTTTCAGCGCTAGCTCCTTTGCTTTGCTCTGGACTTGTCTTGTCATGGGGTGCATCGTCGTCTGCTAATGCTGCTCCTCCAGGGAGGAGTGCTGAGAACACTGCTGCCATGGCAATGACTCGTGTTGCGAAGTTTTTAGACATCAGAACCTCCTCAAATAGAGTATGAAGTAGCATCGGAGTTTGAAGGAAGTGACCCGGTAGCTGGACAAAACCCGTTGTCAACTCCGAAGAGCGCTACTTGATGATCGAGATTTTACCTAACGTATCACGCGTCTGGTGAGCGAGTCAAGCAATAACCGAACTAAAATCTGTTTGCTCCGTCCTGGGGCTACTGCCGTGTCTCAGTATGAAACACCGTTTTAGGTAGTCAGACAAGGTTATAGCGCTCTCATTTTAGTAGTGAAATATCGGCGTAGCTTGCCCTGACTGAGGCTGGTGTAATTAGCAGTTGGTTCTGTGCGTCTTCTTGGCGCAGTGATGCCGCAAAGTTGTATCTATGGGGTTGTGGCTAGGTGTTTTGCTTCGTTTGGGTGTCTGAATCGTCCTGCTGCTGTGTCGATTCCAGAACATGTCTTTGAGCAGGCAGAGAGGGTTGCCAGAAGCCGCGGGTGGACGCGTTCGTACCTGTACACAGAAGCGGTTCGTGCGTTCATGGAGCAGCTGGAGGACGACCCCGTCACCTCCGCGCTTGATGCGCTGGCAGATGAACTGGCGGTTGAGCCGGTTGCATCTAGCGGACGTGCCCTCATTGATTCTGGTGCTTGGCAGTGGTGAGGCGCAGTGAGGTCTGGTGGGTGGATTTCGGTGAGCCGCTGGGCTCCGAGCCGGGCTATCGGCGTCCCGCTCTGGTGGTGTCCTCGGACCGCTTCAACCGGTCCCGCATCGCGACGGTTGTGGTCTTGCCCGTCACCAGCAACCTGAGGCTCGCCTCTGGCCCTGGCAACGTTGAACTTGAGCGAGGGGAGGCAGGGCTGTCGAAAGCGTCGGTGATAAACGTCTCTCAGGTGGTTGTTGTTGATCGCAGTCGCTTCGATCAGCGGATCGGGAGCTTGCCGACCGGTGTCATGGTGCGCGTGGATGCTGGGTTGCGGCTCGCCTTCGCGCTATGACGCGGCCGGGCGGATAGAGTGCCGCCATGAGCGTCCCCAATGTGCTGGCCACCCGTTACGCCTCCGAGCAGCTGCGCGCGATCTGGGCGCCCGAGGCGAAGGTCGTCGCCGAGCGGCGGCTGTGGCTGGCTGTGCTGCGCGCCCAGCGTGACCTGGGTGTCGACTTCGGGGGCGCTGACCCCGGCGAGGTAATCGCCGCTTACGAGGCTGTCACCGGCCAGGTCGACCTTGAGTCCATAGCGGCCCGGGAACGCGTCACCCGGCACGACGTCAAGGCCCGGATAGAGGAGTTCAATGCCCTCGCAGGGTATGAGCACATCCACAAGGGCATGACCTCCCGCGACCTGACGGAGAACATCGAGCAGTACCAGGTCCTGTCCTCGCTGCGCCTGATCCGCGACCGCGTCGTTGCCGCCCTCGCGCACCTCGCCCGGCTCGCCGTCACCTGGGCCGGCCAGCCGCTGACCGGCCGCTCCCACAACGTCGCCGCGCAGATCACCACCCTCGGCAAACGCTTCGCCACCGCCGCCGACGAGCTGCTGGTGGCGTATCGCCGCCTTGAGGAGCTGATCGCCCGCTACCCGGCGCGCGGCATCAAGGGGCCGGTCGGCACCGCTCAGGACATGCTCGACCTGCTCGGCGGCGACGCCGGGAAACTGGCCGAGCTGGAGCGGCGCGTCACCGCCGAGCTGGGTTTCGAGGCCGTCCTGACCTCGACGGGACAGGTGTATCCCCGCAGCCTCGACTACGACGTCGTGACCGCGCTGGCGCAGACCGCCGCCGCCCCGTCGAATCTCGCTACCACAATCCGCCTGATGGCCGGGCTGGAGCTGGTCACCGAGGGGTTCAAGGAGGGTCAGGTCGGGTCGTCGGCCATGCCCCACAAGATGAACACCCGCTCCTGTGAGCGCGTCAACGGGCTGGCAGTGATCCTGCGCGGCTATGTATCGATGGTCGGTGAGCTGGCCGGCGACCAGTGGAACGAAGGTGACGTCTCCTGTTCGGTGGTGCGGCGGGTGGCGCTGCCCGACGCGTTCTTCGCCCTCGACGGGCTGTTCGAGACTTTCCTGACGGTCCTCGCGGACTTCGGGGCCTTCCCGGAGGTGATCGCCGCCGAACTGGACCGTTACCTGCCGTTCCTGACCACGACGAAGGTGCTGATGGCGGCGGTGCGCAAGGGAGTGGGCCGCGAGGAGGCCCACGAGGCCATCAAGGAACACGCCGTCGCTGTCGCGTTGGAGATGCGGCAGGGACTGAAGGTCAATGACCTCCTGGACCGGCTGGCCGCCGATCCGCGCCTCCAACTGACCCGCGGCGAACTGGACGCGCTCGTCACCAACCCCCTCGACCTGACGGGCACCGCCGGGGCGCAGGTCGCGCAGGTCGCCGAGGCTGTCGCCCAAGTGACGGCACAGCATCCGGAGGCGGCCGCCTACCGCCCGGGCGCCGTCTTGTAGAAGTAAGCTCAAGGGGTGCGAAGTGCAGTTGTATGCACTAAGTAGGACGCAGAAAAGCTCGGTGCGTGAATCTGTCGCCACGACAAGGTGTTGATACCGGATGGTTGCCGGCTAAATCCCCCGGTAGGATTAAAGAAGGTCAGAGGATGGAGACCAGCATGAATGCGTCAGCCCCCCGGAGTTTCGCGGACCTGATCCCGTATTCGACGCCAGAATCGCTTGATGACCTGCATGGGCCGACATCAGGTGTGATCCGCGTGTCATCGCACATCAACACAGCACCGGAACCGACATACAACCTAGATAAGGCAAGTGGGCTGTGGACGGCCTATAGCGCAATCGTGCGTGATGGGTATCCAGAAGAACAGGCTGCTCTGCTGGACCGGGCGACGCTGATACGGCTGTGGCCAGACCTGAACCTGCCGAAGCGGTGCCGTGATCTGTGGACCGCGAAGTTCGCTGAATTGCGTGAGCTACCGTTGCGCACCGTGGCCGTGTAGCCAGTGAGGGAGATTCATAAGCGGCTTGTCCGCAGTGGGCTCGTCATTATCGAGCAATATGGGTTTGTTCTAGCTGGCGGTTATGCATTGTCAGCGAATGGGTTCGGTGACCGTCCATCCATGGATGTCGACTTTTTCACCAAGGATCTCTCGCCAGAGAATTTCGCACAGGCTGTTGATGAACTGACCATTGCCTATGAGGGTCAAGGCCTGATCGTGAATGTCTTGAACCGTACACCTCTCTTCGTGAATTTTGATGTGCTTGACCCTATAACAGGGGAGTCCAGCGAGCTTCAACTTGGTTGGGATTACCGGGAGTTCCCGCCGGTATGTCTGGACATCGGTCCTGTCCTGGATGAGCGTGATGCGGTAGCGAACAAGATGACGGCATTGTATTCCCGAGGTGAGGTCCGCGACTTCATTGACATCTACGCTGTGATCACCTCGGGCAGATTCACTCAAGAGGATGTTCTCGCCTTGGCCGATTCCCGTGAGTCGTTGCCCATAGACCGGGGGATGCTTGCTCAGCGGTTCAAAATGCTGAGTGGCCCGGAGTATGCCGGCATGTACGACTTGGAGCAATTCGCCAACTACGGCATCGACGCCGACACGCATGCCGCCATTGTTGAGCGATTCGCGCAATGGGCGGCAGACATCGACCTCTGCCAGCGGGGTGGTGAACAGTGGTTGAGATGACCGGAAAGGCAGAAGCAGCCCCAGTGTATCTACGGCGAGGAGTCCGTGGACTTTGCGACCCGAGTTAGCCTTAATCTTTTATGGGATGTCTGGATGGGGTTTGGAGTGCTATGGGTTTTGGCGGCTGGGGTGCGCGCAAACCTATAGCACTCCAGACAGCGTGTGGGCCGGGTCATGACCCGGCCCACATTTGTGTTGTGATCAGTCGGTGGCGGTGAGAGCTTCCTTCCACTTTATCGGTTTGCCGGTGCGCAGCAGGCCGCGTTCGTAGATACGGGCTGCGAACCAGGTGATCAGCGCAGAGGTCGCGATGAGGATCACGATGGAGAGGAACGGCTCCCAGGCCGCTCCCTGTTCCCGGAACACCCGGAGCGGCACCGCCACCGGGGCAGAGAACGGGATATAGCTCATGATCTGCATCGCCAGCGGGTTGCTGCCGAAGGAGGCGACGCCGAAGTAAGGCAGCATCACAATCCACATGATGGGCTGGATCGTGTTGCTCAGGTCCTCAGAGCGGGAGACCAGGGCAGCGGCAGCCGCGAACAATGCCGCGATCATCACGAAGCCGAACAGGAACAGCACGATGAACCACAAGATGGGTAACGTTAGCTGCCCCAGCGGTATCGACTCGCCGTTGATGGCGGCTCCCAGGAATACGGTTCCAGCGATGGCCGCGATCTGCGTCAGGGCCGCTGCGGAGTTCCCGAGGATCTTCCCGGTCAGCAAAGCCTTCGAGGAGATGCTGGCCAGCAGGATCTCCACGATCCGGGTCTGTTTCTCCTCCACCACGGACTGAGCGATGCTCATCCCAGTGAGCGCAGCCATCATCCATACCAAGCCAAAACCAATGTTCAGGAAAGATTGGAGCCCGGGATTGGGGGCGTCCGGGTCCAGCAGCTCCACGCTCGGTGA
Source organism: Arachnia rubra (assembly GCF_019973735.1). NCBI lineage: Bacteria > Bacillati > Actinomycetota > Actinomycetes > Propionibacteriales > Propionibacteriaceae > Arachnia > Arachnia rubra. Next base: position 661,203 of record NZ_AP024463.1, read on the forward strand.
CACCGAGAGTTTCATGGTGAGAGTCTCTGGCGGGTCGCTGAGAGCGATCAGCTTCAGGCCGGTCGGATTTCCCGCGTCGGGAACGACTGCGGCCTTCACCTCTTCAGAGGACACCAGTTTCCGGGCGGCAGCCTCATCGACAACCTCTGTGACGTTGATGTCGGACAGCCGTGACAGCGTCGGAGCCAGCTCCGCGGTGGTTGCGACGGTAGTGGTACCGCTTATCAGTTTTCCGAGCCGCGGTATAAAAACCATCAGACCGAGGAAAACCACTAGCGTGATGGCTGTCGAGATCAGGAAGGACTTGGACAGGAAGCGCGTGATGATCTCGCGCTTGGCGACGATACCGATGGTGGTCCAGAACGGGGGGCGGGTGCTGGTGGAAGGGGTGCTCACTTTGCCATCTCCTTGTAGATCTCGTGCAGGTTGCGGGTGACGCGCCCGAACTTCGTGACGGTGCTGCGGGCCATGGCCTCGCTGAGGATGCGGTTTGCGGTGGACTCGGCGTAGGTCTGGAAACGGACATAGCCGCCGTCGAACTCGACCACCTGCACCCCGGCGTCGCGTACCCAGCCGGTGTCGCCGTTCATCTGGAGCTCCCAGTCGTTGCTGGTGTCCAATGCCAGGAGTTCCGCGCGGGTGCCGTTGGCCCGGACCTCGCCGTCCGAGATGATCACCAGTTCGTCACAGAGCCGCTCCACCACGTCCAGCTGATGCGACGAGAACAGCACGGGGGCGCCGGTGTCCGCGATGTCGCGTAGCACCTGGACGGTGAGGTCGACGGCGTCAGGATCCAGGCCCGAGAAGGGCTCGTCCAGGATCAGGGCCGCGGGGCGGTGGACTAGGGCGGCGGCGATCTGGGCCCGTTGCTGGTTGCCGAGGGACAACGACTCCAGGGTGTCGGTGGGTTTGCCTTGCAGGTTGAGGCGCCCCAGCAGTTCCAGGCTGTACCGCTTGGCCTCATCCGCGGGCACGCCGTGCAGCTGGGCCAGGTAGACCAGCTGGTCGATCACCTTCATCTTCGGATAGAGGCCGCGTTCCTCGGGCATGTAGCCGATGCTGGCGCGCTGGTCCGCGGTGATGGGCTCTCCGTCGAGGAGCACCTGGCCCTCGGTGGCCGCCAGCACCCCGAGGATGATACGCATCGTCGTGGTCTTGCCAGCCCCATTGCCGCCGACGAACCCGGTCATGAGCCCAGGTTTGATGTCAAAGGAGACGTCTTTGAGGACATGTTTGTCTCCGAAGAACCGGTGAACATTCCGTACGCTGATCATGGCCTCAACGCTATGGTGAAACCCCTAGTCAGCGCTTCCCGCGGGAGAGGGAAAACCGGTTGTCCCCCGGACGGGGGAGACGGCTCGCGACGGGGGAGACGGGTTCTGTGGTCACTGCCCCGGGTGCCCGTTTGCTGGTCTTCCTCCTGATGTGCTGGCCTTATTCAGGTTTGCTGGCGTCACAGCACAGGCAAACGCACACAAGGCCAGCAAACGTGGGTTAGGGCCAGCAAAAAAGCCCATTAGGCCGAGCTGGGGGAGACCAGGCCGTGTTCATAGGCCCAGATGACGGCGCTGATGCGGTCGCGCAACCCCAGCTTGGACAGGATGTTCGAGACATGGGTCTTGACGGTCTCCGGACTGACGAAAAGCTCGGCTGCGATCTCGGCGTTGGTCAGCCCGCGGGCCAGGCACAGCAGGGTGGTCTGTTCGCGCTCGGTCAGCACGTCGACGCTCACCTGCGCGGCATGCTGAGGCTGGGTCGCGGTGAAGCGGGCGATGACCCGCCGGGTCACCTGTGGTGCGAGGAGGCCATCGCCCCGTCCGAGGATCTGGACGGCCTCGATCAGCTCCTCGGCCTCCGCGGTCTTCAGCACGAAGCCAGCGGCCCCCGCCTGGAGGGTCTCGAACAGGAAGTCGTCGCGGTCGAAGGTGGTCAGGATCAGTATCGCCGAGCGGCACCCCTTGGCCGTCAGCTGGCGGGTGGCCTCGATACCGTCCAGCTGCGGCATCTGCACGTCCATGCAGATCACGTCGGGCTGCAGGTCGAGGGCCAGCGCGATGCCCTCAGTGCCGTCGGCAGCCTCGCCCACCACCTCGATGCCCGGCTCGGTCTCCAGGATGGTCTTGAAACCGGTCCTGATGAGCGCCTGGTCATCCACCAGCAGTACCCGGATCATGCGCCCACCTCGGCTGGGACCTCGGCGCGCACGCGGAAGCCACCACGTGGCTTCGATCCGGTCTCCAGGGTGCCGCCGACGGCCGTCACCCGCTCGCGCATGCCGATCAGGCCGGTTCCGGTCCCGGGCAGGCCGGTGCGCATCCCGATGCCGTCGTCGGCGACCTCCAGCTCAACGGTCTTGCTCCGCCCGCGCAGCCGCACCTCCACCCTCGCCGACGGGCCTGCGTGCTTGGCGGCGTTCGTGAGGGCCTCCTGGGCGACGCGGTACAGGGTCAGCTCGATGGCTGGGGTGAGTGGCGGCAGCTCCCCAATACGGTCGTAATTGACTTTCAGTCCGGTCTGCTGGGAGGAGGTCACCAGCTTGCTCAGCTCATTCAGGGTCGGCAGGCTCTCGTAGTTGGCCTCGCCGGAGCGCAGCATCAGCACCACCGAGCGCAGGTCCCGCACCGCCAGGCGTGCTCCCGCCTCGACCTCCTTCAGGGACGCCCTCGCGCGTTCCTGGTCGGTGTCCAGGAGCCGGCGGGCGGCTGCGGCCTGCACGGACATGGTCGTCACGTGGTGGGCGACGACGTCATGCAGCTCGCGGGCGATCCGCAGCCGCTCCTCTTCGATGGCTTTGGATACCAGGTCGGCCTGAAGCTCCCTGACGCTCGTATTGGCTCGTTCCAGCTCCAGCTGCTCCATCGCCTGCTGCCAGCCCCGGTCGCCAAAGACCCAGGCTGTGGCGAAGAAGAGGACATTGTGAAGCCAGGTCCCGCTGAGAGTAGCCAGCACCGCTTCCAGGGTGGGGCCGTCCGGCTGGCCCGCCTGCAGCCTCAACAGGAGGTCTAGGGTGTCCAGTGCCACCCCGAGGGCCATGGCGATGCTGATTGCGATCCGGGCTACCAGCGCCTTCGCGCGGTGCGCCGACCAGGCTCCTATGGAGAAGAAAGCCAAGCACAGTGAGACCTGGGAAGCGTAGAGATCCAGGCCGGTGGAGTGGATCAGGACGAGGTAGATCCCACACACGGCAATCCCGGAGGTCAGGGGGAAGCGGCGCCGCCAGATCAGGGGAAGTGTCATCAGGACACAGCCCAGGAACTGCAGCCACACCGAGGTTTTGAAGATCGATGTCCCGGCGACGACAGGCAGCCAGGCCATGACACAGCTAAGTACCATCAGACAGGCTGTGGTCAGGGCATCCGTGCGCAGCCAGTTCTCCGGCAGGGGACGAGCATCCATGCTCTGGAATAGTAGTGGAGTGACATGAAGAGGTGCCGTCCCGGGAGAACTTCCCGGGACGGCATCGTGAGATCCTGCTTGAGGGATCCTACCTGGGGGAAGGCGAGAGTCGGCCGGTGTTCGGCAGGCTGACCAGTGAACTCGTCGACTCCGTGGAGCCGCTCAGGGCGGGAGCCGTCTTGGTGGTTCCTAGGGTGAGGTAGCCGGGGTAGGTGGTGTCTTGTGTGGTGTTGGCGAATTTGATGGGGGCGCCGCCTTGCATGGTGTTGGGGATTCGTACTGCGACTGTTCCTTCGGCTGTGGGGAGGGTGGTGGTGAGTTCGGTGGTCTGGCCTGGGAGGAGGCTCGGCAGGTTTGCATCGACTTTCTGTGTTGCTACTGCTGTGCCGTTGGCGTCCAGGATGGAGAATTCTACGGGCCAGTTGTAGTAGAAGGGTGCGACGCCGCGGTTGGTGATTTTTAGTGAGACTGTGGTTGTGCTGTTGGTGTTTTGGATCCGGGATTCGGTGGCGGCGAAGTCATAACCAAGCGAAGCATGCGCCGCCAGGGCATTGTTCAGCTCAGTGCCCGTATAACCGGTCGTGTAGGCCTGCTGGTTCATCAGCCAGGTCACGTGGGATGACTTCACTGCCTCGTTGAAGTCCTCCGCGACGGTGTCCTTGCAGCTGCCGGGCCCCTCGAAGACACACTGCTGGATCGGCGGCTGGATCTCCCCACCGATGGACTCGGTCTTCCACCGGTCGCCCAGGCCGTTCTTGTTCATCTGGCTGAGGAAGTGCCAGTCGACGGTGGGCAGCGTCGAGACGGCGAAGGAGTCGTCGTGGAAGCCGACTGCGATGTCCTCCAGTCCATCGCGTGGGTTGCGGTTCTCCAGCCTGGTGGTGTTGAACGCCGCATCCCAGGCCCGGTAGACGCTCAGCTCGACGTCGCGGCTGGGCATCCAGTTGGCGCCGTCCGGGTTGCCGGCGGCCGCGTCGGCGATGCCATTCATCGGGTAGGTGTGCTGCTCGCCCCAGAACCCGATCAGCCCGGTGGTGATGAACCCGATGCGCGGATCGCCGTCATACTTCTTGCCAAGCGCAGCGACGAAATCCTTCATCAGGGCCTGCACCCGCTGGTCGTTGTAATCGGGGGAGAAACTAATGCCTTTATTATCGAAAAAATCATAACGACGGGACTGGTCGATACCGCCGGGACCGAGGAGATAGTCCGGCACCCCGGTCTTCTCGCCGGGATAGTCCAGGTAGAAGCGGAACGCGGCCTGGTGCCCGCGCGACTTGATGGCCTCCAGCTCGGTCTCGAACTGGGACCAGTCATAGTTCTTCTCACCTTTGACCACCGCATTCAGCGGCAGGTAGAACCACTCCATCGTGTAGGGAAAATTGGTGGCATTGTGGTCGAGCTGCTGGCCGAAGGGCATGAACCCCTTGAGGGGATTGTCCGTCCGGGCAGCCGTCGTCTCAAGCGGCTGCCAGGCCGCCTGCTCCTCGGCGTGCGCGGGGGCCAGCGTGGTTGTGAGGGAAAGAGCCGTGACCGCAGCCACGGCGATGGTGCGAAGTCTCATCATTGGCTCTCCTATCCGTGGGTTTTCAACGTCGTCCTCGGCGTGGGATTTCTCAGAGCGTACCTGGCCAGCGGGTCACACTCCGCGGTCTTACGCAATGCACTGATTTAATATGAAAAAGGGTGCTGCGATATGGCGGCGCCCAGGGGATGGCACGAAGCCGGAGGGGCCTGCCGCCGGGGTTCGCTGTACTTCAGGCCAGCTGCCCTGAGGCCGCGGTCGCGCAGCCGGTTCTCAGACCCGTGTCCTGCGAGACCACCCCCGTGTGGCGGCGGAACCTCCACGTCAGCCGGGCCATGAATATGGCGCCTGGGCGTCAGTGCGAAGAACGCGAAGAAGAGGTGCGCCGCCCTATTCCTGGGACGACGCACCTTGTCATTTTGTTGTATTCACTGTCGCCCCTGCGCTGACGGGTGCAGCAGGTCGGGCAACCCGGTGTTCGGTAGGCCGATGGCTGAATTCGGGTCTCGTGACGGTGGGGCCGACGATGCCGATGAGGTCGCGGCTGGTGTCGGGCTCGTCTTGGTGGTTCCTAGGGTGAGGTAGCCGGGGTGGGTGGTGTCTTGTGTGGTGTTGGCGAATTTGATGGGGGCGCCGCCTTGCATGGCGTTGGGGATCCGCACTGCGACTGTTCCTTCGGCCGTGGGGAGGGCGGCGGTCAGCTCGGCGGTCTGGCCGGGCAGAAGACTGGGCAGGTTTGCATCGACTTTCTGTGTTGCTACTGCTGTGCCGTTGGCGTCCAGGATGGAGAATTCTACGGGCCAGTTGTAGTAGAAGGGTGCGACGCCGCGGTTGGTGATTTTCAGTGAGACTGTGGTTGTGCCGTTGGTGTTTTGGATCCGGGATTCGGTGGCGGCGAAGTCATAACCAAGCGAAGCATGCGCCGCCTTCGCCTTTTCCAGTGCGGCTCCGGTATACCCGGGATCCCAGGCCCGGCGAACCATCAGCCATGATGCGTGGGTGCCCTGGAGGGCCTCGTCGAAGTTCTCAGCCTGCTTGCCTTCCTCGCAGGGTACCGACTCGTCGAAGACGCACATCTGGACCGGGGGCTGGATCTCGCCGCCGATGGCCTCCGTCTGCCAGCGGTTGCTGAGCCCCGCCTCCTGCATGTAGCTCAGGAAGTGCCACGCGGCGGTGGGCAGCGTCGAATAGGCGAAGGAGTCGTCGTGGAACCCCACGTTCATGTCGCTCAGGTCCTTGGCGGGGCTGCGGTTCAGCAGCTTCGTCGCGTTGAAGGCCTGGTCCCAGGCCCGGTAGACGCTCAGCTCGACGTCACGGGGTGGCATCCAGTTCTCGCCGTTGGGGTTGTCGGCGCTCACCCTGCCATTCATGGGCGTGGTGTGCTGCTCGCCCCAGAATCCGATCAGCCCGGTGGTGATGAACCCGATGCGCGGATCGCCGTCATACTTCTTGCCGAGCGCGGCGACGAAGTTCTTCATCAGCGACTGTATCCGCGGATCACTGTAGTCGGGTGAAAAGCTGACATTGTTGTTGTTATACGCGGTGTACTTCCGCGATTGGTCGATCCCGCCGGGGCCGAGGAGATAGTCGGGCACCCCCGTCTGCCTGCCCGGATGGTCCAGGTAGAAGCGGAACGCGGCCTGGTGCCCGCGCGACGAGATGGCCTCCAGCTCGGTCTCGAACTGGCTCCAGTCGTAGCTTCCCTCGCCTGTGACCACCGCCTTGAGCGGCAGGTAGAAGAATTCCATCGTGTGGGAGAACTCGCTCTTGTGGTTGCCAGCCTGGTACTCAAACGGTATGAAGCCCTTGAGGGGATTGTCGGCGCGGGCGGCTGTCGTCTCAAGCGGCTGCCATCCCGTCTGGTCATCGGCGTGGGCCGGCGCCAGCGTCGCAGTCAGTGTCAGGGCCGCGATGGCGGCCGTGGTAGCGATACGAAGTTTCAGCATGGCTCTCCTTGCCTAGGAGGGCCGGCTCTGGAAGAGCCGGTGTTGATTCTCACGCTACGACGCCATCGGGTCTGTCCTGCCAGGTCCCTTTACCACATATCATTACGCAACCCGTTGACTTAGTTATGGAAAGACTGCTTCAATATACGCGCTACCTTCGGGAGTCGGTCCAGAGTCGGAAAGGACCCGAATGAACTCAACACCGTCAGCGTCCGCTGCACCCCGGGTGAGAAGACGCACTTCTCCAGCGACCCGAGGTCATGGCCTTGCCGCCATCATCCTGCTCGCCCCAGCCCTCCTGGGTTTCCTGGTCTTCTGGATCTACCCGGCGGTCCGCGGCTTTGGCTACTCGGTCACCGACTACAACCTCCTCAGCCAGGGCAAGTTCGTCGGCGGCGCCAACTTCGAGGCGGTCCTGAAGGACGGCCAGGTCTGGAGGTCCCTGCAGATCACGGTGGTCTTCGCGGTGGGGAGCGTCGTGATCTCACTGGTCCTGGCGATGCTGCTGGCGGCTCTCATGCAGCGCCTGCGCACCAAGACCTGGGTGCGCGCCGGCCTGCTCCTGCCGTGGCTCGTGCCCAACGTGGCGATCGCCCTCATCTGGGCCTGGCTGCTCGACGCCAACGTCGGCTATCTCAAGGGCGTGCTGGACGCCATAGGCAAGGCCACCAGCATGGACTTCCTGGTCAACTTCACCTTCTACAACAGCGATGCGGCACTTGGCATCATCATCCTGATCGGCATCTGGTCAGGCGTCGGGTACACGGCGTTGCTGCTGTTCGCCGGCATGATGCAGGTGCCGACGGAGTACTACGAAGCTGGGGCCATCGACGGAGCCAGCGAGACCACCATGTTCTTCAAGATCACGCTGCCGCTAATCCGGCCCGTCATCGCCCTGGTGGTGATCGTCTCGCTGATCGGGTCTTTCCAGGTGTTCGACCTGGTCCAGGTCGGTTACGGGAACAAGCCCATCCCCGAGGTGCGGGTCATCTACTACTACATCTACCAGCAGGCGTTCAATTTCATGAAGATGGGTTATGCCTCGGCGATCGCCCTCGTCCTCGCCGTGATCCTCGCGGTCCTCACTCTGATACAACTGCGCCTGCTGCGCGCCAACCGATCGGATCTGTCATGAACGCCCGCCACCACAGGACCCTGCGGCCCGGACGGGCGTTCGCGTGGCTGATGCTGGTCATCGCCCTGGCCGGCACGGTCTTCCCGTTCTACTGGATGGTGCGCACCGCCCTGACGCCGGCGGCGGAGCTGGTGGCCGACTCCGGTCAGCTGTGGCCCTCGCACCCCACCCTCATCAACTTTGAACGGGTGCTGGGGCTGGTGTCCCGCCAGGAGGCGATCGCGGCCGGCGGCAGCGGGGCCACCATCAACTTTCCGCTTTATACCCTCAACTCGATCATCTACGCCGGCGGGATCGCCGTCATCCAGACCCTGGCCTGCGCCGGGGCGGCCTATGCCTTCGCGCGGCTGCAGTTCTGGGGCCGCGACGTCCTGTTCCTGATCATCATCGGCGGGCTCATGATCCCCGGCATCTTTACCCTGCTTCCCAACTTCACCCTGATCCGCGACCTTGGGATGATGAACACGATGGGCGGCATGATGCTGCCGTCGATGCTCATGACGCCGTTCGCGATCTTCTTCCTGCGCCAGTTCTTCCTATCTATGCCGCAGGAGGTGGAGGAAGCCGCCATGCTCGACGGCCTGGGTCCGCTGGCGCGTTTCGCCCGGATCGCGATCCCCATGAACCTCGGGCCGATCGCCACCATGATCCTGATCACCTTCGTCGGGATGTGGAAGGATTATCTCTGGCCGCTGGTGGTTGGGCGTGAGGAACACACCCGGCTGCTGACCGTCGCGCTTGGGGTGTTCCAGCAGCAGTCGCCCAACACCGCCCCCGACTGGACCGGGCTGATGGCCGGCTCGACGCTGTCCGTGCTGCCTGCCCTGCTCATCCTCGTCTTCCTGGGCAAGCAGCTCGTCCAGTCACTCAGCTTCTCGGGGAACAAGTAGTTCCCCGGGATCGGCACTAGGAAACAAAGGAGTTCTGATGTCACTTCGGAAGATCACCGCCGCATTCGGGGCCATCGCCCTCACCCTGGCGATGGGGGCGTGCGGCGGGAACTCTGGCAGCGGCTCTGACGGTGAGTCCGTCACCCTCCAGTACTGGCTGTGGGATGACAACCAGCTTCCGCTCTACCAGCAGTGCGCGGATGCGTTCACCGCGAAGAACCCGAACATCAAGATCGAGATCACCCAGACCGCCTGGGGCCAGTACTGGCAGAACCTGACCACGCAGATCGCCTCGGGGTCCGCCCCAGACGTGTTCACCGACGACGTCTCCCACTACCCGCAGTTCGTGGAGAACCAGCAGATCTTGGACCTGACCGACCGGATCGAGAAGGCCGGCATCGACTTCAGCCAGTACGCCGAGGGCTTCCCGGAGCGCTGGGTCCTCGACGGCAAACGCTACGGAATCCCCAAGGACTGGGACGCGGTCGGCCTGCTGTACAACGTCGAGATGGCCGAGGCCGCCGGATTCACCGCTGAGAAGATGAACAGCCTGACCTGGAACCCCGAGGACGGCGGCACCCTCGGCGAGTTCATCCGCGCCACGACCGTCGACACCAGTGGCCGCAACGCCAACGACCCCGCCTTCGACAAGAACAACGTCAAGACCTACGGCTACTACCCCGAGTGGGCCGATGGCGCGGTCGGCCAGAACGGCTGGGGCAACTTCGCCTATTCCAACGGGTTCACCTACTCCGATCAGAAGGACGGTATCCCGGCGCAGTTCAACTACGCCAAACCCCAGATGGTGCAGACGGCCAGCTGGCTGCAGAAGCTGATCCAGGACGGGCTAGCCCCGCGATTCGACCAGCAGTCGTCACTGGGCACCGACGCTGTCATGAAGAACGGCACCGTGGCCTCCACCATCCAGGGGTCCTGGACCATGGCCTCCTACCTCGACCCCTCGTCGCCGGTGAAGTTCGGCTACGCCAAGCTGCCCACCGGGCCTGCCGGTCGTTTCACCGCCACCAACGGGCTCTCCGACGCGATCTGGTCGGGCACCAAACACCCGGAGCAGGCCTTCGAGTGGGTCAAATACCTCGGCTCGGCTGAGTGCCAGGACCAGGTCGCCAAGGGCGCCCGCGTCTTCCCTGCGCTCAAGTCCTCCACCGAGATCGCCATGCAGGCCTACAAGGAGAAGGGCTACGACCCCGCCCCGTTCGTCGACATGGTCTCCGCAGGTCAGACCTACCCCGTGCCGCTGTTCAACAAGGGCAATGAGCTGGACGAGATCATCCAGGACGCCATGTGGAAGATCGCCGACGGCGCCGATCCGCAGACGACTCTGACCAAGGCCAACGAGGACGCCGAGGCGCTCTACAAGTGACGACGACGGATAACGGATAGGTGAGGATTCCCGGTGAGTGACCCCATGCCGGCTGACAGCTGCCCATCGCCCGAGGTGAGGGAGACCTACTTCGACGCGCCGCGGGTGGCGCTGCTGCACGGCATGGGGCCCGGGGCCCAGGCCTATCGCTCGGGGCACAACTCGTGGTCCCCGGCCGGGTGGCGGGACCTGGTGGAGAGCCCGCTGCGGATCGCGAACCCGGTGCGCCGCAACACCGCCGACGACCCCCGCTGGGACGACCCCGTCCGCCACCACTCGTCCTGGCTGCTGGCCCTTGCCGACGGGGAACGGTCCCTGCTGCTGGGCGCGCTCGAGGGCGACACCCCCCGCCTGCACGCCGACCTCGACGTGCTCAGCGGCTGGACCGAGACCGGGCGGCCCGGCCGCTGGGTGCTGCTGGAAGGGCCAGAGCTTCAGGTCTTCGAGCGCTACCGGGCGCTGCTGCAGGACCACTATGGGGCCCGCGACCGCGACCCCGGCACCGTCTGGTCGTCGTGGTATTCCCTCTACGAGGACATCTCCCGCCAGGCCTTTGACAGCATCCTGCCGGAGCTGCCCGGCCTTGGTTTTGACACCTTCCAGGTCGACGACGGGTGGCAGCGCGTCGTCGGCGACTGGGAGCCGAACGACAAGTTTCCCGCGGGCATGGCGGAGATCGTGAGGACCTGCCGCGGCCTCGGCTTGTGTGCCGGGCTGTGGCTTGCCCCGTTCATCGTCTTGCCGGGCTCTGAGGCTTTCCGGGCGCACCGGCAGATGCTGCTCACCGACGCCTCCGGTGACCTCGTGACCGCGGGCGAGAACTGGGGAGTCAGCTATTTCACTTACGACTACACCCGAGCCGATGCCCGCGAGCGGCTGGCTGAGCTCATCCACACCGCCGTCGAGGACTGGGGATACAGCTACCTGAAGCTGGACTTCCTGCAAGCCGCGGCCGTGCCCGGCCGGCACGCGTCGCCGGCAGACCGGGAGGCCGTCTACCGCGCGGCGATCCACGTCATCCGCGACACCGCGGGCGAGGAGACCTTCCTGCTCGGCTCGGGGGCGCCGCTGTTCGCCTCGCTGGGGATCCTTGATGCGGTGCGCACCGGCCCGGACGTGGCCCCGATGTGGACCAACTACGCCACGGACGACCCCTCCGATGCGCTGGCCCTCAACGCGCTGCGCAACGGTGTGGAGCGGCTGTGGCTGCGTGGCCTGATCGGCCTCGACCCTGACGTCGTCTTCGCGCGGCATGCGCGTAACCTGCTCAGCGACCAGCAGCTGCAGTGGCTGAGGGATGCTGCGACCCTGTCGGGCTTCCGCGCCCTGTCCGACCCGCCCAGCTGGCTCACCGACGCCGAACGCGACGACCTGCGCCGCTACCTGGGACCCCTACCCGGGACCCGGCGTCTTGGGCGCCACCGGTTCCTGATCGGTGACCGCGAGGTCGACTTCGCGCCGGCGCTCCGAGGCGCCGCCAGCCGCTACGCGCTGTGACCTCAGTCGCGCTGGTTGTTGCGGAAGTAGTTGACCAGGTCCGGGGGCAGGACGGGGACCATCTTCGGGAGCGATCCCTCACGCAGACTTTCGGTGGCCTGGACCCCACACGCCACGGCATACCAGGCGCTCAGCGGCGACGTGTCGGTGGGTGCACCCGTGCGCACGAACCGTAGGAACTCCGCCACCGTCAGCGCGTCGGCGTCATCATGCCCGTCCCGGTCGCCCTCGATCGGGAACTGCTCGTCGCCGTCGGCGTTGTAGAAGCTACGCCGGTTCCACAGCCGGATCACGCCGCCGTCGCCATCGCCGAAGTTCTCAAGCCGTCCCCGCGACCCGATGACGGTGTAGTTACGCCAGTAGTCGGGGGAAAAGTGGCACTGCTGGTAGGAGGCCAGCACCCCGGAGCGCATCCGCATCATCAGCATCGACAGGTCCTCCACGTCGATCGTGGGATTGAGACCGGTCAGCGACTCGGGGGGCCAGTTGTCCAGCGAGAACCAGTCCTGCATTAGGGCCTGGCCCTGGCCGGTACGTGACTGCAGCTTCCCGTAGATCATCAGGGAACCCATGCCGACCACGTCCTCTGCCTCTGAGCCGGCCAGCCAGTGCATCACGTCGATGTCGTGCGCGGCCTTCTGGAGCAGCAGCCCATTGGAATGGCTGCGGTCGGCGTGCCAGTCCTTGAAGTAGTAGTCCCCGCCGTTGCCGACGAAGTGACGGCACCAGATACTCTGCACCTCGCCGATGGCGTCGTCCTGGATGAGCTGGCGCAGCTGCCTGACGAACGACATGTGCCGCATGTTGTGCCCGACGTATAGGCGGGTGTGGCTGTCACGGGCGGCGTGGAGGATGCTCGCGCTGCCCTCGATCGTGATGGCGATCGGTTTCTCCAGGTAGACGGGGATGCCTGCCTCGAGCAGCTCCACGGCGGCTGCCTCGTGGGTGTCGTCCGGTGACGTCACGAACGCGGCCCCGAGCCCGGTCTCGATGAGCTCACGTACGGTGCGCACCACGGGGCAGTCCTCGGGCTGCTTGCCCAGCAGCTGCTGCACCCGCGTGGCCGCGACCGGATCGGGGTCGCAGGCTCCGACGATCACCGCCTTGTTCTGGGCAGACTCGGCATGCCGGACCAGCTGGGACCGCATCCCAAGGCCGATCACCCCGATACGCAGGGGTTCCGAGATCACGACGGCGTGCCGGTGGGCCTCGGCCTTGCGCTGATCGTTGAATACCTGGTGCGTGCTGATGACCTTATCCAGCCCGGTGGCCGCCACAGGGTGCCCGGTCCGGGCGTGCAGGAAATGCGTCTCGGCGTCACGCAGCGCCAGCGACAGGGCACCGACCGATGAGGCGGCCCCGCCCAGCTGGTCGTCCTCCATGGTCAGCTTGGGTGCGGTGGGCAGCCGCATCTCCTTGAGATACTCCCACACCTGGGCCGCCGAGGCCTTGTCCCTGAGGTCGGTCGTCGAGATCACCACCACCGTCGGGTCGATCACAGAGCTGACCGCTCCGATGGTGGTGGCCGCCCGCAGCGCCCAGTCCAGCTGGTCCGGACCGGTGTCCAGCCGGGCCCGCAGCTCCCCGTCGAAGCTGTCATTGACCTCACCGGCGTGCCAGTGGTGGCCGTGGTGGACATCCCCGCCAAGGATCAGTCCGGTGCGGAAACCCGCGAAGACCTGGACGTGCAGCAGAGGGTCTGCCACGCTGATGCGGCCGCTGGCGACACGGACGGTGAACTCGCCGTAGGCGGCGCTGTTGATGTCGTTGTCGATGCGGAAGGGGATGCCGGTGCGCTCGCTCAGCTCCCTGGCCAGGGGAAGATCCTGCCACTGGGGAACGGAGTAGCTGCGCAGGATGACTCCCTGGCCGTCGACGATGCCCGTGGTCGATGCGAACCCGCACACCGCTTTGCCGTGGTCTGCCTCCAGGCTCCTGACCACGTCCAGGACGTGGTCACACAGCTCTTCCAGCCGCTCCTGACGGGAACGCTGGACGAGGGGCGTGATGGAGGTGTGGATCACCTTCCCCGAGATGGTCGCAGCGGTGATCGATGTCTCGTCGCGTTGGATGTCCAGGGCGACCACGAAGCCGTGCCGGGGTCTGAACGAGTAGCAGGCGGCGGGCCGGCCGGCCCCGGAGCTGGTGGAGCTCTGTATTACCAGCCTCTCGGTCTCCAGATCGGCGACGATGATGCTGGCCGTCGGGCGGGAAATGTTGGCGTCCTTCGCGAGTTGCGCCAGGGTGGCCTCGCCGCGGGCGCGCAGCGAGTGGATGAGACGTCGGGCACGCTCTGCTCTCGCCAGCGAGTTGGCATCTTGGTCCATGTGAAAGTCCTCCGGCGGCGGGTTGTCACCCTTATGGTACGTGGTTTCTATAGAAAAGAAACCCTCTTGCTCAAATAGGCCTGGGTGACATGGCTCAGCTGGCCCGGCGGCGCTGTCTCAGGTCACCAGCCGTCCACTTGCCACTCTCAGCTCCTCCAGCGGGCGAGAAAGCGCGGCGCGGCGCAGGCTGGAGTCCCGCGGCAGCGCGGAGAGATCCAGCGGCTGCAGGCGCGGCTCCTTCTGGAAGATGAAGAAGAGTGCGTCGTGCAGGCCGGGCTCGCTGCCGCCGAGCAGCCTGAAGCGACGCGCGAACCGCGCCAGGTTGGACTCCGGCTCCAGGCAGGCCATCAAGTCCGGGTCCAGCATCCAGGAGTGCAGGACAAAGTCTGTGACCGGGTACTCCGGATAGGTTCGCGGCACCAGGTACCGGGCTGCGGCGAGCGATTCGTCGACCAGGGACGGGGTGAGAGGGCCGCTCTCCGGGATGTGAATCCCGCAGGCGTACTCGCCGGCCGCCTCCGCCTGCTCCAGGGTGAACTGCAGGCGTCCCAGCCACAGGTGACGCCCGGTGAAGTTCGCCACACACCAGGTCTGTGAGCACAAGCCGAAGAAGCCGAAGATCTCCCGGAAGACGTGCACCTGCTGGCCGAGATCCGCCAGCGAACGCCAGGCGGCCTCACTGGCAATGCCCCTGGCGACGTACGCCTCATGCACCGGGGCCGAGACGGCAACCAGCGCGAGCAGCGTCACCAGGCCCTCCTCGAAGGAGGCGAGGCCGCCGTCGTCGCGCACCGGCAGGTCTTCACTGAAGAAATCCCCGATGCGGGCATGGAGTTTCCCGGCCAGGTCCACGACCCTGGAGAACCGTTCCGGTGCATCTGCCAGGGAGGCGATGAGCGCCCGGCAGTCGGCGGCATCGGCATCCCGGAAACCCAGCCTGGTGAGGTCGGCGCGTGCGAGTGCATCAAGCACCTCTGGCGGTTTCACGGCATTCATCTTAGGGAATCCAGCGATGGTGGCTACGCGGCTCCTGGGCTCTAAGCTGGCGTGGTGAGCCAGTTCGAGTCGCTTGGTCTGCCGTTGCTCCATGCCGGGAAGGTGCGCGAGATGTATGCGCTGCCGGACGGCGATGTGCTGATGGTGGCCACTGACAACATCTCCGCCTTCGACCATGTGCTGCCCACCCTCATCCCTGGCAAAGGGGCGGTCCTGACACAGCTGTCGCTGTGGTGGTTCGAGCAGCTGCGTGGCGTCGTGCCCAATCACGTGGTCTCCACCAAGGTGCCGCAGGAGGCCGAGGGGCGGGCCATCGTCGTCGAGAGACTGGACATGGTGCCTGTGGAATGCGTGGCCCGCGGCTATCTGACCGGGTCCGGCTGGGCTGAGTACCAGCAGTCGCGGACGGTGTGCGGGGTGCCGCTGCCTGGCGGCCTGCGCGACGGCGACAAACTGCCCGGGCCGATCTTCACCCCCGCGATCAAGGCGGACCTGGGGGAGCACGACGAGAACGTCGACTTCGAGACCATCGCCCGGCTGCACGGCACTGGCCTGGCTGGCCGGCTGCGAGAGCTGACCCTGGAGATCTACACCCGGGCGGAGCGGATCGCGGCCGAGCGGGGCATCATCCTGGCCGACACCAAGCTTGAGTTCGGGCGGCGCGCCGACGGCACCCTCGTCCTGGCCGATGAGGTGCTCACCCCGGACTCCTCGCGGTTCTGGGATGCGCGGCTGTGGGTTCCCGGGGAGTCGCTGCCCAGCTTCGACAAGCAGTATGTGCGTGACTGGCTGGCCAAGGATTCCGGGTGGGACCGCAAGTCGGCGCCCCCGGAGCTGCCTGACGACGTGGTCGCCGCCACCTGTGCCCGTTACGCCGAGGCCTACGAGCGCCTGACCGGTCTGTCTATCCGACCTTGATCTGGGGGCGGAGCGTGTCCATCAGCGTCTTCGTCCCGGTGTCGGAGTCAGCGGCGCCGAGGGTGTAGACGGCCAGCCCCTTGGGATTCCCGAGATCCATGACCACACTGTCCGTCAGGGATCCCCCGCCTGGGCATTTCGGGTTGACCGCATGGATCCGCACCCAGTGCCCCTGGTGCCCGTCGATGGTGACCGGCTCGGACTTCAGGATCTCGTGCGACTCGTAACCCGGGAACAGGGCGCTGGTCAGATGGCATTCGATGACCTGCCTGGCCGTGGTCGCAGGATCGGTGAAACCCGCGTCCCTGGGAGCCAGGCCAAGATCGAGGGTCTCGACCCAGAGCGCCGAGCCCGGTACAGGGGTGCTGAGAGCCGCGTGGTCGGTCAGAACGTAGGAACTCTGGGAATAGGGACTCCAGCCCTCCGGCACCGGGACGCTGATGCCCCCTCCGGTCAGCCTCGAGGGGTCTGACTGCTGGGCGCGGGTTCCAGAGACCCTCGGGCACTCGACCGTGTCGCCGCCCTGGGAACTCGTCTCGGTGGGCGGTGATGGGGTGGGGGAGTCGGTGACTCTCTCATCCCAGATGCTTCCCGTCGGTCGTGCCGTCTGGGTGTCTGCGGCTATGGGGTTCAGGCCCCGGCCGAACACGGTCCAGGCCAGCAGGGCCACTGCGACCAGACCGGCCCCAGCCAGCACCCAGGCAGCCCACCTGGCTTTTCCTTGCGATGCGCTGGCTTCATGCCGGGAACCGGTGGCCTGCTGTGAGACCGGCGGTCCTTGCCATGAGCGGCCATCCCAATAGCGGAACTGCCCCGGATGTTCAGGATCGGGATACCAACCAGGCTGCGACATGGCAGAAGTGTAGGGGAGCAGGAGGTGAGGGAATCCAGCCGCGATCACAACACCTGGGCACACCGGCCTCAGCGGCGCAGCTCCCGCCGGAATCGCTCATTGTCGATATGGTTTATGCCATGCCACGTGTCGTCGTAAACGTCATGCCCAAGCCCGAGATCCTCGACCCCCAGGGCAAAGCCGTCACCGGTGCCCTCAAACGTCTTGGATTCGACGGGATGACGGTTCGCCAGGGTAAGCGTTTTGAGGTCGAGGTGGATGAAGAGGTCACACCAGAGGTCCTCGCGCGCATCTCCGAGGCAGCGGAGAAACTCCTCGCCAACACCGTCATCGAGGCCTATGAAGTGGTGGCTGGCTGATGGTCCGCATCGGTGTGGTCACCTTCCCGGGGTCGCTCGATGACCACGATGCGTTGCGCGCCGTCCGCCTGAGTGGCGCCGAGGCCGTCGCGCTGTGGCACGGGTCGGACTCCATCGACGGCGTGGATGCTGTCATCCTCCCAGGCGGCTTCTCCTACGGCGACTATCTGCGCTGTGGCGCGATCGCCCGCTTCAGCCCCGTTATGGAGACCGTCATCGACGCCGCAGGCAAGGGCCTGCCTGTGCTGGGCATCTGCAATGGCTTCCAGCTGCTGTGTGAGGCTCACCTCCTCGACGGCGCCATGATCCGCAGCACTGGCCAGCACTTCATCTGCCGCGACGAGAGGCTGCGCGTCGAATCCGTGGACACCACCTGGACCTGTGGCTTCACCAGGGGTGAGGAGATCGTCATCGCCTTGAAGAACGGTGAGGGTAACTACCAGGCCGCCCCCGACACCCTGCGGCGCCTCGAGGACAATGCCCAGGTGGTTTTCCGCTACCTTGACAACCCCAACGGGTCGGCCAATGACATTGCGGGCATCACCAACGAACGGGGAAACGTCGTCGGACTGATGCCCCATCCCGAACACAATGTCGAGGCCCTGACTGGGGCGTCGCTGGACGGCCTCCGGTTCTTCGAGTCGCTGATCCAGTTCCTCATGGCGCGGGTGTGACCTGAGTGCTCAGCCCCTAGTGGATACCCCTTTGCGGGTTTGACTGTGCGACCGCATACACTGGAATGCAACAGTCATCGCGATTCTGAAGGAACCCACATGGCGAACCCCGTATTCAGTCGCAGCTCGGCTTTCAACCAGCCGCCTGCCTATCAGCAGCCCTACGGCTATCAGCCGCAGCCTGGCTATCAGCCGCAGCCGGGCTACCCGGGCGGCTACATGCAACAGCAGCCCCAGCCGACTCTTGGTGGGGTCATGACCATGGACGACGTCCTGGCGAAGACCGCCATCACCCTGCTGGTGGTGTTCGCGGCCGCTGGAGCCACCTTCATGCTGGTGCCGACCACTCTTCTACTCCCGGTGCTGATCGCCGGTGGCCTCGGATCTTTCATCGTCTCCCTGGTCGTGTCGGCCCGCCGACAGGTCCCAGTGGCGGGTGTCCTGATCTATTCGGCGCTTGAGGGCCTGTTCATCGGAGCCTTCTCGAAGTATTTCGAGATCCAGTGGCCCGGCATCGTCGTCTCCGCGGTGCTGGCGACGTTCGTCACCGCCGCGGCGACCCTGGCTGCCTACAAGTTCTTCAACATCCGTGTCACCGCGAAGTTCCGCAAGATGGTCACCATCGCCACCCTCGCGTTCGCCGGGGTGATGCTGGTGAACTTCGTGCTCTACCTGGTCGGGTTCAACACCGGCCTGCGTTCGGTGGGTAGCAACGCCGGTCTGCTGGCCATCGGGGTCTCGATCCTGGCGGTGTGCCTCGCCGTGTTCAACCTGGTGATGGATTTCGACTATGTCGAGCGTGGTATCGCATCGCAGGCTCCGGCCCAGGAGTCGTGGCGGGCAGCCTTCGGCCTCACCGTCACCCTGGTGTGGCTCTACGTCGAGATCCTGCGGATCTTGTCCTACTTCAGGGATTGACCCTCATCGGGTTGCCTGGACCCCGGTGATAGGCGGCTCGGCAGGTGCTGGTTCAGCACTTGCCGGGCCGTTCGGGTCCAGGGCAGCCTTTGCCAATCCCCAATCGACACCCAGCCGGCACGCGCTGTCGACCCTCCGCGGTCGAGGACGCGAGGCCGGCTGGGTGTTTCGCATTGTGCGGCGTAGATGATCCGTAGCGCGTGATAGTCCTCCAAGCGCCCGCCCGGAGCCCGTCCGATCCAGTGGTCGGACTGGAGGGACAGGAGCCGTCCGGGGACGATCTCCTGGCCTGTCTCCTCGTATACCTCACGCAGCAGCCCGGCTTCCGGGGCCTCACCGGCTTCCAGGCCACCGCCCGGCAGCGCCCAGATTCCCGGCGCCCCGGTGAGCTTGGACAGGACGGTGCCCAGCAGCCCCCGGTCCGACAACACGACCCCATAGGCGCCGACCCGCTGATGAACAAACGGGATCTCCCCAGCCCCAGGCTCCTCGTGCACGACTCGCCGGACGGGCGGTGGGGTATCGGCCGGGGTGACGGCGCGGACCGTGAACTCCACCACGACCTCACCGCCGGCGCACTCCGACCTCAGGGGCCTCTCAGCCACCCAGCCAGCGCGATACAGGGCGACGTCGGGATGCATCCCGTGCTCGAGGACGAGCTCGGTCACTCGTCCCTGCGCCGTCCAGCCGACCAAACGCAACGTGGCATCCTGTCTGGTGCTGGCCCGTGCTACTGGGCCTCTCGCCCAGCCTGGATGGCCGTGATCAAGACGGTGTTGACGATGTCCTCGACCAGGGCGCCGCGCGACAGGTCGTTGACGGGCTTGTTCAGGCCCTGCAGCACCGGTCCGATCGCCAGGGCGCCTGCTGTGCGCTGCACCGCCTTATAGCCGGCGTTACCGGCCGACAGGTCGGGGAAGATCAGCACGTTCGCACGGCCCGCGACAGGGGAATCCGGTGCTTTGGAGCGGGCAACCGTCTCGTCCACCGCGGCGTCGAACTGGATCGGGCCGTCCGCGCACACATCCGGTGCCTTCTCGTGCAGCAGGGCGGTGGCCTCCTTCACCAAGTCCACGTCTGCTCCCGTCCCCGAGCTCCCGGTGGAATAGGAGAGCAGCGCCACGCGGGGGTCGAGCCCGAACTGCTTGGCGGTGATCGCGGATGCCGCAGCGATGTCCGCGAGCTGCTCGGCCGTCGGGTTCGGGTTCACCGCGCAGTCGCCGAAGCCCAGGACCCGGTCCGGCAGGCACATAAAGAAGAGCGACGACACCAAGGCGGCGCCCGGCTTGGTCTTGATGACCTCGAAGGCGGGGCGGATCGTGTGGGCAGTCGTGTTGACGGCACCGGAGACCATGCCGTCCGCCAGGCCGTCGCGCACCAGCATCGTTCCGAAGTAGGAGACATCTCCCACCTTCTCGAACGCCTGCTCCCGGGTGATTCCCTTCTTGGCGCGCAACTCGGCGTACTCGTCCGCGAACCGGTCCCGCAGGGGATCGTTCACCGGGTCGATGATGTGGGCGCCGGAGATGTCGACACCTGCAGAGGATGCCACCTGGCGTACGGCATCAGGTGTGCCCAGCAGGGTGAGCTCGGCCCCGCCGATCCGCAGCACCTCGGCCGCAGCCTTGACGATGCGAGGCTCGGTGCCCTCCGGCAGCACAATGTGCTTGTGCACCGCGCGCGCCTCCTCCTGCAGCCTGCGCTGGAACAGCAGCGGGGTGACAGGACGCTCGGCATGGGCTCGCCGTGCCTGCTCCAGGACGGCCTCGTCCTTCTTGGCGGTGCCCAGCTGGACCAGCGGGACACCGGGTACGAAACGCTCCCAGGCCCGTGTGATGGAATCCGGCACCGTGTCGCCGGAGACCAGGATCGCGGCGGGATGGGGGAACTTCCCAGCCGCTAGGGCGACGATCAGGCCGATCAGGATGTCCATCCGCTCGACCGGAACCACCAGGCAGGTGTCGCTGGACAGGCGTTTCAGCACCTCACCGGCGCTTTCATCGGCGCCCACATGCACGGGGGTCGCGGCGCAGTTGCTGAACTCGCCGCTGAGCAGGCGGTAGGAGGAGGCCTCCGACGCTCCGGCCCAGCCGCCGTCCGCAAGCCGGGCTCCGACGACCGTCGCGTGGTACTGGTGTGCTGCGATCCGGGCTACCTGGTCCAGGGAGTCGTTCGTATCGGATGTCACCAGGACCATGCCTGCGCCCAGCTCTGCCGCCAGTCGCGCCTGGAGCGCGAACGCCAGCGGCTGCAGCGCTGCCGGCAGCTGGGCGGAGGTCACCACGACCTCCTGTGTGATCTTCTCCACCGCGTCGATGGCGGCGGACAGCGCCCGCTCTGGATCCTTGGCGACCTTCACAGGATCGACGGCGAAGAATGGGCCGAGATCGATGTGGATGGCACGGCCTCCCAGCTCCTCGAGGAGGCGGCGGCATGTTCCCTCGACGCTGGTTCCGGGCTGGGCTGGGGCGAGATGCAGGATGGTTCGGTTCATATCAGCGGCCCAGCACTCGATTCGAGACGACGTCAGAGCCCTCTGCTGCGCTCCGGGGTGTCACTTTTTTCGGCATTTGCATGTCCTTCTCACTTGGACTTCTTGGTCTGCGCTAGGCGCAGTTGCAGGAAATAGAACGCACTGGAAAGCCGGTTGAGTGCGTGGTTCAGGGAAACCGCGAAGGGATCGTCTTGGGACGGTAGCGCCGTCAGCGCCTCGATCTCCAGTTCACGGCATGAGGTGCGGCACAGGTTGAGCCAGTGCGACAGCACCGGGGAGCTGCCATCGAGTGTCTCGTGGGGAACTCCAAGAACTGACTGCGGGTCATGGGTAGCTTTGTGGATGGACTTCTCATCCCAGCCAGGCAGGGACAGCGGAGCCACGACCCGTTGGTGGTACTCCGCGCTCGTGAGTTCCCGGCAGTAGGAGGCCAGGACGGCCAGCGCCTCGGCCAGCCAGTCCGGGCCCATGGTCTGGGCCTGGCACTCTGCCATGAGCACCAGGGCGTGCAGGCTGTCGAACTTTCCCCGCAGCCGGATCCGGGGATGGGTCTTGACAACGAAGATCTCGTCGTTGAGCTGGGTCATGTTGTCGCCCTTGCGGGAGAGCTGCTCCCCGCAGCTGCCACAACGCGGATGCTCAGGCCGGTTGACGGGGAACACCGACTCCTGCTGCCACGACGGGTTGTCGCCACTGCGTTCAGGGGTTTCCGGCTGGCTTTCCCCGTCCCCAGGGACGTCCCGGGGGGCGTCCTGGGGCGCATCGGGGTAGGCCAGTTGCAGCTGCCACTGCTTGACGAAATCCTGGGCGGAGGGTGTGAACCGCGCACCCGCGGGCACCTTGACCGTGGCGCCGAGACTCGGCCGGCGCAGCTGGTCGCGGAGTTCCGCCTCGGTGACGATGGTCACAGTCCTGACTCCCAGTCGGCTGGGAAGGTGACATAGACGAACCGGGTCCAGCTCGGGGTGCCGAAGGTGATCGAGGAGCCCTTGGGGACATACATGACGTCTCCCTGCTTGGCGATCTTCGTCCCCTCGGGGGTGCCGATGTGCAGCTCACCCTCCAGCACGATCTGGATCTCGTCATAGCTGAGGGTCCACGGGAAGGTTCCCTCGGTCAAGGTCATGTAGCCCGCCGCCATCGGCGAGCCATCCTCAGAGGTCACGACATCCCCGGTGCGCACCTGCTGGCCAGGGGGAGGGCCGGGATAGGGGAACGGCTCGGTGGTCGCCTCCGCGGCCCGGCAGAGCTTAACGGGGTGCACGTGGGAAGCGGCGGTCCCCTCTTCGCCGGCCAGCATCGAGGCGACGAGCGTGCGGATGCGCTGCGTGAGCTCGTCATCTTGCGAGTCTGCCGCGTGAGCCGGGCTCGCTGCCGCAGGGACGGCCGGGCTGGCGGCTGCGGGCCGTGCCGCGGGCTCCAGCTTGACGCCCAGCTCTGCGGCGAGGTCCCGCGCCAGGGGTGTGACCAGTGCGCCCTCGGGCACGCTGAGCCTTCCGGCGGCCGCGGCCTGGTTGACCTGCTCCGCGGAAATGACGGTGCGTTTGGACATGATGCTCCTTTGAGTGGATCAGGGCGGGTAGCCCAACCCTGGGTGCTGGTCGGGAAACCCCGGCCAGCACCCAGGCCCGGTGATACGGGATCAGCCCTTGGTCTTGGGCAGGATGAGCTCGACCTCGTTGTGAGGACGGGGGATCACGTGCACGCTCACCAGCTCGCCTACGCGCGCGGCAGCGGAGGCACCGGCATCAGTGGCCGCCTTCACGGCGCCAACGTCACCGCGAACCATCACGGTCACGAGGCCGGAGCCGATCTGCTCCTTGCCGATCAGGTTCACGTTCGCGGCCTTGACCATCGCGTCGGCCGCTTCGATGGCGCCCACGAGGCCCTTGGTCTCGACCATGCCGAGAGCGGTCATAGTTACATCAGCCATGGAAGTGCTCCTTCTAGTTGTGGTCTTTGGCTGTTTGTCGGTTTTCTCCCGGGTGTCCTCTGTCTTCGCGGCAGACCGGGAATCTGACGCCGGAGCCTTCTGCTCCGGGGTCTTGCTGGTTTGCTGAGCGTTTCCCTCCTTTGTCGATGCTTCAGCTTGGTCGCTGGTAGCGGTCACGCCTCAACTCCTTCCAGGGAATTCAGTTGTTGCGCATCTCGGCCAGCACCTGGGCGACGATCCTGTTGATCGCATCCTGCCCAGGGTCGTTAGTGGAGGCCGAGGCCGGAGCTGGGGTGGAAGCGTCGCCGCCGACCCCACCCCGCAGCTTGGCGACCTCAGGGGCCTCACGAAGATGGTAGGCGACGCGCTTGACGTTGAGGACGTGCTTGAGGGTGATGTTGTCACCCACGGCAGCTCCGCCGACACCTCCGGGAGCCAGCGTCAGGGATGGCGCCAGGCCAGTGGTGAAGCCGACTCCGCCCAGGGATCCCCAGGTGTTCACCAGGACCCGGAACGCGGGCTTCTCGATCCCGAAGGCCAGGATCGCCTCCTCGTCCCGCGAGTGGATGGACACGCTGTGGCCGTCGCCACCGAACTTCAGCATCTCGATGGCGCGTTCGCAGCCCTCGCGCCACCCGTCCACGACCATGAAGCCGAGCACCGTGGTGAGCTTCTCACGCGACAGCGGATGCTTGGGACCGATGCCCTCGAGATCGGCGACGAGGATGCGTGCCGACTCCGGCACCGGGATGCCCACCTTCTCGCCGATGTACTGCGGGGTCCGGCCCACGAGGCTCGCCACCATCAGGCCGTTCGGGCGGAACATCACCGAGGCCAGCTTGTCGGCCTCTTCCTTGGTGAGCCAGTGGGCGCCGTGGGCTTGCATTTCGGCCTTCAGGCGTTCCGCGATCGGCGCATCGGCGATGACTGCCTGCTCGGTGGCGCAGATGGTGGAGCAGTCGAAGGACTTCGATTCCACGATCATCCTGGCAGCCTTGGCGATGTGGGCGGTCCGGTCCACGTAGGCCGGCACGTTGCCGGGGCCGACGCCGAGGGCCGGTTTGCCCTTGCTGTGAGCAGCCTTGACCATCCCGGGACCGCCAGTGGCTAGGATCATCGAGGTGGCGTAGTGGCTCATCAGCTCCGTGGTGCCCTCGATGGTCGGGTGCTCCAGGCAGGAGACCAGGCCAGGAGGCATGCCGGCCTTCTCGCCGGCTTCCACGATCACCCGGACCGCCTCGGCGGTGCAGTTGGCGGCTGACGGGTGCGGGGCCACGATGACCGCGTTACGGGCCTTGACCGAGATCAGGCTCTTGAAGATCGCCGTCGAGGTCGGGTTCGTGGACGGCGTCAGCGCCACGATCACGCCGACGGGTGCGCCGATCTCGATGATCTTGCGCTCCTTGTCGTGGCTGAGCACGCCGCAGGTGGGGGTGTCCTTGATGTACTCCCACACGTGCTTGGAAGCGAACTCGTTCTTCAGCTTCTTGTGCAGCGGATAGCCGAAGCCGGTCTCGTCGTGAGCCATCTGCCCGAGCCGGGCGGCCTCGGACATCGCCGCCTCCACCATCGCCTCGCAGATCCGGTCGACCTCCTCCTGGGAGGCGAACTGGAAGCTGCGCATCGCCTCACGTGCGCGAGTGCACAGGTCGCGGGCCTTCTGGATGGAGGCCAGATCCTTGTCGATATTCGTCACTGGGTTCTCCTTCAGTATTTGCGTGGTGTGCTTGCGATGTCGAGCACCGTGTCCTGGAAGGCTGCGCAGGCGGCACGGCACGCGCTCTGGGTGCCGGTGAGCAGGCCTCCAGCGAAGTTGGTCTCCGACGGCGGCTCGTAGAACACCTTCATCTCCACCCCGGCTGCCTTCATGGCGGCGTCGAGGCCGATGGTGGCCTCCAGCGGGGGAGCGATGAGGTAGGCCAGTGGCTCTCCGCGGCGGATCCCGGCGGCCTCGCTGAGATAGCTGCCCGTGCTGCTGATCAGGTGCGGGAAGAAGGTCAGGTCGCCCTCCTCGTTGGCCGTGTAGAAGCAGGCCTCCTCTTCGGCGTAGGCGATACAGGCGTCCAGGCCGGAGCGGGCCTCCGCGGGGGTCGGCCCGGCCAGGATGCCGATGATCTCACCGGACAGCGGGCCTGAGGGATAGCCAGAGCCTGCGTAGAAGCTCTTCGCGTAGACCACCTCGACTTCGGCGAACTTGGTTGCCTCGTCGAGGGAGACGTACAGGGCGTCATCGATGTCACAGGTGATGACGGCCAGGGAACGCTGATGGTCTTTCAGATTGAGGTGTTTCGCATAGCCGCGATCCACGTTGGAAATGATGCGTGCTGCCAGGATCTTTGGTCTGACAGGTTCAAGAATGGCCATGGTTGCTCCTCCTTCCTCAGGCCTCGCTGCTCAGCGACTTGAGTTTCACGCCGGAAGCGCTGTGCTGGATCATCCGCTTGACGACCTCGACCACGTAGGCGCCGGCCTCCAGCGGGTTGGTGCCGCCGTGGGTGGTGATCATGCAGATCAGGTCGCGGTCGGCATCGCTCTTGCCGGGCTGCGGATCGAAGCCCATGTAGACGCTCATGGCATCGGCGATGCCCAGGCCGGGACGCTCGCCGATCAGCAGCAGCACCACCTTGGCCTGGACGATGGTGTTCACGTCGTTCATGATGCCGACGCGGCAGTTCTCGATCAGGAAGGGTGTGCCGAGGGTCAGGCCAGCTGAGCTGAGGCCCTGCTCGATGACCGGGTAGATGTCTCCCAGGTTGTGAGAGATCGCCGCGGCCGACAGGCCGTCGCCCACGCAGATCTGGACATCAGGTTTTTTTACGCATCGCTCCTGGATGAGGGCCTTCGCCTCGTCAGTGAGCTTTCTCCCGAGGTCAGGGCGCAACAGGTACTCAGCGCGGTCAGCGGCTTGGCTGTGCACGGTGAACAGCTTCTGCTGCTCCTTGGTGGAGTCGTCGATCACGCCGTAGATCGCGTCCTGGGTCACCGCGTGGTCCGCCTGGAACAGCAGGAGCGATGAGGTCTTGGGACGTGCCCCCGCGCGGCCGATGCCGATGCGGGCGGTGGTCGTGGCACGCAGGTTGCGCAGCCCGTCCTCGTCGTAGGGATTCTCCACCATGAGCTTGTAGCGCTCATCGTCACGGGTGGGATCCGGCAGGTCGATCACCAGGTCATTGGTGCCGGCCGGCGCCTTGACCTCGCTGTTGCCGCTGGGAGCGGCGACCGGAGCAGCCTCGGGTGGGGGAGCGATGCCGTCGCGCTTCAGCTCCGCGATCACGCGGGCGACGATCTCTTCGAGTTTCTCGTCCATGTCTGTCACCTCTTAAGGAAGAACGAAGGGTCCCCGGCCAGATCGGTGAGCTGCCCGTTCTTCCACAGCCCGATCTCCTCGAGCCACGCCTCGAACTCAGGCAGTGGGCGCAGGCCCAGTGCCTGGCGGAGCGCCGGGGCGTCGTGGTAGCTCGTGGACTGGTAGGACAGCATGGTGTCGTCACCCTGGGGGACACCCATGATGAAGCTGCCGCCAGCGGAGGCGAACAGCACCGCGAGGTTCTCCAGATCGTTCTGGGTCGCCTTGGCGTGGTTGGTGTAGCAGACGTCGCATCCCATGGAGATGCCAGTCAGCTTGCCCATGAAGTGGTCCTCCAGACCGGCGCGCGTGATCTGCGTGGCATCGTAGAGGTACTCCGGGCCGATGAAGCCGACGACGGTGTTGACCTGGAAGGGATCCCACCGCTTGCACATCGAGTAGATGCGGGCCTCAAGGGTCAGCTGGTCGGCGCCGTTGTGGGCATCGGCGGAGAGTGCCGACCCCTGGCCCGTCTCGAAGTACATCCGGTTGGGACCCGCGGTCCAGCCATACTTGGTCGTCAGCTCGTAGGCCTCGTCGATCAGGCCGACGCTGACGCCGAAGCTCTCCATGGCCTTCTCGGAGCCAGCCAGCGACTGGAACATCAGGCCGAGGGGGGCGCCGCGCTTGAGGCACTCCATCTGGGTGGTCACGTGCGCCAGGATGCAGTTCTGGGTCGGGATCTCCCAGCGGTCGATGATCTCCTTGGTCATCTCCAGCAGGCGGCTGACGCTGCTCACGGAGTCGTCCGACGGGTTGATGCCGATCACCGAGTCGCCCGAACCGTAGGACAGGCCCTCGTAGGTGGTGGCGCGGATGGCGTCCACCGAGTCCGTCGGGTGGTTCGGCTGGTTACGGGAGGCCAGCGTCCCGCGCAAGCCGATCGTATTGTTGCAGTGCTTGACGACCTCGATCTTCTTGCCGCCCAGCACCAGGTCGAGGTTGCTCATCAGCTTCGCGACAGCTGAGACCATCTCGCCGGTCAGCGCATTGCTGACCCGCCGGATCATGGCGTTGGTGGTGTTGTTGCTGAGAATCCACTCGCGGAACTCACCAACAGTCCATCCCTTGATCTCCTCGTAGATGGTCTCGTTCACCGCGTCGTCGATAACCCTGGTGACTTCGTCCTCGTCATAGGGCACCACAGGGTTCTCCCGGAGCACACTGAGCGGCACCTCCGCCAGCACGTGCCGGGCAGCCACCCGTTCTGCGGCGGTCTTGGCTGCGATGCCTGCCTGCTGATCGCCTGATTTCTCTTCGTTCGCCTTGGCGAGCAGATCCTTGATATCGCGGAACTCATAGGTCTCGCCGAACAGCTTCGTACGCAGTAGCATCAAGCCACCTCCTTCACACCGTTTCGCATTATTGCTTCCTTCACCTTTCGGGTCCTACTGGTAGAAAACGAGGGTCTTTACGGAGACCGGCACCACCCGGCCATCGAAAAGCGGCTCACCGATGTCGATGAAATCACCTTCACCGAGACCAATTTGGTCGACGACGATGACCGGCAGCTCAGGGCTGCGGGCTTTGATGGTCTGCCCGAGCACCTGGCCGTAGTCTTCCTCCGTGACCAATACCAACGGCTTGCCGGGCGGCAGGTAGTCGCTGGCGAAGTCGGCCATCCCCGTGGCGATGGCGATGACCTGCGCATACTCCATGTGCTCGGGCAGGTCGAGGGTGATCACGAAATTGCCTTGCTCGGCTTCTCCCCGGTCCCAGCGCCGCACGGCCTGGGTGACGGCCCGCCGCACCGCCTCGGGGTCGCGGTAGCCGGGCACCGCCTCGGCCAGGCGTGGCTCGATGACGGGGAGGTTCTTGAGCGGCAGGTATTCGCGCTGCGACCAGATGGTGGAGCCGGACAGGGTCACCTGCTGGCTGGCAGCACCCAGCACGGTGGCGCGCAGGGTCTGGGCGGGTTCCTCGATGCGCAACTGCTGCCAACGGGGATTCTCGCGCAGCGACTGGGCGAACAGGGGCCCGACGTCTCCGTAGCGGGCGATCTCCTGGATGGTGCCGCACGGCAGATCCGCGTAGTAGGCGGCGCCGACGCCACCGGAGACGAAATAGGCTGCCACCGGGCCATCCAGGTTCATGGGCGGGGTCAGGGCCAGCTTCTCCCAGAGCGGGGAGGACTGGCCCAGCACTAGGTCGACCACGACGTCGGCCATCGCGTCGGTGAACTTCCGGAGCTCGGCCACCGGCGCCGGTTTCCCGACCTGCAGCTGCGTCAGCCCCAGCGACTCGACGACCACCTGGCCCCCCGGCTTGAGATGCTCCAGGATCCCGGTGTCGGGGTTGACGATGGCCTGCCTGCCGCCGACCATCACGGCCGCGGAGGCCACATGCTTGCCGGCGCGGAAGACCGCGGCGTTCGCCGACCCGCCCCCGACGTCGACGTTCACGATGGTGGCGTAGTGCTCGGCTGACCATTCGCTGGCTCCCGAGCCGCGGCCGGCTATCTGGGATTCGAGGTTCGGGCCGGCGACGGTGACGACGAAGTCTCCCGCCAGGTCAGACAGGCCCTGCAGGATGGCCTCCGCATTCTTGGTCCGCGCTGTCTCGCCCGTGATGATCACCGCCCCGGTCTCCACCTGCGAGGCGTCAATGCCAGCGCGTTCATACTCGAGGCGGATCATGCTGAGCAGTTCCCCCACATTGATTTCGTCGGGTGCGAGCAGTGGAGTCAGACGAGGTTCGCTCTGGTACAGGACCGTGCGGGCATCGACATCCAACCGGGGGACTAGGCCGGCGCGGGCCTGGTTGCTCACTGAGAACTGGGACAACACCAGCTGGCTGGTGGTGGTTCCGATGTCGATCCCGACACTGAGCAGGTCCCTCGTATTGGCATCCATAAGGCTCAATGCTTCCTGAAGGTGATGTCCCCATCAACCTCAAGAGAATCGAGGATGGCCATGATCGCCGCATCCACTGGCGCATCGTCGTTCTCGACGGCGCGCCGTGCAGCGCTTCCCTCGGCGACCAGAACGACCTCACCCGCACCCGCGCCGACGATGTCCACCGCCACGAACGGATCGCCGTAGAGCTCGTTGCCCGGGGTGGCTGCCCTGAGGATCAGGAGCTTGGAACCCCGGGTGCTGTCCGGCTTGATGGTCGAGACGGCAGAGCCGATGACGCGCGCAATCCGCATTCCTCAGGCCCCCTCGGCGGCCGTCTCGGACTCGGTGTGCGCCACCGGTTTTCCGTCACTCTTGGGAAGCGACTTGCCGAACACCAGCAGGGCCAGGCCGATAGCGCAGATGCCGGCGACCAGCTTGCCGACGATCATCGGTGCGATCATGTCGCGGGCCACACCTGCGACATATCCCAGGTGATCGCCGAAGGCGAAGGCCGCGCCGACCGCGAAGGCGGCGTTGAGCACCTTGCCGCGGGGGTCCATGTCCTTCATGATCTGGAACATCGGGATGTTGTTGGCCAGGGTGGCAATCATGCCGCCGGCAGCGGAGTCATTGATGCCGATCAGCTTGCCCAGAGAGCCCAGCGGCTTGCTGGCCAGCTTGACGATGAGGTACACGGCCGGGAAGGCGCCCAGCAGCATCATGGCGATCTTGGCGATGTCGATGACGTTCTTCTCAATCAGCAGCATCTGGCTGCCGTCTTCAAGCGTCGTCATCCGGTGGCCGAGTTCCCAGCCCTCGGGCATGATGTGGACCTTGGTCGTGTACTCGAAGACAGCGATCATCAGGCCCAGGGTGATCAGAGCTACCAGGAACTTGCCGAACCACTCGAACCCCTTGGTCATTGCGTCGGGGAACCGCCACAGCCCGAAGGCGATCAGCAGGGCGGCGAGCACGATGGGGATCAGGTTGACCAGAACCAGGCCGATGGGGAAGCCGGCGGCCAGGCCAGCGGCCAGGACGCCGATCGGGATACAGCAGATGCCGGCCAGGATGCCCTTCGCGAGGTAACCGCGGTCTTCCTTGTCGATGATTCCCAGTGCTACCGGGATGGTGAAGACCACCGTCGCGCCCATCATGGACCCGAGAATCAGGCCGGACAGCTGGGCGGCCTGTGTGTTGGTAGTCATCTCCTGGGCCAGGGGCCAGCCACCCATGTCACAGGCGAGGAGTGTGCCGGCGAACATCGCCGGGTCTGCTCCGAGAAGCGAGTAGACCGGGCCGACGACCGGGGTCAGCAGCTTGCCGAGGATGGGTGCCAGGCACATGATTCCCAGCATCGCCAGAGCCAGCGGGCCCATGGCGTTGAAGCCTTCCTCGAACTCCTTGCCCAGACCGAATTTGTTCCCGATGATCCGGTCTATGGCGCCGAGAACCATGCAAATCATCAGGATCCAAACGATGATCTCATTTATGCCCACTGCGACTCCCGTGTCTGATTTGTGTTTGTCCAGATCCCTAGCGAAACCTCGCCCACAAGTATCCACGGTCGGACAGTGCATCGCCACCACGCAGCCGCAGCCTCCGGTTCAACCGTGGGCAGGGAATATGTTGCCGAGCCTATAGCTCACTGCCCAGACCACTTTGCGCGCAGAGTGAAAACCACTTTGTCTCCGGGTATTTGACCTTGTCAAGAAGATTTCCTGGCTTGAAGATTCATCTAATTTCTTGCCGGGCGGGCTTGATGGGGCTGTGAAACCGGCGTTGCCAGGTAGCCTGGCCTGCATGGTACGGACCGCTCTCCCCATCCAGCAGCGCCTGGTCCTCGATCCGGAGGTCACGCCGGTCTCTCGCCGTATCGTCGTGGCGGTCATGCGGGGGATCGAGGAGGGCAAGTTGGCCGACGGTGATCCGTTACCCTCCTCCAGGAGATTCGCCGAGGGCCATGGTGTTTCGCGCTCCTGCGTCGTTGAGGCCTACGAGACCCTGGGTGGGCTGGGGCTCGTCTCCTCCTCGCAGGGCAGCGGCACCCGCATCAGCAAGGGTGCCCGGGAGCTTCTCCAGGACCGTCCGGTCGCGGCCGGGATGCGGTCCGGCAAGAAACCGCGGCAGCTCGCCGGGACGGTCAACCTGACCGTGCCTGGGGGTGCGGACAATTCTGTGATCAACCTGCGGGACTGGAACCGGGCCTGGCGGGAGGCCACCAACCCGTTCGAGGCCCAGAACGGCATCAGTGCCCTGGGCGAGGCGCTGAGCGACCACCTGCGCTCCTTCCGTGGCATGGTGCTCGACCCCGGGCAGATCATCTTCCGCCCATGCATCGGGAGCGTCCTCGCGGACATCGTCCACGGCCTGGAGCTGCGCGGCTGCGGGGTTGCGATCGAGGACCCCGGCTATCCCCGGGTGCAGCGGCATCTGATCAACGAGGGCTGCCGGGTCCACTGCATCCCAGTGGACGAGGAGGGCCTACGGATCGACATGCTGACCGGGGCCGACAAGGTGGTGCATGTCACCCCGGCGCGGCAGTGGCCCACTGGCGTCGCGATGAGTGCCCGGCGCCGGCGTGAGCTGCTGGAGTGGTCGGCGCGCACAGGCGGGGTCATCATCGAGAACGACCTCGACGCGGAGTTCACCTACGGGCATGCGCCGCAGCCGACCCTGTTCTCCATGGCAGAGGGGAGTGCGCGCGTGGTCTATGTCGGCTCCTCCTCAAAGCTCATCACCCCAGAGCTCGGGCTGGTGTGGCTGATCGTCGATGAGGGGTTCCGCAAGAGGGCCGCCGACGTGGCGGTCGTCTCGGACTTCTCGGCCCGGGCATTGGCCCATTACATGGCCTCCGGCGCCATGTACCGGCACCGCAACAGGGCCCTGGCGCTGTTCGGTGAGCGCCGGGCCGCGCTCCTGGCCGCGCTCGACAAATCGGTGCCCGACGTGCAGATCTTTGGCGACCCGAGCGGCACGGAGCTGGTGCTGCGGCTGCCTGAGAAGGTCAATGAGCTGGTGGTCCAGATGCGCCTGGAGGACGCCGGATACCAGGTGTCGACGCTGGGGGACTTCGCGATGCGCGACCATCCCCCCGCGTTGCTGCTGCAATACGGGGATCTTGCCCCGGTGCAGGCCCGCGACTTCGCCGAGAGCCTGCGTGCGGTGCTCGCTTCGTGAGGTGCGGGTGTCCCTTTCAATCTGCGGTGGGACGTTCAATCTGCAGCGGGACGGCCGGTTCGCCACCAGTGGTTTTCCCTGCCCGGTTAGGCTAATGCGGTCAGGAGGAGGTAGAGCACATGGACTATCGCGACAGTGTGGATCTGTCCGACTCGCATATCCAGCGCGGGTCAGGCGGTGGCGGGCGAGGCGGTCGGATGGCCCTTGGCGGCGGTGTGGGCGGCGTCGTGCTGATGCTCCTGGTCGTGTTCGTCGGGCCGAGCTTGGGAATCAACGTCTCCGATCTGCTCGGTTCCGGCGGCTCCCAGAACACCCAGGGGGCGGCGGGGCAGGGCGACAGTCTTGAGCATTGCAGGCAGAAGGACGTCAACGTCAACACCAACCGCGAGTGTCGCTGGGCGCTCTACGACAAGGTGGTCCAGGATTACTGGTCAAAGGCCAAGTCCAACTACAGCTACGGGACGATGAAGCTCTTCTCCGGCACGACCAGCACCGCCTGCGGTGTCGGGCAGACGGAGATGGGACCGTTCTACTGCTCCGGTGACTCGACGGTCTACATCGACGACTCGTACGTCGGGCAGCTTCTCAAACAGCTGGGCGCCTCGGGTGGGGACGCCGCGGAACTCTACATCGTCGCCCATGAGTACGGGCATCACATCCAGAACCTCGACGGGACGATGCGTTCCGTCAGGCGTGGCACCGGAGCCGATTCGCAGCAGGTACGTCTTGAGCTCCAGGCCGACTGCTACTCCGGTGTGGTGTTCAACCAGATCATGAAGGACTCCAGCTCACCCATCAAGACGGTCAGCAAAGATGATCTGCTCCGTATCGCGGATGCGGCCCGTTCCGTCGGCGACGACCACATCCAGAAACAGCAGGGCGGCTTCGTGAACCCGGAGTCGTGGACCCACGGCAGCTCCGAGCAGCGGCAACGCTGGCTGAGCACCGGGTTTGACAGCGGTGACCCCGCCTCTTGTAACACCTTCGACACCCAGGACCTGTGAGGCTGAATTGAGAATCGTCGCCCCGGAGCGGCTGGCTGCTGAACTCCCCGAACTTCCCGCGACCCCCCGCATCATCACCCAGGGCAGCTTCGGCACCCCCCGCGCCCTGCTCGGGTTGCTAGACGAGGCCATCCCCGAGTACCGGCTGTTCATCGTCAACGGGCTCGGCAGGCTGCCGGACCGCGAGGGGGTGCGTATCGAGACCACCTTCGTGGGCTCCGGGCTGCGTGGCAATCCCCGTGTCGACTACTACCCGGCCCGCCTGTCCGCCACCCCCCAGCTGTTCCATGGCGCACTGCCCCCGGACGTTGTCGCGGTGCAGGTGTCGCGGGTCGTGGACGGGAAGGTCAGCCTCGGCATCGAGGTGCAGGTGCTGCCCGGTGCGATCGAGGCTGCCAGGGAACGCGGCGCCCTCCTGGTCGCCCAGATCAACGAGAACATGCCGTTCATCCACGGCGATGGGGTGCTGTCGACCGACGACATCGACCTGGCCATCGAGGCCGCGGAACCGGTACCGGTGGCGCCTAAGGTCCGGATTGACGACGAGTCGCTGGCGGTTGGGGAGCAGCTGGCGGCGATGGTGCCCGACGGCGCCACGCTCCAGCTCGGTATCGGTGCCCTGCCGGAGGCGGTGACGAGGGCGCTGCGCAACGGCCGGGGGCTGCGGGTGTGGACCGAGCTGATGGCCGATGGGTTCTATGGGCTGCTGCAGGCCGGCGCCCTCGACGAGAACCAGCCCATCACCGCCACCTTCGCCTACGGATCCGAGGAGCTCTATGCCTGGGCTGACGACAACCCGAGGCTGCGGCTGCTGCGCTGTGAGACCACGAACAACCCTGGCAACATCGCTGCCCAGCCGGCCGTGACCAGCATCAACACCGCCCTGCAGGCGGATCTTTTCGGGGCTGTCAACGCCACCCGCGTCAACGACCGCATCATCTCCGGCACCGGCGGGCAGGCGGACTTCATCGTCGGGGCCCTGCACTCCCCGGGCGGGCAGGCCATCATCGCGTTGAAGTCGTGGCATCCAAAGGCCGACCGCTCCACCATCGTGCCGAAGCTCACAGAGCCCACCACGTCGCTGCAGCCGGCGTGGATCGTCACGGAGCAGGGCCGGGCACGCATCTTCGGGGCCTCGCAGCGCGACCAGGCACTCGGGCTCATCGAGGCCGCGCATCCCAGGGCCCGCGAGTCGCTGCGTGCCGAGGCGGAGCGGATGGGCCTGCTCGGATAACCGGCCGCTGGGACTGTTCGACCCTGATCAGTGCGCTGGTTTGTGGGTTAGCGCAGCTGGTCCTCGGTGTACTCGCCACCCCCCAGATCCATGAAGTGGGTCCTGCCACCGCAGTCGAGGCGGATGATGGGGCTGTCGCGTTTGTACCGGTTGTCCACCTCGACCTTGCACTCTGTCTTTGCGTCGGTGCTGAAACGCTGAACCGCACGTGCCAATACCAGCGTATTGATCTGCGTCGGGTCGAAGGGAGTCAGCGACGACGCCTCGTTGCGTCGGGTCGAGTAGACGGGCAATGCCGCGGAGCGGATGCGCCGCTCGGTCACGCCGCTGCTTGGCGGTAGGTCGGCCCAGTAGCCGGCGCCAGGGCCGAAGCCGATCTGCGTCACAGCCCGGCTCCCGCCGATCACCGCGGCCAGGCCGTCGTTCAGGTCCGCCACCGACGTGAACCCCAGATTGCGCACGGCCGTGCCGTCCCGCTCGAAGAACACGGTCTTCGTCTCGGGGGTGGTTGTGACGCTCATGTAGACCCCGCGGTGCCGGTATTCGACGATCTGCAGGATCTTGTCGGTTCCCGTGGCACCCATCCGGGTGGCGGTGTCGAACAGGTCGCTGATATTGCCCAGCGGATAGTCAGTCGGGCGGAATGTGGGCTGCTCAAGATATTCGAGGTCGGAGTCCACCGGTGTTATCTGGTTGGTGCGCCAGCGCAGGGTGACCGGTTTCTGCTGTGCGTCCAGGACCGTGAGGGTCACCTCGGTGGCTGAGATGTCCAATTTCAGCGCGGGGCGGTTGTTGGTGATCTCCATCATGCGCTGCACGACCTGTTTCGCCCCACCGTGGATGAGATCCTGGGTGATGCTCATCGGGACGGGGAAGGCGATCGAGGGGGACGGGCTGGCGCTGGACTCCGGACTGGCGCCGCCGGAGGGGCCGGCAGAGGGTGTCACCGTCGGCTCCGGTGCTGGGGTGGAGGAGCATCCAGCGAGCAGCACAACCATCGCGAAGACGATGGCGCGGCGCAAATTCACCGGTCCAGTCTAGTTTGCGGGCTGTTGCAGGCTGTACTACCTATCTCCGAACCTCGTCATCCTTTTGGATGAAGATAATTCCCGGGCCTGGGCCTACAGCGCGAAGGCCATCCCTGAGCAGCGCATGCGCAGCAGGCTCAGCCGGGTTCGATGGCCGTTGTCCTGGGACCCGATCCTGTGGGGTATCTCTTGACCCCACCCGCCGTCATCGTTCGCCGCACCTGACCCCGGTGGCGTGATGGGGGCAGTAGCCTCCCGGATTCTTGTGGAGGTATTGCTGGTGTTCCTCCTCGGCGTAGTAGAAGGTGGCGTCGCCGGTGATCTCGGTGGTGATCTCCCCGAACCCGGCTTCGGTCATCCGGGCCTGGAAGGCATCGCGGGAAGCGACGGCAGCCGTGTGCTGTTCCAGGCTGGCTGGGAAGATGGCAGAGCGGTACTGGGTGCCGATGTCATTGCCCTGCCGGAAGCCCTGCGTCGGGTCGTGGTTCTCCCAGAAGATCCTCAGCAGGTCCTCGTAGCTGACGCGCGACGGGTCGAAGACCACCTGCACGGTCTCCGTGTGGCCGGTGCGCCCAGTGCAGGTCTCGCGATATGTGGGGTTCGGTGTGAAGCCGCCCATGAAGCCGACCGCGGTGTTGACCACGCCGCCGGTGGTCCAGAACAGCCGCTCCTCCCCCCAGTAGCAGCCCATGGCGAAGTGTGCGACCTCACAGC
Source organism: Arachnia rubra (assembly GCF_019973735.1). Lineage (NCBI taxonomy): Bacteria > Bacillati > Actinomycetota > Actinomycetes > Propionibacteriales > Propionibacteriaceae > Arachnia > Arachnia rubra. The sequence continues at coordinate 697,791 of NZ_AP024463.1, forward strand.
CCGCCGGGACCTCGTCCAGGCGCAGCCCGAGCACGGCATGCTGAGGGATGGGGTCGAGGACCGGGGTGCTGCGTCCGGGAAGGGCGTCGCCGGCTGCCACAGGCTGGGGGTTCTTGCGGCTGCTCAGCCACCCAAGGACGTCGATCTCCATGCCGGCCATTGTAAATGCCGCTCACGGCATCCTCTGGCCGGCTGTGCGGCGTCCGGGCTTGGCGCTGGTCGTTGCCGGTCGTTGTGGGAGTCGCGTCTAGCCGGCGGGGGTGTTGAGGTCCCAGTTGACCGGGCTGGCACCCTGCTGGATGAGCGCCTCGTTCGCGCGGCTGAACGGACGTGAGCCGAAGAAGCCGTTGCGTGCCGACAGGGGCGACGGGTGGGCGCTGGCGATGATCGGGGTCTGGCCGAGCAGGGAACGGGTGGACTGCGCGTCGCGGCCCCAGAGGATCGCCACCAGCGGTCCGCCGCGCTCCGCGAGAGCGCTGATGGCGGCGGTCGTGACGGCCTCCCAGCCCTTGCCGCGATGCGATCCCGCCTTGCCTGGCGAGACGGTCAGGACCCGGTTCAACAGCAGGACACCCTGTTCGAACCAGGCCGTGAGGTCGCCATGAGGCGCGGGCGCGATGCCGAGGTCGTCGCTCAGCTCCTGGTAGATGTTCTGCAGGCTGCGGGGGATGGGGCGCACATCGGGTGCGACGGAGAACGACAACCCGACCGCATGCCCTGGCGTGGGATATGGGTCCTGGCCGACGATCAACACCCGCACGCCGGCCAATGGGCGACTGAAGGCGCGCAACACATTGTCGCCTGCCGGCAGATAGCTGCGTCCTTCGGCGATCTCCTGGCGCAGGAAGTCACCCATGGTATGGATCTGGGGCTCGACGTCAGCCAGTGCCTCGGCCCAGTCGGGGGCTATGAGTTCATTGAGGGGGCGTGCCATGGCGTCACTCTAGCCACCAGCTCGGACAGATACCGATGAAGAGGTTTGAATTCACCTGGCCGCGCGGTAACCTCCGAAGGCGTAAGTTACGGAAGCGTAGGTTTGTGATGGTTGCTGTTTCCGGGAAGCCCAGCGGGACTTTCGCCGCCCCCTCGCCTGGGGATGAGGGCACTGTGACTCGTCCCGTCCCAGAGTCCGGGAAACAGCCCGTCAAACCCCTGATGCGCGGCTGGCTGCACCTGGGTTTCGCGCCTGCCCTGCTGGTCGTGGGCCTAGTGCTGACGGCCTTCGCCCCGACCCTGCCCGGTCGCATCGGCTGCGCCGTGTGGACCCTCAGCGGGGTGCAGCTTTTTGGCACCTCGGCCGCCTACCACCGGGGCAACTGGGACGAGCCGGTCATGGCGGTGTTCCGCCGGCTCGACCACTCGAACATCTTCGTCTTCATAGCGGGCACCTACACCCCGCTGACCCTCACCCTGTTGGAGGGCACGTCCCGCTGGGCTCTCCTCGCGCTGATCTGGGGCATCGCGGTGGTGGGGATCGTGTTCCGCATCTGCTGGCTCGGCGCGCCGCGCTGGCTCTACACACTGCTCTATGTCGCCATGGGCTGGGCGGCCCTCGGGTGGCTGGGTGAGTTCTGGGCCTCCGGTGGGCCGGCCGTCGTGCTGCTCATGCTGGCAGGTGGTCTGGTCTATTCGCTGGGGGCTCTGGCCTACGGCACCCGCCGCCCGCGTCTCAACCCGCGCCTCTTCGGATTCCATGAGGTCTTCCACGCCTGCACGATCGCAGCCGCCATCTGTCATGGGGTCGCGATCGGGCTTGCGGTGTTCTGACCATCGCGTCACCGCTCGTCGCATGCGGCGATGCTGCGCCGCGTGTTCTCACGACCCGGCACGGTCATACCCGGTGCCACAGCGGGGTCTTCAACTCGGTGTAGTCGGTGACCGGATCGAAGCAGCGATCTCCCCGGCACACGTACACCGCTCGCTTCTCCCGGCCCTCCAGCCAAGAGCCGAAGCCGCCGGTGCCCGCCGGGGCGGTCAGGATCACCGACCCCGCCGGGGCTAGCCGCCAGGCCGCGCGGGCCAGCTCGTCGAAGGGATCCCCTGAGGACACGACGACCATCGCAGGCCGCAGCCCTCGCCGCGCCTCGTCGGCGACCATCAGGTCCTCCAGGGCCGACCCCGCGAACCTCGGATTCTCCGCCACCGTCGCCCAGGTGGTGGCGGCCGCGGCGTCGGCGCGCGCCAGCAGGCCGGGGCGTTCGGCCATCAGCCCCACCCGGCGTAGCGCCCGCACGAGTGCGCTCGTCCCCGATGGGGTGACGTTGTCGGTCAGGGATCGCGAACGCACGAACAGCTCGCCCGCCTCCGCGTCGAAGAACCCACCGTCCTCGGCGCTGAAAAGCTCCAGCGCCCCGTCGCATAGCGTCTCGGCGCGACGCAGCCAGGCAGCGTCCCCCGTGGCTCCGGCCAGGACGGTGAAGGCATCGGCGAGAGTGCCGTGGTCCTCGGCCGTGGCGGCCTGCGGATTGACCTGTCCTGCCAGTGAGGAGTGCCGCAGCTCCCCGCCAGCCAGGTGGGCCTCTGCCAGGTAGCGGGCGGTGTCCAGCGCCAGGTCCAGCCAGTGCGGTTCATTCCAGATGAGGGCGCCTGTGACCAACGACGAGATCGCCAGCGCATTCCACGCCGTCACGACGAGGCGGTCCGTGGCGGGCCGGAACCGGTGCCCCCGCTCCGTGAGCAGCCTCGCTGAGACCTCGGCGAGGCGGTCGAGATCAGGACGGCCGCGCAGCTGCAGCGTCGACAGGCCCTCCCCGAAGGTGCCGCCCGCGGTGACGTGGAAGACCTGGGTGGCCCAGTCGCCGTCCTCATCGCCTAGGGCGTCGAACAGCAGCTCCGGGGTCCAGAGGTAGTGGATGCCCTCGAAGACGGCGCCCCGGATGTCGCAGGAGTCAGCGTCCAGGCCTGCCATGAAAGCGCCGTTCTCGTCGCGCAGCTCGCGCTCCAGGAAACCCGCGATGCCGTAGGCCGTGCGCTCCAGCAGGGCGCGCAGCCCCTCGTCGTGGTCGGCTGTGCGCCGCCACCCCCGGATGTAGGTGCCCAGCAACAGGGCGTTGTCGTCCAGCATCTTCTCGAAGTGGGGGATCACCCAGCCCGGATCGGTCGCGTAGCGGTGAAAGCCGCCGCCGACCTGGTCGTGGATGCCACCGCGCGCCATCGCCTCCAGGCTGCGCTGCGCCAGCTCCAGGCTTTGCGCGTCACCGCGCACCAGCAGAGCGTCGAGGACCGTCGCGGACGGGAATTTCGGGGCGGTGCCGAAGCCGGCGTGGATCAGGTCGAAGTCGGCGCCGATCGTGTCGATGGCGGCATGCACCTCAGGCGCCGTGTCGGCCAGGGGAGCGGCGGACAGCGCAGCCAGGTGGCCAGCGACCACGTCAGCCCCCGCGACCAGCGTCTGCCGGTCCGACTCCCACGTCTCGGCAAGGGCCTGCAGCACCTGACGGAACGACGGCCGGCCCGGTTGCGGCTCGGGCGGGAAATAGGTGCCGGTGAAGAATGGGCGGCCGTCGGGTGTGAGGAAGGCCGTCAGTGGCCAGCCACCCGCTCCTTCATTCATGAGCTGCGTGGCCGTCATGAAGACCTGGTCCAGCACCGGCTGCTGCTCCCGGTCCACCTTGACGGGGACGAAGTGCGTGTTGATGAACTCCGCGGTCTCTGGGTTTTCGAACGACTCATGGCTCATCACGTGACACCAGTGACATGACGCGTAGCCGATGCTCAGCAGGACTGGGCGGTCCAGCTCGGCGGCATGCGCCAGGGCCTCGGAACCCCAGGGCCACCAGTCCACCGGCTGGTGGGCGTACTGGAGGAGATGATCACTGGGGGAGTCAGCCAGTCGGTTAGCCATGACGGCCAAGCTTAGAGGCTCCGTGACCATGCTCTTGTCCTTGGGCACCTGGCTGCTGGGAGATCCGGGGCGTCGATGACGTGGGCCAGGGACCCCGGGCGCGGGGGCTGACAGCCTATGGCGAATATCAACGCGGAACCATAACGTTCAAGGACCCAGGCGCGGGGCCTACGGGGAGCTCTTGTGTTCGCTGGGACACTGGGGGTATGAGCACCCAGACTTTTGCCGATCGTCGTTCCCTCGAAGGCTTCAAGCCTGGACTCGTGGTCGTCGGCGGGCTGCTCGCCCTCATGTGGGTGCTGGAGATCATCGACAGCGCGTCGTTCCACGCCCTCGACCAGTTCGGGATCGTTGCCCGCCAGCTTGGATCGATACCGCACGTCCTCACCGCGCCTTGGCTCCACTCCGGCTATCCACACCTGATCAGCAACTCGGTGCCGTTCCTGATCCTTGGCCTGCTCACGTGGCTGGCAGGGCCGGGACGCTGGCTTGCGGTCACGCTCACCAGCATTGCGACCTCGGGCCTGGTCGTGTGGCTGATTGCCTCGCCCCACACCATCACGCTGGGTGCCTCGGGCCTGGTGTTCGGGTATCTCGCCTACCTGCTGGTGCGTGGTTTCTTCACGCACAACATCTGGGAGATTGTGCTGTCAGTTGCGGTGTTCTTCTTCTACGGCTCCACCCTGCTGGGTATCCTGCCCACCGACCCAGGGGTGTCCTGGCAAGGGCATCTGGGCGGTGCCATCGGCGGCGTGCTGGCAGCCAAATTCCTTCACAGCAAGGATCCCGCGGTCAGACGAGTCGTGTGATGCCCTGGTGCGTCAGATAACGAACTCCGGTACCAGGGGCACATCCCTCAGACCGGTGAACAGGTCGTCTTCTGGGATCATCGTCGGCACCTTCGAGATCACCAGCTGGTAGTCCTCGGTTGGCCAGCCTGCCTGCTGGATGGCCAGCGGCACGGCGAACCATGGACCGTTGGGGTCGATCTGCGTGGCGTGTGCCCGTAGGGCCTCGTCGCGCACTCCGAAGTACTGGGCGCAGTTGACGAAGGTGGTCAGGCGGCCGTCCGAGAAGGGGTCCTCGTCGTTGGTTGGGGCTGGTGTCGTGGGGGAGAGACCCTGTTCGTGCATCAGCGCTTCCAACGCCGCGAACCGGCGCCGGTGGAAGCTCATGTGGTAATAGAGCTTCGCGGCCTGCCAGGCCGGACCGTGCTTAGGCCACAGCGATGGATCGGCCGCCGCCTTGAAGGCCTCTACGGTGATCCGGTGGCACTGGACATGGTCGGGGTGTGGGTATCCGCCGCGTTCGTCGTAGGTGGTGACGACATGCGGGCGGAAGTCGCGGATCACCTTGACCAGCCGTCCGGCTGCCTCGGCGACGTCCTGCAGCGCGAAGCAGCCCTCGGGAAGCGGCGGTAGGGGATCGCCCTCGGGTAGGCCGGAATCGGTGAATCCGAGCCATACCTGCTTGATGCCCAGGATCTCGCCGGCGCGGGCCATCTCGGCGGCCCGTATCCTGGGAAGATCGGCCATGATCTCGGGGTCGCCGGCCAGGGCCGGGTTCAGGATGTCGCCGCGTTCGCCGCCGGTACAGGTCGCGACCATGACCTCGACGCCTTCAGCCACATACTTGGCGGTGGTGGCGGCGCCCTTGCTCGACTCGTCGTCGGGATGGGCGTGCACGTGCAAGAGGCGCAATGGGCCCTTGGGGTACGAGGTCATGGAAGACATTCTTGCGGGTGGCTACCGGAGCTGCCGAATCTGGTTCAGGTTGGATTGAAAAAAGCCGGTGATAGCATGTCGGGATGTCCGAAACCAATTCCGAAACGGTGTGGCTCACACAGGAGGCTTACGACAAGCTGGAGGCCGAGCTCACCCAGCTCAAGACCGTGGGCCGCCCTGAGGTGACAGCTAGGATCGCCGCCGCCCGCGAGGAAGGTGACCTCTCCGAGAACGGTGGTTATCACGCCGCTCGTGAGGAGCAGGGACAGATGGAGGGGCGCATCCGGCAGCTGGAGCATCTGCTGCGGCGTGCCCAGGTGGGCGAGGCCCAGGGCGATCCCGACGAGGTCAGCCCCGGCCGCATCGTCACCGTCGCCTTCTTCGGCGACGATGACGACACCGACACCTTCCTGCTCGGGTCGAGGGAGATCCTCGGCACCGACGCCTCAATCGACCAGGCCGTCTCCCCACAGTCCCCGCTGGGAGCTGCTGTGCTCGGGCACCGCGTAGGCGACGAGGTCAGCTACGCGGCACCCAATGGCCGCACCATCTCGGTGACCATCAAGAAGGTCACCTCCTAAAAGAGGCTCAGCCCAGTCCTGCGATCAGTTGAGCCGCAACCTCGGTACTGATCTCACCAGCCGCCACTCGCGCCAGGATCTGCTCCTGCGGGGTGGCGGTTGTCGTGTTGTTGTCTTGGTTATCTTGCCCGGCGGGGGCATCCTCTCCCGGAGGGGTGTCCTGGTCGGTGGGGCTTTCAGGAGAGGGCTCAGCAGGCTGGGCCTCGGGGTTCATTCCCAGTTTGACCAGCAGCGCGTCGAAGCGGGCGCGGGCCGTCGGGTATGACACCTGGAGGTGCTTCTCCACCTCACGCAGGTTCCCGCGGGAGGTCAGGAATACGCGCAGCAGCTCATGCTCGGCAGTATCAAGACGATCGTATGGTGAGGATGCGAACTCGCCCGCAAGCTCCGACCCGCAGTGCATGCAGCCTTTGCGGATGATGATCAGGTCGTCCCCACAGACGGGGCACTCGGCGGGCGCGTGGTACAGGGCGGAGGTCATGCGACCACCTCGCTCTTGACCGTGGCGAGTCCCATGACGACGGTCAGGTCGCACCTGGCGGAACCGTTCCCGAAGACCACCTCGTCGGCGCCCCCATTGTCCTCCGGCCAGCGCACATGCCCGAACTTCGCGTCGGCATGCACCATGACGCTGGAACCGGGCTTGAGGATCAGGGTCAGGGAGCCGGACTCGACCTTCAGCCTGGAGCGGCCCAGGCTGATTGGGCCCTCGACGGTGACGCCGCCAGCCTGGCTCAGTAGGTCGGCGACCTCGGTGACGTCGCTCAGGTGGCAGCCGCCGGCAGTCACTCTGATCCTGCCCAGCCGGGGGACCCCGGTGCTGCGCACCCCGCCTGTTGTCGCTTCGACGTCGACGACTAGCTTCGGGTTCACCTTTATGAGCAGTTCCTTGCCGAGGCCGATGTCGCGAAGGTCTTCGAGGCTCCGGGGTGGGCGGATGAGGGAGAAACCGTTGAAGCTGGGGCCGAACTCGCCGGTGGAGCTGACCTCCATCGTCTCGCCGTTGCGGCGCAGCACATGCGGGCCTTCCACCGACAGGGTAGAGACCGATGGGTCGCCCTCAATGCGTACGCGGCGCCCGACGGCCGTGATGGCCACCCGGGTCAGGCCGCCCGGTTTGCCCTTGGGGGCTTCTTCTTGTCTCGGACCGGAGCCGGATTCGCTTCCGGTGTCTGTCTTGAGGGCGGATATACGCCGGTTCGCCTCGGCCGTGTCGATGCGCCCGGCTGCTAGGTCATCCAGTATGGAACTCAAATCAGGGTTGGTCATGCGGCAATGGTAACTAAACCTTTCCATTATCTAAAGGGGTTTTTAGATTTAGGTAAGATCTGGGGTGAGGTTCAGGGTGAACCCTGAGGGGAAGTCGCGCGACGGAGAGCCAAGCGCCCCATCGCGGACGGCAGATTTCGTAGCAGTCGGCTGGGGCGGCTATAGTTTGTTGGCGCTGCCGCCCTAGCTCAGTAGGCAGAGCGACGCTCTCGTAAAGCGTAGGTCACGGGTTCGATTCCCGTGGGCGGCTCCAAGGGTCAGTGCTTGTCCGGGAGGCCAGGTGGAATCTCTGGGACACTGTGCGGTCAAACGGAGAAGACGCCCAGAGTGTCTCGCCTACCGCTTTGACTAGGCAAAGCGCTGTCTGGGCCAGGGTGGGTCGTACCGAAACCGTACCGGGCGGAGCGCGGGGCCATAGAATCCTTCTTTGGAAGCTTGGGAGGGATCAGCATGCTCGGCGTTAGCGCCTGCTGGACGATGCCAAGCCGACTGGGGCGGCTGCCTTGCTGCAACTGCGACTTTGAGAGTCTCCTGGATGCCCTGGCGCTGGGTTGCCCTTGGCCACCAAGCTCTACGCGCAAAAGGACACGCATCAAGAGCAAACCGAAGCGACTAACGAGAATGTGCGGCGCGCTACCGCCTGGGAGTTGCATCGGCTGCAAGTAAAGGAGTGCGACATGACGGTAGGCAATTGCTCAATCAGTGACATGTCCAGCAAACTGAAGGATGCCGCGGGCGACGCGGCCACCGCCAATGCCGCGTTGCTTGATGCGATTTTCGGGTTTCCGGATGGAGTGCCAAGCCTTGGTTTGGGCTCGATAGAGATCATTCTGCCTTTGGCAGAACCGACCTCCGAAGGAGAATGAAATAGCAATCGATAGTTAACTATTGACCACCCTGATTCCCGACTTGCGTATCATACGAATGGTCGACTATTTTTTCCTCGTCGAGGCTCACGGTAGAGCCTCTTGGGAGCGTGGCAGAGTCCGCGCGAGGGAGGGAAGAAGGGTGTCCCAAGAATCGCACCCAAATATTCAGCAGCCGGCAGGAATGGGCGTTCCGATGCCGCCGACTGCAAAGCCTGTCAAGAAGCCGTGGTGGAAGTCCTCGGTGTTCATCGGCGTGGTCGCCTTGCTGATTGGCTTTGGGCTTGGCTCCGCATCGCGTGGGAACTCGTCGACAGCTTCGTCGCAGTCCACGGTCACGGTCACGGCATCAGCAGAGCCTGATCCCCTGGACAGCGGTCCCGTGGAGGGTGAGCCGTCGACCAATACTCAGAACGCTGACTCAGGCAAGTTCGCGATCGGCTAGCCGTACAAACTCAAGGATGGCGGAAGTCTCACGGTGGGCACACCGGAGCCATACAAGCCAACCTCGACTGCGGCGGGAACCGAAGGGGCGGACGCCTTCGTCCTCTTCCCGGTCTCGTTCACCAACGGCGGGAGTGAGCCAGTCAATCCGTTCTTGATCCGCTTCCAAGGGACCTCCGGGAACAGCGAGGCGCAGAAAGTAATCGACAGTGGCGGCTCCTGTGACTTTCCGACCGCCGACATTGCGCCGGGAAAGACGCTTGACTGGAAGGTCTGCTTCGGTATCAAACCTGGCCAGACTTTCACCCTGCAGTGGAGCTACGGGTTCACTGAAAAAGGCTATGTTGATGTAGACCTTCCGCAAACCTCCTAGTCAAAGCAACAAAAAGCCCCCGGCCTTTTCGGCCGGGGGCGTTTTTCATGCTATTGGGTCATTATCTGGGCATGCTGAATCCCTGGGTGGTGTTGGGGAGCTTCAAGGGTGGCGGCTGGTCTACGCAGCCACGCTTTGGCGGTGATTACCCTGAATGTGCGCCTCTACTCGCTGGGCGGCGGGGGCTGACTTTAGGACGTCCTGGACGAATTACCATACGAATGTATTGTGAATTTCCTAGTGGGTGAATGGGTCGCAATTTTGATGCTATGGGACTGAGGTTGTGATTTAGCCTTCGCCTCAGAGGGGTGCTTTGGGAGCGGTGAGTGGCCGGAAGAGGATGGCCTGCCCCCATTCGAGGTTGTCATGCCAGTCGTCACGGATCGCGGGGTTGACTCCGCACTGGACGACGAAGTGCATAGGTACGTCGTGCGGGGCGTGGTCGGTGACGAGCTCTCGGCGCAGCCTTCCATCCACCAGCCACCGCACCCCGGTGGTGGTGATCTCGATGCGGTAGCGGTGCCACTTTGTCACGTCTATGGCGATGTCCTCTGGGTCGTGGGCGGGCTGGCCGGTGGCTGGGTCGGGCCAGTGCAGATTGGTCATGGTTGATCCGGTGCCCACCCGCCCCTCGACGAAGTTGATCTCGCCGAGTGGCCACTCCTGGTCGTCCTCGGGCCAGAGCATGGCGACGAGCTCCACCCGGTCGGACGCTGGGGCGCGCAACTCCATCTCCCACGTCCCGAGGCCGGGGGCGTTGTGCAGCCCAGCCCACGACCCGCACAGCAGCGAGTTGTGGAGGGCCTGGTCGTGTGGCACCCCGGCCTCCCGGTAGAGCTGGTAAGCGGCGCGGTCGAGCCGCAGAGTGAGGGCGAAGGTCCTGCCGTCAGGCAGCAGCCGGGTCATCGCCGGGTCGAAGCGGCCGAGCGTGCCATGCTCAGGGCGTTGCACACTCCATCCACCGTAGGTGCGGTACCGCTGGATTTCCGCAAGTGAGTCATCAAGAAGCGATTGCATGCACATGATTGCCTCCCGTTCGTGAAGTCGTATTCGTCCTTAGCAATCCTGTTGTAAAGGATCGGCCGGACGCAGCACACCATGCACCGTCCCTGGCCGGGAGCGCGTCGGCGCACCACCAGAGCGCCTCCTGGCTGGAGCTTTACCATGACGGCACCTGACCAGCCACCTACCGGCGATCTTTGATCCAGTGTCCCCAATGCGAGGGCCTGCCCCCATCCTGCCCGCTGTGGCAAATGCCGCTGCTGGGTCTGCCCTGCCGGCGGCCAAGACCCGGTGCCGCGTGTCGTAGGTCTGCCCGGGCGCTTCCTTCTTGGAGTGGCGCCTGGGCTGAAGCCCGCCTCACGCAAGCCTGCCCCTGCCGGTGAACTGTCGACCTCGACACCAGGACAGAATCGCTGAGAAACACATTCTCAAAGCCCTGCTGCCATGGTGGCGCAGCGGCTGTGCGTCGTAGAATTTATCCCATGTCAGATAGCCTTCCCGAACAGCCAGCCCAGGTGCGGATGCGCATCGGTGACGCCGAACGTGACAGTGTGCTTGAAGTCCTCCGGGATGCCTACGCGGCAGGCCAGCTCGACAATGAGGAGTTCAACGACCGGCAGCAGATATGCCTCAAGGCGCGATACAGCGACGATTTGTCTGGTCTCGTCGAAGACCTGCCTATCGGCGCAGGGGCGGGCCCCAACTCCATAGCTCCTGTGAGCGCTCCAGTGGCTCCGGTGTTTGCTCGCAGCGACGAGGAGATTACCGAGTTCGCCTTCATGAGTGGCAAAGTGATTCATCTGGACCGCGGTAGGCCCACGCTCGTCAGCAAGGCATTCTGGGGCGGTAACGAAATCTACGTTGAAAACGCCATGGGCCCCGGGGTGGAGGTCGAGCTGACTCTGAGCTCGATCATGGGAGGGCACGTGGTTTATGTGCCGCCTGGCGTCAGGGTCATCGACCAGAGCACCAGTATCATGGCTGGGGTCGCCATCAGTAGGAAGGCCCATGGAGATGGGTCGAACGGCACCGTGATCATCAGGGGCTTCAACTTCTGGGGCGGCACCACTGTGAAGTTGCAAAAACCGCAAAATAGCCAATAGACGGCGGTACCATCACATCTTCGCTCATCGTCGTGGTGGATGATGGTGAGCCCACCCAGGTTTTTGCAGCGGAATCCGTGATGCTTGAGAAGACAGACGAGGGGCCCAGCCGGATCGCTGGGCCCCTCAGAGTTGCCGGGTACTGTGCCGTCAGCTGCCGGTCTTCGGTAGACCGGGTTTCGACGTGATGGACCTCGGCTCGGTCGCAGCGGCGGGTGCCGGCGTAGTCGCAGTGGTGGGTGCTGGCGTGGGCTGCGCTGGGGTGGCGGGCTGACTCGGCGTCGGCCATGATGGTGGCGGGTTGTCACGCAGCTGGGCGACGGTGATTGAGCCGCCCGGCTCCTGCTTGGCGACGTCCACATTGATGAAGTTGAATGTCTGCCAGTCGTTGCTGATCAGCTTGGCCCTGGACAGCCCAGCGCCGGGGAAGTAGCCGCCGCCGTCCTTCATCTCCAGCAGCGGATCATCGACGCGCATGCCGATGACGGGGTAGTAGTCGACGCCGACCTGCAGCAGCAGCTGTGCCTTGTCGCGATCGTCGGCCTTCGCCTGGTCGTCGACCACCAGGCGCGCCTGAACCTGGGCGTGCACGGCCAGGATGTCCTTGGTGTCATAGGTCATCTCTCCGCCCCAGCCGTGGAACAACATGTCGGGATCCTGCAGCATCTGGATGCTGCCGTTCTGGCCGTCGCGCAGGTTGGCTTCCTTCACGTCTTTGCCGCGCAGGCTCCACGGGTAGAGCATCCCCTCGATCTTGCGGAGCTCTATCGTCTCCCACCGGTTGGTGGAGCGGTGCAGGACGTTCAGTTTGATCTGGCTGAGCTCGACGCGGGTGTTCGTGGCGGCGTTGGCTCTGCCGGGCGTGATGTACATCCACGGGTTGACAGCCTGCCAGTACTTGTCGCTGATCAGGTCGCGATGGACGAGCTGGTCTTGCCAGTAGCCGGGGGCGTTGGTTCCGCGCGCCTCGTTTCCCATGACGACGTGGCCGGGACCTGTGTAGCGGCCTCCCTGGTCGTCTTCGTTGCGCCGCAAGTCGACGTCGTTCATCTTCTCCATGTCGTCGATCATGGTCTGCACCTCGTCGGCCGTGGCCTTGTCGGGCGACGTCGTCACTGGTGCATCGGGCGTCGGGGGAGTCAGGTCTCCTTGCACCGACAGCACGGTGACGGGGTCGCTGTAGGCGGTGACCTCGGCGCCGGTCTGTGGGTCGCGGGCACGCTCGGCATAGACCAGCTGGTGGCCGAAGTCCTCCGGTACGGGCGTGTAGAACGCCGACCCGCTGTCGGGGATCGGCTGTCCGTCCCGGAGCCGGAAGACCTCGATGGTCTGGGCATTCCCGTAATCACCGGCGACCCGCTCGACGGAGCGGCCCACGCGGATCGTCTTCCCGTCCTCGGCGAACTTCGGGGCGGTGACGATACCCGGGGGAGCGGGAGGCTCATCAGCGTGTACGGGGAAAGCAGTGAAGGCCAGGAGCAATGCTGAGAGCGCTCCCAGTCCTGTGCGTAATGTCGAAAGCTTCATTCCGGCTCCTTAGCTGCTAGTCGGCTCTGACTCTGGTGCTCTACCCCCAGTGGCGGGCCTGACTCTAGGAGTCCCTGGAGGCCGCGTCAAGAGGCTGCGCTGAGGACGTCAGCGATCATTGTGGGGTGGCGCCCTGAAGATGGCCGACCGGGGTGCCCCGTGGTGGACAGACATTGGTGTCAGGAGACGACGAAGGGGAGCAACCCGGTGGTTGCTCCCCTTCCAAAGGTGAGGTGCTCAGCGGAGGATGCCGTCTAGCGACGGGTTGCCCTTCGCCGTCACCCTGCCCTCACTTCTTGGCGGGCTGACCCGGCAGCCAGGACGGCGGCGGGTTGTTGCGCAGCTGGTCAGCCGTGATGGAGACAGCGTTGCCATGCTTACCTTCATGCACGACGCCAGGGGCATCGACGGTGGTGAAGCTGAACGTTTGCCAGTCATTGGTGACCAGCTTCGCCCTGGAGAGGCCAACGCCGGGGAAGTAGGCGCCGCTGCCATCCTTTGTCTGCAGCAGCGGATCTGTCACGCGTGTGCCGACCTGGGGGTAGTAGTCGGTGCCGACCTGCACCAGCAGCTGCGCCTTGCTCCGGTCGTCGGGCTTTGCCTGGTCATTGACCACCAGGCGTGCCTGAACCTGGGTCTGCACGGCCAGGATGTCCTTGGTGTCAAACTTCATTTCTCCACCCCAGCCATGGAACAGCAACTGGGGATCCTGCATCACCTGGATGCTGCCGTTCTCGCCGTCGCGCACGTCGGGCTTCTTGACAGAGTTCCCCGCCAGGCTTGGCTTGTAGAGGTCGCCCTCAACCTTGCTGACCTTGATCGTCTCCCACTGGTTGGTGGAGCGGCGCAGGACGTTCAGCTTGATCTGGCTGAGCTCGACGCGGGTGTTGGTGGCGGCATTGTCCTTGCTGGGGGTGATGTACATCCACGGGTTAATGGCCTCCCAGTACTTGTCACCGGCCAGGTCTGGGCGCTTCAGGTTGTCGGACCAGTAACTGGGGGCGCTGCTGCCCCGCGCATCATTACCCATCAAAACTCGTCCGGGCCCTGTGAGGCGGCCGGCCGGGTTCTTGGCTCCATAACTCAGATCTATGTCGTTCTTCTTCGTCATGTCGTCGAGCATGGTCTGCAGCTCTTCGGCTGTGGCCTTGTTGGACGCGCCCGCTGCAGGCTGAGTGGCCTCGGCCTGGGGGGTGGCGTCCTGCGGAGGGGTGCTTGCATCATCCGCGTGGGCTGGGAAGGCCGTAAATGCCACCAATAGGGCTGAGACCGCTCCCACTCCTGTGCGTAGCTTTGAACGTTTCAACGTGAGCTCCTTAACTAATGCCAGCTCTAGGCTTTGGTTTACCCTCCCCCGGGACAACTCGACTCTAAGGGGATTCTCAGGAAGGACACAAGGGTTTGCGACTCGGGGTTATCCCTGAAGTAACCCGGGTTGAGTCGGTGCGGCTCAACCCGACTTGCCGACCTGCTTGTCCTGTGGCATAGTTGAGCCTGCCCCGCTCAAGGGGATCAGGATTGACAAGCACGCGGTAACCGCACAATGAATCAGGAGATACCCCTATGGCACGTGCAGTAGGCATCGACCTCGGCACCACCAACTCAGTCGTCGCCGTCCTGGAAGGTGGCGAGCCCACCGTCATCCCCAACGCGGAGGGTGCTCGTACCACGCCTTCCGTGGTGGCCTTCACTCCCTCCGGCGAGGTCCTCGTCGGCGAGGTGGCGAAGCGTCAGGCCGTCACCAACCCCGACCGCACCATCCGCTCCGTCAAGCGGCACATGGGAACCGACTGGAAGGTGGACATCGACGGCAAGGACTACCGTCCGCAGCAGATCTCAGCCTTCGTGCTGCAGAAGCTGAAGCGCGACGCCGAGGCATACCTGGGTGAGGCGGTCACCAACGCCGTCATCACCGTCCCCGCCTACTTCTCCGACGCCGAGCGCCAGGCCACCAAGGAGGCCGGTGAGATCGCGGGCCTGGCCGTCGACCGCATCATCAACGAGCCCACCGCCGCGGCCCTCGCCTATGGCCTGGACAAGGGCGACAAAGAGCAGACCGTCCTGGTCTTCGACCTCGGTGGCGGCACCTTCGACGTCTCCCTCCTCGACATCGCCGACGGCGTCTTCGAGGTCAAGGCCACCAACGGTGACAACCGACTTGGTGGCGATGACTGGGACGCTAAGATCGTCGAGTGGCTGGTGGCGCAGTTCAAGAACAAGCACGGCGTCGATCTCTCGCAGGACAAGATGGCCCGCCAGCGTCTCCAGGAGGCTGCCGAGCGCGCCAAGATCGAGCTGTCGTCGGCTTCTGAGACCACCATCAACCTGCCGTACATCACCGCCTCCGCGGCCGGCCCGCTGCACCTTGACGAGAAGCTGACCCGCGCTGAGTTCCAGCGGATGACCCAGGACCTCCTGGACCGTTGCCGGAAGCCGTTCAACACCGTCATCAAGGACGCCAACACCAGCGTCGACAAGATCGACCAGGTGCTGCTTGTCGGCGGCTCCACCCGCATGCCCGCTGTCGCCGATCTCGTCCGTGAGCTGACCGGTGGCAAAGAGCCCAACAAGGGCGTCAACCCCGACGAGGTCGTGGCGCTGGGCGCTTCCCTGCAGGCCGGTGTGCTGAAGGGCGAGGTCAAGGATGTGCTGCTGCTTGACGTCACCCCCCTGAGCCTCGGCATCGAGACCAAGGGCGGTGTGATGACCAAGATCATCGAGCGCAACACCACCATCCCGACCAAGCGCTCCGAGGTGTTCACCACCGCCGAGGACAACCAGCCCGCGGTGATGATCCAGGTCTATCAGGGTGAGCGCGAGTTCGCCCGCGACAACAAGTCGCTGGGCAACTTCGAGCTGACGGGCCTGCTGCCGGCCCCGCGTTCGGTTCCGCAGATCGAGGTCACCTTCGACATCGACGCTAACGGCATCGTCCACGTCCACGCGAAGGACCTGGCCACGAGCAAGGAGCAGTCGATGACCGTCACCGGTGGCTCCGCGCTGGCCAAGGAGGACATCGACCGCATGGTCCGCGAGGCCGAGAGCCACGCCGAGGAGGACCGCAAGCGCCGTGAGACCGTCGAGATGCGCAACGAGGGCGACGCCCTGGTGTTCCGCACCGAGAAGCTGCTCAGCGAGAACGCCGAGAGCATCGGCGACGACGTCAAGGCCCCGGTTGTCGAGGCCGTCGACAAGCTGAAGGAGGCCCTGAAGGGTGAGGACAACGATGCGGTGAAGTCCGCCATCGAGGACCTCAACACCAAGGCCGCCGCGATGGGCCAGGCCATGTACGCCGCAGCCCAGGCCAAGGCCCAGTCCGAGCAGCAGTCCGGCGGTGAGTCGGAGGCAGCCAGCGGTGAGGCTCAGGATGATGTCGTCGATGCCGAGATCGTGGATGACGAGGACTCCAAGTGAGCGAGGACCCCACCCCCGATGAGGTCGTGGAGGAGGCCGAGGCGGTTGTCGAGTCAGCCGCCTCGGCCCTCGCCGACGGTGAGCCTGCCGCGGCCGAGGCCAAGGAAAGCAAAGAGGTGAGTGAAGAGACACCCGACTGGAAGATCGTCGCAGCTGAGCGGACCGCCGATCTGCAGCGTCTCCAGGCTGAATACGTCAACTACAAGAAGCGTGTGGACCGCGACCGGGCGCTGGCCCGGCAGCTGGGAATCGAGGCCGTCGTGGCCGACCTGATGCCGGTGCTCGACGCGATTCAGCTGGCCAAGTCCCATGGGGACCTGGACGGCGGCTTCAAAATGGTGGCCGACGAGCTGGAGAAGGTGGCAGCCAGGCATGGTCTGGTCGCCTTCGGTGACGTCGGCGACCGTTTCGACCCAACCCGTCACGAGGCCCTGATGGAGGTGCCCCTGGAAGAGGAGGTCACCGTCACGACGGTCTCGCAGGTCATTCAGCCGGGATACCAGCTGCGTGACCGTGTGATCCGGCCGGCGCGCGTCGCTGTCGCCAATCCGAAGCAGGGCTGAGCCCACGGATGGGGCCGGGGCAGTGGCGCCGGCCCCCTGCACATTGAGAGGCGATGAGTGAGCACCAAGGACTGGATAGAGAAGGACTACTACAAGGTTCTCGG
Source organism: Arachnia rubra (assembly GCF_019973735.1). NCBI lineage: Bacteria > Bacillati > Actinomycetota > Actinomycetes > Propionibacteriales > Propionibacteriaceae > Arachnia > Arachnia rubra. The sequence goes on from NZ_AP024463.1 coordinate 714,605, forward strand.
CGTGGACAAGAAAGCCAGCGCCGAGGAGATCAAGAAGGCTTTCCGGAAGATCGCCCGGGACAACCATCCGGACGCCAACCCGGGGGACAAGGCCGCTGAGGCACGCTTCAAGGAGGCCTCCGAGGCCAACAACGTGCTCTCCAACCCGGAGAAACGCAAGGAATACGACGAGGCACGCAGTCTGTTCGGTGGTGCCGGGACGCGTTTCGGACGCAGCAGCACAGGCGAGGGCACAGCTGGTTTCGAGGACCTGTTCCGCAACGCGGGAGGGGCCCAGGGCGGCTTCGGAGACCTGTTTGGCAACCTCTTCGGCGGGGGCTCCTCAGGAGGGTCACGGCGTTCCTCCCAGCGTGGGCCGAGACGTGGCGCCGACATTGAGGGGGAGGCGAATCTCACCTTCGAGCAGGCTGTCGAGGGCAGCACCGTCGGGATGCGTACCGTCTCCGACGAGGCCTGCTCCGCCTGCCGTGGGACTGGGGCCAAGCCTGGGACGCTGCCGAAGGTGTGTCCCGGGTGTGACGGCTCTGGGATGCGCAGCTCCACCGCAGGCGGGGTGTTCTCGATGAGTGAGCCCTGCACCGACTGCCGTGGCCGCGGGCTGCTGGTTGACGAACCCTGCCCGGCATGTGATGGGACCGGTCGCGGCAAGTCCACGAACACCGTGAACGTCCGTATTCCCGCCGGGGTCACCGACGGGCAGCGGATCCGCATCAAGGGCAAGGGCGTGGCCGGCCAGAACGGTGGAGCTGCCGGTGATCTCTACGTCACCGTGCACGTCGCACCCCACAAGCTGTTCGGCCAGCAGGGCAACAACCTGACCATCACCGTACCTGTGACCTTCGCGGAGGCGTCGCTGGGAGCTGACATCCAGATCCCGACGCTCCAGGGCCCCAAGGTGAAGCTACGCGTGCCGCCGAACACACCCAACGGACGCACTCTCCGGGTGCGTGGGAAAGGCGTCAGGAGGAAGGACGGCACCGTCGGTGACCTGCTCGTCACCATCCAGGTGAAGGTTCCGGAGCACCTCAGTGATGCAGCCAAGAACGCGCTGCAGGAGTACGCCGAGAAGGCAGGCCAGGAAGACCCGCGGGCTGCGCTGTTTGGAGGCTGACATGGCTCAGAACCTGCCCCAGGCGTTCGACCCCGAGGCGCCGGTCTTCCCGGTCTCGGTGGCGGCGCAGCTGGCCGACATGCACCCGCAGACCCTGCGCGGCTATGACCGGCTGGGGCTCGTCGTCCCGAAACGGTCGCGTGGGAGAGGGCGGCGCTACTCCCTGAAGGATGTCGCGAAACTCCGTCACATCCAGCATCTCAGCCAGGGTGAGGGCATCAACCTGGAGGGGATCCGGCGCATCCTGGCCCTGGAGGAGCAGATCGACTCGCTGAGCGGCCAGGTGGAGCGCCTGTCGGATGCCCTGCAGCGTCTCGGCGAGACCCAGGAGGCCGCCCGCATCTTCACGGCTGAACCTTCAGGTGCGGTTCACTACGGGCGGTTCCGGGTGAAGCCCCGTCTGGCGCTGCCATACCGCTGATGACAACAGGCCCGGCTCAGGTTTTCACCTGAGCCGGGCCTTTCGCGTCCCACGTCTCAGCGACGGAGCCAGACCGCGGCATCAGCCGGGAGCACATCGGCGACGTCAGTGCTCGCCAGCAGCACTTCGCCATCCGGAAGCGGGACCGGGACTCCTGCCACGTTGACCAGCACCCGCACCGGTCCGTTGTCGAAGGCGACGACGTCCTTGCCCGCATTCACCCAGGCCAGCTCGCCTGCGCCCAGTCTGGATTCGCGGCGCAGCCGCAGGGCGTCGTGGTACATCGTCCAGGTCGACCCCGGCACCCCGACCTGCTGGTCGGCGGCCAGGGCCGCGTAGGAGTCTGGCTGGGGCAGCCAGGTCTGCCCGTTCGGGGAGAAACCCGCGCCGGGCGCATCCGCCACCCACGGCATGGGGATGCGGCAGCCGTCCCGTCCCACCTCCTGATGCCCCGAGCGGAACCAGATCGGGTCCTGGCGCAGGTGGTCCGGGACGGCGGTGTGCTCCGGCAGCCCCAGCTCCTCGCCCTGATACAGGTATGCCGACCCGGGCAGCGCCAGCATCATGAGCGTCGCCGCGCGGGCTCGCCGCAACCCCAGGGCAGCATCGGGCTGCGGGTCGGTGGCGGCGATGCCCCCGGTGTCGGAGGGATCCTCGCGGGCCAGGCGGGTGGCGTGGCGCACCACGTCGTGGTTGCTCAGTACCCAGGTGGTAGGTGCGCCGACGGCAGCGTTGGCGGCCATCGTCTCTGTGATCACCTTGCGGTAACTGGCTGCGTCCCACGCCGAGGTCAGGAAGTCGAAGTTGAACGCCTGGTGCATCTCATCGGACCGGACGTAACGGGCCAGGCGTTCCGGATCCGGGACCCAGGCCTCGGCCACCAGGACCCGGTCGCCGTCGTACTCCTCCAGCACCTTGCGCCAGCGGCGGTAGATGTCGTGCACACCATCCTGGTCCCACATCGGTCCCAGGTTGAAGTAGCTCCTGTCGATCGTCGCGTCCTCATCAGGCAGGCCGTTGGCCTTGATCAGCGAGTGTGCGACGTCCACCCGGAAGCCGTCCACCCCCAGGTCGAGCCAGTGCCGCAGGATGTCGTCGAAGCCCTCCCGGACGGCCTCGGTGTTCCAGTCGAGGTCAGGCTGGTGGGTGTCGAACAGGTGCAGGTACCACTGCTCAGGAGTTCCGTCCGGACGCTGCAGCCGCGACCACCCCTCGCCGCCGAACAGCGACCGCCAGTTGTTCGGCGGCAGCTCACCGCTGGGGCCACTGCCGTCGCGGATCAGGTAGCGCTGCCGCTCCGGGGCGCCGGGTTCGGCCGCGATCGCGGCCTGGAACCATTCGTGGGCGTCCGAGGTGTGGTTCGGCACCAGGTCGATGACCACCCGCAGGCCCAGCGCGTGGGCCTCCTCGATCAGCCGGTGGGCGTCGGCAGTGGCCCCGAACAGCGGATCGACCTGACGGTAGTCGGCGACGTCGTAGCCGGCGTCGGCCATGGGGGAGCGGTAGAACGGGCTCAGCCACACCGCGTCCACGCCCAGTTCCTTGAGGTAGGGCAGTTTCGAGATCACGCCCGGCAGGTCCCCGTAGCCGTCGCCGTCGCTGTCGGCGAAGGAGCGGGGATATATCTGGTAGATGACGGCGGAGCGCCACCACTCGTGGTTGTCTGTCATGTTCTGGGTCCTGTCGATTGACGGATGATCAGGTCGGGCCGGAAAACCAGTTCCGTACCGTCGGGGGTGTTGCCGTCCATTGCCCGCACCAGCCCCGAGACGGCCGCCTCGCACATGGCCTGGACGGGCTGGCGCACGGTGGTCAGCGGGGGATCGGTGAACGCCATCAGCGGGGAGTCGTCGAAGCCGATGACCGACAGGTCGCCGGGGACCCTCATGCCGCGGGAGTGGGCCTCGCGGATGACGCCGAGTGCCATCAGGTCGGAGCCGCAGATGATGGCGGTGTGTCCAGCATCCAGGAGTTTACCCGCCGCCACCCGTCCGCCCTCCGCGGTGAAGATCGTCCGCTCGATGCTGTCCTGGCTGAATCCCAGGCCCAGGAAGGCCGACGACTTGCGCTGGGTGGGCAGGAAACGGGCCGGGCCGACTGCCAGTCCGATGCGTTCATGCCCCAGCGACCTCAGGTGCGTGACGGACGCGGTGACGGCCTCCGCGTCGGAGCAGTTCACGAATACGGAGTCCAGCTGGGTGGTGTGACCGTTGATGAACACCGTCGGCACACCCGCCTCTGCCAGCCGCAGATACGGTGCGAGGTCGGCCTCGGTGTCGGCTGCGGCGCCGGAGATGGAGATCACTCCGTCCACCCCCAGGTCCAGGAGGGTAATGATGCAGGTGGCCTCATTGGTGCCTGACGGCCCGGCGGCCGTGATCACCGTGCGGTGACCGGTCTGGAAAATCGCATCCAGGCGCTCTGCGAAGGCAGGGAAGGAGGGATTTGACAGCTCTGGGACGACTAACCCGATCACTCCGCTGCGTTGCTGCAATTTTTCACGACTGTAGCCGAGATCGGTCATCGCCTGCAGCACAGCCTGGCGGGTGTCCTCCCGGATCCCGGGTTTGCCGTTGAGCACCCGGGAGACCGTTGAGATGGAGACTCCGGCGCTTTCGGCCAGGTCTGACATACGCGGACGTGTGCTCATCCATACCTCCATTGGCTAAGCCTTGACATTCCCTGGGCCCGCGACGTCCATGTGTCACGCTGACGTGGGATCCTCGTTGAAACACAGCCCAGAGTGTCTTCCTGCCGAGGCCTTGCCAGTGTGGTGCTTGGGCTTCGCTTCCCTGACCGGTGTCCCCTGCCGGCAGAACCTTGAAAGAACGTTATCAAATTGTGCCCAGAAAATTTCTAAAATTTGCTGAAAACATGCAGCGTTTTTGTTAGCGTTTCGGCAGCAGACAGGGCCGGCACCGAAGCCGGCCTGGAACAGGAGAACCACATGCGTAAGAGCCTGCTTGCTCTCGCAGCCACTGGACTGGCTTTCGCCCTGACGGCTTGCGGTTCGCCGAGCAGTGGCAACAACACCTCCGCCGGCTCCTCCGACTCAGCGAAGGCCTCCGGGACCCTCACCCTCTGGGCTGACGAGACCCGCATCGAGGGCTTCAACGCCATTGGCGAGTCCTTCCAGAAGGCCACTGGGGTCAAACTGGAGGTGGTGCAGAAACCGACCGAAGACGTCCGGACGGATTTCATCGCCCAGGCTCCCTCCGGGGCCGGCCCCGATCTGATTGTCGGTGCGAATGACTGGGTCGGCAGCCTCGTCAAGAACGGCGTTGTTGCGCCCGTTGAGCTCGGCGACAAGGCGGACGGTTTCTCCGATGCGGCCAGGAAGGCCTTCACCAGCGAAGGGACCCTCTACGGCGTTCCCTACGCGGTCGAGAACATTGCCCTGGTGCGCAACAATGCCCTCGCCAAGGAGACCCCGGCCACCTTCGACGAGCTCATCGCCCAGGGCAAGCAGCTCACCCCGGATCACCCCGTGCTGATCCAGCAGGGCGACAAGGGCGACGCCTACCACCTGTACCCGGTGCAGAGCTCCTTCGGTGCCCCGCTGTTCAAGCCCGACACCACTGAGATCGGCATGAAGGGCGAGGCGGGCGAGAAGTTCGCCGCCTACATCAAGAAGCTCACCAACGAGGGCGTGCTGTCCGAGTCCATCGGTGGGGATCAGGCCAAGCAGGCCTTCCTCGACGGCAAGTCCCCCTACATCATCACCGGGCCCTGGTGGACCGGCGAGTTCACCAAGGCCGGGCTCGACATCTCGGTGCTGCCCGTGCCCTCCGCGGGCGGTCAGCCGTCCGCCCCGTTCGTCGGGGTGCAGGGCGTCTACCTGTCGTCGTACTCCAAGAACGCGCTGCTGGCCAACCAGTTCCTCGACTACATGGCCGGTGACGAGGCGCAGAAGATCCTGCAGGAAAAGGGTGGGCGCCTGCCCGCGCTGAAGTCCGCCGCGGCGGCCGTCACCGACCCGGTCCTCAAGGGCTTCGAGGCCGCCGGTGAGAGCGGCCAGTCCCTGCCCGCCATCACCGGCATGGACGCGGTCTGGAGCCACTGGGGTTCCGCTGAACTCAGCATCCTCCGCGGGGAGGATCCCGTGACCACCTGGCAGCAGATGATCGCCAACGTCGAGGACGCGCTCGCCAAGGGCTGATCGGTGTTCCGTGCGGGGGGCTGCCCGGGCCCCCGCACGGTTCCCGGTTCGGAAAAGAGACATGACAGAGAAAACCGACTCTGCAGAGCCGCGGTTGTCCCACGCCCGCGACTACACACGCCCCGGCTTCTACGCGAAGCTGGTTCTGATGGCCCTGATCAACGCCTTCGGGCTGTACGGCATCATGGTTTCGGTTCCCCGGCAGCAATGGCTCGTGCTGGGGTTCCTCGCTGTGACGCTTCTCGTCGCCGACTACGTCTACTTCTCCAAGCGGGCGATCCCCGCGAAGTACCTGCTGCCCGGCCTGGTTTTCCTGCTCGTCTACCAGGTTTACGTGATGGGTTCCACCGCCTGGGTGGCGTTCACCAACTACGGCGACGGCCACAACGACTCCAAGCAAGCTGCCATCACCCAGATCCTCAAGGCCTCTGACCGCAGGGTCGAGGGCACCTCAACCTATCCCGTGACCGTCGTCGAGAAGGACGGCGAACTGGGATTCGCGGTGGTGCGCGACGGCCACGCCGAGGCCGGAACCCAGAACACTCCTCTCGCTGAGGTGCAGGGAGCGGTTGTCGCCGGCACCAGGGTGACGGAGGTGCCCGGGTGGAATGTGCTGTCGCCGGCCGACGTGCAGGCACGGCAGAAGGATGTGCTGGAGTTGCGCGTCAACCTCAGTGACGACCCCACCCAGGGCTGGTTGCGCACCGACAACGCGTCCTTCGCCTATGTCGCGAAGTCGGCGTTGACCTACGACGCCGCGGCCGATACCTTCACCGATCCCGAAGGGAAGGTCTACCACGCCGACGAGTCCGTGGGAGCCTTCGTCGCCAGCGACGGGTCGCAGCTTACCCCGGGCTGGCGGGTGTTCGTCGGGACCAAGAACTTCACCGAGGTCTTCAACGACTCGCGGCTGACAGGACCATTCCTCAGCATCATGGCCTGGACCTTCGCCTTCGCGATCCTGTCCGTGCTCACCACATTCGCGCTCGGGCTTGCCCTCGCCGTGATCTACAACGACAAACGAGTCAGGGGACGCACCTTCTACCGCGCGATCTTCCTGCTGCCCTACGCCTTCCCCGCGTTCCTGGCGGCGCTGACCTGGAAGGGCATGCTCAACCGGGAGTTCGGGATCATCAACCAGCTCCTGGGTGGGGCCGACATCGCGTGGCTGTCCGACGGGAACCTGGCGAAACTCGCAATCCTGGGGGTCAACCTGTGGCTCGGATTCCCGTACATGTTCCTGGTCAGCACCGGTGCCCTGCAGGCCATCCCGGGTGAGCTGACCGAAGCGGCCATCATGGACGGGGCGGGAGCGTGGCGGAGGTTCCGCAGCGTCACGCTGCCGATTCTCATGGTCTCCCTCGCGCCGCTGCTGATAGCCAGTTTCGCGTTCAACTTCAACAACTTCTCGTTGATCTACATGCTCACCGGCGGCGGCCCGAACTATTCCGGTGCCCCGGTGCTGATCGGTGAGACCGACATCCTGATCTCGATGGTCTACTCCATCGCCTTCGAGTCGGGAGGCAAGCAGTACGGCCTGGCCTCGGCGTTGTCCCTGCTCATCTTCGTGGTGGTCGGGGTAATCGCCTGGCTCGGATTCCGGCAGACCCGCAAGCTCGAGGAGATCATGTGATGAACGACAACGTCACCCTCAAGGGCGCCCGCTGGTGGAAGGAAGTGGGCTGGAAACACATCCTCGCGGTGATCCTGATGCTCTACTGCATCTTCCCACTGCTCTACGTGCTGTCGGCCTCGCTCAACCCCGGGGGCACGATCAGCGGTTCCAGCGAACTGTTCCGCAACGTCTCACTGGAGAACTACGCCACACTGTTCGGCACCAACTTCCCGCGCTGGATGTTGCAGTCGTTCGTGGTCAGCACCGCGACCGCGATCGGGACGGTACTGATGGCCGCGTCGGCGGCCTACGCGTTCAGCCGCTACCGGTTCACGGGACGCCGAGGCGGCCTCACGACCCTGATGCTCATCCAGATGTTCCCGCAGATGCTGGCCTTCGTCGCGATCTTCCTGCTGCTGCTGATGCTGCGCGACGTCTACCCGGTGCTGGGACTCAACTCGGCTCTCGGGCTGATCGCCGTCTACCTGGGCGGGGCGCTGGGTGGCAACACGTTCCTGATCTACGGGTTCTTCAACACCATCCCGAGAGAGCTGGACGAGGCGGCCCGGATTGACGGCGCCACCCACGCCCAGATCTTCTGGGGGGTCATCATGCGGCTAGTCACCCCGATCCTCGTGGTCGTGGGCCTGCTGTCGTTCGTTAGCAGCTATGGCGAGTTCATCCTGGCCAGGATCGTGCTGCAGCGGCCCGAGGACTACACCCTGGCTGTCGGCATGTATGTGTGGGCTTCCGATGAACGCAACGCACCGTGGTCGCTGTTCGCGGCGGGGGCGGTGGTGGCGGCTATCCCGATCATCCTGCTGTTCATGTACCTGCAGAGGTACATCGTCGCCGGACTGACTGCGGGTGCCGTCAAGGGATGAGTACCCAATAGAGTGAGCTCCATGACCAATCTCGCCTGGAACATCGAGAGGGTGCTGCCCTCTGCCATCGCTGATCTGCACAAGCTCATCTCCATCCCGTCCATCTCGTCGATGCCGGAACACGACGGCGACGTTACGGCCTGCCGGGACACTGTGGCAGGCCTGTTCCGGGACCTCGGTGCGGCGGAGGTCAAGTTCCTCGACGGCGGCGGCAAGCCGGCCGTATGGGCGCATTTCCCCGGACCGGAGGGGACGCCGACGGTGCTGCTGTACGCCCACTACGACGTCCAGCCCATCGGCGATGCCGCTGCCTGGACCTCGCCGGCTTTCGAGCCGACGGAACGTGACGGCCGGCTGTATGCCCGGGGCTCGGCTGATGACAAGGGCGGCATCGCCGTCCACCTGGCGGCGTTGCGCGTCTTCGACGGCAAACCGCCCGTCGGGGTGAAGGTGTTCATCGAGGGTGAGGAGGAGGTCGGTTCGCCGACCATGCCGACGCTGCTCGACCGCTATCGCGACGAGCTGTCCGCCGACGTCTATGTCGTCACCGACTCCGTCAACTGGGAGGTCGGGAAACCGTCGTTCACCACGTCGCTCAGGGGGGTCGCCGACTGCAAGGTCACCGTATCCACCCTAGAACAGGGCTTGCACTCCGGCCAGTTTGGGGGAGTGGTGCCGGATGCGCTGACCGCGCTCTGCCGCCTGCTGGCCACTCTCCACGACGAGGCGGGGAACGTCGCCATCGAGGGGCTTCACCAGGGAACGGCACCCGACCTGGACTATCCCCTGGACCGGCTCAAGGAAGAGACGGGACTGCTGGATGGCGTCTCGCAGATCGGCGACGGCCCGGTCGTCCAGCGCATGTGGTTCAAGCCCGCTTGCTCTGTGCTTGCCATTGACGCCACTCCCGTAGCGCAGGCCTCGAACACCCTGATCCCCTCAGCCCGGGCGAAGGTCAGCGTCCGGCTCGCGCCCGGGCAGGACCCGGTCGCGGCGTCCGATGCGCTGGAGGCTCACCTGCTGAAGCACGCCCCCTGGGGAGCGCGGGTGGAGGTGTCGCGGGGCCAGATGGGCGCGCCCAGCGCCATCTCTCTTGGGGACCGCGCCGAGGCGGCGAAGGCGGCGTTCCGCGAGGCTTTCGGCGTCGATCCGGTGGAGATGGGCTGTGGCGGCTCCATCCCGATCGTCGCTGAGTTCGCAGACCGCAATCCGGATGCGATGGTGCTCGTGACCGCTGTCACCGACCCGAACTCCCGGATGCACGGCATCGACGAGTCCCTGGACCTGGGCGACCTGGCCAAAGCAGCCCTGGCGGAGACGCTATTCCTGCACAACCTGGCCTGACACTCGACAGACCGCTCCAGACGCGACATTGGCGTCCGACCTCCAGACCCGCCGTTCCAATCCAGGTATCCGCTGACGAACAGGCAGGCGGAGGTCGTTGGGCACTTGAAGGTGCAAGCCGGAACGGGCGATGGATCGTGCAAGGTAGGGCACAGATGTATTCTGAAAGATGAGTTGACCCTCTTGTAGGGCCGCCGGGGATAGGGCCGGAACCGCCGACAGGTGTTCACCCTAGAGGGAAGCCCCCCGGGGCGCTGCAAGAGGATCAGCTTTTCTTCCAGAGGTGAGTGATTGGCACGGTGGTCTGCGCTGGGTGGGCCCTTGATCCCGTGCCCGGAGATCTTGTCGTCGTGGTGTTCAACGGTGGTGATCTGCAGGTAGGCGATAGGCTGAGGCCGTGCTCCGACCTGATGGCCGACTCTCGCTCGATCTCGACCCCATCGACCACGGACCGAAGGATGCCTGCGGCGTCTTCGGGGTGTTCGCTCCATCCGAGGACGTGGCCCAGCTGACCTTCTATGGACTCTTCGCGCTGCAGCATCGCGGGCAGGAGTCCGCCGGCATCGCCGTTTCCACCGGGGAGAGGATCACCGTCTTCAAGGACATGGGGCTGGTCTCCCAGGTGTTCGACGAGGTGACCCTCACCTCCTTGCGCGGCCGCCTCGGCATCGGCCACACCCGCTACTCCACCACCGGAGCGTCCGTGTGGCACAACGCCCAGCCGACATTCCGGGCCACGCACAGCGGAGGACTAGCGCTGGCCCACAACGGCAACCTCACCAACACCCACGAACTTGAGCGGTGGCTTGGCGAACTCGACCCCGGCCTGCGGGTGCCCGAGAAGAAGACCATGGACTCCACCAACGACACCTCCCTGGTGACCGCCCTGATGTCAGCTTTCGGCGATGACCCCATCGAGCAGGTCGCCATGAAGGTGCTGCCCCGGCTCCAGGGGGCCTTCTGCCTGACCTTCATGAACGAGACGACGCTGTTCGCAGCCCGCGACCCGCAGGGTGTCAGGCCGCTCGTCCTAGGGCGGCTCGCCAGTGGCTGGGTGGTCGCCTCGGAGACCGCCGCCCTTGACATCGTCGGCGCCAGTTTCGTGCGTGAGATCGAGCCCGGCGAGTTCATCGCCATCGACGGCGCCGGGCTGCGCAGCCAGCGATTCGCCGACGCCAAGCCCAAGGGCTGCCTCTTCGAATATGTCTACCTGGCCCGGCCCGACACCACCATCGCAGGTCGCAGCGTCCACGCCACCCGCGTGGAGATCGGCCGGATCCTGGCTCGCGAACACCCCGTCGACGCGGACCTGGTCATCCCCACCCCCGACTCCGGGACCCCGTCCGCTGTCGGCTACGCGGAGGCCTCCGGCATCCCATTCGGCCTCGGCCTGGTCAAGAACGCCTATGTGGGCCGCACCTTCATCCAGCCCAGCCAGACCATCCGCCAGCTCGGCATCCGGCTGAAGCTGAACCCGCTCAAGGAGGTCATAGCGGGCAAGCGGCTCGTGGTGGTCGACGACTCCATCGTCCGCGGCAACACCCAGCGCGCCCTGGTGCGTATGCTCCGCGAGGCCGGAGCGAGGGAGGTTCACGTGCGCATCTCCTCCCCACCGGTCGAGTGGCCGTGTTTCTACGGCATCGACTTCGCCACCCGCGCGGAGCTGATCGCACCCGGCTTGGCCGTCGGCGAGATCTGCCGGTCGCTGGGAGCTGACTCCCTGGGCTACATCTCCCTCGACGCCCTGACCGAGGCCACCGGACGTCCTGCCGCCAGCCTGTGCCGTGCCTGCTTCGACGGCCGCTACCCGATCAAGGTCCCTGAGGGCCGAGCCGAGCTTCTGGGAGACTCTGCAGGCTGCGACGATGACCAGGCGAGTGATGCCCAAGCGCCGGCGTGCCGAGGCGGTAGGGGAGAGCGCCCCGGAGGGTGTTCCAGCGGCGGTCAATCCGGCCGGGACCATGACCGGGCGTCGCGAGCCGGCCGGTCCCTGCCGGCGGGATCTGTCAATCTGGAGGAGAAATGAACAAGTCTGCGTATGCCGCCGCTGGAGTCGACATCGAGGCCGGCGACCGGGCCGTCGAACTCATGAAAGCCTCCGTTGCCCGCACCCACCGGCCCGAGGTGCTAGGCGGCCTGGGGGGATTCGCCGGGTTCTTCGACGCCTCAGCTCTGAAAGGCTATGCCCACCCGGTGCTGGCCACCTCCACCGACGGTGTGGGCACCAAGGTCGCCATCGCACAGGCCCTCGACCGCCACGACACCATCGGCTCTGACCTGGTCGGCATGCTCGTCGACGACCTCGTGGTCACGGGCGCGGAGCCGTTGTTCGTCACCGACTACATCGCCTGCGGCAAGGTGGTTCCCGAGCGGATCGCGGCTATCGTCTCCGGTATCGCGGACGCCTGCGTTGCCGCTGGCTGCTCCCTCGTCGGCGGGGAGACCGCCGAGCACCCGGGCCTGCTGGGCCCCGACGAGTACGACGTCGCGGGTGCCACCACCGGCGTCGTCGAGAGGGACGGGATCCTGGGGGCTCACCGGGTCGAGGTGGGCGACGCCGTCGTGGCCATGGCATCGTCGGGCCTGCACTCCAACGGCTATTCGCTGGTGCGCCGCGTGCTCCTGGAACAGGCCGGATGGTCCCTGGACCGTCACGTCGATGAGCTGGGCCGCACCCTCGGCGAGGAGCTCCTGGAACCCACCAAGGTCTATGCCCTCGACGTCCTGGCGCTGATCCGCGAGGTCCAGTGCCATGCCCTCAGCCATATCACCGGCGGCGGACTGGCCAACAACCTGGCCCGGGTGATCCCAGGTGGCATGCAGGCCCGCCTGAGCCGCTCTTCGTGGACGCCCCCGGCGATCTTCACGTTGGTGCAGGAGACCGGGGGCATCTCCGGCGCCGACCTCGAAGCTACGCTCAACATGGGCGTCGGCATGGTGGTGGTGCTGCCCCAGGAGCAGGCCGACGCCGCCTTGCGGGTGCTGGCCGGGCGCGGCGTCGCGGGCTGGGTCCTGGGGGAGATCGTTACCGCCGACGGCCCCGGCTCAGCTCTGCTGACCTGAGTCCGCGGTTCATGGGGTGCGGTCGGCTGCCGGTTCGTTCTTCTCGCTCTCCGACCCCCCGGTCTCGTCTTCGGGTTCTCCAGTCTCGTCTTCCGGCTGCCCCGGGCCGACCCGGCCTAGGCGCGTGGCGATCAGGACTGCCACGAAGAGCGCGACGCCCGCAGCGACCAGTCCAGTTTGCCGTGAGGCGGTGGCGAAGGCCTCCAGGGCGTCGTGTTGGAGCGCGGGGTCGGCCGTCTCGCCGAGGGTCTCGGAGAGTGAGCCACCGGGCGCATCGGGCGCAACCGTCCGGAGAGCGTGTGTGTACGAGAGATTGAGGACCGCCCCGACGACGGCGATCCCCAAGGCGGTGCCCACCTCCTGGACGGTGTCGTTCATGGACGAGATGAGGCCAGAGCGGGTGCGGGGACCACTGCTCATCAGCACGTCCTGCGCTGGCACCATGACAAAACCCATGCCCAGCCCGATCAGAATCAGGCAGGCCAGGACCGGCAGGTAGCCGTCGAGGTTTTGCATCAGCCCGTACGCAGCGCCTGCCGCAGCCACCAGGACCATACCCCCGGTCATCGTTGCCCGGGACGTGATGCGCGCTGCCAGTACTGGGGCCAGGGCGGAGGACACCACCGCCGCCGCTGCCATCGGCAGGATGGCCAACCCGGCCAGGAAAGTGCCGTACCCCAGGGAGAGCTGTAGCTTCTGGGTGATCACGAATTGCAGTCCTGCCATGGTGAACATCACCCCGGCTGCCGCGATCGAAGCCCCCTGGAAGCTGCGGGTACGGGCGACCGCGACGTCGAACATGCCGTCTGGGTGGCGGATGCTGTGCAGCCAGAACCACACGAGCACGATGCCTCCGGCGATGATCGAGCCCAGCGTGGGGACCGTCCACAGTCCGTTTTCGGAGGAGGAGATGATGCCATAGGTGATGCCCAGCAGCCCGGCTGAGGACAGGAGCGCGGCGGGAAGATCCACGCGCCGCGGGTGGGGATCACGCGACTCGGGCACCAGGATCATGGAGGCGAGGAAAGCCGCCAGGGCCACAGCCACGTTCAGCCAGAAGATCGCTCGCCAGTCGAAGACTTGGAGGGCAGCGCCTCCCACGAGGGGACCCACGATGACACCCAGCGAGGAGGTTCCGCCCCAGATGCCGATGGCCTGCGCTCTGGACGACGGGGGGAACACCTGGGTGAGGATGGACAGGGTGCCGGGCATGAACATCGCCCCTCCCAGCCCCATCGCCGCCCGGGCCGCGATCACGAGATCCATGTGCTGGCCCATCGCCCCCACGGCGGACGCGGTCGCGAACACAACCAGTCCCGCCAGGAACACCCGCCGCCGGCCCAGCCGGTCCGAGAGCGCCCCCGCGGTCAGGACCACACCGGCCAGGGCCAGTGAGTAGGCGTCCACGACCCACTGCAGCTGCTGGGGCGATGCCTCCAGCTCCGCCTGGAGGTGCGGCAGCGCCAGATACAGCCCGGACAAGTCGACCTGCACGATGAACGTGGCCAGCCCCAGGGCGGCCAGGATCAACCAGCGCCGTGGATGTCCGGTCTCGGGGTCCCAGCCGGGGCCCTGTGCGGAGAGTGACATGCGAAACTCCTCAAACATACTTTGTAAGTTATGGAATGATCTAAAACATACAACGTATAACTAGGAGGGACAACATGGGACGTCAACCGGGCCACGCGGCGGGACTCAGCGCGGGGCAGCTCGCGGCGCAGGCCCTCGCCATCGTCGATCAGGAGGGCCTGCAGGCCCTGACCCTGCGTAAGCTCGCGCGGTGGGTGGGCGTGGAGCCGATGTCCATCTATCACTACTTCCCCAACAAGGACGCGCTCCTAGACGGGGTGTGGGACGAGGTGCTGAGCGAGGCTGCCCTGCCCGCCGACGAGCCGGCGGTCACTTGGCAGGACTACATCCGCGGCCTCGCCGGCGAGCTACGCGTCGTGCTCCTGCGGCATCCCAATGCGCTGCCCATCATGCTGGGCCGCTCAGCGCGCACAACCGCGTCCCTCGACGTCGTGAACAGCATCCTCGCCTCCCTCACCAGCAAGGGCCTGCCACTGCCGGTGGCTGTGGACGTGGTGAACAGCATCACCGCCTTCGTCATGGCCCACACTCTCAACGAGCATGCCCTGGCCCCCACCGCGCCGGAGGCCATTGACCCGCAGCGTCACCCCGTCCTCGCAGCCGTGGTCGACCAGGGCATTGGTGCCGGGGCCGGTGACGATGCCCGTCGCTTCGCCCTGGCCATCGACGCCTTCATCGCGGGTTTCACACCCCAGCCCAGCCGGTAGGCAGACCGCAGACGGCTTCGGCAGTGAGCTGCGGTGGCCTTTGGGCGGAGCCGGGTCTCGCTGCTTCAGCAAGCGCGAATCTCACTGGGCGAGGACCGTCAAGATCATCTCGCTGTGATCATCCCGGGGCCACGGCCGGGGCTTCCCGCCGCTGGCTCTCTAGATCCCGTCGATCACCGCGTTGAAGGTGGCGGACGGCCGCATCACCGCCGTCGCCAGGGCGTCATCCGGCAGGTAGTAGCCGCCCAGGTCGACGGGGGATCCCTGCACCGCGATCAGCTCCGAGGTGATGGTCTCCTCCGCGTCGGCCAGGGTCCTTGCTATGGGGGCGAAGGCCCTGGCCAGGTCTGGGTCGTCGTGCTGCGCTGCCAGCTCCTCTGCCCAGAACCGGGCCAGCCAGTAGTGCGACCCGCGGTTGTCGGTGCCGCCGAGCTGCCGGGTCGGTGACTTGTCCTCGGCCAGGAAGCGCCCGTTCGCGCGGTCCAGGGCCGTGGCCAGCACGGCAGCCCTCGGATTGCCCCTTCCCGCCAGGTGCTCCAGCGAGGCGGCCAGTGCCAGGAACTCACCGAGCGAATCCCAGCGCAGGTAGTTCTCTGCCACGAGCTGCTGCACGTGCTTGGGCGCGGAGCCGCCCGCGCCGGTCTCGAACAGGCTCCCGCCCGCCATCAGCGGCACCACCGACAGCATCTTGGCCGACGTCCCCAGCTCCAGGATGGGGAACAGGTCGGTCAGGTAGTCGCGCAGGACATTGCCAGTGACCGAGATGGTGTTCTCACCCCGCCGGACGCGCTCGACGGTGAAGCGGGCCGCCTCACCGGGGGAGAGGATCCGAATGTCCAGACCGTCTGTGTCCTGCTCGGCCAGGTAGGCCTGCACCTTCAGGCGCAGGTTCTGGTCGTGGGCGCGGGTCTCCTCCAGCCAGAAGACCGCCGGCCAGCCTGTCGCCCGCGCCCGGTTCACAGCGAGTTTCACCCAGTCGCGGATGGCGGCGTCCTTGGTCTGGCAGGCGCGCCAGATGTCGCCTGCGGCTACGTCATGGCTCAGCAGCACGTCGCCCGCGGAGTTCAGGACCTCGACACGGCCGTCGGCCTCGATCAGGAAGGTCTTGTCGTGGGAGCCGTACTCCTCGGCCTGCTGCGCCATCAGCCCGACGTTGGGGACGGTGCCCATGGTGCGGGGATCGTAGGCGCCGTTCGCCCGGCAGTCGTCGATGATCACCTGGTAGACCCCGGCGTAGGAGGAGTCGGGCAGCACGGCGAGGGTGTCGGCCTCGGCTCCGTCAGGTCCCCACATGTGGCCGGAATTGCGGATCATGGCGGGCATGGAGGCATCGACGATGACGTCGGAGGGAACATGCAGGTTGGTGATGCCCCGGCTGGAGTCGACCATGGCCAGCGCCGGCCCGCCGGCCAGGGCGGCTTCGATCTCAGCGCGAATGGCGGCACCGTCGCTGAGCTGCTCCAAGCCGGTGAAGATCGTGGCCAGGCCGTCGTCGGGGGAGAGCCCTGCCGCGGCCAGGACGCCGCCATGGCGTTCGAGGACGGGCGCGATGAAGGTCTTGACGACATGCCCGAAGATGACCGGGTCCGAGACCTTCATCATCGTCGCCTTTAGGTGGACGGAGAATAGCAGGCCTTCCCGCCTCGCTGCCGCGACCTGCTCAGCCAGGAAAGCGTCCAGGGCCGCGGCGCGCATGACGGTGGCATCCACGACCTCCCCAGGCAGCACCCTCACGCGGTCCCTCAGGACCGTCATAGTGTCATCCGGTGCGACGTGCCGGATAGTGAGAGTGTCCTCGGCCGCCAGAACGACCGACCGTTCGTTGTGGTGGAAGTCGTCTGAGGTCATGGTTGCGACCCGGGTCCTTGAGTCCGGCGACCAGGCTCCCATCCGGTGCGGGTTGCTTCTCGCGTAGCCTTTGACGGATGCAGGCGCGCGGCGGTCGGAGTTGCCCTGGCGTAGTACGGGGTTTACGGCAGAGCCTGTGACCTGGTCGTACCGGTGGCGTGTCCTCTGCTCCGCGGGACTGGCGGGTTCTTCCGGGTAGCCGGGAATGCCGAATCCCTTGGCCTGGAGCTCTGCGATGGCGGCTTTTAGCTGCGGCACCGAGGCGGAGATGTTCGGCAGCTTGATGATGTTGGCCTCAGGGTCTTGGGTCAGCTCGCCGAGCTCCTCAAGCGCGTCTGAAAACCGCTTATTCCCGGGTAGTTGGTCGGAGAAGCGGGCCAGGATCCGGGCTGCCAGGGAGATGTCGCGGGTCTCGACCTCGACGCCGGCCAGGCGCCCGTAGGCCTGGAGCACGGGAAGCAGGGAGTAGGTGGCAAGCCGAGGTGCCTCGTCCGTGAGGGTGTAGATGATCTTTCCCATCAGGTCTCCTCAGAGCTCGTGGCCATGGTTCAGCCAGCCTACCCGGGCGGTAGCTTTGAGCATGTTGACTTACTCCGGTAGTCTCGGAGGCACGAAGTTACTGACAGATTCCGCGGCAAGTCCGCGATGATTGAACGAGGGGGTCGACCCATATGGGGCGCGGCCGGGCAAAGGCGAAGCAGACGAAGGTGGCCCGCGAGTTGAAGTACCGCTCGGTGGACACCAATTTCGCGTCCTTGGAGCGAGAGCTCCGAGGCGAGAAGTATGAGTCCCAGGAGACCACCGACATCCCTGACGCGTACGCAGACCTCGCGGAGCAGTACAACACCGATGACGACTACAACGATGAGGGCGACTACCCGCGTCGCTGAAATCGGCTGGCTGTGACCTGGGTTTCGGATGTCCAGCTGCCGGGCTACCAGCAGCTGGACATCCCGCTGCCCGAGGCCGGGGTGTACCCAGGCGAACCGGAGCATGAGGTCGTCGCGACGCTGGTCCGTCGCTCCGAACCGACATCACGGAGCGCGGTGCTGTATGTCCACGGCTGGAGCGACTACTTCTTCCAAACCCACCTGGCCGATGCCTTCGCGGGGTGGGGGTATGACTTCTACGCACTCGATCTGCGCCGCTACGGCAGGTCGCTGCGGCAAGGGCAGCTGGCTGGTTACACCGCGGACTTCACCGAGTATTACCAGGAACTGGACGCCGCCGTCGAGGTAATCCGTGCCGAGGGATATGAGAGCCTGGTCCTCATGGGCCATTCGACCGGCGGACTGGCAGTGTCGCTGTACGTCCACGCCCGTCCAGGGGTGGCGGACGTCGTCGTGCTGAACTCGCCGTGGCTGGAGCTGCAGAGCCTCCAGGCCTGGCGTCCAGCGCTGGCAGCGGCCTTCAGTGCGGTGGGGACGTTGTCTCCCACCCGCGCCGTGGTCCTGCCCGACCCAGGCTTCTACCTTCGTTCCATCTCCGCCGACGAGGATGGCCAGTGGGACTACAACCCCAACCTCAAGGGAGATCCTGCGTTCCTGCCGCGGGTCGGGTGGCTGTCGGCGGTGATGCGCGGCCATGCCGCGGTGGCAGCGGGCCTCGGCATCGACGTGCCGGTCTTGATGCTCATCAGCACCCGCAGCGACTTCTCCCGTACCTGGAACGACGACATGCACCGCGCAGACCTCGTCCTCGACGTCGATGCCCTCGCGGCACGCGCACCGCAGCTCGGCCGCCACGTCACCCTGATCCGCATCGAGCGCGGCAAGCATGATCTGGTGCTGTCGGAGGAAGAGCCGCGCGAACGCTTCCTCGACGAGGTCCGCCGCTGGCTGGACGCCTACGCCTGACCGTATTCGCCAGGCTGCGATCGGCCGCATTGAGCTGGGGCCTGCTCAGTCAGCAGGCCCCAGCGTCTGGCTGCCCGGTCTCACTTCCAGCCCAGGGCGCGGGCCAGGGCAACGAAGTTCTCGAACAGGTGTGTGTTGTACTCGACACCAAGCTGGCTGGGCAGCGCGAACAGCACATAGTCGGCCTCTGATGCCGCTTCGTCTGCGGACAGGCGGTCGGCGACGTGGTCCAGCGATCCTGCGATCGTCGGTCCGGAGACGGCCTTCGCATTGTCCAGGATGCCGCGGCCATCGCCTCGCTCATCCTGGGCGGCGAAATAGCGGCGGTCGTCGTCATTGGTGATGAGGAACACCGGCCGGGTCACCGCAGCCAGCCCCCCGGTCGTGCGACCGGAGGCAGCATAGCGGTCCCGGTAGCGCCTGATCTGTTCGGCCTGCTGGACGTGGAAGGGCCGTCCGTCATCGCCCAGGAGCAACGTCGAGCTGAGCAGGTGGTAGCCCTCCTCCGCGGCCCACTCACCCGTCGCGATGGTGCCCGCGCCCCACCAGATGCGCCCGTCAAGCCCTGGTGACTGGGGCTCGACCACGAGGTCGGCCGGCCCGTCGAGCGTCGCGGCGCGCTGCGAATGCGCCATCGGGACCCCAGAGACAGCCTGCCGGAACCGCTCGGCCCGCCCGCGGGCGACCTCGTCCCAGCGCTCACCGGGCTGCTTGTCCAGGCCGAAGGCGGCCTGGCCATCGATTGCCGGCTCTGGCGATCCCCGGCTCACGCCCAGCTGCACGCGGCCCTCGCTGATGAGGTCGGCTGAGGCGATGTTCTCGGCCATGACGAGGGGGTTCTCGTAGCGCATATCGACGACGCCGGTGCCGAGGTCGATCGTCGATGTGCGGGCTCCGGCGGCGGCGAGCAGCGCCGTCGGTGCTCCGAGGGACCGGTCGAAGTGGTGGACGCGGAACCAGGCACCATCCATCCCGGCCTGTTCGGCGGCCACGGCCAGCTCGATGCTCTGGCGCAGCGAGTCGCCTGCGGTGCGGACCCGGGCGCCCGGCACATCGCGGTAGTGCCCGAAGGACAGGAAACCAATCTTCTTCATGGTTCAACTAACGCGGTTGGGGGACTGGGTATTCCCGCATCCTGGGCGGGCAGATCCGCGGCAGGCGTCCCAATGCCTGGGAATAGCGGTCCCATGGGGTACGCCGTGCCTGGAGCCGGTCTGTCTGGGCTGGTCGGCTCTCTTCATGAGCGGCTAGGCGGAGCGTGTTCCGCGGGAGGCGTGCGATCGGAGCCAGGCAGGTTTTCTGCTGGGGATACCTCCAGTCCCCGGATTCGCCGGCCAGCTTGACTGCCGAGAACACCCTGGCCGTGGTAGTGATTATTCATCTCCTTGAATTGATTACCGGCCCCGGGGTGAAGGGGTGCGGTGGACGATGCGGCTGTGTGTATGGCTCACTGCCTTACTGTTCTGTTTGCTGTTCCCGCGGATTTCCAGGGGGAGTGTACTCAGGACCCATGGTGTTAACTCCTGAATCCCAGTTGGCCTGAGAGAAGTCCTGAGCTGGTGTCTCTGTGATATGTCTTTGGTGCATTCATGTAGGTGAATGAACCAAAGTTCATTCCTTCGCCTTTTCCCGTCGAGAATGGAATCTTTGCCGCCGGTCATCTATCTTGAGTCGCGAAAACGAAAGCTGGGGGGTTCTATGCCTGTTGTACGTCTAGCGTCTCGGTGGTGCGTCGCTGTTGTCGTCGCCCTGTCGTCTTGGTTGTTCTACGGAAATGCTGAGGCCCGGGCCGAGGAAAACACCAACATCGTCTTCAATCCCATCACGCTCACCCATGTGCTGGAGGACGGCACTCCGGTCCCCTCGCCGGGACGGCAGCTCATCACCGGCGACTACTTCTATCTGGATATCTCCTTCGACGCCACCGCCGCCGATCCCCAGCCTGGCCAGACATTCACGATCCAGCTTCCGGCTGCCTTCATCAATCGTGATGGCGGCAACTGGCAGCGGACTGTGATCAAGCCCTTGACGGTTGGTGGAGTCCAGGTGGGGGACTGCAAGATCGAAGAACGCGCGATCACCTGCACCTTCAATGAGGAGATCCGTGGCAGGACGGACCTCAAGGGCAGCCTCAGGGCTCAGCTCGTCGCCCGGAACGCCGCTACCGGCACCAGCAGCACCGTGGTCATCAACGGGAAGGATTATGTCGTCGCCCATCCGTGGGGTGAGGACATCATCACGGCTCCGGCCAGGCCCTTCACCCCCAGCAACCAGACAACCAAAGGCTCCACTGGCGTCGGTGTGAACTCCAAGGCCATCAACTGGCGAATCAATTTCGGCGGCGCCTGGTTGCAGAAGTACTATCCGAATGGTGGGCCGATCACCATCAAAGATCTGATCCAGGCCGGAATGGAAATCCCTGCGGACAAAACTATCCAAGTGGTTGAGACCTACGGCGATCCCGTCACTGGAAGGCCGCTTGACCGCGTCGTCGCTAAGGGAGATGGCACAGGTGAGGTGGACGGATTCAAGGTCGTTCCCTCCTACGATGGCAAAGAGGTTACCTTCGCGTTGACCGGCCCATTCTCGTTCGAGAGGAACTACCGGGTTGAATTCACCACCCCGTTTACCGGCGACACGACGATCATCCCGGGGTATGAATATCGCAATTCCGCTACCTATGTGGAGGTCCCCGGCCAGAAGGCGAATGGGTCTCGCAGCTATTTTGAGTCCTTCAAAGCCATCGTCAATTATCGAGAGGGTTTCGGCGGTTTCGAGGTGAGCAAGACCATGTCCGGTGATGTCCTGCCGGTGCGAAACCAGAAGTTCGATGTCGCCGTCGCCTACACGCTGCCTGACGGCAAGACTGCAGCCGACTACCCAGGATGGGACGCACCTGCGGAGAATCCCACGAAACTGACGGTGACCGCCGGGTCGACGACGCCTTTCTTCCCCACATTCCCAGCCGGCACCCTCGTCACGCTCACTGAGGATGTCGCCTCCGCCAGCCCATCTTCCCCAGGCATCGCCTGGGGTCAGCCGGTCTTCTCCTCCAAGGACAAGCGGGTAGCGATCAGCGCGGACGGCCAGCAGGCCAGTTTCACGATCGTCGACCAGGCTGCGATGCCAGTCTCCCTGAACAACACGGCAGTTGAGGGCGGTAGCTTTGCCGTCAGGAAGGTGGTCACCGGTGATGACGCCGCCGCCTTCCGTGACACCAGATTCGACTTCACCTATGAATGCACTGACGGCACAAAGGGAAGCCTCCAGGCATCCGAGGCAGACGGACTGGTTCCCTCCGGCGTCTCGTTGCGTGACGGGGTGCGCTGCACAATCCAGGAGCAGCCGACGCAGCATGCCCAGCACAACCTTGAGACTCCCGCAGCTCAGGAGGTGACCATCGCCGCCGGTGTCACCGCGGAGGCAGAATTCATCAACGAGTTCACCCGCAAGACGGGCCAGCTGGCCATCGCCAAGGTTGTTGCCGGCAACGGCTCCAGCGGTGCTGATGCCTTTGCCGTCACATATTCGTGCGACTCAGATGGGTGGAGCTCTGCTGGTGATGCGGTCCCCCGGGAGGGCAAGGTGCAGGTCACAGCGACCGCGCCAACCGAGATCGGCCGCTTCGCACCCGGCACCACGTGCAAGGTGACCGGTGAGGATCCCGCCGATCGTACTGGCTACCAGCTTGACGTCAGCCTTGGCGAGACAGTCAGCATCCAGGAAGGCGCCACTCAGATCATCACGGTGACCAACACCTACACCAAACTCCCTGATCCGACGCCGACGTTGTCTCCGGCTCCTACGCCTGATCCCACATCGACGCCGTCCCCGTCTCCCACGCTGACGCCGATTCCCACGCCGCCGCCGACGCTGACCCCATCACCTACCCTCACGCCTACGTCTGTGCCCACACCGTCACTGACGCAGACGCCGTCTCCCACACTGCCGGTGCCGACACCCGCTCCAGTGCCGTCTGCGACGTCCCTGCCGTCGCAGTCTGCTCCGACGCTGGTGCCCACGAGTGATCCGACGGCATCGCCCAGCCAGGCAGGCGGTTCCCCCAGGTTCCTCAAGCCCGGCCTGCCGAAGACCGGAGGATGACACAGGCTGGTTCCTGACCAGGCACGGGCTGCCACGAAGTCCTTGGGACGAGTTCTCTGACTCGTCCCAAGGACTTCGCGCTTTCTCGTGATTGAGAGTTTCCTGTGAGAATCTCAATCACCGGGATTGACTGCTTTCCCAGCCCGGAGCGTGGGTACTGAACTGCATTTCAGAACGCTTATCGAAGAGTGCGACATTAACTATAGATGCTCCTAATTAAATAATGGCTAGAAAGCGATGTTATAGCCCCGTTAAAACAAAACCTGCTGTCCTGAATAAGCCAAACCCCCGCCGCATGGGCCTGAAAATCAGATAAACATTTAGATTTTGTTAAATGTGAGCTATAGCCTCTCCGTGGTCTTCCCCTGAGGTGAGATGGCCTATCGGCCAAGCGGCCGGTAATGCTTCCCCAGAAGGTTTTTTCGCATCCTGGCGATGAAGCCAGGAAAAGCTATTCATGATCTATAAGCCATCGGTGCTCAGGCGTGCCGCGGCAGGCCTCGCCATGGTGATGCTGGCCGCCTCGGCGCTGTTTGCCGCGTCGGACTCACCGGCCCATGCTAAGGAGAGCCAGAACATCAAATTCACCTCCGCCACACTCGCCCATGTGACGGAAACGGGTGACCAGGTTCCGGCGCCTGGGCGGCAGCTGACCGTAGACGACTACTTCTACCTGGGCGTGGAGTATGACGCCACCAAGGCCAGCCCAAAGCAGGGGGCTCGTTCACCAACGGGCTGCCGGACACCTTCGACAGCCGCGACTTCGGCAACGCCCAGCGCAACGCCGTCAAGCCGCTGGAATACCGCTCCCCGGATGGTTCGGTCGTCACGGCTGCTGACTGCCGGTAGCCCTCGCTCTGGGCCTGAGGAGGACCGCCTCCTTGGGCCCAGAGCCATGTTCCAGCCGGGATGATGATGGCCGGTGACTTTTCGGGAAGCCATACTCCGCAGTTAACTAAAAGTGGTAGCCAAGCGGCCGTAAGTTACTGTCTGAGGCTATCTTCGCCGTGCAAACGCATCGGTGGCCTGGGCTGCGGCTCAGGCCCGTTGAAAGACCTCGGGAGGGGCTGATGAGACTATTCTCGAATGTGTCCGCACGGCGTGTGGGCGCGGTGGCGACGGCGCTGCTGATGGCTGTCGCTGGTTTTGTTGTGGACGGAGGTGCTCCGGCCGCGGCTGATGTGAATGGCGGTATTGCCTTTGCCGATGCCACGCTGAAACACACCTACTCCGACGGGAGGCCGCTGAAGCGCGACAATGTGTGGGTCCATGACTATCTGGAATTCAGCGTCAACTATGACGCCACCAAAGCCAATCCCCAGCCCGGAGACTCCTTCACGGTAACCCTGCCGAAAGCCCTGAAACTGCGCGATGTGGACGTCAAGAAGCCGCTGCTCAATGGCGAGGGAACCGCGGCCGGTGAATGCGCACTGGCGAATCCCGCAGAGGGTCCCCGGATCACCTGCGTGTTCAATGACGCCATCAAGGACAAGGTCGATGTCAAAGGCACCCTCAAGGCAAACTTGTACATCGCTGACACCACCACCGAGAACTCCGTCGGCATTGATTTCAACGGCAAGGTGACCCCCGTCCCGCTGCCCTATGGGAAGCCGATCATCAAACGTCCCGCCAGCCGTTGGCAGGCCCGCAAAGAGCCCGCGAAATACTCCGAGGGTGTCTCCTCGACCTCGACGGCGATCAACTGGATTATCAACGTCCCAGGCGACTGGGCGAATGCGAACTACGCGGCCGGCAAGCCAGTCGAGATCGCCGACAACCTCACCCCCGGAGTCCTGTTCGTCAGCCCCAAGAAGAGTGCCTCCAGCCTGCTGGAGTATTGTCCGGACCCAAGCGATCCGCGGGGATACGCGACGCGCACCGTCGCCGACTCCGCAGGTAAAAGCGTGGACGGTTTCGCCTCTGACCTGAGTTGTCGCAGTTTAGTGACCCAGGATTTTCTCGATTATTGCTGTGGTGTCGGGGGTTATGTGGGGTTGGGCGGTGATGGTTTGACCGGCGATTTGGATGGTGACTTGGCGTAGGGGTCGTAGGGTTCGAATCAGTCGTTTGATGCTGATGCCGGTGGTGGTTTGGAGCTGGCGGGCGATGGCAAGAGCGGTGAACACGATGGTGAGGTGGGCTTCGATCGCTTCGGCTTGGTGGTGGAAGATTGGCCTGGCTTTGAGGTCGTGTTTGGACATCCGGAATGATTGTTCGATGTTCCATAGGTCGTGGTAGGCGTCGATCACTTCCTGTCCTGGCATGGCGGTTATGGGAATGTTGGTGACGTAGCCTTTCAACCCGACCAGTTGTTTCGCTCGGGTCAGCGCTTCCTCGTTGAGGACAGCGGTGCCTTTGCTGGTGGTCACGAACCGTGGGTTGCGGGCGGTCTTCTCGCCGGCCACGACGGCCCGGGCCTTGTTCTCCTGCGCGGTGAGGGTTCTACGGTCGTGGAGTGCACGTTTGTGGCTGTAGTGCCATACAGCCCGCCACGAATGCGGATACCGGATTGGATCCCAAACCGGTTCGGCCCGTTCCGTAATGGGGTTGGCTGTCTGGGCCCTGGTGGTTTTATCCCTAGGGGTGATCGTGTCGATCAGTTGTCCGTCAGTGAACGCGTCCCCTATGCCAGCGGAAATGTTTGGCGAGGTCACCCGGGGCTTTGACCGGGCGGGACCCGACAATGAACCCCAATCCCGCCTCGTGAAGTGTTTGGAGGTTGGTCATCGACAGCATGCCGGCGTCGGCGACCACCACCACTTCGCCGAGCTGGTGTCGGGTCGTGAACTGGTTGATGATCGGGATGATGGTGTGGGTTTCGGTTTTGTTGCCTTCCCAGGAGCCGATCTCCAGCGGGAACCCATGGCGGTCTACGAGAAGCCCGACGATGATTTGCGGATCGACGCGGCGTTCCTTGCTGTATCCGACCTTGCGGAGCTTGTCTTCGTGCTCGACCTCGAAATGCAGGGTCGTCACGTCATACATCACTAGTGTCACGTCTCCGTCTCTGGTGGCGTGGCCGTAACAAGCCGCAGCCAACTGGTCTCGGTAACCCCGCCTTGCGATCCTGGCCAGACAGCGGTGCATCGTCGCCCGGTGCACCGGAACAATCCCGAGCTCGGTCAAGACCCGGGCACTGTCCAGCATCGATGTCGGCTCGACCAGGCGGGCCAGCACGAGCTGGAAGAACGCCTCATCACCGACCACGTCGAAACCCAACGCCTTCCAAGTAGCCCAGACCACCTCAACCAGCAAAGCGGAACTGCTCCCAGTGACCACCGCAGGCTGCGTGGGTGTCGCTGCGCTGAAGTCCAGCATCTGCTGATCTGGTGGGACCAGCTTGGCCCGGCCAGCGGCCATCAACACAGCCAGCCCGGCCTCGTCATGGGCAGACCCGAGATGCTCGATGATCCGGTTTTTGCGGCCTTCCTTGACCACGATCTGCACAGCTGTCGCCCCGGAAGCGGTCTTCACCTTCCGCAGAAACGGGCTCACCTACCAGATCCTACCCCCCGATTAGTGACCCACACGACACACCCAAAACGCCCTGACAAGCACCAACACAATCCACAGACACCAACCCAACCTCAACTGCGACAAGTCAGGTATGACCTGAAGGTCGAGCGGGACCACAACGTCACCATCACGGGCACCGGGAAATGGCGGGCGGGCTGCGAGTACCACTTCCGCCTGCAGACCACCTTTGCCGGTGGCAAGACCATCGACAAGGCCACGACTTACGAGAACTCCGCCACCTTCGTCGGGCTGGACAAGACGGTCAGCGGATCCCGGAAATTCATGGAGTCGTTCAGCGGCACCGTCCAGTACCGCGACGGATTCGGCGGCTTCAAGGTGAGCAAGTCGGTGGCGGGTGATGACGCCGATCTGGTGGCGGACAAGACCTACACCTTCGACTACACATGCACCGATGGGCAGTCCGGGGCTGTGGAGGCCTCCGCCAAGGGCGGCGCGGTCATTGTGGACAAGCAGTTCCGTGAGGGCACCACCTGCACCGTCGCTGAGTCCGGCCAGCAGCGTGAGGGCTACGTATGGTCCGGTGAGGCCTCGAAAGACGTGACCATCGTCGCAGGCCAGGCGACAGAGGTCGCATTCGTAAACACCTATGCCAAGGCCAGTGACCCGCAGACCACGCCGACCCCTTCGCCAACGCCGGCCCCTTCGCCGACGCCCTCGGTGGCCGCCCCGAGTCCGTCAGCCATTCCGACTCCGTCAGCGGCCACCCCGCCGGCATCGGATCCTGCTGACCCGGCGCCCAGCGGGAAACCGGTGAGGCCAACCCTACCGAAGACCGGCCGCTGATACGGCGCTGATACCTTCAGCAGGCATGACCACTGACCGTGGGCCCGGCGACACCGGGTCCACGGTTTCTTGCTTTCCGCGCCGGCTTCTCCTGAGCGCCCATCCCGATTGCGGGGCCGTCGGAGTTGCCTGGCTGGTGGATCGCCACTATTCTTCTCAGGTCCGGTCCCCATCGTCTAGCGGCCTAGGACTCCGCCCTTTCACGGCGGCAACACGGGTTCGAATCCCGTTGGGGATGCCAGGGAGACTTCTTGCGGAGTACCCCTGAACGGGTGGCCAAGCGGTCGGAATCCCCGATTTCCCAAAACCGGGGAGTACCGCTAGAGTTACCCGGGCTGGCAGAAAACCAGTAGGCCATAAATTGGCCCCGTGGCGCAGTTGGTTAGCGCGCCGCCCTGTCACGGCGGAGGTCGCGGGTTCGAGTCCCGTCGGGGTCGCTGGGTGAGCTATAGGCCACCCACCGGCCAGGTAGCTCAGTTGGTAGTAGCGTTCGCCTGAAAAGTGAAAGGTCGCCGGTTCGACCCCGGCCCTGGCCACCAGATATGACTCCGCCCCGCGATAATGCGGGGTTTTTCAGTATCAAGCGAACCAATTCGCGAGGCTCAGTCGGTTGTGGAGGGGATTCTCAGGCCCTTCGAAGTGCATCCTGGATGGCGCTGCTCGGTGGTGACTGTGTCGCTTTCGCCCCGCGCAGCAGGTCGAGTTGCATCTTCACGTACGCCGGGAACTCGCGCAGCTCCCCCTGGAGGTAACGATCCGGCCAGTTCTGCTGGGCCGTAACATCCCCCACCCCGATTGCGTCGACCCCCAGCGACCGGCAGGTGGTGATAGTGCGTGGCAGGTGGTATGCCTGCGAGACCACCGTCATCTCCCGCACCCCGAACACGTCGCGGGCCCGAATGCAGGAGTCGTAGGTGTCGTAGCCCGCGACGTCCTGCACGATCCTGCCCGCGGGGATGCCCCGGGCGATGAGGTAGTCCTCCATCACCTGGGTCTCGTAGTTGCTCTCCGCGGTGTTGGCCCCCGTGACGAGGATCACCTTGCCCCTGCCCGAGTTGAACAGATCGACGGCGACATTCAGGCGGGCCGCCAAGAATCCCGACGGACGCCCGGGGTCTGCCTTCGCCCCCAGCACCATGATCACGTCCCGGGCCGGGACGTGATCGCCCGCCCTGTAGATCCGGTCGGCGCTGCCCGAGGCCACCATGATGACCCCCGACAGGACCGGGCCGAGCGTGACGGCCAGGGCCACGGCCGCCGCCACCTCCAGACGGCGGTGACGTGGGCCGCCCGCCCTCTTCTCGAGTGGGCTCATCGCCGGTTTTCCAAGTACCAGGACACCAGCGCCCGGGTGGAACCGTCCTGCCTGGCCAGGGCGTGGGCGTCGCCGAAGACCGCGGGGGCGATCTCCAAGGCCAGTTTCTTGCCGAGTTCGACGCCCCACTGGTCGAAGGAGTCGATGCCCCATACGATTCCCTGCACGAACGTGATGTGCTCGTAGAGGGCGATCAGCTGTCCCACCACCGACGGCGTCAGCGCAGGAGCCAGGATCGACGTGGTGGGCCGGTTGCCGGAGAACACCCGGGCCGGGACGATGTCCTCCGGGGTGCCCTCAGCTCGCACCTCCTCCTCGGACTTCCCAAACGCCAGGGCCGCGGTCTGCGCGAAGAAATTGGCCAGGAACATCCCGTGGACGTCCACGTCGCCGTCCTTGACCGCATGCGGCGGGTTGGCCACGGCGATGAAGTCGGCGGGGATCAGCTGGGTGCCCTGGTGGATCAGCTGGTAGAAGGCGTGCTGGCCGTTGGTTCCAGGCTCTCCCCAGAACACCTCGCCCGTCTCGCATGTCACAGGCGAGGCATCCCAGCGCACCGACTTGCCGTTCGATTCCATCGTCAGCTGCTGCAGGTAGGCCGCGAAGCGGTGCAGGTACTGCGCATAGGGCAATACCGCATGGCTGGTGGCACCCAGGAAATTGACGTACCAGATGTTCAGCAACCCCATCAGCAGTGGGACGTTGCGCGATGGCTCCGCGGTGCGGAAATGCTCGTCGATGGTGTGGAAGCCATTCAGGAACTCACGGAACCTCTCAGGACCGATGGCGATGACCACGGGCAGGCCGACGGCCGAGTCCACCGAGTAACGGCCGCCCACCCAGTTCCAGAAACCGAAGGCGTTGACCGGGTCGATGCCGAACTCCGCCACCCTGTCCAGGGCTGTGGAGACGGCGACGAAATGCTTCGCAACGGCCTCGTTGCGCGCCTCGGAGGTGTCTGCGATGGCGCCCTTGGCGACCAAGGCGTCCAGCAGCCAGGTGCGCGCCATGCGGGCGTTGGTGAGGGTCTCCAGAGTGGTGAAGGTCTTGGAAGCGACGATGAACAGCGTGGTCTCCGGATCCAGGTCCGCTGTCTTGAGGTAGCAGTCCGTCGGATCGATGTTCGAAATGAACCGGCATTCGAGGCCGGCCTGCCTGTACGGCAACAAAGCCTCGTAGACCATCACCGGTCCGAGGTCGGAGCCACCGATGCCGATGTTGACCACGGTCCTGATCTGCTTGCCGGTGACCCCGGTCCACTCGCCGGAGCGCACCTTGTCCGCGAAGGCGAACATCTTGTCAAGGACCGCGTGGACGTCGGCGACGACATCCTGGCCGTCGACCACCAGCTCCGCGTCGCGAGGCAGCCGCAGCGCGGTATGCAACACCGCACGGTCCTCGGTGGCGTTGATGTGCTCGCCTCTGAACATCGCGTCCCTGCGACCTGCCACGTCCGTCTGCTCCGCGAGGCGCAGCAGGGCCGTGATGACGTCGTCGTTGATCAGGTTCTTCGACAGGTCCACGTGCAGATCCCCAGCGGAGTGCGTGAAACGAGAGGCCCGGTCCGGGTCATCGGCGAAGGCGTCGCGGAGCCCCAGGTCGGCAGTGTCAGCGAGCTCATCCAGCTCTTCCCAGGCAGTGGTGGTGGTGGCGTCAACCGGCTTGATCATGCCCCCAAGAGTAGACGGCGACGTGTTCAGAACGTCACCGCGAGCGCGGGACAAGCGCGGAGGGCCCCGGCGTGCTGGCGCATCGATATCTGTGCGCCCGGGATCCTCTAACCTTTGGCTGAAGGCCGGGATCGGTCGTTAACCAGCTTGTGCAGCGTGGCTGCTTTCTTTCGACCGGCTGAACGTGAAATATGTCTCTACGAGGCAATTCCATCGCGCTGGGAGGTTTTCGCTATGAGCGAACCCGACACGACGATAACAATGAGACAGGTCCTGGGGAGGGTGCCCTCTCCATCCCGTCTGCTGCGAGGAATCAGGGCGCATGTGGTGTTCCTTTTTCTGTGCGGGGTGCTCCTTGCCGTAGTGATTCCTCAGTCTCCCCGGCTTCCCGGTCTGTGGATTGGATGGTTGTTATCGCTTTGTGCGGCTGGGGTTTTGCTTTGTATGCGACAGGCCCAGCCTGGGATTGACGATCGTGAGGTCGACATGATCCTCGCCGTCACTGCTTTGGGCGCGGGGATCTGGACGCTGCGCCAATGGCCTGGCGTTGGCAGCCCTGTGGCGGTCACCGCGGCATGGCTTCTCTGCTTGGCTGCTTGCTTGCTGATGCTGAGCGGAACCAGGGCCATGATGTGGGTCTGGCCTGCCGCCCTTCCCGCATTGATGTGGCTGTTGCCTCCGCCGGGCAACCTGATCACCATGGCCGCTGTCGTCGTCCTGTGGGCCGGTGCCGTCGCGCTGGTGGTGACCCGCCGGGGCTGGGCGCCTGAGGGTCAGCTGGGGCCTATCCCTGCCTCTCACTACGTCACAGTTGGCGTGGCGCTGGTTCTCGTTGCCGTCCTCTCAAGGATCGGAGTGGTGTCATGACTGCGACAATGCCCAGACGCGCCCTCGGCCAGGGCGCGCTCCTTCCGCCCGGAGAAGCCCCTGCGCCTTTCCCCGATTCAGAATTCGTAGCTCCCGACCAGGCGCTTGATGTGGCCTGCCATGCCTTGGAGTACCGTTCCCCCAAGTACTCAGCCCATGCGGTGCTGGCCCGTTGGCAGCGGGTGCTTCTGGTCATCTGCTTTCTTGTTCTCCTGGCCGGCCTGATTGTTGCCCCGGGAATCACCGGTGTCCTGTTGATCGGGCTGTTGACCTGCTCATACCTCTGGGCGCTGGTTTTCCGCCTTCTGATATTCAAACGCGGAGCCAGGGGAGGGCAGCTGATAAAGATCAGCGACGAGGAGGCACGGTCATTTCCGGAGAGCGAGCTTCCGACCTACACGGTGCTGGTCCCGGTTTTCAGAGAGCCACTCATCGGAGAGCTGGTGGAGGCCCTGGAGCGTATCGACTATCCCCGGGACAAATTGGACATCAGGCTTCTGCTGGAGTCCGGTGACACTGAGACGATCGACGCGGCCAGCAGACTGAGGCCCCGAGCGCACCTGACGGTCGTCCAGGTGCCGAAGGCCGATCCGCAGACGAAACCGAAGGCGTGCAACTTTGGCCTCCTCACGTCGCGAGGAGAGCTGTGCACCATCTACGACGCCGAGGACCAGCCCGACCCGCTCCAGCTGCGCAAAGCCGTCATCGCACTGCACCGCCTGGGCCCTGCCTATGCCTGCGTCCAGGCCCGCCTGGGCTTCTACAACTCACGCCAGAACCTGCTCACCCGCTGGTTCACGCTCGACTACGGCACCTGGTTCAGCAACATCCTGCCGGGCCTGGTGGACATCTGTGCCCCTATCCCCCTGGGGGGAACCTCGAACCATTTCCGGGTCGCCGCGCTCAAGGTCGTGGGTGCATGGGATCCGTGGAACGTCACCGAGGACGCCGACCTGGGACTCAGGCTGCGGCGGGCCGGATATCAGGTCAGCGTGCTCGACTCCACGACCCTGGAGGAGGCCAACCCCGACCCCATCAACTGGATCCGGCAGCGTAGCCGCTGGTACAAGGGATACCTGCAGACCTTCTTGGTGCACATGCGGTCACCTCGGCTGATCACCGACCAGCTCGGCTGGCGATCGGTCGTGGACATGGCGGTCTTCGTCGCCGGCACTCCGCTGCTCAGCGCGCTGAATGGGGTGTTCTGGATCCTCACCATGATCTGGTTCACCTCCCACTCCGAGCTGGTGGCGGGGCTGTTCCCACCCGGTATCTACCACCTAGGCCTGCTCTGCCTGGTCCTGGGCAATCTCTGCATCATGTACATGAACCTGTACACCGCGCGCACCATGGAGCGGCCCGACCTCCTCGTGGCGGCCCTGCTGGCGCCCGCCTACTGGGTGCTGATGTGGGTCGCCGCGGTGAAGGCCATCGTCCAGCTGGTCCGCAACCCCTCCTACTGGGAGAAGACCGCCCACGGTCTCCACCCCGAGGCCACCCCGCAGGTGGCTTCCAGCGCACCTGTCCCCACCGTCCCCAGGCAGGAGCAGGCATGGCAGTGAGGAGGCAGCGTTCGTGGATCTCCGACGACGGGATGGTCGCCCTCCTCACCGGTGCCCTGTACCTGGGATTCGGGATCTGGCTCACCAGCCAGGACCTCATCTTCCCGGACGCGATGAGCCGGGTGGCCAACGGCTATTACGTGGTCTTCAGCCGCGACCCGCACCTGGCCGCCATCGGCTTCGTCTGGAACCCCCTGCCGTCGCTCTCGACGATTCCGCTGCTGCTGCTCTCGCCGCTGGTGCCGGTGCTGGCATCCAAGGCATTTGCGGGAACCATTGTCTCTGTGTTCTGCGGGGCTCTCGCGATGGTGCTCTTCCGCAGGTTCCTGGCGCTGTTCGGGATGAACCGTGCGGGAGCGCTGATCCTCACAGGGATCCTCGCCGTCCAGCCGCTGGTGCTGATATCCGCGGCATGTGGGGCCAGCGAGTCCATGCTCCTGGCCACCGCCCTGTATGCGGCGTTGAACCTGGCCCGCTGGCTCAAGGAGGATGACCCGTGGCACCTGGTGCACGCTGGGCTCGGTCTCGGGTTGGCGTACCTGGTGCGGTACGAGGCGGTTGCGGCGGCGCTTGCCGCCAGCATCATCGTCCTTGGCATCAGCCTCTGGCGGACCCGGGGCGGCCGCCGCCGCAAAACCGTGGCCCTCCTCGACCTCTTCCTGGTGGGCAGTCCCTTCGCGGCGGCCTTTATCGTGTGGGCGACGGTTTCACAGCTGGTCGGGCAGTCATGGTTCCAGACCTACACATCCCCGTACGGCAACAGCGCCCAGGTCAACAATGACCGCACGTCCATAGACTCCTTCACCGGTGGAGGGCTTGACGGAATCCTGGGCTACCTGAGCAGCCAGCTGTTCGCCGTGGCGCCCTTTGCCATCCTGTTCATAGTCATTGCCGTGGTGATAGCCGTGCGGCGCAGGGAGCCCGGGATCCTCGGCCCGGCCGCCATTCTCGGCGGAATCCTCGCCTTCGATGAATGGGCCTTCATCAACGGGGCGTCCTTTGGATGGCTCCGGTTCCAGATCATGGCCATTCCCTGGGGACTCCTGATGGCCGGCTACATCCTGGGGTCTATCAGGCGGGGGACGGGAAGGCTTGCGTTCCGCAAGTCAGTGGCCGTGGTGGTGCTGATCTCCACTATCGCTCCGCTGCCACTGGCCTGGTGGGCCTCACTCAACCCGCGCCTGGCGCGGGAGGAGAATCTGGCATTCGAGGTGTCGCAGGCACGCCAGTACGCCACGCAGGCGCAGGTAGCGGCATACCTCGACTCACTGAGCCTGCCCAATGGCAGCGTCATCACGGATGTCGCCTACTCCTTCCCGATCGTCCTGGCCAGCCGCAACCCGCACCAGTTCGTCATCACGCCCGACCGGGACTTCCAAGAGAAACTGACCGATCCGGTGGGCGGCAAGGTGCGCTACACCCTCGTAACCGATCCCCAGTACTCCCTGGCCGACGCCATTTCGGCACAGTTCCCGGGCATACACGACACTGGCGGGGGCGTGGCGACCCTGGAGCGTGAGTGGATCGACGGCCGCGGCACCATATGGCGACTCTACGCGTTCAACGGTGCGCATTGAGACGCTGACAATAGACGCAGCCCAGGGCGTTAGGGCCCTGGGCGCAGGGGAGGATACTCCGCGACGCGTAGCCCGCGGGTTCCCCGCGTGGGGTCAGCCGACCACGGAGATGTGGACGTGGTCGTAGTGGTTTGCGGTGGCGGAGCCGCGGTCCGACATGGAACGCCATCCCTCCGATGAACGTTGGGTGGTCCAGATCTTCTGGGCATGGATCACCTCCATGACACCGAGTTCGCTGGCATGCTCACGCAGCCACCGGGCGATCTCCCAGGCTCGGTCCCCGGAGACCATCACGTCGATGGCCCGTCCCTGCCCGTGATACCCGGACTCGTTGCGGTAGCCGCCGTAGGTCTTTACATCCGGGAAGGTGGCGCAGACCTTGCGCAGCACGGAGACCGACTTTGCGGTCAGCCCCGACTCGATGCTCTTCGCCGACGACGAGGAGCAGGTCCCTGAGCTCTCGGACTGCGCCGACGAGGAGGAACTCGGCGAGGACGACGTCGGCGAAGCGGAAGGGGTCTCCGGCTTCTCATCAGAGAGCAGGTCGGACTTCACCCAGCCCGCCCGGCCCTTGTAGGAAACCTGCTGCCAGCCGTTGGTGGAGACATCCGTCACAGTCAGCGCGATGCCGGCATCAAGCGTGGTCCGCACGTCATAGCTCGACCCGGGGCCGGTGCGGACATTCGCAGACGAGACGATGTACTTCTCTCCCACCTTGTTTCCCAGCTCCGATGGGTCGAAGGTATCGGTGGGCGTTGGGGTTGCGCTCTCGGAGGTGCTCTCCGGCGTGGGAGTCGCCTCAGCCGAGGTTGCCTCGGTACTGGGCGCGGTCGGCAGGGGTGCGGGGGCGCTGGCGTCTGTCTCACTCGATTCCGATGGCGAGGGCAGGGGAGTGCGCTCGTTGCCGCGGCTGACGCCCAGGTTGACGTCGCTGTAGGTCGGGTCTGCCACCTGGTCAGAGTTTCCTTTGCTCGAGATGGCGAAGGAACCTGCGATGACTAGGCCTGAAAGTGCTATGGGAGCTATGAACTTGCCGAAGAGGCGTGGTCGCTTGGCCCCCCGTCGTGGGGAAGAAACGGCGGAAGGGGTGATGTCGAGGATGTAGTCTTCATCCCCGTCCTGGAAGGCGCGTCGTGCCTTTGCCATGGGTCCCCTCATTTCTTAGAATTTCCTGAACTTCTCTCAGGATAGGTGGTGGTTGCGGATTGCACAAACCTCGTGGCAATAATGTCTGAGCGTCAGACGTATCATCTCATACGGCAGGCGCCAGCGGTCGCGACCTTCCCCGGCGGGCCGGGAGGTCTTCACAGGCGCAGGAAATGTGATCCTGGACCCTGTCCTGTCGTAAGTTCGTGGTGTGGAGACCGAAGAAGGCGGGCGCCATGACACCTCAAGGTTCTTCCCGGTAGTCTGCGAAGGACCCACCGTAAAAGGAAGCTGAATGACTTCACCGATCGTGCGGGCGAGCCGACTGGCCATGAGTCTTCTCTTGGCCATCTTGCCGGTCCTGCTCCGTCCAGGCGCTGAGGCCTGGGCGGACCCAGTCCCTACCCAGATCCAGGCTGCCGTCGAGGCGAACATGACAGGCCAGGTCAACGCCACGGGGGTCCTGAGCGACGCTGCGGGCCAGGGGGTTGGTAACGGGCAGCTGACGGTCTCTGTCGGCGGCCAGGCGGTGCATACCGCCAACACCGGCGCAGACGGTGCCTTCTCCATGCAGTTCAACCTGCCCGCGGACAAGATCGTGGGGCCCCAGGACCTCGTGATCTCCTATGCGGGTGACGGCGCCCATGGCGCGTCGTCGCACACTTCCCGGATCGAGTTTCCGGCGCAGGGGAGCACCGCTGTCACCTTGGAGATCGGCTCCACGAATGTGAATCCAGGGGATGTGGTGAATGTCTCAGGGAACGTCAAGACGGCAACCGGTGGCGCTGTGGCGGGAGCCACCGTGACCTTCGCTTTCGAGGGAACGCAGCTCCCGGAGTCCACCGTCGTGACGGATGCGGGCGGGAACTTCAGCACTCACGCGGAGATCCCGGGCACGGCTGCGATCGGTTCCGGCAAGCTGGTCGCGACCTTCGCGGGCGGTGGCAACCTGTCAGCCGGGTCGGCGGAGCATGTCTTCACCGTCGACGAGCCGGCGGCGGAGAGGAGTCCCACGTTCACTCCCGCCGAGACGCCGACAGGGGCCTCCGCGCCCGCGGCTGCCTCCTCGATGACGGCGTCGCCGACAGCCACCCCGTCGTCGACGGCCACCGCGACTGAGGGTGGCCGGAAGGACTTCCCGGTCATATGGTTCCTGGCCGGAGCCGTCGTCTTCCTGGCCGCTGGGGCGCTGACCCTGCTCGGGCTCGTGGTCCGCGCCCGGCGCCGCGAGGCAGATGAGGGCACGCTCGGCTTGATCGGCGACGCGTCGGAGGACTCGCAGGAGTTCGAGCTGAACCTTGAGGAGCCCAGGCCAGCTGAGGCCGGGCCCACCGAGAAGTTCACCCCCGGCCCCACCGAGGTGATCACTCCCAGGCGGGCGCCTGACCCTGTTCAGGAGCCCCAGGCCATGCCGCCTGCCTGGTTCCGTGAGGGGCCAGAATCCGCGCCGGTCGCGCAGCGTGCCCACCGGGCCGCGAGCGAGAGCACCCCAGGTGAGGACTGGGATGACTTCACCGAGGCGGAGATCACCCAGGTCCGCCCGCGGCACAGCCCCAGGCCGCGTCGCGGCATGTGATGCGCCTGTGTGCTATGAACCGGGTGATACCTCTTAACCCCGGAGATTGCGGCAGCGGTCACGCAGGGCCGCCAGGTCGCCCCCGGTGAGGGCGTCGCCGAGCAGGTGCCTGCCTATGCAGACGGCGGATGCGCCGGCCTGCAACCATTGCTTCGCCGTGAAGGCGATCAGGCCGTCACGCGGCACCACCCGCTCGATCAGCCCGAGGCTGCGCAGGTGCTCTGCCATCGCGGGGCCGACCACTTCAGCCGGACGCAGCTGCACCCCGGTGACCGGCAGTCCCAGCGCTGAAACCACCTCGCCGGGCGTCATGGCCGAGCCATAGCAGGCCACCCCAGCAGCCCTGGCCGACGCCGCCAGGTCCGCACCGGTGAAGTCGGGCAGGAGGAAATCAGCGCCCAGGGACGCGGGCTCGGCAGAGGTGTCTATGGGTCCGTGAACACCGATCCTGATCCGTGTCCCGTAGAGCGCGGCGAGCTCCTCAAGAGCGGGCAGCCCGGCAGGTAGGGAGAGATTCGGTACGCCTTCCTGGGCCAGTACCTCGATGACCCCGATGAGATCGTCCAGGGAGGCTTCGTCCAGCAGTGCGACGACACCGGTCAGGGGAGCATCAGACATGGGGCAATCATGCCATTGCGGGGTGTTCACCGGGCGTGGCGTCCTTAGACGCTGGTCAGCGGGTAATTTTAACGCGACGCGGAAGCTCCGGACGGGGCTCCGGATAGGAATGTCCTGGTGGTGTCCCACGGGGTCGCGGAGCCTGTCCTGGAGCCTCTCGCGCGAGTGGGTTCTGACTACTCACGAAGGGCAACACGACCCCCTTGCTGAAAGTCGATCACTCTTCAGGCAGGCCAAAGGGCTGGCAAGGGGGATTAGTCGTGGTTAACGGTTCGGGTGAGAATCGATTATTCGCTGTTAACACGAGCGCCAATTAGCTTCCCTGTGGGGAGCGAGTGCGCTAGTGTAGTTCTCGCCGGAACGCAGGACACGTAGCCTGTTCCCCCCATCTGGGCAGCGGACCGCGTAGCCGGCTCCCGGTTCGCCGGGACCCAAGGACGCCCGCGCCCGCCCGAACCCCCCCCATCGGACGGGCGCGGGCCTCTAGTTTTCACCAGACTTTCGCAACCCCCGCTCGTGTCGCATGATGGAAGTTCGTCCACGGAGGCGGCCGATGGGGTAGGCGGCGCGCCAAGGTAACCAGCTGAAACGTCACCAGGACGTAGCCTGAAGCCAGGCGGACTACAGCCCAGGCACCGCATCCCGGAGGTGAAAACCAGCGGACCTCCGGTCCGCGCCACTAGTGTGAGTCCATGAGCAACTGGCTGGGCGACCTGCTATCCCGGATCCTTCGCGACCTCGTCGCCCAATTCAGGTCTGACGTGAAACGATCGCACCGGGCCAGCGGCACGAGGCGGCGCGGTGCGGGGGCATCCGGCAACAGGGCAGGACAAAGCGGCAACAGCTCTCAGCGGGCTGGCGACCCAGCCCGCGGCGGATACCCCGGCGACTTCAAGGGAACACCCCGGATCACCTACTCCCCGGCCCCGGGGAATGAGGCCGACCCAGGCGAGGTGGTGTGGACCTGGGTGCCCTACGAGGAGGACCACAGGGAGGGCAAGGACCGGCCCGTGCTGATCATCGGCCGTGACGGCAACTGGCTGCTCGGCCTGCAGCTCACCTCAAAGGACCACGACCGTGACGCCGCGCAGGAGGCACGCAGCGGACGGCTCTGGATGGACATCGGCACGGGGGAGTGGGATCCGCAGCGACGTCCCAGCGAGGTGCGCCTGAACCGGATCATCCGCGTCGATCCTGGCGGTGTCCGCCGGATCGGGGCGGTCCTCGACCGCGATATCTTCGACGCCGTCGCCAGCGCAGTTCGTCCGTGAGAACCGCCGACAGGCGGGAATTTACGTGGGATCATTCGGGTTGACCCATTGGAGGCTCGATAAGGGAGTCTGTGACCCAATCCAGGAGGGTTCTTGATAACCGTCACCGACCTGCGCAAGGTGTACAAGCAGTCCGGCCGTGAGGTACGTGCCCTCGACGGCGTCTCACTGACGGTGCCTGAGGGCAGTGTCCACGGCATCATCGGCCACTCCGGCGCCGGGAAGTCCACCCTGGTGCGCTGCCTGGCGATGCTGGATCGTCCCACCTCGGGACGCATCGAGATCGGCGGGGTGGACCTGACCAGCGTCCACTCGGCTGCGCTGCGCAACGCACGCCGCCGCCTCGGGCTGGTGTTCCAGCACGCCAACCTGTTCGACTCCCGCACCGTGTGGCGCAACATCACCTACCCGCTCGAGATCCAGGGAACCCCCAGCCAGAAAAGCCGCGAGCGGGCCCATGAGCTCCTGGAACTCGTCGGGCTGGCGGACTCCGCCAACGCCTACCCGGCGCAGCTCTCGGGCGGGCAGCGGCAGCGGGTGGGCATCGCGCGGGCATTGGCGACCAGCCCCGCCGTGCTGCTGTGCGATGAGCCGACCTCCGCCCTCGACCCGCGCACCACCGACGAGATCCTCGACCTGATCACCGGGCTGCGCTCCCAGCTGGGATTGGCCGTGCTGGTGATCACTCATGAGATGCATGTGGTCAAACGCGTCTGCGACTCGGTCTCGCTCCTGGAGGCGGGACGGATCATCGAGTCCGGTCCCCTCACCGACGTGATCCGCAGCCTCGATGGCTCTTTGTCGCAGGCGCTGTTCGGCATCCCGCCACACGACCCCAGCGCCGAGGAGGGCGGGAACCTGGTCGACGTGCTGGCCTCCGGCAGCACCGCCGACCGCCCGGTGGTGGCGCTCACATCGCAGCATTTCGGGGTGACGATGCCCATCGTCGCGGGCAGCGTCGAACACCTGGCGGGGATCACGTTCAGCCACCTCAGGCTGCGCGTCCCAGACGGCACCGACCCAGATGCCGTCGTCGGGTATCTGCAAGAACTCGGGGCCGATGCCCAGCGGACCCCCGAGACCGCACTGAATGGAGCCAGCTGATGCCTCTGCTTGAACTGAGCTTCAACGAGATCCTCCAGGCTCTCGATCCCGCGATCAAGGAGACCTTGATCATGGTTGGCATGTCGAGCGTCGCAACCGTGCTCCTGGGGTTGCCGCTCGGGGTGGTGCTGTTCACCACGCAACGCGGCGGGATCATCGCGAACCCGGTGCTCTCGGTCGCGCTCTCGACCATCGCGAACATCACCCGGTCCATCCCCTACGCCATCTTGATGCTGAGCCTGATCCCGTTCACCCGCTGGCTCGTCGGCTCCTCGATCGGTCCGCAGGCAGCCTGCGTCTCCCTGACGATCGGGGCCGTGCCGTTCTTCGCCCGGCTGGTGGAGTCGGCGCTGCGCGACGTCCACTCAGGCAAGGTGGACGCAGCCCATGCCATGGGCTCCACCCGGATGCAGACCATCACCAAGGTGCTGCTCCCAGAGGCTGCGCCATCGCTGGTGGCGGCTGTCACGACGACGGTGGTCACCCTGGTCGGCTACTCCGCCATGGCGGGGCTGATCGGCGGCGGCGGCCTGGGGCGCCTGGCGTACAACTACGGCTATCAGCGCTTCGAGCCAACCGTTCAACTGGTCACCATCGCGATTCTCGTGGGAATGGTTCAGCTCATCCAGGTGTTGGGAGATGTAGTGATCCGTTACGTCGACCATCGCTGATGGGGCTTCGGCGTACCACGACAACGGTGGCCAACTCGTGGTTGGCCCAGAAAGGACGCACCCAGAATGCGTAGATACCTCTCCCTGCTGGCGGGCTTGTTGGCCGCCACCCTGGCGCTGACGGCCTGCGGCTCCAGCGGCTCAGGCGACTCCGGCACCACGAAGGTGACGGTCGGCGCCAGTCCCGTGCCACACGCGAAGATCCTCCAGTACGTCCGCGACAATCTCGCCAAGGACGCCGGCATCGAACTGGAGATCAAGGAGTTCGACGACTACGTGCTCCCCAACTCCGCGCTGAATGACGGCTCGCTGGACGCCAACTACTACCAGCACCTGCCCTACCTGGAGAACGAGATGTCCCAGAAGGGCTACAAGTTCACCCACGGCGCGGGCATCCACATCGAGCCTCTCTCCGTTTTCTCCCGTAAGTACAGCGACCTGGCCTCCGTGCCTGATGGCGCCACCATCGCCATCACCAGCGACGTGTCCAACCAGTACCGTGCCCTGAAGCTGCTGGAGAAGGCCGGCCTGCTGCAGAACCTCACCAAGGACGCCACCGTCCTGTCGCTGACCGCTGAGCAGAACCCACGTGGCTTCAAGTTCGAGGAGAACCAGCCCGAGGTCATCGTTCAGTTGCTGGATGACTCCGCCATCGACCTGGCCTTCATCAACTCGAACTTCATCCTGAGCGCAGGCCTGAACACCAGCGGTGCACTGCTGGTCGAGGAGGTCGAGGACAACCCCTACGCCAACCTGCTCGTGTGGCGCGAGGACAACACCAATCCCGGAGTCCAGAAACTCGACGAACTGCTGCACAGCCAGCAGGTCAAGGACTTCATCAAGACCACCTGGCCGGAGGGCGAGGTGATCGCAGCCAAGTGATCGCGGACCGCCCCGCGCTTCCGCCCGGCTCCGGTCAGCGGAAGCGCGGTAGGCGGCCGTAGAAGATGTTTCCCGGAGTCTGATAGGTCTCCTGGGACGAGGCCCGGTGAGCTTTGCAGTACCTGAGGTAGCGGGTCGTGTCGGGCCAGAACACGAACACGGTTCCCAGCAGCGCCAAGGCAGCCCCGGGCAGCGCCCACAGATCAAACAGCAGCATCGCGACCACCGTCAGAGCCAGCGCCGTGATCGCGATGGGCCGCGACCAGCTCCAGCCGATCCAGGCCTGATACCCCGCGACGGCGCAGGCCCCCGCCACCAGCACGACGACGAGCGCCAGCACCCCTTCCAAGGTCAGCGACAGCCACTTCCCGGGATCAGGGCTCACCCACTGGACCAGATTCGCCGATGCCGGGTACGAGCTGGGGTGCACGGCGAGCCACCAGTGCCGCCCATAGACGACTGCGATGGCCGCGGCGGCCAGGCAGAA
Source organism: Arachnia rubra (assembly GCF_019973735.1). Classification (NCBI taxonomy): domain Bacteria; kingdom Bacillati; phylum Actinomycetota; class Actinomycetes; order Propionibacteriales; family Propionibacteriaceae; genus Arachnia; species Arachnia rubra. Next base: position 756,373 of record NZ_AP024463.1, read on the forward strand.
GAGCACCAGTGCCACCAGCGTGCTCCACGGCCTGGGTGGTTCTCCTGTGCGCTTGGACAGGGGGACCTCCTGGCGCAGCACCGGCAGCGGCGGCAGCGTCGCGATCTCCTTGACAGCGGGCGTGACGCCGGGCTGAAGCCCTGGGGCAGGACTAGATGGCGCTGGGCCCCCAGAAACGGGCGTTCCTGGCGGTGTGGCCTGTGGAGGGGGTATCGGATGGGTGGTCATCGTCCTCCAAGACTACTGGGCTGAGAGCGTAAGACGCCTGTGCGCCAGCTCCGCCAGGAGAGCGGAGCCGTCGGCGATCACGGAGTCATCGAAACGGCAGTAGGCCGAGTGGTTCATCGGGGCGGTCGCCGGGTCCAGCTCGGGCAGGCAGGCCGACAGGCCGATGAAGCAGCCGGGAGTCACCTCCAGGATGCGGGAGAAGTCCTCGGCAGCAGCCAGCGGATTGCTCCAGCGGGCATGCCGGTCCTCGCCGAACACCTCAGCCACCACCTCGGCGACATGGTCCGCAGCAGCGTCGTCGTTGACGGTGACGGGATACTGCTCGACCACCTCGATCTCCACGCTGACGCCGTGGACCCGGGCAATGCCCTCCAGCAGCTCCGGCCAGAGCTGCATCAGGCGTGACCGGGATGCTTCGGAGAAGGTGCGCATCGTGGCGTCGAAGAAGGCGTCCTCCGGAATCACATTGGCCGCCGTGCCCGCCTGTACCCGGCCCACGCTGACCACCACAGGGTCGAAGATGCTGAACCGGCGCGTGACCATGGCGTGGGTGGCGGTGATCATCTCCGCCAGCGCGGGGACGGGGTCGGCGGCCAGTTGCGGAGCGGAGCCGTGACCCCCACGTCCCACCACCCGGGCCTTGATCACATCGGCCCCGGCCATCACCGGGCCGGGTTTGGTGGAGAAGGTGCCCAGCGGATCCAGCCCCGCCCACACATGGATGGCCCAGGCAGCATCGGGACGCCGCCCGGCAGCGTCCAGCAGGCCCTCGCCAATCATGTGGCCACAGCCGTCGAAACCCTCCTCGCCCGGCTGGAACTGGAGGATCACATCCCCAGCCAGCTCATCGCGATGGGCTGCGAGCGCCTTAGCGGCTCCGACCAGCAATGACATGTGCAGATCGTGTCCGCAGGCATGCATGTTGCCGTTCTCCGATGCGAACGGCTCACCAGACAGCTCCCTGACCGGCAGGCCGTCCATGTCGCCGCGAAGTAGCACGACGGGTCTTTCATTGTCGCCAGGGGCCGTGCCGCGCAGCACCGCGACGATGCTGCTCAGTGATTTGCCCAGCGTGATCTCCAACGGCAGGCCGTCGAGGGCCTTTAGCACCCGAGCCTGGGTCAGGGGCAGGTCGAGCCCAACCTCAGGAATCTGGTGGAGTTCGCGGCGCAGGGCCACGAGCTCGGTGCTCAACTGGTTGCAGTACTCCCGGATACTCACGAGCACCAAGTCTTTCACGCCTCAGGCGAGGCCGCGGGCAGGGACCGTATCGCGACTCGCTCCGCTCAATTCGTCGCAAATACTGAGAAACTCATAAGATGTTCTCATGCAAGCCGTCTCTAAGCCTCACCTGGTGCGTCGGCAGTCAGCGCTGATGTTGAAATGCTCAGACACGGAGCCGGTTGTGCAGAGCCTGAGAGAACGTCTGGACCCATCAGCGGCAGACGGAGTGTCCGCTCATCTCAACCTGCTGTACCCGTTCACCACGAACCTTTCGATGGGAGACGACGACGCCCTGATCGAGGTGCTGCGCGACTTCGGGCGCTTCCACATCGACTTCACCCGCACCGGCTGGTTCGGGACCGACTCGGTGTACCTGGTGCCCGACAACACGACGGTGCTGACGAACCTCGTCACCAGGATCCGTGAGGTGTTCCCGGAATATCCGGCCTTCGGCGCCGTCCCCGAGCGTGCCGTCCCGCACGTGACCATCGGCAAGCGTGCCCCAGCCTCGGAGCTGCGGGCCGCGGAGGCCGAAGTGCTTGCGAAGCTCCCGGTCCGCCAGGTCTGCACCACCGTCGAGCTGTGGAGTGGTCCCCCGCCCGGCACAGGCCGCTGGCAGCGGCATCGCACCTACCAGCTGGGGGAGTGAATAGCAGGTCCCCGTCCCTGTGCTGGGACGGGGACCTGCTGTCTGGCTGGGCAGGGTGTCACTTCATGGAGCCGGTCTCCAGGAAACGGACATGCCAGCTGAGGGCGCTGGACAGGTCATGCGGGGTGTGCTGCCCATTGGCCTTCGTGGCGGCCAGTTTCACGTACTCGCGCAGCGGTTCCTTGTAATCCGGGTGTGCGCAGTTCTCGATGATCGCCTGGGCGCGCTGCCTGGGTGCCAGGCCGCGCAGGTCGGCCAGTCCCTGCTCCGTGATGATCAGGTCTACGTCGTGTTCGGTGTGGTCCACATGGCTGACCATCGGGGTGATGGCCGAGATCGCCCCGCCCTTCGCCGTCGACGGAGTCACGAAGGCGGAGAAGAAGCCGTTGCGGGTGAAGTCGCCCGAGCCGCCGATGCCGTTCTGCATCCGGGAGCCCATGATGTGGGTGGAGTTGACGTTGCCGTAGATGTCGGCCTCGATCATGCCATTGCAGGCGATGACACCCATGCGGCGGATTGGCTCCGGATGGTTGGAGACGTCCTGCGGGCGCAGAATGATCTTCTTGGTGTAGTCGGCAGCGTTCTCGTTCATCTTGTGTGCGGCCTCGGGGGACAGCGAGAACGCCGTGGCGGAGGCCACCAGGAGCTTGCCGGAGTCCAGCAGGTCGACCATGCCGTCCTGGATCACCTCGGTGTATGAGGTCAGGTTCTCGAACGGACCCTCCAGTAGGCCGGCGAGCACCGCGTTAGCGATGTTCCCGACCCCTGACTGCAGCGGGAGCAGGTTCTCGGGCAGGCGGCCGTGCTTGACCTCGTCGGCCAGGAAGTCCAGGAAATAGCCGGCGATGGCGCGGGAGTCGTCGTCGAGCGGTTTGAACGGGGTGTTCCGGTCGGCCGCGTCGGTGGCGATGACGGCCACCACCTTCTCCGGGTCCACCAGCATGGTCTTGCCGCCAATGCGGTCGCCCGGGGCTGTGATGGGCAGGGGTACCCGGCTCGGGGGCAGCGCGCCGATGGGGTAGTAGATGTCGTGCATGCCGTAGAGGTCTTCCGACTGCCACGAGTTGACCTCGATGATCACCTTGTCAGCCTGGTCGACGTAGGTGCGGTTCATGCCCACCGACGATGACGGCACGATCTCGCCGTAGGTCGTGATGGCGGTGGCCTCGATCACGGCCAGGTTGAGCTTGCCCAGGAAGCCCTGGGTCACCTGGTTCCCGACATGCGACAGGTGGATGTCGGTGTAGTAGGAGTCGCCCTTGTTGATGGCGGTGCGCATCGCAGGGTCGGACTGGTAGGGCTGCCGGTAGGCGACGCCGCCTGTGGCAGCCAGCGCTCCGTCCAGTTCGGGGGCGGTGGAGGCGCCGGTCCAGACGCCGACCCGGAACTCCTCTCCCTTCTCGTGGGCAGCGGTGATGCGCTCGGCGAGCGCACCGGGGAAGGCTTTGGGATAGCCAGCGCCGGTGAAGCCGGAGAAGCCGATATTCCAGCCATTCTCCACCAGGGCTGCGGCATCCGCCGCAGACATCACCTTGGAACGGAACCTCTCGTTCCGAATCCGATCTGACATATTCCCTCCTTGGAAGAACCTGCATGTGGTGGTTGTAAGCGTATCGGCTCACTGCCCAGGGAACGCATGGGGGTGTCGCCATTCCCGCGTGGCCAGGGAATGCCGTTCAGGACCCAGGACCCGCTAGGACCAGGTCGGTCAGGGCATCGAGCCGGGGGAAGGCGATGACTGCGTCTGCCCGGGTCGCCGTCGCGGGTTTCGCGCAGTAGGCGACGCTGAGCCCGGCGGCAGCGAGCATCCCCAGGTCGTTGGCGCCGTCACCCACTGCCACGGCGTATTCGAGTGGGACGCCGGAGTCCTGCGCGAACTGGGTGAGGTCGCGGGCTTTCTGGGCCCGGTCCACGACGGTGCCGGTCACCTGGCCCGTCAGATGGCCGTTGCGTACCTCCAGGTGGTTGGCGTTGAAGAAGTCGAGGCACAGTTCCTCTGCCAGCGGGCCCACCAGGGCGCTGAACCCGCCCGAGGTGACGCCCACCCGCACCCCCGCCTCGTGGAGGGCCGCGATCAGCTCCCGGGCCCCCGGGGAGAGGGTCATGCAGGGAAGCACGTCGCCGAAGACACCGGCTGGCAGGCCCCTCAGCGTGGCCACTCGCTCCCGTAGCGAGCTCTCGAAGTCGAGCTCACCGCGCATGGCGCGTTCGGTGATGGACGCGACAAGGCCGCCGGTCCCCGCGTGGGAGGCCAGGAGGTCGATGGCCTCTGTCGTGGTCAGGGTCGAGTCCACATCCATCATCACCAGACGCGCCGGCTCCGTGGCCAGGGGCCCTGTCACCACCCCACCCGAGGCCACTTCAACAAGACTCAGCCGCATCTGCTCCGGGTCGTCAGTATCGACGAGGTGACTGGCGGCGTACCCGAATGGCCGCGGCTGCCAGCCGGCCTCAACATCAAAGGGGAGAGCGACCGGAGCCGGATTCAAGGCGGTGAGGCGGGCACGCATGGCGTCGAGGCTATCCAGAAAACCTACCCCGGGAAAACAAGCCTCGAGAAAACGATCTGGGCCCTCCCGGAGTGGGGCGGGAGGGCCCAGACGATCTCTCAACAGGTATGGCCTCCAGGCCACGGGCTCAGCGGCTGGCAGCAGCCAGGGTGGCTTTCAGCTCGATGGTCTCACCGTCCCGGAGGACCTTCAGCGTCACCTCCTTGCCCACCTCGTGGGTGCGTATCTGCGCCACCAGGGACTCAGTCCCCACCACCGGGGTGCCGTCGATGGCGGTGATGAGGTCGCCGGTGCGCAAACCGGCTTTCTCGGCGGGGGATCCCTGGGTGACCTCATCCACCTTGGCCCCGAGCTGGGTCCCGGAGGAGCCGTCGCTGGCGCGGACCCCTATCTGGGCGTGCTTGACGGTTCCGTTTGCGATGAGCTGCTCAACCACGGACTTCGCCTGAGCTGACGGGATGGCGAAACCGATGCCGATGTTGCCGGACTGGCCGGAGGAGTTGCCCGAGGCCAGGGACGCGATCGAGGAGGTGATACCGACCAGCGCACCCGACGAGTCCACCAGGGCCCCGCCCGAGTTGCCGGGGTTGATTGCCGCGTTGGTCTGGATGGCGGAGGTGACCACCACATCGCTGCCCTGGTTATTCGCGGTGTTCTCCGAGGATACGGCCTGCGTGGTGACGGGCCGGTTCAGGGCCGAGACGATGCCGGTGGTGACGGTGTCGGATAGCCCCAGGGGGTTGCCGACAGCCATCACGGGCTGCCCCACCTTGAGGCCGGAGGAATCACCCCAGGACGCGACCGTCAGATCCGACGGCGGGTTCTCAAGCTTCAGCACCGCCAGGTCCGTGGAGGGATCGGTGCCGACGACGCTGGCTGCGTAGCTCTTGTCACCTATCGTGACGTTGATCTGGGCACCCTGGCCGGCGCTGGAGACCACGTGATTGTTGGTGACGATGTGCCCCTGGGAGTCGATGACCACACCCGACCCCTGGCCCTGGCCGCTGCTGCCGGCCACCTTGATGGCAACCACAGCGTTCTTGACGGCGGCCGCCGTGGCCGTCCAGTCGGGGCTGTTCGCGGACGACTGGGCCACCTGGGTGGTGGTCGCCGTGGAGACGGCGGAGGAGGCATTCGAGCCGCTGCCCAGGTAGTGGTTTGCGGCGACCGCGCTGACTCCACCAACTCCGGCCGACAGCAGGGCGACGGCAACCAGCCCCGCCAGGGTCTTCCGGCTCTTCCTGGGGCGCGTCGTCGTGGCCGCCTGAGCTGGGGCGGGGTATGGACCTGCGGCCGGGACCGCGCCAGGGGATACCGGGCTCGTGCCGTGAGACGGCCCGTTGGGGGTCTGTGCGCTCTGGCCTTGCCCAGTGGGAGTCTGGGGCATCTGGCTGCCCTGGCCGGCCTGGTAAGCGGGGCTTTGGGGGCTGGGGTGGCCGTCTTGGTGGGGCTGCTGTTGGTGGTTGTGCGATTGATAGGTGTTCTGCTGGTAGCCGGGCGCATTGTGGAAGGGATTCCCGGGCAGGCCGTCCTGGGTGAAGGCCGGGCGGTTGTTTTCCTGGTTCGTCATCGGAATCTCCATTCGTTCGCGTTGTGGCTACGGGAGATACGAAACTCCGGGAGTCTGTGAGCTACCTGTGAGTTTTTTGCGTGCTTCCTGTGGACAGGTCACGGAATTGTAAACGTCAGTTGATAGCTTCTGTCCTGAGCTACGACCCTGGTCCGACCAACCCGTTCAGCCAGCTCACGGCGCCACGGCAGATGCGAGTTGAAGACGCACCAGAACTGCCCGCCGGGACGCAGCACCCGGGCGATCTGGTCGAACATCCGCAGGGTTGGCCCGGACTCCTTCGCGTGACCCTGGTGGAACGGGGGATTGGCGGCGATGACGTCGAAGCTGTGGGCAGGGAAATCACTGAGGCCGTCAGCCCAGCGGACCTCGATGTCGAGGCCGTTTGCCTCAGCGGTGGCGCGGGTGGCGGTCACGGCCGACCAGGAGACATCGGTCGCTGTGGTCTCCAGGCCGTGCCGGGCGAGGAAGGCGGCGATCACCCCGTTTCCGCATCCGAGGTCCAGGGCTCGCCGGCCCTCGGGCTGCAGGTGGTCTAGGAGAAGCCGGGTGCCGTCGTCGATGCGGTTGCCGTTGAATGTGGCGCCGTGGGCGACGAGCACCAGGTCAAGGTCGGCGTGCCGGCGGTTCTTCGGCCACTCGGAGGTGAGCTGGTTCGGTCCCCAGCCCCGCAGGACCCGGCATTTGGAACGTCCCAGGCTGGCATTCACGGCCGTGAAATGACGGGCCAGCACCTGGTTCATGGAGCGGTTCATGTGCTTGACCCGGGCACCGCTGAGGAACAGCACATCCGAGGCGCCCTGGACGCTGGCGCACTGCTCATCCAGTGCCGCGAGGGATTTCGGCAGATGTCCCCAGGCGAGCGTCACGCCTCTCAGCTCGCCGGGGTGGGCAACGAGCAGGCCAGGATCGATCTCGGCCACGGCCTGTGCGTCACGCAGGTCGTCGCACCACACCCGGACGTCGCCGCTGCGTTCCCTGGCTGCGGTGACGAGACCGGGGGCGTCGATGACGGCGATTGCCTCGGCCCGCTCGGGGGACTCGTCCAGGATCAGTGGATCGACGGGGTGCATGCAGGAATCGTCTCACGGTGACGCCGCAGCCGCAGTGACCGAAAGGCCACGGAAGGGCATTTCGCTGTTGCTGTTCGGCACCATCTCATGTTCTTCCGGAAAGATGACAGATGCCTGACAGGCTTTCAGGCATGAATACCCTTATCCCAGCAGCGGACCGCGAAGAAACGGATTCCCCATGCCTCAGGCCTGTTGACCGCCGGCCTGTCCCTGATACCCGCAGAAGCCATTGCCAGGCTGCCATTGCGGGGCATCGGCATTGATGATCTGAACTCGCTGGCCCGGCTGTATCTCATGAGCCACCCTTCCGGCATTGGGGCTGATGATCTCGGCGCCCGGTCGGAGATCCTGGCCGCCTTCGCCGGTGAATACGGATTTCTCCGCTCCGACGCGAGCCTCTTGAGCGAGATTGATGGCCAGCCCGTGGGCGCTGTTATGACAGTGAATCCATCTGGGACGGCGGACTCCACGGCCCTTTCATCACCGACGTGTTCGCCGGTCCGGCGCACTGTGGTCTTGGCATAGTGGTCTTGGCATAGGAAAAGCTTTGCTGGCTGCCGCTTCTGATGACCCTTGCTGCGACGGAGCCTGAGAGCTGCTCACCTCCAAGAGAAAGAGGCAGCACCCATAGATGCTGCCTCTCGCGTTTCCGGGCCTTCAGTCCGACCGGCTCGGTGAGTCCTCCTGAGCCAGGGCGTCCATGAGGTCGATCATGAACTCTGTGTCCTCCTGAGCCAGGCGTTCCCAGCCGTTGGGGGCTCCCAGGGCAGTGAGCAGCTCTGTGTTGGCGGGGTCGGCGCTCATCTGCTCCAGGCCTTTCCAGACCGGTTCAACCAGGTGAGCTATGCCGGGGCTGACGAGCAGACTGCTGCGCACCACATAGATCCGGCTGCGGATCAGCTCGCGGAGCTGCATCTTCACTATCGAGGACAACTCCTCATAGGCATCCTGCGGGAAGAATCCGACCTGCACCTGCCCCTGAATGACCGCTTTGGCGACCAGCACCGGATTGGGGCGCAGTGACACATCGACATCCCGGTAGGCCAGGTTCGCAGGCTCCAGGAGGATGCGGCAGATTCGTTCGACGTCGGGGGCATCCGTGGCTGCCGCGGTTAACGGAGTGCTCAGGTCGGTCACCTGCTGGATATCGCTGTCAGCGGAGACCGCGACTGTTGCCTCTTTCGCCATACCGCTTGCCCAGGCGACAGGAAGATATCCTTTGTCTCTGACGAGATGAGCCGTGTCTGCCGCATTTGCGTAGACCAAATCAGCTCTACCCTCCGCGAAGGCAGAATGCAGATCAGCGAAATCCGTGTAAGACGTGGGATGAAAAGCCTCACCCGTGATCCGCTGCAGTTTGGTGTTGAAAATGAACCAGTCCGTGACATTCTGAATGTTCACATCAGGACTGATGGCGAAGTGCAAGGTCATTTCAGCGACCCTCGGCCTTCACCATTTCGGCGTAGAGCTTTTCCATCTCTGCCACCTTGTCGCGCGATGGCTCCCGGCGCACTGAGGTGTGTCCGAGAATCTGGCCATTGCGCACCTTCGGAATCACCGTGGCGTATACCCAGTAGTAGCCGCCGTCGGCCCGGAGGTTCTTCACGTAACCGCTCCAGCGCTTACCCTGCTGCACAGTGGACCACAGATCCTGATAGGCGGCGCGTGGCATGTCTGGATGGCGCAGGATCGCGTGCGGCGCCCCGATCAGCTCCTCCTTGGTGAAACCCGACATGATGACGAACGCCTCATTGCACGTGGTGATCATGCCGTCACGATCGGTCTGTGACACGATCAGCTCACCGGTCGGGAAACGAGTCTCCACGTCGGTGACCACCACCTGACGACTGCTGCCGTCGTAGTAGGTCCATTGCGCTGCCCGTCCCGGGCCGGTCATATCCCCCAGCTTTTTCATGCGAGTTCGCGAGCGAGGTCCTTGGCCGTCGCCTTCATCTCGAAGAGGATCATGCCGAGCTTGGCGTAGCCGTTCGAGATGCCGATCAGGACGGCCTCGTGTCCGGCTGCGATGTGCACGATGTAGCCGTCGCTGCCCTTGACCAGCACCTGCTCCAGCTCACCACGCTTCAGCTCGCTGACGGTGCGGGTTCCGGTCGCCAGCGCGGCGGCGCCCATGGCCGCGACGCGGTCCTCGTCAGTGCCCCCAGCCAGCGCCGAGGCGATGGGCAGGCCGTCGAGAGTCACGAGAAGCGCGCCCTCCAGGTCGGGGGTGAGAGCGACGAGCCTTTGCAGGTGTTGTTGGATCTGTTCAATCCTGGACATGGTCTTCCTTTGGTTTTGCGGTCCGGTGCTGGTCTCCAGCGCCCTGAGCGGTACGGTCATATTAGAAGTTTGGCGATAGAAGTGGATGGTTGTCAAAAGTTTAAAGCTCCGCTTTAGCCATACCTCCTAAAGTGACTATCCTTCTTGAGTGAATGTTGTTCGCTTCACGTGCTCTGAGTATGCCGAAAAAAAGGCCTTGATGGGGTGGGTGGTTTCGTGCATGGGGTTTGCGCGATCTGATTGAACCAGGCGGCGTCAGGCTCGTCCAGGGGCATCAGGCACTGGACGCCCGCCATTGTGGATGCCTGGGCCAGCGTGGTGACGCCAGGCGGCCAGGCCTGTGCAGGGTCAGGGCGGGCTTTGTCACTCCAAGACTTGGCCGCTTCTGAGATGCCAGATCCGTGCAGGGCCGGGCCGGCTCGGCACGGGGACTTGTCACGGGGTCGGGAGACCTGAGCTAGAACTAGTGTCGCGTGGCGTTAGTTCGCCGGTGTTTTTCTTCTCCTGGTTGCGGTGCCTCGCCTCATTCACCTCTTACATCACGGTACGCCCGGTAGCGTTTCACTCGGGTTGCCTTGGCACACCATCCGCCCCGGAACAACCTCCCAACTGAACTTCCACCACGCGACACTGGGTCGTGCCCGCGGGGTCGAGTCGGCGGTTGACATTTGCAAACGCGAAGCATAAATTCGCATTTGCGAAGATTGGAGGTAAGCCGATGACCCGATCCCGCCATCTGGCAGCAGCCTGCGGGGTGCTGCTGCTGGTTTCCATGTACGGACTTGCCCAGCCTGCCGCACAAGCAGATGACTCTGCCCCCAAGGTCTTGCTGATGCTGGACTCCTCCGGATCTATGAAAGAAGCCGACCCCTCCGGCGGCGCCAAGATGGACGCGGCAAAGAAATCGCTGATCCGTGCCCTCGATTCCATACCCTCGAACGCAGAGGTCGGCCTGCGGGTCTACGGTGCGGATGCCGACGGCAACGGAGCCTCGGGGTCCTGCTCGGACTCTCGCCAGGCGCATCCCGTGGGTGCCCTGGACAAGGCCGGCCTGACCAGCGCCATCAACCAGTTCCAGCCTCGCGGCGATAGCCCCATCGCCTACTCGCTGAAGGAGGGGGCCAAAGACCTGGGGGACGGCGGAAAGCGCCATGTCATCCTCGTCTCCGATGGCGAAGAGACCTGCTCGCCCGATCCCTGCCAGGAGATCCGCTCACTGATCGCCGGCGGCGTCAGTCTGCAGATCGACACCGTCGGATTCGCAGTCCAGGACAAAGCGCGCGAGCAGCTTTCCTGTATCGCAGAGGCCGGCGGAGGCACCTACTACGAGGCCAAGGACGCGACGGCCCTCGAATCGAGCCTGCAGCGTCTCGGGGCGCGTACCTCGCGTGAATTCACCGTCTCGGGCACACCGGTCCAGGGCACCGCGATCCCTGCTGGCGCTCCGCTGCTGACCCCCGGGCAGTACACAGACACCTCGGTTGCGTCCACATCTGAGGAAACCGAGAAGTATTACAGGGTGAAGCGGACCCAGCCCGGGTCCACGATACGTGTCAACATCCTGGCCCGTATGCCTGGTGCGAACACCAAGGAGTCGAACGAGCGCGCCGGCTGGGTGTGGAGCCTGAAGACTTTCGATGACGACTCTTGTGATAACCAGACCAGCTCCGGCCAGGACGGCTACAACACCGGGGTGGTGGTCGGGCAGACCTTGCTCTCCATGGGTCGGGATCCAAAACCAGGTGCCGCCACGCCGCCGAGTGGCTCAGAGAAATGCGCCGAGGCGAAGGAACTCTATTTCAATGTGAAACGCATCAAGGGCACTGGTGGTGAGACGCCGATTGAGATCCGGGTTATCGAGGAGGCTCCCATGGAGAACGCCGGTCAGCTGCCCGCCGGGGTGGTGGATACGCCCTCGGCCAGTGACAGCGGAGCGGCCTCTCCCGCCTCTGGTGATCCCACATCGGTGGTTGGCGGCGCGAGTTTCAATGACGCCTTGGAGGTGGGGTCTGGAACCTATAGCACCGAGGTGGTACCCGGCGAGATGGTCTTTTTCAAGACCCCCATAAAGTATGGCCAGAACGGTGTTTTCTCCCTCGACGGCTTGGAGGTCCTGCCCGAGGTGATCCAGGGGGCCACCCCCTCTGACGACGCCGTCGTCTCTCCCGCGGTCTATGCGCCCGACCTGAGCCGGATGGATTCCCACACCCCTACTGGTCTGCATTTCTCGATGAGCAAGACCGGGGCGCGTTCAAGCGGCGCTCCGCACATCGACCTGACGCCTGAGGTGCGGTACCGGAATCGCTGGGACTCGCCCAAGATGTACTACGGGCGAAGCCTTGGCTTCTCGATGGAGGGGTATTACTACTATGCGCTTGCCCTGGGCCAGGCGGACTTCCTGAAGGGTCAGCCCACGAAGATCCAGTTCTCGCTCAAGGTCTCAGGTGAGGTCTCAGATGTCCCAGGTGAGACCTCAGATGTCGCAGGTGAGACCTCGGATCAGGAGGGAGACGCGCAGCCCACCTGGGCCTACACCAGCGGATTCGACAGCCCTGACCAGGCAGCCGCGTCCGCGGACCCCGGCAAACTGCTCATGCTCGCTGGGGGTGGAGTCCTGGTGATCCTCGGTGGTGGCGGTATCGCCTATGTGCTGCTGCGCCGCCCGGCTGAGTAGACGCCTGCCTGACGGGTGGTCCCGGGCGCTGGCCCGGGACCACCCGTTTCTGTGGGTTTCAGGTGCGCCGGTGGGGGTCCTCAGGGGATGATCCACAGCACTAGCAGGACCACTCCGCCGGCGAGCAGCGCCAGGGAGCCGCCGAGCAGCCACCAGTCGATTTTCCTGCGTTTGTGGGTTTGCGGGACCGCGGCCAGCGGCAGCGGGCCTGGGGGCATCTGCACCGGCGAAGCTGAAGGCTGGGTCACCGGTGTGGGCATTGATGGTGTGGGAGAGGGTCTGGGGGCGTGGCCGGGGGGCGTCTGGAACTGCCGGGAGGCTGTCATCGGTGAAGCCAGCGGGGTTGTCGGGGTATCGGCGGGGCGCGGAATCGGCGGGCTGGCAGGCAGGGGAGCGAGCTGCTGGAACACCTCGACCTCCTCAGCCGCGCCGTCCTGCCAGGCCAGGTCCGCGGTGCTCAGGCGCCTCAGCGCGGTGGCCAGATCGGGACGGGTGTCGGGGCGGGGATTGGTCAGGTCGCGGATCAGCGACCAGAGGTTGCCTGGGATCCCCTCGGGCGGAGGGGCACTGGTGTCGATGTCCCGGGGCCGCAACCCGGTCAGCATCGTTGCCCCCACCATGCCGACGGCGAACAGATCGACCGCGGGGCTCGCCTCCCCGAGATTCATCAGTTCCGGGGCTAGGTACCCCGGCGTGCCATGGACCATGCCGGTTTCCGTGAGGCGCGGGCCCTCAAGGTCGATGGCGATCCCGAAATCCGACAGGTAGGCGTGAGGACGGCCCTTGCCTGTGGCGTCCAGGAGGATGTTTGCCGGTTTAACGTCGCGATGCACCAGGTGCGCGGCGTGGACCGCCTGGAGGCCGGCCAGGAGCTGGCGCATGATCTCGGCGGCAAACCGGGGCGGTAGGGGGCCGTGGTCGCCGATCAGCGTCGCCAGGGAGCCGCCAGAGACAATCCGCATGGTGAAGAGCACCCGGTTGTCCTCGCCGATCCAGCCGAGCGGCGCGATGACGTTTGGGTGGTCCACCCGCAGCGCCTGCTCCCGGACGAAACGCAGCAGCGCCGACGCATCGGACTGGCGCAGCACCTTGGCGGCGACAAACCGGTTCAGCTTCAGGTCGCGGGCACGCCACACCGCGCCCATGCCACCTTCGCCAATCGGGTCGATGAGCTCGTACCGGCCGCCGAAAACCTCACCCATCGCCGGCGGCGATCCTCAGCAGTCGGGATAGTTCAGGCGCGGTGGTGAGTCCCGCGAGTCGCAGCAGTTCCTCCTTCGGTGCGGCGTTGCGCAGTTCCCTGGATGCGGGGTGCATGGACGTGGAGATGGTGGGCGTGGTTTCCTTGATTGCGGTCAGGCGTTCCGCGCGTTGCGTTGCCGTCAGCCGCGATGCCTGGCGAGCGAGGTCGATGAGGGCCTGTAGGCGTCCTAACACGGCCGGGTTCCCGATCTTGGCGCGCTGTCCTGACAACAACTGCGACATCATCGGCGCCGACAGCCCCAGGACCTCGGCGAGCCCTGCCTGCGTCAGGCTCAGGTCGCGCCGGATGCGTCCCGCGATGTCAGCAAGCGGTTCACCGTAAATCTGCCTTTGTCGCGCGAGGTTCTCCTCAGTCGCCATCGTGCCTCCTTCGTCGACATCCTACGGGGCAAGGACGTTATTGGCACGACTTCTGGGAGGTCGGATGTCAGACAGGGGATATCGACGTTCTGGCTACGCCTGCCCCCACAAGGCATCGAATATCTTTGGATATAGTCCGGTCAGCCGCGGCGAAAATGCCGGATGAGGGACACCGCGACGGGGAACAACAACAGCCAGAAACCCGATGCCGGCATGAGAACCACCCCCGCTACGGTCAGCAGGCCGAAGAACACCGTGAAGGAGACCGGGATTCCCACGCCCGCGCTCTCCAGCCGCGCCGCAAGCAGGCCGAGCGCGATCAGGACAAAGCCGGTCACCAGGAACCAGAAGAACAGACCATTGACAGGTGAATTGTCCCAGACCCCGATCAGGCCCGCATTCACGGCCTCGCCCAGGACGTTCCACCCGACGACGAGGCCGAAGGTGTTGTGGATGATGCCGATGATGATGAGGCTCCAGCCCACCAGGGGAAAAGTTTTTGATCGCATACTAAAAAATAACACAGCCGGGGACTCGTGCGTAAGTTGGGCAGCGAGATGCGGTGCCGGGAGAGGCTCTCCAGGCCGCCGACTGAGGCAGTGCCAGGTCGTGCTGTGCGTGGGGTGGGCGAAGTGAGGTGTCGTATCCGGTGCTGGGAAATGTCGACGAAGCCACGTCGTGCGGCACTAGAGTTCTCCTCATGGGGCGGCCACCTAAATTCACCGAGGACGCGCTGCTGGATGCTGCGCTGACGATTGTTGCCCAGGACGGGGCGGCTGCTACGACCGCCGCCATTGCGACTGCTGCGGGGGCGAAGCCCGGGTCGCTGTACTACCGGTTCCCGAACCGCGAGGTGCTGCTGCTGACGTTGTGGGTGCGCAGCATCAGGCGTTTTCAGGCTGTCTTCCTCGCGGCTGCCCGCTCATCCGCTGACCCTGATGAGGCACTCGTCGCGGCCGCCGTCACCATACCGCGCTACTGCCGGGAGCACCCCGGCGAGGCGCAGGCCCTGAGACTGTTCAGATATAAGGAGGTCCTGCGCCGGCTGGACGCGGGGGAGGGGGAACTGACGGTCTGTCCCGCAGAGCTGCGGGAGGCCGTCCGGGGGCTCAACGACGAGGTCTACAAGATGTTCAGCGAACTGACCTGGCGCCGGTTCGGGACCCTCGACAGGCTGGAGCTGGTGCGGCTGGCCGTTCATCAGACCGCGTACGGTCTGGTGAGGCCCTTCCTCGGTCCGGGGAGCGAGCCGATGCCCTGCTGGCTTGACGACATGGTGGCGGCTATGGTGCCACATGCCCTGGCGGTGGGGGACCGGCCGGGAGGGCTCCTGGAAGATCCTGTCTCACCGCCCCCTCACGCCAGGTGACCGCGCGGTAAGAACCGGCTGGTCGCACAGGCCTGCCAGCCTGGTTGCGGGGTGCCATCGGCGCGCGATCCACAGCCGGCTCACGGCGCGGTTTCCTCCCGATGCTCTGCGGGATGGCACCTGGACGCCGTCCCCCCGGCACCTGAGGCCATATCAACTGCACCCGGCAATACGTGCGTATCTATGCCCTACTGAGCGGCTTGGGAACCGGCTGCGCACAGCTGACTCGCATAGGATCAGCGGTGGGGACTGCCGCCACGAGACAGGTGTCCCCGGAAAGCGCTGTCACAGGAAGAGGTTCTGATGCCCGCTCGCCCAGCTGCCCTGACCAACCCACTCACCAACCGCGGCACCGCATTCACCCTGGAGGAGCGAGCCAAGCTCGGGCTGACGGGCCGGCTGCCCTCAGCTGTCGAGACCCTCGACCAGCAAGTTGCTCGCTGCTACCGGCAGCTGAAGAGCCTCACCACCGACCTGCACAGGTACATCTACCTCGACCAGCTGCACAGCCGCAACGAGGTGCTCTACTACCGTCTCCTCACCGACCACCTGCCGGAGATGCTGCCCATCGTCTACGACCCCACCGTCGGGGAGGCCATCAAGATGTGGTCGCGCGACTACCGGCGTTCCCGCGCCGTCTACCTGTCGATCGACCGGATCGAGGACATCGAGGCCTCCTTCGCGACCCTTGATATGGGACCGGAGGACGTCGACCTGCTGGTCGTCTCGGATGCCGAGGAGATCCTGGGGATCGGCGACTGGGGGGTCAACGGCACCGACATCAGCGTGGGCAAGCTCGCTGTCTACACCGCTGCCGCTGGCATCCATCCGGAGCGGGCCATTGCAGTCAACCTCGACTGCGGCACCAACAACGAACTCCTGCTCAACGATCCTGATTACCTCGGCAACCGGCATTCCCGCATCCGCGGTGAGAGGTACGACGAGTTCATCGCCGAGTATCTGCGCGTCGCCGCCAAGCTCTACCCGAAGGCACTGCTCCACTTCGAGGACTTCGGACCGTCCAATGCCCGCCGCATCCTGGTGGAGAACCGCGACAAGTACCGGATCTTCAACGACGACATGCAGGGCACTGGGGCCATCGTCATGGCCGCCGTCGTCTCAGGACTGAAGGTGACCGGACAGACGTTCGCCGACCAGCGGCTCGTCGTCTACGGCGCCGGAACCGCGGGCACCGGCATGGCCGACCAGATCCACGCCGCCATGGTGCGGGACGGGCTCAGCGAGGACGAGGCGCGCCGGCGGGTGTGGCTGATCGACCGCAATGGCCTAGTGACCGATGACATGCCGGGCCTGCCCGGGTACCAGGCTGCCTACGCGCGCCCTGCCGCCGAGGTCGTGGACTGGGAGCGGCACGGCGGCACGATCGGGCTGTTGGAGACTGTGAAGCAGGTGAAGCCGACGATTCTGATCGGCACCTCCACCGACCACGGAGCCTTCACCCGGGAGGTCATCGAGACCATGTCCGCCGGTGTGGAGCGGCCCATCGTGTTGCCGCTGTCGAACCCCACCGAGCGCATCGAGGCCATGCCCAGCGACGTCATCGCGTGGTCGAAGGGCCGCGCGCTGGTGGCCGTCGGCATCCCCGTCGACCCGTTTACCTACGACGGCACGACCTACACCATCGGGCAGGGCAACAATGCGCTGCTGTACCCCGGACTCGGGCTGGGGGTCATTGTCTCCGGCGCCAGCACCGTCACCGACGGCATGCTGCTGGCCGCTGCCCAGGCGGTCGCGGGACAGGTCGATCCCACCGAGCTCGGTGCCGCGCTGCTGCCGCCGGTGGAGAACCTGCGGGCCTCGTCGGCGACCGTCGCGGTCGCGGTGGCCAGGCAGGCGGCCGCCGACGGGGTGGCGACCGTGGAGCCCGACGACCTCATCCAGGCGGTGCAGGACGCCATGTGGCAGCCGGTCTACCAGGCCCTCCCGGGGTGAGCAGGAAGCCGGCCAGGGTTGCTGGCCTGATTCTCTGCCCCAGGCGCGGCAGCCGCTGATCAGGTTGCCGCGGTGCCCGAGCGGGAAACGGATCGTGTTGGATATCGTGCGGTGGTGCCCTTGCCATCTGAGCCAGCCCCCCGGCCCCACCCCGGGATGACCGCCTGGGAACGGCGCGGCCGGGTCGTGACAGCCGTTGTCCTGGCGGGCGTCGCGGCGGGGCTCATCGGCATCGCCATGGCGATGCTGCTGGAGGTTTTCGAGTCGCTGTTCTATGGGGTCAGCGAGGGCAGTCTTCCGCAGCGGGTGGCTGCGGCCCCGTCCTGGCGGCGTGTCCTGGCCCCTGCCGCCGGCGGGGCTGTGGCGGGGGCACTGTGGTGGTGGCTGCGCGCCACCGGCGGGGTCACTGGCGTGGAGGATGCCCTGAGGGACCCCGCCGGCAGGACCGCGTCCCGGATGGGGATCCTGCGGCCCTTCGCCGACGCCGTCGTCCAGGTCCTAACCGTGGGGTCGGGGAACTCGGTGGGGCGTGAGGGCGCGCCGCGGCTGGCGGCCGGCGCGGTGGCAGCCCGCCTAGGCAGCTGGCTGCGTCTCGATGCGGCCACGGCACTCATGCTCATCGCGGCTGCGGCCGGTGCCGGTCTGGGGGCGATGTACAACACACCCCTGGGTGGGGCGGCCTATGCCGTCGAGATCGTCATGATCCCAGGCATGCGCCGCCGTGGTGTGCTGCTGGCGGTGCCGGTCAGCTGTGTGGCGACGGTGGTCTCCTGGCTGCATTCCGGCGGCCAGCCGGCCTTCCAGGTGACGATGGAGACACCGGCGACGGCCACGATCCTGGGGCTGGTCCTGCTGGTCCCGGTCGCCGCGGGCCTGGGGGTGGGTGCCCGGATGCTGTGGGCGTGGGTCAAAAGACATCGCCTGGGCAACGGCTGGACCCTGCCAGTGGCGATCGGGGGAGCCGGCCTCGCGACGGGCCTGGTGTCGCTGTGGCTGGTCATGGTGCCGGGCAATGGCCGGGACGCCATGGCGTTCGCCCTCGCATCTGATGCCCAAGGGACGGCGCTGGCCATGCTGCTGGGGGTCGTCGTCCTCAAACCGGCCCTCACCGCCCTGACGCTGGGCGCGGGAGCCACAGGAGGTCTCCTTGCGCCGTCTTTCGGTCTAGGCGCGAGCGCTGGCGCTGCCTTGGCGGGTGGAGCGCAGCTGATGGGGTTCGACGTCAACGTGACGGTCTTGGCATTCGTGGGAGCGGCAGTGGTGCTTGCGGTCACACAGAAGGCCCCTGTCTTCGGTGCTGTCTTCGTCTGGGAGCTGGTCCGTCCTGAGGCCTGGGCGCTGGGGGCGGTGTGCCTGGCCGTCGTGGCGGCTCTCCTCCTGGCCCGGGGTTCCTGGCTGGATGCGCTGCCCCGGCTGCTGCGCCGCCAGTCGTGAGCGCGTGCACCACTCTGGGAGGGAGTCCCTCTTGTGGGCGGGCGGCGACTACGATGCATTCGTACCCGCTTCGGGTGCCACCGAGGCGGCTTCAGCTGCAGCAGAAAGCAGGACCGATGCCCGATCGCCCTAGCGCACAACGGCCTCCCTCGCAGCCAGGTGAGAGCCGTGGCAAGCCAGCCGGTGTCGCAGCAATGCTGTCTGGAGACAACCCGACGCCGCCGCCTGCTGACATCATCGTCGAGGCCGCTTCAGTGCTCCATGCTCATGGACACACCACCAGTGCCACGATGCGCGCCGTTGCCAGATTGAATGAGATCCTGGGCACCCGGTACAAGGTGGACATTACGTGGACCCTGGTGGTGTTGTTCACCCCCGAAGGTGAGACAGTGCGGACGCACGCTGCCATGCCCTCCACAGTGCACATGGGCAGGGTGGCTCCCCTGGTGTCGACGATCTTCGCCGACAAGCCACCGACTGCGGAGCAGCTGTGGTCGGCGGTCACATCGGCGCGCACCGTCCCCCTCAGGCCGACGTGGCTGTTCGCGCTTGCAGCGGGCTTGGGCGCTGTCTGCCTGGCGCTGATCTTCGGCTCCCAGCGCCCGGGCGCATTGGCCCTCATCTTCGTCGCCGCTGCTGTAGGGGCGGTGACCCGGAGACTGCTCGCAGGACACACCACCTTCGTGACGCAGACCCTGGCCGCTGCCCTCATCGCGGGGATTGCCGGATCATTGTCGGTGTACCTGGACCTGACCAGCGCCGCCCGGCTCGTGGCCGTCTGCCCCGCGATGGTGCTGGTTCCCGGCCCGGCTTTGGTCAATGCCTGCCTCGACTTCGCAGACCGGCGGCACCGGCTCGGCATGGCCAGGCTCTGTGATGCGTCGGTGACGATCCTGATGATCTGCCTGGGGCTGCTCGTTGGCCTGTTTCTCGGCGGGACCACTCTTCCCGTCACGGCTCCGGGGGTGTCCGTCCCATGGTGGCTCGATGTTGCCGCCGCCGGTCTGGTCGCCTGTTGTTTCCCCGTCTTCTTCTCCATGCCCCACCGGTCCATCGGTTGGGCAGCGCTGGCAGGGGCGATCGGGCACGGAGCGAGGTGGCTGTGCATCGCCGGGCTGGGCTGGAGCATACCCGCGGCCGCCCTGGTGGATTGCCTCCTGGTGGCGGCAATCCTGGCCCCGGTCTGCTTCCACAAGCACCTTCCCTTTGCGGGCGTCGGGTTCGCCGCTGTGGTGGCTCTCGTGCCTGGGGTGTTCCTGTTTCGCGCTTTCTCGGGGATCTTCCAGATTGCGGCCGGTGACACCAGTCTCGTTACCCTGGGGGCGACAGCCCAAGACGCTGCCTCAGCGCTGCTGATCATCCTGGCGATGGCCATCGGGATCGCCCTGCCCCACGAGTTCTGGCTACGCCGGATGCATCGCGACCGGAAAATCTGAGACGGCTTGTCGAAGAGATCTTAAATGTTTATGGGTAGGCTGCGTTGCCTTGCAACGCAGAGACCACTAGATTGCTTTTCGGTAAAAGATTGCCGCTTTGTATTGTGCGCAGCCAGTCTTTAGTTGTGGCGACTGCTGCGAAGTTGGACTGCAACAACACCATCAGTGTTTCGTGGATTTGCCGGGCTGAAATAGCGCCAGCCTCATTAGCCAGGTGGATAGAACCGGTGGCGTCGGACAACACCTCGACGGCAAACCCGAGTCGTTCCGCATCGGCGGCCGTAGCTATCACGCAGTTGTTGCTCATGTAGCCCACCAGGGTGACAACTTTGACATCCTGTGTCCGGAGCCAGTCGGTCAGAGTCGTGCCAGCGAATATGCTGGCATATTGTTTAGTCACCCAATGCCATGAAGACGAGCTGCATGCCTTGAGTGCGGGATGCAGTCGCTGTCCTTGTGATCCAGCAGCGAAAGCGGCCGCGTTTTTTGGGTTCTCGTGCTGCACTATGACGGTCGGCAATCGGTCTTGTGCTGCCTCGACTGCCTCGATGATGTGCGCCAGTGATTGCTCTCGTGATGGATAGTGAATGGCCAGCGGGCCATCAAAGTATTCGTTCTGTACATCGATCACGATTAAGGCTCGTTCTTTCATGGTTATTCCTTTCCTGAGGCGTTAACCATTCTCGATGCGGTCATAGTGCTATCGTGAGTGGCTGATAGGAAGACTTTCGATGGGATTAGGCCATGCATATCGCGATCCATGCCTTCGAGGGCATCACTATGTTCCACCTGGCCGCTCCGCTGCTGGTCTTTAACGAGGTGACCCGGCGAGGTCTAGCCGACGACTGGAGCACCGTAGTGTGGAGCGACGATTCAGAGCCAATCGTTAGCGCTGAGGGTCTACGGGTCAGCAATGTCGTTTCCCTTCAGGATGTGGAGCCAGCCGACGTGCTGGTTTTTCCATCCTGGCGAACTGACGGGATGGTCCCCAGCGATGAGCTGATACGGCTGATCAATGACGCCCATACGCGTGGTGCGACCGTTGTTGGGCTTTGCTTGGGTGCGTTTCCGGTAGCAGCCAGCGGGATTGTGGACCGTAGGAGTGTTGTCACGCACTGGGCTGCGGCTGCACGACTCAGAGAACTATGTCCGAGAGTGAAGGTCTGTGACACTGCGCTCTATCTGGACCATGGTGACGTCTTGACCTCTGCCGGTACTGCTTCTGCCCTTGACGCCTGTCTACACCTGGTGAGGAACCGGCTCGGGGCCGCGGCAGCAGCAGAAGTTGCCCGGCACCTCGTTGTGGCTCCACACCGCGAAGGCGATCAAGCCCAGTACATTGAGCGACCGGTCCCAGCGGAAAGAACTGGGCCGATATCAGAAGTTATGACGTGGGTGCTGACGAACCTAGACCATCCGCTGACCGTCCCTGAACTTGCTGCTCGTGCTGCTATGAGCGTCCGGAACTTCAGTCGTAGATTCCGTGAGATGACGGGACTGCCTCCGGCGCGGTGGGTACAGGCTCGCCGACTCGATGAGGCCCGCCGACTGCTGGAGGTCACGTCTTGGTCGGTGGAGAAAGTGGGCCGTTCCTGTGGCTTTGCCAGCGTCGTGACGTTCCGTCAGGGTTTCATGGCTGCCTACTCGACTACGCCGACATCATATCGGCGTCGTTTTACCGCCGAGCCATCGCGCGAGGAAATTAAACAACAGTAGCCTCAAGCTTGCAAAGCACCGCCAGATGGGGTGGGGCGTCGTGGTTGACCTGATCAACGTAGATGCTCACTGATCCCTCTTGGCGGAGGCGGTGTGCATCGTCGACCAGCCAGTCTGGCAGATAGCCGACCGGGTGTCCGTCTGCATTGAGTAGTATGGCGCGTTCATTGACCGGGTTGTGTGGCTCGTCTTTCAATGCCAGTTCCTGTCCTGGACGGAGGGCACCAAGCAGCTCCAGTCCTGGAATGACATGACGCATGCCGGAGATGAAGAATCGTCCTTCGCAACGACCCTCGCGAAGATTGAAATCCTCGACGAGCTGGTAAAAGTCAGTAGCCCGGCCTCCTCCGGTGCGGGCCATGATCTCGACTGGCAAGGCGTCTGGGTCGAGTCCTAGCCAGCCGACATACTGGTCGTAGCTTGGGCGCCGACGGTTCATGACTCGGTTGGCAAAGAAGGCTGGCAGCACCTCTGATACATAGGTCTGGGAAGGGTCTGGATACTGCGAGACGTAGGTGAAACCGTCGATATCGACTGCCTCCGGGGTGTACCTGAAGCAGTACCGGCCATCGGCCAAGGCTTCGAGCCAGCCGACATGGCTGTACCGGCCAGTTTTTGGATCCTTCCAGATCAGGCGCAGCCTACGGTCCTTCGTGGTGGCTACAGGCGAGTGGGCTTCAGCGAGCGCTGAGTGCATCGAGCAGCCTCCTTCGGTTCATCTCAACGATCTTGCAGGCAAGGCTACCTCGCTTGGCTGACAGGATCTCTGCTGGGAAGGCTCTTGCTGCCTCAACGACGTCTTCAAGGCAGAAATCGAGGAGGCGGCAGCGGAAGTACTCTCGGCTGGCTTGGGAAGCAAGACGTAGCGCCTTGATAGCGAGCTCGATAAGGCGGGGTTTGCCGGCAAAGTACTTATTCCGGCCTTTCATAAGCCATTTCTTCAATTGTTCAGTGTCCTCTAATAATTCCTGTACGCGGTTATCTGGTTCAGCGAATCCGAGGGCGTTTCCATGATCGAAGGTTGGTGTCAATACGCTCGAATCGTGGTCAGGTGACTTCAGAATACCCCAATTCGTATGGTGATGGTCGCAGCCGGAAACCAGTGCATCAAGCATTAAATAGCTAGCTAACACGTCAAATGCAGTCCAGCGGGTATAAGGAGGTGGCCCAGTCATTTCCCTTAGAGCAATTTGAATATTTTCTACCGTGTATAACTTATATTCGCGTTCCGTGGAGCTGTCATATCCCTTGATGGCTTTAGCCAGTAGCTCGTTGCCATGTTCAAGCTCTTGTCCATTTTTTAGGAAGGTGTGAATTAGAACGCCTCTTTTATTGTCTCGCAGCGCAAGAGACGTACATACAGAGGGCAAGCCGAGGTTTTGTGCAACGACATGCACAAGGCATTCTGCCCAGTCTTCTCCGCGGGTGAAGCCATCTTTGTTGCGTGCCTGCTTCCAGAGCCATCGCTCGTCTTTTTCTTGGCTACGGAGCCAAAACTTTTCCTTCGTTCCCATTTGCTCGTCGCCGTCTATGTTGAACGAGCTCACGTCGACGGGGACCCAGTCGTAGGGCGGACAGCCTTGGCAGTGAAATGACATTTTCAAACCTTCCAGGAGGCTTATTCATAGGGGTGTTTTGGCTTTCCCCAGCTAACACTTTACCCGAGGGGGATGTGAGGGCGGCTTGCCCGATCTGAGATAATTCAAAATGCAGAAAGAAAACCCTCAGATGAAAGACAAGCCGCCGCCGTGAATACTACCACAAGCCTTGACCGTGACCAGATCCTCAACCTGTGCGAACTGATCCACACATCCCGTTCCGGAAACCTTCCCCCGGCAGGGTCCCGTGTCCTGGGCTTGTTCCGCTGTATCCAGGTCACTGTGTTGATATTGCGGCACAATCTCACCCAGGAGTTGCTGGCCGACATCCACACAGTCTCCCAAGCCACCATCTCACGAGTGGTGGCGGTCTACACTCCCCTGATCGCCGAAGCCCTCCAGAACTGGGTGCCCAGTGTGGGGGACCTCGACCCGGACCGTCAGTACATCATCGACGGTACTCTGGTGTCCTGCTGGTCGTGGCACGACCGTCCCGAGCTGTACTCAGGCAAGCACCACACGACGGGGGTGAACCTGCAAGTGGCCTGCACCCTGGCCGGACAGCTCGCCTGGATCTCCCCGCCCCTGCCGGGTAGTGTGCATGATGCAAAGGCCATCAAGGAATCCGGCTTCCTCGCAGCCCTCGACAGTCAAAGTCATATTGGAGACAAAGGCTACATCGGATTGGGGATGATCACCCCCGCGAAGAAACCCGCCCATGGTGAACGGCGGTGTCAAGTGGTGGAAGCAACGAGTAGTTTCTGGAAAGCTTCTCGTGGGGTGAGGTAGCCGAGGGTGGCTCGGGGGCGTTCGTTCAGTTCTTCGGCGATGGCTGTGAGATAGGGCTGGTGTTGGGGGATGGGAGTGCCTTTGGGTAGGTAGTCACGGATGAGTCGGTTGGTGTTCTCATTGCTGCCGCGTTCCCAGGGAGAGTGGGGATGGGCGAAGTACACCGGCATCTGGGTGGCCATGGTGAACGCGGCGTGCCGGGCCATCTCAGAGCCCTGATCCCAGGTCAGGGTGCCCTTCATCAATTCGGGCAGCCCAGTGATGTGGTCGATCAGGGCGTCACACACCCCGTCTGCGTTCTTGCCCTTCGGCAGGGCGAGGATCGTGACGAACCGGGTGGTTCGTTCGACGAGGGTGATCGCGGCTGTTCTGCCGTAGGCGCCGATGATCAAGTCTCCTTCCCAATGACCGGGAACCTTCCGTCCTGTAACCTCCTGAGGCCGCTGATCGATACTGACCATTCCCACAATCGGGGATTTCCGCTCACCCAAACGACGCCGGGACTGACGGCTAGTGCGTTTCGACCCGAGCATGACACCGTGCTCCCGCAGCGTCTTCTTCGGCATCGCATAAATCCAGGTGTAGATCGCTTCATGAGACACGCTCGCTCCTTGGGCCGTGGGGGAACCCTGACACGGTTCAAGCCTGTCACCCCCAGCCTCAGCACGTAATCTTCCCGCGATCTGACGTGGTGTACGAGACCTCCGAAGATCAGCAATCACCCGCTGCTTCAACACCAGATCAGCATCAATCTTGCGGGGCTTGGGCCGGGCACGCCGCCGCTGCGCAGCTACATCAGCAGCCACACACTTGTACCCCGTCTCACCCTGATTCCGGGCCACTTCCCGCGAAACCACCGACACATCCCTACCAATCCGCCGAGCAATCTCACGTAACCCACACCCCTCCGCCAAGCCCCTCGCGATCCCAGCCCGATCCGTCACCGTCAACAACCGCCGCACCAACAACCCCTCCTTAACAAGCACTGTTGCTACGACCCTATGACACCACCAACTCACCGACAGCGACAAAAGAAACAACACGACCATCAACCGCGTCCGCTACCTCATCGAACGTGTCATCGCGAACGTCAAAACCTGGCGTGTTCTACACACCGATTACCGCCGCCCCTACAACGGCGGTGTCAAGTGGTGGAAGCAACGAGTAGTTTCTGGAAGACTTCTCGTGGGGTGAGGTAGCCGAGGGTGGCTCGGGGGCGTTCGTTCAGTTCTTCGGCGATGGCTGTGAGATAGGGCTGGTGTTGGGGGATGGGAGTGCCTTTGGGTAGGTAGTCACGGATGAGTCGGTTGGTGTTCTCATTGCTGCCGCGTTCCCAGGGAGAGTGGGGATGGGCGAAGTACACCGGCATCTGGGTGGCCATGGTGAACGCGGCGTGCCGGGCCATCTCAGAGCCCTGATCCCAGGTCAGGGTGCCCTTCATCAATTCGGGCAGCCCAGTGATGTGGTCGATCAGGGCGTCACACACCCCGTCTGCGTTCTTGCCCTTCGGCAGGGCGAGGATCGTGACGAACCGGGTGGTTCGTTCGACGAGGGTGATCGCGGCTGTTCTGCCGTAGGCGCCGATGATCAAGTCTCCTTCCCAATGACCGGGAACCTTCCGTCCTGTAACCTCCTGAGGCCGCTGATCGATACTGACCATTCCCACAATCGGGGATTTCCGCTCACCCAAACGACGCCGGGACTGACGGCTAGTGCGTTTCGACCCGAGCATGACACCGTGCTCCCGCAGCGTCTTCTTCGGCATCGCATAAATCCAGGTGTAGATCGCTTCATGAGACACGCTCGCTCCTTGGGCCGTGGGGGAACCCTGACACGGTTCAAGCCTGTCACCCCCAGCCTCAGCACGTAATCTTCCCGCGATCTGACGTGGTGTACGAGACCTCCGAAGATCAGCAATCACCCGCTGCTTCAACACCAGATCAGCATCAATCTTGCGGGGCTTGGGCCGGGCACGCCGCCGCTGCGCAGCTACATCAGCAGCCACACACTTGTACCCCGTCTCACCCTGATTCCGGGCCACTTCCCGCGAAACCACCGACACATCCCTACCAATCCGCCGAGCAATCTCACGTAACCCACACCCCTCCGCCAAGCCCCTCGCGATCCCAGCCCGATCCGTCACCGTCAACAACCGCCGCACCAACAACCCCTCCTTAACAAGCACTGTTGCTACGACCCTATGACACCACCAACACCTTCGAAACCACAATACAAGCCGTCACAGGACTCATCTTCGCCTACAGTCTATGAATAAGCCTCCAGGTCATCAGAGTCAACTGGAACTTCCACGGTCTTGCAGCCCCAGCAGCGCGACCGCATTCGCTGCGACTGCGACGATCACGATCACCACCCCGAAGGCCGCCCCCGATTCCTCGCCGCTCAGCCCCACGAGCGGACTCGCCAGCCCGCCGGCGGCGAACTGGATGAAACCCAGCAGAGCTGACCCTGTCCCTGCCCGGTGGCCGGTGCGTTCCAGAGCCAGGGCCGGCAGATTCCCGAAACACAGGCCCAGGCAGGCCACATGCGCCAAGGCGAGTGCGATCACCGCGACCAGGAGCGGCGTGGACCGGGTCGGTGAGCCCAGCCAGGCCAGGCAGACCCCGGCGAACACCAGGTCAACCACCAGCTGGGCCGTCAAACCGATGCGGACCTGCCTGGCAGGCGGGACCCGCCGCACCAGGGAGCCTGCGATCCCAACGGACACCGTCACCGTCAGCCCACAGGCGCCGAACACCAGGGTGTAGGGCCCTGTCGCCATGCCCAGGACGTTCTTCAGGATGAATGGCGCCGCTGACAGGAAACACATCAGCAGGGCGAAGACGAGGGCATTGACACTCACCAGGCGCACGAAGATCCCATCGCGCATCAGCTCTCGGGTACCCCGTGCCAGCTCCTTCAGCCCGCCGGAGGAACGGTCTTGCGATGGGAGAGACTCGGGCACCCAGGCAAGCACCATCAGCAGCATCACCAGGGTGAACCCCGCGACCACCGCCATGATCCCGCGCCAGCCGATGAAATCCATCAGCACCCCGCCCAGGATCGGCGCCACGACGGGGGCGACGCCCTGGATCGCCATCACGACGCTAAGCGCCTGGGTGGCGGTGGCACCCCGGGCGCGGTCGGAGATGACGGCGCGTCCCAGCACCATGCCCGCCGCGCCGCCTAGGCCCTGGAGGAACCGGGCGGCCAGCAACGTCACTAGCCCAGGGGCCACCACCGTGCCAATGCCAGCTGCCAAAGCCAGCAGCGTTCCCCACACCAGCAGCGGACGCCGGCCAAAACGATCTGAGAGCATCCCGATCAGCAGCTGCCCAGCGGCGATGCCGACCAGGAACGTCGTCATGGTCAGCTGGATGCCCGATGCGCTCGCCTTCAGGTCGGTGGCCATCTGCGCGAAGGCGGGAAGGTACGTGTCGGTGGCCAGCGGGCCCACAGCAGCCAAGGCTGCCAAGGCCACCAGCAATGTGACGGGGAAAACAGAACGCAGGGAAGTCTCACCTGCGGAATCACTCATGGCCGCCAGCTTAGAGGCCCAGGCTGGTTGCGGTGTCCTGGCCATCTTGGGTCAGCGACTGGACCTCTGCGCCGGGTCGGGGTATCGCCAGTCGGCGAGGGCGGCTGCGATCCTAGCCCGGTTCAGACCGGTGCTGGCTATCGCCATCACCAGGTCGAAGGCCTCGTCGTCAGGGGCGTCGAGAGTGATGTTGTTCAGTCCGAGGAACACCACAGTTGCCAGCCAGCCCAGGCGTTTATTGCCGTCGACCAGGCCGTGATTCTGGATGCTGGCCTCCAGCAGGACGGCTGCCTTCTCGGTCAGGCTGGGGTATGCCTCGTGACCCCACACTACGGTCTGTGGACGATGAACCGCAGACTCCAGCAGCCCCACATCACGAACTGGGCCGACACCCAGGTCGTCAGCCAGGGCTAGGAGATCCTCAAGGGTGAGGTAGCTGGTCACCGTCCGAGACGATCCAGCAAGGAGGCATAGCGTGAGCGGGCTTGGGCTGACAACCTGTCGACAGCCTGCTCATGCCCTTGCCGGGCGGCGGCCTCGCGGATTGCCCGGATGGTGGCCTCCTGACGGCTGACCCCCTGAGAGTCGGCGAGGTCGGCCAGGATCTGCTCATCAGCGGGGGTGAGCCGGAGAGTCATTGCCATGAAGGTGATGATACCAAGATGGTATCGCTCACGACTCTTGGCAGCGTCATCGTGGAGCGTCCTGGGAGCCTGCGCGTGAGTGTGTGAGCTTGGCAGTGGTTAATACCGATTTCGTGGCCGGCTGCTGGATTCATCAGGTGATCACAGCATGGGCGAATGAGCCGGTCTCTGGGGCGAGCTCACGAGTGTTTCGTATAGCTCGCCCCAGAGACTTTCACGACGACGCCGATCGCAGGTGGGCGTTCAGGACTTGGTGGTCAGTTTGGCATCGCCTGCGCTCATGCGAATGTCGACCTGGCTTTTGGTGCCCTGCGAGTCGGTGGTCAGCTGGTTGTCGAAGTGACCTGCACTGACATTTGAGTTCACGCTGTAGTTGCCGGCGGGGAGGGCTAGTTCGAGACTGCCGGCGGACGAGTCGATCTTCAGCTTCTCGGGCACTTGGCTGAGGCTGCCTTTGATATTGCCGGCGGACATGTGCAGGTCGGCCTGTTTGGTGCCGTCCAGATTCATGGTGAGGTTGCCGGCAGAGAGCCGGGCCGTGATGCTGCTGGCTGTACCGCTGAGTGTCGCGTCCCCTGCGCTCATGTCCATGTTGAGGGCGCCGAAGCGGGCATCGGCGTTCAGGTTTCCCGCGCTCAGCTTGAGGTCA
The DNA here is from genome assembly GCF_019973735.1 of Arachnia rubra. Lineage (NCBI taxonomy): Bacteria > Bacillati > Actinomycetota > Actinomycetes > Propionibacteriales > Propionibacteriaceae > Arachnia > Arachnia rubra. Next base: position 785,327 of record NZ_AP024463.1, read on the forward strand.
GCGTCTAGGTTCTGCTGGCAGGCGGCCTCGGGAATGGAGAGCGTCACCTTCTCGTTCTCCTGGGAGAACAGTCCGAACAGGTTGATCTGGACAGGCCAGAATGGTGAATTGCGACTGACCTTGACGGTGTCGCCGTCGCGTTCCAGATTCCATTTCTCGGACACCTTTTGCTGGGTCAGCGTGAAGTCGCTGGTCCCGCTGCAATTGATGGTGACATCCCCGACGGGAGCGTCCAGTTTCACGTGGGTGATGCCCTCGCTGGACAGGTGCTCGGGGTCGTAGTCACGCACCTGTGAGGATCTGATGGCGCTCATGATCGCCGATAACACCAATCCCAGAATAACGATTCCTCCGAGCACGGTGAGCAATCGACTGAGCGGGGACCGGCGGTCGGTCCTGTGTGATGCGGTCATGGCTTGTTCCTTTCGTCGGCGACGTGCGCCAGGGCGGCTAGCACGCGGCGGTTGCTGTTCTCGTCGACATGGAGGTCGAGTTTGTGGAAGATGGCCGAGACGTGTTTCTCGATGCTGGCTGCGGAGAGGTACAGCATCTCGGCGATGGCCTGGTTGGAGCGCCCCTCGGCTATCAGGGCCAGCACCTGGCGTTCACGCTCACTCAGGGCGGCCAGGCGGCTGTCGTGGGAGCGCCTGGTGAGGAGCTGCGCCACCACCTCCGGGTCGAGCACCACGCCGCCGGAGGCGATGCGTTCGAGCGCGTCCAGGAATTCGACGACGTCGGTCACCCGGTCCTTGAGGAGGTAGCCGAGCGCGCCGCCGTTGGAGGCGATGAGCTCACCGGCGTAGCGTTCCTCGACGTACTGGGACAGCACGAGCACGGGCAGCTCGGGATACTGTTCGCGGACCTGGAGCGCGGCGCGGATCCCCTCGTCGGTGAACGTCGGCGGCAGCCGGACGTCGAGGATGCAGAAGTCCGGCGCATCCACGACCAGGGTGGCATGAAGGTCGGTGGCGTCGGGCAGGGCCGCGACCACCTCGTGGCCGACCTCGGTGAGTAGCCTGATGAGTCCCTCCCGCAGCAGGACGGAGTCCTCGCAGATCAGGATGCGCATGGGATGCTCACCTCCAGGGTGGTGGGGCCGCCTGCCGGGCTTGCCAGGCGGAGTGTGCCGCCGGCGGCGCGTACCCGCTGGGTGATTCCGTCGAGCCCGCCGCCGGGCTGCACCTCGGCGCCTCCCACGCCGTTGTCCTCCACGCGGACCCACAGCCTTGCCTCCGGTGTGCCGGCGTCGTGGAGCCGTCCCAGCACCTGGCATTCGCTGGCGTGGGAGTGCTTGGCGGCGTTGGTGAGGGCCTCGGCGATGATGAAATAGGCGGCAGCCTCCACCTCGCGGTAGCGGGAGTTATCGATGAGAGCGCGGTCAGCTAGTCGCATATCCAGCTGCACTGGCACATGACTGCGAGCGGCCAGCGCCGAGAGCGCGGCGTCGAGCCCGCGATCAGCCAGCACCGAGGCGTGAATGCCGCGGGCGAGCTGCCTGAGCTCGGTGATGGCTGCCTTCGTTGATGTGTGGGCCTCGGTGACGAGTTCGCGGGCGCTCGCCGGATCGGTCTCGATCTTGTGCTGGGCCAGGCCGAGCGTCATTCCGATGGAGACCAGCCGGGGCTGGACGCCGTCGTGGAGGTCGCGTTCGAGGCGGGTGCGCTCCAGGCTGGCGGCCCGGACGGCGCCTTCGCGCTGCTGACTGCTGGCCTCGGCCGCCGCGGTCAGCTCCTTCCGGCTGGGGCGGCCCACCAGGTTCACCGCGATCACGGTATGGGCGTATGCCGCCAGTGGGGTGAGGAGTAGCGCGGCGACCCCTCCCAGGATGAACAGCACGCCAACTCCCAGGCCCGCCTGATCAAATTCCATGGCGCCCTGCATGATCAGTGTGATGCAGGCCGGGATGCTGACCACCACGAGAAGGCCAAAGACAGAAGCCAGCATGAATGAGCTGAACGGGCGCCAGAACTGCGGCGAGATGACCTGCCGCAGCAGCCACCGCAGTGTTGCCCAGACTCCCTTGCCGGACCGAGGCGCCAGCCGCATCTTCATCCGGGGCAGGCCGTAGAGAGTCTGCACCCGAACAGTCTCGAAATAGGCTGCGCCGATCGCGATACAGGCCAGCAGCGCGAAAAACACAAGCCCGAGCCCGAAGACAGGCAGGGTCACGATGCTGACGACGAGCAACACCGTGACCAGCGCCATGGTGATGTTGCCGACCACACCCATCAGGGCGAGGTGGCTGACCGTGAACAGTAGAGTCCCGGCGCCCCGTCTGGTCGGCCTGGGTGCCGGGGAAGAATCCGTCATGCCCTATACGCTAGTGGGAGACTCAGAGCGGTCCCAGGGGGCTACCCAGAACCTTGATTCGGGTTATCCATAAACCCCGCAGCACCTGGATGTGGCTTGCCTCATCGTGGCCTCTCCGGGCGTTGGCGTGGACTCTCACGGGCTTTCCGCAACAACGCCTGGCAGGTCGCCGAAGCGTGCTGCTGCGTCGTGACTCACGACGAGCCGTCCGGTGTGGGCGGCGATGATAGGTCGTGCGCACTGCGGAGTCTTCCGGCAGCCTGGCAATATCGAGGGTATGGATGCAACTGCTCTTCTCATGGACGCTGCGCACCGGCCCGTCGAGACGGCCCGAGCTGTGCTCGATGGGATCTCCGACGAGGCCCTCCACGCCATGCCCGGTGGGCACGGGAACTCGATTGCCTGGCTGATCTGGCACGCGGCCCGGCAGTGGGACTACCAGCTGGCCGAGCTTGCGGGTGAAGACCAGGTCTGGGTCACAGGGGAGTGGGGCGGCAGACTCGGCATCGACCGGGGCGCGAAGGAGATCGGCTTCGGCGACTCCCCGGACGACGTCGCCCGGCTTCGGGTGAAGGCCCCGGCGGCACTGCTCGACTACCTGACCGCCGTCACCGAGGCCTTCACCCGGTACGCTGGGAGCCTGTCAGCCGCCAGCCTCGATGACGTCGTCGACACCCGCTGGGATCCGCCGGTGACCCGTGGAGTCCGGCTCATCAGTGTCATCGACGATGCCGTCACCCACCTGGGTCAGGCTGCCTACGCCCGGGGCCTGGTCGAGAACTGGCGCATCGGGTACTGAACCGGGACGCACGCCGGTGGCTCAGTTCGCGCTCAGTTGCCTGCGCTTCAGGAAGGCGCGCGCGGAGTCGACCAGCAGGACGAAACCTGCACCCAGCTGGATGCAGTCCTTGATCACCAGCCGTCCGCGGCCGTTCAGGTAGGGGAAACCGAGGTCGGCGTCAGCGATGCCGTCCTTGGGGGCCGCAACCCACACCTCCGGGGTGGTGACCAGGAAGGACAGGGTCACGATGGTGAAGCCGATCACCCCGATGGCCCCCAGCATCCCCAGGGTCGGGTGCAGGTAGTGCGCCAGGATCAGCACACCGATCAGGCAGATGGTGACGCCGATGAAGATCCCCACCGTATAGGTGCCGTTAGCCTCATGCCAGGAGCGGTTGGCCTCGATGAGCGCGCCCTCGGCGTTCATGTGGGATTTGTAGTTCCCAGGGTCGCCGATCATCCATCTCATGAACGGCGAGTTCGCAATGAACGGCACGATCCCGTCAGCCTCGTACTTGAACCACTTCAGACCGCCGATCCACAGGAAAACGACGGCCACACCGAGGCGGAGCATCAGCAGGGCGAATCGGTCGAGCCTGGTTATCGCCTCGGCCAGCCGGGTGAGGACAGAGCTGGAAGCCGGCTTGGCGCTGGACTGGTTGTCGGACATTCGGGCGCCTTTCATAGAGAAGCCAATGGGTAAGGGTAACCTGTGGGCCACGAGATGGGCGGTTCCGACTTTCCCGCTGGCATCGGGCTGCGACACCGGTGTGCCGTGCAACGGCTCAGTTGATGGGGTCCCTGGCCACCCGGTGCTGGTTCCGGCGGGACAGGCCTGATGAAACAATGAAGCGGTGCTTCTGACTCTCACCTCGACGGCTCACGACGCCGATGACCTCGGCTACCTGCTGCACAAACACCCTGACCGGGTGCAGCAGCGCGACCTGCCGGGTGGCGTCGCCACTGTGTTCTACCCCGAATCGGGGCCCGGGCGCTGCACAGTCGCGCTGCTGGTCGAGGTCGACCCCGTGGCCCTGGTGCGTGGCACCCACAAGGACTCCTTCGCCCTCGGCCAGTACGTCAACGACCGGCCTTATGCTGCGGCGTCATTGCTGGCGGTCGCACTCGGACGACTGTTCGGAACTGCAATGAATGGGCGTTGCGACGCTTGTCCCGACCTGGTCGGGGTGCCGCTGCCTCTCAGCGTCCGGATTTCCGCGCTGCGGACCTCACCCGAGCTGGCGCGACGCCTGTTCGCACCCCTGGGATGGCAGGTCGAGACTGAGGAGGTCCCCCTGGCTGAAGGGTTCGACTGGGGGACAGCCCCGCACATCGGCCTAACCCTGACCGGTGAGCAGCGCCTGGCCGATGCGCTGAGCCATCTCTACGTCCTGCTGCCCGCCCTGGATGGCGTCAAGCACTACTGGGTCAGCCGTGACGAGGTGGACAAACTGCTGCGCCGTGGCGAGCGCTGGCTGGCCGCCCACCCCGAACGCGACCTGATCACCCGCCGCTACCTCGTGGCCCGGGACCTGAGCGAGGATGCTCTCGCCCGTCTCGACGCCCTGGATGATGCTGCTCCCGGGGCGGCAGCACCGGAGGAGATTGTCCCGGCTGATGACGCTCGCCCGCTGCGGCTGGACCGCCGCGACGCGGTGTTGACCGTGCTGCGTGAGGTGGGCGCGCACCGCGTCGTCGATCTCGGCTGCGGCGAAGGTTTCTACCTGCGGGCGCTGCTCGACGACCCCGCGTTCACCGAGATCCTGGGCGTCGACGTGTCCGCGCGCGAGCTGGAACGTGCGGAGCAGCGCCTGGCTCGGCTACCCGACCGGCAGCGGGAACGGATCCGGCTCCGCCAGTCATCGGCCACCTACCGCGACGACGAGCTGACGGGCTTTGACGCCATGCTGCTGGTCGAGGTGATCGAGCACCTCGACCCAGACCGGCTGGGTGCCCTGGAGGTCAACGTCTTCGGGCATGCAAGGTCGCGTCACGTCGTTGTGACAACACCCAACGCCGAGTACAACGCGCGCTACGAGATCCCCGAGGGGCAGTTCCGCCATCCGGACCACCGGTTCGAGTTCACGCGCGGCCAGTTCCGGCAGTGGGCTGAGCGCGTCGCCGGGGAATACGGCTACCGGGTGGAGACCCGGCCGGCCGGGCCATCCGACCCGGAGCTCGGCTCACCCACCCAGCTGGCGCTGCTCACCCTGGAGGTCCCGCATGACTGAACCCATCAAACTGCCGGTTCCGGAGCTATCGCTGGTGGTGCTCGTCGGCGTCTCCGGGTCGGGGAAGTCCACCTTCGCCGACCGCGTCTTCGAGCCTTTCGAGGTGGTCAGCTCCGACTTCTGCCGCGGCCTGGTCTCCGGCGACGAGAACGACCAGTCGGCCTCAGCGGACGCCTTCGACGTGCTGAACCACATCGTCGGCAAGCGTCTGGACCGCGGCCTGCTGACCGTCGTCGACGCCACCAACGTGACACGCGAGGCCCGCGCCGAGCTGGTGAGACTGGCCCGCGACCACGATGTGCTGCCCGTGGCGATCGTCCTCGACATCGACGCCAAGGAAGCCATCGCCCGGAACCGCGCCCGGCCCGGCCGCGGCTTCGGCAACGGTCCGATCCAGCGACAGGCCCAGGCCCTGCGCCGCTCGCTGCGCGGCCTCGGACGGGAGGGCTTCCGCAAGGTGCACCGTCTGGGCAGCCCCGCCGACGTGGATGCCGCGGTCATCGTCCGCGAGCGCCTCCTCAACGACCGCCGCGACCTTCACGGTCCCTTCGACATCATCGGCGACGTTCATGGCTGCCTCGACGAGCTGGTGGAGCTTCTTGGTGAACTCGGCTACACCATCACCCGCGATGACCAGGGCCGCCCCGTTGACGCGGCCCACCCGGAGGGACGCACCGCGTTCTTCGTCGGTGACCTCATCGACCGTGGCCCCTCATCGTTGGGTGTGTTGCGGCTGGCGATGGGCATGGCCGCGGCAGGTCACGCCATCGCGGTGCCCGGCAATCACGAGGCCAAGCTGATCCGCGCCCTCGACGGCAAGAACGTCCAGGTGGGACATGGCTTGGAGACCACGCTCGCGGAGCTGGATGCGGAGACTCCCGAGTTCCGCAGGCAGGTGCGCGACTGGTGCTATGACCTGGTCGCCCACCTCGTGCTGGATGACGGACGACTCGTCGTTGCCCACGCTGGCCTGAAGGAGGCCTACCACGGGCGGGCGTCGGGCCGGGTGCGGTCCTTCGCGTTGTACGGCGACACCACCGGAGAGAGCGACGAGTACGGCCTGCCGGTGCGCTATCCGTGGGCCGAGGACTACCGTGGCCGGGCGATGGTGGTCTACGGACACACCCCCACACCGACCCTCGACTGGGTCAACAACACGCTGTGCCTGGACACAGGATGCGTGTTCGGCGGGAGGCTGTCGGCGCTGCGCTACCCGGAACGGGAGACCGTCCAGGTGCCTGCGCGACGGGTCTACTACGAACCCGCTAGGCCCCTCGTCGCCCCAGGACGTCCCAGCGACGAGCTGCGCATCAGCGACGTCACCGGGCGCAGGACCGTCGAGACCTCGGAGCTGGGGCGGCTGACCATCCCGGCGGAGAGCGCGGCGGGTGCTCTGGAGGTGATGAGCCGGTTCGCGCTGCACCCGGGCCTCCTGCCGTACCTGCCGCCGACCATGTCGCCGGTGGCCACGTCGTCGCGTCCTGACTACCTCGAACATCCCGACGAGGCCTTCTCGCAGTACGCCGACTGGGGCGTCGGGGAGGTGATCTGCGAGGAGAAACACATGGGGTCGCGGGCCGTGGTGTATCTGCGGGGCGACGGTGCCGTCTACACCCGCACCGGGCGGGCCTTCTTCGGTGCGGAGCTGTCCCGCGAGTTCCTGGGCCGGGTGCGGCGCGCTGCCGAGACGACGGGGCTATTCGACGAGCTGGGCAGCGACTGGCTGCTGCTGGACGCGGAACTCCTTCCGTGGTCGTTGAAAGCCGGAGAGCTGCTGCGCAGCCAGTACGCACCCGTTAGCGCGGCGGGCCGGCTGGCGCTGCCCCCGACGGTCGAGGTGCTGGGCCAGGCGGCCGCGCGAGGCCTCGACGTCGCCAAGCTGCTGGAGCGCAGCCGCACCCGGCTGCAGAACATCGACGCCTACGACCAGGCCTGGCGGCGCTACGCCTGGCCAACGTCCGGACTCGACGGAGTGCAGCTCGCCCCCTTCCAGGTGCTGGCCGCGGAGGGGACATCGTTCGCCGGCCGGGATCACCTGTGGCATCTGGGCGTCGCTGACCGGCTCGTCGAGGCCGATCCCGGACTGTTCCGCACGACGCGGCGGCTGGTGGTTGACACCGCCGGCGAAGCCAGCCGCACCGAGGGCGTGCGCTGGTGGGAGGAACTGACGGCCGGCGGCGGCGAAGGCATGGTGGTCAAGCCCCTCGCCAACCTGACCCGCACCGGCCGCGGCTCCCTGGCCCAGCCCGGGTTGAAGGTGCGGGGCCGCGAGTACCTGCGCATCATCTACGGCCCCGACTACACATCGCCCGAGAACCTGACCCGGCTGCGGAATCGCAACCTGGGGCGCAAACGTTCCCTGGCGCTACGGGAATACGCGCTGGGACTGGAATCGGTCTCCCGGCTGGTCGCAGGTGAGCCGCTGTGGCGCATCCATGAGGCCGTCTTCGCAGTCCTGGCCCTGGAGTCTGAACCCGTCGATCCGAGGCTGTAGCTGCCGCAGGTAAAGACCAGCAGAATTGTCGGTGCCGATAATCCGGCCCGATGATGTGTCTGACCTGAGACGTTCCAAAATTGTGGCCATTAGCGACATTGACGACTACCACTGCCAGGAGGAGCCATGACTAGGACCAACTACGCCGTCGCCCCGGGGGAGTATCTGGAAGAGTGGATCCTTGAGCAGGGCCTGTCCCAGCAGCAGGTCGCCGGCCTCCTGGGATGCAGCCGTAAGCAGGTCAACGAGATCGTGAATGGACACGCCCCCCATCACAGGCGGCACTGCTTCCCGGCTGGAGAGCGTGGTCGGCATCCCCGCCGACTCGTGGCTTCGCTATGAGACCGCATATCGGACAGACCTGGAGCGCATCGCTGGCTAGGAGGACCTTTCGGCACATATCGATCGCATCGATCCGAACGCTCTGGTCTATTCCACAAGCTCGGAGCGACGATAGCGACGCGATAATCTTTGGTTCATTGAGTCGGCTGGTGGGTCTGGGCCCCCGGAAGTCACACTGATCGATCTGGGTTCGTGATTCCGGTCTTTCTCTTGTCGCTCTGACTACGCGAGTTGTATGGTTCTAGGCGCTGTTTGAAGTTTCAGCATTTTCGCAACACCAGCCCGCAAGGAGGCGGAATGTTCGACGAGACCACCAGCGCCGTCCTCGCGCGGCAGGAGATCGAGGTCCCATCCTGGGCCTATGGGAACTCCGGGACACGTTTCCGTGTCTTCGGGTCTCCCGGCGCGCCCCGCACTATCCACGAGAAACTGGCCGACGCCGCCCAGGTGCACCGTTTCACCGGACTGGCGCCCATCGTCGCCCTGCACTACCCGTGGGACAAGGTCAGCGACTGGCCGGGATTGGTGCAGGAGGCCCACGACCTGGGAGTCCGGATCGGCACGATCAATTCCAACACCTTCCAGGACGAGACCTACAAACTGGGCAGCCTCGCCCACCACGACCCCGCCGTCCGGTCCAAGGCCGTTGAGCATCACCTGGAATGCATCGAGGTGATGAACCAGACCGGCTCCAGCGACCTGAAGATCTGGCTCGCTGACGGCACCAACTACCCCGGCCAGGGTGACCTGCGCCGCCGCCAGGACTGGCTGGCCGAGTCCCTGGCGCAGATCTACGCCGCGCTCAGCCCACAGCAGCGGCTCGTCCTGGAGTATAAGTTCTTCGAGCCGGCGTTCTACCACACCGACGTGCCCGACTGGGGCACCTCCTACGCGCAGGTCGCAGCGCTGGGGGAGCGCGCCTTCGTCTGCCTCGACACCGGGCACCACGCCCCAGGGACCAACATCGAGTTCATCGTCGCGCAGCTGCTGCGCCTCGGACGGCTCGGCTCCTTCGACTTCAACTCCCGGTTCTACGCCGACGACGACCTCATCGTCGGTGCAGCCGACCCCTTCCAGCTGTTCCGGATCCTCTACGAGGTACGGCGCGGCGGCGGTTTCGAGCCGGACTCACCTGTGGCATTCATGCTGGACCAGTGCCACAACATCGAGGACAAGATCCCCGGGCAGATCCGGTCGGTGCTGAACGTCCAGGAGATGACGGCCCGCGCCCTGCTGGTGGATCTCGACGCGCTGCAGCAGGCGCAGCAGGCAGGCGATGTGCTGGGCGCGAACGCCATCTTCATGGACGCGTTCTACACCGACGTCCGCCCGGCCCTGGCGGCCTGGCGCGAGGAACGTGGCCTGCCCGCCGACCCAGCGCAGGCCTTCCTGGACAGCGGCTACCTGGCCCGTATCGCTGGAGAGCGGGTCGGCGGCGTGCAGTCCAGCTGGGGTGCGTGACGTGGACTGCGTGGTCGCGGTCGACCTGGGAGCCACCAGCGGCCGTGTGATCCTGGCTACCTTCGACGGAAAACTGGAGCTACGCGAGATCCATCGGTTCAGCACCGCTGCACAGTCCACCGAGATGGGGCTCCGGCTGGATGCGATGACGCTGTTTGGCCGGATCCAGGCGGGCATCGCCCATGCCATAGCGGCCGCACCCGGCCCCGTCAGGGCTGTCGGCGTCGACTCCTGGGCGGTGGACTACGGACTCCTGGCGGGTGATGAGCTGCTGGACCAGCCCTACAACTATCGCGACCCCCGCTGCGAGGACGGCCGCCGAGCCGTTCTTGAGAAGATCTCCCCGGCCGAACTATACGCTCGTACTGGAATCCAGGACCAGCCCTTCAACACCGTCAACCAGCTGGTCCACGACCTTGCCTCGGGCCGGCTCGGCGAGGCGAGCCGGTTCCTGTTGCTGCCCGACCTGATCGGCTACTGGCTGACTGGACAGCAGGTCGCTGAGCGCACCAACGCCTCCACCACCGCCCTCCTGAGTCCCGTAACTGGCGACTGGGATTGGGAGCTGATCGACTGGCTGGGGCTGCCCCGCCGGATCTTCCCCGAGGTGATCGAACCGGGGACGGTGGTCGGTCCCATCCGGTCGGGCGCAGCCGTCGGTATTCCGCTGGTGGCTGTCGGCTCCCATGACACCGCGTCGGCTGTGGCCGGTGCCCCCCTGCGAGGCCCCGACGATGTCTATCTATCGTCGGGGACCTGGTCACTGCTGGGCATGGAACTGCCGGCCCCGATCCTGACCGAGACCTCCCGCCAGGCGAATTTCACCAACGAGGCCGGCCTGGACGGCAGCGTCCGCTACCTGAAGAACATCACGGGGCTGTGGCTGCTGTCTGAGTCCATCCGCACCTGGGGGAGACAGGGGCACGACCACGCCATTCCGGAACTCATCGCTGCCGCCCGTGGGGTGCAGGACGCGCCGGTCTTCGACGCCATGGACCCGGGCCTCGTCGCACCCGGCGACATGCCGGCCCGGCTGAAGGCACTCACCGGCGATCCCCGGCTAGACGATCCCGCGGTGCTGACCCGTTCGGTCCTGGAATCCCTGGCTGTGGCATACGATCGTACTGTCCGTGAGCTGGCGTCGCTCACGGACAGAAATCCTGCCCAGATCGTGATCGTCGGCGGCGGCTCCGCCAATACGCTCCTATGCCGGCTTGCCGCAGATCACACCGGCCTGCCCATACTCGCCGGACCCAAAGAGGCCACCGCCATCGGCAACGCCCTGGTCCAGGCACGCGCCGTCGGCCTGATCACCGGGTCCTTGAGTGATGCGAGGCAAACCGTCATGGAATCCTGCGAGATCACCGAGTACCAGCCCGCGCCCACACCCCCTGCTGGGCTGTTGGAGGCCATCTGCGACCTGTCCAACGAGTTCGGGGCCGATCCCAGATTCACCCGCGCAGGTGGCGGGAACTCGTCAGCCACGTCGGATGGGGTGTTGTGGATCAAACCGAGCGGGGTCTCGATGGCGACGCTCACCCCTAAGGATCTGGTGCCGTTGCGTATCGACGTACTGACAGCGGCCCTCGATGAGCCCGACCCAGCCCCGGAGCTGGGTGACCCCGTCCAGCACCTGGCGCAGCTGGCCCGCCTCGACGAAGGGTCACGCCGGCCAAGCGTCGAGATCCTGTTCCACGCACTCATCGACGACCCCTATGTGCTGCACACCCACCCGCTCCTGATCAATGCGGTCACCTGCAACGAGGATGGAGAGACGCTAACCCGGGAACTGTTCGGTGACGAGGTGCTATGGGTGCCCTACGTTGATCCGGGGCTGCCGCTGGCCCGCGAGATCGCGTCACGGCGCCGGGAGTATGTGGAACGTACCGGCCGGTCTGCCCCGAAGGTCATATTTCTGATGAATCACGGGCTGATCGTGGCGGGAGCCTCGCCCGAGGCGATCCGCGCGACCAGCTACCGGGTCGTGGGACGGATCCAGCAGGCCCTGGATGAGGCGGCGACTGGGCTGTCCGCCATGGCCGAGGTCTTCCGGAACGCCGTGGAGGCTGCGGTGGTGGTTTTCGAGGACAGCAGGGTGGCGGTGGAGTTTCCCCTCACCCGGGAGGGGGCGCGGTTCCTGGAGCAGGGCCCGCTGATCCCGGACCAGATCGTCTACGCCGGGGCGTTCCCGGTGGTGATCGACCAGGAGAGCGATATCGCTGAGGAGGTCGCGAGATACCGGGACCGGCATGGCGCCGATCCGAAGGTCGCGGTCTTCCCAGGATGTGGGGTCGCCGCGGTGGGCGGGAACCAGGAGCAGGCCTGCACCGCCCTGGCGGTCTACATCGATGCCCTCATCGTGGCGCAGGCGGCCTCGAAGCTGGGCCGGGTCCGGGCCCTCGACGAGCGGGAACGGCGGTTCATCGAGACCTGGGAGGCCGAGGCCTACCGGCAGAAGATGCTCCACAGCTGACCAAGCTCGGGGTGCTCGGGCAGGTGAATGATCACGAGTTAGCCGCGGGAATCGATGAGGTCCCGGACCTGCGCCAGGACGTCGTCGAGCATCTGCTCGGTCAGGCGGCCGGTGAAGGTGTTCTGCTGGCTGACGTGGTAGCAGCCGACCAGGGTCACCGCGCGCCCTGATGCTTCCAGGCTGGCTGTGGCACCGTGGCCGAACCGGGGTTTGGGACGCGGCACCCTCCAGCCGAGGCGGCGGGCTGCCGCCAGGGCTGCGTCCCAGCCGATTCCCCCGAGCGCCATGATCGCTCGGATATCCGGCGACAGCTCCAGCTCACGGTCCAGCCAGGGAGAACAGGTGGTCTTCTCCACGGTGGCTGGCTTGTTCTGGGGTGGGGCGCAGTGCACGGCGGCGGTGATCCTCAGATTTGCCAGGTGCAGCCCATCCCCTGCGGCGGCGCTGGCAGGCTGGCTGGCGAACCCGGTCCGGTGGAGTGCGGCGAACAGCCAGTCCCCGGAACGGTCACCGGTGAAGACGCGCCCGGTGCGGTTACCGCCATTCGCGGCTGGGGCGAGTCCGACGATCAGGGCCCTCGCCTGGGGGTCGCCGAATGACGGTACCGGCCGGCCCCAATACGGTTCATGCCTGAATGAGGCCCGGCGGTTCGTCGTCGCTACCGACTCGCGCCAGTCCACCAGCCGTGGGCAGGCCCGGCACACCGAGACGGCGGCATCCAGCCCGGTGAGATCTGTTGCTGCCACCGCTAGCCGGGTGACATCTTCTGCGGTTTGGGCGACGGGGGTTGCCGCGGTAGCCGGGTCCCCAGGCCAGCCGCTCCCCGGCGGAACAGGCGACGCAAAAGCATCGCCTGTTAGCGGGTGTGGATCGGTCGGCACCACCCCAGGGTAACGAGGTGCCGGCAAGCCGTGTGCCCGGTCAGGTGATCGACACGATCTCGACCATTTCCTCAAGCCCGGTGAAATCTGCGGCATTTCTTGTAATGAGTGGGAGCTTCTCTGCGATTGCCACGGAGGTGATCAGCAGATCAGCGAAACGACGTCTCGGCTGTCTCCCCATCGCCAGAACCGCTGAGTAGACACGGCCGTAAGCGCGGGCGGCCTCGGTGGTGAAAGGAATTGGGTCGAAGACGGCTTCTGCACGTTGAAGCCTGTCCTGGCGGCGTGCGCGTTCGCCCGGGTCATTGCAAGCTGCTGGCCCGGCGGCGAGTTCGGCCATTGTAATCACTGATACCGCCACCTGTTCGGGAAGTAGTTCTGCGGGAATGTGCTCCAGATCGATCACCACTGATGTGTCGAGCAAACCCGCAGCGAGCCGCTGCCTAGGCACGAGGCACGCAGGTCTGGTCGATCGCCTCGTCCAGGTCGGCCTGGAACTTCTCATGGTCCAGAGGAGGTGCGTTTCTGAAGACTTCAGTCACGGCGTGAGCATCCACGAGCCTTTGACGGCGCATAGGACGAAGTTCTCCGACAGGCTGGCTGTGCCGGGTCACGATGAAGCTCTGCCCCTCGTCCAAGGCACGCATGATCCGGCCGCTGTCATTGCGAAGTTCTCGTTGGCTAATGACCTCACTCATGAGCCAATTGTAGCACATTGTGCTACAACATGTCCGGGATCCTCAATGACGTTATTCTCTCGCGATATCTTGAAGCGAGATGGCTGGCAGGCTAGTCGTAGGGTAGAGCTGTGATGCCATATTTAAGTGGTATCGGGAAAGATCTTGAAAGGATTTTGAGGTGCCCAGAGAACGCCTGTCTGCCTTTGTTGATGCTGTTATCGCGATCGTGATGACGATTCTGGTATTAGAATTGAAAAAGCCCTCCGAAGTCACCTGGGAGGCGTTGTGGGAGCTGCGTTCTCATTTTTTCGCCTATGCGGTGTCTTTCCTCTGGCTGGGGGCAATGTGGATTAATAATCATAGCGAATGGTATAACGTCAAACGGGTGAGCCAGAAAACAGTCTGGTTGACTGTTCTCATGTTGTTCTCAGCTTCTTTCTTCCCTTGCTTCACAGATCTGGAAGGTTATTCAGGAGCCATCTCTTCGCGGCATCTCCCCTTGTCAACCGCAGGTTGGTGGAAGCTTGACCGCTTTGCTGAATAAACTTCCTGGTGTCAACGAATTTCTTCAACTCCACGGCGCAGATTCTTTATGGTGGAGTTGTGCTATTGATCACCCTGATGAATTTCCTCATGTATGCCTCACTTCGTGAAGACAATCAGGATGTGAAGTCCTTCTCCAGTAGAATGTCGCGGCGTAACCGGTGGATGATGCTTGATATCGTGATCAAGTTGGTTGGGTTAACCCTGACCATTGTCGTCTTTCCGCCCGCGATGCTACTTTCGGTGCTTGTGACGCTGCTTTTGATAGTTGTCCCGCAGCAGTTCAGGGCATGACTGCTGTTGTGTGAGGTTTGAGCACTGCTGGTTATATGGTGGCGACTAGTTTTGGGGGTATGAGTGAGATGAGGATTACCAAGCTGCATCATGCGTCGCTGCTGGTGGAGACCGTCCAGGCCCGGGTGCTCATCGACCCGGGGAGCCTTGGGCCCCGGCCTGATCTTGACGGGCTTGACGCCATCCTGGTCACCCACGACCACTACGACCATGCGGAACCGCAGGTCCTGGCTGAGGCCGCTCACCGTGGGATAGCCATCTGGGCGCCGTCAGATGCGATCGTTCGCCTGGAGGTCCAGGGGGAGAGCGTGCACGAGGCGCAGGCCGGTGATGCCTTCACGATCGGCGACCTTGACGTCCTGGTCGCAGGTGACCGGCATGCGGAGGTGCATCCCGATGTTCTAGGACCGCTGAACCGGGCCTATCTGCTGGGTGGACGGCTCTTCATCACCGGCGACGAGCACGCGATCCCGCCGGGGCCTGTGGAAGTCCTGGCTACTCCGGTGGACGCTCCTTGGCTGCGTGCCACTGACCTGATCCGCTACGTCCGGCAGGTACAGCCCCGGCGGGTGCTCGGTGTACACGACGGCCTGATCAATCCAGAGGTGCTCAACCCCGATGGTCTCACGGTCGTCGACGCTGTCCTGCAGTCCCTACTGCGTGAGGGCGCCGAGACGGTCGACCGGTTGCCGGTCGGCGACAGCATGACGTTGTGACCACGCCACCCCTCAGTCTTTGGGGATTCCGCCGCCGTCGCGGATCCGCATTGCTGCTGCCACCCGGTTGTCGACTTCCAGTTTCAGGAAGATCCGGGTGATGTTGGCTTTCACCGTCGCCAGACTCATGTAGAGCTCGTGGGCTATGTCCTGGTTCGACTTGCCCTCCGCGAGCAGGCGGGCGACGTCGCGTTCCCGGGTGGTCAGGGAGTCCAGGTTCTGCTTGGCGGCCGTATCCACCCGCTCCTGAGCGGTGGCGGCCGCGATGACCTGCCCCGCGACCTGTGGCGACAGCACCGGCTCCCCTGCGGCGGCGCGGCGGATGGCGTCCAGCATCTCGGCGGGAGAGGTGTCCTTGAGGAGGAAACCACGTGCCCCGGCCTTCAGAGCACGCAACACGTAGTCATCGGTGTTGAAGGTGGTGAGCATGATGATCGCTGGTGGATTGGGCTGGGACAGCAGCCGTCCCGCTCGCTAGCCGACCAGCGGCCGCCGATCAGCTCCATCCGCTCCGCCAATCCAACCAGTCCCAGCCGGGAGCCCGGGCCACGGGGCGTGCCAGTGAGGGGATTGGTGACCCGGATGAGCAGTCCCTCGCCGCGCGATCCCGTCACTCGCACCTCGACGGGGGCGCCGGGCGCATGCTTGCGGGCGTTGGTCAGGCTCTCCTGCACGATGTGGAAGCCGTGGCGGCCGACCTGGCTGGGCACCTCGGCCAGATCCGCCTGGACGTCGAGGCCGATGTGTTGTCCGGCCTGCCGCGCCTCCGCGACCAGTATCGGCACCTGCTCGATTCCCGGCTGGGGTGGGGCTGGGGCGGAACCGGAGTCCCGCAGGGTGCCGAGCACCAGGCGCAGTTCGTTGAGAGAGCGTTTTGCGTTGTCGTTGATGAGCTGGGCGGCCTCGCGGATCTCGGTGGGGGTCATGTTGTCGCGGTAGGCGAGCGCCCCGGAGGCCATCGCTACCAGTGAGATGCGGTGGGCCACCACGTCATGCATCTCGCGGGCGATGCGCTCGCGTTCGGCCAGCCGCACCTGCTCCAGGCGGGCCTCGTCAGCCCGCCGGGCGGCCTCCTCCCGTGCCGCCTCCGCGGCCAGGGTCTTCTGCCGCTGCTGGATTCCATGGCCGACGGCGGTTGCGGTGACGATGCCCAGCGCCAGGAACGTGGCCTGCACGATGACCGGCTGATTCCAGTTCCCCCTGAAGCCCTCCACCGCGCAAGCCAGCATCGCTGCCGTCCCGGAGAGCAGGGCCTGCGGCAGAGGACGCCACCTGGCGAGATAGGCCGTCAGGATCACCAGGGCCGGGTTCAGCTCAGGCCCCATGGTCCGCAGCACCACCGCGGCCACCAGCAGTTTTGCCAGGTGGCGGCTCTGGCGTCCTGCGATCAAGGCCAGGGACAAGACGTCGCAGGCCGGCGGTAGGAGCATGGCGGCATCCCAGCCCCGCCGCAGCGTAGACCACAGCAGCGGAGAGACGTAGTAGAGCTGCATCAGTCCGGTGAGCGGCCACACGGTGAGCGACCGCCCTCGTCGGAAGGGGGCACCGGAGGGATGGTGATTCACCCGTCCAGCAAAGCATGAATGACGCTGCTGAATGGCTGTCGCCGGTCCTTTACTGACCTTCGGCTACCTCAGATCCAGTCCATGGTCGAGGCAGCTCCAGCCCCTGGCAGCTGGAGGCGGCCTAGCCGGCTTGGGTGGGCTGGAGTCATGATCACGATCACAGAACTGACCAAGCGGTACGGCAGGGGGACACGCCAGGTCGTTGCCGTCGACCGCATCTCATTCGATGTCGCTCCGGGCACCGTCACCGGTTTTCTCGGGCCGAACGGGGCCGGGAAGTCCACCACCCTGCGGATCCTGTGTGGACTGGCGGACGCCACCAGCGGCTCGGCGCTCATCGGCGGCGTCTCATACCGCCAGCTCCCCAACCCTGGTCACACCGTCGGCGCGCTACTCGACGCCTCCGCCACCCATCCTGGCCGCACCGGGACCGAGACACTGCGCCTGGCCGCGATGTCCATGGGGGCCGACCGTGACCGGGTCACCGAGCTGCTCGACCTGGTCGGCCTGACCCGGCCCGAGGTCAGCCGTCGTGTCGGCACCTACTCGCTGGGCATGCGACAGCGGCTCGGCATCGCGCTGGCGCTGCTCGGTGACCCGGAGGTCCTAGTGCTCGACGAGCCCGCCAACGGACTCGACCCGCAGGGCATCGTGTGGCTGCGTCACCTGGTGGCCGCTATCGCCCTGACACTGGCCTTCGCCGCCGGTGGAGCCATGACCCGCGTCCAGGGGTTTTCCGGCGTCGCCGCCCTGGCTGTCGCACCCGCCGGGACTCTGCTGACGGTGGTGGCGATCCTGGCCACCACCAGCGAATACGCCAACCGCAGCGTGATGGGTACCTACCTCCTGGAACCTCATCGCGGACGTGTGCTGGCGGCCCGGGCGCTGGCGCTGGTCGTCGTCACGCTCGTTTCCTATGGGCTCATCTACCTGGCCGCGGTGCCGGTGAACTTCATCGCGGCCGCGTTCAAGAACACCACTCCCGACTGGTCGGTGGACGGTGTGCTGCTGACCGGTGTCGTGCTCGTCGCAGTGCTCTACGTGCTGGAGGCCTACGCCATGGGCCTGCTGTTGCTCAATGGTCCCACTGCCATCGTCATGATCCTGGTGCAGCCCATGGTCTTCAACATGATCCGCACCGCGCTGCCCCAGCATGCCGGGGCGCTGGCCTGGGTCGATCCGACTACCCCGTCGGCGATGCTCCGGCAGGGCAGCTACACTCCGGTGGAATGGGCGACGACCGGCACGGGGGTCGCGATCTGGCTGGTCGTCCCCGCCATCGCAGGGGTGTTGCGGGTGCTGCGTAAGGAGGTCAGTTAATGAGGGTCACTCGTGTAGGGATTCCCACGGGTGGGGCGGCGGATTCGTTGGAACCCTGACCGGTGGCGGCACCGTCGGTGACGGATAGCTGCCGACGCTTTACTGCAGGTGTGGAAAGGCTCTCAGACTATGGTGCTGTGAACTTTCGTTAGGCAGAATTGGTCAATGCCGTTCATGAGAAAGCGGGGGCTATCGCTGGAGGACCAGGTCCTGGAGCTGGCCGTCCAGGAATTCCGGGCCCGCGGCTTTGAATCCCGGGTCGAGGGAACAGGTGATGACACGGCGCTCACCCTGCTCGATCCCGCTGGGCAGGAAAGCCACACGTTCATGCTCAAGAACACCTTCGACATGGCCCGCCGCACCCCTCCTGACGAATGGCCCCAGCTGGTGGCATACCGCATCGGCTCCGTCAGCGATGCGCTGTCAGCGCCCGAACCATCGGATCTGACGCCCGAGCAGCTGAGAGCTCAGATCAGGACTCGCCTGTACCCGCCTGAGGCGGGTCGCAGCTCGTATGAGCGGGTCATCGCCGAGGGCCTGGCCCTCGCGTTGACTCTCGACTTCCCGACGACCGTCGTGACCCTGACCGACCAGAACATCGAGGGCATCGCGCTCCCGCTCGACGAGCTGTATGCCGTCGGGCAGGCCAACACCGATTGCGAACCCATCGACGACCGGTTCGACCTGTCCGAGAATGTCTCAGCATTCACGGGGGAGTCGTTGTTCGTCGCCTCTCGTGCCGCCAACTGGGCCAGCCTGGTGCCGGAGGTCGTCGGACCGGCTCCGCTGGGTGTGGCCTTCGGGGTGCCCAGCCGGGAGGTCGTGTTCTACTCGGTCCTGCGTCACGCGGACTGGGCGGACCAGATCAGGGAACTGGCCTACCGGTTGAGCGACTACATCTCCGACCCCCGGTACACCCATCCCGGCGGGGTGGTCAGCGACAGCATCTATTACGCCTCGCCAGAGGGCGCAATCAGTCAGTTGGCCTTCTTCGCGAACCCGCAGGAGCTGGTGATGATTCCCGATCCGGGGTTTGAGCGGCGTTTCGTGAGCAGCTGAGGGACTCCGCGGCTACCTCGCTCCTGGCCCTGTGAGACCTCCTGGGAAAACGCCGAGTCGTGGGTTTGGCGCGGATCGTGCTCAGCCCGGTTTCGTCGTCATCCGGCGGGTGGCGATGTCGGCCACCAGTGCGCTGTCCAGCATCATCAGGGCACGCCGCATGCTGACGCCGTCGATGCCCTCGACCGTGTCGATGCGTGGCTTGGTCGGAGTCCCCGTGGGGCGCTGCGCCACCAGCGTCGCGACGGCGTCCAGTCGGTCTGTGATGTCTCGGCTGAGCATGTGCCTGGCGCGGCCTCGCTGCGACAGTTCGACGGCGAATGCTTCGTGCTCGTCGATGACCTTGGGGTCCTCGCTCAGCAGCATGGTGCCGGTGGAGCGCAGCAGCTGCAGCCCACGGGCCAGGTCGCCGCCGCCGAACTCGGCGACGGCGTCACGCAGGATCGGGTTCTTGTCCCCGACCTCCTCCGCCAGCAGCACCAGATGTGCTCCCATGATGCGCTCCTTGTGGCGGGTGTGTTCGTCCTCGCAGCTGAGGTGGTGGCGTTCCTGGTCGGGGCTAGACATGGCGGTGGCGTCGAGCAGTTCTCCGGGCCGGTCGTCGAGGGTCTCCCGCAGCCGCAGCGGCTTGATGCACAACGTCGCAGCCAGCGACAGCGTCGTCAGCAACGGCAGCAGCAGGAACACCGACGACATCGCATCGGCCAGGGCGGAGCGCAGCACATCGGCCAGCGGCGCCGGCAGACCCGCCAGCGACTCCGGTGTCAGCACGACGTTCGGATCCAGGCCCTCCGGTGGCGTCAGCGCCCGCAGTTCAGGAGTCAGACGGTTGTCGATTCCGCCCATCAGGTGGGTGGTCATGATCGTCCCGGCGATGGCGGTGCCCAGCGTCGAGCCGATGTTGCGGAAGAACTGCAGGCCTGATGTGGCGACCCCGAGGTCACGGCGCTGCACGGCGTTCTGGATGGCGAGCACATACAGCTGGAAGCTCATGCCGTAGCCAAGCCCGTAGATGGCCGTGGTCAGCAACGCCTCCAGCGAGGTGGACGAGGAGCTGAGGCGCATCACCAGGATGGCGCCCACCACTTGAATGGCGCTGCCTGCCGCCACGAATTCCTTGTAGTGACCGGTGCGGGTGACGAGGTTGCCTATGACGATGCCGGTGGAGAACAGCACCACATTCATCGGGATCAGGATCAGCCCAGACTCGGTGGCGCTGACACCCAGCACACCCTGCGCGTAGACCGGCACGTAGATCATCACCACGAACATCGACATATTCATGAAGAAGGCCCCGCTGCTGGCGGTGACGAAGACGCTGTTGCGCAGCAGGCGCAGCGGGATGATCGGCTCGGTGGCACGCCGCTCCACCAGCACGAAGGCGATGGTGAAAGCCGCGCCGATGGCTAGCAGCACCAGCACCTCCGGCCGTAGCCAGCCAAGGGATCCCCCGAGTGAGATCCCGAGCAGGCCTGATGTGACGGCCACCGTCATCGTCGAGATCCCGGCGTGGTCGATCGTGCCGTTCACGTCGGCCTCGGGCACCTTGAGGTGTCGCAGGATGATGATCAGCGCGGTCAGGCCGACCGGCATGGAGATGTAGAACAGCCACCGCCAGCTGTAGGCGTCGGTGATCCAGCCACCGATCAGCGGTCCTGCGGCCTGTGAGGCTCCCATCACCGCACCCATGTAACCCTGGTATTTGCCACGCTGCCTGGGCGGGATGATGGCCCCAAGAATGGTCTGCGACAGCGGCAGCAGGATACCCATCCCGGCTCCCTGGATGGCGCGGGAGAAGATCAGGAAGGGGAAGTTCATCGCCATGCCGGACAGCGCGGACCCGGCGAGGAACAGTCCCAGCCCGAGGATGTAGAAGCGCCGGCGCCCGAAGATGTCGGACAGCTTCCCGCTGACCGGCGTGATGACCGCCGAGACCAGCATCACGATCGTCGAGAGCCAGGAATACCAGGCCAGACCGCCGAGGTCCGCGACGATCCGTGGGATGGCGGGGGAGACGATGGTCTGGCTGATCGACGCGGTGAACATCCCCACCACAAGTCCCGCATATGCCCATCTGACGGCGTGGAAGTCGAAACTGGCTGATGGATTCCCGGTTACCTGGCCCACGCCTTCGCTCATGAGGCCGAAGGTACACCTCACCTGGCGGCGTGATCTGGAAGGCCGGGCTGTTGAATCAGGGCAATAGCCTGGGGTGGGCATGAAGTTTTGAGGAAGGAGCCTTTGATGTCGCGCATCGTCATCGTCGGTGGCCATGGGAAGGTCGCCCTGCTGCTCGCGCCGCTTCTTACGGGGCGTGGCGACCAGGTGGTCTCCCTGATCCGCGACCCAGCCCAGAGCGGCGACGTCACCGCTGCGGGAGCCGAGCCCCTGGTGTTGAGCGTTGAGGAGGCCGGGCTGGGGGATCTCACCCAGGCCTTCGAGGGCGCTGATGCTGTGGTGTGGTCGGCGGGTGCTGGCGGCAAGGGCGGACCGGAGCGGACCGACGCCATCGACCGGGTCGCCGCCATTCGCAGCATGGAGGCGGCAGCGGCCGCGGGGGCCCGGCGCTATGTGATGGTCTCGTTCATCGGCTCCCATGGGGAGATCGCCGAGGATCACCCGCTTCTCGCCTACGCGCTGGCCAAACTCGCTGCCGATCGCCACCTCCAGACCACGGACTTGGACTGGACGATCCTCGGTCCCGGTCTCCTCACTCTCGACGAGCCCACCGGGAGGATCACGCTGGGGCGTTCAGTGGATGGGATGGGCGCGAACTACCCGACTTCTCGCGCCAATGTCGCCGCGGTGATAGCAGCCGCCCTCAGCGATGACAGGACCATCGGCAAGGTCATCCCCTTCTGCGACGGCGACGTGCCCATCGCCGAGGCCCTGGCTGATGTGCCGGCCGAGTTCGCCGACCTTTCCTGAGACGAAGAGACTGAGATCTGCAAGAAAAACTTGGGCTCCCGGCTTTGCTGCCGGGAGCCCAAGTTACTCAGCGGAGGATACGAGATTCGAACTCGTGAGGGCGTGAACCCAACCCGCTTTCCAAGCGAGCGCCATAGGCCTCTAGGCGAATCCTCCGCCGGGAACCATACCCGAGGTCGCGGGCTGGGGCAAACCTGGTGGTATCCCGTGGTTGTCAGTGGTGGAAGCCGGATTGCCTGGCGGCTGAGGGCATGGGGGCGGTCAGGGCGTTGAGATAGCCGACCTCGGTACGCAGGTCCTCCAGGAAGGCTTGCGCGAGGTCGTGGCTGAACCCGTTGCGGACCACGACGCGCTGCACCAGGACGTCAGCCAGGTCATCGGGCAGGGGATAGGTGGGCACCAGCCAGCCTTTCATGCGTAGCCGGTCAGAGAGGTCGTGCAGTTCCCAGCAGCGTCCCGGGCGCTGGGCGAGGCGCCAGGCGAAGACGGGAATGCCGGTGCCGTCGCTGCACAGCTCGAAGTCATCCATCGCTCCGATCTGGTCCGCCAGGAACGTCGCCACCGCCTGCGACGTCTCGTGCACCCGCCGGTACCCGTCGGCCCCCAGCCGTAGGAACAGGTAGTACTGGAGCAGCACCTGCGACCCAGGCCGGGAGAAATTCAACGCGAAGGTCGGCATATCTCCGCCCAGGTAGCTGACGCGGAACACCAGGTCCTCGGGCAGGTCATCGGTGGTGCGCCACACCGCCCAGCCCAGCCCGGGGTAGACCAGTCCATATTTGTGCCCCGACGTGTTGATGGACGCCACCCGCTCCAGCCGGAAGTCCCAGACCAGGTCCGGTTGCAGGAACGGCGCCACCATCGCGCCCGACGCCCCGTCGACGTGGATCTTGACGTCGAGCCCGGTCGTGGCCTGGATGCGGTCCAGGGCGGCCGCTATCTCGGCCACCGGCTCGTAGCGTCCCGTGTAGGTGACCCCCAGGATCGCCACCACGCCGATGGTGTTCTCGTCGACGTAGTTCTCCAGGCTGTGCCCGTCGAGCACTGGGTGTTCCTCACTGACCGGCACGTAGCGCGCTTCGACGTCCCAGTAGTTGCAGAACTTCTCCCAGCACACCTGCACCGCGCTGGACATCACCAGGTTCGGGCGGTCTGTGGGTTTCTCAGCCGCGCGGCGGGCCTGCTGCCAGCGGCGCTTCAGGGCTAGCCCACCGAGCATCGCCGCCTCCGACGATCCGATCGTCGAGGTGCCGATCGCATGTTCCGGGTCGGGGGCATGCCACAGATCGGCGAGCATCTGCCAGCACCGGGTCTCGATCTCGGCGGTGCGCGGGTACTCGTCCTTGTCGATCATGTTCTTGTCCGCCGACTCGACGAGGAGCCGGCTCGCGTGATCGTCCATCCAGGTGCCGACGAAGGTGGCCAGGTTGAGACGGGCGTTGCCGTCGAGCATCGCCTCGTCGTGGACGATCTGGTACGCGGTCTCCGGCAGCGACTCGCCTTGTGGAAGCCGTGTTCTCGGTAGCTCGGTGGCCTCACCGGGGCGGGCGAAGAGCGGATTCAGCTTTACCTGGCTGGGAGCGTTGGACGGTGTTGGGCGGGGGCGTGGCGGTCTCATAGCTACCTCGATTCGCTGGGCGAGGGTGTTAAGTCGATCTTGCCTCAAGAGACCGGGAATGTCCCGGGAACCGGGGAACTTCAGAGCACCATGGCCGCCACCCAGCCTGCGGCCAGCAGCGGCAGGTTGAAGTGCAGGAAGGTGGGGATGACGGTGTCGCGCATGTGGTCGTGCTGGCCGTCGGCATTGAGGCCGGCGGTGGGGCCGAGGGTGGAGTCGGAGGCGGGGGAGCCCGCGTCGCCCAGGGCGCCTGCCGTGCCGATGATCGAGACGGTCGCTAGGGTTGAGAAACCCAGCGCACCGCACAACGGGACGTAGATGGCCGTGATGATCGGCAGGGTGGAGAACGACGACCCGATGCCCATCGTCACGAGCAGCCCGACGAAGAGCATCGCGAAGGCGGCCATGGCTTTGTTGTCGCCGAACAGCCCGGCGGTTGCCTGGACGAGCGGGTCGACCTGCCCGGATGCCTTCATCACTGACGCGAACCCCTGTGCCGTGATCATGATGAAACCGATCAGAGCCATCATGCGCATGCCCGAGGTGAACACCTCGTCAGCCTCCAGGCGCCGCACCACCCCTGTTGCGATGAAGATGAAAAGACCCACCAGGGCGCCGACGAGCAGCGGATCCGCCTTGGAGCCGCTGACGGTCAGCCAGGACTGGATGGCGAAGCTGCCGAGGATCGCGACCACCGCGACGATCACTTTCGGACGGCTGATCTCCGCTGGCGCGCTCACATCGATCTTCGCGCCGGGGTCGTAGTCGCGTGGTGCCCGGTAGGTCACCAGGACCGCGATCAGCAGGCCCGCAACCATGCCGAGGGCTGGGATGCCCATCGCTGCCATCACGTTGACGCCCTGGACGTCGAGTCCCGCATTGGCGATGTTGCCCAGCAGGATGTCCTCCAGGAAGATCTTCCCGAAACCGAGCGGCAGGTACATGTAGGTGGTCACCAGGCCGAAGGTGAGGACGCAGGCCACAGCGCGGCGATCGAGCCGCAGCTTGGTCATGATCACCAGCAGCGGCGGGATCAGCAGCGGAATGAACGCGATGTGGACGGGGATCAGGTTCTGGCTCATCACAGCCATCGCGGCCAGGCCACCCAGCATGCCCCACTTCACCCAGAAGGTGGTCCTCTGCCCGGCGTCCTGGCCATCGAGACGGCGGATGAGGACGTCGGCCAGCAACTGCGTCAGGCCGGAATGGGCGACGGCCATCGCGAAAGCGCCGAGCAGCGCGTACGACAGGGCGATTCGCGCACCTCCCGCCAGGCCTTCCTGGAAGGCCACCATCGTCGCCTCCAGTCCGATCCCCGAGAGCAGGCCACCCACCACAGCGCCCAGGAACAGCGACAAGACGACATGCACCCGGAGGGTCGCGAGTATCAGCATCACCAGGACGGCGGCCACCACGGCATTCATTCGGGTCCTCTCCAATCGACGGCAGGAGCCTAGCGCTGTGCGTCGTAATTTAGCCGGTGTTTTCCCTCCGGATCCGCGGTGCCTGGGCTGAGGCTCATCTCGCCCACGGTGCGGCCCGGTGGTGTTTCGCTCGGTTGTCTTGGTGCATCATCCGCCCTGGTGGAGCTGTCCTTGCTCTAGGGCATCTGAGCGAGACGACACCTAGCGTGGATCTCATGTACACTCGTCAGCGGTTCCTCGCGTGGCGGTACCTCGCCCAATTCCCCCAGGGCCGGAAGGCAGCAAGGGTAAGTGAGCTCTTCCGGGTGCGCGAGGGGCCTTTTTCTTTTCTCGGGTCATTGCCCCTAGGGGCGCTTCCCTAGGGGATTGTGGGTGGTGGAAAGACCTTGGGCGGATGACGTGCTAGACAATGTCTAGCAGTATGGGGACGCTTTCAACCCCCAAGGAGCGTCCATGCTGATTTTCAGAAGACTTGCCCCTCTGCTTCCGCTGATAGGTGTTGTGCTGGCGGTCTTGGTTACCGCCGGCATCATGGCCGTGCCCCGGCCGGTGGCGTGTGATGCCGACCCGCGGGAGTTCTCCGCCGAGCGTGCCATGAGCCATATTGAGACCCTGGCCGACGAACCCCACAGCCTCCTGGATCGCGAGGCGCACGCCAGGGCCCGCGATGACGTCATTGCGATGTTCACGGAGCTGGGCTACCAGCCCGAGATCCATGCCCATCCGATGAAACTCCAGCAATTCCCCGGCGTCGAGAAGCTTGACGGGGTGAACGCCGAATCGATCGTGGTGCGGATTCCTGGGACTTCGGATCGCACCCTCATGATGATGGCCCACTATGACTCCGCCTTCTCCAGCGAATCTACTGCCACTCTGGAGCCTGGGACCTCTCATGGGGCGGCCGACGATGGTTACGGTGTCGCCACCATCGTCGAGACCCTGCGGGCGCTGCGGGCCGAGGGGCGTCAGCTGGCCAACAGCCTGCTGGTCGTCATCACTGATGCGGAGGAAGCCGGCATGGTCGGCGCTACCAACGAGTTTGAATATCACAGCGCCGACTACAACAACGTGGAGCTAGTCATCAACATCGAGGCGCGCGGCATGAACGGCCCTGCTCTGATGTTCGAGACCAGCCGGGACAATGCCGCACTGCTCGACCTGTTTCTAAGGTACGCCCCGGATCCGGTCACTACATCGATGCTGCCTTCGGTCTACCGAATGATGCCGAACGGAACCGACCTGTCCATCCCATTAAGCCACGGATTCACCGGCCTGAATATCGCTGCCATCGGGGAAGGCGACCACTATCACCATGCCACCGACTCTCCAGAGTTCGTCGACCTGGGTTCTCTTCAGCATTACGGCAACCAGGTACTTGCGGTGAGCCGTGCCTGGCTTTTCGACGCCAACGCTCCTCAGCTTGAGGCTGACTCCGATGCCGATTTCTTCCCGGTCTGGCGAGGTGTGGTGGTGCGCTATCCGACGCAGGTTGGGATCGGTATCGGCGTCGCGGCCGTAGCGCTGGCCGTCGCAGCCATCGTCCTGCGGACCCGGTCCGAACACTGGCGCCGGGTGCTGGGAACGGTTTGGGGACTGGTGTGGCGCAGCACGGTAATCGGCGCCGCGGCGTGGCTGGTGCAGCAGGGGGTCTCTGCGCTCGGCTGGGGTCCTCCCGCTGGGGGGTTGGGGCCGAACCCGCTGCTGGACTGGGAGTTCTGGGGAATTGCGATCGCCGGTATTGGCTGGCTTGCCTGGTTCCTGGTCCAGCGCTGGCGGGCTGGGCTGAAGGATGAGACGACGGCGGCGGTGCTGTCGCTGCTAGCCATTGGCGCAGTGGTCTTCATGATCGTGATGCCGGGTGGGGCCTACACGGTCACTCTCACGCTCGCTGTGACGGCACTCACCGTGCTGCTGCCGATGCCCTGGCGCCTGCCTGCCGCGGCTCTCAGCGCACTGGCTGTCGGGGTGCTGTTTAGTATGCCGATCATGCTGGTGCACATGTCCATGAGCATGAACCAGCTGGCGGTCCCTGTGCTGTTCAGCATCATCCCGGTGGGGGCATTGACGCTGCTGGTTCTGCAATCCATTCCAGAGCGGGCCAGCGCGCGATAGTCGTCTTGGGCAAGGCCCCACAGATCCCGACGTTTCCCTATCGGCGGGATCTGCACCGGCCCGGCCGCCACCTGGCCTGGACTACGATGCGGTGTTCCCCGGATGCGGAATACAATCGTATTTCCAAGCAGGAGGGCTCGTTCTTCCGAGCAGAAGTGGGGAATTTTTCTACTATGGGTCAGCGATCTCCCAGTTGCAGGTGCTCCCAGGAGCGTGCGGTGAGGAATGCTCCAGCGATCCCCACTGCCAGTGGTAGCGCCAGGGCGAGTGGATCTGTCCCGCTGCCCGGAGTGGCCCAGAGGACCGGCACCGCCCATGGGATGAAATTTCCTATCCCGAATCCGGACGCGAGGTTCGTGACGACGACCACGCCCAGGGTGCCAGCGATCCCCGTCAGATAGCCGCGCCCCAGGGTGGCGAACCAGGCCACCGGCAGCGCGCTGACGCCGAGGAGGACCCCAGACAGGGTGATGACCCCCACGCTAGCCGCAGCCCCAGCCGGGGCCAGTCCGAGGCAGATCCCCGCCAGGCCAGTCAGCAGACCGGACGCGACAGCCAGCAGCGACGCCCAGGCCGCCGCGGCCAGGACCTTCGCCAGAGCGATCGCCGAGCGGCTGACGGGCAGCGCGAACAGGCCGACGACGGTGCCGTCGGTGAATTCACGGCCAACGAGCCAGGCCATGACGATCCCGGCCGCGAGCAATGACGTGACGCCGGTGCTGACTGCGGCGAGCGCCGTCAGTCCGGTCCAGCCGCCGGTGGTCATGAGGCTGGCTGCCTTTGAGCCCATCTGGCTGCCGGGAGCCAGCGTGGCCGCCGCATAGCCGCCTGCGACGGTGAGCGTGACCAGAAGCAGGGCTGCTGTCGTCGCCACCCGTGTCACGGTGGCCTGCATGAGTTTGCGGGTCTCAATGGCTAGTACCTGGCGTGGGATGATCATCGCGTCTGCTTCTCTGCGGCCAGGACTGTTTCGAAGAACCGGGCCTCAAGATCCGGGCCATCGGGCCTCAGGGAGTCGACGACATGCCCGGCATGCAGCACATCGACGCGGTGCGCGATGCGCGCGAGCTCGTCGAAATGATGGCTCGTCACCAGCACGGCGGTGCCGTCATGGGTCAGGTCCGTGATGAGGCCGCGCAGCCCGGCGATCGCCAGGGGGTCCAGCGCGTTTGTCGGCTCGTCGAGGATCAGCAGCCGGGGACGGTGGGCCATGGCCGCCACCAGTCCCACCTTCTGGCGGGTACCCAGGGACAGGCGTCGCGCCGGGACGTCCAGCCAGTCGGTCAGGCCGAGGCGGCCGGCGAGCTCAGCGATGCCGGATGCGAGGGCGGCGGGGTCGTGACCGTGCAGGATGGCGGAGGCGATGATGTTCTGCCGGGCCGTCAGCTCAGGGTAGGAGAACGGGGTCTCGACCAGGTGCCCGACGCTACGCCAGATGTCGTGGCTGGCGCTCGGGGTCTTCCTCCCCAGGACCTCGACCGTCCCGGAATCGGGGCGCAGCATTCCCAGGGCGATGCGCAGGGCGGTCGTCTTGCCTGCCCCGTTGAGGCCAGCCAGGGCATGGCACTCCCCGAGATGCACGACGAGGTCCAGGCCGCTCAGGACCCTCCGGGCTCGCAGGGAGCGGGTGACTGCCCGGAGCGCCAGCGCGACGCTCATCCCGCACCCCCCGCCAGGCCTGACAACCCTCTCCGCAGGGCCTGGGCGGCCGATTCGCGGGCTGGTTCCGAGGCCCAGGCCAGGAGCAGTGCCGTGGCGGCCCCGATCACAGCTCCCGCGGCCGCACGGGCGTCGGCGGGGTCAGTGCCTTGGGCGGTCAGCTCCTGGCAGATCGCGTCCTGTGTGGCCTGTCCGGACGCCCAGGCCGCCGATCTCAGCGCGCCGGTGGTGGCGATCAGCTCGATGCGCCTGCGGAACCCATCCGAGGCCAGCTCGGCGCTGGCCTCGTCGCCGGCCAAGGCGGTGAGCAGTCCCCGGGTCGCGCGTTCCAGGGGTGGGAGGTCAGTGGGCTGCGCCGCGACAGCGGTTGCGATGACAGGGTCGAACAGATCACCCACGACCACGGACTCCTTGGTGGGGAAAAGCCGAAAGAAGGTCATGTGGGAGACCCCCGCGGCTGCCGCGATCTGCGCGACCGAGGTCTGCGCATAGCCGTGTTCCTGGAAGAGTCTCAGGGCGGTGTCCTGAAGCCTGGCCCGGTTGTGGGCTGCAGCGGTTCGCATGCGTCGATGTTAGCAAATAACTGTTATTGAGTAACAGTGATGGTTGTGAGGACTGACCGGACCGCCGGCTGGCGTACAAGAGTCGGTGGCCTCCAATACAGTTGGTCGCGTGGATGACGAGTACGACGGCGAACCCGAAGACGAGTACGCGCCCCTAGACGAGGGATATTTCGGCGAGCCCTCCTACGAGCAGGAGGGTCCTGGGCTCTTTGATGAGCCCAGGGAACCTGCCCCCGCGCCCGGGGCGCCATCGCGCTCGGCCGTGGATGCCCAGGAGACGCGTCCCGAGCTGGCCTCTCCGCCGCTGGCTCTCTACCGCCGCTACCGTCCGGATGCGTTTTCCGAGGTGATCGGCCAGGACCACGTCACCGTGCCGCTGATGCGGGCGCTCGACAACAATCGCGTCAACCATGCCTACCTGTTCTCCGGGCCGCGTGGCTGCGGCAAGACCACCTCCGCGCGTATCCTGGCGCGCTGCCTCAACTGCGAGCAGGGCCCCACTTCGACGCCCTGCGGGACCTGTCGTTCCTGTCAGGACCTGGCCCGGGGCGGACCGGGCAGCATCGACGTGATCGAGATCGACGCCGCCAGCCACGGCGGTGTCGAGGACGCCCGAGACCTGAGGGAACGCGCCTTCTTCGCCCCGGTGCACAGCCGCTACAAGATCTACATCGTCGACGAGGCCCACATGGTCACCACCGCGGGTTTCAACGCGCTGCTGAAACTCGTCGAGGAACCCCCGCCGCACGCGAAATTCGTCTTCGCCACTACGGAACCGGAGAAGGTCATCGGCACCATCCGGTCGCGCACCCACCACTACCCGTTCCGCCTGGTGCCGCCGCGTCTGCTTGGTGAATACCTGTCCGAGATCTGCTCCACGGAGGGAGTGGTGGTGGAGCCGTCGGCCCTCCCGCTGGTAGTGCGCGCGGGGGGTGGGTCGGTGCGGGATTCCCTGTCGGTGCTGGACCAGCTGCTCGGCGGCGCCGGTCCGGAGGGTGTCTCCCACGACCAGGCGGCGGCGCTGCTCGGATTCACCCCGGATGCGCTGCTCGACGAGATCGTCGACGCCTTTGCGGCAGGCGATGCCGCGGGTGTGTTCCGCAGCATCGACAAGATCATCGAGATCGGCCAGGATCCGCGTCGTTTCGCCGAGGACCTGCTACGCCGGCTGAGGGACTTGGTGATCCTCGCCGCCGTGCCGCAGGCCGCCGAGAACGGCATGCTGGAGGTCTCTGCAGACCAGGCGCAGCGCCTCGCCACGCAAGTCGCGGGCATGGGCGCGGGCGAGCTGACCCGAGCCGCCGAGGTCATCGCCGACGGCCTTACCGCTATGCGCGGCACCACCGCACCCCGCCTCCACCTGGAGCTGATGTGCGCAAGGGTCCTGCTGCCCGGCGCCGACACCGATGAGCGCGGCCTCCATGCCCGGATGGACCGGCTGGAGCGACGGGTCGGGATGATCGGCGACGGCGTCGGGCAGCAGCCGGCCCGGCAGGAGCCTGTTCCGCCGGCCCAGCCGGCAGTCGCGCGGCAGCCGGCCCCTGGTCAGCGTCAGGGTGGGCAGACACCCCCGTCTGAGCCCGAACCGCAGCAGCAAGCACCGTCCCCAGCTGGGCCAGCCCAGCCTGCGCAGCAGCAACCCGGACGGCCTCGCCGCCGCCCGGCAGGGGCCCCGCCACGTGGCCCGCAGGCCTCAGCCCCCCAGCAGCCGCGTCCCGCTGCGCCGGAACCATCCGTCCCCAGCCAGGCAGGCCGGGTCCTGGCGGCAGCAGAACTGCGGCAGGTCTGGCCCAATGTCCTGGAGGCGGTGAAGCGGCATCGCCGCTTCGCCCACATGATGCTGAGTAAGCACGCACAGGTGTTGGACGTCACCGACGGACAGCTGCTGCTCGGCTTCAGCGATGCCGGGGCGCGGGAGAACTTTGCCTCATCCGGGGTCAACGACCTGCTGGTCAAATCGATTATCGAGGTCATCGGCATCGAGGTGCGCGTCCAGGCCGTGATGTCCGGTGCCAACGAACGTCCCGCCCAGTCCGAGCAGCAACCAGCGGCCGCCGCTCCTGTTCAGCAGCCAGGCCAGCAGCAGGAACCACCTCCGGAGCCTAGGCAACCCTGCCGCCGCCCCGAGCCGACCCCACCCTCACCCCCGGAACGTGAGACGGAACCCGAGGTGGCCGAGGACGACCAGAACCTGGAGAACGCCGACGAGCTGGCCGCCAAGCTGCTGGCTGCTGAGCTGGGGGCTGAGATCATCGAGGAAGAACCGCTCGCCTGACCGGGGGTGTCACAGACGGCACCTATCATTGAGCGCGACGAAAGGACATCATGATCGAAGGACTCGACATGAATGCGCTGCTGGCCCAGGCTCAGCAGATGCAGGAACAGATGATCGCTGCCCGTGACGGCCTGGCCGGTAAGGAGTTCGAGGGCACCGCGGGAGGAGATCTCGTTACGGTGAAGCTCAATGGCCTGGGTGAGATGCTGGACGTGACCATCGCGCCAGCCGCCTGCGACCCGGAGGACACCGAGAGCCTGTCCGCGATGATCGTCGCTGCCTTCCGGACCGCCCGCCAGCAGGTCGAGGCCGCGGCCGAGGCCGTTGCGCCGCAAATGCCGGGGATGGGTTTCTGAGTTGTATGAAGGCCCCATACAGGAGCTGATCGACGAGCTGAGTCGCCTGCCAGGCATCGGCCCGCGGGGGGCGCAGCGTATCGCCTTCCACCTGCTCGACGCCCCCGAGGAGGAGGTCTTCCAGCTGGCGGACGTGCTGCGGCGCGTCAAGGAGGCGGCGCGGTTCTGTGAGGTGTGTTTCAACGTCTCGCAGGAGACCAGGTGCCGGGTTTGCCGTGATCCGCGCCGTGACAGGTCGCTGCTGTGCGTGGTGGAGGAGTCGAAGGACGTCGTGGCCATCGAGCGTACCGGCGAGTTCCGCGGCACCTACCACGTGCTGGGCGGCTCGATCTCGCCGATCGATGGGCGTGGCCCCGGTGACTTGCACACCCGGGAGCTGTTCCAGCGTCTTGCCGACGGGACCGTCACCGAGGTGATCCTCGCCACCGACCCCGACACCGAGGGCGAGGCGACGGCCTCCTACCTGGGGCGGATGCTCCGTGACTTTGGCGTGCGCGTCACCCGTCCCGCTTCCGGCCTGCCGGTCGGCGGCGACATCGAGTACGCCGACCAGGTGACCCTCGGCCGCGCCTTCGAGGGGCGGCGCTCCATGTTTGGCGAGGAGCCCGCTCAGATGGGGCCGGACCAGCCGGCGTCATCGTCAACGCCCGCTGAGGCCGTGAAGCCCAACGCTCCAGGTGATCAGGAGGTCCCCGAGTCTCAGGACGCGGACCGCGAGCCAGACCGGCCTGCGTCCGCCTTCGCGTCGGTGGTGCGGTAATCCCTGCCTCTGCTGTCCGCTGCTGATCTGCACATGGGGCCAGGGGCAACGGATTTCGGTGAGGGCGGCTTCAGACGCACGCCCACCCGTCACGCCGAGCGGCGGCTGCACTGATGTGCACGCAGCTTGTGAACATGTGTGCAACTGGCAAAGCTATCTATAAAAGAGCGAAGGAGCCCAGAATGACCATCCTGTCTCAGGAACAGCGTGCCGCCTCCCTTGAGGCCATGACCTCTCAGAAGTTCGACGTGCTCGTCATCGGAGGCGGGGTCACCGGGGCGGGGATTGCCCTCGACGCCGCGTCGCGTGGCCTGAGCATCGCCGTCATCGAGGGCCAGGATTGGGCGTCCGGCACCTCATCGCGTTCGTCGCGGCTGGTGCATGGCGGGCTCCGCTACCTCTATAACCTCGACTTCAAGCTGGTCGCCGAGGCACTCAGGGAACGCGGCCGGCTGCTGACCACGATTGCCCCGCACCTGGTTGAGGCCCAGCCTTTCCTGTGGCCGCTCAAGACCCCCGTCATCGAGCGCGCCTACTCCGCAGTCGGCGTCGGCATGTACGACGCCCTCGCGCGCATCGGCTCCAAGGGTCGCAAGACGGTGCCGATTCAGCGGCACCTCTCGAAGGCCGGGGCCATGCGGCGGTTCCCGCAGATCAAGAGCGACGCCCTCATCGGCGCCATCGAGTTCTACGACGCCCGGGTCGATGACGCCCGTCTGGTGATCACGCTGATCCGCACCGCCATGAAGTACGGGGCCGCCGCCGCCAGCCGCGTCAAGGTGACCGAGATCCTCAAGGACGGCCGTGGACGTGCTAGCGGGGTGAAGGCTGTGGATCTGGAGAACGGCAGCGAGTTCACCATCGAGGCGGATCGGATCATCAACGCCACCGGCGTGTGGACGGAGGAGACCCAGGACCTTGCGGGCGGTACCGGTGGCCTCAAGGTGCTGGCCAGCAAAGGCATCCACATCGTCGTCCCGCGGGAACGCCTCAAGGCAGGCACGGGCCTGTTCCTGCGCACCGAGAAGTCGGTGCTGTTCATCATCCCGTGGCAGCACTACTGGGTGATCGGCACCACCGACACCGCCTGGCACGAACAGCTCAAGCACCCCGTGCCCACTGCTGAGGACATCGACTACGTGCTGGCCCATGCCAACGAGGTGCTCGACCCGCCGCTGACCCGCGACGACATCATCGGCACCTACGCCGGCCTGCGGCCGCTGCTCCAGCCGAAGGTGCTGGACGAGTCGAAGTCCACGAAGGTCTCACGCGAGCACACCGTCAGCGAGGTGATTCCTGGCATGGTGGCCATCGCGGGCGGAAAGCTCACCACCTACCGGGTGATGGCGGAGGACGCCGTCGATTTCGCGCTGGGCAAGGCGCTGGCGAAGTCGCGGCCGTCGGTGACGGCGCAGCTTCCGCTGCTGGGGGCTGAGGGATTCGAGGCGGCCGCCAACCAGGCCCGCCGGCTGGGTGCCAAGTACGGTTTCGACGCCGCCCGGCTGCAGCACCTGGTGCATCGCTACGGCTCCGAGCTGCCCGATCTGTTCGCCACGATCGACGCCGACCCGTCCCTTGGAGAGCCCCTTGAGGCGGCTCCGCAGTTCCTGCGCGCCGAGGTGTACCGCGCCTGCGCTGTCGAGGGTGCCATGCACCTGGAGGACATCTTCGTCTCCCGCGTCCGGCTCAACTCCGAGGCCCGCGACCGCGGTGCCGCCGCCGTCGACGAGGTGGCGGACATCGCGGCCGCGGTGCTCGGCTGGGACGAGGAGCGCCTGGAGCGGGAGAAGACCAACTACCGGGAGCGCATCGCCGCCGAGCTGGCCGCGGAGGAGCAGCTCACCGACGCCGCCGCCTCAGCCGCTCGCATGGAGGCTCCCGACATCGTCGGCTGAATGCCGAAAAGTATTCGACGGTTCAGCCGCGCCTGCTCCGCTGGACCGTCGAATATCCCGGAGTCAGTCGAGTAACCCGCACTCGTGGGCGATCAGCACCAAGCCGACGCGGTCGCGCGCCTGGAGTTTTGCCAGCAGCCGGCCGATGTGGGTTTTGACGGTGCCCTCGGCCATGTAGAGGCGGGATCCTATCTCGGCGTTGTTGGCGCCGCGCGCCACCTCCATCAGCACCTCGCGTTCCCGGTCGGTCAGGCCGGTGAGGCGGGAGTCGTCGCGGGGCTTGCCGACCGGCAGCTTCGGTGCGACATGGTCGAGCAGACGGCGGGTTGCCGTCGGTGCGACCACCGCGCCACCCCGGGCGACGGTGCGGATCGCACCCAGTAGGTCGTCGGGCAGGGCATCCTTCAGCAGGAAACCGGAGGCGCCGTTGCGCAGCGCGGCGAAGACATACTCGTCGAGGTCGAAGGTGGTGAGCACCAGGACCTTGGTGTCGCCTCCTAGCTCGGTGATCTGGCGGGTGGCCTCGGTGCCATCCATAACCGGCATCCGGATGTCCATCAGCACGACATCCACCGGCTGAGTCTTCACCACCGTCACCGCGTCCGCCCCGTTCGACACCTCACCGACGGTCTCCATGTCGTCGGCGGAGTCGATCAGCATGCGGAATCCGCTGCGTACCAGCGACTGGTCGTCAGCCAGCAGCACCTTGATCATCCAATCCTCCTCACTTCAGCCAGCCCCTTCCCAGCTGGGAGGGCAAGGGCAGGCGAGCCCTCACCTCGTAGCCTCCACCGGTACGCGGACCTGCCTTGAAGGTACCGCCCATCGCCGCGACGCGCTCGCGCATCCCCCTGATGCCGGCGCCGTGTCCCTCGGACGCGGAGTGGACGCCGACGCCGTCGTCCGTGACACGGATGTCGATGGCCTCGGGTGCGCAGCTGATGGTCGCAGTGGCTTGGGCCGTGGGGCCGGCATGCTTGAGGAAGTTCGTCACCGACTCCTGCACCACGCGAAACGTCGTGAGTCCCAGAGAGTCGGGTACCGCAGGTAGCTCCTCCGGCATCTCAAGGGTGATGCGGGGGCCAGCCTTGGCCACCATCTCGGGGATCTGAGGCAGTGATGGCGAGGGTCCGAAGGTGGCGTCTGACTCGCCCCGCAGCAGGGAGACGATCCGCCGCATCTCTCCGATCGAGTTACGGCCGGTGCGGGCTATCACATCCAACGCCTCGACGGTGGCCTCAGGTTTCTTGGAGGCCAGGGCCTTCGCGCCCTCAGCCTGGACGACGATCACCGACAACGAGTGCGCCACCACGTCGTGTAGCTCACGCGCCACCTCGGCCCGGGCCCTGCCGTCGGCCAGCTCTGTGGCCTCCTGGGTGCTGCGGGTCCCTGCCAGGAAACGCTCCTCCGCGAGAGCCTCATCGAGTTCCGTCAGACGGCTCTGGGCTGCATACCGCCTCCCGAGCAGGTAGGCGTTGACGATCAGGGACAGGCACAGCGCGCTCAGCAACCCGACCGCCATGAACCGTAGCTCGGCAGGAATCTTTGCCATCCACGACAGTGGGCCAACGACGGAGGCTGCGACCCCGATGGGTACCACCACCAGGCTCGCAGCGCCGCTTAGATGCCTGGCCGCGGAGAACACGACCACCAGGACCACGAGGACAGCGGGGGTGGGGGAGGAGACCTGGACCACCATGCCGGTGCCCGCCGCCGCGCACACGGCCACGGCTAGTAGTGGATTGACGCGCCGGAACGCCAGGGAGACCACCATCAGCGTGGACCAGCCGATCGCTGCCGCATTCTCGGAGAGCCCCAGCAGAACCAGGGGAGCCACCAGCAGCAGGAACGCCCCCAGCGCCGCCGCCGCGTCAATCAGCAGGCGACGGTGTGTCTCGGAGAGGTCTGCCATCATGTTCGGCAAGCCTATTCAGTAGATGTCAGGGGCGGCGTCGGACCTTGGTCGCTGATCACCCCGGGCCGACCCCACTCCGGTCTTGAAACCAGCTACGGACATTTCGTTGGAAGGTAGGTTTGTCATCATGATCCGCAAACTGTTCTGGACCATCCTCCTGTTAGCCGGCGTCTGCATGGTCACGAGCCTGCTGGACCGGCGCCGTGCCGAGCAGCGCCGCCAGCTCTGGGCCGAGGCCACTGATCCCAGTTAGTACCCCAGCTTTTCTTAGTACCCCAGCTTTTCCTTGCGCACGGGAAGCCAAGCGATGGCGTCGCGCACGGCATCGGTCTCGGTCAGCTCCGCCTGCCAGCCGAGGACATCCCTGGCCTTGGTGGAGACCGTGTAGACACCCGCGACATCGCCGGGCCGGGGATCACCGAACTGGACCTTCAGGGGGTCTCCGGTGATCTTCTCGAAAGACGCGGCCAGCTCCTTGACCGTCACCCCATTGCCGGTTCCGATGTTGAACACCTGATAGGGCTGGTTCGCGGTCGCCTCGTCGAAGTGCTCCAGCGCGGCGACGTGCGCCTGGGCGAGGTCCCAGACGTGGATGAAGTCGCGGATGCCAGAGCCGTCGCGGGTCGGCCAGTCCACACCCGTCACGGTAAAGGTCTCCTTGTTGGACCAGGCCTCGAGAAGCTTGGCCAGCACGTGGGACGGCTTCTCCAGCTGCTGGCCGCTGCGCAGCTTGGGATCGGTACCGATGGGGTTGAAGTAGCGCAGGGACGCGACCCGCACGTCGCTGGCCTTGGTGAAGTCTTCAAGGATCAGCTCCACCATGAACTTGGTCCGCGCGTAGGGGGAGCCGGGTTGCAGCGGCGAGTCCTCGGTGACGATGAAGTTCTCGTCGGGCGCATAGATGGAGGCCGAGGAGCTGAACAGGAACCGCTCGATGCCGTTGCGCTGGAGAGCCGCCAGGAGGGTGATGGTCTTGGAGACGTTGTTCTCGTAGTAGGCGAGGGGCTCGGCGACGGACTCTGGGACGATGATCTTCGCGGCGCAGTGCACTACGGCGTCGACCTGCTGCTCGCTGAACAGACGGTCCAGGAGCTCGTCATCGGCGATGTCTCCCTCGTAGAGGGGCCGGTCTCCGACGAACTCACGGCGGCCCGTGGAGAAATTATCGAGGATCACGACGCTGTGGCCCGCGTCCTCGCAGGCTGAGGCGACGGTGCTTCCGATGTAGCCGGCCCCGCCGGTGATCAATACCTTCATTGCTGCTCCTCCATATCAGTATGAGGCTTATTCACGGACGGTCGACGACGTCGCGGAACCCCTTGTCAGCGGCGGGTTGCCATGAGCTATGAATAAGCTTTCAGTAGGTTCTCCACCCTATCGGTATCAGATGCGCTGGGCATGGGATGCCCGCAACGGGTGACCGTGTTCAGGATGGTTGCTTTGCCGGCGAGTGGTGGGTCGGTCCTGCTGCCACGACTGGCGATGTTGATCATCGCAAACCATCTCCTTTAAGGTGAACTCCCTTGTAAGAGCGGATTTAAGAGTGTTGAGTGCCCCTGGTGTGGTTGAGGTTCGAGGGGGCGAAAGATCATATCACTATGGCAGGGGTTGGTTGAGTAAACATATTACTTTCGTTACTGTTTCCTGGAGAGGGTGAGGGTAATATCCATCGCGGGCGCCGGTGCTCGCGGCTCTATTACAAGGAGGAAGTAGAGATGGAACTGGAAATCGCTCATGTTCTCGGAGTATCAGAATATGCTGCACAGCAGATCTACAACATCACAATGAATGTTGGCAGCCTGCTTTCTATTGCGACGGCAATTGCAACAATTGTCTCCATGGGGTGGGCTGGGATTTCGGCAGTGAGGTGGAGTGCCTTCTTTGCTACAGTGAAATCTATCGCTAAACGACGGGGAGCTGTGGCGGCGATTTCCTACTAGTGGTAGATTGCTGTTGGGGGCAAGCTTCTAGAAGCTTGCCCCCAACAGCAAGAATTAGATTCCGATTCTAATGTAGAAATGTGTGCCGGGAATGTAAAACAATATCTTTAGGAATCTATTCATGAGAGGCTTTCGGTTCGGTAAATAGTCTTGTCAGTGCAGATTTGCCTGTGGCCGTGAAAAATTTCTTTAGTGCTGAGCGGAGTGGGCTGTGAAGATAGGCTGGCGATTCAGGGCGGCTTTTCTATTGGCTAAGAATGAGGATCTTGTCTCGTCGCAAATAGCTGCCAGGATATTGCGTTTTGATAATGTTAGATTCTATTTAGTTTTGCTGGTCTTCAGGTGGGGGGTTCAGTTTGCTGTATCCATGCTTGCTCTGCTGGCGGTGGTTCGTGGAGCTGGGGTGATCTCCGGCGTTTTCCTGTCGCTTATCGGGGTTGTGGGCGTGGCGTTCGCGCCAGTCTTTGAAGACTTCGTGAAGACTTTCAGAAAAATGAAGGGTAATTATGTTTCGCGGTTGGCTAAGGATTCTCGCCGTGCCCGGATCATGATTTTGGATGCAGCCTATTGGTTTTGGATGTTCAAGCGCCTCGGCATTATGGTAAGTGCTCTCTCTTTCATGGTGGTTCAAGGAGAGATGCGTGCCGTCGTCATTTCCCTGCTCGTGGTTCTCGTCTCCTATGTTCTTTTCCTGAGTCGTGCGCTTTTCAAGGCCCGAGTGAATGCTGCTTCCGGCATGGTTTCCTATCTGGCCATAGGGGGAATCGTGTTCCTGATCTCAGTATGGCTATGCTCGGGAATCAAAGCCGTGTTGGGTGAAGCTGGTGCCGCCTACGCCTCAGGCGAAGGTGAACTCTTGCTCAAAACGGCTCCAAATGTCTTGTTCTCTGACTTGTCCGACACCTTGAAGACTGCCTATTCCAGTGCAGGACTGATTCCGCTACTCGCCTTGGCATTCCTCTTACTCGTGGGGTTGATGATTATTGTTCGTCGCTCAAGGGTGGGGAATCTGGTGGACTCTGGGTACAGAAGTGAGTACATTGCCGCCTCGGGTGTACGGGGTGATGCTGATGGGTATTGCGGCTTCATTTTCGCTCAACTCAGTCGGCAGTCTCCCCGATTCGGGGCCACCGAGTTGAATTTCTTGATTCCCTTTGAGGTCTGGCTTCTGCTGGGCATCAGCGTCTCGCTGGGGAGAGGAGCCCCGCACCCCGGATCCCTGCTTGTGCTGGCCGTGGTGGAGGTCTACATCATCATGCTGGCCTTGCACAGGGCCGTCGTATCACACTACCCAGATACATTCGAGCTGGGAAGCTTACTGGGAGCGATGCGGCTGTTTCGCCGCCTGCCCCGTCGAAGCAGAGCTCAATACTACCGGGACCTGGAAGCCAGCTTGAAGCACATCACACTTCTTCCCAGCGTGTTGGTGGTTGGAGTCATGCTGGGTTTCCTGGCAGTTCTGGCCTGGGTTCATTGGGGCGTGTGGAGTGCTGTCGTGGTGTTGGCTGCGGGAATTGTACAGGGTGTTGTCTTGTGGCCCTTCCTGGCGCGGATCTGCCTCGGGGCTCCCGTTGATGCATTTGAGGTGGTTCTTCACAACACCTCAATGCTGCGCCGGGATGACTCAATTTCCGATCTGTCCTCACTCGCCGGATACCGGGCGCTTAGGACTCTCCGGATGGTTCCTCTTTTCGTCGTGCAGACGGTCTTGGTTTTCGTGGTGACTCTACTGCCGATTGTGGGTTTGGTACAAGGAGATGGGTGGTGGGGGATTGGGGTAGCCGCTTTGATTTCCCTGGCGGTGGGGTGTGTGCTGGCATCCCGAAAATATGGAGGATGTGAAAATGAGTTTCCTTCGAGGCCGTGAGGTTCATCTGTCGGTAATTCTTATTATTGCTCTCCTTGGTGTTCTTTCTGGCTGGGCAATCGGGTGCAATATTCCGATGCGCCCTGAGAATAATATGCCTGCTTTCTGGGGGCTTTTGCTGAATAATGTCAAGGTTGGTGGAATGGTAATTGTTGCCGGTCTTCTTACCTTGGGTGTTGGTGCTTTATTTTTGGTTGGATTTAATATGATGATTTTGGGTGCCTCGACGGCGGGAGTTTATGCAACTAGTGGAATCGGTCCCATTCTTTCTGGAGTGCTTCCCCATGCCCCATGCGAAATTGTTGCAATGGTAATGTGTGCTTTGGTTGGCTTTGAAGGTTGGCGTGTGATTGCAATTTTCAAGGAGCGTCTTGTGTCAGGGGAATGTGTGAAGTTCAATGTAAAAAGTACTGCGTTCTTGGTTTTAGGTGCGATTGTGATGTATGTGCTTGCTGCTTTGCTGGAGTCCGGAATATCTCACGCTCAGACTGGTTGAAGGGGTGGCTCATGGGTGCTTTGATGATAGAAGGTTTGAGCTTCGGCTATGACGATGCATTGCTCTTTGAAGACCTCGATTTGTCCTTCCCGGAAGGTGGGCTCACCGGAATCGTGGGGAAGAATGGCACTGGGAAGTCGACACTGTGTGACATTGTGGCGGGGATCCATACCGCTGAGGTTCAGGTTTGTGAGTGGCGGGGGCAGTCTCTTCAGCTGGCAGATTTCGCGCAACTCGTGGCGTATGCTTCGCAGGAGCCGGAATTCTTCCCCGCGCTTACCGGGATCGAAAATCTAGAACTCCTGGGACTGCTTCTCGAACAGCCTGATGGATATGTTGCGAGGACCGCGGAACTAGCCGGGCTGCTGGGGATTTCCACGGAAGACCTCAGGCGGAAGCAGAGTGGAAACTATTCTGGTGGGATGCGTGAAAAGCTGTGGCTTGCAGCTCAGCTGGGCACCGACCGCGAGTTCTTGATCCTGGATGAGCCATTCGAAAGCCTGGATTCAGATTCGGTAGACGTGCTTGTAGGCATCCTGAATGAGGACCATAGGTCTGGGATACTGATCAGTCACGTCGTTCCAGCCTCGCTTGAGCTGGTCGATGTCATTGAGCTCGTCGGAGCTGAGGAGTAGGGGCTCACCGCTTCGCATGCTCATGGCAGGCTTAGTTACCAGCCACGCGCCACCCATTCGTCCAGGTGCGGGCGTTCCCTCCCGATCGTTGTCGAGGGGCCATGGCCGGTGTTGACGACGGTGTCGCCGGGAAGGGTGAACAGCCGCTCGCGGATGGAAACGATGATCTGGTTGAAGTCCGAGTACTCCCAGCGGGTGGCTCCCGGGCCGCCCTCGAACAGGGTGTCGCCTGTGAAGACCACGCCGTCGGTGACAAAGCACGTCGCG
Organism: Arachnia rubra; assembly: GCF_019973735.1. Taxonomy (NCBI): domain Bacteria; kingdom Bacillati; phylum Actinomycetota; class Actinomycetes; order Propionibacteriales; family Propionibacteriaceae; genus Arachnia; species Arachnia rubra. Next base: position 827,186 of record NZ_AP024463.1, read on the forward strand.
CCCGGGGTGTGTCCTGGCGTCGTGATTGCCCGTAGCGTGGCGCTTGCGATGGTGAACTCGTCGCCGTCGCTGAGTGGCTGGAACGCCTCGTGTGGGTGGGTCTCCCGCCACAGGAACTCGTCGGCCGGGCTGAGGTAGATGGGCGGGGTGTTCATCAGGGCTGCGAAGGCCGGGGCCGCCGTCACGTGGTCCCAGTGGCCGTGCGTCAGCAACAGCGCCCTCACCTTCCGGTCGCCGACCGCGAGTGCCAGGCGGTCGGGCTGGTGAGCCGGATCGATGACGATCACCTCCCTGCTGTCGCCGACGATCCAGGCGTTGTTCTTGAAGTCCGGCTGTCCGGGGGCCTCGGTGATCAGCTTCTCGATGTTCATGTCCCCAGTCTGCCCCGCACCTGAGTCACAGGGAACGTGCGGCGGTCCCCAGCCTCCGGTCTCGTTGAGCTGGCTCCGTACCTGAGTCCACCCGTGCACGAAACGCCGCGAAGTGCTGGAAGGCGGTGCGCAGCCGCCGCTGGATCGGGGACGCGCGGCGTTTCGCGCACGCTGGCCAGGCTCTCGGGAAGGGGGTGTGGCTAGGGGCTTTCGGCCGTGGCGGAGGATCTTCCACCCTGGGAGCGGTGGCCCTTGTAGTCCGATCGGCGGAGGTTGGCCGGCGTGGATGTCGCTCGTCTAGCGCCAGGCGTCCCGCAAGTATGGTCAGGGCCATGAGCCGAGAAGAAGCGATCAGGATCCTCTCGACGCATCCTGCGGTGGTGGAGGTGCTGGATGCGTCGCCACCCGATTTCCCGGATACCGGCATGGTGGTGCTGCGCCTCGACGATGGGCGGATGCTCGGGATCGACCCCGACCTCACCGAGCCGGCACATGCCGACGAGTCCGAGGGCGACCGGGTGGCCCGGGTACACCGCGCGGTGGACGCCATGCGCTCCCCAGGCGAGGTGGGTGTGGACCTCGACGGCGTGGTCCCGCTGGTGCGCAGCGCCGACTACTTCGCGCCCCGGGGAGAACTGGTGCCGGCGACGGTGGGGTGGCTCACCGACTTCATCGGCTTCGGGCTGGCCGTCGACGAGCCCACCACCCTCCGTGTGGTCCCCGAATCCGACCTGCCGGGCGACAGGACGGCAGAGTACGACATCGACCTCCAGGCCAAGGCCATCGGGAACCTGCGCTCCATGGAGGAGACCATGGCCTTCGCCGAGGTCGGCCTCGGTCCCGACGTGCTGGCCCTGACCGCCCCGCCCGGCAACGAGGCGTCCTGGTTTGCCGATGCCGCCGCGATGGAGGAGCTCCTGACCAGGCTGGGGGAGCGAACCAACACCGCCTGGGCGGTGATTCCGGCCCGCCGCAATGACATCTTCCTCGTCAACGTCGCCACCGACCGCTGGGGCGATCTCCTCGATGAGCTGGAGGAGGCGGTCGAAGCTCACGACAGTGTCCAGCCGCTGCCCCACGTCGTCGCGAACCGGCACTGGCAGCTGAGCCTGCCGCCCAAGACCTCCCAGCTTGGGCAGCGCCTCCACAGGCTGCGGCTACGGGTCGAGGGTCGCGTCTACAACACCCTCAAAGAGGTGGTCCAGCAGGACTCCGAGCATCTCGTCGCCGACTACGAGGACCTGTACACCTCTGATGAGGAGCTCTTCTCGATGTCCTTCGTCCCGGAGAGCGCGCCCAGCGTCAGCATTCCCCGGGTGGACGTGGCCGCCTTCGAGTGTGGCCACCTGATCCTCGACGTCCCCTGCAGCGAGATCACCAGGCAGCTTCCGCACCTCATCCAGCCGCATCCCGGCACCCATCCACAGCGCCTGGTCGTCTCGCATCCCTCGGACGACGACTACGCCACACTGAAATCACTGGCCATTCGCTGAGAGGGCCCGCTCAGGGCAAGTCCGCCCAGGACAGCGGCTTCAGGGCAATGGCGAGGCGAGCCGATCGGGTCCGTCCTGGAGCCTCAGCGCCCATCGCCCGCCGACCGTATGAGGGCGATCGCGAGGGGAGTGAGCAGGGGACGGATGTTGGCTCTGCCGTAGCCGTTCGTCTCATAGGCGTACAGCGCCTCGAAAACGTCGATGATCTGTTCTGTCGGCAGCGCGAACTCGATGTCCAGGCGCGCCGCCAGGACCTCCACGAAGTCGATCAGGGCCGGACGGGTCTCGTTGTGGAGCTCCTTGAGCCGGTTCATCAGCTCCGGGATGCGCAGTGCCCGCAGGCGGATCTCCAGCAGGGTGATCATCATTTCCCGATGAGGCGCAAGGACGCCCAGCAGACGCGTTAGCGTGACGTCAGCGGCTGACTCGACGTCCACCTCGGCCGGCAGCTTCGCGATGGTGTCAGCCAGCCGCGACATGATGTTGTCGCGGTAGTGCTCGATGATGGCCAGGCACAGGTCGTCCTTCGAGGAAAAGTTGGAGTAGAAGGCGCCCCGGGTGAATCCGGCGGCCTCACACAGCTGTTCCACGCTGGTGGCGTCGATGCCGCGGGCGGAGAACTGGGTGATGGCGGCCTCTACCAGGCGGCTCACCGTGGCCTCCCGGCGCGGGGTCAGGGCGGTCATGGCCGTCAGTGTAGCGGTCTGGTGCATGGTTTGACAGGGTGCGAAATCCGGGGTTTCCCGGTCCGATACATCGTTGTATGCTGACCCTGCATTCAAGACTGTATCGAAATGGGGAAGATGTCTGCTCAGCTCTATGCCCTTGGACGCTGGTGCTTCCGGCATGCCAAGCTCGTCCTCGCAGCCTGGCTGGTCGTGGTCCTAGCCATCGGCGGCGCCGCACTCGCCTTCCGGGGCAGTTTTGCGGACGTGTTCAAAATCCCCGGCTCCCCGTCGCAGGTGGCCCTCGACAAGCTGGGCATGACCTTCCCGCAGGGTGCCATGACCCAGGCCACGGCCATCTTCGTCGCCCCCGAGGGCGGCCGGGTGGATGACTTCCGTGACGTCATCGAGGAGACGATCACCGAGCTGCAGGACCTCGACTTCGTGAACTCCGTCACCTCGCCCTGGAATGAGCGGATCACAGGCATGGTCTCCGATGATGGCCGGGCCGCCATCGTCACGATCCTGGTCGACGTCAAGGGCAATCCGACGGATGACCAGCGCGCCCAGCTCACCGCAGTCGCCGACCGGATGGCCCAGCAGCTGCCTCAGGGCGCCACCGTCGACATGGGAGGGCAAGCCTTCAACACCGAGCTGCCGAGGCTCAGCATCGTGGAGATCGCCGGTCTGGGCGTGGCGCTGGTGGTCCTGACGCTGGTGCTGGGGTCCCTGGTGGCGGCCGGACTTCCACTGCTCACCGCCGTCACCGGGGTCGCGATAACGATGGCCATCATGATGCTTATCACCCGGCTGGCCACCATCAACTCGACCACGCCTATGCTGGCCGTGATGCTGGGACTTGCGGTCGGCATCGATTACGCGCTGTTCATCCTCTCCCGGCACCGCAACCAGCTGCGGGACGGGACCCCCGTCGAGGAGTCCACGGCGCGCGCAGTCGGCACCGCGGGATCAGCGGTCGTGTTCGCCGGGCTGACGGTGTTCATCGCCCTGCTCGGCCTCAGCATTTCCGGCATCCCCTTCCTCACGGTGATGGGTGTGTTCGCGGCCCTGGCCATCGTGCTGGCGGTGGTCATCGCCCTGACGATGCTGCCCGCGCTGATGGGCCTGCTGGGAGACCGGCTGCGGCCCCGCCCCCGCACGGCCCGGCGTCCCCGCAAGGGCGGGGTGTTCGCCTGGTGGGGGCGCGTTGCGACCAGCCATCCCATCGTGGTGATAGTGGTCGTGGTGGCTTCCCTCGGTGTTCTGACCGTGCCGGGCCTGGGGTTGAGGACCGCCCTGCCGAACTCCGGGCAGCACACGGCCGGAACCCCGAGCCGCGTCACCTACGACCTGATCTCCCAGCACTTCGGGGTGGGGCGCAACGGGCCACTGGTGCTGACCGCCGATGTCATCTCGAGCAAGGATCCCCTCAAGCTGGTCGCCGACCTCAAGGAGGAGGTGCTGGCGATCGACGGGGTAGCTGCCGTCCCGCTGGCCACGCCCAACCAGAACGCCGAGGTCGCGATGCTCCAGGTGATTCCCACCACCGGCCCCGACGACCCCGCCACCGCCAGTCTCGTGCAGGCCCTCAGAGACCGGCATGACCAGTGGCTGGAACGCTACGGCGTGGAGACGGCCGTCACGGGGACGACCGCGCTCCAGATCGACGTCAACGCCCGCCTCGCTGGGGCGCTACTGCCCTTCGGAGCGCTCGTGGTCGGGTTGTCGCTGGTGCTGTTGGCCGCCGTCTTCCGGTCGGTGTGGGTGCCGGTCAAGGCCACGCTCGGCTTCCTGCTGTCGGTCGGCGGAGCCTTCGGCGCCACCGCGCTGGTGTTCAACGAGGGACACCTCAAGGAGTTCGTGAACCTGGAACGCGGGATGCCCGTGATCTCCTTCCTCCCGATCCTGCTGATGGGCATCCTGTTCGGCCTGGCCATGGACTACGAGGTGTTCCTCGTCTCCCGGATCCGGGAGGAGTACGTCCACGGCAAGAGCCCCGTCGATGCGATCCGTGACGGCATGGTGGCCTCAGGTCCGGTCGTCGTCGCCGCGGCCGTGATCATGTTCGCGGTCTTCGCGTTCTTCGTGCCCGAGGGCATCGGCTCCATCAAGCAGATCGCCTTCGCGCTGGCCGTCGGGGTGGCCATCGACGCCTTCTGCGTGCGGATGACGCTGGTCCCTGCGGTGATGGCCCTCCTGGGGGAGCGGGCCTGGTGGCTGCCGCGCTGGCTGGACAAGGCACTGCCCACCTTCGACGTGGAGGGTGAGGTCCTCACCGAGAAGCTGAAGCTGGACCAGTGGCCCGGCACCGATCATGTGCTCTATGCCGAGGACATCGCCGTCGAGGAGCTGGTGCCTGACACCAGCCTGGCGCTGGAGGCCGGCAACGTGATCGGTATCGCGGGTCCCGTTTCGTCCCGCACCGGCCTGGCCCTGGCGCTCACAGGCAGGCTCGGCGTCACATCGGGACGCGCCCGGGTGGCGGGGGAGCTACTGCCCGGCGCCGCCAGCGCGGTACACCGCCGCACCAGATACTCCGACCTGTCCCAGGACCCTGCGGCCCTGACTTCGCTGCGCCCGGCCGCAGGCAGCGTCGCGTTCGTCGACTCGGTTGAGAGCGTCGATGCCGGCGACGAACGCCTGGCCGCTCTGATCGAGCGGTTCCGCAGCGACGGTAGCGCAGCCCTGGTGCTGTGTGCCAGCAGTGAATCCATCTTCGAATCCCTCCCGCTCGACGGCGTGTTCGTCGTCGACCAGCCTGTCAGGAGCACTCGATGAGACCTGAAAGCATTCATTCCGGACATCGCCTCGGCTGGCCGGGGCTCGCCGTACTCTTCCTGGTGCCGTTGCTTGCCGTCGGCATGCTGCTGGGACTGGTGCGGGACAGAAACAACCAGGGGATCCACGCCGCCGTGGTCAACCACGACAAGGCCGTGACCGTGAACGGCCAGGTCCTGCCGCTGGGACGGCAGCTGGCCTCCGAGATGGTTGCCCGGGAGGGAACCAACATCTCGTGGACCATCGCCGACGAGGAGGACGCCGCGGCAGGGTTGCGTGAGGGCCGCTACTCGGCGGTCGTGACCATCCCGGAGGGCTTCTCCGAGGCCGCGACCTCCTTCAGTAGCAACGACGCAGACATCGCCAAACAGGCGACCGTCGACGTGAGCGTCTCCGAGAACTCGCCCCTCGCCGATGCGGCCCTGGCCCATGAGATCGCGGGCCTGGCCACCGACACCATCAACTCCACCCTGACCAAGGGCTACCTGGAGAACATCTACGTGGGCTTCAACAGGGTGGGCGAGCAGTTCAAGACGGTCGTCGACGGCGCAGGCAAGCTCAATCAGGCCGGCTCCCAGCTCGCCGACGGCGCATCCAGCGCCGCGGAGAACTCCGGGAAACTGGTGGACGGGCTGGGGCAGCTGTCGACGCAGGGACAGAAGCTGGGCAGCGCCGCCAACACGCTGGCCGACGGGTCACAGCGCCTCGCGAACGGAGCGGGAACCCTGGCCAATGGCTCCCGCACCCTGGCCGGCGGCACCCAGACCTTCGCCGAGGGAATTGCCCAGCTGAACGCGCAGGCCCCGAAACTCGTGGACGGGGTGAACAAGCTCACCGATGGGGCAACCCCACTGCTGAAGGGGATTCCCGGGTACACCTCGGGCACAGTCAGCGTCCTGGACGGGGTCAGTGAGCTGCGCGGTGGCCTGGCCCAGCTCGAGAGCAGCCTGAATGCTCAGCTCGATCCCGAGGCCATGAAGGAGGCCCAGGCCGCGCTCGGAGAGCTCGTCCCGATCCTGCGGGAGGCCCAGAGCGCCCTCAAGCAGTACGTCCCTGGGGCGGGTGACATCACCATCGAAGAGGTGCGCTCCAAGCTCGAGGCGTTCGACGCCCAGCTCAACAAGCTCGACTCCACCTTGGCGGGCTACGCCTCCGGCGAGACGCCCCCGCCGTCGGAGCTCAAGGAGTTCTCGCAGCGGCTGGTCGGCAACTGGAAATGCCCGGTGGAGGATCCCCAGACCTGCAAGCTGCTGCGCGAGGCCTACCAACAGGGGGTCGGGGACGCCATGACCCAGGGCTTCCAGCAAGGCGCCAAGGCAGCCCTCGGCGTGCTGCAGCGAACCGACCCGAAGTCGGGCAAGACGTTGCTGGAGACCGCCCGTGGCTTCTCCCGGATGGGCCTTGGCATGACGGAGTCGATCATCAAGCTGCGTACCTCCCTGTCCCGCGTCGTCCCCGCCGGGACCGATCCCCTGACTGCGCTGGAGAAGCTGCCGTCCCAGCTCAGCGAGCAGGCCGGGAAGCTCAGCGGCGGCGTCCAGAAACTCCGCCAGGGGGCTGACACTATCCTCACCAAGGCCGAGCCGCTTCGCACGAATGCCCAGCAGCTCAACTCCGGTTCCACGCAGCTGCTGGGTGGGCTGCAGCAGCTCAAGACCCAGACCGCTGGGTTGCCCGCCGCCACGGCCCGTCTGGCTGAGGGGTCGTCGCGGCTCGTCGCCGGCTCGTCGCAGCTGGCGGACGCCTCCGGCCGGCTGTCCTCGGGTGCGGGGGAGCTGTCCTCGGGAGCCGGGCAGCTGGCGGACGGCACCGGCAGGTATGTGCAGGGTGTCGGTCAGGCAGCCGACGGTGCGGGGCAACTCGCCCAGGGTCTGCTGCGGCTGGGCTCCGGGGCCAGGGAACTCTCCCAGGGCCTCGGAACCTTCCACGACCAGCTCTCCCAGGCCCAGAGCCAGCTTCCCAACTACAGCGACTCCGACCGCGACAAGCTGTCCCAGGTGGTGACCTCGCCGGTGGCCAAGGATTCCAGGGTCTATGAGACGGCGATGGTGCCGCTGGCGGCACTGCTGGCGGTCGCCGCCCTGTGGCTTGGCTCCCTGCTGTCCTGGAGCTTCGCCCGTCCCGTCCCATCCGACCTGGTCGCGTCCTCCCGCTCCAGCATGGCGTTGTGGCTGCGTACCTTCTGGCCGGTGGCCTCACTCGGGGCGGTGCAGGGCCTGCTGTTCGGCTGGGCGGTGGGCATGGCGCTCAGCCTCCCGTTGGGGAACACCATCGGCGCGGCAGCGCTGCTGGCCGTGGTCGGGGTGAGTTTCGCCGCCGGCAACCATGCGCTGACCGGCTGGCTCGGCAACGTGGGACGTGGCATCTCGGTGCTGGCGCTGGTGGCCACCGTCGCCCTCGGCTTGACGTCGGCCGTGCCCGGCTGGGTCGGGAGCATTGCGGGGATCTCACCCTTGCAGAACGGCCTGCTGCTGGTGCGCACCTTCCTGGCCGGCGGCTCCGGCCTGGTGGCGCTCGCCGGGGCAGCCCTGTTGTTCGGGGTGATCGCCCTCAACCTGTCCTACCTGGCCATCGCATCCAGGCGCAGCCTGACCCCGGACCAGTTCCGCAGCCGCATCGTCAAACCGCTCGCCGGCTGAGTCGTTCCCGGGTCCCGCACGGCCCGCCCATCCGGGCAGCCGTGCGGGGCCGCCGGAGGCGCGCATCAAGGCGCGCGCATTTTGCTTACAGAATCGCGCATGAAAGTGCGCAGGTCTTGCGTTTTACCTAGTGAGAGCGGTTGGATTTGTCTGTCCGACTGACTCGGACAAGGGCGAGGCACCCGCTTCGCCCATTCCCCCGCAACACGGGCGCCGCCTCGGCGCCGCCCATGACAAAGCAGTCAGAACTGGAGTAGAGAATGTTCGCCTTCTTCCTCTCGGAAGCAGTCGGTTCGATGCTGTTGATCCTGCTGGGCTGCGGCGTGGTCGCCAATACCGCGCTGGCCAAGTCCAAGGGACACGGAACCGGCTTCCTCTTCGTGAACTGGGGGTGGGGCCTGGCCGTCTTCGTGGGCGTGCTGGTCTCCGCCAAATCCGGTGGTCACCTAAACCCGGCCGTTACCATCGGCCTGGTCATCAACGACATCGCCCAGGGCAAGACCCCCATGGACGCCAGCACGGTGATGGCCTACCTCGGCGGCCAGTTCGTCGGCTCGCTGCTGGGCGCCTTCCTCTGCTGGGTGGCCTACAAGCAGCACTTCGACGAGGAGACCGACCAGGCCGCCCAGCTCGGCGTCTTCGCCACCGGGCCCGCCATCCGCAACCCCCTGTTCAACCTCCTGACCGAGATCATCGCCACCTTCGTGCTGGTCTTCGTGGTCATCGCCGCTGGTCTCTACACCACCAACGCCAAGGGAGATGCCGTCAACCTCGGCTGGCTTGGCGCGCTGGGCGTCGCCCTGCTGATCGTCGTGATCGGCACCGGTCTCGGCGGTCCCACCGGCTATGCCATCAACCCCACCAGGGATTTGTGTCCCCGCATCATGCATGCGATCCTTCCCATCAAGGGCAAGGGCGGCTCCGACTGGGGCTATGCCTGGATCCCGGTTGTGGGTCCCCTCATCGGTGGCGTGCTTGCGGGTCTGCTGGCCACCCCGTTGCTGGCGGCACCGCTGCTTCCCTGACCAACTCAGCCTCGAGTGATCCCGGGCATCTCACGAAGGAGTGACCACATGACAGAAACCAAGTACGTGCTCGCCATCGACCAGGGAACCACCTCGTCGCGTGCGATCATCTTCGATCACGGCGGCCACATCGTCGCGGTCGGGCAGAAAGAACACGAGCAGATCTTCCCCCGCGCCGGCTGGGTGGAGCACGATGCCGTGGAGATCTGGGACAACGTCCGTGAGGTCGTCGCTCAGGCTCTCGCCAAGGCGCAGCTCAACAAGAAGGACCTGTCGGCTGTCGGCATCACCAACCAGCGTGAGACCACCCTGGTCTGGGACAGGAACACCGGCGAGCCGGTCTACAACGCCATCGTCTGGCAGGACACCCGCACTCAGAAGATCGTCGAGGAGCTCGGCGGCGAGGCTGGCGCGGACAAGTACAAGGCCGCCGTTGGCCTGCCCCTGGCCACCTACTTCTCCGGTCCCAAGGTCAAATGGATCCTCGACAACGTCGAGGGCGCCCGGGAACGCGCCGAGGCCGGTGACCTGGTGATGGGCACCATGGACACCTGGGTGCTGTGGAACCTCACGGGCGGGGTCAACGGCGGCGTGCACGTCACCGATGTCACCAACGCGTCCCGCACCATGCTGATGGACCTGAAGACCCTCGACTGGGATCCCGCCATCGCCGCGGATATGACCATCCCGATGTCCATGCTGCCGAAGATCAAGTCATCGGCGGAGGTCTACGGCGTAGGCCGTGAGCAGGGTCTCCTGGCAGGCATCCCGATAGCCGGCATCCTCGGCGACCAGCAGGCCGCCACCTTCGGACAGGCCTGCTTCGAGCGGGGAATGGCGAAGAACACCTACGGCACCGGCTGTTTCATGTTGATGAACACCGGCGAGGAGATCGTCCCCTCCAAGAACGGGCTGCTGACCACGCTGTGCTACAAGATCGGCGACACCAAGCCCGTCTACGCGCTGGAGGGATCCATCGCGGTGACGGGGTCGCTGGTGCAGTGGCTGCGCGACAACCTGCGGATGTTCGACTCGGCACCTGAGGTCGAGGCCCTGGCGGCCACCGTTGAGGACAACGGCGGCGCCTACATCGTGCCGGCATTCTCGGGCCTGTTCGCCCCGTACTGGCGGGCTGACGCCCGCGGTGCGCTGGTGGGCCTGACCCGCTACGTCAACCGCGGGCACATTGCCCGTGCGGTCCTGGAGGCCACCGCCTTCCAGACCCGCGAGGTGCTGGACGCGATGGAGGCTGACTCGGGTGTGAAGCTGACGGAGCTGAAGGTCGATGGCGGCATGACCGCCAACGAGACCCTGATGCAGTTCCAGGCCGACCAGCTCGGGGTGGACGTGGTGCGTCCCGTGGTCGCGGAGACCACGGCGCTCGGGGCCGCCTATGCCGCCGGCATCGCTGTTGGGTACTGGAGCGGGGAGCAGGACGTCATCGACAACTGGGCGGAGGACAAGCGCTGGGCCCCGGAGATGGACCAGGCTGAGCGTGATCGCCTGTACCGCAACTGGAAGAAGGCCGTCACCAAGACCTTCGACTGGGTGGATGACGACGTGACCGAGTGAGTCGAGTACAGTGAGTCAGGTGAACTGACTCGTCAAGGTGGGCCGCCGATCTGATCTGCGGCCCACCTTTCGTCAGTGGGGGGGATCCCGCCCATAGTATGGTGCCGGAACTGGCGGCATCCAGGTGCCATCATGGTGGGTGGTGGAACGGGGACGCGCAGGCGCACACCGGCGACGAGCGATGAGGCCCGCAAAGGATGAAGGCCTGCCAGGCCAGTTGGTCCCTGAATCTGCCGAAGACCAGTGGTAACTTTCCGCCACAGGTTTTGCTAGAAAGTTAGCGTTGTGTTGCCTATTGTCCCGGTGCACAATAGGCAAGGTGTTTCCTTGGCAGATTCCAGCATAGTTTCCCCCAATGCTGACAAAATGCCTTTGACAAGGAGTTTTGCTGTCAGGTGAAAATCTGACGGGGTCTGTCTTTTATTTGGCATATCGGTTCCACGGCAAGACGATGGTTGATATGCTTCCCTCGTGAGAGATGCTGTTTTCCCGGTGAAAAGACAATCCTATGCTTGACGATCGTCCTGAGGTCTGGTGGGCTTTCTGGTATGGCGGGGCGTGTGGCGGATGCCGCCGACCTCGGTTAGCTGCCTGTCCTTGTCGTCGTGATGAACCGTGCGGTGCCGCCGGCTGACGCCGGGCACTGCTGGGATCAATGTTGACGTGGGTGGGTTTTCCCTTCGCCTGGCGCCCGGCTGCTGGTGCGGGAAAGCCGCATTCTAGACCGAATTGTTGAACCATATTCCTAATGAAGGAACATTATGAATCCATTTGATGACACATCTGCTGATTTCCTGATCCTTGTTAATTTAGAGAATCAGCATTCCTTATGGCCTGTGTTCGCTGATATCCCGCATGGCTGGAGACAGGTTGCAGGTCCGCTCCCACACGGGGAGGCGATGGCCTGGGTCGATGAAAACTGGACTGATATGCGACCCGCCTCGCTCATAGCCGCGATGGATTAGGGCAGCTGGGCGCTGTTGCCCGGTCGTCTACGTCTTATTACCGTTTTATGAACTGCATCAGTGGATTGTGGGGGCGCCGTAATAATGCAGGTTCCCCTCCCTGGTGAGGTGGCTGTTGCGCTATCTCACGCCCGAAGGCCTCTTCCGGCTGAAGCGCCGGATCTTCTCTGTGGCTTTTCAGCACGCCGGTGACGACCAATCGGATCACCTGTCAGTCGTGTCTGAGACGTGCCCCACCTGCTGATCGGACCAATGCCTGAGGAAATGATCACCATGACCCTGACTCATTCATCCAGTGCCTCGCGGCGACTCGGTGTGGGTTCCGCTGCCGGGAGCCGCAAGGAATGCCTCAGCCGGGCTTCGAGGGAGTCGCTCGACTTCTGGCGTGAGGCGCTGGACGGCATTCCCGCCGCCATCGACCTACCGGCCACGCACCCCCGGGGTGCGGAACGCACCGGGCGGCGTGGACAAGTGCCCGTCGAGATCAGCGCCGACCTGCATTCCCGGCTCGATGCGCTCGCCCAGCGGGCCGGCACCTGCCTGTTCACGGTGCTCCAGGCCGGGCTCTGTGCCCTGCTGCACCGTCTCGGCGCCGGCGATGACATCCCGGTGGGCGTGATACCCCCTGGTGGCGATCCGGGCTCTTTGCGCGACGCGGTCGTCCTGCGTGCGGATCTCTCCGGCAATCCGGCTTTCGAAGAGCTGCTGCGCAGAGTGGGGGAGGCCGGCCAGGCCGCCTTCAGGCACCAGGAGGTCCTGCTTGACGCCGTCGTGGAGGAGCTTCAGCCCGCCCGGGTCCCGGGCTGCCACCCGCTCTTCCAGGTCGCACTGGCCCTGACGGCCGCCGGTGCTCTGGGCGCTGGTAGCAACGGATCCGTCTCCGCCACCCCCGCCGAGGCCGGTCCGCCTAGCGTCGACCTTGCCCTGACGTTCACAGAGCACCTCTCGGCAGGCGTCCCGGCCGGCCTGACCGGTGTCCTCGAGTTCGCCGCTGACCTGTGGACGGACACGGAGGCGGCCGCGATCGGCCGCCGGCTGGTGCGGCTGCTCGGCGACGTCGCCACCGATCCGGGGCTGCGGCTCTCGGACATGATCGTCCTGCTGCCTGAGGAGATGGCAACGGCACGCGAGTCCGGGCCTATGGGCCCTGCCCCCGCAACGCTCCCGGAGCTGTTCCGCGCCCAGGTGGCCAGCGGCCCGCGGCGCATAGCGGTGGAATGTGGTGACGAGTCGATCTCCTTCGTGGAGCTGGACCGCCTCTCGGACCGGTGGGCGGCGCTTCTCGCCGAGACCGGGATCGAGCCGGAGGACGTCGTGGCCTGCTGCCTGGAGCGATCGGTCCTGTCCATCGTGATGTTGCTCGCGGTGATGAAGGCCGGGGCCATCTGGCAGCCGATCGATCCCAGCTACCCGGATGGGCGGATCTCCTTCCTGGTGGCTGACTCCGGGGCCCGGCTCGTGGTGTGCGCGACCCAGGATGCTGGGCGCTTCACGGTGCCGGTCCTGCTCGTCGACGACGCGGACATCGAGCAGCGGCTCGTCGCCGCGCCGCCAGCCCCCAGCGTCTTGCAGGATGTCCGCCGCGGTGCCTACCTGATCCACACCTCCGGCTCCACCGGGCGGCCCAAGGGGGTGCTGGTCACACATGAGGGCCTGGCGGCCCTGGGAGCCGAACACCGGGAGCGCCTTGGTGTTGGGCCAGGCAGCGTCTCGCTCCAGTTCAGCTCACATAGTTTCGACGGATCAGTCTGCGAGATGACCCAGTGCCTGCTCGCGGGGGCGACCATGCTCATGGTGCCCGAGCGGGCCCGCTCCCTCGACGGTGACTTCCTCGAGCTCCTGTCGCGGGTCAGCCATGCGATCCTCACCCCGTCCACCGTGATGGCGATCGGGACGGAGCACCTCCCCGACGGGCTGGGACTCGTGGTGGCCGGCGAGGTCTTTAACCCGCAGCTCGCCAGTGAGGCCGCTGATCGGCTGCGTCTGTTCAACGGGTACGGGCCCACGGAGACCACGATCTACGTCACCCATCGCCGGGTCACTCCGGAGGACCAGGACCCGGTCCCGATCGGGCGGCCCTCTCTCGGGAAGGTGGTCTGCGTCCTCGACCAGTGGTTTCGCCCAGTTCCGGACGGCAGCGTCGGCGAGCTCTACGTAGGCGGGCCGTCCTTGGCCCGGGGCTACCTGGGACGTCCCGGAATGACCGCGTCCCGTTTCATCGCGGACCCCGCCGGAGGTGGCGGCCGGCTGTACCGCACAGGCGATCTCGTCCGCCGCGGAGCTGACGGTGAGCTGCGCTTCGTCGGACGTGCCGACGACCAGGTGGAGATCCGGGGCTTCCGCGTCGAACTGGATGAGGTCGTCTCGGCGCTGCTGGCGGTTCCCGGGGTGAGCGCGGCTGTCGCCCGGCCGCACCGCACCGCCGTGGGCGACAGCCTGCTGGCCTGGGTCACCCCGGCCAACATCGATCCCGGTGAGGTCCGCGCCGCTGTCTCCCGGCAGCTTCCCGCCTACATGGTGCCCTCCGCGATCATCCCGCTCGGCGAGTTCCCCCTAACGTCGAGCGGCAAAGTAGACGCCGCGGCCCTGCCCATTCGTGGCCTCACCCCAGCTGACCAGGACGGTCAGGCCCGCACGCCTGCCCAGGAACAGGTGTGCGCCGCCTTCGCGGAGGCCCTGGGGCTGCCGGACGTGGGTGTGGACGCCGACTTCTTCGCGTCGGGTGGGCATTCGCTGCTGGCGGCCAGGGTCGTCTCGCTACTGGGTGGTGCTGCCTCCGGGGTACGGCTGCGTGACGTCTTCGAGGCGCGTACGCCGCGCGAACTCGCGGGTCGGCTGCGTCACGACGAGGCCGCGCCGGTCCCCGTCCGCAGTGTGACGCGCGTCGAGCCCCGGCCCGCCCGGGTGCGGGCCTCGTTCGCGCAACAGCGGCTGTGGACGGTGAACCAGCTGGACGGCCCCTCAGCGGCCTACAACATTCCGCTGGCCGTCCGGGCAACCGGCCCGCTCGACGTGTCGGCCCTGGGTCTCGCGTTGCAGGACGTGGTCCGGCGCCATGAGGCATTGCGTACGGTGCTGGTGTCCGTCGACGGCGAACCACTGCAGGTGGTGCGTGACGTTCCCGTGGCCGAGATGCTCATGACGACCCTCGACGCGCGGTGGCTCCCGGCCCAGGAGCAGGAGGAACTCGTCCACCGCCAGGCTGCGCACGTCTTCGACCTGGAACACGACCTGCCGGTCCGGCTGTGGGTGATCAGAACCGACGGGGACCAGCACACCCTGCTGCTCGTGCTGCACCACGTCGCGGGTGATGGCGCCTCGATGATCCCGCTCCTGCGCGACCTCGGGGCCGCCTACGAGGCGCGCGCCGCCGGGGCCGCCCCGTCGTGGCAGCCCCTGCCCGTGCAGTACGCCGACTACTCCCTGTGGCAGGCCGCCCAGGTCGGGCAGGGGGAGCTCGATTCCCAGACCGAGTGGTGGCGCCAGTACCTCGCCGGCATCCCCGCCCAAGTCCCGCTGCCGGCGGACGGCCAGCGGGACCTGAGCGGTGGCCGGCCCGCCGGGACGCAGACCTGCCGGATCCCGGCTGATGTCCACGAGGGCCTCACACGGCTGGCGGCGGCGCACGACGCGTCGGTCTTCATGGTCTGCCATGCGGCCGTCGCCGCGCTGCTCAACCGGCTGGGGGCCGGCGATGACATCCCCCTCGGCCTGGTGAACGCCGGACGTGATGATGCCGCGCTCACGGAGCTGGTCGGGTTCTTCGTCAACACGCTCGTGGCGCGCCACGACCTATCCGGGGGGCCGACCCCCTCAGAGCTGGTGGCGGCCTCCCGGGAGGCTGTGATGGGGGCTCTGGAGCATGCGGCAGTGCCCTTCGACGCCGTGGTCGACGCGGTCGCGCCGTCTCGCACGCCAGGGGTGCACCCGCTGTTCCAGGTGATGGTGAACCACCTCGTCGAACAGGCGGGGGCGACAGCCAGGCTGAGGCTGCCCGGGGTGCGCATCGAGGACCTCCCGCTGGCCGCGACCAGCGCCAAGGTCGACCTCACCTTCAACATGGGCGAGCACCACGATGCCGGGGGGAGGCCGCAGGGGATCGACATCTCCCTGGACTATGCAGCGGACCTCTTCAGCGACTCCTCCGCCCGGACCTTGCTGCGCAGGTTCCTGCAGGTGCTGCGGTTCTTCGCCGAGCAGCCCGGATCCCCCATCGGTCGGGCCGACGTGCTCACCCCCGGGGAACACGCGGAGGCGACGTTGCGCGGGGGAGCCGCGCCGCAGCCGATGACCTTCCCTGAGCTGTTCGAACGGGCGGTGGACGCGCACCCGGACTCTCCGGCGATCCGGTTCGAGAACCAGGAGCTGACCTATCGCCAGCTCGACGAGCGAGCCAATCGCCTGGCCCACTGGCTCATCGCGCGCGGTGCCGGACCGGAGACCACCATCGGGGTGGCCGGTCACAAAAGGATCGAGACGGTGGCCGCCATCCTCGCCGTCGAGAAGGCCGGCGCGGCCTACGTCTCGATCGACCCCGCCTACCCGGATGATCGGATCCGGTACATGCTCGCCGACGCGGAGCCGCTGCTCGTGCTCACCCCGCTCGCCGGTGCCGGGAGGTTCGGGGAGCTGGCCGTGAGCTGGGACGATGAGCGCATCGCCGCCGAGATCGCGGCGATGCCAGCGAACCGCGTGACCGACGCCGACCGGATCGCGCCGCTGAATCCCCGGCACCCAAGCTATGTGATCTACACCTCCGGTTCGACCGGCAGACCGAAAGGGGTCGTGGTCACCCACAACGGCCTGGCCGCACTGGCCGCGGCCCAGTGGGAGCGCCTGGACCTCGGCCCCGGCGCCGGGGTGATGCAGTTCATGTCCCTCGGCTTCGACGCCTCGGTGCTGGAGCTGGCCCTCGGCCTGTTCACCGGCAGCGTGCTAGTCGTGGTCCCCGAGCGCCTGCGCAGCATGTCGGCTGAACTGGGGACGTACCTGGCCGAACACGGCGTCACTGTCGGCGCGTTGACGCCAACGGCCCTCGACGCCATGCCTCCCGGAGCCTTCCCGGACGGCATGACCCTGCTCTGCGGCGGCGAGCCGCTTCCCGTCAGCGTCGCGGAACGCTACACCCACCAGGGACACCGGGTCGACAACAAGTACGGGCCGACGGAGGCGACGGTCGACACGGCATGGCACAGCTTCCGGCAGGACACCGGGCAGATCGTCCCGATCGGCCGGGTGATCACGGGTGTGGAGGCCCGAGTCCTCGACCCCTGGCTGCAGCCGGTGCCCGATGGTGTTCCCGGGGAGCTCTACATCGCCGGCGTAGGCCTGGCGCGCGGCTATCTGCGCCATCCCGGCCTGACCGCGTCGAGGTTCGTGGCCGCCACCTGGGGCGAGCCCGGGGCGTTGATGTACCGCACGGGCGATGTCGTGGTACGCCGCCCCGACGGCGTGCTGGAGTTCGTGGGCCGCTCGGACCGCCAGGTGAAGGTGCGCGGTTTCCGGATCGAGCTGGGCGAGGTGGAGGCTGCGCTGCGATGCCTGCCCGGTGTGAGCTCGGCGGCCGCGCTGCTGTACCCCAAGACCGATGAGGACGTGCGTCTCGTCGGCTACGTGGCGACAAGCAGGCCCGCCGGCTTCGACGCCGCCAGAGCACGAGAGTCCCTGGCGCAGTTGTTGCCCGCCCACGAGGTGCCCGCGGCGATCGTCGCGCTGGAGGTCCTGCCCACCACCGTCAACGGCAAACTCGATGCCGGGTCGCTGCCCATTCCGGTGTGGGGAGGTGGCACCGGCCGGGTCGAACTTGAGGAGGGGGTCGAGACCTTCCTGGCGGAGCTGTGGGCCGAGGTCCTCGGTGAGACAGCGCTTCCGGGGGCGCTCGACAACTTTTTCGAGGTGGGAGGCAACTCGCTGCTGGCTGCGAAGATCACCGCGCGGGTCGCCGACCGGCTGGAGGTGGAGTTGCCGCTGCGCACCATCTTCGACAGGCCTGTGCTCCGTGACCAGGCCGCCGTCCTGGAGGAGATCCTCTTGGCTGACATCTAGCCCGCCCCTGCCCATCCTGCCGAAAGAATGAAGATGTCCATCATCGAAGAGTCTCCTGATATCAAAGAACGCAAGCGGGTGTTGCTCGCCCAGCGGCTCCGCAAGGCGAAGACCACACCGAGTGGACCCCAGCCCCGCCCCGAGGGAGCGGCGGTCTCGTTGACCCCGGCGCAGCGGGGACTGTGGGTGAAACAGCGCATGGACCCCGGATCCGCCGCCTATTCCGTGGGGTTCGGGTTGCGGTTGCGGGGCGTGCTCGCTGTAGGCGCGGTCGAGGTAGCCGTGCGGGCGGTCACTGAGCGGTACGACATCCTCAGTGCCGTCTTTCCCGCCGATCCCGGCGGAGAGCCCATCGTGGTGCTGCGACCGGGACTCGACCCGCACATCGAGCATCTCGACCTCTCGGCCGCGGCTGACCCGCGGGCTGCGGCCGAGGAGGCCTTCAGCGACCTGCTGGCGCGCCCGTTCGACCTTGAAATCGGGCCGGTCGCCCGGTGGCTGGTGGTCCGGCTCGGTGAGGACGACGCCGCCGTGATAGCAACGTTCCACCACATCGTGCTCGACGGCTGGTCGAACAGGCTGCTGCAGGACGACCTGAGACAGGCCCTGGACCAGGCGCAGCGAGGCGTACCAGTAGACCTCGGGCTGCGTCCGCTGCAGTATGAGGACATCGCCGTCTGGGAGAGCCAGCCGGAGCGCGTCGCGCTGCGTGAGCGTGGGGTGCGGACCTGGGCTGAGGTGCTCTCGGACCGGCAGAACCTGGAACTCGACATCGCCGCCTCGCGACCCGCGGTGGCCTCCAGCCGGGGCCGCACCCACAGGTTCCAGTTGCCGGTTTCCGTCATGGACCAGCTCAGGGCGCTCGCCGCGTCTCAGGGGGCGACGCTGTACATGGCGATGCTCGCCTTGTACCAGCTGCTCCTGGCCCGGCACAGCCAGCAGCGCCGGTTCGTCATCGGCACGGCCGTCGCCAACCGCGACCAGCTGGGGGCAGAGAAGATCGTCGGCACCTTCGTCAATATGGTGCCGATGCCCGCGACCCTCGACGGCGATCCCACGTTCCGTGACCTCCTGGGGCGCGCCAGGGCTGTGGCGGTCGACGCCTTCAGCAGGCAGCACGTCCCGTTCGACGACATCCTGCGCGAGCTGGATGTCACCCGCGACACCGGCATCTCGCCCATCTTCCAGGTCTCGCTGGCCGTCGACGAGCTGGGGTCGGCCGTGAGGGACCGGAACCAGCAGGTGACCGGTCTCCGGCTGGAGGAGCTGGGGGTTGAGTCGTCGGTGACCCACTACGACCTGGGTCTCCACCTCCGCGCGCACGACGGCGGCTACGCCGCCTCCCTGACCTACCGGACCGACCTGCTGACACAGCAGGCGGTGGAGGCCCTGGCAGGGCGGCTGGAGAGGTTGCTGGCCTCTGTGGTCGCCGCCCCGGATGCCCCCGTCAGGACACATGACCTATTCACCAGCAAGGAGCGCGGGCTACTGGGATCGTGGTCGCTCGGCGCAGTCGGGACGGGGGAGCCCGACTCGACCCTGGTGGACATCACCGCCCAGTTCGCCTCGCGGTCCCCCGGCTCACCGGCAGTCGTCGACGGTGACAGGAGCATCACGTCGGCGGAGCTGCACCGGTGCGCCGACGACCTGGCCTTCAGGCTTAGTGGCCTGGGAGTCGGCCCCGAGACGCGGGTCGCCGTGGCCCTGAGCGACTCGATCGAGGCCGCCTGCGTCATCCTCGGGGTGCTGCGGGCCGGCGGCGCCTACCTGCCCCTGGACCCGTCCCTGCCCAGGGACCGCCTGGAGTTCATCCTGGCCGACTCCCGCAGCGTGCTGTGCATCCACGACGACTCCCTCGACGTCGGCGGGGTGCGGTCCATGCCGTATGCCGCCCTGGCCGACTCGAAGCCGGCGATGGCCGTCACGAAACCCGGCCCGGACAATCTCGCCTACGTCATCTACACCTCCGGGACCACGGGCAGGCCGAAGGGCGTCGAGGTGACACACCGGGAGATCTCCCGCTATCTGCGGGACATATCACGTGAGCTGGAGATTGTGCCCGGCGCCAGCTATGCACTGCTGCAGTCGCTGGCCTTCGACTTCAGCCTCCTGATGTTCTACCTTCCCCTGGTCAATGGCGGGACACTGCACGTCACCGACGGCCGGATCACCGGGGATCAGCTGGCGGGATTCCTGGAACGCCACCGCGTCGACTATCTCAAGATGACCCCCTCCCACCTGGCGGCGATGACCTCCGAGGTGGGGGTCGAACGGGTCCTGCCCCGCCGGGGGCTCGTGCTGGCGGGCGAGGGCTCCCCATCCGACTGGGCATCCGAGGTCGCCTCCCGCGCGGGCTGTCGGATCGTCAACTCCTATGGGCCGACGGAGACGGTTGTCGCCTGCTCCGTGGCCCCGGTCGTGGCTGATGAGGCCGTGCTGGAGCCGGTGTGGCCGGTCGGCAGGCCCCTGCCCGGGGTGCGTTGCTACGTCCTCGACGAGGCGTTGCGGCCGGTGCTGCCCGGCGTACGTGGCGAACTGTACGTTGCCGGGCGTCTCGCCCGCGGCTACCTCTCACGCCCGGGGCTGACCTCGGCGCGGTTCACAGCTGACCCCTTCCACGGCGTCGGCGAGCGCATGTACCGCACCGGGGACGTGGTCTCGTGGCGTCCGGACGGGTCCTTGGCCTTCCATGGCCGCACCGATGACCAGATCAAGATCCGCGGCTACCGCGTGGAGCTCGGCGAGGTCGAGGCGGCGCTGGAGCGGGTGGACGGTGTGGCCCAGTGCGTCGTGGACCTGCGCGGCGAGGCCGGCAGGGAGCATCTGGTCGGCTGGATCCGGTGGGAGGCCGGCGCGGACCCGCTGCCCGACTCCGAGCTGCGGGCTGAACTAGGCAGGGAGCTGCCCGAGTACATGGTGCCGCGCGTCTACGCGGCCGTTAGCCAGTTCCCCATGAAGGGGCATGGCAAGATCGACCGCCGGGCCCTGGCAGAGCCCGATCGCGCCCCGGCCGCCGGGCACGTCGCGCCGCGGAACCCCACGGAGCAGATCATCGCGGATGTCTTCTCCCAGCTGCTGGAGGTCGATTCCCCCAGCATCGTCGCCGACTTCTTCGACCTGGGTGGCGACTCGCTGATGGCCACGAAGGTTGCTGCCCGCATGAAGCCGCTCCTCGGCGAGGGGGCATCGGTCGGGGTCATGGACGTCATCGCGCATCCGACGATCGAGGGGCTCGCGGCGCTGGTGATGGAGCGGCTCGCCTCCGGGCGTGGGGACTGCGTCCTGTACGAGCTCACGCCTCCCACCGACCCGGCGGCCAGGACGATGTCCATCGTCGCGGTGCCCTACGGCGGGGCCAACGCCAGCGTCTACTCCGACCTGGCCAAGGCCCTCCCAGCATCGGTGTCGCTCTACTCCGTCGAGCCGCCCGGGCATGACCCGATGCTCGCAGACCAGGAAGTGCTGCCTGTGACGCAGCTGGCGGCGAAGGTCGCCGACGAGATTGTGGAGCGCGTCGAGGGGCCCCTGGTGCTGTACGGGCACTGCGTCCCCGGAAGTGCCGTCACCACGGCGGTGGCTGAGGAGCTGACGCGGCGGGGCCGTGAGATCGCGGCGGTCTACCTCGGTGGTGCCTTCCCGACCGCGCGTCCCACGGGCAGGGTCATGTCGGCCCTGGCGCGGCTGGCCGCCCGCGACCGGCTCACCGGCGACCGCAACCTCGCGAACTGGCTGGCGGGCATGGGAGCGGACCTGGCCCGCATGGATGCCGGCCATGCCGCGCACATGGTCAAGGCGATGCGTCAGGACGGCCGCTACGCCGAGGACTATTTCACCGAGATGTACGAGCGGGGACCGGTGCGTTTCGACGCCCCCGTTATCAGCGTTATCGGGGAGTCCGACCAGGCGACGCGGTTCTGGGAGGAGCGCAGCAATGAGTGGATGGTCTATACCGACCGGGTTGCGTCGGTGCTGATCCAGGATGCTGGCCACTACTTCCTCAACTACCGTGCTGACGAGCTGGCTGAGATCATCACGACGACCCACCTGCGGATGCGAGAGGGTGCCGAGTCCCAGATGACGCGCCAGGAACGCGGCGTGGACGCCACGTGGTGGCTTCACGACAGCCGCGAGAGCGCAGAGACGGTCAGGCCGGGCCGCCAGCCGCGTACGCACTCGCTGCTCAGCGGCCGCATCGACTCCGATCGCGCTCTTCCCGGACTCGGCAAGTTCGGTCTGATCGCCTTCGGGCAGATGCTCTCGTTCACCGGTTCGACACTGACCGGGTTCGCTCTTCCGCTCTGGGTGTACACGCAGACCGGCGACCTGCTGCTGTTCGGCCTGACCGGGGTCCTCAGCGCGCTGCCGAACATCATCGTCTCGCCGTTTGCCGGCGCCATCGTCGACCGGTTCGACCGCCGCAAGCTGATGATCGGTGCGGACTGCGCCTGCATGGCGATGCTGTCGGTCCTTCTGCTGCTGGTGTTCAGCGGGCAGATGCAGCTGTGGAACATGATGCTGGTCTTCGGGCTGGTGGCGTGTGCCGTCACCTTCCAACGCGTGGCGTTCCAGTCCGCCGTCCCGCAGATCGTCCCCAAGCGCTACCTGGGACACGCGAACGGGATGATGCAGTCGGCGATCGGCGCCGCGAACTTCATCGCTCCGCTGTTCGGGGTGGCTCTGCTCGCGTTCTTCGGGTTGCAGGGGATCCTGCTATTCGACATCGTCTCCTATGTCTTCGCCATAGGCATCGTCCTGGCTATCAGGTTCCCGGCGGCCACGCCGGATGTCAACGAGTCCCTGTGGGACGAGGTGTGCGGCGGTTTCCGGTTCTCCATGCGGAACAGGTCCTTCAGGGCCATGCTGGTCTATTTCGCCATGATCAATCTCTTCCTAACCCCGATCCTTTCGCTGGTGAATCCGATGGTGCTGAGCTTCGCCACCCTGCAGGAGGTTGGGATTGCGGCCGGGGTGGCAGGAGCCGGTGGTGTCCTGGGCGGCCTGGTCATGAGCATCTGGGGTGGGCCTCGCGTCAGGCGGATGGACACCATCCGCTGGTTGACGGTCGTCATGGGCTGCTGCGCGCTCGTCGCGGCGTGGCGGCCCAACCTGGTCCTGATCTGTGCCGGGACCTTCATGATCTCCGCGAGCATCATCCTGGGCAACGGGATCGTCATGACGATCATCCAGACCAAGGTGCCCGCCCGGATGCAGGGGCGGGTCATAGCCATCGACACGATGATCTCGACTGTGACCGCTCCGATCGGCTTCGGGGTGCTCGCCCCCCAGGGAACCGCTTTGATGGAGTGGCTGATGCGGGAGTTCCCCACCTTCGAGTCCGTGACCCATGCCGTCCTCGGTGAGGGTGGGGGACGCGCTATCGCCCTGGTGTACGTGCTGTGCGGTCTCGTCTCGATTCTGCTGGTGCTGGTGACGCTGCGGTGGCGGACGCTGACCCATTTCGACGACGACGTGCCCGATGCGCGGCCGGACGACCTGATTGGTCTGGCGCAGACCCGGGCGCGGCGTGACGGGGGCCGTAGCGTTGTGCGCCAGCTGGAGGAGTCGGGCGATCTGGACCTCGAGGCCCAGCTGAGCCATTGACAAACTGGAGGGTCAGCTGAGTCGTTGGCAAAAGTGCATTGACCTCTGCTATAACGTTGAGGCATGCATGAGATCGCACGATGAATGAGCTGCTGCGGCGTAACGACGGTCTGGCCGCTGACGGCCCACTGAGGCCGGCCGGCGGCTCGCCCTGGAGGGTTGTCGGTTTCGCTGGGTTGAGGCTTGCCGGGATCTTCCTGGGCATACCGGTGGGCACAGCCCTGCTGTCGCTGCTGGCCATGCCTTTCCTGGGTACGCGCAGGGTGGTCTTCGCCATGAATTCGGCGGGCGGCGTCTTCACGCTTCTCTCCTCAGTGGTGGTCTACCTCCTGCTGGTGATCCTCCTGGAGGGCCGCCGGAGACCCTACGAGCTCGCGTTGCGCCGGAGCTGGGGGTTGCTGGCCGGCCTGGGGATGGGCGCCGCCCTGCTGCTGGTGTGCTATGCCGTGGTGGCCTTGCCCGGGGGATACCAGATCGGCGTGGTCTCCCACATCCAGTACGGGGAGCTGATCAGAAAGGTCTTTGCCGCGGGTATCATCGCCGGTGTCTCGGAGGAGCTGATCTACCGGGGCGGGCTGTACCGTTGCATCGAGGATGTCCTCGGGACGTGGGGCGGGATCCTCGTCTCGGGCCTGGCCTTCGGCCTGGTGCATCTCCGCAATCCGAACGGGAGCCTGTGGGCCGCTGCCGCCATCGCGCTGGAGGCCGGGCTGCTGTTCGGTGTCCTGTATGCGCTGACCCGCTCGCTGTGGGTGTGTATCGGCTTCCACGCGGCATGGAACATCACGCAGGGACCGCTGATGGGGGTGCCGATCTCCGGCACCAGCGCCGGTCCCTCTGTGCTGCAGACGACGACGACCGGCCCGGACTGGCTGACCGGTGGCTCCTTCGGGCTCGAGGCCAGCGTGACCACGGTGCTTCTTCTCACCCTGCTGTCGGTGGTCCTCGGGGTGCGCCTGGCGCGCCACGGCCCCGTCGTCAAACCCCTCTGGAAGCGCCGGGCCGGGCGGCCAAGGTCCGTGAGCTGAGGCGTGGAATCATGGCCTCATGCCAGATACACCCGATTCCCCAGATACACCTGATCCCACTGCGCTCAGGCCGCGACGCATCGTCGTCGGGGTGGCAGGCTCCATCGCGGCATACAAGGCGCCTTTCGTCATCCGCGCGCTGCGGGACGCCGGACATGAGGTCAAGGTGGTGCCCACCGAGGCGGCGCTGCGGTTCATCGGCGCGCCCGCCCTGGCGGCGGTCTCCGGGGCACCGGTCTCCTCTGGGGTGTTCGACGACCCGGCGGCTGTCGAGCATGTGGCGACGGGGGAGTGGGCCGAACTGGTCGTGGTCGCCCCAGCCTCGGCGGACCTGCTGGCCCGGGTCGCCGCTGGCCGGGCCGACGACCTGCTCACCGCGACGATCCTGACCACCACGGCCCCGGTCCTGCTCGCGCCGGCCATGCATCCCCAGATGTGGCTGAACCCGGCCACGCAGGAGAACGTGGCCACGTTGCGGCGCCGGGGATTGACGGTGCTGTCACCTGATTCGGGACGCCTGACCGGCCAGGATTCCGGGGTGGGCCGGCTGCCCGATCCCGACCGGATCGTCACGGAGGCCTTGGCTGTGCTGGAGTCCGCCGACGCCGAGGGCCTGCCCACCGGACTGGAGGGTAGGCGCGTGGTGGTCTCGGCGGGTGGCACCCGTGAGCCCATCGACCCCGTCCGTTTCCTCGGCAATCGCTCCTCCGGCCGGCAGGGCTGTGCCATAGCGCGGGCCGTTGCGGCCCGCGGCGCTCGCGTTTCTCTCGTGTCGGCACACGTGGAGCCTGGTCTCCTGACCCAGCTGCCGCAGGCCATCGAGGTGGTGCCGGTGAACACGGCCCTGGAGCTAAACGATGTCGTGCGGCACCTGTGCACCGACGCCGATGCCGTGTTCATGGCCGCTGCGGTCGCCGACTACCGGCCCGCCGCCGTGGCCACCACCAAGATCAAGAAGCACAGCCTGGACAACGGGGACGATGGGCTGGACGACGAGACAGGCATCGTTCCGGCGCCGGTGATCAGCCTGGTGGAGAACCCCGACATTCTCGCGGGGCTGGTCTCCGACCCGCCCCGGAGCGATGGTGGCCGGACCGTCGTGGTCGGTTTCGCGGCGGAGACGGGCGACGAGGACGGGGACGTCCTCAGCCACGGGGTCGCGAAGGCCTGGCGCAAGGGGGCCGACCTGCTGGCGGTCAACGCCGTCGGCCCGGCCCTCGGATTCGGTGACGTGCCCAACGCCGTGGTCGTCCTGGATGCCCAGGGCCGTGAGGTGGCCCGGGCCTCGGGCAGCAAGGACGAGGTGGCCCGGGCGCTGGCCGATCTCGTCGCCGAGCGCCTCAAGTCCGCCTGAGAAGGGGTTACGGCCCGGTAGGTAGCGGCACATGGCTGGTCTGCCTGCCAGGATCTGCTGGCTACCGGATCGCAGGTCTGCCTATGTGAAGCGCATCTCCAGCCGAACTTCCCACTTATCTTTTCAGGGTGTTATGTTAAGTGGGAAGTTGAGAGGGAGCTATGGACGAACAGAGCCTTCAAGAACTCGTGGAACGGCTCCGTCTTGTGGGGACGGACCAGCAGCAAGTGGAGGTGAAGAGTGCCGTCGGCAAATCGGTGCTGGAGACCCTCAGTGCCTTCTCCAACGGTGCGGGTGGCATCGTCTTGATCGGGTTGGCCGAACGGGAGGGTTTCTCTCCGGTGCCGGGTTTCGATGCTGTTGCCCAGCGAGACGCGTTGCTTTCGCGATGCGCCGAGATGACACCCACGGTGCGGCCCGACGTCCTGCTGATGCCCTTCGAGGGGAATGTCGTGCTGGTGGCGACGGTGCCCGAGATGCTGCCGCGTGACAAACCCTGCTACGTGACTGCGAGGGGACGCTACCAGGGCAGCTATCTAAGGACCGGCGACGGTGATGTGAAGCTGCAGCACTACGAGATCGATCGGCTGGTTGAGGAGCATGCCCAGCCGGTGTGGGACGAGGAACCCATTCCTGCAGCCCGGCTGGAGGATCTGAACACAGAGGCACTCGCCTCCTACTGTGCGGGTCAGCGTCAGGACCGTCCCCGGACCTTCGTGCAGGGCGATGAGGTGGCCCTGCGGCGGCTCAGGATTATGCGCGATGCCCACCCCACCCTCGCGGCTCTTCTCGCGCTGGGTGAATATCCCCAGGAGTTCTTCCCGCGGCTCACCATCACTTTCGCGGTTTTCCCCGGAGCTACGAAGGGCGAGATTGGGACAGGGACGCGGCTGCTGGACAGCGCCACACTCAACGGGTCAATTCCAGAGCTCGTCGAGGAAGGGGTCTCACTAGTCAGGAAGAACATGCGTCAGGGAGCTCTCCTTGATGAGGTCTACCGCCGCGAACTGCCTGACTATCCATTGGTGGCAGTGCGAGAGGCCCTGGTTAATGCGCTCATGCACCGGGACTATTCGCCGATGGCGCGCGGCACCCAGGTGCAGCTCAACATGTATGTGGACCGGTTGGAGGTGGTCAGCCCAGGAGGGCTGTATGGGGCGGTGACCCTGCGCACGCTGGGGACGGCTGGGGTCAGCTCGACCCGCAACCAGCGCCTTGCCACGCTGCTGGAGCATGTGCGGTTCCCAGGCGGCGGGTTCGTCGCTGAGAACCGGGGCACTGGTTTTGCCGTGATTGCGGCGGAACTGGAGAAAGCCCTGATGCCCCCAGCCGAGGTCCGCGATGATCTGGTCAGCTTCACCATCATCTTCCGCCGGCGCCGGATGGTCCAGGGCAAGCAACGGAGCACGGCTCGATCAGGTATCGAGAGGGCTCTGCGGGAGAGGACGTCGGCGACGACGACGGAGCTGATGGAGGCGACGGGTTTTAGCCGCACCGCCGTCCAGAAGGCTCTCAATCAGCTCGTTGCCGAGGGGGTCATCGAGGCCCTGGAACCCCCGAGGAGTCCGCGCCGCCGCTACCGGGTCGGTAGGCAGTGATTCAGGGCAATTCAATCTGATCTGACGGTCACGGCCCGGTAGGTGCGGCACATGGCTGGTCTGCCTGCCAGGATCTGCTGGCTACGGGCCTTGGGTGGGTTTCTCATCGAGGGCCTGGCCCGGCAGCACGGGTTCTAGCCCTTCCAGCCCGCGGCCTCAGAGGCGGTGGGCTGGGGCGCCTGGCCTGGTGACCAGGACTGATGCCCGGGGCGCCAGTGCCGGGAACTCCGCGGTGTAGCGTTCCAGCCAGGCGGCGGCGAAGCCGGCGGCGTCGGACGACGGGACCAGCGCCCACACCGAACCGCCGAAGCCCGCGCCGAAGCTGGAGGCTCCCCTCGCGCCCAGTTCGCGGGCCAGGGCCTGCATCCGGATGGTCTCAGGCACCTGATTGCCCAGCCTGGTCTCGGCGTTGCGCTGGGAGCGGTCCGCGAGCTGTCCGAAGCCGTCGAGATTGCCGTCTGCCAGTGCCTCGACAGCGGCCGGGATCAGCTCCTGCGACTCGGTCAGGAAAGCCTTCAGACGCCTGGACAGGTCCGGGTCGTGAGCCACCACCGCATGCAGTCCCTCCAGGGCGTCGTCGTCGCTGGCCAGGACGTCGCCGATAGTCAGGTCCTCAGAGCCGGTCGCCGAATTCCACGCCGCCACGATCTCGCGGGTCCTCAGCGACGCCACGTTGTAGAGCTCCAGGGCCGAGCCGGTCTTCTCCGCCAGCACACCCGAGACCCCGACCACGAAGCTCCAGTCCGGGGGGAGGGGGACGGACTCGCCCTCCCGGATCGGGCAGAACCGGAACCGGGTCAGGTGGCCTTCCCGGCAGCACAGCATCGCGGTGTGGTCCTCGGAGCCGCCGAAGGTCCCGACGCCCCGCACTCCTGTGAGGGTTCCGAAGCTCATCCCGTTCTCAAAGCAGGCGAGATACCCAGCCAGGTCGATCTGGCTGCCGATGTTCTCCTGCCACTGCGGATATTCCCGGAAACCATTGTGGTCGATCAGGCACAGCGCCAGCGCGACGACCAGCGCTGAACTCGACGACATCCCCGAGGCCAGCGGCAGGGTCGAGTCGATCACCAGGCGGGCGGGACGCAGCTCACCGAAGTTCAGTGCCAGGCGGTCGATCACCGCCTGCAGATAGCCACCCCAGTGACCTGCCGGCGGCGAGTCAGGACTGTTGGGGGCAAGGCTCAGCTCCTCACCGGGTGAGGCCGTGGTGGTGGCGCAGATGCCGGAGTCGCTGTCCTGCAGCTCGACGGTGACTCCCTGCGTCACGGCCGCCAGCAGCGAGTTCCCGCCGGCGTAGTCGGTGTGCTTGCCGAGGACCTCCAGCCTCCCGGGGACGAACCAGGCGGTCACAGACTCACCTCACGGGCGCGCAGGGCCTCCACCACCGAGGCGATGTCTCCGCGGTTCGACATGTCAAGCACCCCGAAGCCGGCGCGGACGACGTGATACGGGTCGCCGCCAGCGATGGCGTGGCGCACCGCGTCGGTGATCTCGTACTCGCCACGCGCCGACTTCGGGATCGCGCGGGCAGCCGGGAAGATCGCGGGAGTGCACAGCCAGCAGTTCATGGAGATCACAGCCTCAGAACCCAGACGGCGGACTGTGGCCTCGTCGGGTTTCTCGACCAGCTCAGCCAGGTTGCCGCTGGCGTCGGCGGTGGCGAGCGCGAACGCTGCGATCCGGTCGGCGGGGATGTTGGAGCTGGCCAGCATTCCCTCACGGGTGAAGCCGACCAGCGCCGAGCCGGGCACCTCCCTCAGCAGGGCCAGCGCCTCGGTGGGGTAGTAGTTGTCGGAATTGATCACCAGCACCCGGTCATCGCCAGCGAACTCCTCCGCAGCCAGCACGGCGTTCGCGGTGCCGAGGGGCTCGGCCTGCACCGCGTAGGAGATCCTCACACGCCGCTTTGCAACGCCGTCGTAGTAGTCGCGGATCAGGTCATGCTCAGGGCCGATCACCAGGCAGACCTCGGTGAAGCCGGCATCCGCCAGAGCGGAGATCACATAGTCCAGAAACGGACGTCCGTCGAGGGAGATCATCGCCTTGACCCCGGCGTCAGCAGCCTTGCTCTGCTCAGCGGTCAGGGCGACGCCGCTGGCGGCTTTGCGCATACGCGACCCGAGCCCGCGAGCGAGGATGACGGCCTTGTGAGGTGCGGTAGTGGAAACCATGGCGTGCAGCCTATTGAAGCCGCGCCCGATGATCACACCGGGGCAGGAAATGATCAGATCAGGTGCCGGGACGCGCTGTCGAGGATCATCGCCATCGACACGGCACCCGGGTCGAGGTGCCCGACGGACCGCTCCCCGAAGTGCGCGGCCCGGCCCCGGCGGGCCCGCATGCCACGGGTGGCCTCCGCGCCCGCCTGGGCTGCTGCCGCGGCCCGTGTCAGGGTGGTGGCGGCGTCCTCGTCGCGTTCCATGGCGGCGTGCTCCAGGACCTGGATGGCAGGGCACAGGGCATCGAGCATCGTCTTGTCGCCCGCCTTTGCTCTGCCCCGTGAGGCGATCCCGTCGCGGCCGGCCTTGAGGGCCTGCCAGATGCTGGAGACCGTGTGCGGCGACTGCCAGAGCTGCCCGACGCGCAGGAAGAAAGTTCCGTACAGCGGACCGGACGCGCCGCCGACGGAGCTCACCAGGGCCATGCCCACCTGGTTCAGGTACTGGCGGGTGGTGGTCCCAGGGGCAGGGGCAATCGTGGCCGCGGTCGCCAGGCCGCGAGCCATGTTCGTGCCGTGATCACCATCACCGATGGCGGCATCCAGTCCGTCGAGTTCGTCGATGCGGGCCTCGAACTCGGCGGCTGTCGACTTCAGCCAGGTGCTCACGGCATCGGGAGCGGCAAACATAGATGTCCTTTCGGTCCAGGATCGGGGCGCGATGACGTGCTTGGGCGAGACTTCCAGGCGGTCACCGTAGGCCTCGCAGGAAGTCCTCGTCATCATCAGGCCCAAGCTGGCGTGGCCGCGGACGAGAGGTGGGCCGTCCCGCGAAGAGCCAGGCAAACGGCCCTATCACCGGGACACAGACCACCACGAACAACCACAGCCACCTGGGCATGGCGCGTACGCGGGTCCCCTTGGTCTGGGCCAGTTCGACGACGCAGTAGATGGTCAGCATCACAATCGCGATGATCGACAGCACCCTGAGCACGCTGCAATTCTAACTCCCGGAGGCGGTGTTATGGTCAGGCGATTTACTGTGGCGCACAGGTGGTGGGTATGAGCTTGGAGGTGGCGCGGATGCTGGCGGGTGAGTCCGCGTTGTGGCTGGCGGACGGTCCGGCGCCCCGGTTGCCGGAGGGCGTGGGAGCGGTCGTGCAGACCTCCGGGACCACCGGGACCGCCCGCCGGGTCGTGCTCTCCCGGGCAGCGCTGCGGGCTGCCGCCGAGGCCGCGCGGGAACGTGCCGGATGCGACCTGACCTGGCATCTCGCGCTGCCCGGACGCTATGTTGCCGGGCTGATGGTGCAGGTGCGCTCGGCGCTGGCGGGACGCCGGTCGCCGGTCGTTGCGGCCAGCCTCGACGGCCTGCGCCCGACCGGTGAGGGCGACGCCATCAGCCTGGTTCCGACCCAGCTGCACCGGGCCCTGGAGAACCCAGCCACGACCAGTCTGCTGCGGGCCTTCGACCTGATCCTCCTTGGCGGCGCGCCTCTCAGCCCGGAGTTGCGGGAACGCGCCGGGGCCGCGGGGCTGGCCGTCGTCGAGAGCTACGGCATGTCGGAGACCTGCGGGGGTGTGCTGTGGGACGGTGAGCCGCTGCCGGGGGTCGGGGTCGGGCTCCGGGACGGGCGCGTGGTGATCTTAGGCCCGACGCTCTTCGACAGTTACCTGGATGATCCCACCGCCACGGCTGAGGTCTTGGCCGGCGGAATGCTGCTCACCCGCGACCGCGGACGCTGGGAGGCCGGCAGGCTCGTCGTGACGGGACGCGTCGATGATGTGATCCTCTCCGGCGGGGTGAACGTTGACCTCGCCGAGGTGAGAGCCGCCGCTGCCCGCCTCGACCCGGAGACCGCGGTGCTGGCCGTCCCCGACGGGGAATGGGGGCAGCGGGTGGTGCTGTTCGCCCCCCGGGGCGACCTGGGAACCTGGCGCGACGCGCTGTCGCGGTCGCTGCCCAGGACCTGGCTGCCCAGGCAGCTCGTGGTCACCTCGATCCCCCGCACCCCGGGCGGCAAACCCGACCATGCGGCGCTGAATGACCTTGTTCCGCGCGTCTGCCATTAGCATTGCTGCAATCATGAACTCAGAGATTCCGCCGACAGGGGCGCCGGCCAAGCCAGTGACATCTAGGTGCGATCATGGCCAGGCCTGAGAAGGAGGGTGCACCGGGCGCTGCGCCGGAGCCGGGCGAGGCCGGGAAGCAGGGCTGTCGTGAGCCATCCGATTCCCGCCAGCACACCCGCCTCGCCGACTGGGTGGCTGGTGCCCGGCCCCGGACTCTCCCCGCCGCCGCGGCCCCCATTCTGGCGGGGGTGGCCGCGGGTTTCGAGTCCGTTCCCTCGCCGCCTCTTTGGCGGCTGGTGCTGCTTCCCCTGCTCTGTCTCGGGGTTGCACTGGCGCTGCAGGTAGGGGTCAACTACGCCAACGACTACTCCGACGGCATCCGCGGCACCGACGATGTGCGCGTGGGGCCCGTGCGCCTCACGGCTTCGGGGCTGGCCCGCCCCAGGAGCGTGAAGCGGGCCGCCTTCCTGTGCTTCGGGGCCGCTGCGGTGCTGGGCGGCGTGATCGTCGTCATCACCGGGCACTGGTGGCTGCTGCTGGTGGGGGCAGCCAGCATCCTCGCGGCCTGGTACTACACGGGAGGCCCTCGTCCCTACGGCTATCGCGGCCTCGGGGAGGTCATGGTGTTCCTGTTCTTCGGGCTGGTCGCCACCGTCGGCACCACCTTCGTTACCTTCGGGTCGGCGCCACCGGCCTCGTGGGTGGCGGCGACCGGGATCGGGGCGCTGGCCAGCGCCCTGCTGGTGGTCAACAACCTCCGTGACCTGGCCACCGACAGCGCGTCGGGCAAACGCACCCTCGCCACCCGCCTCGGCGATGCAGGCACCAGGGCGTTCTTCGTGGTGCTGCTGGTCGTCGGCGCGGTCTCGGTGCTGGGTGTGATGGCTCTGACCACTCCCTGGGCGGCGCTGGGGCTGCTGGGGTTCGTCCTGCTGTTCGGTCCGGCCGCGCGCCTCCTGGCAGGCGCCACCGGACGCGACCTGATCTCGATGCTCCAGGCCACCTCCGTCACGGAGCTGGTGATGGCCCTCGGCCTGCTGGTGGGCGTGGTGGTCGGCCGGTGATCGTCTTCGACATCCCGCTGAGGGTGCCGTTCCGGGGGGTCCGCCGCCGGCAGGGGATCCTGTTCCAGGGTGAGGCGGGCTGGGCTGAGTGGAGCCCGTTTCGTGAATATGCCGACGAGGAGGCCGCCGCCTGGTTGCGGGCCGCCGTTGCCGTGGCCCGTGAGGGCCATCCGGCGCCGCTGCGCGGCCGCGTCGCGGTCAACGGCATCATCCCGGCCATCGCGCCCGGCGAGGTGGCCGGCCGGGTCCTGGAGTCTGGATGCCGGACGTTGAAGGTCAAGGTCGCGGCCCCCGGCCAGAGCCTCGATGACGACGTCGCCCGGGTGGCCGCCGCCCGGGCCGCTCTGCCTGAGGGAGCCATCCGCGTCGATGCGAACGGGGCCTGGCCGGTGGACGAGGCCGAGACCGCGATCCGGGAGCTCGCACAGTTTGGCCTCGAATACGTGGAGCAACCCTGCGCCAGCGTGGAGGAGCTCGCCGCACTTCACCGCCGCCTGGACTCCCTGGTGGCGATCGCAGCCGATGAATCCATCCGCCGGGCTGCCGATCCCATGCGGGTACGCCGGCTCGCCGCAGCGGATGTCGTCGTGCTCAAGACCCAGCCAATCGGCGGTGCGCAGGCCTGCCTCGGCCTGGCGGACCGGCTGGGGTTGCCCGTGGTGGTCTCCAGTGCCGTCGAGACCTCCGTCGGGCTGGAGGCAGGGCTCCGGCTGGCCGCCGCCCTGCCGGAGCTGCCCTTCGCCTGCGGCCTAGAGACTGGGCGGCTGCTGTCCCGTGACGTCACCGCGCAGCCGCTGCTGCCCGTGGGGGGCGACCTGGAGGTGCGCTCCATCGTCGTCGGCTCCGGGGCGCTTTCGGCCTGCCGGGCCGATGCCGCCACCGAGCGGTGGTGGCTGGACAGGCTGCACCGGGTCGCCGCGATCGCCGGGGTGGGGATGCCATGAGCTCACCGCTGCTGGGGAAGGTGATCGTCGAGGCCCTGCTGGCCTGCGGGGTCCGCGATGTGCTGCTTGCACCCGGCTCCCGCAACGCGCCTCTGTCCCTGGCCCTCCACGCGGCCGAGGCCGCTGGCCTGATCAGGCTGTACGTCAGGATCGACGAGCGTGTCGCGACCTTCACCGCCCTCGGCCTGGCGAAGGCCTCGGGGAATGTCGTGGCGGTGGTCACCACCTCGGGGACGGCCGTGGGAAACCTGGTGCCCGCGGCTATGGAGGCCCGCGCGGCGGGCGTCCCCCTGCTGCTACTGACCGCAGACCGGCCCGCCACCCTGGTCGGCACGGGGGCGAACCAGACCTGCGACCAGCTGGGGATCCTCGGTCCCGCCGCCGTCGGCGTGCTGCGGCTCGCTTCCGGGACCGGCGGGGAGACGGCCTGGCGGGCGGCCATCGCCCGCGCCTGTGCCCTGGCCGCCGGGACCCGGACCCGCCGTCCCGGGCCCGTGCAGGTCAACGTGGAGTTCGATGTCCCGCTCGTCGATGCCGCCGTCGGCGCCCCTGC
Source organism: Arachnia rubra (assembly GCF_019973735.1). Classification (NCBI taxonomy): domain Bacteria; kingdom Bacillati; phylum Actinomycetota; class Actinomycetes; order Propionibacteriales; family Propionibacteriaceae; genus Arachnia; species Arachnia rubra. The sequence goes on from NZ_AP024463.1 coordinate 861,112, forward strand.
CCCGCAGCTGGTGCGTCCGGTGGTTGCGCCGAGCAGCGGAGCCGAGGTGTACGAGGCGACAGGTATGGCCCGCACCGTGGTGCTCGCCGGTGACGCTTCCCCCGCGGTGGGGGCAGAGGCGCGCGCCGCGGCCGAGGCCGCGGGCGTGCCCCTCTTGGCCGAGCCCTCCAGCAATGCTCGTGCCGGGAAGGCCATCGCCCGCTACCGGGAGCTGCTGCCCGTCCTGGCGGATGAGATCGAGCGTGTCGTGGTGTTCGGCCATCCGACGCTGTCCCGGCCGGTCTCAGGGCTGCTGTCCCGGCAGGACGTCGAGCTGATCGTGGTCGCCTCGCATGCTGACTGGGCCGACCCCGGTCATGCCGCCGCCCGGGTGGTCGACAGCGTCCTGCTGCCTCCCGGGGACCCGGCCTGGCTGGAACGCTGGCAGCAGCCGGCACCGGCGCTGCCGCCGCAGCTGACGGGCGAGTCGGTGGCGGCCGAGGTGGTCGCAGCCATGCGGCCTGGTGAGAATCTCGTGTTCGGCGCCAGCTCCAGCGTCCGTTACGCGGACGTAGCCCCGGTCAATCCGACCCCCGGCACCTGCTGGGCAAACCGCGGGCTAGCCGGGATAGACGGCACGGTCTCCACCGCCACCGGGATCGCCCTGGCGACCGGGGCCCCGACGACGGTGCTGCTGGGCGACCTCACCTTCCAGCACGATCTCGGCGCGCTGATCTTTCCGCGCCACGAACCTGAGGTGTGTCTACGTGTCATCCTTTTGGATGACCAAGGGGGTACAATCTTCGCGTCACTGGAGCCCGGACAACCCGTTTTCGCGGCTGCCTTCGATCGTGTCTTCCGGGTTTCACAAGGGGTTGAACTAGGTTCAGTGGCCCGTTCGATGGGGTGGCGGACGGCAGAAGTTACCTGCATACAATCTCTACGTCAGATACTTGCCAAACCAAGCTCTGGCCGAGAGTTACTGCATATTGATACTGGTCGGGACTAGCCTTCAGGAGTGGCGAATGAATACTCATTCAAGGAGGGAAAACGAAGTGCGTCAGTTTCACAAACCCGTACGACGGCCCAGCGACATCCTTGAAGAGTTCGAGGGTTCCGGGGATCCTGCAGACGCGAGCAGTACAGCTCACGACACCGCAGCGGTGCTCGTGCACCTAGTGGGGGATAAGGCAGTTCCCGCGGTGCGCACTCGGCTGGTGGAGTACATAGCCGCCGAGGGTATTGAAGACCTTTTGGAGCTCTGGTCCCAGGCTGCTGCGGTGACGCTGCCTGGGGCTCTGTGGAGGTTGCGGCAGATAGAGCGGCAACTCCCCGAGGGTCCTGTTGCCGAAGAGGTCCGCAGCGTTCTAGCTGGAGAGTATGAGGGGGATTTCGGCGACTTGTGCGCCCGGGCTGCCATCATTGGCCGACGGCTTGGCCCGCGCTGGGATCAGCGCGCCGCGGACCTGGAGGGATGTGCCCGGTCCTGGTACGCCGGGACCCTCTGGTGATCTTAGAAGCTCACGCTATGATTGGTCATGCCGGATCGCGGTAACCCCGGGCTCCACCTTTAGCCGCTGCGAGCGGCCTTTCGCCGAGAGGCGTTCCCGGTCCGGTCCAGACTCTGGGGCGGTTGGCCTGAAAGGCCAGCCGCCCTATGTGATTTCAGCCCCAGCAATTCGTCGGCGGGGATCCGCCACGCTGGCCGGGAATCTCTTATGGGAATCCGGATGCGTGTCCCCTGCGGTGGGCGATAGCGTTGGCGCCCATGGACGTTGGTGTACCTCGGGAGACGGGTGACATGCGTGTCGCGGCCACTCCGAAAACCGTTTCCCAATTGCGGAAACTCGGCTATCACGTGTTTGTGGAGTCAGGAGCCGGTCTCGGAGCCTCATTCAATGACGACGCCTACCGTGAGGTCGGGGGAGTGATCGTCGGAAATGCCTGGAATCGTGATGTCGTGCTCACCATCGGATCGCCTTCCGACACACAGCTGCTGGAGATGCGCCGGGGTGCCACGCTGATCTCCATTCTCCGCCCCCAGCAGGACCCGAGTCTGACGAGGCGGATCGCTGCCCAGGACATCAGCGCCCTCAGCATGGACATGGTGCCACCAGTCTCGCGTGCGCAGGCCCTCGATGCCCTCAGCTCGCTGGCGGGCGTCTCCGGCTACCGGGCCGTCGTGGAGGCCGCCCACGCCTTCGGGCGGCAACTCACAGGCCAGGCCACCGCTGCGGGCAAGGAACCGCCCGCAACCGTCCTCGTGATCGGCGCGGGTGTGGCCGGGTTCGCCGCCATCCGGGCAGCCACATCGCTGGGTGCCGTGGTGCGGGCCACTGACCCGCGCCCCGAGGCCGCCGGGCAGGTCAGCTCCCTGGGCGCCACCTTCCTGCGGGCTGGCCAGCCCGGCCATGTGGCGCAGGATGCCGAGCTGTACGCGGCCCAGGTGCGCGAGGCCGACATCATCATCGCCACAGCAGCCATCCCGGGCGAGCTATCGCCCAAGGTGATAACAGCCCAGATGGTCAGGTCGATGAGACCGGGCTCGGTGATCGTCGACCTGGCGGTCTCCGCCGGCGGCAACTGCGAGCTCACCCGCCCCGGCGAGAGCCATGTCACCGGCAATGGGGTCACCATCATCGGGTACAGCGACCTGTCGTCCCGTCTTCCCGGCCAGTCGTCGCAGCTCTACGGTACCCATCTTGTGAATCTGCTTAAGCTCATGACCCCGCAGCGGGACGGGAAGCTCGTTATCGACGTCGATGACGAGGTGATCCGCACCATGACCGTCGTCCACGCCGGGGAGGTGACTTTCCCGCCGCCCCCTGTCCAGGCAGCCACGCTGAGCGGCCCGGAGCCCGCCGCGGAAGATAGGTCCATGGCTGTGTCCGCAAAGCCATCGCGGCCCTGGTGGCTGCCGGTGGCCTGGGCTGGGCTTGGCGCGGTGGCGCTGATCGCGCTGCTGACGGTGGCACCATCGCAGTTCGTGGGCCTGGCGGCCATCCTCACCCTGGCCGCCGCCGCCGGGTACTACGTGTCCTGGAACCTCACTCATGCCCTCCGTGCTCCGCAGCTCAGCCTCGCCAACGCTGTGTGCGGGGTCATCCTCGCCGCCGCCATGACGCAACTGGCGCACGGCGACTGGCTGGTCAAGTCCATCGCCTTCGTGGCCGTGGCACTCGCCTCCGCCGCCGTCTCCGGCGGCTTCACGGTGACCCACCGCATGCTCACCTTGTTCCGGAGGAGTTGAGCCGTGCTGGGTAACTTCGTGCAGGCCACCCACATCGCGGCGGGGTTGATGTTCATCCTTGCGCTGGCGGGGCTTCGCAGACGCGAGACCGCCAGGAGGAGCACTGCCTTCGGCATCCTCGGCATGGTCTTTGCGCTGGTCGCGACGGGCGTCGCCATCACCCACGACGGCCTCGCCGCCGGCAGCGCTCAGTGGGATTCCGTGGCCCTGCTGTGCGCCGCGGTCCTCACCGGCGCCGTCATCGGCGGCTGGAAGGGTCGCAGGGCTGAGATGGCCGCGGTGCCGGGGCTGGTCGCGCTGTTCCAGAGCCTCTCCGGCGCCACCGCGATGCTGGTTTCCCTCAACGCGCACCTCGTGCCCGCGCAGTCTGGTGCGCTGTATTCCGCTGAGGTGGTGCTGGGGCTCTTAACCGGGGCGCTGGTCTTTGGTGGTTCGCTGGTGGCCTGGGCTAGACAGGACGATCGTATTGCCGCCAGGGTGCTGGCGCCTCCTGGCGGGTTCTGGACCGGCCTGGCGGTGGCTGCCGTCGTGGTGGGACTCGGCTGGTGGTATGTGGTGACGCCCTCGCTGATCCCCTTGCTGCTGTTGGTGTTGTCCTCGCTGGCCCTGGGATATCACCTGGCGGCCGTTCCCCGCGGTGCTGACGTGCCGGTGGCCGTCGCGGTGCTCGGCTCCTGCTCCGGGTGGGCGGTGGTTCTCGCTGGGCTCCTGCTAGACCAGAGCGTCCTCGTCATCGCGGGTGCCCTGGCCGGGGTCTTCGGCGCGGTCCTGGCCTATGACATGTGCCGGTCCATGAGCCGACCGCCCGGCGCTGCGCTCCTGGGCGCCTTCAAGAATACGAACGTATTGGACTCTGGGGTGGGGGAGGAACCCCGGGTGGTGAATCCCGCGGACGTGGCCACGATGCTCGCCGGCGCCCGGTCGGTGCTGATCGTGCCCGGCCACGATATGGCCGCGGCGCAGGCCCAGCGCCCAATTGCAGAGATCTCATCGCGGCTGCGGGAGCGTGGCATCAGGGTCAGATTCGCGATCCATCCGGTGGCCGGCCGGTTCCCTGGGCATCTGAATGTGCTCCTGGCCGAGGCTGGGGTGCCCTATGACAGCGTCCTGGAGGTGGACGAGGCCAACGAATGCTTCACGGACACGGACGTGGTGCTGGTCGCTGGGGCCAGCGACACGGTCAACCCGGCGGCCGGCGAGCCGGGCTTCCCAGCCGCGGGGATGCCCGTTCTGAGAGTCTGGGAGGCAGGCCAGGTGGTCGTCTTCACGCGCTCCCTGGAGGCCGGCAGGAACCCACTGCTCCATGGCGACAACTCGGTGATGTGCCCCGGCGATGTGAGGACATCGCTGCACAGCGTCCTGGCCAGGCTCGCGGAACCCGCCAGATGAACCCATAGGACCATAGACAAGGAACTTCACTGGCCGGTTTCCCCGGAATCGGCTAGTCTCGGCCACGCCCCCACGTTAAGGAGAACTCCGTTGACTGATCGCGTCGGCATCTGACCCGCGCTGACGCCGTGGAGCTCTGCTCCGGCTCAGCGCATCCTGCTGACCGATCGGAGTTCCATGCCCTCACACGTTTCTCTTTCCCACGTCCATTTCACCTGGCCGGATGGCGAACCCTGCCTGACTGACGTCACTGCCTCCTTCACACAGGGGGTCACCGGCGTCGTCGGACGCAACGGGTCAGGCAAGACGACGCTGCTGCGGCTCATCACCGGTGAACTCGCCCCCACCGCGGGGACCATCATCCGGGACGGCGCTGTGGATCTGCTGCCCCAGCACCTGACACTGGCGACCGGCGGTCAGGTCGCTGACTTGCTCGGGATCCGGGCCCAGCTCACCGCGCTGCGGGCCATCGCCGGGGGTGACGCCGATCCCCGGCACTTCGACGTGGTCGGAGACGCGTGGGACATCGAGGCCCGCGCGGGGGAGGAGCTCGCCGCCGCGGGGCTCAGCCTCGGGCTGGACCGTAGCGTCGGTTCCCTCTCGGGCGGCGAGGCGATGCTCGTCGCGCTGATCGGACTGCAGGTCAGGCGCTGCGGCATCGCCGTCCTCGACGAGCCCACCAACAACCTCGACCGCCACGGTCGCGCACGCGTCTACGACCTGCTCGCCCGGTGGCGTGGCGCCGTCATCGTTGCCAGCCACGACCCTCAGCTGCTGCGCCGTGCTGACGCGATCGCCGAGGTGCGCGATGGTGTCATCCAGCTGACCGGTGGGAACTGGGACGTCCACCAGGCGGCGGTCTCTGCGGGGCGGCAGGCCGCGGAACGGGAACTGCGCGAGGCGGAGCAGCAGCTGCGCCGGGCGCGGCGCCAGCGCATCGCGACCCTGGAGAAGGCCTCCCGGCAGCAGCGGGTATCCAGGGATGCCAAGCGGCGCGGGGTGGAGAAGGCCCAGCGCGACTACTTCACCAACCGCGCCGAGGGATCCAGCGGGCGGGCGCGGGAACTGGCCGACCAGCGGGTCGGGCAGGCGCAAGACGCCGTCGAGCAGGCGGAGTCCCGGCTGCGGGAGGGCGACGCCGTGGCCATCGACCTGCCGCAGCTGCGACTGCCTGCCTCGCGGCGCCTGGTGGAGGTGAACTCCGCTGAGCCGCCCCTGGTGCTGCAGGGACCCGAGAGGGTGGCGCTCACCGGACGCAACGGCGCGGGCAAGACCCGGCTGCTGGATGCGCTGCTGACGGGTGGCGCCACGGGACGGGTGCTGACCCATAGGGTCGGCTATCTGCCACAGCGGCTGGCCCTGCTGCCGGGTGAAGCCTCGGTGCTGGAAGCCGTGAACGGCGCTGCACCGTCGGCTAGCCGGGCGCAGCTGCGCTCCCGGCTAGCCCGGTTCGGCCTGCGTGACCTCGCGGTCACCCGCCGCGTGGCGGCCCTGTCGGGCGGCGAGCGTTTCCGCGCTACCCTCGCAGCCCTGCTGCTGGCCGACCCGCCACCGGAGCTGCTGATCCTCGACGAGCCCACCAATAACCTCGACCTCGCAACCGTCGATCTCCTCGTCGCCGCCCTCGATGCCTATCGCGGCGCGCTGATCGTCGTCAGCCACGACGACGATTTCCTGGCGCGTCTTGCCATAGACCGCATCTGGGAGGTCGCCGATGGTGCTGTGCGGGAGCGGTTCACAGGTCACCAGATGCCGTGATCCCATCGCTTCTCACACCCGGATCCGTGAGGGACCGGAACGCTGCGTGGTGGTCCCCATCCTGGCCTGGCGGGCTCAGGGCATCGGGGGCGCCGGGAAACGCGTGCCCAGCCAGTCGAAGATGACGGCCTGGGCCAGGCGCAGGTTGTTCAGCTGGCAGTGCGCCTCGCAGCCATCGGCGGCGGTGAAGACGCGGGAGGTCACCGACACCCCGCGCTCCGTGAGGCTGTGCTCCAGGAAGTCGAGCTGCCGGCGTAGCTCCGGGCCCTCACCGGTGCTGTAGAGGAAGAGCGAGGGACATGTGATGCGGCTGTGATCGACGGGCTGTGCCCGTTGGAGCACCTCCTTGACGGCGCTGACGAAATCCGCGGTACCGAACTGCCAGGCGTAACGCCGCAGGTTCACCTCCGCGGCCTCGTTCACACGGCCTGTGAGCGTGAGCATCCACTTCAGGAAAGGCCCCGGGACCCGCAGGGCCGCCCCGAACTCCCTGCGGAAGACCTCGGCGACGTCGTAGATGGGAGTGGCCGCCACCCAGGCATCGATGCGGGGATCCGTAGCGGCGGCCTGGCAGGAGAAATATCCGCCGCCGGAGACGCCATATGCCGCGACGTGGGTCGTGGCCGGGATCTCCGCGTACAAGTGGTCGATGACGGCGGAGACGGGGCGCTGCATGCCAGTGGTGAACGTCAGGCCACGGGCGGGGGTGTGGCCCTGTCCGGGAAGGTCCACCATGATCGCGTTGTAGCCGTGCTGCCAGGCTGCCAGGCCCACGAACGCGAACAGATCCTCCCGGCTGGTGTCCCCGCCGCCGATCATGGTGATGGCCGGCCGTGGCTTATCGTCCAGCTTCAGGAGATACCCGGGCAGTGAACTGTTCTCGAACGGCACCTCGATGGCCGTGACCGGAGCCCGCCACCAGCGCATCGCGGTGGCGAAGGCATCCTCCATGCGCCGCCAGCGCTCGGTAAATTCCGGTGCGGCGGGATCGGTGAACTGCAGGACGGCGCGGTTGGCGTAGCAGTCGGTCAGGGCCCACTGCCGGGCCTCCTCAGCACAGCCTGCGGCGCTGGCGGTGTGATGCTGGGCACGGTCGGCGAGGGCGCCGAACTCACGCCGCCAGTCGGAGGCCCTCGCGTTGCGGATCCGGCTGGCCGCGGCAAAGAGCGGTCCGTGGGCGCCGAACAGGCTAGAGATGCCCAGCAGGTAGCTGAAGATGAAATCCATGTCCGCACTGCGGAAACGCACGCGTGTCTTCTGCCTGGCCATGATCTCGTCAGAGGAGCGCACGATGCATAACTGTACTCACCACTGTAGCCACCGGCTGGGGACTCCGCTGCCGCGTATCGCGGTGCCCTGGCGTGTTTCAGGAGTCGAACTGCTCCAGCCATTCCCGGACATGCCAGGTCGCGAGGACATCGTCCTCGTTGTATTCGAGGACGCGTTTGCGGGCCGCCTTCCGGTCCTTGGCGGTGGGGCCGTCGACGGCCGTGGCGAACCAGGTCTGCGAGTTCAGGCCACCTGGCTCCTCATCGCGCCACGAGAAGCCTGCTCCCTTGCTGGCCACCACCTTCAGGCCGAGCCCGTCCACGGCGACGAAGTTGTCGCGGATCACCTGGAACAGGTCGACGAAATGCTCCTTCACCAGGTCGCAGGCCGCCAGCAGGTCCGGGTGTTCGCTCCGCTGCGCCAGGCGGCGCAGGTGCACTACCTCGTAGTCGGAGTAGTGGTACACCAGCAGGCTGGGATGCCTGGTGGCCAGGCGCACCAGCCAGCGGGCGAAACTGGCCGCCACCTCCACCTCGGCGCTGGGGGAGAGATAGCTGAAGGAGCTGAAGTGGTGGTATTTCTGCGTCCCCGCGCCGCGGTTGGTCAGGAGGGCCCCCCACAGGTAGGTGCGGTCACCCTCATCGGTCTCGATGTCAAGATCCACCTCGACCGGGGCCCTTTGCACCTCGACCGGATCCACAGACACCTTCTCCAGGGCGACTCCGCGTTTCAGCATCCGGGCGCGCCGGGCGGCGGTCCGGAGCCGGGCCTCGGCGCGGTCGCGGTGCGCGGTCAGGGGCAGGTAGTCGGGCAGTAGGGCCTCGACGTCAGCATCGGCCAGCTGCGATACCGTCGTGATCCCGAGCCCCATCAGGGCCTGGAGCTCACGGACGTCCAGGGGGGTCTTGGAGATGCGCAGGGAGATGTCGTCGTCATCCATGCGCGGACGGCAGGTCTCCCACCAGGCACACCATTCGCATTCCGGCACCCGGATGGGGCGCACGACCGGGGGAGTGGTCGTCTCTGGTGTGCGTTTCATCGCCTCCTGGGCGACGTACACCCGGAAGCCGTGCTCGTGGTCGTAGCGTTCCAGGGCCGAGCGGAGCCGGTGGCCGCTGGGTGCGGTGCGGGAGAAGGTGCGCAGGAACCGCAGTTCGAGGGGCACCCAGACGATCATCCCGTTCTGCCGGTCGTCGAACCCGATCAGGCCGGCCAGCGCCGTGGCGGCCGAGCGGCCACAGGCCTGGAGCAGCCGCCAGTGATGGGCCAGCTCCAGCAGCGCCCCTTGCCGGTAGGCGCGGAATCGGAATCCCGGGAGCGGGTCCAGGATCGTGGGGCAGGAGAACGCGGAGGTGCGCAATTCCTTGGCGTTGCGCTGTCTCTCCAGCAGCCGGTAGGGCTTGACACGTACCGGCCAATATCCGGGACGGCCGTCGAGCCGGTCGTCGCCTCGCACCAGGGCGTCAGGATGCCCAGTGCGATGTCCCTGCTCGTCGTGGGCCAGGGAGCCGCCGACGATCATGGGAGCTCCGGCGTCCATCGCCGCCAGGGTCTTCGCAGGGTCGTGCCCTGAGGCGCGCAGGTCCACCACGTCACCGCACCGGCACAGTGCGTTCAGCGTCGATTCGCGGAACTCGGAGCCGCCCGCGAACGCTTCCAAGAGCGACTCGTCGAGGGGATCGTCCGGTTTCGGTGTGCCGGGATCGAATGCGTTGAAGGTTTTGACAGGGCAGCTGCGCGCTGCGTATGGGTCCAGCTGGAATGTCATTTCCAAGCCCGGTGCAGAGCAACGATGCCGCCCGTCAGGTTCTTCCACTCGACGTCCTGCCAGCCGCAGTCCGCGATCAGGTCCGCCAGCCTTTCCTGCGCGGGCCATGCGAGGATTGACTCGGCGAGATAGCCGTAGGCCACGGGATTGCTGGAGATCCTGGCGGCGAGGGGGAGCAGGCGCAGGACCCCCTTGGCGTAGGCGGCCCGCAGCGCTGGGCTGACCGGGGTGGAGAATTCCGCGATGACCAGCCGTCCGCCCGGCTTGGTCACCCGGAGCAGCTCCCGCAGCGCGGCAGCGGTGTCCTCCACATTGCGCAGTCCATAGCTGATCGTCACCGCGTCGAACACGCAGTCGGCATACGGCAGGGCCAGGGCATCGCCGCGCACGAAGGCCAGCCCCGGCTGCTGGCGCTTGCCCACTGTGAGCATGCCCATGGACAGGTCGGTGGGGAACACGTGCGCCCCAGCTTCCTGGAAAGGCAGCGACGACGTGCCCGTGCCCGCAGCGAGGTCCAGGATGCGTTCCCCAGGGCGGGCATCAACCGCGGCGATGGTCTCCCGGCGCCAGCTCCGGTCCTGGCCGAACGACAGCAGCGAGTTCAGCAGGTCGTATCGTGCGGCGACCCCGTCGAACATGGCCGAGACCTCGGCACGTTTCTTGTCGAGATCGGCACGGGTTGGCTGCATGCGCCACACCTTATCGCTCGTGGCTGACAAGGCGGGAAAGGGTTGGTGCCTGCGGGAACTTTCAGTGCAGGACGGCCAACAGGTCGACGCGATCGATGTCGTGGTACCGCCACTGGCCCATCAGCTGGCCGACGACGTCTTTGATGGGTTCCCGGACGAGTTTGTGCACCACATGCGGGTAGCCTGACGTCTCGCCTGTCACCAGGCCGCTGCCGAACACCTTGATGTTTTTCGGCATCGGGTCGCTCTGCCCAGCCGCGATGATGTCGGCGTCGGAGTCCTTCTCGCGGATCACCCGCACGAGCTCGTCCAGGTAGACCGGATCGGTCTGGGCGTCGTAGCCGTAGCGGACCCCCAGTTCCGAATGCTGGAGTGTGCCGATCAGCGCGCCGCCGTCGAGCGGGTGTGGCCGCCAGGTGACGGGGATGTGGTAGACGGCGTCGGCGGAGCGCACCAGCATGCCGTCGAGGCCCACCTCGCCCTCGGGATCGACGAACCGGAACCTGGCAACGAGCTCCAGATCTTCGGCGTCCCCGTCGAACCACCACTGACTGGGCAGCCAGGCTGAGAGCAACTCTAGCTTGCCGGGATGCATTGTGGCCTCGGGATACACGATGGAAACGCCGCTCATGAATTACCTCCATTGGTACTTTCCTGCATCCTACACATAAAACGCGAATAGGGACAGCAGGGTGCTGAGGTGTCGCATCATTGCGGGCGAGCCTGGTGGATCTCCCGCCGGGCCAGCCACTGGAACACAGCGCCGGAGAGATCGTGAACGGAATGTGCCTGCGGTGGGCTCCGCGTGCATGGCGGGGCGCACCGGGCGAGACCATGGACACGACGCCGGTGAGGATGCGCCACAATGGTCGCTGTGGCGAAGAAGGACATCGTTCTCAAGGTTGAAAAACTGAAGAAGGCCTACGGGCCTGTGACCATCGTGGAGGGCTTCGACCTCAAGGTGGCGGCCGGGGAGGCGGTGGCGCTGATCGGCCGCAACGGCGCCGGCAAGTCGACGGTGCTGCGGTGCCTGGTGGGCGCGGATCGCCCTGACGAGGGCAACATCGAGGTGCTCGGTGTGAAGATGAGGGAGACCAGCCCGGAGATCCGCCGTGACGTCGCCACCGTCATCGACGACCTCGACTTCTTCCCCGACCTGTCCGTGGTGGAGCACCTCGACCTGCTGGCCAGGGCCCACGGCATCGCCGACCCCGACGACCTGGTGGACGAGATCCTCGAGGAGGTGCAGCTCGTCGCCCAGGCGGGGCAGCTGCCTTCGACGCTGTCCTCCGGCCAGCGGCGGCGCCTCGCCCTCGCCACCGCCTTTGTCAGGCCCCGGCGGCTCCTGATCCTCGACGAACCCGAGCAGCGCCTTGACGTGGAGGGCGTCGAATGGCTCGGCAACCGTCTCAAGGAGGAGCTGAGGGACGGCCTGGCGATCGTGCTGGCCAGCCACGAGCCTAGCCTCCTGGCTGCCATCGGCGCTCGTGAGGTGAGGCTGGGGGAGCGCCGATGAGCGACCGTTTCGGGGTCATTGGCCAGGTCGACGAGAGACAGTTGCGCCTCCTGGTGCGTGACTGGCGGCGGGGCCGGGCGGACCGCAACCTGTTCCAGGCCATCCAGGACGCCTACGTCGCGGTGTTCGCCTTGGTCGTGATCGGCGCCATGCTGATCAGCTCCATCCTGCAGGCCCAGCGCAGCGTCTCCAGCTGTTCGTCTGAGTCCTGCCTGGCCGCGCGGGGCCTGCTGCCCTGGGCCGCTGTCGCGGGTTTCCTGGCGCTGGCCCTGGTGGCGGCTCGCATGTTCGGCCCGGTGGTGGCCTCGGCTGCCGAGGGTTTCTGGATCATGGACGGCAATGTCGACCGGCGCAGGGTGCTGACCGGCCGGCTCGTGGCGTCGGTGATCGTCGCCCTCCTGGCCGGAGGGGGGCTCGGCGCGCTGATCGCGGCTCTGGTGGGTGGCACCGGCACCGACGTCATCACCTGGGGGCTCGCCGCTGGCTTCGGTTGCTTCGGGCTGGTGGCGTTCGCGGCGGCGGAGCAAGGCGTGGAGCGGCGGTGGATCACGACAGTGCTGCTGTGGCTGATCGGTTTCGCGGCCTTTGGGGCGTTGGTCTTCCTGGTGGCGATCTCGGCGGGGTTCATACCGGTGGGGTCGGCCTCCGTCCTGAGTGTTGACTTCGCCTGGGCGGTTGCCGGAGGTGGCCTGCTGCTGGGCCTGGCATCCATCGTGCCGGCCTGGGTCAGGCTCCGGGACATGCGCCGCCAGCGGCTCACCGCGGGCTCGTCGCTGCTGGCGGGCATGCAGGGGGCTGCCTTTGCCCTGGATTTCGCGCTGGTCCGCGACATCCTCGTCGAGGACCAGGCCCGCCGGCGGGGATACGTCCGGCCGACGCGCGGTTCGGGAAGCGGGGCCATGGCCATCGTGCTGCGCGACCTGCAGCGGCTGTGGCGCACGCCCCGGCCCCTGGTCTTCTGGGCTGCCTCCATGGCGGTCCCGTATGCCGTCCATGCCCTCGGCATCGAGGGCCTGAACCCGTCGATCTCGGCCCTGGTCCTGATGGCGGCATTGATCGGTTTCTGCAATACGCTGCGGGTCCTGACCCGCACCAAGGGACTGCAGCGCTGCTTCCCCCTCTCACCGGGGGAGATCCGGCAGGCCGCCATGACGATACCGGCCCTGCTGGCGCTGATCTGGGCGGTCGCGACGATGCCCGCTTTCGGGGGAATCTTCGGCGGCGGGCTCGACTTGGCCACTGGCTTCTCGTCGTCCCTCATCACCGCCTTCGCCGGGCTGCTGGCCGCCTTCCGGTGGGTGAGCGCGAAACCGCCGAACTACGGCGGCCCCATGGTCTCGGTCGGCATCGGTGCCATGCCTCCGGGCATGATGTTCTCCTTCATCCGCGGCATCGACATCGTCGCGCTGATCACCCTGCCCCTCATCATCGGCTGGCCCGCCTGGGTCTCGCTGGGCATCGCGGTGGTGACCTGGTTGTTCCTGCGTTCGGGCATCGACCAGCAGAGCCTGATGGATCAGCGCGAGGAGCAGCAACGCCTGCTGGACGAGCAGAAGGCGGCCCGATCCGGGCAGAAGATCAAGGTGCAGCGGCGGCGCTGAGCGTCCCGGTGGGTCCGTGCAGGAGCAGTGGTCAGACCACCTGATTTTCCATAAGCTAGGCTTACCTTACTCGAGCTGGAAGGCGGGCACGCATGGCCACTTCACCAGAGGTTTCCCAGGGGGTGGGTGCAGAGCACGCGCGTTCCCTGGCCAGGCGAATGCTGAGGGGCGGTGCAGCCTGCACGCTGGTCGCCTGGCGGGCGGGCAGCCAGTACGACTTCGTGGCCCACGGCCTCACCAGGCAGGGCGACATCGTGGTGGCGATCAGGCCGGACGAGGACTGTCTGCTGTCCACGCTGCCCGCCGGGGTGGGAACCGTGGTCCGCATGGACCTGATACGCCACAGCCAGGATGTGATCCTGTCGGTCATCGCAGCCTCCGCGCATCTGCTGGGCGAGCTCGTCCTGCTGCCCGCTACCGCCGTGGCGCGCCTGCTGGACGAGGAGCAGCTGCCTGAGCGGATTGCGGAGCTGGCGCGGATCAGCGGCACCCGGGTCGGGCTAGTGGTCACGGACCGGGTCCTGGTGCACGACCACAGTGGGGTCACCGCCATCGCCTGGGAGGAGATGCAGGAATCCCTCTGCCAGGCCACAGAGCCATGGTTCGATGATTTCGAGGCCCACGACGTCGTGGCCTCGCAGGGCTGCCCGGCCCTGCGGCAGCTGTGCCGGGCCGTGACCAGTGGCGAGCTCCCAGGACACGCCAGCATCCAGCCAAGCTCCCACGGGCTATGCCAGCACGTGATCGACAAGGTCTTCTGCATCGACGTGGACTGCTCTGGCGTCACGCTGATGCACATCGGGGAGCACGAGACCGCGACAGTATTCGCGGATTTCGAGGACCACCCGGAGACGCTGCCGCAGCTGTCAGCCGAGATCGGCCGCCTCGTGGCAGGGCCACACGGGCGTATCTGACAGTCGCCCGCCAACACACACCGCGAAGGATGGCGTGAGTTTCATCGCCGGTGTCCCTGGACAGTACTTGGGCCCCGCGGGGTGCGGGGCCCAAGTCAATTGCTCTGCTTCAGACGGGGCTGGCCCTGTGGGCCTGTTGCGTTCCTCAGCGGGGTTCGTAGGAGGCGCAGACCCCGTCGGTCACGGTGACGCCGGCGGCGGTGCACAGCAGGTCTTTGTTGTGGGCGCATTCGAGGCGCTGGCAGGCACCAACACGTCCGTCGGCGGTGGGCAGGCCACCGCGGGCGTCGAGGGTGATGAAGGTGGTGCAGGCCGAGGTGCCGTCAACGGTGATCGCGAAGGCGGTGCAGCCGTTGTTGTTGAAGGCACAGGTGGTGGTGTTGCAGGACTTGATGGGGGTGATGGCTGGCATTTCTAGGACCTTTCGTCTGCTGTGCATCTGACGCCAATTACGTTACGTACTGATGTGGCCAGTCGCAAGCAAGATAAACCTTTGCTGACTTGGGTAAATGCATGTATTGCGTGCGAAAATGCCCCGGTTTTACCTGCGTTATCCCTTTCGTAAATAAAAGGCTTGCGAAATGATTCCGGGAGATGCCAGAAAGGGTCGCGGTCCAGCCCCTGGCCAGAGCCGGGAAATGAAGACAGCCTTGCCTGCCCAGGGGGCGTGGCACCCAGGTGTCGTGCTGGCAAGGCTTCGATAAGAATGCGCGAGCTGACGCCGCTCAGTGCCGGTGATGCTTCTGCAGAAGAGGTAGGGCGCCCGGGCGTGTCCCAGCTCCATCGGGACCCCTGCTGGTGCCTCTCAGGCCAGGCCGAGTGCCTGGAGCATGGGTGCGAACTTGGCCTCGGTCTCGGCCAGCTCGGCCTCGGGATCGGAGTTAGAGATGATCCCGGCGCCCGCGAACAGGCGGATTTCGTCCGACTGTGCGGGGTGGATGAAGCCGCCTCGCAGGGCGATAGCCCATTCCCCGTCGCCGTCAGAGTCCACCCAGCCGATGGGTCCGGCATAGCGTCCCCGGTCCATGGACTCCAGCTCTGCGATCATCTCTCCCGCCAGGAAGGTGGGGGTCCCGCAGACCGCTGCCGACGGGTGCAGTGCGGCTGCCAGGGCCAGTGAGCTGATGCCGGGCTCCACCACGCCGGTGATGTCGGTGGCCAGGTGCATGACATTCGGGAGCGCCAGCACCGAGGGTGCCTCGGGCACGTTCATCGCAGCGCAGTAGGGCTCCAGGGCCTCGGCCACCGAGCTCACGGCGAAGTCATGTTCCGAGATGTCCTTCCCAGAGCTGGCCAGCTCGCTGGCCCGGCCCAGGGGGTCGGTGTGCTCGGGGTCGAGGGATACCGTCCCGGCCAGCACCCGCGAGGTGACCAGGGTCCGGTGCCGGCGGACGAGCAGCTCCGGGGTGGCGCCGACCATCCCGTCCACGAGGTAGCCCCAGGCCATTGAATAGGTCTTGAGCAGTTGTCGCAGGATGTGGCGCGGGTCGATGGGGCCCTCAGCCCTGGCCCGCAGGGAGCGTGCCAGCACCACCTTGCTGACCTCGCCGGCCTGGATGCGCTCCACGACCTCGGCGACGATCTGCGCCCACTGGGGCCCGGACAGCCCGTCGGGCACCAGGTTGATCGCCCCGGGGGGTGTCACCGGATCGCCGGGACCGGGCAGGTCGAGGCTGAGCCGGCCCTCGCTGATCCGGGTCATCCAGGCCTGCCCGTCGCGCCTGCCGATGATGGTCTCCGGCACGATGAGCACCGAGCGTGCGCGGGAGCGATCCGGGTCGAAGGCGAAGGAGCCGACTGCCAGGGGACCCGTACCCCAGGCCCCGGGCAGCTCCGAGTCGTGGTCGATGTGGGCGCTGACCTCGTTCCACCAGACGTCCGCGGCATCCGGGAAATCCGTCTCGAAACGGGAGACCTCGCCCAGCGTCACGAATCCCTCGCCCCGGCGCAGGAATGCTGTGGCCCGTTCCGGGGTCAGGAATCGCGACAGGTCCCCCGGGTCGTCGATGGCGACGGTCGTGGCGCGCAGCCGTTTCGTCGCGAAATCAAGGCTCACCCGGGGAACGATAGCTGAGGCGGGCTGGGGGAGGCCAGGCAGGCGGTGGAGCACGATTGCGACACCTAGTCGGCTAGAAGGGAATAACGCACGCTTTTTGTTGCTAAAAGATTGAGCATAATGCCTAGTCAGAGGCGAATTTGAATAGCTGGTGGGCTGGTTGGTGAGAAAGGTTGGCACGCCATAGACTGAGGCTCAAAATCCGGCTCACAGTGACAGGATCCGGGTTGTTGTTCGCAAGACGAGGAGAGTCGAATGCCGAAGGCGGAAGCCGACGTCATTGTCGTCGGCGCGGGCCCCGGCGGATCTGCGGCCGCGGCCAATCTCGCGAGGCGGGGACTGGGTGTCCTGCTGCTTGAGAAAACCCATTTCCCGCGGGAGAAGGTTTGCGGTGACGGGTTCACCCCGCGCACCACCCGGGCGCTGGTGCGGCTGGGAATCGACACCTCGCAGGAGGCTGGCTGGCTGCACAACAGGGGGCTACGGGTCTACGGCGGTCGCGTGGAGCCCTTCCAGCTCGATTGGCCCAGCCTCGCCGACTTCCCGTCCTACGGGCTGGTCCGCCGCCGCGCCGACTTCGACGACCTGATGGCCCAACACGCCGTCGGGTTCGGGGCCGAGCTGGTGCAGGGCGCCAACGTCACCGAGGCCATCCTCGACGAGCGCACGGGCCGCATCACCGGGGTCCGCACCCGCGGCGGCGACGAGTACCGCGCCCCGCTGGTGGTCGCCGCCGACGGCAACTCGTCGCGCCTGGCGGTCTCGATGGGGCTCAACAAACGCGCCGATCGCCCGATGGGGGTGGCCTACCGCACCTACTACCGGTCCCCGCGCAGCGACGACGACTACCTCGAGTCGTGGCTGGAGCTGTGGGATGGCAAGCCCCGCGAGTCCACCCTCATGCCCGGTTACGGCTGGATCTTCGGGATGGGGGACGGCACGTGCAACGTCGGCCTTGGGGTGCTCAACACCTCCAAGTCGTTCCAGAAGACGGACTACCGGGAGCTGATGAAGCGTTGGCTCGACAACACCCCCGAACAGTGGGGGTTCCGGGAGGAGAACCGGCTCGGGAAGATCCAGGGGGCCGCGCTTCCCATGGCCTTTAACCGCCAGCCCGTCTACGGGCGCGGCCTGCTGCTGGTCGGCGACGCGGGCGGCATGGTCAACCCGTTCAACGGCGAGGGCATCGCCTACGCGATGGAGTCCGCGGAACTGGCCGCCGACGCCATCGCCGAAGCCCATGCCCGCGGAGTCGGCACGGAGTCGGCCGAGCGGGCGTTGCACGGCTACCGCGCCCAGCTGAAGGCCCGGCTGGGTGGCTACTACCGGCTCGGCACCATTTTCGTGAAACTGATCGGCGACCCGCGGGTGATGAGCATCTGCACCACCTATGGGCTGCCCCGCAAAACCCTGATGCGCTTCGTCATGAAGCTGCTGGCGAACCTGACCGACAGCCATGACGGAGACGCCATGGATCACATCATCAACGCCCTGTGCAAGGCGGCGCCGTCGGCGTGAGACGGCAAGGCAGGCGGAAGGGAAGGAACTGCAGTGAACCTCTATATCCCCATCGCCGGGATGGCGGTGCTGGCCACGGTGTTCGTGGTGATCTCCATGACCCTGAGCATCTTCGTGGGGCCCAGCCGCAAGAACCGCGCCAAATACGACTCCTACGAGTGCGGCATCCAGCCCACCCCGCAGCCCGTCGGCGGGGGCCGGTTCCCCGTGAAGTACTACGTGATCGCGATGCTGTTCATCGTCTTCGACATCGAGATCGTCTTCCTCTACCCGTGGGCCGTCACCTATCACCAGCTGGGCACCTTCGGGATCATCGCCATCCTCAGCTTCATCGTGACGGTGCTGGTGGCCTACTTCTACGTCAAACGGCGCGGTGGCCTGGACTGGGACTGAGCTGGACCGGGACTGATTAGGAGAATTCATGGGTATCGAGGAGAAACTGCCCTCCGGCATCCTGCTGACCACCGTCGAGGGCATCTTCGGCTGGGTGCGCCAGGCGTCCTTCTGGCCCGTGACGATGGGCCTGGCATGCTGCGCGATCGAGATGATGTCCTACGGCACTCCCCGGTTCGACGCGGGACGCTGGGGCCAGGAGGTCTTCCGGGCCTCGCCCCGCCAGGCCGACCTGATGATCGTCTCCGGCCGCCTGTCGCAGAAGATGGCGCCCATCGTGCGGCAGGTCTACGACCAGATGCCGAACCCCAAGTGGGTGATCTCCATGGGGGCGTGCGCCTCGTCGGGTGGGATGTTCAACAACTACGCCATCGTCCAGGGCTGCGACCACATCGTGCCCGTCGACATGTACATTCCCGGCTGCCCGCCGCGTCCCGACATGCTGATCGACGCCATGTTCAAGCTCCGCAAGGAGGTCGCCAAGCGCCCGATCGGCCCGAATGAGGCCGCCGCGATCGCGGCCCGCGAGGAGGCGGCCATGAACGCGCCCGCCACCCACGAGCTGAAGGGACTCATGCGATGACCGAGACCCCGGGCGAGATCACCCGGCAGGATCAGACCGCCCCGCAGGCACCCGTCTTCGAGACCAGGACCGGCATGTGGAGCCGGGGCTCGGGGGACACCTCCGGGTACGGCAGGATCCAGCGGCAGATCGCCATGCCCGGCCTCACCCAGGGACCCTTCGGCGAGCCCTTCGACGCCATCGCCGCCCGGGCGGCCGAGCTCGTCCCCGCCCTGGACGGCGGCCTGGTCCTGTTCGACCGCGGTGAGCTGACGATCTTCGTGCCCCGTGAGCACCTCCAGGAGACGGTCCAGGCCTTCCGTGACGACGCGCACCTGCGCTTCGAGATCTGCGTGTCGGTCAGCGGCGTGCACTATCCGCAGCAGGCCGGCGCGGAGCTGCACGTCGTCTACCACTTGCTGTCCATCACCCACAACCGGCGCGTCCGGCTCGAGGTGACCGCCCCGGAGGCCGACCCGCATGTCCCGTCGGTCGTGGCCACCTACCCGATGGCCGACTGGCACGAGCGCGAGACCTGGGACATGTTCGGCATCCTGTTCGACGGCCACCCGGCGCTAACCCGGATCCTCATGCCCGACGACTGGGTCGGGCACCCACAGCGCAAGGACTACCCGCTGGGCGGCATCGACATTCAGTACAAGGGCGCGACAGTGCCCGCCCCCGATCACCGGAGGACGTACAGCTGATGAGCAACGACATCTTTGCCACTGAAGAGCCCCAGGCCGACCGGGTCTATCTCGCCCAGGGCGGTGACTGGTCGCAGATCGCTGCCGAGCAGGCCGAACGGGGCGACGAGACGATCGTGGTCAACATGGGCCCGCAGCATCCATCCACCCATGGCGTGCTGAGGCTCATCCTGGAGATGGACGGCGAGACCGTCACCCACATCCGTCCTGCCATCGGCTTCCTCCACACCGGCATTGAGAAGAACATGGAGTACAAGACGTGGACCCAGGGGGTCGCGTTCTGCACCCGCATGGACTATGTGGCGCCGCTGTTCAACGAGGCCGTCTACTGCCTGGCCGTCGAGAAGCTGCTCGGCATCACCGACGACGTCCCGGAGCGTGCCTCGATTCTCCGGGTGCTGGTGATGGAGCTGAACCGCATCGCCTCCCACCTGGTGGCGATGGGCACGGGCGGCATGGAGATCGGCGCCCTGACGGTGATGACCATCGCCTTCCGGGAACGCGAGATGATCCTCGACTTCCTGGAGGGCCTGACCGGGCTGCGCATGAACCACGCGTTCATCCGCCCGGGCGGTGTCGCCAATGACCTCCACGAGGGCGGGCTGGAGCATCTGCGCACCACCATCGCGTGGCTGAGGAAGCACCTGCCCGAGTACGCGGTCTTCTGCAACGAGAACCCGATCTTCAAGCTGCGCATGCAGAACATCGCGAAGATGGACCTGACTGCCTGCATGATGATGGGCGTCACCGGCCCGATCCTGCGCTCCACCGGCTACGAGTGGGACCTGCGCAGGGCACAGCCCTACTGCGGGTACGAGACCTACGACTTCGACGTCATCACCTGGGACACCCAGGACGCCTACGGCCGGTTCCGCATCCGCCTGGCGGAGACCTGGGAGTCGCTGAAGATCGTGGAGCAGTGCCTGGAGCGGCTGGAACGCACCCAGGGGCAGCCGGTCATGGTGGGTGACGCGAAGATCGCCTGGCCCGCGTCGCTGGCTCTTGGCCCCGACGGCCAGGGCAACAGCCACGAGCACGTCAAGCACATCATGGGCGAGTCGATGGAGGCCCTGATCCACCACTTCAAGATCGTCACCGAGGGTTTCAAGGTGCCGGTCGGGCAGGTGTACCAGGCCATCGAGTCGCCGAAGGGCGAGCTCGGCTGCACCCTCGTCTCCGATGGCGGCACCCGTCCCTACCGGGCCCATTTCCGCGACCCGGGGTTCAACCACCTGCAGTCCGTGCCCCTGATGTGTGAGGGCGCGATGATCTCCGACGTCGTGGTGGCCGTCGCCAGCATCGACCCTGTTCTTGGAGGTGTGGACCGATGAGTGGTCACTTCACCAGCGACTTCCCCGAGTCCGGCTCGGTGGACTATTCCGACCAGTCCACCAATCTCGACGAGACCGCCATCGCCGAGCTGAACGAGCTGGCCGGCCGCTATCCGCAGGCACGCTCCGCGCTGCTGCCGATGCTGCACCTGGTGCAGTCCTACGACGGCCGGATCAGCCCGCGGGGCATCGAGCTGTGCGCCGAGATCCTCGGGATCACCACAGCACAGGTCTCGGGGGTGGCCACCTTCTACACCATGTTCAAGCGCCGGCCCGCCGGGCACCATCACCTCGGGGTCTGCACCACGGCCCTGTGCGCGGTGATGGGCGGCGACATCCTCCTCGACCGCGCCAAGGAGAGGCTGGGCATCGACGAGGGTCAGACCACGCCGTGCGGCCGGGTGTCCCTGGAGCGTCTCGAATGCAACGCCGCCTGCGACTACGCGCCCGTCGCGATGGTCAACTGGGAGTTCTTCGACGACATGACCCCCGAGAAGCTCGATGAGCTGATCGACGCGCTGATGAACGGGGACGAGGTGGTCTCGCCGCGCGGCGCGACCATCACGTCGTGGCAGAAGGCCGAGCGGGTGCTCGCCGGTTTCCCCGACGGCCGCGCCGACGAGGGGCCCTCGGCCGGTCACGCCTCCACCCTCGGTAGGCGGATCGCCGCCGAGAACGGCTGGAGCGCACCGGACCCCGGCAACCTGTCCGATGTGCCCGGGGAGGAGCCAAAGTGAGTGACCTACTCGCCCCAGTCTTGAGCGACCAGTGGGGCCAGGAGAAGTCCTGGAAGCTCTCCCGCTACGAGGCGACCGGCGGCTACCGGGCGCTGCGCAAGGCGCTCGGCATGACCCAGGCGGACGTGATCAGCCTGGTCAAGGACGCGGGCCTGCGCGGGCGGGGCGGCGCGGGCTTCCCGACGGGCATGAAGTGGAGCTTCGTGCCCCAGGACAACCCCAACCCGAAGTACCTCGTGGTCAACGCCGACGAGTCGGAGCCCGGCACCTGCAAGGACATGCCGCTGCTGATGGCCTCCCCGCACACCCTCGTCGAGGGGGTGCTGATCTCGGCCTACGCGATTGGCTCCAACCAGGCATTCATCTACTGCCGCGGCGAGGTGCTGCACGTGATCCGGCGGCTTCAGCAGGCCGTCCGGGAGGCCTACGAGGCCGGTTACGCGGGCAAGAACGTGATGGGGCTCGGCTACGACATCGACGTGATCGTCCACGCCGGCGCGGGAGCCTACATCTGTGGTGAGGAGACGGCGCTGCTCGACTCCTTGGAGGGCCGCCGCGGCCAGCCGCGCCTGCGCCCGCCGTTCCCGGCCGTCGCAGGCTTGTACGCCTCTCCGACGGTGATCAACAACGTCGAGTCGATCTCGTCGGTGCCATCGATCGTCAACAACGGGGCCGCCTGGTTCCAGGCGATGGGCACCGAGAAGTCGAAGGGCATGACGATCTACTCGCTGTCCGGGCACGTCGCGCGCCCGGGACAGTTTGAGGCCCCCATGGGCATCACGCTGCGGCAGCTGCTGGCGTTGTCGGGCGGGATCCGCGCCGGGCACCAGCTGAAGTTCTTCACCCCGGGCGGCTCGTCCACCCCGATCCTGACGCCCGAGCACCTGGACCTGCCGCTCGACTACGAGGGCATGGCCTCGGCCGGGACGATGCTCGGCACCAAGGCGCTGCAGGTCTTCGACGAGACCACCTCCGTGGTGCGCACCACCCTGCGGTGGGTGGAGTTCTACAAGCACGAGTCCTGCGGCAAGTGCACGCCATGCCGGGAGGGGTCGTGGTGGCTGGTGCAGCTGCTCATGAAGTTCGAGGCAGGCACAGCTGAGGAGGGGGACGTCGAGAAGCTGCTGGACGTCTGCGAGAACATCGGCGGCCGCTCCTTCTGCGCCCTGGCGGATGGGGCGGTGGCCTGCGCGACCAGTGCGGTGCGCAACTTCCGCGACGAGTTCGAGCAGGGCTATCACACGCCGGCCTGGGAGCTCTTCCCATACGAGCGTAGTGCTGTGTTCGCCACGGAAGGAGGTCCCCGGTGAGTCAGCCGACCGACACGGCCAGCAAGGTGGCGCCCACACCGGACCTGGTCACCCTGACGATCGATGACGTTCCCGTCAGCGTGCCGAAGGGCACTCTGATCATCCGGGCAGCCGAGATGATCGGCACCGCGATCCCACGTTTCTGCGACCATCCTCTCCTCGACCCGGTGGGGGCCTGCCGCCAGTGCCTCGTCGAGATCCCCGACGCCGGCAACGGGCGTGGCTTCCCCAAGCCCCAGGCGTCCTGCACCATGCCGGTGGCCGAGGGCATGGTGGTGCGCACGCAGGTCAGCTCGCCGGTGGCCAGGAAAGCGCAGGAGGGCATCCTCGAGTTCCTGCTGATCAATCATCCGCTCGACTGCCCCATCTGCGACAAGGGCGGTGAATGCCCCCTCCAGAACCAGGCCCTCAGCAACGGGCGTGGCGAGTCGCGGTACGAGGGGGTCAAGCGCACCTACCCGAAGCCGGTCAACATCTCCGCGCAGATCCTGCTGGACCGGGAGCGCTGCGTGCTCTGCGCCCGCTGCACCCGGTTCTCGGAGCAGATCTCCGGCGACCCGTTCATCGCGCTGGTGGAGCGTGGCGCGCTGCAGCAGGTTGGGTTCTACGAGCAGGACCCCTACGACTCCTATTTCTCCGGCAATGTGGTGCAGATCTGTCCAGTGGGTGCGCTGACCTCGGCGGCCTACCGTTTCCAGGCGCGCCCGTTCGACCTGAAGTCGACCACCACCTCCTGCGACCACTGCGCCGGAGGCTGCGAGATCCGGGCCGACCACCGCCATCACCAGGTCAAGCGCCACCAGGCGGGCGACGCCCCCGAGGTGAACGAGGAGTGGCTGTGCGACAAGGGACGGTTCGGGTTCGTCTCGGGACGCGGCGAGGACCGGCTGACCCGCCCGCTGGTGCGCCGCAACGGCATCCTGCAGGTCGCGAGCTGGCCTGAGGCCATCGACGCTGCCGTCGCCGGGCTGCGGGCCGCGGGCCCCGCGGCCGGGGTGCTGACGGGCGGCCGGCTGACTGTTGAGAACGCCTACGCCTACTCGCGGTTCGCGCGCACGGTGCTGGGAACCAACAACATCGACTTCCGCTCCCGCGCGGCCTCCACGGAGGAGGCCCAGTTCCTGGCCTCCCGGGTCGCGGGGCGGGGCATGGACGTCACCTACGCGGACCTTGAGGCCGCCCGGCGCGTGGTGCTGGTCAGCTACGAGCCCGAGGACGAGACCTCGGTGGTGTTCCTGCGGCTCCGGAAGGCGGTCCGCAAGAGGGGGCTGAAGGTCACGACCTTGGCGCCGTTCGCCTCCCGGGGCACGAGGAAGCTCTCCGCAGAGCTAATCCCCGTCGCCCCCGGTGCGGAGGCGCAGACCCTGGAGGCCATGGAGCTGGAGGAGGGCACCATCATCCTCGTGGGTGAGCGGGCCGCCTGCCAGCCGGGCCTGCTCTCGGCGGTCTCCTCCAAGGCTGTTCTCAGCGGGGCGCGCCTGGCCTGGATGCCGCGCCGCGCCGGCGATATGGGAGCCATCGCAACGGGCTGCCTTCCCGGGCTGCTGCCCGGCGGGCGTCCCGTCGCCTCCGCTGAGGCCCGGGTCGATATGGCTGCGGCCTGGGGAGCCGAGACGCTTCCGACCGAGCCCGGGCTGAGCACCGCCGAACAGTTCGCCGCGGCCCGCGAGGGCTACCTGAAGGCCTTCCTCGTCGCGGGCGTCGACCCCTACGACATGCCGGAGGCTGACGCCGCCTTGCATGCGCTGCGGAAGTCTTTCGTGGTGCACGTCTCCACCCGCGCCAATGCCGTGACGGAAGTCGCCGACGTGGTCTTCCCCGCCTGCCTGATGGAGGAACAGGCCGGGCACTTCCTCAACTGGGAGCAGCGGGTCCGGCCTGTCGCCCTGGTCAACGAGGGCACGAGGCACCCCATGAGCGACCTGCGGATCCTGGCCGCCCTGGCTGATGCCTTCGGGTGCAACCTCGGATTCCGGAGCCAGGCCGCCGCGTGGGCTGACTTCCAGGAGCTCGGGCCCTGGGAGGGCGAGCGCATCGGGGTGCCGCGCAAGCTTGATGCCGGGGTCGCGCAGGGCGGCATCGTCGTCGCATCCTGGCGTGAGGCCCTTGATGCCACCAGCGGCATCGACTACGAGGTGGCGTTGCGCCGGACCGCCCGCCCGGCTGTCGCGCGGATGTCGCAGGCGACGGCCGCCGCCCTGAGGGTCGGTGGGATGTGCCGGGTGGAGGCGCCCGGTTCCTCGCAGCTGCTGCCCGTCGAGATCACCGAGATGGTGGACGGTGTGGTCTGGGTGCCGATGAATCCCGGCGAGCCCGGCCGGCTCGGAGTGACGCCTGGTTCCATCGTGAACGTGCTGCCGGTGAGCACCGATGAAGGAGATCAGGCATGAACGACGTGTTCTTCCAGGACCCCTGGTGGCTGATCGTGATCAAGGTCCTGGCCCTGTTCGTGATCCTGCTGCTGTGGACCATCTTCAACGTCTGGTATGAGCGGCGCCTGGTCGGCAAGATGCAGCACCGTCTCGGCCCCATCATGAATGGCCCCTTCGGTCTGGCTCAGGCGCTCGCTGACGGCGCGAAGCTGCTGGTCAAGGAGGACTTCCGCCCGCAGCACACCGACAAGTGGGTGTTCAACTTGGCTCCGGTCCTCACGGGGATGGCGGCCTTCACCACGTGGACGGTGATACCGTTCGGCGGGCAGGTGGAGATCTTCGGGGTCTCGACGCGCCTCCAGGTCACGGACCTGCCGGTGGCTGTGCTGTTCGTGATGGCCATCGCGTCCATCGGCATCTACGGCATCGTGCTGGCGGGCTGGGCCTCGAACTCTACCTATGCCTTCCTGGGCGCCATGCGCAGCTCCGCTCAGATGATCTCCTACGAGATCGCGATGGGCCTGTCGATCGTCGGGGTGTTCCTCATGACGGGGACCATGTCCACCTACGGCATCGTCGAGGCGCAGCAGGCGCCGGTCATCTTCCAGGTGCCGTTCACAGACATGCAGTTCAACATCGGGCTGATGGGCTGGTATGCGCTGCTGCTGGCGCCGTCGTTCGTGATCTACGGGATCGCGATGGTGGGGGAGACCAACCGCGCCCCCTTCGACCTGCCCGAGTGCGAGTCTGAGCTGGTCTCCGGCTACCTGACGGAGTACTCCGGGTTCCGCTACGCCATGTTCTTCCTGGCCGAGTACATCAACATGGCGACGGTCTCCGCGGTGTGCACGACGTTGTTCCTGGGCGGCTACCTGCCGTTCTGGCCGCTGAACTTGATCGAGCCTTTGAACAACGCCTGGCTCGGCCCGCTCTGGTTTGTTATCAAGGTGCAGCTGCTGTTCTCCGTGTTCGTGTGGCTGCGTGGCACCCTGCCGCGTTTCCGCTACGACCAGTTCATGGACCTGGGGTGGAAGCGGCTGATCCCCATCTCCCTGCTGTGGATCGTGATGGTGGCGGTCGCGCCGATGTACACCGTCGCGCTGGCGATCGTCCTCGTCGCGATCCTGATCGTCTTTGCGTCGCGCAGGAAGCAGCAGGAGCGGGTGCCGCCAGTCGATCCAGACGAGGTCTTCGACGCCTTCGCGGGCGGTTACCCGGTCCCACCGCGGCCTGGGCAGGTGCTGCCCGAGCTGGCCCGGGTGATCAGGTCCGAGCCCGCCCAGCCGACCGAGAGCGAGGAGAGGTAATGGGCATCTTCGATCCGTGGGCCGGATTCGGCATCACGCTTCACACCATCTTCCGCAAGACCTTCACCCAGGGTTACCCGCAGAAGGGCAGGGAGAAGGTGACGCTGCCGCGTTTCCATGGCCGTCACCAGCTCAACCGCTGGCCCGACGGCCTGGAAAAGTGCGTCGGCTGTGAGCTGTGCGCCTGGGCGTGTCCCGCCGACGCCATCTACGTGGAGGGCGCCGACAACACCGACGAGCAGCGTTTCTCCCCGGGGGAGAGGTTCGGGCACGTTTACCAGATCAACTATCTGCGCTGCATCTTCTGCGGGATGTGCATCGAGGCGTGCCCGACGCGTGCGCTCACGATGACCAACGAGTTCAAGCTCGCCGACAAGACGCGAGGGAAGCTGATCTATGAGAAGCAGGACCTGCTGGCGCCGCTGGTGACGGGCATGGAGCAGCCTCCGCATCCCCGGCGCCTCGGCGATGACGAGACGGACTATTTCCTGGGGCTGCCGCCCACCGGTCAGCCGGACACGCGGACGGCGCCTGAGCAAGGAGCGGTGAAATGATCCCCCTGCCCCCGCTGACGGGTGAGCTCGTCGCCTTCGTGGTGTGCGCCCCGGTCATGGTGCTGCTCGCGGTCGGCATCGTCGTGGCCCGCAAGCCTGTGCACTCGGCCATCTGCATGGCCGGGGTGATGGTCGGGCTCGCGATCCTCTACGCCGCGCAGGATGCGCCGTTCCTGTTCGTGGTGCAGATCATCGTCTACACGGGCGCCATCTTGATGCTGTTCCTGTTCGTCGTGATGCTGATCGGCGTCGACAGCCGCGACTCCGTGGCGGAGACCCTGAGGGGGCAGCGAGTGGCCGGTGTCCTCGCGGTGCTCGGGCTGGCGGGCCTGCTGGTGTTCGCCGCCGGGCAGGCGGTCTTCGTGGGCGGCCCGGCCGGGCTGCAGCAGGCCAACGCCGCCGAGGGCGGCAACCCGCAGGGAGTGGCCGCGCTGCTGTTCTCCCGCTATGTCGTGCTGCTGGAGGCGAC
The DNA here is from genome assembly GCF_019973735.1 of Arachnia rubra. Taxonomy (NCBI): domain Bacteria; kingdom Bacillati; phylum Actinomycetota; class Actinomycetes; order Propionibacteriales; family Propionibacteriaceae; genus Arachnia; species Arachnia rubra. The sequence continues at coordinate 888,561 of NZ_AP024463.1, forward strand.
CTCGGCGCTGCTCATCACCGCCGCGGTGGGGGCGATGGTGCTCGCCCACGGTGACCGGCTCCGTGAGCCCCGGCGCCAGGCCGAGCACATGGCGGCGCGTGTCGAACGGTATGCCGTCGACGGTGTGCATCCGGGACCGGACCCGAACTCCGGCGTCTACGCCCGCACCAACGCCATCCACGCGCCCGCCCTGCTGCCTGACGGGACGGTGGCTAAGACCTCGGTGAGCCGGACCCTGACGACGCGGGGCGCGGTGGTGGCCGTCGACGAGCTGCGCGCCCCGACGTCCACCGCCTTCGGCGACATCAGACAGGTCGCCGCTGAACTGGAAGGAGAGGCCAAGTGAGCACCGAAGCCTACCTGGTGCTGGCGGCGATGCTGTTCGCCGTCGGCGCACTCGGATTCCTGCTGCGCCGCAACGCGCTCATCGCCTTCATGAGCGTGGAGCTGATGCTGAACTCCGCGAACCTCGTGTTCGTGACCTTCGCCCGTCAGCACGGCGGGCTCGATGGGCAAGTGGCCTCGTTCTTCGTCATGGTGGTCGCCGCCGCAGAGGTCGTGGTCGGCCTGGCCATCATCGTCGCCGTCTATCGGGCCCGTCGCTCGGCTTCAGTCGACGACGCGAACCTACTGAAGCTCTGAAGGGGTTGCCGTGCTGTTGGAAACCGTCGCGACGATACCCGCCACGGGGCTGTTCAGCTTCGCCTGGCTTCTGATCGCCATCCCCCTGGCTGGCGCGGCCCTGCTGCTGGTCCTGGGACGCCACTGCGATGCCTGGGGGCACTGGCTGGCCACCGCCTGCTGCCTGGCCCCATTCATCATCGGGGTGCTGCTGTTCAGCTCGATGTTGAGCGCCGACGAGGGGCAGCGTGCCGTCAATCTATATCTCTATGACTGGATCAGCGCCGGCTCGTGGAATCTTGGCTTCGGGCTGCTGATCGACCAGCTCTCGATCCTGTTCGTGTTGCTGATCACGGGTGTCGGGTCGCTGATCCACATCTACTCGATCGGCTATATGGCTCACGACGAGCGGCGCCGCAGGTTCTTCGCGTACCTGAACCTGTTCATCGCGGCGATGCTCACGCTGGTGCTGGCCGACAGCTACCTGGTGCTGTTCCTCGGCTGGGAGGGTGTCGGCCTGGCCTCCTACCTGCTGATCTCCTTCTGGCAGCACAAGTCCTCCGCGGCCGCCGCCGGGCGCAAGGCGTTCGTCGTCAACCGGGTCGGCGATCTGGGGATGGCAATGGCCATCTTCACGATGCTGTCGCTGTTCGGCAGCACCGCCTTCTCGGCCGTGAGCCTGGGGGCTCCGCGGCTGGACGCCGGCACGGCCACACTGCTGGGCTGCCTGCTGCTGGTGGGGGCCTGCGGCAAGTCGGCGCAGGTGCCGTTGCAGTCGTGGCTGCTGGACGCCATGGAGGGTCCCACGCCGGTGTCGGCCCTGATCCACGCGGCCACGATGGTCACGGCGGGTGTCTACCTGGTGGTCCGCAGCCATCCGATCTACCAGGTCAGCGAGGCCGCAACCCTCGCCGTCGCGATCGTGGGCGTCGTGACGCTGCTGGCGGGCGCCTGGATCGGCACCGCCAAGGACGACATCAAGAAGGTCCTCGCGGGCTCCACGATGTCGCAGATCGGGTACATGATGCTGGCTGCCGGTCTTGGACCCGCTGGGGCCGCCTTCGCGATCTTCCACCTGATCACCCACGGCTTCTTCAAGGCGAACATGTTCCTCGGCGCCGGGTCCGTGATGCACGGCATGAATGACGACGTGAACATGCGGCACTTCGGCGCCCTGGCGAGAGCCATGCGGTGGACTTTCCTGACCTTCGCCATGGGTTATCTGGCCATCATCGGGTTTCCGTTCACGGCCGGTTTCTACTCGAAGGACCACATCATCGAGGCGGCCTTCGAACACAACATCATCCTCGGGGTGCTGGCGATCCTCGGCGCCGGGATCACCGCGTACTACATGACGCGGCTGATGATGATGACCTTCTTCGGCCGCAGGCGCTGGCAGGAGAACGTCCATCCGCATGAGTCCCCGGCCGTGATGACCGTGCCGCTGGTGATCCTCGCCGTCGCGTCCCTGGCCGCGGGCCTGCTGATGAACAACTGGATCCAGGACTGGCTGGCCCCGGCCACCGGGTCGCATCCTCATGAGACCAGTCTGCTGGCATTCACCTGGATCGGTCTGATCACCCTCGTCGTCGTGGCCGCCGGCGTCGCCCTCGGCTGGTGGCTGCACAGCGGCGCGATCCCGGCTCAGCCTCCCAGGACCCGCAACCCGCTGGTGCTCGCCGGCCGCAACGACCTGTACGGGGACGCAGTGAACACCTACGCGGTGGTGGGCCCGGTCAAGGGGGTCGCCACGGTGCTCAGCCTCGCGGACCAGGGCGTGGTGGACGGGATCGTCCGGGGCTCCGGTCACGGGGCGGTGGGCCTGGCGGGCCTGCTGCGGCGGGCGCAGAACGGCTACTCCCGCACCTACGCCCTGACCCTGGTGATCGGCGTGGTGATCCTGGGTGCAGTCGTGGTTCTCGGGCAGCTGGTCTGAGGAAGGAAGAACGCACGTGATCAACTCGATTCCCCTGCTGAGCATCCTCGCGTTGCTACCGCTGGCCGGCAGTCTGGTCTTGGCCTGCATGCGCGGTGCGGCCGCCCGCGTCACCGGGCTGGGTTTTGCCCTCGCCACCACCGCCGCCGGCGTCTTCGTCTTCGTCCTGGGGCGTGGGATGCCGTTGGTGGAGGAGGTGCCGTGGATCAGGATGATCGGGGCCTTCTACGCTCTCGAGCTGGAGCCGATGAGCGCCATCATGGTGCTGCTCACCGTGATCCTGACGCCGCTCGTGCTGATCGCCGAGTGGCGGGTCGGTGAGGCTGAGGGCTCCCGGTGGCCGACGCGCACCTTCTTCGCCCTGGCGCTTGCCCTGGAGGGGCTCTCCCTCCTGGTGTTCATGTCCAGTGACCTGCTGCTGTTCTACGTGCTGTTCGAGGCCACGCTGATCCCGATGTACTTCATGATTTCGGGGTTCGGAGGACCGGAGCGGGCTGCGGCCGCGGTGAAGTTCCTGCTGTTCTCGCTGGCCGGTGGCCTGGTGATGCTGGTCGGTGTCGCCGGCCTGTACGCCGTCTCCACAGCGGCCGGCGAACCGAGCCTGCTGATCCGCGACCTGGCAGCCCTCGATCTGGGGAGCGACCTCGGACGCTGGTTGTTCGCCGCGTTCTTCTTCGCCTTCGCCGTGAAGGCGCCGATGGCGGGGCTGCACACCTGGCTGCCTGACACCGCGGAGCAGGCCACCTCCGGGTCGTCGACGATGCTCGTCGGCATCCTCGACAAGATCGGCACCTTCGGGATGATCAAGATCTGCCTGGTGATCTTTCCGGAGGCTTCCCAGTGGGCCACGCCCCTGATCCTGGTGTGGGCGATCGTCTCGATGATTTACGGTGCCCTGATGGCGCTGGCCAGCCCCGACCTGCTGCGCTTCGTGTCCTACACATCCGTCAGCCACTTCGGGTTCATGGTGTTCGGCATCTTCGCGCTCACCACGCAGTCACTCGCCGGCTCGGTCTTCTACATGCTCAACCACGGCTTCTCCACCGCCGCGCTGTTCTTGGTCGTCGGTTTCCTCGTGAGACGCCGCGGCACCGCGGCCATCGAGGCCTATGGGGGAGTGCAGAAGACCGCCCCGGTGCTGGCTGGGTTCCTGCTGATGTCGGGCCTGTCGGCGCTGGCGCTGCCCGGCATGTCCAGTTTCGTCTCCGAGTTCCTGGTGATGGCGGGGTCCTGGCAGCGCTACCCGGTGCACACCGCGGTGCTCACCATCGGGATGGTGCTGGCCGCCTCCTATGTGCTCACCGTCTACAAGCGGACGATGACCGGTCCGGTCCGTGACGACGTGAGCAGGCACGTCAGCTCAGACCTTAGCCTGCGGGAACGCCTTGCCGTGGTGCCGCTGCTGGTGCTGCTGATCCTCTTCGGGTTCTTCCCGAAGCCGCTGCTGCAGGTGGCGGATGAGGCGGCCCGGAACGTGATGCAGACCGTCGGCGCGACCGATCCCGCCCCCACGATCCAGGAGAACTGATGAGCCTGCTTGAGATCAAAGTCCCGGACATGGAGTGGCTGCTTGAGGCCCCGCTGATCACGTTGCTGGTCGGCGCCACCCTGGGGGTGCTCTTCGAGGCCGTGATCCCCCGCGGGTACCGCTATCACACGCAGTCGGGGCTGGCGGCGCTGGTGACTGTGACGGCGCTGGGACTGACCCTCTACAACTGGGCAGGCGGGCAGTTCAAGATCATCGCTCCCGGCAGTATCGCCCTGGATGGTCCCGCGTATTTCTTCTGGTCGCTGCTGCTGCTGGCCGGACTGGGCGCGGTGGCGCTGTTCGCCGAACGGACCGTCGCGGGTGGGGTCTCAGCCTTCGCCGCCTCTGCAGCCACCGTCCCCGGGTCGCCGCTGGAGCGGGAGGCGGAGCGTCAGGAACACGAGCACACCGAGATCTTCCCGCTTCTGTTGTTCTCCCTGTTCGGGATGCTGCTGTTCGCGGCCGCGAACGACCTGCTGACGTTGTTCGTCGCCCTGGAGATCTTCTCGCTGCCGCTCTACCTGCTTTGCGGGATGGCGCGGCGGCGGCGCTGGCTGAGCCAGGAGGCGGCGCTGAAGTACTTCCTGCTCGGGGCTTTCAGCTCCGCGTTCTTCCTGTTCGGCGTGGCCCTGCTGTACGGGTACGCGGCGTCCTTCAGCTACGCCGGGGTGGCGCAGGCCATCGTCGAGGACCAGGCGCCGCGGGTGCTGCTGCTGGCGGGACTGGTGATGGTTGCCGTTGGCTTGCTGTTCAAGGTCGGCGCCGTGCCGTTCCACGCCTGGACTCCCGATGTCTACACCGGCGCGCCGACTCCTGTCACCGGTTTCATGGCGATCGCCACCAAGACGGCGGCCGTCGCCGCGCTGCTGCGGGTGTTCTACGTCGCCCTCGGCGGGGCGCGCTGGGATTGGCAGCCGGTCATCGCAGCTGTCGCGGTGGCGACGATGGTGGTCGGCGCGGTGGTGGGCCTGGTGCAGCAGGACATCAAACGCCTACTGGCCTACTCGTCCATCGCGCATGCCGGATTCATCCTGACCGGTCTCGTCGCGGCCGTCGGTGCGACCAGCCAGGGCGGTGTCTCCTCGGTGGGGTCCATTGCTTTCTATCTGCTGGCCTACGGGTTCGCGACCCTGGGCGGGTTCGGCATCATCACGATGGTGCGGCGTGCCGGGGGAGAGGCCAACGGGATCGCCGCCTGGCAGGGGTTGGGCAGGACCAACCCGCTCATCGCCGGGATCATGACGCTGTTCCTGCTCAGTTTCGCCGGCATCCCGCTGACGGCGGGGTTCGTCGGCAAACTGGTGGTCTTCGCTGCGGCCTGGCGGGGCGGCTATGGCTGGCTGGTGCTGGTCGCGGTGATCGCCAGCCTCGTTGCGGCCTTCTTCTACCTGAGGGTCGTGGTGGCCATGTGGTTCAAGGGCGCTGAGCGTGGCGAGCGGGGCACGGTGGCCGAGGCCTCGGGCTGGACCTGGGCTGTTGTCGCGGTGGCCGCTGTGGCGACGGTCGTCCTTGGGTTGGTTCCGGGTAGCATTCTTGATCTGGCGGCTGGTGCCGCACAGTTCATCCGCTGATCTCTGGAGTCACCTTGGCGCTCGACATCGAAGCCCTCTCGGTCCGTTTCGAGGAGCAGCTGCGGCGGGTCGCCGTGGCTGATTCCCCGTTCGTCACCGAGGTTGCCGGTCATCTCATAGCTGCTGGAGGCAAACGTTTCCGGCCCCAGCTGGTCTACCTGGCGTCGGAGTTCGGCGGCGGGGCAACCGAGGAGGACCTGTTGCGGGCCGCTCTCGTGATGGAGCTGACCCACGTGGCGAGCCTCTACCACGACGACGTCATGGATGAGGCCGAGCTGCGGCGGTCCGCGCCGTCCGCGAACTCCCGGTGGGGCAACTCCATCGCCATCCTGACCGGCGACTACCTGTTCGCGAAGGCGTCGATCCTGGTGGCCGATCTCGGCACCGACTTCGTGCGCCTCCAGGCACAGACCTTCACCCGGCTCGTGCAGGGGCAGATCGCGGAGACCCTCGGGCCTGCGCAGGGGGAGCCGCCGCTGCAGCACTACCTGCAGGTGATAGCCGACAAGACCGGGTCGCTGATCGCCGCCTCGGCGCTGTTCGGGGCGATGGTGGCGGGCGCCTCCCAGGAGATCCAGGACGCCCTGGCCGCCTACGGCGAGGAGGTCGGGCTGGTGTTCCAGCTGAGCGACGACATCATCGACATCACCAGCGACGTCACGGGCAAGACCCCCGGCACCGACCTGCGCGAGGGAGTGCCGACCCTGCCGACGCTGCTGCTGGCCGACTCCCAGGACCCTGCTGACCAACCCCTCAAGGATCTCCTGGCCGGCGATCTGAGCGACGACGCTGCCCTTGTGGAGGCGCTGACTGCGCTGCGTTCCCACCCGGTCATCGAGCGGTCGCGGGCCCAAGTGCGCCACCATGCCAGTCTCGCCAGGCAGCACCTGGGCCCGCTGCCCGACGGCGAGGCGAAGCAGCTGCTGCTCCAGGTCTGTGACGATCTGGTGGAGCGCTCAGCCTGACCGGCGCGGCGACGAGCTGTGGCATCAGCGGCCCCGGCCCCGGTAATTGGCGCCTCCCCTAGACGGCAGGCGCTCACCCCAGCCAGCGGTCCAGGCCGTCGTCGCAATCCCAGTGGCTCAGATCCGCGGCCTCGTGGTCGGTCAGAAGGATGTCGCGGAAGGCCCGTTCCACCCGGCCGCGGTCGGCGAGGAGGTCGTCGCCGAAGACGTCCTCGACCAGTCTCGTCTCGTCGGCGATGGTGAGCACCGCCGCTAGCCGGGCGTCGAGCTCGTGGTGCTTGATCGCCTCCCAGAGGGGCCATGTGATGGCCTCCGGAGCGGCTGTCAGGGGCAGCGAGACCACGACATGGGTCCAGGCCCGTTCACGAAGGACGCTGGTCAGCGTGGGGACGAGATCCTCGCGGGTTGCGCAGGAGATGCACCCGTGTTCCAGGCGTATCCATGATTGGTCGATCAGACCGCCGGCATCCCAGCAGCGGCGGCTCAGGTCTCCGCCCGGCGACAGGTCGTGCTGGATGACGAGGGCATCGGGCAGATCAACCAGGAGCGCGCTGGTGGCGGCAGCTCGGGCGACCTCATCCCACGCGGCGACCAGGGCGATGCGGGTGCTCACCGGATTCCGTAGCGCTGTTGGAACTTCTCGACGCGCCCGGTGACGCTGATACGGCGGGCCTTTCCCGTGTAGAAGGGGTGGCTGTCCGCGCTGATCTCCACGTCGACCAGGGGGTAGGTGTTGCCGTCGCTCCACTCGATGGTCTGCCGGGAGGTCACGGTGGAGCGGATCAGGTAGGTGGCCTGGGTTGAGATGTCGCGGAAGACGACGGGGTGGTAGTCGGGGTGGATGCCTGGCTTCATCATGGACCTCTCCAGCTTGCGGATAGAATGCGAACCATTATCATTATCGTTCATTCGTCATGCAACTCAAGGAGAACAATGTCGCGACACTGTCAGGTGACCGGGGCGGTCCCCGGCTTCGGGCGCAACGTCCCCTGGTCCAAGAAGAAGACCTCCCGCCGCTTCGACGTCAACGTGCAGACGAAGCGCTACTGGGTCCCGTCGCTTGGGCGCAACGTGAAGCTGAGGGTCTCGGCCAGGGGAATCAAGGTGATCGATGCCCGCGGAATCGACGCGGTGGTCGCTGACCTCATTGCCAAGGGAAGGAAGTTCTGAGGATGGCAAAGAAGAATGACCTGCGTCCGCTGGTGCGGCTTCGCTCCACCGCGGGAACCGGATACACCTATGTGACCCGGAAGAACCGCCGGAATGATCCCGACCGGATTAGCCTGCGGAAATACGACCCGGTCATCCGGAGTCATGTGGAATTCAAAGAGGCCCGCTGATGGCGAAGCGCTCGAAGATAGTGCAGAACCAGCGACGCACTCGGGTCGTTGTCCAGCAGGCTGCGAAACGTGCGGCACTGAAGGCGGTGATCGCAGATCCGGATGCCAGCCCCGACGAGCGGTTTGTCGCTGTGAGAAGGCTTTCCTCACTCAAGCGTGATGGATCGCTGGTGCGGCTACGAAACCGCGATGCCGTCGATGGCCGCCCTCGTGGTTTCCTGCGCGTGGCGGGTATCTCCAGGGTGCGTTTCCGCTCCATGGCACATCGCGGTGAGCTTCCGGGGATTGTCAAGTCGAGCTGGTGACTGCTGAAGGCCGCTGGCTGAAAGTTGAAGGGGTGATTATCTTCGATTGACCGAAAGGTGATGTCTCTCGTCTCTTTATGTTAACGTTCGTCAGCCTTACGGACGACAAGGTGGTTCGTAAGGCTGCAGACGGCATACGTGTGATTGAGAGGAAATTACGTGTTGAAGAGGATGAGGCCTCGCAGCGAGCGGAGGTCGATGGCACTCCTGCTCGCCTTTCTGATCGGCCTTGCCGGCCTGGTCATTGCGAGTCCGGCGGCGCGGGCGGCCGAGGTGGACGCCATCGACAGGTCGAGCATCCGGCTCTCGAAACTCAATGAGGGGGAGGCGGCCCTTTACCTGTGGAGCGGCGTCCGGATCGACGCCAACTGGAGAATTCCCGACCAGAGCGGGAAAGCGGGGGACACCTTCAAACTTCCGCTGCCCAAGGAGCTCGGGGGTTCCGTCGGGAGCTTCGAGCTCAAGGGTGGTGAGGGCGACTCACTGACGTACGGCACCTGCGCTGTGGAGTACACACAGGTCATCTGCACCTTCAACGCGAATGTCGAGAACAAGAACAACGTCGGCGGTTCGCTGTGGGTCAGTTCGCAGGTGAACACCCTGATCGAGGTCGACAAGATCACCTTCCCCCTCAGCAGTGGACCGCTCCAGGTGCCGCTCCCCAACGGGCAGAAGAACATCGGCTACAGCCCTCATGTGCCGAGCGACATCAAGAAGTCTGGTTGGTTCACCGGCCCTGACAAGAACGTGATCCGCTGGAACATCGTGGTTCCCGGCGCCAAGGTTGCGGACCGCTCCCGCATGGTCATCACCGACACCTACGGGGTGGCGGGTAGCAACCTGACCGTGGTCAAGGAGTATCCGAAGGTGTTCTGGATCCCCAACACCCCGAAGTGCTGGAACGAGAGTCACTCGTCCGACTGCTATCACAAGATCGACTCTTCAAGTACTCCGTCGCTCGACGTCACCGTTGACGACACCAAGGATGTCGCCACGGCGACCATCGACAACAAGGGTCAGAACTTCCAGGCCGATCGGCTGTACATGTTCGCGCTGGAGCTGAGGACGGACGGCCCGATTCCCGCGGGCGCCCAGTACACCAACAAGGCCACCGTGGACGCCGAGCAGCGCACCGCCAAGGCGGTCAAGAGCGTCTCGGGTGGCGGCACCGGCTCGGGTGATGCCGTCGGGCACATCAACATCAAGAAGGCTGTCTCCGGCGCTCAGGTCTCCGGCGACACCACCTACCCGGTGAAGTGGTCCTATGAGTACAAGGGCCAGACCCGCAGCGGAGAGCTGGCGCTCAGGGCTGACGGCACCCCGGAGACCCTGAACAACGTGCCGAATGGCGCGGTTGTGACCCTAACCGAACAGGTTCCCTCCGGCGGCGACATCGACTACGGCGACCCGGCATTCTCGGGTGAGGGAGTCAAGGACGGAGTCCCGGATGCGAACAGCGCACAGGTCACCGTGGCCGGTCTGAAGACCGTCGAGGTGAACCTCACCAACCAGGCCAACCCCAGGCTGGCCACCGTCGAGGTCACTCCTGGCGTCTGCACGCCTGGCTCCAGTGAGCCTGCCAAGCCGACGGTCAATGTCGGCAGCACCGAGGGCATCACCTACTCCGAGCCGAAGATCACCACCTCCGGAGACCAGGTGACCGTCGAGGTCACCGCCACCCCCGCCTCCGGCAAGGAGATCGACGACCAGCACCTGCCCGAGGGCTGGAAGGCAAACGGCGATGGGACCTACACGTTCACCAAGACGGTCACCCAGCCGCAGTGCGTCAAGACCGTCAGTCCCGTGATCCCGGAGGTCAACCCCGGGGTGTGCCCGGCCGATGCCACCACGCCCACCCAGCCCACGGTGACCGGTATCGCGGACACCGACGAGATCGACTACAGCGAGCCGGTCATCGCCGCCAGCGGCGACCAGGTGAGTGTCACCGTGACGGCCAAGCCGAAGGCCGGCTACCAGTTCGACACCGCGAAGCTTCCTGAGGGCTGGAGCGTTGTGGACGGGGTGGCCACCTTCACCAAGACCGTCACCCAGCCGAAGTGTGAGCTGCCGGTGGCGCCCACCATCGACCTCGGCTCCTGCACCCCAGGCTCCCTAACCCCGTCCGAGCCCACCGCCACGGTCGCTGAAACGCCAGGCATCAGCTACAGCAAGCCGGAGGTCAAGGTGGTCGACGGCAAAGTGACCGTCACCACCACCGCCACTGCCGAGGCTGGGCACCAATTCGGCGGGACGATGCCCGAGGGCTGGACCCGGGTCGATGCGACCACCGCGACCTACACCGTCACCAAGGACCAGCCGGTCTGCCAGGCAACCGAGGTGCCGCCGGTCTCCCCGAAGGTCGAGCCGGGCGTGTGCGTCCCGGGAACTGACAAGCCCGCCCAGCCCACGGTGGAGCTGCCCACGACCCCGCACCTGACCTACGGTGAGCCCAAGATCGAGGTGTCGGGCAAGAAGGTCACCGTCACCGTCACTGCGACCCCTGAGCAGGGCTACGCCGTCAAGAAGGCGGATCTGCCCGAGGGGTGGAAGTTGAACGACGACGGCACTGCCACCTACACCAGCGAGTCCGATCTTCCGGACTGCGCGACGCCAGCTCCGTCGCCCACGCCCACGCCTACGGCCACCCCGACCCCGGCCGCGCCGACTCCGGTGACGCCGCTGAGGCCGGCTCTGCCCAAGACCGGCTCCTGAGCCTGGTGCGTGACTGCCAGCTGGGTCCTGATCCCTCCAGGGGTCAGGACCCAGCGTCCTTTCATCAGCTCCTTTGTCAGCTGTGGAGCCATGACGGGATTTATCGGGCCGGATCCCGTGCTGTTTCTTCCTGATGCCCTCCGGCTGGTGACCAGGCCCGGGAAGAAATGCACGTCTATTATCGGCTAATCTAATCCCGCATGCGTCTTCGTTGCATTGGCGCATTGCCTGCTGAACAAAGAATCAGTGAACAAGAAAAAATGGGGGGATACGTCGTGAGACGACAACTGAATGCGACGAGGAGGCAGCGGTTCAGCGCGCTGTTCCTCGCCGTCCTGGTCATCCTGGGCGGAGCGCTGCAAAGCGCTGGAACAGCCCACGCTGATGAGATCAACCCGATTGTCCAGGGAAGCGTGAAGCTGACGGACAAGACATCCGCGTCCGGTCCCACCTATGTCTGGAATGATGTCCAGATCAGCGGTGAGTGGAGGATCCCGGACCAGAGCGGCAAGGAGGGCGACACCTTCCGGATCGGCCTGCCGGCCGCTTTCAAAGGGGTCAATGGCAGCTTTGAGCTTCAGGGCTCCGGCCAGGACCCCTTGAGCTACGGTACCTGTGTGGTCTCGGCGTCAGAGGTCGTCTGCACTCTCAACGCCAATGTCGTCGGCAAGAACAACGTTGGCGGCACCTTCTTCGTGAACACCCAGGTGGCCTCCACCTACACCGGAAACAACGTCACGCTGACCATCAATGGAAACGCCTCCATCGTGGTCGGCCTGCCGAATGGCCAGACCGATATCGGATACTCTCCGCAGATACCGCGGGACATCGCGAAGATCGGGTATTTCAGCGGTGACCCCTACGACACCCTGGTGTGGAAGATCCGTATTCCTGGTCAGGAGCTGAGTGGGAACACCTTGACAATCGATGATCCTTTCACGGTTCCCGGATCCAGCCTGACCGTCAAACCCGGAACTCTCGACTTCTACCGGATTCCCAACAACAATCCGCTCTGCTGGAACGAGCCCGACCGCGCTGAATGCCAGACCATGCTCTACAGCAACGATGGTGGCAGCTATCCAGACGTCACCGCTCAGATCGAGGATTCCAGCAGGATCCATCTTGTCTACAACAAGACATCGGCTTTTTCGGCGGATGATCTTTACATCCTGGAGTTCCGGCTTGCGGTCGGCGAACAGATCCTCGTGGGTGCCAAGTACCCGAACAACGTGACCATCAACGGCAATTCCTATGAGGGCGTGGCCGTCCGTGATGCCTCCGGCGGTGGCACTGGCTCCGGGGACACCGTCGGGCACCTGAACCTGCGCAAGAGCATCGAGAACAACGCCGGCAATGCCGTTTCGCAGGAGGCCACATTCCCGGTTGCCTACAGCTATCAGCTCGGCGGGCAGGCCAAGACCGGAACCCTTGAGGTGAAGGCCGACGGCTCTCTGGCGTCTCTGTACAACATCCCGAATGGCACCGTGGTCACCCTGACTGAGCAGGTGCCGGCCGTCACGGGGGTGGACTTCGGTGATCCCACATTCTCCGGGACCGGAGTCACTGATGGCGTGCCGGACGCCAACAGCGCCCAGGTCACGGTGGAGGGCACCAAGACCCTCGACATCACGCTGACCAACAGGGTCAATCCGAAACTTGGCGCCGTCCAGGTGACCCCCGGCGTCTGCGCCCCGGGCGCTAGTGAACCATCAGAGCCGACGGTTGTGGCCGGGCCGACCGATGGCATCTCCTACTCCCAGCCGAAAATCGTCAAGAATGGGGACCAGGTGACTGTGACCGTGGTCGCCACCCCCGAGACCGGCAAGGAGATCGATGACCAGAATGTGCCAGCCGGGTGGGCCCCGAATGGCGACGGCACCTTCACCTACACGACCACCATCACCCAGCCGTCCTGCACCCAGGTCGTGGCGCCGGCGGTTCCGGATGTGACCCCAGGCGTCTGCCCGGTGGACTCCACCACCCCGGCGCAGCCAGTGGTCACTGGCGTCACGGACACCGATGAGATCGACTACAGCGAGCCCACGTTCGTGACGAATGGCAGCCAGGTAACCGTCACGGTGACCGCGACCCCCAAGGCCGGGCACCGGTTTGACACCGCGAACCTGCCTTCCGGCTGGACGGTCGTCGACGGGGTCGTGACCTACTCCACAACCATCACGCAGCCCCAGTGCGCCGTCCCGGTGGTTCCCACCATCGACGCCGGCACCTGTCCCGCTGACTCTTCGACCCCGACCGCGCCCACCGCGATGATCGCCGCGGTGGATGGGCTTGAGTTCACCGGCCCGGAGATCAAGGTCGCAGACGGCAAGGTGACCGTGACCGCCACGGCCACTGCCAAGACCGGCTATCAGATCGGTGGGCCGTTGCCTGAGGGGTGGACCCGGGTGGACGAGAGCCACGCCACCTTCTCGGCTGTCCGGGACCAGCCGGCGTGCAAGACTCCGGCGCCCTCGCCTGAGCCAACAGCCACCATCACGCCGACGCCGGCTTCCAACGTCTCCCCGACGCCGGCTCCCAGCGTCACCGTGACGCCGGCGGCCAGCCCGGTGCCGGTCAGGCCGAGTCTGCCCAGGACCGGCTCCTGAGCGGCTGAAGCGCTCGTAGGAAGCTGGGCCCCGACTCGAATGAGCCGGGGCCCAGTTATTTTGTCCCCGTCGTGAGGTCTTGTGAGGTATGGGGACAGCCGGGCGGGGTCTGCCCGGCACCCAGCATCTGATCGTTTTGTGGCGCGGGCACTCCAGCAGGTGGCACGCCATCCTCGGCGAACCGGTCAACGGTGACTGAGGCTAGTAAGCGTCCCTGGCTGGCAATGGCTGTTTTTCACAGGACAGCAGAAAATCCCTGAAGCCTGAGTGGTTATGAACAGAGTTAATGCGCATTTCCCATACCGCTCAGGGCGACTTTCAGGCTGACTATTCTGATTTTGCTAGCCGAAAGTCCAACCGCAAGGGGTGTCGGTTATGCCTAGAGAGATAACTTCTGTTAGGTTTCACGGTGTTCAAAGTTCACCCTCTGACAGGGGGTGAGGATGAGTTGAAGTTTGGGGGAAGTGCGTCGTGGCTGGTGTGAGTGCGTGCCTGATGGCGTTTTTGATTGGCTTTCAGGGTGCGATTCAGGTTCTTGGCGGTCAGGTGGCAGCCATCGCGGACAATGCTCCCGATCACCCAGTCCAGGAATATGTGAATCTGCTGCCCCACTGGGAACCAGATGTTCTTGAAACCTGTCTGGTTTTTCAGGGGGAAATCGCTAACCCCGGGTATCGGGTTGTCTTGGGGGAAATGGCGGATATCCGGCCCCATCGTGATGGTTTCGACATCGAGGACCGCAATGATGGAGAGGGTACCCAGGGACATACTTCAACCGAGGCTGCGATCTCCCCGCTGGCTATGAATGAATTGCCTGGCGGGCGTGAGGGAAAGGGGAGAGACGCTCTATCCATGGAATTCCTTCCCAGCCGCCTAGTATGTCCCGATATACCTTTTATGCAGGCGTGTAAAGAGGTTTCCGGTCTTCGCCTCCCTGGATCCTACGATTCCGGGTCTACCGGCGAATCGTCTGATCTCCAGGCTTGTGCCGGTTATCAGCCGGCTGGGGTCGTCACAATGCAGGATTATCCTGAGGATAGGCGGCCGTCGCATCTTGTGGGAGTCACTAAGGGAAAGATGCCCGCCCCGAGCGATGCCAGGGCATATCTCGTGCCGGGGAAAGAGAACGCATTGGAATCTGACGCATGCCGTCTTCCGTCGTCATGGCATCGGGCTGCTGGCGTGTCCGCTGATGCAGGAAACTGGAGGGCGGAGGTCGTAGCGGCCCTGAGGGAGAATCACCAGGCCATTGACCATGCCAGACCTTCCGCTGGGACCTGCTCAGGGCGGCGGGTGAGCGGTCAGGAAGCTGGCTGGCCGGGAAATTCCGCATATAGCATGTCTGCGACGTTTTCCCTGACCCCTGTGGCCGGCCGGCAGGAGCGGCCCAACCTCACTCCGGCAAGGGCGGAGGCTGATGAGCAGGAGAATCCCGGCATGGTGGCAGGGCTTTTCTGCCTTGTGGCGGTGGCGGCGGTGATTGCCGGGCGGTATGCCGGATATCCGGCGCCGAGGCGTCACGGCCGGAAATGACCAGGCCAGCATCATCTTTATTGCTGCTGAACACGCCATGTAGGCATCGAATCGCAGGACGTTAATCAGATGTCCTGAGAGCCACGTGAGAAGAGGCCCTCTTCATGTAAGGGCCTGCCTCTGAGCCAGTCCGGGATGAGGACTCTCCGGGCCTGGGGAAAGATGCCAGGCTGATGAAGGTCGCCTCAAGACTCATCGGGTTTGTCAAAGGGCTTTCCGCAGGTTTCCTTGAAGTCTTGGATCTAGCAACTGCCTCGCGGATTCCGCTAGAGCATCCGGTGGCCGGTGTCTTGAAAAGGGTGCTCGCGGAAGATTTGGTCAGGAAAGCTTTATTTATCAAGGGCTGGATCACCGTCTCTTGGGTGATTATTGAGCGACGATGGACGTTCCATAGGACGGCTGAGAGTTGCTGGTGTTTCATGAGATGACCGGCTTTTATGCAGGTTCCGAGGCGCAGGTCAGGAAATCTCTCTACCTGGTACCGACAGCTGCTGATTTGATATCTGTGCTGACCGGCCTGACCGGGGACTGGGGGTGGATTCTTCCGAGTCCTATGCGAAGAGGTCAGTTTCGCCTTGCTTTCCGTAGAATGGGGGAGATGACAGCGTCGCGTGTAATTCCTGGTCAAGGCTTTCTAGCCTTCCGAGGGAAGCCCTGTCGAAGATGGCTGCCGCCAGGCTGATTCTCCTTATTCCGTGACGGCGTCAGGTGGGATTGAGTAGTTCTATAGGCATGAGGGATGAATGGTCTGCGCTCACTGCGATGGCCAGCGCCGCACCGCGCCGTCCCATCGGGGAGCAGGCCGGCTCTACCCGGAGGAGCCCGTCCCCTCCCCTCCTGGAATGGCCACCAAGGGGTAACGAAAGGTCATCTTTTCGGACGACAGAATTTCTTGATAGCTTCAGCCCGCTGCTATTTCGTGCACCACGAGTTCAGGGGGAACAACCCGGTATGGGAAGACACATCGGCTTTCAGAGCGAGCATGGCCGCCATGGGGGTGGTGGTTCTGCTCGTCGTGCCGGTTGTCGTGATGGGGGCACTGGTTCCTGCATGGGGATCAGCCGCCGTCCGGGTGTGGGGCGAATGGCTGCGCAGGCCGATCCCGGCCAGTCAGGAGCCGATCCCGGCCATGCCTCATCAGTGCTGGCGCCTTCGGCGGTGCCGGCGCTGAGAGGTGTGGCCGCATCGGGTTCCCGGCGTATGTGACGCGGGGGGTGCGTCCTTGCGGAGGGGTTTTGGCTGGATGAGCCTGGCCCCTCCGCATCTCATCAGTACTGGCTCAACCGGAGCCATGCCCAGGCCAAGACGTCTGGATCCTGCTGCCAGATGCCGTCGAAACGACGCTGGCCCTGGCTACTGGCATTCATCAGGCTATTTAGTAGTTCGGCGGCGAATGGTGCACTTGCGGTTTTGAGCCATGCCACGTCCTTGGGTAGCAATGGTGAGGATAGGACCGCTGGGCCGGCATCCAGGACTCTTTCACACCAACGTCTCGTGACCTCGGTGACCTGAGGTGCTTTATGCCCCCAGTCCGCTACGTCCGTGACGGTGGGGGAACAGCTGGCGCGGGCAGGTTCCTGGCCCATGCCCGCGTCACCTGGTCCAGTCCAGGCCACCAAATCCCTCCCAGGGAGCCTGGAATCTGGATCAGGCCTCCTGCGCTTATCAGGCCCAGCAGCTGGCCTTGTCCAGCAAGGCACGTGACGGTGGTGCTGGTAGCGGCGCCGAACAGTTGCGTCGCCAGCCCCGCTCCGAGTGTCCTGGCTGCGGGCAACAGGTCCAACCGCCGGCCTGAGACGACCAGCCCATGCCGGTCACCGCCCTTGATCTTTCCGGTGATCATCTCGAATCCCTCAGGCGCGCTCTCCCAGCCGCTCCAGAGGGCCTGCATCGCGGCGCGGACCTTTTCTCCACCGCCCAGCCGGCCGTCAGGGCGTGCCGTCGCATGCGCCACCAGCAGCCGGTGCCGCGACAGCGCGAAGAGGGAATCGCTGATCCCGCCCCAGCCGTCGCCCGCCTCATAACAGGCCGGGGGCTGCCCCCTGCATCAGGGGAGAGCCATTGCGGGCCAGCTGTCGCAGGGCATGCCCCTGACCCAGTGCGTGGCTGCTGCCCTGGGCTGCGAAGGTGGCCAGGGTCCTGGCGTCTGCCGGATCATCGGAGCCCAGGATTCCATGCAGCTCCCGTACCGCGGCGGCCGTGAACTCGTTGCACAGCCCGGCGGCGCGGACCCGCTGGGTCGGTGGAAGCAGTGATGCCCCGGGAATCCGGGCCGAAGCCACATCCGACAGTGTCACCGGCAAATCGACGGCTCCGCCGAGGCCAACCCGGCTAGCCAGCGGGGCAGCAACCTGGAAAGCTCGCTCCGCGGCTGTCTGCGTCCCGCAGGCCGCGGCTTCCTTCAGCAGGGCCGCAGCCTCGCCCGGGTTCCCGGCCTGCCTGGTCAGCAGTACGGTCTCCGCAATCTGCCTGGCGGTTAGGCTGCGTGACGCAGCCAGCTCGATGCTGGCGTCCGTGGCAGCGCTCCAGCAGAACCGCCAGCTCACCCCTACTGGCTCAGCTCCGCGCCATAGGCTCTGCCCAATGGGGGTGGCGTAGGTGATGCCACCTATGAGCAGGCGCATTAGCAACACATGGCGCTGCAGGTCAAGGGTATTGCGCAGCGGTTCGACAGACAGCTGTCTCTCCTGCCCGAGTGGCAGTTTCAGAGCCTCCACCTCGGTCAGGATGTTCTCACGCAAGTCCGATACGAGCGTACCGGGTGCTGTCTTGCCGGAGCGTTGGCCGATCAGCACCTGCTCTAGTGCGCCAGCCGCCGCCCGGCCTCGTCCCAGCAACTCGCCCTGGGCCAATACGGTCGTAATCGCCTCGATCAGCTCGCGACGTGCCGGTGCAGCCAGCCCACGGAGAGTGGCCAGGTCCAGGGCGCCCTGCACAGCCTTGCTAGCCTCACCGGAAAGGCCCCGGAGATGGCGACGGCCTCGGCGAGCGTGATGACGCACCGCTCCACCAGCGAGACATCGCCCACGAACTTCCTGCTGATCTCCAGCCGCTCGTCGCCGCACACGAACGCCACTACCGCCGACAGCGTCAGCCGCCACCCCGGTGGGCGCGGGCCTGGTTCTGCGGCGAGTTTTGCCAGCTCACTGGCGTAGCGCACCTCCGGGGGTGGCACCTGCTGGTTCACGTGCCGGGGTTTCTTGGCCATCTGCATCCTTCCTGGTCAGCGCCTCCGGTAGCGCTCGGTGCGTAGCTCCTGGTAGCCGGGGACATCGCCATCGTGGTACCGCTGCCACGCGTCGGTGAAGAGCTGCCGGTAGGGCACGTAGGGAACGACGATGTCCAGGCGGGGGCGGACCCGTGCCCCGTCGAGCAGGTCGTAGAAGGGAGCCTTCCAGACTTCCATCGGCAGATGTGGGCTGGCAGCCTCCTGCCAGCCGCCGGGCAGGAAGTAACTGCGTCCTGCGCGGCTCCTCATAGCCTCGACGATGAGGCCGCGCTCCAGCAGCGGAGCTGCGAACCGGGTCCGGTCGGTCTTTTCCCAGCCGTTCCAGGCATCAATGTTCTTGTCGGTGGGGTTGTGGACGGCCAGCAGCTGTAGCCAGTACCGGGCCGAATCCCCGGGCAGGTCTAGCTTCCCAGCCACCTGGGCCAGGATTTCCGGGGCGCTGACAGCTGGGTTCTGGGGCCAGCCCGCGTAGCCGCTGCGCACATCCTCTTGAAGGGCGTCGAATTCCCCGCTCAGCACCGCGACTCGCCGCAGAAGCGGATCGTATGCCTCCAGCTCTTCAGGAAAGCTGGAGACCAGTTTGCCCTCGGCCTCCCAATCCGTGACCTTGCCGGGGTCCCAGGACAGCTCGTCCCAGTTCTTTTTGGCCACGATGGTCCACGCACCCACTGTCGAGGTCTCCCCCTGTGGGGTGCCGTCCGTGCGGTGGGGCAGCCCCAGCAGGGACCGCACCTGACCAGAGAAGTCGATGATGCTGTGGTCCATGGTGCCCCGGCTGAAGCTTTCCCTGATGGCGTCGTAACGGTCCGCCAGCCAGCTCGCCTGCGGGTCGTCGCGTCTCACCTTGGTGGTGGCCCACAGCCAGGAGGCCAGGGAGTCGCTATCCGGGTACTGGTCCATCAGTTTCCGGAGCTGATAGGCGCCACGCCAGCGGAACTCTTTGTCAGCTGCGGCCAGCAGGCCGCCAGACAGTTTCGCCTGGGTCTCCTCTTCAGGCCTGGACTCCCAGAAGGCCGCCATGGCGTCGATGTCCAGGCCCTCCGTGGCCACACGCATGGGGTCGGTTGCGCCGGCTGACAACAGCCCAACCAGGGTTGGGATGCCCAGGGTCATCAGGAAATCCCGGGCCTCCGCGGCCTCGGTTGTTTTCAAGCCGAGTAGTTTCCGCACGGGTGGTGGCAGGAAGTTCTTCCTGCTGTCGTGAACGTTCGGCAGACCCGCCAGCAGGATGGCTGCGGCTGCGGGAGGCCAGCCGAGTTCCTCGGCCAGCCGGTTGGCCCGGTCTTGGTTCCAGGGCGGTGGGCCATCGGCGAGCAGTTTCTCGAAGGCCGCCACGAGACCATCGGGGGAGAGCCCTGCGGAACGCTGCTCGATGGTGGTGACCTCGCCCATGACACTCTCCGGCACTCCACCGCCGGGGGAGAAAACCAGCATCCGCTGAGTATCCCCGTCTGGTGCCAGGCAGTCGCCGATGGCGATTCCCGGACCCGTTGGGGTGTCGATCAGCTCCTCCGGTCCCTGTGCATGGCCGTCACTGGAGAATTCGCTTCTCCAGTGACGGCGGAGAGCGTTGTTGTTCCAGGAGACCCTGAAGCTGAAGACGCAGCCGGTGGGGGTGTAGAGGCCCGCGTCCAGTACCGAGGCCACGGTGGCCGCTGCGCCCCCGATCTCGTCGTGGCCGCGCAGTGGGGCGGCGGCGCAGGCCAGCAGAACCTCAGGACGGGTCAGGGGGAGGATCAGGGTCATGATGACGTCCTCCACCAGCGTCTGCTCGCCTGAGAGCCGCCTGGCTAGGGCATGCACGACCGGCCGGTCTGTGGTGTCACGCACGTCGCCCGCGAACCAGCGCATGACGGAGTCAGAAGGACGCCATGAGCTGAAATGTTGTCCTTCGTCATCTGGTTCGTCATCCGGCCTGGTGGAGGCGGCTGCTGCCAGGCAACCGGCAACAAGTCGTTTGATATAGGACGCGACCCAGATCACGGAATTGGCCAGCTCTGCGTCGCTGGTCCCTATGAGTTTCTCCACCGCTGCCTGGGCAGAAGCTGCGTGGTTAGAGCCGTCATCCCCAGGAAGAACCTCCAGCAGCTCTTTCACCTGCCCGGCCGTCACGGTCCGCAGCCGCGCACTGGCGGCCTCATCACGCACCCGGAACTGGTTCCAGCCCTGGGTGGGGACGCGGTGCAGCAGGTGCACGCGGCCGGCCGGATCGTTGAGTGTCAGTAGCTGCTCTTGGCTGGAATCCCGGTACAGCTCGCCTTCGGAGCCGATGAGCCAGTGACCCCCACCGGGCCGGGCACAGCGGCCGCTGTAGGGGATCCGTAGATGTTCCGGTGCCTCAAAGGAGTAGCCGTTGATACCGAGATGAAGCGTGCGGTCATCTAGCTCCAGCACCACCCAGCCGTGGATACCGTCCATGGTGGACAGTGGCGACTGGGCGTTGCTAGTTCCGACGGGGAACCACGCCAGGGATTTGTCGTGGAGTGTCCAGCCATTGCGTCTATGCGGTGTGATCATTTCCGCTAGTGCGGTGGGCATCGATGTCCTGCCCTTGGCTCCAGAGGCCGGGTCTATCTCAAAGATGCCCTGATCGGTGACAGCCCAGTAGCTGCTGCCATCACTGAGTATCCTGCCCATGTGCTGGAAGGGGGACGTCTGATCGCCGGCGCGTGCCAGGTGATCTGCGATCAGCCGGCCGTGGGGCACTGGACAGCTGAGCCGGAACCGATGGCTGGGCCGTCGCATCATCGAGGCATGGTGCCGTGTCGTGGGGTCGCTGGACCAGGGGAGCTCCTCCCTCAAGAAGCCGTCAAGGCGGCGGCACAGGCAGGCTGTGTCGCCATCGACCAGCATGTACTCCCATCGTTCCGGATATATGCCTCCCGGAATGGTGAATGTGACATCAGCGACACGCTGGTCACCCTCCACCCAGATAACCCGGCCGTCTCCTGAGACGCCCATAGCGGGCCACGACTCGTGAACCTCCAGCTCATGGTCCGGGCCGAATTCCCTGGCTGCCTCCTCTAGGACCGGCCAGGTGTACTCGGTGATCAGGCCGTCACGCAGGGCTATCGCCAGCAGCTTGGCCGCATCCAGTGATGCGACGAGGGTCTCCAGTTGCCGGGGATAGTGCCGGGCCCCCTCAGACGTGAGGAGCGCAGCTAGGCGCTGGAGTTCTGCGGCCACCTGGACAGGAGTGGGATTCTCCGGCAGGCGAGGCTCCAGCCACAGGCCGAGCAGCTTACGGGTGCCTGCATGGGAGACCAGGAGCGGCAGCTGGCCGTCGTTCACGACGGAACCTAAGCCTTTGGCGGCCAGCTGGGCATGTTCACTGTCTGCCAGGAACGTCAGGTCGGGGCAGTCTGCCTGGTGTGCCCATGACCTGAACTCCAGCTTGTCTTGGTCTTTGGCATATTTGAAGATGACCTTGGCTCCCGCCTCCAGGAGCGCGTCGAGGAGCTCTGGCTCCAGCCCCGATGGCGAATCCAGCGTGATGGTTCTTCCCCGTAGCCCCGGCAGGCAGCGGATGAGCTGGCTGAGCTTGCGTGGATAGTCGTAGTCCCTTGTCCACCAGTAGGAGCTCCTGAATCTCTGGGCGCAGCATTCCACCCAGCTAGCAGCATCTACCTTGCCGGTCCGCAGATCCTGGGTGATGCCGACGTCCTTCAGGAAGCTCACCCAAGTATCGGAGGTCACCGTCTCAGGCAGTAGCCCCAGCAATACGTCTCGTACCGCGGGATCGGTTCGGACCAGCTGCTTCAGGGTCCTGGCATAGCCTTTCCAGAAGGATTCCGGTGCCCGGGTCAGAGCGGGGGACCGGAGGAGGTCCGTCAGCAACCGGGATTCCACTTCCAGCTGTGTGGCGTGCGTTGCCTTGATGAGCCGGCGCAGGTCGGCGGCCAGGTTCGCGTAGGGTGGCAGGCCGCCTTTGATGCGATCGGTGTTGAGTTTGAGGAAAAGCTCCAGGGCGTCTCCGGGGCTGTGGCGCTCGAGGAGGGCTTTTGACTCATGGCTGAGTTCCCTCACGTTGATGGCTCCGGCGAATGAGAATTCGAGAAGGACCTGACGGTGACGCTCCTCGTCAATGGGCACGTTGTGGACTCGTTCGGCCTCCCGGGCCTTGGAGAAGAGCTGTGCTGCGTTCTTCCGGTCGCCGACAGCCAGGAAGACACGAGCGCCCTCTTCTAGGAATGTGGGGAGGAGATGCGGGGCTGAGTCACTGAGCGTCTTTGCCAGGGAGTCGAGGAGAACCTTCGTGTTCCCCGGTTTACTCCGCGCCATCCTGGCTGCTCTTCTCAGATCAGGCACCAGGTTGAGGGCATGCCGGGCATTAGCAGGGTCGTTGATGATTACCCAAGCGGGGAAACCGATGGCACGGTTACGCACATAGCCCACCGGCTGGCTGCTTGTAGGAACGAAACCCAGAACCCCAAGGCTGATGTCCTCAGCTGAGGACAGGTTCTCACGCACCAGCCGTACCACAGTGCGACCTTTCAGGGCAGGATGGCTGTAGTGACGTGCCTGGAGGGCGACGCAGCCCTCGGTGGGAGCTATCGCAATGCCGTCAAGTCCGACGACCTGGGAGTCTGGGATCATCTTCTACTCCTTGTCGGTGGTCACCTTGCGGCCCGCATAGATGTGTGCCGCCATACGAACCCCCTCCGAATACGCCAACGGACCCACCGTTGCCACCGGCACGATCTCATCGTTGCGTAGCCAGTGCAGGTTGCCCGTGACCGTCGCGGAATCGGGGGTGCCCTCGCCGATCCAGTACCGGGCCGTGACTGGTCTGCCGTCCTCGAAGCACAGGCAGATGGCGTAACCCCCCGATACCTTTGCGCCTGTGGAAATCGCCCGGCTCTCGGCGAACCGTAGCTGATCGAACTCGCCCCTTGCGTAGCTAGCGATCTCCTTCGTCTCGGGATCCAGGGCGCTAGGCAGACGATGCACCTCACGGAACAGCTGGTCGAAACGTTGTCTGATACCCAACTCGACGGCGAATGCGCGCAGCTCATCGAGATCAGTCAGCAGAGCCGGGTGGGGTATTAGCACCTGCTCAGCGGAGATGGACACGGATTCACCGTCCAGGTCGACGATGCCCAGGCCGTCGGAATTAGCCGCGCGCAGGAAACCTGCGATCTCGCCGTGCTCAGCCGCTACCACCAGGTCGGTCAGCCAGGAACGCCAGGCCTCATCGGCCCACACCTGTGTCAGCATCGCCCGGGGCACCGGCAGGGAACGTAGCAGCCAGCGCTCAATCTCAGCGCCCACCTCGGCATCGTGTGCGTGGAGGAAGGATAAACTGGCGTCCAGATCCTCCCACACAGGGGTTTTCTTCGCCGCAGCGGGGACTCTGAACAGCTTCTTGCCACCGTCGCTGCGCGCGACGATCTTGCCGTCGCTGATTGCCAGCTCGTGTCCGGTGCCGGTCGGGATCCACTGCATACGCCAAAAGTTACCGGGTGCCCCTGACAAGAACCCTGGCTTCGGCGCGGCCGATGCCCAGCCCTCGCGCAGAGGCAACGGCGGGTGGGCATAAACCCTAGTGATCAACAGGTGTAGCGGAATGAACTCGCTGTAGGTCATCATTGGTGGCAGTGGGTTTGACTCAGCGATGTCCTTACGAAGGGCTTGAGCGAAACCCGTGAGTTTCATGACCTGGGCTAGGAAGGATTCAGATGTCAATGCCCCATGACCCCAACAATCCTAACCAGCAGTTTGGACCTGGCCAGTCGGTGGGCGGCTCCGGCCAGCCGCCGCAGCCACCCCAGAACCCGCCGGGCCATTACTCGTCGCCTGCCGGCCCTCAGCAGGGAGGTCCTCAGTTCGCATCGCCGGCTCAGGGCCAGCAGCCTCAGGCGGGGTATCAGGGCATGCCGCCCCGGCCCGGTGCCCAGGGTCCCCAGGGAGCGCAGGGCCAGCAGCAGATGTACGCGGCTGGCTACTCCCAGCAGGGCTACGGCCAACCCGCACCGCAGAAGAAGCCGAAGACGGGGCTGTGGATCGGTCTCGGAGCTGTCGCTGTGGTGCTGGTCGCCGCCCTGGTTCTCGTCTTCTCAGGCGTTTTCGGCAACAAGACTGCTGAGAGCGGCGCCGGCGGGGACAGTTCCGCCCAGCTGCCCGCAGATCCCAAGGAGGCCGCCAAGACTGTCGTCCAGAACTACCTGACAGCTCTGTCCGAAGGCCGCGCCGACGACGCCAAGGCGCTCCTGGGCTCCTCTTCAGCATTGGATGGTGCCCTGCTGACGGCCGACGTCCTCAAGGATTCACTCAGTCGCGCACCGATCACGAACATCCAGGTCAACGAACCCACAGGAAGCGATCCCACCTTCAGGGTTCCCGTCTCCTACACCATTGGGGACTCCACCGCCACTGAGGATTTCAAGGTCGATGCTGCGAGCAAGAAGATTGAGACGCAGTTGCCCAAACTGAGGATCAGCCAGGGTAGCAAGGCAGACCTCACAGTGAATGGGACAGCGGTGAAATCGGATGAGGTCACCGTGTTTCCTGGAAGCTACCAGGTCGCCAGTGGCAACAAATACCTTGAGCTCAAGGGAGAGACCCAAGCTCTTGTGAAGAACTCGCTGGAGTCCAACTATGTGTCGGTAGAGTTCACCCCGAGCCAGGCAGGTATCGACCTGTTCCGGGAGAAAGTCCTGCCTGAGGCCAAGGCGTGTCTCGCATCCGCCAATCTCGATCCTGGGTGCAACATGGCTCTGAGTGAGTCTTTGAGCGATGGCACCACGCTTACTGACGGAACGATCAAGCGAACCCAGGATTCTGAGGCAAGCGCGACCATGGAGAACGTCACCCCCAAGGTGGGCAGCTCAGTGCCGACCATTCTCTCGTCCAACGAGTTTGGGAACTTCAAGATCAGCGCCACCTGCACTAAGGGCGGGCGGACTGGTGAATGCAACGTTCTCGGATTTGGCAGCAAGGGGACGAGGTGGCCGAAGGCCTCGATCAATGTCGCTGACGCCGATCCCAAGGTGACGTGGGAAAACAGCTAGTCACAGTGGATAGGTGGCATAAGGCCCGGCGATCCTCATGGCTCGCCGGGCCTTACCCATGCGTGGGGTTTTCTCAGCCGATCTCCCAGAAAGTCTTCCCAGCCATCGCATCTTGCAGCGCCTCGTGGGGGTTCTCCGCCCGAGCCTCGGCCACCTGCTCGCGCAGCAAGTCGTCGTAAGCTGGCCGCTCCACCTGGCGGAAGATGCCGACCGGAGCCCGGTGCATCACGCCGTGATCAGTGAGCTGCGCCAGCGCGAAGGCCTGCGAGGGATCCTGGCGCCCGGCATCATGGATGACGATCTGCCCCGGCTCAGCTGACGCGGTCTCGGCCACCGTGAGCTGTCCGTCCGCCTCCCGGACCACGCAGAACTGCTCCTCGGTACCGAAGACGACGGGCTCGCCATCCCGGAGCCGAATCAGCGAGTTCGCGGACTCCGGTCCCTTCAACGCATCAAAGGCCTCGTCATTGAAGATCGGGCAGTTCTGGTAGATCTCGATCAGCGCTGCGCCGCGATGCTGGGCTGCGGCATGCATGACCTCGGTCAGCTGCGCCCGGTCGGAGTCAACGGCGCGGGCCACGAAAGACGCCTCCGCGCCGAGTGCCAGCGCCACCGGGTTGAAGGGCACGTCCAGAGAACCGTAGGGCGTCGACTTCGTGAGCTTGCCCTGCTCCGAGGTGGGGGAGTACTGACCCTTGGTCAATCCGTAGATCCGGTTGTTGAACAACAGGATGTTGAGATTCACATTGCGGCGCAGCGCGTGGATCAGATGGTTGCCGCCGATCGACAGCGCGTCACCGTCTCCCGTGATCACCCACACGTTCAAGTCCTCGCGGGCCGCCGCAACCCCCGTCGCGATGGCCGTGGCGCGGCCGTGGATGGAGTGCATGCCGTAGCAGTCCACGTAGTAGGGGAACCGCGACGAGCAGCCGATCCCGGAGATCACCACCGTGTTCTCGCGGGCGATACCGAGATCGGCCATCATGGCCTGGAAGGTCGAGAGGATCACGTAGTCGCCACAGCCGGGGCACCAGCGGACCTCCTGATCACTGGTGTAGTCCTTGCGGGTCTGCGGCGCCTGGGCCAGGGGAACCCCTGCCAGCCCGTGCATCACTTCACCTCCAGCGCGTCGAGTTCGGCTATCAGGTCGCTCTCAAGCTCACCCACCGAGATGGGTAGGCCACGCACCCGGGAGTAGCTCTGGACATCCACCAGATAGCGGGCACGCAGCAGGAAAGCCAGCTGACCGAGGTTCATCTCGGGCACGATCACCTTGTCATAGCTCCTCAACACCTCACCCAGATTCGCGGGCATGGGGTTGAGGTGCCGCAGATGCGCCGTCGCGACCTCCCTGCCTCCCAGCCTAACGCGGCGGGCGGCGGCCGTTATCGGACCGTAGGTCGAACCCCAGCCGAGCACCAGGAGCCTGGCCTGCCCGGACGGGTCATGGACCTCGACGTCGGGGATGTCACGGACGATGCCGTCGATCTTCGCCTGCCGGGTCCGGACCATCAGGTCGTGGTTGTCCGGATCGTAGGAGATGGCCCCCGTCACGGAGTTCTTCTCGATGCCGCCGATGCGATGCTCCAGGCCCGGTGTGCCGGGGACCGCGATGGCGCGAGCCATGTTCTCGTCGCGCAGATAGGGGTGGAAGACGGGATCCCCGTTCGATCTGGTCGCGTTCGGCTCGGTGGCGTAGCCGGGCACGATGGGCGGGATGTCGCCGAGGTCCGGGATACGCCAAGGCTCGGCTCCGTTCCCGAGATAGCCGTCGGTGAGCATGATCACCGGGGTGCGGTATTTCACCGCGATGCGGCAGGCCTCGACAGCGGTGGTGAAGCAGTCAGCGGGGGACTGGGCGGCCAGCACAGCCACCGGCGACTCGCCGTTGCGACCCAGCACCGCCTGGAACAGGTCAGCCTGCTCGGTCTTCGTCGGCAGCCCCGTCGACGGGCCGGCGCGCTGCACATCCACGACCACCAGCGGCAGCTCCGTCATCACCCCCAGGCCGACAGCCTCCATCTTCAGCGCCATACCCGGCCCTGAGGTGGTGGTGACCCCGAGCGCCCCCGCATAGGACGCGCCCAGTGCGGCGCAGATGCCCGCGATCTCGTCCTCAGCCTGCACCGTGGCCACACCGACGTCCTTGCGGCGGCTCAGCTCGTGGAGGATGTCGGAGGCGGGGGTGATCGGGTAGGAGCCCAGGAACAGCTGTAGCCCGGAGCGGTCGGCGCCGGCCATCAGTCCGTAGGCGGTGGCGAGGTTGCCGGTGATCTGGCGGTAGCGGCCTGGCTTCATGGGGGCCGACGCCACGTGGTACCGGTGCTCGAAGATCTCGGTGGTCTCGCCGTAGGCATGCCCGGCCTTGAAGGCGGCCAGGTTCGCGTCGCGGATCTCCGGTTTCGAGGCGAACTTGGTCTTCAGGAAGTCGATGGTGCCGGAGGTGTCGCGCGAGTACAGCCAGCACAGCAGGCCCAGGGCGAACATGTTCTTCGTCCGGCCAGCGTCCTTGCGGCCCAGCCCGAAGGGCTTCGCGGCGGCTGTTGCCATCCCCGTCAAGTCCAGGGAGTGGACCTTCCAGGCGTCCAGGGAGCCGTCTGTCAGCGGATTGGAGGCCCAGCCCACCTTCGCCAGGTTCCGCTTCGTGAAGTCGCCCTCGTCGACGATGATCACGCCTCCTTGGGGCAGGTCGCCGAGGTTGGCCTTCAGGGCGGCGGGGTTCATGGCGACGAGCACGTCGGGCCGGTCGCCGGGGGTGACGATGTCGTAGTCGGCGAAATGCACCTGGAAGGACGAGACTCCTGGGATGGTGCCCTGGGGAGCACGGATCTCCGCGGGGTAGTTGGGGAGGGTGGCGATGTCGTTTCCGAGTGAGGCAGATTCAGCGGTGAAACGATCCCCCGTCAACTGCATTCCATCGCCGGAATCCCCGGCGAAGCGGATCACCACCCGGTCCAACGATCGTGTTTCAGCCACCAATAATCCTCTTTCTCAAAGCTCCGGGCAAGTGTATAGCGGCAATGCCGGTGACGGGTCTGGGCCGTAGGATGCCCCTCATGGGCCAATTCTGCGACTCGCCAGTGCACGTCCCCGGCGTGCTGCTGCCGCGCTGCGCCTCCGAATGGCGGCTGCCCGCCGGGGAGCGCCCGCCCGCTCCAGCTTCTGCGGATGCGCTCACGGTGCCCGGAGCTCCCGTGCCGGCGGTGGGGACTCGTGCCGGGCAGCGCTCAGATCAGTCCGTTGGCGTCTCCGGTGTCTGCCCAAGGAACGGCCGGATACACGAGGTTTCATACTCCGCGGTTAAGGAAACCAGGAAAATTCACATTGACATTGATCATCTGGCGAGGTTTTCTGCCGGCGCCCGCTCCTGGACGCTGACGCACGTGCCCGCCGCCCTTCCGCGGGCTGCCGCTCGCGATCGGGAGCAGCTGTGAAAGATGTCCTGGCAGAAGCGGTGAAGGCGCTTCGGGATGCCTTCGATGCCCGCGCGGTCCGGTTCGGTTTCCTGGGATCGGTGCTGCTGGTCCTGGGGTCGCTGACCCCCGCCTACCTGCCCCAGGTCTCGCCGCTGACCCGTGCGATGGCCTCGCTGGGGCTGGCAGGTGTCGAGTGGCGGTGGATCGGCACCATCTTCACGATGGTGGGACTGGCGCTGCTGCTCGAGTTCTGGCTCCGGGTACGCCCAGCGCGGCGGGAGTCCCGGGGGCAGCCGCAGCTGCGCCACTGGGCGGTACTGGCGATCGTCGCCGCGCCCATGCTGGCCGCCCCACCGATCTTCAGCCACGACGCCTATTCCTATGCGGCGCATGGCTGGCTGCTGCACAACGACCTCAATCCCTACCTGGTGGGGCCGGGGATACTGCCGGGGCAGTTCGCCGACCAGGTGGCGTGGGTGTGGCGCGACACCCCCGCGCCCTACGCGGCCCTGGCGCTCCAGATAAGCCACTGCCTGATCGTCCTCGTGGGCTTCGACCCCTATTGGTCGACGGTGATCATGAGGGTCCCGGCGCTGATCGGGGTGGGGATGATCGGCTGGTGCATCCCACGCATCGCGGGAAGGTTCGGCATCAACCCGGCTGCCGCCAGCTGGTTCGTCCTGGCCAATCCCATCCTCATCATCGACTTCGTCGGAGGCGCCCACAACGACGCCCTCATGATGGGCCTGGCCCTGCTGGGAATCTGGGTCACGGCCAGGTGGCGCACCTGGTGGTGGGGAGCGGTCGTGGTCGGGGTCGGCGCGTCCATCAAGCAGCCGGCGCTCTTCGTAGCGGTCGTCCTGCCGTTCATCACCCACGCGTGGACGTCCTGGCGGCTCCGCCCCCTGGCGATCGCCGCCGGCCGTGCCATCGCGTCGCTGGCCATCTCCGTGGCCGTGTTCGTCCTGTTGAGCATCGTCACGGGGCTTGGATTCGGCTGGATCAATGCCGTCGACGTCCCTGGCAGGGTGACCACGCCGTCACCGTTCACCCTGATCGGGCAGGGCATCGAGTATCTCCTGAACCTTTCCGGCATCGACCAGGGAGGCGATACGGCCGTAACGGTAACGCGTCTCCTGGGCCTGCTGGTCTGCCTGATCGGCATCGTGGTGCTGGCGATCAGGCACATCGGGAGACACCCCCTTCATTTCGTCTGCTGGGGGCTCCTGCTGGTCGCCTTCTGCTTCCCGGCCCTCCACTCCTGGTACCTGCTGTGGGGCGGGGTGCTGTTCCCCATGACCCGGCCCAGCAACCGCCGGCTGAGGATCGCGATCATCATCACCGCGGTGCTGCTCGGTTACGAGGCCATGGTCTTCGCCGTCCGGAACGGCACCTGGCTGCTCGCGCTGCTGCTGCTCTGGGCCATCTGGGAGTCGGTCAAGGCCCATGAGCTCACCCAGAACTGGGAGGCCAAGGCCCCTCAGGAAAGCCTGGCCGAGTCGTAATCGACGGCAACGGGGCAGTGGTCGCTGACCCGGGAGTCGTAGTCGGCCTCGCGCAGTGACTCCGCCCGGACCGCGGCCTTTGCCAGTTTCGGCGTGGCCAGGTGGTAGTCGATCCGCCATCCGGAATCGTTGGCGAACGCCTGCCCGCGCCATGACCACCACGAGTAGGGGCCGTCCTGGCCCGGATACGCGGATCGGATGACGTCCACCAGCGTCCGGGGACTGAGCTGGGCAGTGAACCACTCGCGTTCCTCGGGAAGGAAGCCGTCGGTGCGCTGGTTGGCGCGCCAGTTCTTCAGATCGAGCTCGGTGTTGGCGATGTTGAAATCCCCGGTGATCACGTATTCACGCCCCGCCTGTGCCGCCGACCTGCGAGCCTGGGTCAGGTAACGCGCCAGGCCTGCCATGAACCTCATCTTCCGCTCGTACTTCGGCGTGTCCGCCTCCTCGGGCCTGCGTGCGTGGTGTTTCGGTACGGCGCCCTTCGGAAGGTAGAGGGAGGCGACGCGGATGGGCGCATCGGCCAAGTCGACCTCCACGTAGCGGCCCTCGCCGGCGAAAGGTGCCAGGTCGCGGTTTCCCACCCGTTCCGCCTCGAAGTCAGCAGGGTTCCCGCCGGGCGCGATGATGACCGCTCCGCCGTCGAGGGTGGCGATCCGCTCCGGGGCCCTGCGGGTCAGGATCGCCACGCCATTGCGGCCCGCCAGCTTGCCGACGGACCAGGCGACGTGATGGTCCGTGAAAGCGCCGTCTGGCAGGTCCTTGACCTGGCAGCGCACCTCCTGCAGGCAGATGACATCAGCCTGTTCTCGCTCCCAGAGATCATGCAGGCCACGGCGCAGCGCGGCGCGGATGCCGTTGACATTGTGGGAGATCAGGCGCAGGGTGCTCATGGCGTCGCATGCTAGTGGAGTTGCCTGCCGAGAGCGGTGATTGTCTGGGGTGCTACCTTCGTGTGCGACCCGAAGCGTTGGAGGAGACCCATGGCCGGAGGCTTGGCTGCACTGCTGGATGACGTGGCCATGATCGCGAAACTGACCAGCGTCACCAGCACCAAGGCGATGGCGGTCGTCATCGACGACGCCGCGGTGACGCCCCGGTACGTCACAGGACTGAGCCCCGCCCGGGAGCTGCCGATCATCTGGCGGATCGCGAAGGGATCGCTGCGAAACAAGGCCATCATCCTGGTGGTGGCGCTCGCGCTCAGCCAGTTCATACCCTGGGTGCTCACCCCGGTCCTGATGATCGGCGGCCTCTACCTGTGCTTCGAGGGTGCTGAGAAGATCTGGGAGGCCGTTTCAGGGCATCACGAACAGGAGCCCGCGGCGGCCCGCGGCGACGAGGACATCCTCGTGCGTGGCGCCGTCACCACCGACTTCATCCTGTCCGCGGAGATCATGGTGATCTCGCTGAACTCCCTGGCCGGGGAGGGATTCTGGTACCGCGCGATCTCCCTGGCCCTGGTCGGGGTCCTGATCACGGCGCTGGTCTACGGGGTGGTGGCGCTGATCGTGAAGATGGACGACGTCGGCCTGAAACTGAAGGAGGGGAGCGGAGCCGGGCAGGTCCTTGGCGGCGCGCTGGTGACAGCCATGCCGAAACTGCTGTCGGCGCTCTCAGTGGTGGGGATTGCCGCCATGCTATGGGTCGGCGGTCATATCCTGCTGGACGGGGCCGCCACCCTTGGCTGGGGCATGCCCCTCGCCGTGGTCCACGCGCTGGCGCACGCAGTAGCCTCGGTTCCAGTGGCCGGCCAGGTGCTGGAATGGCTGGTCGAGACCGCCTGCTCAGCAGCGGTGGCGGTCGTGGTCGGGGGCCTGATCGTCGCGGTGCTGCACCTGATCCCGAGACGGCCTGCGGCATCCGCCGCCGAGTAGGCTCTGGTCATGGCTGAGGACTTTGAGGCACGTGCCGCCACCTGGGACGATGACCCGGCGAGGTTGGCGCGGGTACGGCGGGTCGCGGACGTGATCCGCGCGAACGTGCCCCTGACAGGACATCCGGTGACCGTCGAGCTCGGAGCCGGAACGGGCATGCTGTCGCGCTGCCTGGCCGCGGAACTCGGACCCGTCACCCTGCTCGATGCCTCGCCCGCGATGATCGCCGTCGCCAATCGTGCCCTCGAGACGGCTGGCCTCGGCGACTGGGCCACCGCCGTCACCGACCTCGCCACAGACGTGCCCGGCGGCCCCTATGACCTGGCGCTGGCACAGATGTCCCTGCACCACATGGACGATGTCCCGGCGCTGCTGGCCCGCCTGCACCAGGTGATGGTTCCCGGCGGCATGGTCGCGATCGCTGACCTCGACCACGACGCAGTGGGGGGCTACCACGCGAAGGCCACCGACTTCCACGGCTATCACGGTTTCCGCCGCGACGAGCTTCGCGGCTGGCTGGAGGCGGCAGGCTACCGCGGAGTCGTGTTCCACGACGCCGGGGTGGTCGGCAAGGAGGTCGACGGCGAACGCCAGGACTTCCCGTTGTTCCTGGCTCTCGCCCAGGCGTGATGGTAGGTCAGCGGCTGACCGCGGCAGCCGTGTCCATCGCCCATCTGGTGCCGACGTAGGCGGTCTCGGTGCTCTCGATCACCTTGCCATCAGTGTCGGACACCGTCCGCGACTCCACGAGCAGTGCTGCCGGGAGCTCCTGACGCAGCAGCTCACCCTCCTCGGGGCTTGCGAGGCGGGCGGTTACATAACCCGTTGCCCGGGCTGGGGTGGTGCCCAGTTCGCGGAGGGCCTGGTGGAGAGAGGCCGTTGCGAAATCCCTCTTCAGGACCGCCCGGAGCCGTCCGGGAAGGTAGGTGATCTCCCGGGCCACCGGGACCGCGTCGGAGCATCTGACCCGGTCGATTCTCACCATTGGGTCGTGCGGGTCCAAGCCCATCAGGAGCGCCTGGCTGGGGAGCACGACGAGTCCCTGCTCGATGATGATGGAGCTTGGCTCGCCGTCCCGGCGCCGGATCTCGTCGCTGAAGGAACGCAGCACTGACTCAGTGCGGTGCAGGGCGGCCTGGGCGACGAAACTGCCCACCCCCTTGCGCCGCTCTATCCTGCCGGCCGCCCGGACGGTTTCCAGCGCGTGCCTGGCGGTCATGCGGCTGACCTTGAACTGCTCGGCGAGCTGCGCCTCGGAGGGGACCGCACTGCCCGGGGGTAGCGTGGCGCACTGGGCTGTCAGCCAGTCGCTGATCTCCTGATAGCGCTGCTTGCGCTTCTCACGCTTGTCCGATGTGGCTCTGGCCATACCTGTGTCAGATCTCCTCGCCGGTCCGGTCTCTGTCGGCAGGCTACAGGGTCCAGGAACCGGGAGTTGCCTCCGCGGATCAGCCTGATCCCCAGCCAAGCATTGAAAGTATATACAGGTTTAAGGTCCCGGTTGGTTGGGCGGGAGGGTGTGGTCTTGTGCAGCGAGTTTTCGCGGCGGGTTTTGCGCAGAACATGCCGTGTGAAGATTTGACCTGTTGCTATTCCACTCTATACATGTTACGTTTTCAGTGTCGGGCTGATGAGACGTCCGGATCCTCCGGCAGATGGCCTCCGGGCTGCCGGTCATCGCTCGAGAATCACAGTCAGTGAGCCGCCCAGCAGGGCATGACCTTTCAAGGAGCAAGCATGAAACCATCCATACCGGCAGCGCAGATGACGACCGCCGAACTCGCCTCCTATATCGATCACTCGGTGCTGAAACCCGAGTTCACCCCCAGTGAGATCCGCCGTGAGGTCGAACATGGCATCGGGTACGGCTGCAAGACCGTCTGCATCAACCCCGCCTCCGTCGAGATCGCAGCACCCCTGTGCGCCGGGACGGGAACAGGGATGTGCGTCGTGGTCGACTTCCCGTTCGGCTGTTCAAGCACCGCGTCGAAGGTCGCTCAGACCCGCGTCGCCCTTGAAGCAGGTATACAGGAGCTGGACATCATCGCCAACTACGGCTGGATCAGGGGCGGCGAGCTGCAGCGCGTCGAGGAGGATCTGAGGGCTGTCATCGAACCCTGCCATGAGGCGGGCGTGCTGGTGAAGGTGATCTTCGAGACCGACGCCCTTACGCGCGACCAGATCAGGGCCGCCGCTGAGGCTGCCATCGCTGCGGGGTGCGACTTCATCAAGACCTCCACGGGCTTCTACACCGGCACCAGTCAGCACGAGGTCACTGGGGCCTTCGATGACATGGCCGCCCTGATGATGGAGTGCGCGGCCGGCCGCTGCCAGGTCAAGGGGTCGGGATCGATCCGGGACCGGGAGCACTTCCTGCGCCTGATCGATGCGGGCATCGATCGCATGGGCATTGGCTACCGTTCCACCCCCGTCGTGCTGGGGCTGGCCGAGGCCCAGCCAGGGCAGAGCGGAAAAGGCGGCTACTGAGACCTGCTCAGAGGCATCCGTGCGGGGCGAGAGAATGGCAGCGTCTCCGCTTGGTCCTGGCAGCGCAGCGGACAGCCCTGTGCGCGGCGGGAGAACGGCAGCCGGCCGTTGTAGCCACTCGCCTGCCTG
Source organism: Arachnia rubra (assembly GCF_019973735.1). Taxonomy (NCBI): domain Bacteria; kingdom Bacillati; phylum Actinomycetota; class Actinomycetes; order Propionibacteriales; family Propionibacteriaceae; genus Arachnia; species Arachnia rubra. The sequence goes on from NZ_AP024463.1 coordinate 923,331, forward strand.
AGGGGGACGGGTGAGAACAGCCTTCCTTGTCATTGCTCTGCCAGGAAAATCTTCGGACGGCCGCGCGGGGAACGCAGACGGGTGGCTGGGGCTGCCTGCCCTGTGCTGGGGACGACCCTCAAAGACTGTCCAACGACCTCAACTGGCGTCGCCCCGTTCCTACGCCGGGCACGGCCCGCGGGCGGGAGGACAGGGTGACGAGATTCAGATCACCGGCAAGGTGCGTGGCCCGCGTGCGGCGGAAGAATAAACAGACGGTTGAGGGTACCCGTCCCCGCGCCGGCTATGGGCAGCGTGCGGCGGGAGCATGAGGCGGGTGAGCGGGTTCTAGCGTCGTGTGTCTTTCGCCGGTGCTTCTCTTCTCCCGGATGTGGTGCTTCGCTTCGTTCGTCTCCCTCACGCTGCCCCCGATAGCGTTTTGCTCGGTTGCCTTGGCTCAGCATCCGCCCTGAACCCTCCCACGAACCTCCGACACGCGACGCTAGGCTCTGCCTGGGCTGTGGGAGAGCAGTGGGAGAATAGCGGCGTGACCGATGTCCTGAGTTCTGCTGAGGCGCGACGAGCGGCTCTGGCAGCTCAGGGTTTCACGGGCCGGCGCCCGGCCGGACCGCCGTCCCGGGGGAGTATCGAGCGGATCATCCGGCGCCTGCGCCTCCTCCAGCTGGACTCGGTGAATGTCTTCGAGCGCAGCCACTACCTGCCGGTCTTCTCCCGTCTTGGGTCCTATGACAAGGCCAGGCTCGACTCCCTGACCGGGGACGACCCGGTGCTGACGGAGTGCTGGGCGCACGAGGCCGCTCTCGTGCCCATTGAGGATTACGCGCTTTTCGAGTTCCGTCGCGCCCAGATGCGGGCCCGCTACGGGGGCAGTGGGGTCTATCGCGACAATCCCGGGCTCCGGACCTGGTTGCTGAGCCAGCTTGCAGAGCGCGGGCCACTTCGTGCCAGTGACATCGAACACGAGCACAACCGCCGCACCGGCCCCTGGTGGGGGCAGTCGAAGGTGAAACGCCTGCTGGAATATCAGTTCCTGTTCGGGGAGGTGGCGACGGCGGGCCGCATCGGTTTCGAACGGCGCTACGCGCTGCCGGAGCAGGTGCTGCCTGCCTCTTGCGGGGACGGGATGCCTGGGGACGAGGCCCGGGTGGAGCTGGTCCGGCGCGCCGCCGTCGCGCTTGGGGTCGCCACTGTCGACGACCTGGCCGACTATTTCCGGCTCCGCCCGGCGGAGGTGCGGGCGGCCATCGCGGAACTTGTGGCGGCGGGGGAGCTGGTGCCGGTGTCCGTTGAGGGCTGGGAGTCGCGGGGCAGGCCACTTCCCGCATGGCTGCATCGTCACGCAGCGGTGCCTGCCCGAGTGTGCCGGGATACCCTGCTGACGCCCTTCGACCCGGTGGTGTGGCACCGACCGCGTGCAGAACGGCAGGGCTTTCACTACCGCATCGAGATCTATACCCCCGCCCACAAACGTCAGTTTGGCTACTACTGCTTGCCGGTGCTGCTGGGGGATCGCCTCGCAGCCCGCGTCGACCTCAAGAATGACCGCAGGCGGGGAGTGCTCCGCGTCCAGTCGGCGTGGTCAGAGGCACATGCCCCACGCGACGCGGCTCCCCGGGTCGCGGAGCTGCTGCGCACAGCTGCTCACTGGCAGAGCCTGGGCGGTGTTGAGGTCCAGGACTGGGGAGACCTGGCGCCGCTGCTGGCTGCTGAACTGCACGTCCCCCTGACGCCCCGCCGCTCCTGATACGTGGCCTTTCTCTGTGGTTTTGTTGCGAGTCGTGCTGAACTGTGAGTCCTGCTAAGGTCCCGCTGCTCCTGATGTGCGGCTCTTATCTGTGGTCTTGTTAGAGTCGCGCCGAACTGCAAGTCTCGCTAGGGTCCCGTTGGTCTTGATGGTCCCACAGCCTGTGGTGGTTTCGGCGTCTCTGGTGGTTTCAGCTGTTCTTAGTGGCTCCGTCGCCCGGTGGTTTCTGTCAGCCCGACTGCTCCCGCTACCTCTCGTCTACCGCCCGTCGCCCGTCTATATCTCGTCATCACTCACTACCGCTCCACTGTGCACGAAACGCCGTCTGGTGCGTCGGGGCAGAACCTGGGCCGCGTGGCTGCGACATTTCCCGGCGTTTCGTGCACGACGAAGTGCCGGACTGTGGGCGGCAGTGGCTTCTCAGGTCTTGGGTAAGGCTTCCCCAGGATGGCGGTTTGTGTCCGGGATGACGGTTTGCGTTCCGTGACGTTCTGCGCGAGCACGAAACGCCGCCTGGTGCGCTGGAGACGTGCCGGGGCGACGTCATCGCGTCGTTCGACGGCGTTTCGTGCACAGGGAGGTTTCGTGCACAGGTAAAGGGTGGGGTCTGGGTGACAAAAACACTCCGATGCCCGACGGCGTGCGCAGGGAAAGGGTCAGCTATGGTCTCAGGACGTCATGGACCCGGTTCGGCGTTTCGTGGGGAAGGACCTGTTCATCATGACGGGGAGATGAACCGAGTGGGTCGCGTTCCACGCACGTGGGGAAGACCTATAGCTCGCACTCTCTGGCGAGCTGACCCGGCTCGGTGCTCTGCGCACGGGAAGGGGCCGACTCCGCTGAACCATTCTGCAGCATTGGCCGCAAGCAGCGTTCCGCACACGGGACCGATGTTTCGTGCGGGGAAGACGTGAGTTCCAGGCAGAGAGCGGGCCGGGGTTAGCGGTAGTTCACGAACTGGACGGCGAAGTCGTAGTCCGCCTCCTTAATTAGGCGCTGGACCTCCTGGAGGTGGTCACGTGACTTCGAGCTGACGCGCAGCTCGTCGCCCTGGATCTGCACCTTCACGCCCTTCGGGCCCTCGTCGCGCACCAGCTTGGAGATCTTCTTCGCGTCCTCCTGTTTGATGCCCTGCTTGGTGGTGCAGGTGATCTTCCACATCTTCCCGGAGATGCGTGGCTCGCCTGCGTCGAGGGCCTTCAGCGACACCCCACGCTTGATCAGCTTCGACTGGAACACATCGAGCACTGCCTTTGCGCGTTCCTCACCGCTCGACTCGATCTCGATGGCCTCCCCGGACCAGCGGATCGAGGAGTCGGTTCCCTTGAAGTCGAAGCGCTGCGACACCTCCTTGGCCGCCTGGTTCAGCGCGTTGTCGACCTCCTGCCGGTCAACTTTGCTGACGACGTCGAAAGAGCTGTCTGCTGCCATGTTTCCTCCTCAGATGATGGGTCACCCATTGTGCCAGCAGGTTTCCTAGTCCTCCGGGTTGGACGCGACCGCCTGGCACTGATACTCTTTCCGACGCTGGTCAGCCAGTATGGCAGGTTGCCCGAGCGGCCAAAGGGAGCGGTCTGTAAAACCGTCGGCATTGCCTACGTTGGTTCAAATCCAACACCTGCCACTGCTCTGGGTCGGATGGACCCAGAGCTTTATCTTTCTTCAGGGACTCCACCGGCCTGGCCCACGGGCGGGCATCCTCAGGCCGCCGTGGCCCCTCGCTGCTCAAGCTCGGCCACGATCTCGCCGTAGCGTTTCTCGTCAAGCCGGTACCCGGAGCGCAGAATCACCCAGCTGGCCACGATCAACACCATCGGAACGACCAGCATCACCAGCTTGAACGCGGCGACGCCGTCGGCCGTGACATCGTCGACCTGCCTCGCCCCGCTGATTCCAGAGACCAGCAGCGCCAGCCCGACGAAACCACTGCCGATGGCGTTCGACGCCTTGTAGATGAATGGCTGCACCGCCAGCGTCACCGACTCATTGCGGCGTCCCAGCTTCCACTGTCCATACTCCACGCAGTCCGCAATGAACATCAGCATGAGCAGCTGGATGAACGCCTGTCCCGTGAACAGCAGGACTCCCGCCACCCCCACCACCGGCAGCGACGACCCGGCGAACCAGAACACCACCAGTCCCGCCAGGCAAAGGGCCGTTGCGAGGCTGTGGATCTGGAGACGCTTCAGGTAGCGGCGCACCAGGGGGAAGACTGCCAGCCCCGCCAGCTGGGCTACCGCGAGGATCGCGGCGAAGACCGAGTAGGCGCCCTCGTCCCGGTAGACGTATTTGAAGTAGTAGATGCCCAGGCTCGTGACGGTCGCGTAGCCGCTCATGAAACAGAGCATCGCACCCGCCGCCCACAGCAGCTGGTCGTTTTTCCCAATGACCTGGACCAGCTCTCGGAACGGGGTGTGCGCAGCCGAGGTCGCCACCTGCTGCTTGGTGAACAGCAACGTCAGCGACTGGAAGAGCAGCTTCAACGCCACCAGCAAGGCTGCGAACACCAGCCACCCCAGCTGCTCGCTGCCCAAGGCAGCTCCCAGGGCCTTCGTCACGGGGACCACGGCGACCACGACCGCGAACAGGCCGATGTTCGCGCAGATCCGGGCGATCACCCCGATGCGTTCCCGCTCCTGCTGGTCCTGCGAGAGCGCGGGAAGCATGCCCCAGAAGGAGATGTCGTTGATGGTGTACGCCACCGACCACAACAGGTAGACGACGGTGAACCACGCCAGGAACGCCCAGCCCGTCAGACCGGTGTCGACGAAGATCCCCAGGGTTGCGGCCGCCCATAGTCCTGCTCCCAGCGCGATCCACGGCTTGAACTTCCCGAAACGGGAGCGGGTGTTGTCGACGATCACCCCCATGACCGGATCGTTGAGGGCGTCGAAGATGCGCATCACGACGATGATCACCGTGACCGCCGCTGTCGCCGAGGCGGGGATGTGCAGCACCTCGGTGAGGTAGTACATCAGGTACATGCTGACCAGCGCGGCCGACATGTCACGGCCGAGGGTACCCAGCCCAAAACTCAGCCGATTGCGCCAGGGACCCAGATTCATGAGGTTCAGTGTGGCAGGTCATCACGGGCGGTGCATGGGACGCGTGGACGATGCGAACCGGATATTTCCCCTGATTTTCAAGGGGGTTTGACCCTGACACCGTGTCAGGTCCCACGATGGTGTCATGACCGAGACGAGACTGATCCGCATCGGGGAGTTCTCCACCCTCACCCGGCTGTCGGTGCGGATGCTGCGCTACTACGACGCCAACGGCGTCCTGAGCCCTGCCACCACCGACGACTTCACCGGTCACCGGTTCTACGCATCCTCGCAGGTGCGTGATGCGACGCTGATCCGTCAGCTGCGCGACGTCGGGTTCTCCGTCTCCGCCATAGCCGCCCTGCTCCCGCAACGCGACGACCCCGAGGCGCTGGGTCGCGCGCTCGCCGTGCAGCGCGATCAACTCGTCGCCGATGCCGAGGCGGTCCGCCACCGCATCGCCGAGATCGACCGACTCATCTCCCACACCACGAGGAGGGCCACCATGGCCGACATCACCGTCACCACCCATCCCGCGCAGCTCGTTGCTGCCCTGCGCACGAAGATCGACGCCTACACCGACGAAAACACGGTGTGGGCGAAATTCATGGAGGCGTTCCAGACGCAGGGCCTCACGTACACCGGCGAGCCCTGTGGAGCCATCTTCCACGACCCCGAGTACCGCGATTCCGACATCGACATCGAGATCTGGGAACCCGTCGCCCCCGGCACCGTCGCATCCGAACCGCTCGTGATCCGGGAGCTGCCGGAACAGCGGGTCGCGGTGGCCGCCTTCCGCGGCGGTTACGACCAGTTCGGTTCCGTCAATGAGGAACTGGCCGAGTACATCACCCGCTCCGGGCTGAAGATCGCCGGTCCCATGTACAACCGCTACATCGTTGGCCCGGTACAGGTCCAGGATCCGGCGCAGTACCTCACCGAGGTCTGCGTCCCGGTCGACTGAGAACGGATTCTGCACATCCACCTCCACGATGTCTGCAAACTGATGCCTAGAGTGTCTGCAAACCGGTGCCTAGAATGTCTGCGGAATCAAGGCCAGGGAGGTGGACGGTGACCGGGGCGTATCTTCCACGCGTGATGGACGGCGCGATGAGACGCGCGCTCAGGATCTCCGGAGCGGTGATGCTGGAGGGCGTGCGCGCCTGCGGGAAGACCCGAACTGCCCTGGAAGCTGCGGGATCGTCGGTGCTCATGGACGATCCCGCAGCGCGGGCGCTCAACGACCTCGCCCCAGGGCAGCTTCTCATCGGTGCCCGTCCCCGCCTGCTGGACGAATGGCAGATCATTCCCGAGGTCTGGGACCAGGTGCGGCGCGCCGTCGACCGGGAATCCACCCCCGGGCAGTTCATTCTCACCGGATCTGCGACCCCGGCGGACGATCACACCCGGCACACGGGAGCCGGACGTTTCATGCGTCAGCGGATGCGAACCCTCTCCTGGTGGGAACACGACCCCGGATTCGGTGCGGTCTCTTTGTCGGGGCTCTTCGAAGGTGAGCGACCGGCGGGGGAACCGGAAGCGCTGACCTTCGAGGAGGTTCTCGGTCGGCTTCTGCGCCCTGGTTTTCCGGCGTGGCGTGAGGCCCCGCCCGAGGACGCGGCCCTGCTCCTGCGTGGGTATTTGGATGAGGTCATCCGCACCGATCTGTTGAGGCTCGGGGGGATCCGGAACTCACCCGCGGTGGTCGAGGCGTTGCTCACCGCCATCGCCGCGAGCAGCGCCTCCGCCGTCTCCTTCCAGACCTTGGCCCGGGATCTCGCGCCGATCGCACCGGACCTGTCGGCCACAACCGTCAGCCGCTACGTGGACCTGCTGGCCCGGATTTTCGTCGTTGAGCGGCAACAACCCTGGGCGCCGAAGCTACGCTCACGGGCCAGGCTCCGGACCTCCCCGAAACTGCACCTGGCCGATCCCGCGCTGGCCGCGGTTGCCCTCCAGGCGCCACTGTCCTCGTTGCAACAGGGCCCGGCCACCGCAGGCGCCCTGTTCGAGAGTGCGGTTCACCACGACTTGACGGTGCTGGCGATTGCTTTCGGGGGAAGGGTCCAGCACTACCGGGATTCCAACGGCTATGAGATCGACGCCGTAGTGGTGCATCCCGACGGCCGCTGGGGTGCGGTCGAGGTCAAGCTGGTCGGGGCTCGGATCGCGAACGGGCACAGGGCCCTAACCTCCGCGCTGGAGCAGATCGACGGGGAACCATCGTTCCGTCTGATCGTCACCGGAACGGGCCCGGTCCTGACCCTGGACGATGGCACGGTCACGTGCGGGCTCCACCGGCTGTGCCCGTAGTTGGGTCCTGGTGCGGAAGTCATGCCCCGGCTGCGGCGCACCGGATCGGGTGGTCCGATGTCCCGTCCGGGGCGTCCTCACCCAGGCGACGCTCTTCGCAGCAGGCCCTAAGGGACTCGCCGTCGCCATGAACCTCTATCCTTGGTTCCCGACCAGGAGGACCGATGATCCAGCACCTCGCCGTGCAGATGCGCGCGGCCATCGCCGAGCACGCCGACCGTCCAGCCACCCGGATCCGGGTCGGCGACGACTGGTGCACCCACACCTTCCGCGAGTTCGGTGAGCGCATCGACGAGGCGGCGCAGGGGCTGCTGAACCGGGGAATCCGGCCGGGCGACCGCATCGGTTTGTTCGCGAACAACTGCCCCGAGTGGTCGGAGATAGACTTCGGCGCCGCCACCGTGAGGGCCATTCCGGTGCCCATCTACGCCACCTCCACCCCGGCACAGATCCGGCACATCGCTGCCGATTCCGGGCTGCGGATCCTGTTCGCAGGCGGCCGCAGCGAGTGCGAACGCGTCCTGGAGGTCGCCGATGACCTGCCCGAACTGGAGCACGTGGTGATTCTCGAACCCTGGGACGGCATGCCGGAACGGGTCATCACCTACGACGACTTCCGGGCCGAACCCGACGCCCGGGCCTTGGAGGCCCGTCTCGCGGAGGCGGGCCCCGATGATCTGGCGTCGATCATCTACACCTCCGGTACCACCGGCGACCCGAAGGGGGTGATGCTCAGGCACTCCGCGATGATCGCCCAGAAGGAAGCGATCGAGGACATGTTCCATTTCGGGCCGGAGGAGCACTCGCTGTGTTTCCTACCCCTCTCGCACGCGCTGGAGCGGGCCTGGACCAGCATCGTGCTGCTCAAGGGCTGCATGAACACCTACGTTCCCGACGCCCGCACCGTCGCCGATGCCCTGGTGCAGGCGAAACCGACGCTGCTCGTGAGCGTCCCCAAGCTGTACGAGAAGGTGTTCGCGACCGCTCACGCGAAGGTCGCGGCCTCGGGGATCAAACGTGGCATCTTCACGTGGGCGCTGCGGGTGGGGGCCCGGAACCAGCGGGCCTACCGCAAGGGAAGGCGACCGGCGTGGTTGTGGCGCGCCCAGCTCGGCATGGCCGACCGGCTCGTCCTGTCCTCGATCCGCGTCGCCTTGGGTGGCAACAAGGCGGTCCTGGCCTGTGGTGGGGCGCCGTTGCGCAAGGAGATCGAGGAGTTCTTCTCCGCGGTTGGGATGCCCATTTACACCGGCTACGGGCTGACCGAGGCCTCGCCGCTGGTGACCTTCAACTCGCCGGGTGGGTTCAAGATTGGCACGGCAGGGCGGGTCCTCAAGGACGGGCAGCTGCACATCGGCGAGCACGGTGAGGTGCTGTTCCGCGGCCCCAACGTGATGGCCGGGTACTGGAACAACGAGGAGGCCACAGCCGCCGCCATCGACTCCGACGGCTGGCTGCACACCGGGGACGCCGGATACGTCGACGTCGACGGGTTCCTCGTCATCACCGACCGCATCAAGGACATCATCGTCACCCTCGGCGGCAAGAACGTCGCGCCGCAGCCCATCGAGGGCCTCATCCTCGCCGACCCGCTGTTCGAGCACGCCGTCCTGCTCGGCGACAACCGGCCTTGTGTGACGCTGCTGGTCAAACCGTCGCTGCCGCACGTGGAGGAGCTGGGCAGGGTGATGCAGTGGCCGGGGGAGGTTGCCGACTGGTTGAAGTCGAACGAGCTAGCTGAGGAGCTGCGCCGCCGGGTTGCCGCTCTGACCGACAAGCTGCCCAGCCAGGAGAAGCCCCGGGCCACAGAGATGATGGACGGTGATCTCACCATGGACAACGGCTTGCTCACTCCCACGCTGAAGGTGCGCCGCCGTCAGGTGGAGGAGCGGTTCAAGGAACTCATCGACGGTATGTACGAGGCACTGGAACGGCGTCGGCGCTCCAACTGAGCCATCAATCGGACAGATTCTCGCCGGATGAGCTGGAGATCACCCCTCATGAAACAGGTTGAGTCCGCCGAAGCGATCACGAATGCCGGGAACGTTCCGATCACCCCCATGAAGCTGGTTGAGCCGGACCGCGACGAAGGAAGCGGTCCGAGTCGAAACCACCTGCCGCCATCGGTGGTCTGTGTGAGTGCGAGGACGACAAGGTCCACGAGGACCTTCACGGGTTTCATGAACAGCTGTCCTCGGGTTCGCCTCGAATGAGTTCGCGGCGCCCCATGACTCGTGAACAAGACTCACAGATCCATGAACATCGACCCGGCGATGTCCCAGGAAATCTCCGCTCGGGACTCGTAGCCATGTTCTTGAAACCACATCGCGTCATCCACACTGCGCACGAGACACCACCAGCACACGGTTATTGGCTCCAGCTCAGCCATTCTGGCGAACCGTTCCACCCGTTGCCGCACCGTGTCGTTCGTTTCGTCACCACCCCGGACTTCACTCCAGCGGTTGCGCAACAACGGAACCACCTCGTACGCGGGATCACCTTTCAACGGTTTCGGATCAATGGCGGCCCACGCGTCTTTGCCACGACCAAGGATGTTGGCGTAATGAAAATCACCGTGCAGCAGCGATGACTCCGAAGGCAGGACGGCCAGCTCTGCGCACACATCGACGGCAGAGGAGACGAGTTCCTCGGGGCACGGTTCGCCGAGCCGCCGCCACTCCTCAAGGAACTCCGTGGCCCACCGGGCAGCGATGTCACCGACACGGCGAAGCCCAGCGGGCGCAGGAATGCGCAGTTCGCGAAGGAGGTAGGCGGCAGTGTCAAGCGCTTCTTGAATCGGGACATCCAGAAGGACCCGCCGCTCATCCAGTCGCTCCAGCAGCATGGTGCCGACCATCTCGTCGGTGCGCAGCACCGAGACTGCCCCATGACCGCCCCACGTACGTAATGCAACGGACTCGAGCCGGGTCTCGTCGTCGAGCCAACTCACTTTCAGAGCACCGCGTTTCCCGTCCTCGCAATGAACAGGCAGAACCACGGCGCACATCCCGTACATCGGTGGTCCCTCCTGGCGAAGGTGCCACCTGTCGAGCAAGTCTCCCACCGTATATGGCAACGCCTCCAACCAGTCTCGGGCGGCATCTCCCTCTCTGCCGAGGATCATGGCAGAAAAGTCAGTTGAGATTTGAATCAATTTGATTCTCGCATTCGGGTGCGGTTGAAGGCAGTGCCATCACTCACTTGCATTGAGTCAAGGTATCCCCAAATCCCCCCGTACTCACTACCTCAAGCAGCGGGAGGGGCTCGGCTGCGAGCCACGCCGTGCAGATCCTCGTGTTCTGCTTCCAGGCCGGCTCAAACCCATGCGCGAATCCCGGGATCCCACCGTAGGCCCTTGGTCTTCCTGGCCAGCACCGGTTCCAACAGCGCATTGATGAGGCTCGCGGCCAAGGAGACGGTGAGGTAGTCCTTGCAGTCCGGGATGGGGGAGGCAAGCCTTCTGTAGAAGGCATCCCAGTCCGGAGGTACCGTGAAGGTCTCCGGGAGCGGCAACCCTCGGGAAGCTGCTTCTCGGGTGATGGCCACATCGAGGCTGCCGCCATCGATGGTCTGTGTGAGTGTGAGGACAACAAGGTCCACGAGGTCCTTCACGCGTGTCGAAGGATGACCGTTGTAAAGGGAAAGTGTCGCACACACCTTGTCCGCCATCTGGTCGACCAAAGGGTACAGGCGATACTCGCACTGCGAGAGTTTGGGGAGTGCCAGGACATTCGACGGGATGATGGTCTCCGGGGTGTCTGTCACAACGGCTTTGACAACGAGATCGACATTCAACCGGCCCTTTTTGTTGACGCCGAGGTAGACGTCGAAGCTCACGCGGATGCCTTCGGTGTAGGCTTGCTGCTTACCGCCGAGTGAATCTGTGTGGCTGACATACTCGAAGCGGAAGAAATCTCCCAGGTCAAGGGCCGCAAGGCGCCGAAGCTCGGTCAGGGCGGCGGCCAGCGAGTGGCGCCGATTGAACAAGTCGACATCACTGGTTGCTCGCGCCGATGCGACCCTGGCCAGCAGGGCCGTTCCGCCTTTGAGAAGCCATGCGTCGGTTGGCGTCTCTGAGAAGATCCGGCACAGAAAACGGTGAAAGTACTCCAGTCGGATGCGCTCCTGGACGCTGAGGGACTTGTCGTTCCGGGCTGCTTTCTGAGCGGCCGATCGTATTGCCGACTCAACCGCCGCCGGCGTCCGGTAGGGGTCTGTCATCTAGGATCCTCGCGGTCGTGTGGCATGTCGGACTCCAGTAGCGGGGGAGTGGGATGTGATGCGCTTGCCATCAGGTGAACCAGCTGATTGTGAATCGTGTTCGCGAGCAGCTCAGCGGTTTCAGGGGTGGGGACTCTGGTTTTCCAGGTCTTAAGTGAGTTCTCGAGCACTTGGCTCACTGCCGTGAGAAATTCTTGGTTTGCTGGGGTGAAGACTTTTTGGAACTTCGATGTATCAAGGAGATTGTCGACTGCGATCGAAAACTTCTTGACAGCAGCTTGCATCTGGGGAAGGTGGGTGATTTGTATCTGGGTAAGATGAGTAACGCACTGGCTGAGGATCTTTGCCATGAGAGGTCCGTTTTCTGCGATGCGTCTGGCCCAGCTGTCCTCGTCGATTCCCGCCGACCGGGAGAGCTTTTCCAGCAGCGCCGCGCCGTCACCCGCCGCACAGCCGTTGCGGCGCGCCAGGGGAGCCAGGAGCTCGGTGAGGCGTTCGGTGTCCAGGGCGGACTGCCGGGTGGCGTCCCGGAGCGCGTCTGCGACGGTGCTGAGGTCCTGCCGATCCTCGACTAGGTCGGCGATGGTGCGTTCCCGTGTGGTCGCGGGCAGGCCGTCCCGGACGGTGACGTCCTCACGGGGAAGGTCTCGGGTGCGGTACCGGACATCGAGTCGCTGGCTCTGTCGACGTGTCGGCGAGGTGAACTCGCTCCGAGCGGCCCGGAGGTCTCCAATGCCGTGGAGCCGGGCAGCGGATTCCCCGGAGACGACGATCCCCGGGCGGTCGTCTCGTAGGCGTTCGAGAGCGAGCCTGCGGGGTTCGGCCGCGAGCCACGCTGCCCGGAGTTCCTCGTGCTCCGCACTCGGGGCACCGGCGCTGCGGTAGACGCCGTGGATGAGCCGGATCAGGTAGCCGTCATCGTTGAGCCGCTTGAGGGTCATGTGGTCGATGCCTTGCACGCGGGCCTGGGCGGTTGTGACCATGCCCCACTGGGATTCGGTCACCTCCGCCAGCTGCTGCAGCGCCACACGTGACTTCATTCTTGAATACTAACTTTTCAGTTGTTAGTTTCCAAGCGAAATCTGCATCAGGGGATGGCCGGGAGCGATCCGCGAAGGAACTGGACCGGTCGAAGCCCTTCTGATCATCAGCCGCGGCTCCTCACCCACAGCGGCTCGCTGCCCGATGCGTTTCCCGCTTCTCCTCGGCGGACCACGGTCCCCTCGGCCCATCCTCAAGGTGCGTCGCCGACGGCATGTACGAGGCGCCGGAGCGGCGTCAGCGCCCCGGCCGAGGTGCCAGGACGACCACGCAGGAGATGGTTTGATCGCCCTCCCCGAGGCCGTGGGAAAGGCGTCGCTAAGGTCTTCCGCATGGATCAGGCCTGCAAGGAAGCTCTCAAGACGATCATCAAACGCCGCCGCGACGTGCGCGCCGAGTTCACCGGCGACCCCCTGGGCGAGGAGGAACTCGCCGACCTCCTGAACGCGGCCCACGCCGCCCCGAGCGTGGGCAACAGCCAGCCCTGGGACTTCGTCGTCGTCCGCGACCCCGCCACCCTGGGCGCCTTCGCCGACCACGTCGCGCAGTGCCGGCAAGACTACGCAGACTCCCTCGACGATGAGCAGCGGGAGAAGTTCAACCCCATCAAGATCGAGGGAATCCGCGAATCCGGTCTGGGGATCGTCGCCACCTACGATGCGACGCGCTTCGGCCCGAACGTGCTCGGCCGCCACACCATCAGCGCCACGGGCGTCTTCTCGGTGGTCTGCGCCATCCAGAACCTGTGGCTGATGGCCACCGCCCTCGACCTGGGGGTTGGGTGGGTGTCGTTCTACCAGGAGCCGTTCCTGAGCGACCTCCTGGGGCTGCCCGAACACGTGCGCCCAGTCGGCTGGCTGTGCGTCGGGCGGGTGACGAAGCTCCAGGAGGTCCCGGACCTGATCCGCTTCGGCTGGAATCACCGGATAGCCCTCGATGAGGTCGTGCATCAGGAACGCTGGTGAGCCTCTCAGACCGGTTGGCGGAGGTTCTCCATCAGGGGACGACGGTCGAGCTGGGCCGGTAGCCAGGTGGTGGCGATGGCCAGCACCAGCGACGCGCCCACCACCGGCAGCAGGCCCGCCAAGGGGATCGAGGCCAGGAAGGTCGAGGGCTGGCCCGAGATCGCTGTCATGGCCACGGCGGTGATCAGCGTCATGATCAGGCCGAAGAGAATGCCGGTGACAGCGTAGATCGCGCCCTCCAGCACCGTGGAGCTAAGGATGGTACCCGACCTGGCGCCGATCACGCCGAGCAGCGCCCCCTCCTGGCGGCGGGCACGCCCCACCATGGCGATGTTCGCCACCCCGCCGACCCCGGAGATGATGAAGATCGGCACCGCGAGCGGCAGGAAGCCGTTCACACTGCCCGTCGCGCCATTGGCCTGGCCGGCACCGACGATGGAGTAGACGGTGCCCGTCATGGCGACGGCGATGGCGAACGGGGTGATCGTGGTCATGCTCATCGTTGACCGGTGCCAGGCATTGGCGCGGGCCGCGAACCATGCGGGGCTGCGGCCGGGGATCAGCCTCGTCCAGGCCATCAGCAGCGGACGGAGGGTCAGGTTCGGCAGGCACAGGGCCGCCATGGCGGCGATCATGCCGACTGCTCCCCCCATGGTGATCCGGAAGCCGGGTGACTGGAGCTCTTCCATAGTCATCGTCGGAGTACCAGGTGCGGTGTTCTCCAGGAGAACACTGGGGTTGACGTGGGCGATGATGAGCATGATGGGAATCACCACCACTCCTATCAGCAGCACCCCGGCGACGATCCACTGCCAGAGCCTGGTGCGGCTCGTGGGGGTACCCGCCTCCCGCAGCGCCTGCATCTCGGGGGTGGATGCGGCCCGGCGTGCCGCTCCCAGCCCGCCGAGCAGGCAGAAGAGCGTGGTGATCAGCACCGTGAGGGGGACGCCAAAGGCCGGCATGCTCAGCGGCAGCTCCTCAGGAAACATCCTCATCTCCCGCCAGGTCGTCAGGTACAGGCGGGTGGCGGGCAGGGCGAGCAACCCTCCGATCAGGCCTCCGGTCACGCCGACCACGCTCACCTGCCGCAGGATGATAGAGCGGATCCGTGGTCCTGGGATGCCGATCACTTTCCACAGCGCGTGCGAGCGCTGCTGTGCGGCGACGGTGAGGGCCAGTGTCGTGGAGATCACGACGGTTGTGGCCAGCCCCACATAGGTGACCAGATTGCTGCCGATCAGGTGCGCGGCCAAAATCAGGAATGCGTTTTCGGGCTGGGCACCCGCCCACTGGGAGGCGCTCCACCAGGTGGTGATGATGAGGCTGATGACGGTGCCGCCGACGGTGGCCACCAGCAGCGACCACAGCCATTGGCGGGCGTGGTGGCGTAGTTCTTTCCAGACCAGTGTTGACATGTTTCCTCCTCAGGCGATGCGGGCTGCGTGGACGAGATCGGCGATCTGCCGGGGATCGTGACTGGTCGACCATGCCGCGAGCCGGCCCTGGCCCATCACCGCGACATTGTCTGCGATAGCTGCCGCCTCGACGTCGTGGGTGACCATCACCACCGTCGTCCCCTGCTGGGTGAGCTGCCGCAGCCAGTCCAGGACGATGCGGGTGGCGTCGATGTCAAGGGCTCCGGTGGGCTCGTCGGCGAAGACGATCTTCGGCTGGCTGGCCATCACCCGGGCGATCGCCACCCGCTGGCGCTCGCCCCCGGAGAGCTGATGGGGTTTGAGGCCAGCGCGGTGCCCGAGCCCGACGGCCTCGAGCGCCTCCTGGATCTGGTGCGTGGGCAGCGGTTTCCCGGCGAGCCTCGAGGGCATGGACACGTTCTCGGCGGCCGTCAGAGACGCGATGAGGTTGTACTCCTGGAAGACGAAACCGACGTTGCTGGCGCGGAACCGGGCACGGGCGGCGGGCTTCAGGTCCGAGGTGACGGTCCCGAGGACCGACACCTGGCCGCCGGTCGGCTGGTCGAGGCCCGCCATGCAGTGCAGCATCGTCGACTTGCCTGAGCCGGACGCCCCGACGATTGCGGTGAAGCTGCCCTGGGGGAAGTCGGCGTCCACATGGTCCAGAGCCAGTACCTGGGCGTCGTCGCGCCCGGGCACGTCGTAGATGCGGGTGAGCTGCCGGATGGTGATCGCGGCATCAGGGGCTGCCGCCTGGCCGGAACGCGGGTCCGGGGAGCCGGTGCTGGCGGGATTGCCTTGGACCCGGCGGGGGAGACGTACAGGTTCTGCGGGGTTGTGAATGCTCATGGCTTCAGCCTTCCGGCCCTGGCATTCCGTCCCCATCCCGCCACCTGGCCAAACCGGGGTGGGGCTATCCCGACATGGGGAGATCTCGCAAGCCAGGACCAGGCGGTGCGGCATGGCTACGCGGCAGCTCAGGTGCCCCGTGGAATCATTGACCCATGGGTCTGTTCGACTTCCTGAGCAAGCGCTCCCCAGGGCTGAGCATTGAGGACACTGTGATGGCGCTCAGCAAGGGCGCTGTCCTGATAGACGTGCGTTCCAAAGCCGAATACGAAGCCGGTCACGCGCCCGGTGCCCGGCCCGTCGACCCGAAGGACCTGCGCGAAGACCCACTCGATGCCATCCACGGCGACGATCCCCTGGCCGAGCGTGACGCCGCCATCGTCGTCATCTGCGACAACGGGCTGCGCAGCTCCGTGGCCGCGGCGCAGTTACGGGACCAGGGCGTCCTAGCTGAATCCGTCGCGGGCGGGCTGATCGCCTGGGGCCGCGACGGGAATCCGATCATCCCCGGCCCCTACCGCCGCCGATGAGACGCTGGATGTTGACCGGCCTCGCGATGGCGGGGCTCGCAGCCGCAGCGGCCTATGCCCGGGGGCGGGCTGTGGTCAGCCGTCATGCCGTCGACTACGCCAGCCATTGGCGTGACCTAGTCACCGACGTCCCCGAGGACGCGATCCATTACGTCGCCCTGGGGGACTCCGCCGCCCAGGGCGTGGGGGCGAGCCGGGTCGATGCCAGCTACGTTGCGCTGCTCGCGGCACGCATCGCCGAGGCCACCGGGCGGCAGGTCGCGGTGACGAACCTCTCGGTGTCGATGGCGACCAGCCGCGACGTCGTGCGCTATCAGCTTCCCCGGCTCGCGGAACTGGGCCGCGCCCCCGACATCCTCACCCTGGACATCGGGGGCAACGATGTGGTCCTGCCAGGCAACAGTCTTGAGTCCTTCGAGAAACACTTCGCGGACATACTCGCCGGCCTGCCCACCGGCAGTTTCGTTGCCGACGTGCCGTGGTTCACCCTGCCGCTCTTCGCCCGGCAGTCGGAGAGGTTCAACGACGCCGTAACGGACCTCATTCCCTTGCATGGCCACCACCGGGTCCGCCTGCATGAGGCCTCTCGCGGGCTCGGTCCCCTGCGCTACCACACGAACACCGCAGGAGACCTCTTCCACCCCAACGACGCCGGCTACCTGGCATGGGCAGACATGTTCTGGGAGGCCATCGAATCCTCTGGGCAGCTGGAAAGGCTGAGTTTCCCCGCGACGGGTCCCCTCAGGTAGACTCAACCCCCGGCTGACCACCCGGTCAGCTATGCCCTCCTGCCGCGGGACCGACCCGTGGCCGCCAGTCCGAAGGAGGTTGGGCAGTACCCATGCGCAAGTACGAGATCATGATCCTCGTCGATTCCGATGTCGATGAGCGCCAGGTCCCGGGCCTGATCGAGAAGCACCTTGAGGTCATCACCGCTGGTGGTGGCAAGGTCGATAACGTCGATCACTGGGGTCGCAGGCGCCTGGCCTACGACATCAACAAGAAGTCCGAGGCCAGCTACACCGTCCTGCAGGTCACCTGCACCCCGGAGCTGGTCCAGGAGATGGACCGCCTGATGAGCATCGACGAGAAAATCGTCCGCACCAAGGTGCTTCGTCTAGAGAAGTGAGCTTTCAACACTGGCGCCTGATTCCCCTCAAGGACGGTTCCTGGCAGGGCAGGCGCTCATAGTGTTGATGAAAGACAAGTCCGATCCCGGAGGAGAACATGGCAGGCGAAACCCAGATCACGCTGGTGGGTAATCTCACCGGAGACCCAGACCTCCGCTTCACCCCCAGCGGTGCTGCGGTGGCCAATTTCACCGTCGCCTCGACGCCTCGCGCCTTCGACCGCCAGTCGGGGGAGTGGCGCGACGGCGAAGCCATGTTCATCAACTGCTCCGTGTGGCGCCAGTATGCCGAACATGTCGCCGAGTCCCTCACCAAGGGGATGCGTGTGATCGTGCAGGGCAGGCTCAAGTCCCGCAGCTATGAGACGCAGCAGGGCGATCGCCGCACGGTGTTCGAGGTTGATGTCGACGAGGTTGGTCCCTCCCTGCGGTACGCCACCGCACAGGTCACTCGCACCAGCGGCGGGGGCCAGGGCGGCGGCACCTGGCAGGGCAACCAGAATCAGGGTGGCGGACAGAACTACGGCAACCAGGGTGGCTATGGCAATCAGGCCCCGCAGGGGCAGGGCGGCCAGGGCGGCGACCCATGGGGCGGTAGTGGCGGTGGCTACAGCGGCGGGAACCGGGGCGGGAACGACCCGTGGAACCAGTCTGCCGCAGAGGAGCCCCCGTTCTGATCCACCCGCGCAACCGGCCCGCCGGGCCGGCTGGCACATTCCGTCTGACGACGGGCTTCCCATTGGGTCCCAGGGCCCGCAAGTTTAGGAGAGCACCACAATGGCCGGTCCACAGCGTAAGTCTGTGAACAAGAAGAAGATTATGCCGGTGAAGACCACTCGGGTGGCCAACATCGACTACAAGGACATCGCGACGTTGAAGAGATTCATCTCGGAGCGCGGCAAGATCCGCGCCCGCCGCGTGACCGGGCTGTCCGTCCAGGACCAGCGCAAGATCGCGCTCGCCGTCAAGAACGCGCGTGAGGTGGCCCTGCTGCCCTACGCCTCGACCGCCCGCTGATCGGAGGAAGAACAGATGAAACTCATTCTGACCAGCACCGTCGACAAGCTCGGCATCGCCGGAGACGTCGTCGAGGTCCGCAACGGCTACGGCCGCAACTACCTCGTCCCGCAGGGCAAGGCCATCGTCTGGTCCCGTGGCGCCGAGAAGCAGATCGAGGGCATCAAACGAGCCCGCGACGCCCGTGAGGTCCGTGGCGTCGAGCACGCGCAGGAGCTCCGCACCCAGATCGAGGAACTCACCATTAAAGTTCCGGCCCGCGCCGCCGAGTCGGGTTCGCTGTTCGGTGCCGTCACCGCCGCCAACCTGGCCCTGGCCGTGAAGAAGGCCGGTGGACCCGCCGTCGACAAGAGGTCCATCACCTTCGCCAAGCCGGTCAAGCGGGTCGGCAACCACACTGCCGCGATCAAGCTGCACCCCGCGGTCACCGCGAGGGTCGGCTTCGAGGTCGTCCCGGCCTGATAGGAGACTGAAGAGCAGCCCTAGCGCTAGGTGGCGCTGGGGCTGCTCTTCTATGGATAATTGCTGAGGTCCGGAGAGTCCAGCCAGCGAAGATGCCTGGCTCTACGACTCCTCTGTTCCCTCCGGTGCGGTGGGATTCCAGGCCCCTGGATCCTGGCAGGCATCCCCGGTTCCATTCTGGTCGACATCTTCCTGGGCCGGGTTGGAGACTTCTGGGCAGTTGTCGAAGTCGTCGGGCACGGTATCGCCGTCTCTGGTGACGTCGATGCGGGCAGATGCGACGGACTCGTGACCGTTGCTGTCTGTGACCCTGACCTTCGTGAGACCAGCCACAGGGCTGTCGTAGGTATGTGTGGCGATCCCTTCGGCGGTGGTTGCGTCATAGACGCCGTCATCATCGAAATCCCACTCAAACTTGGTGATCTGGCTGCTGACAGCGTAGCTACCACGGGCATCCAGCTCCATGCTCTCGCCTACTTTGCCCACGAAAGGCCGCTGCAGGATGGCCGTGGGGGCATCTAGGGAGTCGCTGACCTTCGCGACAGCAACTTTTTCCAGATCGGAGGCGTTCTCCACGGATGCAGTCTCAGTCTCTGCGCCCTGGTTCCCCTGTGCATCCTGGGATGGTGTGGCCGAGCTGGTCAAGGTCAGCACGTGGGCGGTGGAGCCGGATCCGGAGGAGGGGGATAGTTCCCCGGTAGGTACGGTGCTCGCTGAGGTCTCGTCCCCGACCACCAGGGTGGTGTGTCGTACCCCAGGTCGCCATTCCAAGGCCGTCTCTGACTCGCCTTGATCAGATGTCGTTGTCATCTGGGTGGGGTCTAGGCCTGCGACTGTACTGAGGAAGCTTTCGGTGTCCGAGGTGAAGGGCTGGATCACCTTCCGCTCGCTGGATCCGTTTGCGACTACGAGGGAAAAGCGGGCGGATCGGGCTACGGACGTTACTTCATGGGTGACGCCGGTGACCATGGTGCGGATATCCTCGACCTGGCTGCCCAGGGGACTGTCAGGATCGACGACGAACGCCATGTCCATGTCATCTCTCTGCGTGCCGACATCCTGCGCACTCGAGGTATATGAGGGACTCTGGATGAGCTTTGAGAATTCGCGATGGCCAATGAGATTCGGGTGGTACCACTCTGCTGGTGTGGTTGAGAAAGCTGCTTCAACATGGCCGCTGGAATTATAGTCTCCCTCGGTCTCCAGGAATTCGTTGAGCCAGCGGGAATCATTCTTGAATAGCACGCGAGGATCGGGCTCGTGGCCTGCGAATGTCTTCGCCGTCTCCTCGATGAACTTCACGCGGCCAGGGAAAGTCTTCTCGAGTTCGCTGACGGCTTGGCGCTGCTCCGAGATGGCGGCTTCCCCGAGTTCTCTGATTCCCCGAGATGCGTCATAACTGACGCCATCGTTGTTTAGAACATAGGCGCGATCGCTTGAGAGCAGTGGATATGCCATGAGGACCACCTGCGAGGTGTTACTGCCGGTCATTCGCTTGGTGAGTAGCTCGGATATCTGGGATTTGAGATGATTGACTACCGTTGTGAGGTTGCTCTTGGCCGATGCTATGTCGTCCCGGCACTTCGTGGCGTCTGCCCTGTGTTGGATCATCGGGATTCTGGGGCCGAAGCAATTGGTCACCAGGTGGCTGAAACCGAGGTCGTTGCCTCCCATGGACATGAGCACCAAGTCGGTCTTCGGGCCGACGAAGTCTGCTTGCGGACGGATCGTTATCTGACATTCATAGGTGTAGTCCTTCGCCCAGGGCAGCAAGCTGCTGTTCTTCTGAAGATGGTAGTCGACAGAGAGGAAATCGTCTCCTGAGGCCTTGGTGGAGCAGGCATCTGCTGCATCGAGTTTGGCCTTGGCGTCCTCGACTGACGATGCGGACACTCCCTTGGCAGACTGTTTCGGGAGCACGCGAGGAGAAAATAGGTTGTCGATGACGCCTCGTGAGCAGGCGTGGTTCTGGTAATTTGCTGCGATACCCTGTGAATTGGCCCAGGAGTTGAAGATGGATCCCCAGTTGCGACTGCTGCGATAGCAGTCTGTGGGGCCGTAGTAATTTCCGGCGCCATTGCCGGCGGAGTAAGAATCGCCCAAATGTACTATGGAGAGGGTCTTCTTCTGCTGGGGTTCTGATCGTGCAGGCAATGATATTGAAAGTGATAGTGTGCAGAGCAAGGCGCTGAGAAGCGCCGCTCCGCTTTTAAGCGGGGTCGGCATGCTGGCTCCAAATCTGTGGTTATCCTTGATGTAAATCTCAGTGGGTGCTGACCGCTACTGTGCGAGGCCGGTGTCATCTGGCGATTCCTTCAGGCCTCCTTGTCAATGCAGGCCTCCTTGTCAATGATACTGTACTCTACCATGGGCCACGTTAAGTCTTTGCTCCTGAGGGTGTCAAGGTATCCTCTGAGCTCAGATTGATGTCGATGTCAAGGTGTTTAATAATTTGAATGTTTTCAATGCAAGTATTTTTATTGATAATTTGAGCTTCTTTCTGTGAATTGAAATTGTGAGGAACATTCACGAGGGGCTTTCAGTTCGGTAAAAACCCCTGTCAGCGCAGGTTTGCCTGGGATCGTGAATAGCTCCCTGTGACCTTCGTCGACTCGGGCTTGCGGGGATGCCTGCCAGCCGTCGAGAGGTGTGGTTGATGCTGGTTGCGCACCTGCTCAGGCGATAGGCTCTCTGCGACCGATGGGAGGAGCTTCATGCCGCGACTGACCGTGTTGGCCACCACCGATGTCCATGGCACCGTCCTGAACTGGGACTATTACCGGGACCGGCCCTGGTCTGGCGGGGAGGAGGCCGGGCTGGCGCATCTGGCCAGCGTCGTGGAGCGGATCCGGGCTGAACGAGGGCCCGAGACGGTGATACTGGTCGACAATGGCGACACCATCCAGGGAAATCCCCTCTGCAGCTTCTTCGCCAGCCAGGATCCTGCTGCGCGTACCTCGTCGCATCCGCTCGCGGCGGCGTTCAACGTCATGGGCTACGACGCGGTCAACATTGGCAACCACGAGTTCAACTACGGTCTCGGTTTCCTTCAGGACTTCGCCCGGCAGCTTGATGCGCCGCTGCTCGGGGCGAACGTTATCGATGCCGTCTCTGGCCTTCCGGTGTTCCCCGCCTTCACATCAGTTGTGCGGCGTCTTGGTGGGAGGCAGATCCGGATCGGTGTCCTTGGCCTGACCACGCCGGGTGCGATGATCTGGGACCGTCAGCAGCTGGAGGGCCTGGTAGAGATCACCGACATGGTGCAGGCCGCCGGCCACTGGGTGCCTAGGTTGCGGAAGGAATTCCTGTGCGATGCCGTCATCGTCCTATGCCATGCCGGCATCGGACAGACCACCTACGCGACGAACGCCGACGCTCCCGCCGAGAACCCGGCCAGGGAGATCGCGTCGCAGGTGCCCGGCATCGACGTCATGGTCATCGGGCACACACACCGTGACGAGCCGGAACAGTGGGTGACCTGTGAGGCCACGGGCCAGCCGGTTCTGCTAACTCAACCGAAGGCCCACGCCGCGGGGCTCACCGAGGTGACCATCGATGCCGAGCCCGAGGGGGACTCCTGGCGCATCCGGGTACTGGGTGCTGTGCCCCACTACTCGCCAGGCGAACATCCCACCCCACAGGTGACAGATGCGGTTAGCGGAGCGCATGCCGCGACCCGCTCCTACGTAAACCAGCAGGTCGCGACCTCACCGCGAGAACTCAGCACCGCCGATGCCCGGTGGCGTGCCACGGGGGTCATCGACTTCATCCAGTGGGTCCAAGCCACCACCGTCGCCGAGGCACTGGCGGGTGGGGAATACCAGGACCTGCCCGTGATCAGCATCACCGCCCCCACGTCCCGCACGGCCATCATCCCGCAGGGCGCCGTCTGCATCCGAGACCTGGCGGGCATCTATGTGTTCGACAACACCCTCGCCGCGGTCCTGCTCACTGGTGCCGAGATCCGCGACCACCTGGAGCATGCTGCCCGCTACTATGCTGACCTGCCGCGGGGGCAGTGCTTTGACCCGGAGACCATGACCAGCGTGGAGCGCGGCGGCCAGACGATCTGGGACTACCAGTACGACATCGCCTGGGGTATTGACTACGAGATCCACCTGCATGAACCCGTCGGGAGGCGGATCCGCAACCTTTGCCATCCGGACGGAGCACCCGTGGCCGATGACGAGCGTTTCGCCGTGGCCCTGAACCACTACCGGCGCAGCGGTGCGGGCGACTACCCCCGCGTCTCCACCGCTCCTGTGCTGTACAACGACATGGTAGACATCCGTCAACTGCTGATTGACCGGGCCACCACTCGTGGCTTTCCTGCGCAGGGAAAAGCGAATTGGCACCTCATCTTTGACGGTATGATTCTATGAAAAACTGGCTTTCCATCTGGCTCCAACTCATGACTGACGCCGGTCGAGTACTTCGTGACCACTGGCCCCAGATGCTTGGTTTAGGTCTGATCGGTGTCATTGGCCGAATGGGTTTTCTCTGGCTAGCTGACTGGGCATCGAGAGCCAGCGCTACCCTAGGGATATTGATTTTGCCTTTAGCCCCCCTCAGCACGCTTATGACGCTGGTTTTGATGCTGCGAATGGCAGGGGAAACGCTTCCAGCATTTTACCAAATCCATCCGGGTGCTACGACTTGGGAACGGTGGTCCAGGCACCTGATCATAGCAGCCCAAGTCCTCATTCCCTTCATAGCTGCCTATGCCTGCCAAGGCCTACTCGAGCAAGATGCAAAGAGTTACGCCTACACCATTGGCCTTGAAGCCGTGGTAACTGACCCATTGAATCCTCATTTTGAGCGATATGAGTACGCATCGGGATGGTATCTGGCGGGCATGGTTATTGGAGCCTTTTTCATTCGTAAATTGATTTCCCTGACTGACGCTTTTCGTCGTTCAGCATTGGTTGCCATACTTGGTGTCTACCTAGAGTCCTTATGGGTAGTTACCTTGACCAATGTTTTCATGAGTAGCCTCAAAAATATACTTCAATGGTTTCGTGACAGGGCATTCGTCGATGGGATTCTCAAGTATCTGGAGTTTCTTTCGGCTTGGCTTGGGCCACTGGGAGATGCTATCAGGATATCGCTCGGTTGGTTGGGTGAAATCTCAGCTGGGGTCGGGATTTTTGTGGTGATGCCACTTGCGTGGTTGGCTATCGGGGCCGCCAGCTACCAGGCTGATCTTGTTGCCGGTGAGGCTATACCCGGAACTGAGAAATACATCATGAGGCGTCTGGAGAAGTTTTCTACGCGTAGCCGCCGAGTGCTCCTGGAAATCGCTGAACCTGTCATTACTCCGTTGCGAGTACTTGGGGGAGCGCTGTCTCGGGTGCTTATTACCGGCCCCGCCCCCATAATTATGTTCTGCGCCTCCTTTGTGGCGGTCGATCAGATTGGGGTTTTTTGCACCTGGATACTTGGGCGGCTAGCAGGCCCGCGGCCGGCGCTCCTGAACCTTGCCGTGGAGTCTTATGCCGAGTCGGCGGGCCGCGTTGTCTACTATGTTCTGACTGCTGCGCTATTGGCTGCTGCGCTTAACTTCATAGTAGGCGGTGGGCGGAACTTTGCCCGGAACCACGGAACAACAGAAGGTTAAAGCAAGAGCTAGAATGGTATGTATAGATATTCTGGAGTTGTCCAATACAGCCTTAATCCTTGGGGGTTTATGCCTGTAGGAATTGCGAAGGTCAAAGTGGCTGACCAGTATTCAGGTCGAGGTGGGGTGGTTTCCTCAATCTTGGGTTCAAAAGCTTTGAATCGAGGTCCTGGAGTGTCCTCCGGGACACAATCCTCCCTGGGTGAGGAGTAGTTCTTAGAATCCCCATTTTCCTTGGCGGTTTTGTTGTCATAACGCACCCCGTTGGCCTCTAGTTCTGCTGAGCAATAGGCCAGCACTTGGTCTGGTTTAGCTGAAAAATCCAGATCCACTTGCCAGAGTTGAGTATCAGTGGCTGCAGTCACTTGAGTTCCATTGGGTTGCCGGTATTCTTCGACAGGCTGAACATCCTTGACGCGCACGGCCACGGTGGTTTCATATGATGAATCAAAATTTCTGTAGTGCGTGCGTAGTATTCCCTGCCTATCCTGTCCTTCTGTGCGCAAAACTGATTCGTTGGGCACATAGAGGGTTAATAAACGGTGGGAAGAGGCTGCTATGGCTAGCACTATTAGCGGAAGTAGAGCGGCCAGCCAGCCTTTGTTTCGCGACCACCAGGGAGATGTCATGGCTTTCCTTTAAGCCGGGCCGCCTCAATTGTGATGCGCTCTGTCTCCATTGTCATTCGGGCTGCCCGGGATTCGTCGATTCCGAGGTCAATGACCGCTAGGTCATCGGGTGTTTCGATAGTATTTTTGGAATCTGATGTTATGTATAATGATGACCCTTCCAGTGCGTCTTTCGGTAACTCGAGTACCATGGTGCAGGCTGTTATGAGCCCTGGCTGGCTTGACGTGCATGGAACGAGAATTGCTTGCTTTCCTCCGAAGGTTCGTCCCTTTGAGTCTTTTAAGGACGGTTGCGGCAGGTAGTGTGACTTGATTTTTGGTATGAATTCAATATCTATCACCAACCAGATTCCAGGTGTTGTTGAAATATCTTTTTCGAATTGGATTTCCGAGGTTGTGCGAACTTGATTTACTTTGACTGAGCCAATTCGCATCTCAATCTCCTGCTCGACTTTTCCGGGCAGGAGAAACGGCAAATCAATAGCGGAATCACGGGTTGGGAGTCTCGTCGCCACCCAGGATCCGAGCAGCATCAGTAATGTTAGAATCAGTATCGATAGTTTTCCCGTCTGCTGACGGCGGGGAAAGCTGGTTCTAGCGGGTGTTACTGCAGTGGACTCCAGGCGTTGTCTGGGGAATAGTTGATCTCCTTGGGATCCTGACTTCAAATCAGATCTAGAATTATGTTTCACTGCTCTAGTTTCTCGACAGGTATGCTTATGGAGAATTTTTCCTTCTTGTCGAACCAGTACATGCCTCCGTAGACACTGCTGGCACGGTAGGTGAATTCGGATAATGTCAAAGTCAGTTCAGTTGGTAAGGGCTCTGTTTTATTCTGAGCCCAGGCTGCTACCACGTATTGGGTGAGGCCGGGTTGGAAGCTACGCTGCACTACGGCTCTATTTTGCTGAAGGTCCTGTCCGCGGAAGATAATGGGTCTGGGGTCTGGTTTTTCACTATCCTCGGGCAAAGCATAGACTTCAGAAAGCTCTGAGGCTTGAAGTGTGAGGCTTTTCGATAGAATGTCTGAGGAGACGGAGAAGTCTGTTGTTATCATCGTTTCTAGGTAAATCAAGATTCCACGTTTCCCGTCCTGCTTGGGAATTCCAAGTGACTTCAGGTCGTCTGTGATGCTTGCCCTGATGAATCTTGCTTCAAAGGGCTCAGCATGCACACTCTCATTTACTTTTATATTGGGTAGTGAGATATCACGCTCTGCAATGATGCTATTCCAGCCGCCGTTCAAGGAGACGAGCGAGACGAGGGCTAGCATGACCATGCCTGTCAAAACGAGGATGATGGCGCTTGACCTGGAAGGTCTACGTCGGGCGTTCCCGGGCGAAAGTTCATCATGGCACGCTGGACGTTCGTCAGTTGTCTGGGTACGCCACGTGGTCATGCCAGAAGTCTAGAAGATACCGCTGACGGTGGGTCTAAGGATTCCGCCATAGCGGCGGCGTGGAGCAAGTGGTACCTGGTCGTGCGTGCCGGATAGCGGGGTCGCCGCAGTCATGGGGCCTGTTCCTGTCGGCGAGGACTCGCGGGCGGTGCTACTTGACATGGTGCAGTCATGACGTATTCTCTTTGCAAGAGCGAATATTTGCGAGTGCAATCACGAAGGAGGTCATCATGACGGAAACCAATCGATCATCGGGCGGCATCAGGCGTCGCACCCTCCTGGGTTGGGCTCCCGCCGGCATCCTGGCGGCAGGTCTCTCGCTGGCTAACACGCCCAGGGCCAATGCAGCGGAGTACAGCACCTACGAACTTCAGATGAACCTCGCCTGCTTCACTCATCTAACGTGGGTGGCTTGTGATCTGACGTATGAGGATGCCGATGGCATCTTTGGAGACCAGACCACGCGGGCCGTCTGGGCGTACCAGAAACTCCGGCACATGGAAGAGGACGGGATTGCTGGGCACGACACACGAGACGACCTCGTCTTCTTGACCAAGCTGTTCCAGAACCGTCTGGGAGTCACTAATGATGGATACATCGGCCCGAACACCATCGATGCCATCTCGAAGTTCCAGAAGGGCGAGGGGACTAGGGCGTCCGGTTATGCGGACGGCCCGACACTGACCGCTCTCGGACTCACATTCTGACCGGGACAGCTGGCAGTCCCTGGCATATATCCGGCGCTGGCGTATTCGAGGCCTGTTCCCCGGTCTCGAATACGCCAGTTGCCACATCGGCCGGGCGGCCCACTGCCCACTGGGCCACACGATCCCCAGAGAGTTCCTCAGACCCAGATCCGGTCGAAGACCTCAGCGACGAGATCATCGAACAAGCCGAGCTCCCAGGCAACGTCCAGCGCCGTGTAGCGCGAACGGTAGTACATGGCCTTGGGGAACAGGGATCGCACGTCGCCAGGGGTTACGCCGATGTCCTTTGGACATGCCGGGGCGCCAGCGCGGCGCAGCTGGCTGGCCAGCTGCGCCGTTGGCACGAGTTGGGCCTGGAGACGTCCGGATACCTCAGGCCAGTTTGCGACCAACGGCCGCAACCGGTCCGCCAGCTTTGGGCCAGCAAGGTATTTCTCCCGGGTCTCACGTACCGCATGGTCGGCCAGCGCGCCCTCGAAACGGCTGCGGATGTCGGCCTCGATCTCAGGCCACGACGTACGGCGTGCCGCCACGGCATCGACGTCGATTCCCGAGAGGTCCCGGGATAGCAGCGCCTCGTAGAAGGCACACATCGCCAGCGACCCGACCGCCACCTTCGCCCCGTGCGACAGGGGCGGGTCGAGGTCGGCGCCGAGCCCCGCCAGCTCCCACAGGTGGCTGAAATAGTGCTCGGCCCCGGAGGCGGGCCGGGTCCCGCCATAGGCCTGCATCGCCAACCCGGAGAGGCACAGCCCCTCCACGAGTCCCTGGAAGGCATCGGGCCTGCCCGCGGCCAGTGCACCGGGGTCGGACAGGGCCGTGCCCACCCCCGACTGCACCAGGTGCCACACGCTGGTGTCGATGGGCTCCACGCCGGTGATGTCGGCCAGGATCCAGTCGGCCCCGCCGGGGATCTTCGCTGCCAGGTCGCCGTACCCGGAGGCCGTCAGGTGCCTCGGCGCCGCCGCCACGACGTCCAGGTCGAGGACGATCACCGCGGGTGCCTTGCAGGCCCGGGTGACCTTCACCCCGTCCTTGCTCATCGGGGCGCCCGAGCCCGTGTACCCGTCCATGGACGCCGCCGTCCCGACGCAGGCGTAGTCACGACCCAGCTCGAATGCGGCCAGTTTCGCCAGGTCGTTCAGGGTCCCCGCCCCCACGGCGACGGGAACAGCCTCTCCCAGCCCGTCACGGATCCGGTCCGCGTTGTCCTGGGAGGCGTACAGCACCGGCTGGCCGGGGAAGACCAGCGGCTCCAGGGTCCTTGCCCCTGCCGCATTCAGCGACTCCGAGGTGGCCTGGCCCGCCGCCTCCCAGCGTCGCCCAGCACCCCGCGTCCGACCGCAGCGGCCACCGTGTCGGTGGCCCGGTCGAGGGCTTCGCGCAGGACCGTGTCAGGCATGGCCGATGACCAGCTGCGCGCCGACCTCCAGCGCAGGCCCCTCATACGACCCGCGGAGATGCAGTGCCCCAGGCAGGCGTGGTTCCGCTGCCCCGTCGAAGACTAGGGTCACGTGCCCGAGCGCGCCCAGGTTCTTCTCCGCTGCGTCCCCGACGGCGGTGATCTGCCATTCCTGGTCGCCGATCAGCACCGGCTGTCCGACGGCGAGCGGGCTCGTCAACTCACCTTTCTCTATCACGAAGCAGTAGGAGCGCAGCTCCTCGGGGGCGTTGCCGGCGAAAGTGATGGCCATCTGCTCGGCGAGGAAGTCGCTGGCGTCTGGCCCGATCTCGATGATGGTGGTCTTGTAACCCATGATGGTGATCCTTTCAGGTCAGGACTGCTGGTAGAGGCCGATGCTGGCGAGCCATGCGATGGCGACCCGCGGGACACCGTTGAGGAACCGCGAGTACAGGACCGCGGGGACGCCGACCTCGATGGTCTCGGGTTCGGCCTCCGCTAGCCCCATGCCGACGGGGATGAAGTCGCAGGCGTTCTGCGTGTTGATGGCGAACAGGGCAGGCAGTGAGAGCTGCGGCGGGATGTTGCCCTTGCCGATCTCCACGCCGATCAGGGTGCCGATGATCTGAGCGATCACAGCCCCTGGGCCCAGCAGCGGGGAGAGGAACGGGAGCGAGCAGATCAGGCCGAGCACCATGAGTCCCCAGCCGGTGCCGGCCAGCGGCGTCAGCAGGTTGGAGAACCACTCTCCGAGCCCTGAGGCCTGGATGATGCCGATCAGCATCGCGACGAACCCCATGAACGGGAGGATCGTGTTGATCATCATCTGCACGGCATTGCGGCCCGCCTGGTAGAACACCGAGATGACCTTGCCGGCGCCCAGGCCGATCTTCTCCAGCAGTGATTTCTTCTGCTTGGTGGCCATCTGCTCGGTCAGTTTCATGGGGCGTCCGTTCTCCGGGACGGGTTTTACCGGCTCGGCGGCGGCCTGCGTCACCTCGCCGGCTTCGGCGGGACGCACCTGGTCGACGCCGACCGCGGAGACGTAGATGCCTTCGTGGATGTGCTGCGCCAGGGGGCCGGTCTTGCCCGTCGGCATGACGTTGATCGTCGGAATGCCCTTCTTGGGGTAGAGGCCACAGCGCAGCGAGCCGCCACAGTCGATCACCACGCAGAAGTGCTCGTCGTCGGGCACCCGCGTGTTGAAGCCATTGACTGGCTCTGCCCCGCTCAGCTCGGCGATCTTGTCGACCACCTCGGGTTTCTGGCCCCCGCCGACGATGTAGACGATCTTGTTGCGTTTCTCGTCTGGGGTGATGGTCAGGGGACCGCCGTAGCCGCTGGGTCCCTTGGAGACGGTGATCGTTCGGAACTCAGACATGAGCGTGCACCTCCTTTGACAGGGTGACTCCCTGTTGTTTGGCGACATAGGCGGTGGTGAAGTCAGTGACCCAGCCGCCGAGGAAGTTCAGGACGGCCCCGAGGAGCAGGTAGCGGATGGCCAGGTCTCCGGTGGGCAGCTGCAGGGTGATGATTCCCTGGGCGATGCCCATCCACACGAACAGCTCTCCTGGGTTGTTGTGCGGGAACAGGCCGTTGTTGGTGTGGACCATTTGGGCGACGGAGGCGTAGTAGCCAGGCTTGTACGCCTCCGGCAGGAACCGGCCGAGCGTAAAGGCCGCCGGGTTCGTCAGGAAGAAGGCGCCGATCCAGGGCAGGATCAGGTAGCGGCTGATCACGTTGCGGCCGGCTTTCGCGGCGATCCGGTTGATGCGCTCCTCACCGATCAGGGCGATCAGGGAGTTCATGGCGATCAGCAGCATCAGCACCAGCGGCACAATCCCGGTCATCCAGGACAGGAACGTCTCCGCTCCTTTGCGGAACAGTCCGACGAACCATTCAGCTGCACCCACCATCCAATTCAGAATGTCGGGCATTTCAGCTCCTTTCAGGGTGTTTTCGGGCATGACAACTCGTCAGGCCATCGGTGGAGCCCGGGCGTCGCCGCCCGGGAACGGGGGATATAGGGAAATAAAAGACTGGTTACGGGGCGGCGGTGGCGCTCTTCTTACGCCGCCATACGCCCTTGACCCTGCCGACGGTGCGGGCCAGCGCACTCGGAGGCTCGGGGGCATCGCCACCTGAGGTGATGATGCGGTAGTTCTCCTGGGCGTTTGCCACGGCGTTGCGGACCTGCCGGCCGTGACGGGCGGCAGCGGAGGGGTCGATGTCGGCGAGATGCTGGCCCGTGAACTCCTCGAAGCTCCGGAACCGGGCCAACACCGTGACGCCGTTGAGCCTGCGTCCCTCCGTGATTACGCCGTCCTCGTCGATGCCAAACAGGACGATGGCGCCCTGCACCAGCCCTCCTTTGAACCGTCCCATCGCGACCCGGCCGCGGCGGCGCATGGCGACGAACAACTTCGTGAATGCCTGGGTCTGTTTGAAGGAGAGGAAGGACTGCAGGGCCCATGCGGCCCCCAGAACTATGAGAAAGAACCAGAACGTCATCGTCTCAGCTTTCTGTGAGCGGATTGGTGGCCAGGAAGTAGTAGAACTGCTCGAAGGTCGTCAGGCGTGAGATCCGGGTGAGGAGGTCACGCCGTGTCCCCAGCCGCAGCACCGCGTCGTAGACGGGAATCAGGATGTTCTCGCTGCGGCGTGGGTCCCGTGGCAGGCCCAGCAGCACGATCAGTCTCACCCCGTCCTCCTCGGGGCGGCGGGGTATGACGCCGATCGCGAGCAGGACACTGGAGCCGGTGGTGAGGGTGGCGTGGGGAAAGCCGACCCAGGAGTCGAGCTGGGTGGTGGAACTGGCCTCGCGTTTGCGGATGCTCTCCCCGAAACCCTCCTCCGCATGGCCGCGGGCCTCCAGATGCCCGGTCATGTAGTCGAGGGCGTCGGCGTAGCTTGTTCCTGGCGGCAGGGCGAAGAAATGCTGCTCGTCGAGGGCGCCGGCGAGGATGCTGCCACCTGAGATCCCCGTGGAGCCTGGGACGTGTAGGTGGAGACGGTCCAGCTCTCGCGACAACGCACGGCGGTCCAGGATGTGTCCCACCTGCAGGACGGGGACAGGCGAGGGGAGTGGGTCCTGGCCCGTCGAGACCACGAGGTCGAACCCGGCCAGGTCTTCCTGGCTGACTGCCGGGGCTGGCAACAGGCGGTACTGGGTGGCGGGTGGGAGCAGCCGGGTCAGCTGGAGGCGGACCAGCTCGGCGGTCACGCGTCCTGCCGAGCTCACGATGGCGATCTGTAGCGGCAGCCGTGGATGCCGGTCCACAGCTTCCAGGAAAACCTGGAAATATGCTGCCAGGAACGCCAGCTCCGAGCTGTCCACCGGCAGCCCCACCTTCTTCCTGATCACCCGTGCCGCCACCTCCGCCATGCGGTGGGCGACGGGAAACTCCTCCCCGATGCTGGCCACGCCGGAGTCATCTACCCAGATGCGGTAGCGCATGCGGTTGATCATGTAGGCCAGATGCCGTGTGAACTCGGAAAGTTGTGGGGCATCCGACAGGTTGATCTGCATCTCATCATGGATGGCCTCCAGGACTGCGTCGACCAAGTCCTCAATGGGCT
Source organism: Arachnia rubra (assembly GCF_019973735.1). Taxonomy (NCBI): domain Bacteria; kingdom Bacillati; phylum Actinomycetota; class Actinomycetes; order Propionibacteriales; family Propionibacteriaceae; genus Arachnia; species Arachnia rubra. The sequence goes on from NZ_AP024463.1 coordinate 955,394, forward strand.
CGCTCTGTCCGCTGAGGACGGCCGCGAGTTCGCTGTCGCTGGGAGTGCGCATGCCCGCGATCGGCAGTGCAAGGAAAGTGATCTCGGAACCAGCGAGCTCTGTGCCGACGTCCGTCAGGAGGTGGGCGAGACGTGCGGCCAGGGTGTGGGCGGGGGTGCCGGGAAGCCCTTGGTACCGCACTGGCAGCTGCCCCAAGGGACGGGACTGGCGTGTCCTGTCCGTGGCGATGAACGCCCAGCGGGTCAGCTCTGGGATATGGACGGGGTCCAGGCCCGCTTCAGCTACCAGCTCAGCCACCGCCCGCTCGATCCGCTGCTCGCTGTGGTGATGGCCGTAGGCCGTGGCGTAGTGGTGGCGCAGGATCAGCAGCCGCTGCTGGAGTTCGGGACCAGCCAGGGACAGGCCGACGTTGGGGCGTCCCTCGACCGTCAGCTCCCACTGGCCGGCCTGCTTCCGCACCCGGTTGAGGTCGGCGACCACCGTCGTGCGTCCCACTGACATCTCCTGGGCCAACTCCTCGGTCTTGACGGGACGAGTCGCGTGGAACAGGCGGGCGATGATGAATGACGTGCGGGCAGCGGGATCATTGAAGGAGGTGCTGGAGGCCAGGCCCGACCGGAGCGCCCGGTAGCGGGGCGGATCGGCGACCAGCAGTCGATAGCGCCCCTCCACTAGGGTGATGGAGGCCACCGGGCCTAGCAGCTCCTGCAGCATCGACACCTCCCCGGCGACGGTGCGTCGGCTCACCCCGAGCAGAGCGGCAAACTCGTCCGCCGAGGTGGCGCGCGTGGACTCCAGCGCGTTCAGGATCTGGGCTGCCCTGCTCACCTCGGCTCCTTTGCTCGGGTACTCGTCGGGGATTGGCGGACGTCAGGCCTGGCCGGAGCCGTTGCTGCCGAAGAAGGTGTCCCATGGGACGGCTACAGGCTGATCCAGGCCCACGACCTCGTAGAGGTGACGCAGCAGCGGGAACCGCTCCGGCGGCACGATGCCACGCTCGGTGAGCCGCACCATGGCCTTGCCGATCACGACGATGGCGGCAGCTCCCTCAAGGGTCACACCGGGCATCTGGGCGCGGGCCTGGCTGAAGGTCATCCCTGACCCCACCAGCCGGCCGCAGCGCACGTTGCGGCCACCCATGGAGGTGACGAAGCAGTCGCCGATCCCAGGCAGGCCGATAGGGGTGGTGGGCTGCCCGCCGAGCAGCTCCATGAACTGAACCATCTCGACGGAGGCCTGGCCGAACAGGGCCGCCCCGTAGTTGTAGTTGACGTAACGGTCCCCGGCGGCCTCACCCAGGGCGTCGAGCAGGCCCTGCATGAATCCGGCGCCGAAGGCATAGCAGTTCTTAGTTGCGGCACAGACCTCGACACCCACGAAGTCCGTGTTGGTCCACACGTGGTAGTAGTCGGTGGCGAACAGCTCCCGCCAGCGCTCCAGGACAGCGGGGTCCTCACCGGTGAACACGACGCTGGTGTGGCGGTGTACCGCCACCTCGCCGGCGATGGAGGGGCCGGCGATGGCGGAGAAGCTCACCTGGGAGCGCAGTTCCTCGGGAAGCTCGGCGGCGAGCACACGCGGCAGGATGGTGAGGTTCCCGTCATCGTCGGCCTGCATGCCCTTGGCGAGGGCTATCACGTGCATCCCGGGACGCAGCAGGGAGGCGAACTGGTCGCCGGCCCAGTCAACCCCGAACGAGTTGACCCCGCTCATCACGAACTCGACCCCCTCGAAGGCCCGCGGCGCGTCCTCCAGCTGGTGGGCGGTCACCCCCTCGGGCACCTTCAGGCCCAGGTTCGGGTGGATGCCCGTTTCCTGGATGGATGTGATGATCTCCCGGTCGAGGTGGGTGCCGACTAGACGCACCTCGTGGCCGTTGTCGGTCAGGGGGGTGGCCAGGGCGGTGGCCATGATTCCCGAGCCAAGCACGGTGATGACTGCCATGGTTCCTTCTTCCTCGCGCTGCCTTGCGCGGATCGGCTGGTTTTCCCGACGCTAGTCGGCACAGCCGGGGAAAATCCATGGGAATTGGGCCGGGGTTCTGCACACGGGTTGCGACGAACCGGCCTAATCCGTCGTCATCCCACCCGGGGAGGTGGGGTCACAGGTGTTTGAGGGCCTCCCGGCGGCTCAGCCCGCTAAGCCGCGATCCGCGCGTCTCCACGAAGGCCTTCACCCAGTCCGGGTCAACGCGGGCGTGCTGCCGCAGCGCCCAGCCGATGGCCTTGCGGATGAAGAACTCGGAGCCGTGCCGCGACCCCTCCAGGTTGGAGTCGATGGCGTGGCTGAGCAGCTCCAGGTCGGTGGAGGTCTTGCGCTGCAGCTGGCAGATGATGGCGATGCGGCGCAACCACAGGTCGTCTCCCGTGGCCCAGTTCCACACCACGGCCCGCGCTCCGGGGGCGGTCGCGACCACGTTCTCCGCCAGGGGAGAGGCGATCCCGTCGACGACATCCCACCACGCCCCGGTCGTGGCGAGGTGCCGGTACAGCTCCAGGGCGCCGAGGTCCTGCCAGTCGCGGGCGTCGCGGTGGCCCGCGATCTCCAGCGCCGCGTACCAGTGTTCCCGGTGCGTGACCTCGTCCCACAGTTCCCGGATGGCCCGCTCCCACTGGTCGCGGCCGGTCAGGGGGTGTTCCTTCAGCAGCCTCTTGGTGATGCGCCGCACCTCGGGCAGCCGCACCCCGTGGAAGGGCAGCGTCGACTTCATGTAGGCCTGCTCCCGGGCGGCCTTCCCGGGATCACCGGCGGCGGCGAGCGCGCCGCGGATCTCGTTGACGAGCTGTACGGAGGTCATGAGGGTCAATCTACCCGCGCGGACATCGATTGCCGCTTTCCTCGACGAACCGCCGGCGAGGATCCGAAGGGCCGGGACCGGGCGGTTTCGCTTGCCCACTCGTCGTCTGCTTGCGCTGTAGCGCTGGCGTTCGACGGTTGGGCTGGCGGATGGCGAGAAGGCCAGCGGATCGCGCGGCCCGATGCGCCGGTCGTGAACCGGGGTCCGTGATCCGGAGGGCCCGGCGGTCCGTTCAACCGCCTGCAAATCTTGTAAAGCCAGTCTTGACAGAAGCGGTGATGTAAACCTAGCCTTTACGTATGTCGACCGACGATGTGACCGCCGAAGAGCTAGTGAAACGTCTTCGGAAGATCAGCTCCCTGGTGGCGGCGGAGCTCGCCGCCACCGACGATCCGGACGCCCCCGGGGGCGACATGACCCATTCCCTGGCCGCCGTGCGCTCGCTCCAGTCGCTGACCGACGAGATCCTGGCCCGGCTCGTCACCGCGGCCCGCGGGAGGGGGGTCACCTGGCAGGCCATCGGCGATGCCCTGGGAACCAGCCGCCAGGCGGCCTTCCAGCGTTTCGGAAACCCGACCGACCCGAGAACAGGAAAACCCATGAAGAAACCCACAGATTCCGAATTCCGCACCGCCGTCGAGAAGGCGGAGGCATTCCTCGACGCCATCGAGAAACACGAATGGCAGAAAGCAGAAGAATTGGCCGGCCCGCGCGTCGGATGGCAGCTCGACGCCGAACGGCTGGCCGACGCCTGGGCGCAGGTGATCGCGCTGGGCGGGGAGCTCGAACGGCGCGGCACCCCGACCCCCCTGGCCCTGTCGGGCGGGGTCGTCGTGGTGGAGGAACCCCTCCACATGGAGGCCGCCGACCTCGTGGCCCGCGTCAGCTACAACCGCGACGGCGACATGGTTGGCCTGTGGTTCCTGCCCTCGGGGCAGGCGCTCGCGGGAGAGGAACGGCAATGACCGCCACTGGGCGGCGGGGCGTTCACGTGCGGGCGGTCGGCGTGTTCCTGCTGGTGAGTTTCGGGGCGGCCCTGCTCCTGGACTGCGTCGTGGCCGCGACTGGCGGGCTGGGAACACCACAGGCCAAGGTGATACTGACGCTCCGGATGTTCACCCCCGCCCTGGCCGCCTGGGTGGTCTGCCGGTTCGTCACCCGCGAGTCCTGGTTGCGGGCGAGCGGGCTCGCCCGGCGATCGCCCGGTTCCGGGGGGCGTCTCGGTTGGCTTCGGATCCTCGGTTTCGCGACGATCGGGATCGGCGTCGTGGTGGCCGCGCTCGCCCTGCTGCTGACGCTGGTCATCGGCGCCGGGTGGTTCAGTCCGGACTGGGCCCTGACCTCGTTCACGAACAATCTGCGCGGCATCGCCCCGGGAGGGCCGCCGCCGCCCGTTGCGGTGATCTGGGTCCTCATGGTGGCGGCGAGCGTGTTCGCCGCTTACACGGTCAACGGCCTGGTCGCGCTGGGGGAGGAGACCGGGTGGCGTGGCTGGCTCCAGTCGGCCCTCGAACCCCTGGGGCGAAGGCGGGGAATCGTGCTCACCGGCGTGATCTGGGGTCTGTGGCACGCGCCCCTGATCGTCATGGGCTACGAGTACGGCGGCAGGCTCCCCGCGGCGGCTGGCATCGCCCTGTTCACCTGCCTGTGTGCAGGCCTCGGCACGCTGCTGTCCTGGCTTCGGGTTCGCTCCGGCAGCGTCCTGCCGGCCGCCATCACCCACGGTGCGTTCAACGCCTTCGCCTCCCTGCCCGCGATACTGGTGGCGTCCGGCGACGGCCTGGACCCGGTCCTGGTGGGTCTGATCGGCTGGCCCGCGGCGGTGCTTTTCGGCCTCCTGGCGGTCCTGCTGCTGAGCGGTTCGTGGGCCGGGCGAACCGGTGCCGGACAGGGGACGCCGTCCTGAGGGTTGGGCCTCGGCCGTCGACTTGTGCTTCTCGCGAAGGGCCGTGTAGAGTTTGCCGACGGCTGGCCCCTATAGCTCAGTAGGCAGAGCGTCTCCATGGTAAGGAGAAGGTCTGCGGTTCGATTCCGCATGGGGGCTCTGTTCTTGCCCGGCTATCCTGGGCTGGAACTTCGACGGGGTAGCTCAGTCGGTAGAGCAAGCGGCTCATAATCGCTGTGTCGCGGGTTCAAGTCCCGCCCTCGTCACCAGAAACCGGAAGTCAGCGCGCATCCGCGCCACTACACATGAGGGAAACTGATCATGGCCAAGAAGGGGCAGGACGTTCGTCCGAAGATCACGCTTGCCTGCACTGAGTGCAAGGAGCGCAACTACATCACCAAGAAGAACCGGCGCAATGATCCCGACCGGATCGAGCTGAACAAGTTCTGTCCGCGCTGCCGCACCCATCGTGCGCACCGCGAGACCCGCTGAGCCGCTCTTTCTCGACCAGGGGCCGCCTCCCGTCAGGGAGCGGCCCCTGGCGCTTTCCCGGTAGCCTTCCCCCATGCCGATTTCCGCTGAGCACGCAGGCCGGACCTATCCTCCGGCGCCCGCCTACCGCGTCAGCCGCGCCAAGATCGCAGAGTTCGCGCGCGCCCTCCAGGACGACAACCACGCCTACTTCAGCGACCACCCCATAGCCCCACCAACCTTTGCCGCAGTCATCGCCGCCCAGGCCTGGGCGGCGATCTTCGGCGATGAAGAGCTGGGACTGGCGCTGCATCGCACGGTCCACGCTGACCAGAGATTCGACTTCCACCGTCCCCTGCGCGAGGGCGACGATGTGGTGGCCCGGCTCACCATCGAACGGGTCCGCAACCGCGGCAGCCTGGACATCGTGACGATCCTCGTCGCCCTGACCGTCGGCGGTGAGCCGGTCTGCGATGCCCGCTCCACCCTGATGCACACCCGCGAGGAGGTCCCCCATGACTGAACGCGAGATCCAGGTGGGACAGGAACTCCCGGCCCTGGAGATCCGGGTCACCAGGTCGGTGGTGGTGCGCTACGCCGGCGCCTCCACGGATTTCAACGAGATCCACTTCTCCGACCGCCACGCCTGCGCCATCGGCCTGCCCGGGGTGCTGGCCCACGGCATGTGGACGATGGGCGCCGGGCTCGGCCTGATCACCCGCTGGATCGGCGACCCGGCCCGCATCGGGCGCTACTGCGTGAGGTTCACCCGCCCCGTGGTGGTTCCCGACACCGACGAGGGCACGCTGGTGCGGTTCACCGGGACCGTCGCCGCCGTCGCCGACGGGGTGGCCACCGTCAACCTGACCGCGACCTGCAGCGGCGACGCGGTGCTGGGGGCCGCGAAGGCGGAGGTGCGCATTGACTGAGGCACTCGCGAACCACACCACCTTCCGGCTCGGCGGGCCAGCGCGGCGCTTCGTCGAGGCGACGATCGAAAAGCAGCTCATCGACACCGTCGCCGACTGCGACTCCCGGGGCGAACCGGTCCTGGTCCTCGGCGGCGGCTCCAACGTCCTGATCGCCGACGAGGGCTTCGACGGCACCGTGGTCAAGGTCGCCACCCGGGGGGTCCGCGCCGAGGCCGCGGACTGCTCCGGGGCCCAACTGGAGGTCGCCGCGGGGGAGACCTGGGACGATCTCGTCGCCCGGGCCGTGGCCGCCCAGTGGTCCGGGATGGAAACCCTCTCCGGGATACCCGGGTCCGTGGGGGCCGTCCCGATCCAGAACGTCGGTGCCTACGGGGCCGAGGTGGCGACCCTCATCCAGCGGGTCCGCACCTGGGACCGGGCAGAGGGGGCCATCCGCACCTTCGCGGCCGCCGAGTGTGACTTCAGCTACCGCACGTCACGGTTCAAGCGCGAGGCGGGAAGGTACGTGGTGCTGCGTGTCGACTTCCAGCTGCCGCTCGGCGACCTGGGCCAGCCCATCCGCTATCCCGAGCTGGCCCGGGCCCTGGGCGTCGAGGCCGGGCAGCGTGCTCCAGCCGCTCAGGTGCGAGAGAAGGTGCTTGCGATCCGGCGCGGGAAGGGAATGGTGCTGGACGAGAGCGACCACGACACCTGGTCGGCTGGCTCCTTCTTCACCAACCCGGTCCTCACCCCTGAGCAGGCCGCGGCCCTGCCTGCGGAGGCCCCGCGTTTCCCCGCTGGGGAGGGCATCAAGACCAGCGCCGCATGGCTGATCCAGCACGCCGGGTTCCCGGCCGGTTACGGGTCCGGGCCCGCGACGCTCTCCACCAGGCATGTGCTGGCACTCACCAACCGTGGCCAGGCCACCACGGGGGACGTCGTCTCGCTGGCGCGTGAGATCCGGGATGGCGTGCGCGAGCGATTCGGCATCACCTTGGTTCCCGAGGTCAATCTGGTGGGGGTTGGCATCTGAACAACAATTTCGGCCCTTGCCAGGTATGCGGTAGGGTATGTCACTGGCGAGGTCGAATCCGTCTCCGGGCGGGCATGGCCGCGTCGAAGGGTAGTAGCTCAACTGGCAGAGCAGCGGTCTCCAAAACCGCAGGTTGGGGGTTCGAGTCCCTCCTGCCCTGCGAAGCACATGCTTCCAGCGCCTGCCACCCAGTGGGTGGGCAGGCATTTCGTTTGTTGACCGAAAGGGACCGCGCGTGAGCGACGACAAGACTCGGCAGGACGGGGACGACCGCTCCGATGCTGACCCCGTCGCCGACGACGAGGTGATCGCCGGTGTGGAGGACCAGGTCGGTGAGGAAACCTCCGAGGACGGCGCAGAGGACGCCGACCGCGACGAGGACGAGAGCCACGATGAGGATGCGGAGAGTTCATCGAAGAAGGACGCCTCCGGCAAGGACAGGAAGCGTCCCAAAGTGGTTGCCCGTAAGACCGCGAAGGCCCCTGTCAAAAAGACCTCGGCCACCCGGAAACGCTCTGACTCTGCTCATGAGGAGCATGATCCCTATCGGGCCAAGAACCCGGCGCAGTTTGTGCGCCAGTCCGCAGCCGAGCTGAAGAAAGTGGTGTGGCCCACCTGGGGTGAGCTCACCATGCTGTTCTCGGCCGTGCTGCTCTTTGTGCTGTTCATGATCGCCTATGTCGGGCTGCTGGATGCTGGCTTCGCTTGGGCCCTGCTCAGCCTGTTTGGAGGAACCCCCCAGTGAGTGAGAACACCGACGACTTCGAGATCGACTTGGGGGAGCTGCCCTCCACCAGCGACGAGGTCGAGATCGACCTTGGCCCGCTAGGCGAAGAGAGTGAGCCCAGGGAAGAGGAGATCACTCTCGCCGACGAGCCGGAGGACAACGAGCCCGAGCCGCAGCAGGACACCGACGACGCCACGGCCGAGGCGGTTGCGAAGCTTCGTGAGGAGCTGGAGGCCAAGTTCGGGGAGTGGTACGTCATCCACACCTATTCCGGCATGGAGAACCGGGTCAAGCAGAACCTCGACTCCCGCGCCACCTCCCTGAACATGGAGGACTACATCTTCGAGACGATCGTCCCCACCGAGGAGGTCGTCGAGGTGCGTAACAACACCCGCAAGACCGTCACCCGCTGCGTGCTGCCCGGCTACGTGCTGGTGCGCATGGAGCTGACCGACGACTCGTGGGCGACAGTGCGCCACACCCCCTCCGTGACCGGTTTCGTCGGTCACGGCCAGACCCCCGTCCCGCTGAGCCTGGACGAGGTGGTCAGCATGCTGACTCCTTCCGTCGTCGCGAAGGTCGCCGCCGAGGCGTCAACCTCCGTGTCGCGCGCGAAGAAGAAGGTCGAGGTCGTCGATTTCGCAGTCGGCGACTCCGTGATGGTGACCGACGGCCCCTTCACTGGGGTGCACGCGACGATCACCGAGATCAGCGCCAACCAGCAGCGGCTCCGGGCTCTCGTGGAGATCCTGGGCCGCGAGACCCCCGTCGACCTGGAGTTCAAGCAGGTCGAGAAGGTCGGTTAGGTTCCCGCCCGTCCGAGACCCTAGAATGGCGCGTTGCGTTACATCCCTGGCCTGTCCTGTGATGTGACTGTTTCAAACCCAAACTCATAAGGACCCAACATGCCTCCCAAGAAGAAGGTCGCAGCCCTCGTCAAGGTTGCCCTGCAGGCTGGCTCCGCCACCCCTGCGCCGCCGGTCGGTACCGCCCTCGGTCCGCATGGCGTCAACATCATGGAGTTCGTCAAGGCGTACAACGCCGCGACGGAGTCCCAGCGCGGCAACGTCATCCCCGTGGAGATCACCATCTACGAGGATCGCACGTTCACGTTCATCACGAAGACCCCGCCGGCCGCTGAGCTGATCAAGAAGGCAGCCGGCATCCAGTCGGGTTCGGACAACCCTCTGAAGAACAAGGTGGGTAACCTCACCAAGGACCAGGTACGCGAGATCGCCACGATGAAGCTGCCTGACCTCAACGCCAACGACGTCGACGCGGCCTGCAAGATCGTCGAGGGCACCGCACGCTCCATGGGCGTCACTGTCGAGTGACGTTCCCCCTGGCAGGGAAACCACTCCCATACCAGAACTGGTGGATCAGCCTGCGAGGCTGACGAGAAGAATGGAACCAGCATGAAGCACAGTAAGGCTTACAGGGCCGCCGCGGACAAGCGCGACGGCTCCCAGCTGCACACGCCCGAGGCGGCGGTGAAGCTGGTCAAGGAAATGGCTTCGGCCAAGTTCGACGAGACCATCGAGGTCGTGGTGCGTCTCGGCGTCGACCCGCGTAAGGCGGATCAGATGGTGCGCGGCACGGTGAACCTTCCCAACGGCACTGGCAAGACGGCTCGGGTCCTCGTCTTCGCCTCCGGTGAGAAGGCAGAGGCCGCGATTGCAGCGGGTGCCGACGAGGTCGGTGTGGACGACCTGGTCGAGAAGGTGGCAGGCGGCTACCTGGACTTCGACGCGGTCGTCGCCACCCCGGACATGATGGGCAAGGTCGGCCGTCTGGGTCGTGTCCTCGGCCCGCGTGGTCTGATGCCAAACCCGAAGACCGGCACCGTCACCATGGATGTCGCCAAGGCCGTCTCGGATATCAAGGGCGGCAAGATCGAGTTCCGCGTCGACCGTCATGCGAACCTACAGTTCATCGTCGGCAAGGCCTCATTCACCGAGGAGCAGCTGACGCAGAACTATTTTGCGGTGCTGGACGAGATCCTGCGCCTGAAACCAGCCGCTTCGAAGGGCCGCTACGTGAAGAAGGTGGCGATCTCCGCCACCATGTCGCCGAGTGTCCTGATCGACGGCACCGTCAGCAAGCCGGCGGAATAAAGTGAACTCAACCGGGGCGGGCACCAGCTGGGGCCCGCCCCGGTTCTGCGCCTCATGGAATCCCCAGTCCCCGCCGGGGGGTGACTTCGCAACGTGTCCTCGTGGATATCAACGGCACGTCAGAGGCCTCACGGCCCTGACGCGCGTTGCATTCCCTGGGCAGTGAGTCACCGGGTCTGTGAGTGGGCCGTTTTAGTTGCGTAGGGACCATCTATCTGTCTCTCTCCTTCTGTCTTTCTATCTGTCTCTCTCCTTGTGCACGAATCGCCGTCCGATGCAGTGAGGCGGTTCTGTGGCGACGTGCTTCTGGCGCCTCGCGGCGTTTCGTGCCCGAGGGGACGTGGTGGACCTCGCGGTAAGCACGGTAAGCACCTGTGCGGTGAACATCTTGTGGTAGGCAAGTGCATCGTGGTTTCGTGCGTGCCCCTATCGGACAGGGCTTCCGTTCCATATGGGTCAGGACTTCCGTGCTTCTCCATGCGGGGCAGGAACAGTGCACGAATCGCCGTGCGCTGCAGTGGAGAAGGCAGGCGGACAACGCGACGCGAACGTCCTGCGGCGTTTCGTGCCCGCAAGGCGGGGTGGGTGAGGACGGACAGTTGGCTGTGCTTGATGTCGGACGGTGTGGCATCGACTAATTGTCCGGCGCCGGAGCTGCCTGACCTCAGGTGCGTGCGACCACCTGACCCTGGCCGAACTCGAATACCTGATGTGCCGACCCCAGGTGCTCAAGGCGGTGTGTGATCTCGATGATGGTCAGCCCCGGGAACGCCTCGTCGAGGTTGGCCCGGATGCGTGACTCGAGACCGGTGTTCAGATTGGCCGTGAACTCGTCTAGCACTAGCACCTTCGGGTTCATCAGCAGCGCACGGGCCAGGCAGAGACGCTGCAGCTGTCCGCCTGAGAGCTCTCGCCCGTCTCTCCCGGTCCTTGTCATCAAGCCTTGCGGCATGGCGCGCACCTCGTCGGCCAGCTCAGCGATGGCTAGAGCCCGCCACAGCTCATCATCGGTTGCTTCAGGGGATCCCAGCTGTAGATTCTCCCTGATAGTTGTGTCCAGCACCTGTCCGTGCTGTGGCACCAATACGACCGCACGGCGTAGCGAGTCGAGGGTGTATTCCCTTACCGATCTCCCATCGACCAGGATGTCCCCGCCTCCCAGCTCGTCATAGCGCAGCAGCAGATGGGCGGCTGTCGACTTCCCCGACCCACTGGGTCCCACGAACACGGTTCGCTTCCCGGCAGCCGCGGTCACCGACACCCTCGATAGAGTCTGGTTGCCAGGCAGAGCGGCGGGGTAGCTGTAGTCGACGTCGCGCCACTCGACGCTCGGGGACGAAGCCAGCAGCAGCTGCTGCTGGCCGTCCGCAACCGCCTCGGGGGCATGACACAGCTCCCATAGGCGCCGCGCGGCGCTCAGCGAATGGTCCAGGTAGCCGACGGCATCCTCCACACCTCGCGGTCCTTCGAACAGCCTCAGCGACGCAGTGGCCAGGGTTGCCACCACCACCGGATCGATCCGGCCCATTGAACCAATCAGGATGATCGAGGCTACTGACACCAGCATCAGGATGAGATTGACACCGCGCCGCAGGCCCTTGAAGACCAGAGGAGGCCGGGCAGCGTCGCGGACCTCCTTGCCCAGGACATCGAGTTCGGCGGCGCGCTGCTGCTGCCGACCGTAGGAGATCACCTCGTCGACGCCGTAGACAGAGTCGGTGACGTGGGCGGCCAGCTGTCTGCGTAGCCGCAGGCCTTCGGCGGTCGAACGCAGTGAACTCCGGATTCCCAGGAACGGGATCGCCAGCAGCGCGATCGCGACACATATTGCTGGGATCATGACCAGCCCCCAGCCGGCCACCGCACCCACTGCGGTCAGAGCCACGGCCGGCACTATGAAGGCTGAGACCATGGGCGCGAAAGTGTGGGCGTAGAACACCTCGATGCGGTCAACGTCACGGGTGAGCGCCGGTAGCAGATCACCAGATCGGTTGCGCAACACCACCGCCGGAGCCTTCGGCCAAAGAGCGGAGAAGGCATGGCCGCGCAGCAGCTCCAGCGCTTTGAACGCGACGTAGTGGCCGGTGAACTGCTCCGCATAGTAGGCCAGCGCCTTTCCCACGGCGGCCACGATGATCCAGAGCATCAGGCCATTGAGAGGATGTCCGGACGCGGAGGACGCGACTATCGCACCGGTGAGACCGAACAGCACAAGCTCAAGACCGAGGTTGATGCAGCGCAGTATGGCAGAGATCAGAAGAGGGGTATGAACCGGGCGGGTGATGCCGGTCAGCCAGCGGATCAGGTCAGGGGTGCTGGGGGTTTTCATCGGGTGCCCGCCGTCTCGAGTGGAAGGAGAACGCCGTCGCGCAGCTGGTGGGCTGAATCGGCGACAGCCAGGAGCGAATGGCGATGAGTGACCACCAGCACCGTCCAGTTAGGGCCGATCTCCTTCAAGGCGTCGATGATGGCAGCCTCCGAGACTGCGTCGACCTGGCTGATCGGCTCGTCGAGCAGGAGGATTCGGCGGTCTGAGAGGAATGCCCGCGCCAGGGACAGGCGCTGTGCCTGCCCGCCCGAGATCAGCTGGCCCCGCTCGCCGACGTCGGAATCCAGTCCGCGAGGCATCCGCCTCACCTCTTCTGCCACGTGGGCGCGGCGTAGCGCCGTCCACAGCTCCTCCTCGCTAGCCTCGGGCTTCGCCATGCGGAGGTTGTCGGCGACGGTGCCTGAGAACAGCCATGTGGCCTGGGCGACGGATGCCGAGAGCTGACAGGCCTGCTCGGGTGTGATTGCGCCGAGGTCCTGGCCGTCGAGCACGATCGCTCCTTGCTGGATGGGCAGGGTCCCGCGCAGCAGAGACAGCAGCGTCGATTTTCCAGCCCCTGAGGACCCCATGATCGCGACCTTTGCTCCACGTGGTACGTCCAGATCGAGGCCTTTGAGGACAGGTCCCCGGCCGTGGTCGTGGTGGATTCCCTGAATGCTGATTGCTGCTTCGGTGGGTTTCGCCACGGCTGTGGCGGGGCGGTCCGCTGGGATACGCGACAGCTGCCGTGCGATGGCACGTTGCGACGCCTTGCCGCTCATACCAATGTAGAAAAAGCCCGCTACCTGCAACATAGGCTCTAGCATCAGGGTGAGTAGCAGGGCGACAGACATTGCCTCCCCCGGCGTGATTGCCCCGGCCGCCAGCCGGGAGCCGATGAGGTACACAGCCCAACAGATCAGCAGCAGCGAGAAGGCGCCGTCGAGGACAATGATTACCACCTGGTTGCCCGCCAGCAGACGCATGATGGCCCGGCGATTGGCTTCACCCTGAGCCCTCAGCCGGTCTTCGATCCGCTTGCCCGCCCCCAGCAGCCGGATCGGAATGAGATTGCGCAGCGCGTCCAAATACTGCACCGACAGGCGAGCCCGCTCTCTTCTGGAATTTGCCGAGACCTTGCGGAACAGGCGCATGAAAGCCCAGACGGCCAACGGCACCAGAGGGCAGGCCGCCATGATTCCTAGTCCCAGTAACGGATCTAGGAGGGCAACATAGCCGAGTGTGAGAAAAGGGACGCCTATCGCAGCGATGGTCGCGCCCAGATAGACCTGCCGGTACTCGGACATGCGCTCCACGTTGTCGGTCATCAGGGTCACCAGCTGACCAGACGAGGTCTTCTCTGAGGTAGCGTGGGAGTGCCCATGCCCCCGCTGGGCATTGGATGTTGCGTGGGCAGTTGGTGCTGCGACGGCACCAGGAGTCATGGGGCGGACGATCGTGCGGAAATACGCGTCGAGCAGCCGGGCTCTGAGGTGGCGTTCTTCCTGGCGGGCTGAATACCCGCCGAGCAGTATTTCGGCGAAGGCGCTGGCCCCGGCGATCAAGGCGGCGAGAACCAGCCACAACCAGTTTGCGCCATCTGGGGGAGTCTGTTCGAGCATCCCACCCCAGGTGTGTCCGAGTATCACGAGTACCACCCCGAGGAACGTCGCGGAACCCATCCGGAGGATGCCGACGAGCAGCATTGACCGCCTCCCGAATTCCGATACGGGTGCGTTGCTCATATTCTGCTTCTTAGGCATGATTAATCTCCTGCAACACAGTGTCTCAAAGATAGCTCATGTCGACGTCCGTGCCAATACCCACCCAGGCCGAGTGACCAACGGCGGATTTGTGGACGGCGACGTCGTCGCGTAGACTCTCACGAGCCGAAGACCGCAGGTGACCGAAGTCTCAATTCCCTCAAGCGGGGGAGCCCGCGCAGGTGATCGCAAGCCAACCGGGTGTGCCCGTTCTGGTCCCGCGCCACCGGCGTCGGGGCTTCTTTCATGTGCTGGGGTCGAAGGCGACAACAGTTATGGAAGGAGACCCAATGGCGAGGCCGGACAAGGCTGCCAAGGTTGCGGAGCTGGGGCACAAGTTCACCGACTCCGCTGCCGTGGTGCTGACCGAGTACCGCGGTCTCACCGTCAAGGACCTGCAGGAGCTGCGTCGGTCCTTCGGTGGAGAGGCCACCTACGCCGTTGCGAAGAACACCCTGGCCCTGCTCGCGGCCAGGGAAGCGGGTATCGAGGGCATCGATTCGACGCTCACGGGGCCGACCGCCTTCACCTTCATCACGGGCGATATCGCCAAGGTGACCAAAGGGCTGCGCGACTTCGCAAAGGCACATCCGTTCCTGGCTATCAAGGGTGGTGTTCTTGAGGGCAAGTTCCTCGACGCCAAGGCGGTCCTGAAGCTTGCTGACCTCGAATCCCGCGAGGTCCTGCTGTCCAAGATGGCTGGCGCCATGAAGGGCAGCCTTGCGAAGGCCGCTGGCACCCTGGCAGCTCCGCTGTCCAAGAGTGCGCGCCTGTTCGGTGCTCTGCAGAGTGCCGCCGAGGCGAACCCGGACCTGATCGGTGGAGTCGGCTCCGTGCCGGCCGCCGAGGCCACGAACGAGGACGCCGCCGCTGGCGACGTCACCCCGGCCGAAGAGGCCTGAGCAGCAGCCGCTGCGGAAAAGAAATCCGTCGCAGCTTGACTGCTTGCGATGCTTAACCGAAAGGAACGCCCATTATGGCGAAGCTCACCAAGGAAGAGCTCCTTGATGCCTTCAAGGAGATGACCCTCATCGAACTGTCCGAGTTCGTGAAGCTGTTCGAGGAGACCTTCGACGTCACCGCTGCTGCTCCGGTTGCCGCCGTGGTTCCCGGTGCCCCGGCTGCCGGTGGTGGTGACGCCGGCGCGGCTGAGGAGGCTGACTCCGGCAAGGTCGACGTCATCCTCACCTCGGGTGGCGACAAGAAGATCGCTGTCATCAAGGAGGTGCGCACCCTCACCAGCCTCGGCCTGAAGGACGCCAAGGATCTGGTGGAGTCCGCTCCGAAGCCTGTTCTCGAGCAGGTTGAGAAGGACGTCGCCGAGAAGGCCAAGGAAGCACTCGAGGCCGCCGGCGGCTCTGTCGAGATCAAGTGATTCCTGCCGGTCACCCGGAAGTCGCAGCTGGTCCGTCCCAAAGGGCGGGCCAGCTTGCTTTTACCTGGTGTCGCGTGCCGTGCGCCAGTTTCTGGCTCCAGATGCGGCATGCTGAGGTCCACCTCGCTGTGTTGCCTGCGTCCAGCTTGGCTGTCTCGGTCCAGCGTCTGTCCTGGAACCGCCCACTGAAGGACTTCCGGCACGAATTTCACGAGCGGCTTTTAGTCCAGCAGAATCCTTGTTAACGCAGCGTTGGTAAGGGATTTTGCTGCTCCCAGGCTTCCCTCGAATAATCCTCTTTGTTGTTTGGAAGCTTACTCATAGGGCGGCTGATAAACAGTAAAACTCCTTGCCAGAGTAGGTCGATTGCGGCTGTAAATAAGCCTCTTGGTGCTGGATGCTTCGTCTGTCTTGCGGTATAGAGCCGGCTCCAGCAGCCTTTGGATCCGTTCGCCCCAACAGTATTTGGTGAGTGATTTCCACGCCCCGGATGCGCACGAAACGCCCTGTCCGGTTGATTCCAAGGCATACGACGTCGTCTGATAGGCACAGGCCGGCGTTTCATGTCCGTGATCCACTACAACTTACCGTTTCCGGCGGTGTAGACGATGAATCCGGCGGACCTGGAGGCTTAATCACGGCTTGAATAACTTGGTCTGACAAGGAGGGTTACTCACAGTCAGCCCGCAGAATGATAAAACTCCTTGTCGGCACGAGTTTCTCGTGACCGTAAATAAGCCCTAAGGATTTCTGTCCCTTCGGGGGCTGCCTGTGATTAACTCTCCTAGAGGCTTATTCATGGGGTGTAGGTGAATATGATTCCGAGGACGGCGTTGATGGTGGTAGTGAAGGTTGCGTAGGGGCGGCGGTAGTCGGTGTGAAGGATGCGCCAGGTTTTCAATTGCGCGATACTTCGTTCTATGAGGTAGCGGATAGTGTTGATTTTCTTGTTGAACTCCTTTTCACTGTCGTATAATTCATGACCGGCTGGTTTCTTGACCGGGGTAATCATCCCGGCACCGGCATAGCCTTTATCACCAATATGGATGGTCTGATTAATCATGTCGAGGAGTCGGGAGTCTTTTAGTGCTGTAAGGTCATAGGGTGCTTGTCTGGGAAGGGGTGCGAGACCCAGGCAAGCCTTCCTGTCAGGGTGCAGGCCACCTGGATGGTGACTCCGGTGGTGTGGTGTTTACCTGAGTACAGCTCTGGATGCCGCCGCCAGGACCAGCAGGGCAGGAGAGTACCATCAATGATCAACTGCTGGGTCGGGTCAAGGTCCTCCACGGTAGGGATCTGGGCTTGAAGATTCCCGGCGATCAGTGGGACGTAGGCGTTGATAATCCTACTGACCGTGGGTTGAGAAATCTCAAAGATCTCCGCGAGGAGTTCTTGTGTGAGGTTATGGCGCAACGCTAAAAGTATGAGGCGGATACTGGTGAAGAGCCCGAGGGTTCGTGAGCCAGCCAGCAGGTAGCTGGCCTTTGGTGTGGGTGTGGATGCCTGCGCACAAGTCGAGGACTTCACTGGTGTCGAGTTTTGTGCTAGCATTCCCTACGGACGGCTTGTTCTTGTGATGATTTGTTTTCACACCCAATTATCTCAAAAGAGCAAGCCGTCCCTTACGTCTTCTAACGCGTGTCAACAAACCCCATGAATAAGCCTCCTAGAACCGGCACGTGAAAAACCGGCTGAGCGGGTGGCCACATCCTTGGTCTTTGAAGTGCGTCTGTATCTACGAGGGCAGCGCCGTGACCTGCGACTTCGTCATCAACGAGTAGCGACTCAACCTATGCCGAATCGCTGAAGCCACGTTCATGCATGCTGAGAGGATTAATCACAGGCACAGACAACTTGGCGTTGACGGCGAGTGTTGCCACAGTGGAAGCCGACTATGAATAACATCCTGACCCTGTGCTTACGATGCGTCGCTGAGGAAGCTATTCACAACCGTAAGCAATCCTGGACTGACAAGGTGCTTACCGGGCCGAAAATTCCTCGAGAATAGTCTCTTGAGTCGCGTTTGTGACTCAACGCTGACCCTGTGTTTGCGACGTACCAGCCCGCAGTTGCGATTGGCTGTATCGACATCTACGACCGTCCTGGTGCGCACGAAACGCCGTTTCTTGCAGAGGAGCGGGAGTGAGAAGAGGCATGGCGGTAGACGCACGGCGTTTCGTGCACGCGTTCGGTCCGGATTCAGCAATGCTATGGAGGTGCGCGTCAGCGGTCACGTACTGACGGGGGAGATCGGCAGGTAGTTTTGAAGATATGAAAAAGAGCCTCTGGATGGCTTTGCTGGGCGCCTGGGCTTTTGCCGAGTGCCTGGAAGCCGTCGCTTCTCGACTGATGACCCGGCGCTATGACGGAGTAGCGGTTACGGTGGTCGTACCTGGTTTCCGGAACTCAGATCCTCACCATCCCAATGCCGTGAATCGGTGGCGGGCTAGGACCGCGTATCGTACTGCTCAACGCTGCGGCACGCAGGCACGGATTCTTGCATGCGGGGGCGACCCTGCTGGTTCTGGAATACCGGAGGCTGACTTGCTGACGCGTGAACTGCGGCGTCTGGGGTTTCCAGGAACTATTGTCGTAGAGCGCGCGTCCCGGAGTACGTTTGAGAACGCATTGTATGCCGCCCCGCTGCTGGCTGACGCTGAACGGATCGCCATTGCATCAAATCCATTGCATGGTCTGAAACTCAGAATCTACCTGACGTGTGAGGACAAGTTGCTGCGGCATCGGTTCATTCCGTCACAGGACTTTCAACTGGGGGAGTGGGGGCTGCTCCGAATGCTCACTGCTATCGTCGGTACATTCGACTTGCTCCGTGTATTGTCTAGGGATTTCACCAAAAGACGCCGTTTAGATGGGAACAGCTAGGACTTTCGAAGGGTGACATATTGAACTCGTGTCCACGATGAGTCAGCGGAGCCAGGTGATGCAAGGGAGGCAGCAGCGTCAATCCCTGCTGGCCGGGTTCCTGATAGATTCCGCGGACAGGGGGCGTAGCCGATGCGAGCAGCAAGGTGAAGGAGAACGGATCCGTGCGTTGACGACGGTGGCGTCTCATGCTGCGACCTGGCTGATTCCTATCTAACAGTATTTCTACGGCCCAGTTCGCGACCATAAGTACTCGCGTGCCTGGCGCAACCATTGGCGGATAGAGCTAGGTGAGTCTTTTGTTCTGGGGTTCATCTGGGCAGCTGATTTTCGCAGGGATCTGCCTCTCGAGATTCTTTCGGGCGCTCGCAGATGTGTCCGGCATCGCACTAGGTCACGGATCAGGCCAAGCACGCTCGCCCAATCGTCCTGTAGCTGCCGCCAGGTCACTCTGATCACCACATACCCCAGCGAAAGTGCCATTTGGTCTCGTTTGCGGTCGTTTTCGAAGTGATCGGGATCATTATGAAATGCGGCTCCGTCAGCTTCTATGATCAAACGTCTTCCGATGAGGAAGTCAACTCGGCCGATCCCAGGGATCTTCACCTGGGAACGGGGATGGACGCCACGACGTTTAAGCCGGAGTCGCAGGACGCTTTCTAGGGGCGATTCACACCTTGAATCGGCTTCGGATAACAGCCTTTGAGCTCGACTGCTGATGCTCTGCATCACAGATGCCAGCTCTGCTCGGGTACGCAGGTGCTGGTGCAGAATGCTGTCGAGCGCCATGACGACAGCTTCGTCATCATGATTCCGGATCAGGCATTCCAGAGCGGTCTCCAGCGGGTCGATCGGGCGTCCGGCAGAGTTGTTAGGGATCCTGCACAGGAGTGTTCCGGACGGAAGCCCCCGAGTTCGCCGACAGTAGCGACGCTGCCTCATGTGGAGGGCTTTCCCGGGTGGAACCGCCACTCCCAGCTTCTGCAGTGCAGAGACACAGGTCAACGAGGCCCCAGCACGAGCTGCCTTAATGGCGTCAGGATCGGCATTGCGCTTGGCCAAACGACATCGGTCGATCTTGACCAAGTCGCCGGCCTGGACTGCGGCATCGATCTGACGACGTGTCATACCGGCCTGACGCAGATCCTTGCGTGATGTTACGCCGGCACCAGCCAGCGACTTGTAGATCCTCACGCCTTCATGCTGGGCAGGACGCGGTCATTATCTACCGACCTGCTGCCGCATACCCGTCGCTGTGGAAAACTTCAGGCTCTACCCATGGGGAATCGCTGACTTGTATCCCTAGCCACCCTCCCGGTTGCGGACCATCGTCAACGTACATGTACCCGCGTTTTGAGCAGGGTGCCTAGATGCCCCTCGCAGCATCTGCGCATCCGCCAGCTAACTCTCGGCACGAAACGCCGTCGCTTGTACTGACGCCGTACATGGACGTCACAGTCGATGCGATGCATGGCGTTTCGTGCCAGCTCGGGGGAGGGGGAGCGGCGCTAGAAGTCCGGGCCACCGGTCACCCGTCAGGTCACCGACTTTGTGTCTTCCTACGGAGCGACTCCAGAAAATTGTCTGCGGTTTCCCAGGAGGCTGTTCCGTGTCCTCTGAGACGGCGGTACGCCACGCCAGATGTTGAGTTTTGTGGCTGTTTGAAGCCGGAGCACCTGCCCAAGAGTGTGGAGCTCCCTGTTCTTGTGAGGTTCCTCTGCTGGTCCAGTCTCATGAAGCGGGATGCCTGGCGGCGACTAGGCCGGATGAAGCACCCACTTGCCTCGCAGTTTGCGGTTTTAGACCGGTACCGGCTGCTGAGACGGTTTCCTCCGTTGCCGTGGAGACAGCGGTCCGGGGCCAGCGGGAACAGGGTGAGGGAAGCCAGCAGCTCTGGGGCTTTGGAGCTCACGCCGTCGGCACGAAACGCCGCATCCAGGGCCCCAGGCGGAGCGCAGCGACGGCGTAAAGTTCCGCTTCGGCGTTTCGTGCACGGTGGGTGGAGCGGGGAAGGAGAGCAAAGGGTCCGGAGAGCAAAGAAGAACAAAGCAGTGTCTATCACCGCGACGGCCTTCAGCCATGCGGGAGAAGGACGTGGCTGCGTAGTTCCTGGGACGAGCGCCGTCAGGCTGGCCTTAGCACAGAGCCCTGCTGGAGTAGTGGAGTCTGCAAAGACTAGTGTATCCGTGCCATTAGTTCGCCGGTGTTTTCGGCCCCGGGTGCGGCGTCTCACTTCGTTCAACCCGGTAGCGCTTCACTTGGTTACCTTGGCGCACCATCCGCCCCGGAACCGCCTCCCTCTGAGGAACTCCGCACACACGACACCAGGTGTGTCCGGAGAATGTCGTTGCCTACGACGACCGGCTACTGAAGGAGTCTGCAGAGGCCAGCTGTGTAGTGAGGGTTGGGCGCCGTCAGTAGGGGCGGGACGCGCTCCCGTTGCGTCAGGGTTCAAGTCCGCTACCATGTTGACTGCTGGAACTTTGCATCGTGGCTTGCGTCTGGCATCTCCAGGGCCTATAGTGGTTTGTTGCCCTGCTCTGCAATCGTGCCCGTGATTTGACGCGGGTCCTTTGTTGTGCGACGAACCAGCCGCGTTCCCGGAAGGACCGAATCTTGGCCGCCTCGCGCTCTGCGTTGAAGAACACCAATGTTGTCTTGCCCAGTGGTCGGATCTCATTCGCGAAGATCCATGAGCCACTCGAGGTCCCCAATCTGCTCGATCTACAGATCAATTCCTACAACTGGCTTATCGGCAATGAGGCCTGGCGGGCCGATGTGGAGGAGCGTCTGGCCGCCGGCCGTACCGACGTGAACACGCGCTCCGGACTGGAGGAGATCTTCTCCGAGATTTCGCCCATCGAGGATTTCAACGAGACGATGTCGCTCTCCTTCCGCGACCATCGTTTCGAGGAGCCCAAGCACTCCATCGAGGAGTGCAAAGACCGTGACGTCACCTACGCTGCCCCCTTGTTCGTGACGGCGGAGTTCGTCAACAATGACACGGGCGAGATCAAGTCGCAGACCGTGTTCATCGGTGACTTCCCCCTGATGACTGACAAGGGCACCTTCATCATCAATGGTACTGAGCGCGTGGTTGTCTCCCAGCTCGTCCGTTCCCCTGGCGTCTACTTCGAGGTGACCCCCGACAAGGGCTCCGACAAGGACATCTACTCCTGCAAGGTGATCCCGTCGCGTGGCGCATGGCTGGAGTTCGAGATCGACAAGCGCGACATGGTCTTCGTGCGCCTCGACCGCAAGCGTAAGCAGAATGTCACCGTCCTGCTCAAGGCCCTCGGCTGGAGCGAGGACCGCATCCTTGAGGAGTTCGGGGAGTTCGAGTCCATGCGCATGACGTTGGAGAAGGACACCGTCAACACCCAGGACGAGGCTCTGCTCGACATCTACCGCAAGCTGCGTCCCGGCGAGCCTCCGGCCCGTGATGCCGCCCAGGCGCTACTGGAGAACTACTACTTCAATCCGAAGCGCTATGACCTAGCAAAGGTCGGCCGCTACAAGATCAACAAGAAGCTTGGCCTAGAGCTGCCATTCGACAGCCAGGTTCTCACCATGGAGGACATCGTTGCGGCCATCAAATACGTCGTCGCCCTCCATGAGCACAAGGAGGACCTGGATGGCCTGCCCATCGAGGCCGACGACATCGACCACTTCGGCAACCGCCGGCTCCGCACTGTCGGTGAGCTGATCCAAAACCAGTTGCGCACCGGCCTGGGGCGTATGGAGCGCGTCGTCCGCGACCGCATGACCACCCAGGACATCGAGGCGATCACCCCGCAGACCCTGATCAACATCCGTCCCGTGACAGCAGCGCTGAAGGAGTTCTTCGGCACCTCGCAGCTGTCGCAGTTCATGGACCAGAACAACCCCCTCGCGGGGCTGACCCACAAGCGGCGCCTCTCCGCGCTCGGTCCCGGCGGCCTCTCTCGTGACCGTGCGGGCATGGAGGTGCGTGACGTCCACAGCTCGCACTACGGGCGGATGTGCCCCATCGAGACCCCCGAGGGGCCGAACATCGGTCTCATCGGGTCCCTCGCGTCTTTCGCGCGCGTGAACGCCTTCGGCTTCATCGAGACCCCGTACCGACGCGTCATCGACGGCAAGGTGACCGACCAGATCGACTACCTGACCGCCGACGAGGAGGACCGCTTCTCCATCGCCCAGGCCAACGCAGCTATGGACTCCGAGGGCCGTCTGACCGAGGAACGCGTCCTGGTGCGCATCAAGCACGGCGACGTCGACACCATCCCGGCCGCGGACGTCGAGTACATGGACGTCTCCCCCCCGCCAGATGGTTTCGGTGGCCACCGCGCTGATCCCGTTCCTCGAGCACGACGACGCTTCCCGGGCTCTGATGGGTGCGAACATGCAGCGCCAGGCTGTGCCGCTGATCCGTAACGAGGCCCCGTTTGTCGGCACCGGCATGGAGTACCGCGCGGCCGTGGACGTCGGCGACGTGACGCTTGCGAAGAAGGCCGGCGTGGTCTCCTCCGTCACCGCGGACATCATCGAGGTCGCCAACGACGATGCCACCTACTCCTCGTACCGCCTGGAGAAGTTCGTGCGGTCCAACGCGGGAACCTGCATCAACCAGCGCCCGCTGGTGGCTGCTGGTGATCGTGTGGAGGTCGGAACTCCGCTTGCTGACGGGCCCTGCACCGATCAGGGTGAACTCGCCCTCGGCAAGAACCTCCTGGTGGCGTTCATGCCCTGGGAAGGCCTCAACTACGAGGACGCCATCATCCTGTCGCAGCGTCTTGTGCAGGACGACGTCCTCACCTCGATTCACATCGAGGAACACGAGGTCGATGCCCGTGACACCAAGCTTGGCGCGGAGGAGATCACCCGCGACATCCCGAACGTGTCCGACGAGATGCTGGCGGACCTCGACGAGCGCGGTATCGTCCGCATTGGCGCTGAGGTTTCCGCCGGCGACATCCTCGTCGGGAAGGTCACCCCGAAGGGTGAGACGGAGCTCACTCCCGAGGAGCGCCTGCTGCGCGCGATCTTTGGTGAGAAGGCCCGTGAGGTCCGTGACACCTCCCTGAAGGTGCCGCACGGTGAGTCGGGCACTGTCATCGGTGTGCGGGTCTTCGACATCCGCGACGACGACGAGCTGCCGCCTGGGGTCAATCAGCTGGTGCGGGTCCATGTTGCCCAGAAGCGCAAGATCAGCGATGGCGACAAGCTGGCCGGCCGGCACGGCAACAAGGGCGTCATCTCGAAGATCCTGCCCGTGGAGGACATGCCCTTCCTGGCAGACGGTACCCCGGTCGATATCGTCCTCAACCCCCTCGGCGTCCCGTCCCGGATGAACATCGGGCAGGTGCTGGAGAACCACCTTGGGTGGATTGCCAAGACCGGCTGGGACATCACGGGCATCGAAGAGGCCTGGGCGGACCGGCTGCGTGACGTGGGCCTTGGCCGTGTTGAGGCTGACTCGCGCGTCGCTACACCAGTCTTCGATGGCGCAGATGAGCACGAGATCACGGGCCTACTGGAGAATTCCCTGACCACCAGGGACGGGGAGCGGCTCATCGATGGTGGTGGCAAGACGCAGCTGTTCGACGGGCGCTCCGGCGAGCCCTATCCGGAGAAGACCGGTGTCGGCTACATGTACATGCTGAAGCTGCACCACCTCGTCGACGACAAGATCCACGCCCGCTCTACGGGCCCGTACTCGATGATCACCCAGCAGCCGCTGGGCGGTAAGGCGCAGTTCGGTGGCCAGCGTTTCGGCGAAATGGAGGTGTGGGCTCTTGAGGCCTACGGCGCTGCCTGGGCGCTCCAGGAACTGCTGACCATCAAGTCCGATGACGTTCCCGGCCGGGTGAAGGTCTATGAGGCCATCGTCAAGGGAGAGAACATTCCCGAGCCCGGCATCCCCGAGTCCTTCAAGGTGCTCGTCAAGGAGATGCAGTCGCTGTGTCTGAACGTCGAGGTCCTCTCCGGGGACGGGCGCGTCATCGACCTGCGGGACTCGGAGGACGACCTGCGCAACGCCGAGGACTTCGGCATCGATCTCGGACGGCGTCCCGGAGGCGACCACTTCCTTGACGTCAGCGAAGTCTGAGTCTGACTCAGTCACGCCGGTTGCCGGCACCAGTTAAAACCTCAGATTTCAGGCACAGGCACCCGCCGGGGCGGCGGGGGAAAGAGAACCAATGCTGGACGTGAACGTCTACGACAAGCTCTGCATCGGGCTGGCGAGCGCCGACCAGATCCGCGAGTGGAGTCATGGTGAGGTCAAGAAGCCCGAGACCATCAACTACCGGACCCTAAAGCCGGAGCGCGACGGCCTCTTCTGCGAGAAGATCTTCGGTCCTACCCGGGACTGGGAGTGCTACTGCGGCAAGTACAAGCGCGTGCGCTTCAAGGGAATTATCTGCGAGCGCTGCGGCGTCGAGGTGACCCGCTCCAACGTGCGCCGTGAGCGCATGGGGCACATCGAGCTGGCGGCGCCCGTCACCCACATCTGGTACTTCAAGGGCGTGCCATCGCGCCTCGGGTACCTGCTCGACATCGCGCCGAAGGACCTTGAGAAGGTCATCTACTTCGCCGCGCACATGATCACCGACGTGGATGAGGAGGCCCGTCACCGCGACCTTCCGAGCCTTCAGGCCCGTCACGAGACCTTCATCAAGCAGCTGGAGAAGAACCGGGACGCGGACATCGAGAGCCGGATGGCGAAGCTGGAGGAGGACCTCGCCCAGCTTGAGGCCGAGGGCGCCAAGGCGGACATCAAGCGTAAGGTCTCCGACGGTGCCCAGAAGGAGACTGGCCAGATCCGCAACCAGTACCAGCGCCGCATCGACCGTGCCCAGGCCGTCTGGGACCGGTTCAAGTCGCTGAAGGTACAGGACCTGGAGGGCGACGAGATCCTCTACCGGGACATGAAGCAGCGATACGGCAAGTACTTCACCGGGTACATGGGCGCGGAGGCCATCAAGAAGCGCCTGGAGACCTTCGATCTCCAGGCCGAGGCCGAGAAGCTTCGCGAGATCATCGCCAACGGCAAGGGGCAGCGCAAAACCCGTGCCCTGAAGCGTCTGAAGGTGGTCGCCGCCTTCCTGAGCGGTAACAACGACCCCTCGGGGATGGTGCTCGACGCGGTTCCGGTGATCCCGCCGGACCTGCGTCCCATGGTGCAACTCGACGGTGGCCGGTTCGCCACATCGGACCTCAACGACCTCTACCGGCGTGTCATCAACCGCAACAACCGCCTGAAGCGGCTCCTTGACCTCGGTGCCCCTGAGATCATCGTGAACAACGAGAAGCGCATGCTGCAGGAGGCCGTTGACTCGCTGTTCGACAACGGGCGCCGCGGACGTCCCGTCACCGGGCCGGGTAACCGTCCGCTGAAGTCGATCTCGGACATGCTCAAGGGCAAGCAGGGCCGGTTCCGTCAGAACCTGCTCGGCAAGCGCGTCGACTACTCAGGTCGTTCCGTGATCGTGGTTGGTCCCCAGCTGAAGCTGCACCAGTGCGGCCTACCCAAGGCGATGGCGCTGGAGCTGTTCAAGCCGTTTGTGATGAAGCGTCTCGACGACCTGAACCATGCTCAGAACATCAAGGCGGCCAAGCGTATGGTGGAGCGGCAGCGCCCCATCGTCTGGGATGTGCTCGAAGAGGTCATCGCCGAGCACCCGGTGCTGCTGAACCGTGCGCCAACGCTGCACCGTCTCGGCATCCAGGCTTTCGAGCCGCAGCTGATCGAGGGCAAGGCCATCCAGCTTCACCCGCTCGTCTGTGCGGCGTTCAACGCCGACTTCGACGGCGACCAGATGGCTGTCCATCTGCCGTTGTCCGCTGAGGCCCAGGCCGAGGCACGAGTGCTGATGCTCTCGACCAACAACATCCTCAAGCCGGCCGATGGACGTCCCGTCACCGTCCCCAGCCACGAGATGATCATCGGCATGTACTGGCTGACGATGCTCCAGGAGGGGCGGGAAGGCTCCGGCCATGCCTTCTCCTCCGTGGCGGAGGCGATCATGGCCCACGATCGTGGTGAACTGCACGTCGGGGCTCCCATCAAGCTGCGGCTGACCGGCATCGTGCCCCCTGCGGAGTACGCCGACAAGGTGCGCGCCGACGGGTCGGTCATCCTTGAGACCTCGCTTGGACGGGCACTGTTCAACGAGGCCTTGCCGGCGGACTTCCCGTTCGTCAATGAGCGGGTCGGTAAGAAGCAAATCGGCCAGATCGTCAACGACCTCGCCGAGCGTTACCCGTTGATTGACACTGTCCGCACCCTCGACGGACTGAAGGACCTCGGCTTCGAGTGGGGATCCCGTTCCGGCGTCACCGTCTCCATCGCCGACGTCCAGACCCCGCCGAGCAAGCCGGAGATCCTGGCCTCCTACGACGCCCGGGCCGCCAAGATCGACACCCTGTACGAGCGTGGTTCGGTCACGGAGGACGAGCGGCGCCAGGAGCTGATCGAGCTCTGGACCGACGCAACCGCGGAGCTGACGGATGCGATGAAGGAGAACTTCTCGCAGACCAACCCGATCTTCGTGATGGTCAACTCGGGTGCCCGTGGCAACATGACGCAGATGCGCCAGATCGCGGCCATGCGGGGCCTGGTGGCCAACCCGAAGGGTGACATCATCGCCCGGCCCATCAAGTCGAACTTCCGCGAGGGCCTGTCGGTGCTGGAGTACTTTATCTCCACCCACGGTGGCCGTAAGGGCCAGGCCGACACCGCACTGCGGACCGCCGACTCGGGTTACCTGACCCGGCGCCTGGTGGACGTCTCGCAGGACGTCATCATTCGTGAGGAGGACTGCCAGACCGAGCGCGGCCTGACCAAGACCATCGCGGTGTGGACCAAGATCGCCCAGGACGAGGAGGGCAAGAGGGTCCAGGTACCTGCCGAGCCTCTGGAGGAGGGGGCGGTGATGTCCATTGCCCCTGATGTGGAGACCGCCGTCTATGCGCGGACCGCGGCCACGGACATCACTGATGCCCAGGGCAATGTTCTCGTGCCCGCTGGCACTGACTTGGGCGATGCCGAGATCGAGCGGCTAGCCGCCGTCGGGGTTACCAAGGTCAAGGTGCGCTCGGTGCTGACCTGTGAGGCTGCCACCGGTACCTGTGCGATGTGTTACGGCCGGTCCCTGGCATCAGGCAAGACCGTCGATGTCGGTGAGGCCGTCGGCATCGTTGCTGCTCAGTCCATCGGTGAGCCCGGCACCCAGCTGACGATGCGCACCTTCCACACCGGTGGTGTGGCCGGTGATGACATCACGCAGGGTCTGCCGCGTGTCGTGGAACTGTTCGAGGCCCGGCAGCCGAAGGGCAAGGCGCCCATCGCCGAGGCTGATGGCGTCATCCGCATCGAGGATGGCGACCGCAGCCGCAAGATCATCATCGTGCGTGACGACGGCGGTGACGACCTCGAATACCCGGTGGCGCGGCGTACGCGCCTGGAGTTCGAGGATGCCAACGGGGTCCGGATGGCGATCCGCGACGGGGTGCATGTGACCATCGGTCAGCAGTTGACTGCCGGCCAGGTGGATCCGCAGGATGTGCTTCGCATCCGTGGTCTGCGCAAGGTGCAGGAGCATCTGGTGGACGAGGTGCAGCGCGTGTACCGCACGCAGGGCGCTCCGATCCACGACAAGCACATCGAGATCATCATCCGGCAGATGCTGCGCCGCGTCACCGTCATCGACTCGGGTGACACCCAGATGATGCCTGGCGAGCTGGTAGACCGGCAGGCCTACGAGGCGGCGAACCGCAAGGCCCTGACCGAGGGCGGGCGTCCCGCAGAGGGCCGCCCCGTGCTGATGGGCATCACCAAGGCCTCGCTTGCGACGGACTCGTGGCTATCGGCCGCGTCCTTCCAGGAGACGACGAAGGTGCTCACCGACGCCGCCATCCAGGGCAAGTCCGACACCCTCGTCGGTCTGAAGGAGAATGTGATCCTCGGCAAGCTGATCCCGGCCGGAACCGGGCTGGACCGCTACCGCAATATTCGTGTGGAGCCTACGGCGGATGCGCGGTCGCAGGCCTACACCGTCAGCTACGATCCGTACGATTACTCGTTCGGCTCCGACCTCGAAGTCCCCGGCGTGCCGCTGGATGACATCGATTTCGGCGATATCCGCTGACCCTCTCATGACGTGGGCCGGGTCGCTCGCACCCGGCCCACGTCTGTTCTCCCATCGCTTTGACCCGAGGTTTGGCCTCGGGTAAACTACGAAAGCGTGTCCGCCGTGTGCGGGCACCTTGTGCGTGCCCTGGCATGACCTTGTGGATCCTTGAGTTGCGAAGATGTCCCGGGTCTGTGCGGAGTTCGCACGGCAGCCGCGCCAGCGATGCTCACGGAAACGGTGACCCGGGAAGCTCCCTGGGGACGGTTGCGAGCCAGGGATACCCGTCCAGACAACGAAAGTGATACCAACAGGTGCCAACAATTCAGCAGCTGGTCCGCAAGGGCCGCACCGACAAGGTCAGCAAGAACAAGACGCCCGCTCTCAAGGGCTCCCCCCAGCGTCGTGGTGTTTGCACCCGCGTGTACACCACCACCCCGAAGAAGCCGAACTCCGCCCTGCGCAAGGTCGCGCGTGTCCGTCTGAGTTCCGGCATCGAAGTCACCGCCTACATTCCGGGCGTCGGCCACAACCTGCAGGAGCACTCGATGGTGCTCGTGCGTGGTGGCCGTGTGAAGGACTTGCCCGGCGTCCGTTACAAGATCATCCGCGGCGCCCTCGACACCCAGGGTGTCAAGGGCCGCAAGCAGGCCCGCAGCCGTTACGGCGCGAAGAAGGAGAAGTAATGCCTCGCAAGGGACCAGCGCCCAAGCGCCCCGTCATGGTCGATCCGGTCTACGGCTCCCCGCTGGTGAGCCAGCTCGTTAGCAAGATCCTGCTCGACGGCAAGAAGACCGTGGCCCAGTCCATCGTCTACAACGCCCTCGAGGGAACTCGCGCCAAGACCGGGCAGGACCCCGTCCAGACCCTGAAGCGGGCCCTCGATAACGTCAAGCCCTCCATCGAGGTCAAGTCCCGTCGCGTCGGCGGCGCCACCTACCAGGTGCCGATCGAAGTCAAACCGGGACGCCAGACCACGCTGGCCATGCGTTGGCTCGTCAGCTTCTCCCGCGCCCGTCGTGAGAAGACCATGACCGAGCGGCTCATGAACGAGATTCTGGACGCCTCCAACGGGCTCGGCGCTTCCGTGAAGCGCCGCGAAGATACCCACAAGATGGCCGAGGCCAACCGCGCCTTCGCCCATTACCGCTGGTGATTGCCTTGCCCCCGGGCTTTCGTCCGGGGGTTCTCACCGCTTCACAGACTTCTTCAGCAAAGGACTGAACGTGGCCAAGATCGACCTGTCCAAGGTTCGCAACATCGGCATCATGGCGCACATCGACGCCGGCAAGACCACCACAACCGAGCGCATCCTCTTCTACACCGGCAAGTCCTACAAGATCGGCGAGGTTCACGACGGCGCCGCCACCATGGACTGGATGGAGCAGGAGCAGGAACGCGGTATCACCATTACATCCGCTGCCACCACCGCCTTCTGGCACGACATCCAGATCAACATCCTCGACACCCCGGGACACGTCGACTTCACGGTCGAGGTGGAGCGCTCCCTGCGTGTGCTCGATGGGGCCGTGGCGGTGTTCGACGGCGTTGCAGGTGTGGAACCGCAGTCGCAGACCGTGTGGCGCCAGGCAACCAAGTATGGGGTGCCGCGCATCTGCTACATCAACAAGCTGGACCGCACGGGCGCATCCTTTGAGCACTGCGTCAAGACCATCCGTGAACGTCTCAATGCCACTCCGGTGCTGCTGCAGCTGCCGATCGGTGCGGAGGCCAACTTCCAGGGCCAGGTCGACCTGGTCACCATGAAGGCCAACATCTGGCCGATCGAGGTCACCAAACCGGGGCTTAAGGACTACGAGGTCAAGGAGATTCCCGCTGACATGGTCGAGGCAGCCGAGGTTGCCCGTGCCGAGATGCTGGAGACCATCGCCGAGCACGACGACGAGTTCATGGAGCTGTGGCTGGAGGATCCCGAAGCCATCACCGTTGAGCAGATCAAGGCCGCCATCCGCCGCGGTGTATTGTCCTCCGCCTTCACCGCGGTGGTGTGTGGTACCTCGTTCAAGAACAAGGGCGTGCAGCCGCTGCTGGATGCAGTCGTCGACTACCTGCCCTCACCGCTGGACGTGCCTGCCATCGAGGGTTTCAAACCGGGTGACGAATCCGTTGAGTTGTCCCGCAAACCATCCGAGGACGAGCCGCTGTCGATCCTGGCCTTCAAGATCGCCGCGGACCCGCATCTGGGCAAGCTGACCTTCATCCGCATCTACTCCGGTGTGCTGAAAGCCGGATCGCAGGTTCTGAATGCCACCAAGGGCAGGAAGGAACGCATCGGCAAGATCTACCAGATGCACGCCAACAAGCGTGAAGAGATCGAATCGATTGGCGCAGGCATGATCTGCGCCGTGATGGGTCTGAAGGACACCACCACCGGCGAGACCCTCTGCGATCCCGCGCACCCGATCATCCTGGAATCGATGGAGTTCCCGAACCCCGTCATCGAGCAGGCCATCGAGCCGAAGTCGAAATCGGACCAGGAGAAGCTGTCGGTGGCCATCCAACGGCTCGCCGAGGAGGACCCGACCTTCCGTGTCCACACCGACGAGGAGACCGGTCAGACCATCATCGCAGGCATGGGTGAGTTGCACCTCGAGGTGCTGATCGACCGCATGAAGCGCGAATTCAAGGTGGAAGCCAACATCGGTAAACCGCAGGTTGCCTACCGTGAGACGCTGCGCCGCAAGGTGGAGAAAGTGGAGTACACCCACAAGAAGCAGTCCGGTGGCTCGGGTCAGTTCGGTCGCGTCATCATCGACCTGGAACCCACCGAGGCCGGTTCGGGGTACGAGTTCGTCAACGCCGTCACGGGTGGGCGTATCCCGAAGGAGTACATCCCTGCGGTCGACGCCGGCATCAAGGAGGCAATGCAGTTTGGTGTGCTTGCCGGCTACCCGGTCGAGGACATCAAGGTCACTCTGACCGATGGCGCCTACCACGACGTCGACTCCTCGGAGCTGGCGTTCAAGCTGGCCGGCTCGATGGCCTTCAAGGAGGCTGCGAGAAAGGCAGATCCGGCGATCCTGGAGCCGATGATGGCCGTCGAGGTCACCACCCCCGAGGACTACCTCGGCACCGTGATTGGTGATCTGAACGCCCGGCGTGGCCACGTCCAGTCGATGGACGAACTGCATGGCAACCGCGTCGTGCGCGCCTTGGTTCCGCTGTCGGAGATGTTCGGATATGTCGGTGACCTGCGCTCGAAGACCTCGGGCCAGGCCTCCTACTCCATGGAGTTTGACTCCTACGCCGAGACCCCGAAGAACATTTCGGAGGAGATCGTCGCCAAGGCTCGCGGCGGCGAGTGACCTGATGGAAGGCTACTGGCCCGGGATCTCCTGATCCCGGGCCAGTATTTTCTTGGTGCCCCAGCCCTGCGCGGGCCCGTGGGTTATGAAGATGCAGCTCTAACTACTATGCCCGCGTAGGGCCAAAGGGCACCAAGGGCTATCTCGGTTCTATCGCAATTACGTGTTTCTGGTATCCCAGACTGGACTTCGGGTAGTCAGTCCACCAGGCTCATGTCGCCCAGGTGGTTCACCTCGCCGTGGGCTGGGAAACTCGTGCCAGCCAGAGCTTCGACGGCCCGGGGATCGCCCAAGTCAGCAGCTTTCTGCAGCCAGTTCCGGGCGACGTCGTGGTCTCCCTGCTCCTTGAGAATTCCGCTGAGGAGAAGCATGCCGTCGGTATTGCCGAGCAGGGCAGCCCGGAAGAACCACTGGGTGGCCTCCTCCCGGTCGTCTGGATTATCCGTCAGGAGGCCCAGGTTGACCATGGCGTCGGAGCGCCTCTGCGCCGCTGCCATCCGCCACCAGCGTGCCGCCTGTGTGTTGTCGCCTCGCCCGTAAGCCTTGAAACCGAGATCAATTAGTGTTTCGACGTCCTGTGACATGGCATGGAGACTAGCCCCGTGAAATGTCATGAGGCTATCAGGCAAGGACACTGAAAACGGGAGTCGTTTATGACGTACTTTGGGTCAGAACTGCTTGTCAAAGTCGATTTGGTTGATTTTTTAGTCACGGGGTGGGTGCGGTTTGGTCGGACAAAAAGAGGACGGGTTTCTGCGTATGTGCAATGCGACACGGGGTTGTGGAAGGAAGCCGGGCCGGGCCAGTAACGTTGACCTATGAGAATTGGGATCACCAGCGACCATGCTGCTCACAATCTGCGTATCGATCTGATTCCCCGCCTGAGAGAACTCGGCTACGACGTTGTAGACCGTGGGCCGGCCACCGATCAGCGCACGGACTATGCCAAGTGGGGGACGCGTCTGGCGCAGGAGGTGGCTTCCGGGCACCTTGATGTGGGAATCGCTCTCTGCGGGTCGGGTATCGGTATCTCGATTGCCGCCAACAAGGTAAAGGGGATACGTGCTGCCTGTGTCTCCGAGATCTATTCCGCCGAGATGAGCCGGCGCCACAACAACGCCAACATCCTCTGCTTCGGGTCCCGGGTGGTTGGTCCTGACGTGGCTCTGGCGATCTGTGAGGCCTTCCTCAAGGCCAGTTTCGAAGGCGGACGTCACGCCGACCGGGTAGGGCAGCTGCGTCAGCTGGACGCAGGCGACACCTCCTTCCTCCACGAAGATGCCGAATGACGGGGAGAATGAGGCGGCCCGAGTTTGACTTCCTCTGGCTGCCCGATAGCATTACTCAAGTATGCGTTCAGGTAACAAACCTGGACGTCGGACCCCTGGTGTGACCCATAGCTCAGGGGTGCACCAGATTAATGGCCACGCAGGGTGCGTGGTTGGACCCAAGAAGGAGCCCTAAGTGGCAAAGGCCAAGTTTGAGCGGACTAAGCCGCACTGCAACATCGGCACCATCGGACACGTCGACCACGGCAAGACCACTCTGACCGCGGCGATCACCAAGGTGCTCCACGACAAGTACCCGGATCTGAACGAGCTGTCGCCGTTCGACAGCATCGACAAGGCCCCCGAGGAGCGCCAGCGTGGTATCACCATCTCGATCGCTCACGTCGAGTACCAGACCGAGAAGCGTCACTACGCGCACGTTGACTGCCCCGGCCACGCCGACTACGTCAAGAACATGATCACCGGCGCCGCCCAGATGGACGGTGCGATCCTCGTCGTGGCCGCCACCGACGGTCCGATGGCCCAGACCCATGAGCACATCCTGCTCGCCCGCCAGGTCGGTGTGCCGGCCATTGTCGTGGCCCTCAACAAGTGCGACATGATCGCCGAGGAGGACGCCGACCTCATCGATCTGGTCGAGATGGAGCTCCGTGAGATCCTCTCCGCCCAGGAGTTCGACGGCGACAACCTCCCGATCGTGCGTGTCGCAGCCTTCCCGGCGCTGAATGGCGACGAGAAGTGGGCTGACAGCATCGTCGAGCTCATGGACGCGGTTGACGAGTACATCCCGCAGCCCGAGCGCGACACCGACAAGCCGTTCCTGATGCCGGTGGAGGATGTCTTCACCATCACCGGTCGTGGCACCGTCATCACTGGCCGTATCGAGCGCGGCATCGTCAAGACCGGCGACACCGTCGATCTCGTCGGCATCCGTCCCGAGAAGCAGACCACCACCGTCACCGGTGTGGAGATGTTCCGGAAGATCCTCGACGAGGGTCGCGCCGGTGAGAACGTCGGCCTGCTGCTGCGTGGCACGAAGAAGGAGGACGTGGAGCGCGGCATGGTCGTGATTAAGCCCGGTTCCACCACTCCGCACACAGATTTCGAGGCCACGGTCTACGTGCTCAACAAGGAGGAGGGTGGCCGTCACAAGCCGTTCTTCTCCAACTACTCCCCGCAGTTCTACTTCCGCACCACCGACGTCACCGGTGTGGTCCAGCTGCCGGAGGGTACCGACATGGTGATGCCCGGCGACAACACCGACATGACCGTCCACCTGAACAAGCCCATCGCCATGGAGGAGAACCTCAAGTTCGCCATCCGTGAGGGCGGCCGCACCGTCGGTGCCGGCAAGGTGACCAAGATCATCAAGTGATCCTCGCCTGACAGCATCTCAAGGGGCCCGCACCGTTGTGCGGGCCCCTTTTCATGCCCTGTGTCAGCCGAGGCTCCGGCGGAAGGCCTTCAACCAGCCGAGACGGCCGGAGCGTTGATGGCTCTCCTCTGGGGCGTGCTCCCCATCAGAGGGTGGCAGGAGCTGGGATTCCTTTTCGTCGGCCTGCTCCGCCTCCCAGTCGGCCTTGACCTGCTCGACGAAGTCCTCGCGTTCCTCCTGTGGGGGAGCGGTCGCGGTCTCTGGCTCCAGGCGGGTGCGTGGCAGGGCGTAGACCGCCTGAGTCTGCAGCCAGTTGATCAGCTGTTCGCGGATCAGGCAGCGCAGGTCGAAGAGTTTGCTGGAGTTCTCCGCCGAAACGACCGCCCGGACCCGCACTGACCCGCCCGTGGCGTCCGTGACCTGGAGCCCGGCGGTGCGGCCGTCCCACAGGTCGGTGGTCTTGACTAAGCGCAGCAGCTCGATCCGCATCGCCTCCACGGGGACCAGCCAGTCCAGGTCGAACTCGATGGTCCCCATCCGTTTGGGTTCTTCCCTGGTCCAGTTCTCGAAGGTTTTCGTGGTGAAAAGCGTTGAGGGGACGATCCAGCGCCGCTCATCCCATCCTTTGAGGACGATGTAGGTGAGGGTGATCTCCTCGATGGTGCCGTAGTTCTCATCGGCGACCACGATGTCGCCGACCTTGAGGGAACCGGTGAAGGCGATCTGGATTCCCGCGAAGATATTCGTGAGCGACGACTGTGCGGCGAGGCCGGCGACCAGCGAGGCCAGGCCTGCGGATGCCAGCAGCGAGGCCCCGATGGCCCGGAACTGGTCGAAGGTGAGGAGGGCCCCAGCGGCGGCGGCGATCCACACCACGCCGATCAGGACTCTCGTGATCACCTGCATCTGGGTCCGGATGCGCCGGAACTGGGGGGTCTCCCGGGCGTTTCGCTTGCGGGCGATGACGGCATCCTCGACGGTCTTGATGATCCCCGTCACTCCGTAGGCGGCCGCGAAGATCATCACGATGAGGAAGACCTGCTGGAAGTTGGCCCGCCAGGATGGAGCGGCCTGCCACGGGGTGGGGGCGCTGGCGATCAGCACACCCATGCCAGTGCCGAAGATTGTCAGAATGACCCGCTGTGGCAGGCGCAGGTTCCTACTGAGGAAGCTCAGGTTCTCATCACGCCTAGCCAGTTGTCTCATGATGATCGTGAGGACCACGGAGACCAGGATGCCGATCAGGAAGCCTGCGGCTGCGTGTCCGAGGACCGTCAACAGGTCCAGGGCAACTTCGGTAGCGGTGTCGTCGGCGGGCAGCATGCAGACAACCGTAGCCGCTGATGCCTGTGAGGTAGCTGTCAGCCTCGTTTCTGTATGCTGGCCCACTCGTCCCGCAGGCCAACGGTCCGGTGGAACAGCATTGGGGTCCGGTCGTCGGTGGCGAAATAGCCGAGCCGCTCGAATTGCACCACCTCGCCCGGGGCGGCATCGCCGAGGGCGGGTTCCACCTTCGCGCTGGTCAGGAGCTCGCGGGATTCGGGGTTGAGGTCGTCCAGGGGCTCCCCGGTGCGTTCGCCGGGGGCCTCGGTCGTGAACAGCCGGTCGTACAGGGCGACGGTGGCCTCCAGGGCATGCTGGGCTGACACCCAGTGCATCGTCGACTTCACCTTACGGCCGTCGGCGGGGGTGCCGCCGCGCGAGTCGGGGTCGAAGCTGCAACGAACCTCAACGACCCGCCCGTTCGCGTCTTTGACCACCTCACGTGCGGTCACCAGATAGGCGCCCCGCAGCCTCACCTCGCGGCCGGGAGAGAGACGGAAATACTTCGGGGGCGGCACCTCCTTGAAGTCGTCCTGTTCGATCCACAGCTCCCCGGTGAATGGGACCTGGCGTGTCCCGTCGGCCGGATTCTCCGGGTTATTGACCACCTCGAACCACTCGACTAGGGGTTTGCCTTCGGCGTCGGTGGGCCAGTCTTCAAGGACCAGCTTCAAAGGCCGGGTGACGGCCATGCGCCGCTGCGCCGTAGCGTTCAGCTCGCGGCGCACGTAGCTTTCTAGCTCCTCGATGGCCTTGCGGGAGTTGGTGCGGGTGGTGCCGACCTCGCGGCAGAAGGCCCGGATGGCCGCGGCCGGATAACCACGGCGCCGTAGTCCCCGGATGGTGGGCATGCGCGGATCGTCCCAGCCTTCCACGACGCCGTCCGTGACCAGCTTCGCCAAGCGTCGCTTGGAGGTGATGGTGTGGGTCAGCTCTAGGCGGGCGAACTCGTACTGGCGTGGGGGAGAAGCAACCTCCAGCTGCTCCAGGAACCAGTCGTAGAGGGGGCGGTGTGACTCGAACTCGAGGGTGCAGATCGAGTGGGTGACGCCCTCGATGGCGTCGGACTGGCCGTGTGCCCAGTCATAGGTGGGGTAGATAGACCAGGCCTCGCCTGTGCGGTGATGGGTGATATTGCGGATGCGGTACATCACGGGGTCACGTAACTGCATGTTCTCGTGCGCCATGTCGATCTTTGCACGCAGCACCCGCGACCCGTCGGGAAACTCCCCGGCGCGCATCCTCGCGAACAGGTCGAGGTTCTCCTCGACCCTGCGGTTGCGGAATGGTGAATCTGTGCCGGGTGTGCCGAAGGACCCCCGGGTCGCTGAGATTGTCTCGCCGTCCTGGTCGTCGACATAGGCCAGGCCCTTCTCGATGAGCTGGACAGCCCAGTCATGAAGGGTGTCGAAGTAGTCGGAGGCATGCCGGATCTGCGTGGGCTCGTATCCCAGCCACTCGATGTCTTCGACGATCGAGCTGACGAAAGCCTCCTCCTCGGTCTCCGGGTTGGTGTCGTCGAGGCGGAGCATGCAGGTGCCATCGAAGTCTTTGGCGGTGCCGAAGTCGACGACGATGGCTTTGGCGTGGCCGACGTGCAGGAAGCCGTTGGGTTCGGGTGGGAACCGGGTCTGGACCCTGCCGTCATAGGTGCCTGCCGCGTTGTCGCGGTGGACTGCCTCGGTGATGAAGTTGTTGGGGACGCCCGGTTCGCTCATGGTGGCGAAGGTATCACCTTCCAAGCCACAGGTTGAAGAACCAGAACAGCAACACAACGGGGATGATCAGCAGCAGCGCCGTGACGCCGAGCACCAGCGCCAAAGCCACCAGCCAGTAGCTGATGGACGCCCGGCGCACCTGCTCACGATTCTCGATCGTGCGGCGCAGCAAGGCAAGATTCTTGACGTTGGACCGCCACAGGGCATCGAAGAAAGAGCCGATCAGGGGCACGGAGCCGAGGAGCCAGTTGATCGCATAGTTGCCCAGCATTCTGAGGAGCACCGGGATGGGGGTGCGCAGGCGGACCGCGTCGAGGATCACGACCCCACCCAGAGCTGTCGCCACGACGTTACCGGCGGCTGGGAAGAAGGTCAGTAGCGGATCGAAACCGAACCGGATGCCGGTGCCGGGGACCCGGAACACATCATCCAGCCAGAACGTGAAGTGACGGCTGACCGGGGACGGGCCTTCCGTGGTTTCCGGTAGGGTCTCCGAGGCCGCCAGCGCTCGTGAGCGATCGGTTTTACGGCGGGGCATGAGGACAAGAATGCCATGGCGGAATCTCCAAGGTATTGGCTCGCTGGCTCGGCCTGTTTGCGATGGGCCCGTTACGCTTGGCTCACTATGACTGACCTGACTCCTGCCCGTACCCGCGTCGCCCCCTCTCCGACTGGAGACCCGCACGTCGGGACCGCTTTTATGGCGTTGTTCGACAAGGCCTGGGCGGCCAAGACCGGCGGGTCCTTCGTGTTGCGGATCGAGGACACCGATCAGAACCGGCTCGTCGAGGGTAGCGAGCAGCAGATCCACGACACCCTGGAATGGCTCGGGCTGGGTCCTGACGAGGGGCCAGGCAAGGGAGGTGACTTCGGCCCCTACCGGCAGTCGGAGCGTCTCGATGCCTACCGGCCCTTTGTGGAGCAGCTGATCGCCGACGGGCACGCCTACTACTGCTGGTGCTCCTCTGAGCGGCTGACTGCCCTGCGCAAGGAACAGGACCAGAGCAAAGCGGCGAAAACCGGCTACGACCGGCTGTGCCTCGGCAAGACCCGCGAGGAGCGCGCGAAACTTCCTGGTTTCACCGACACTCCTGTTGTGCGCATGCTCGTACCCGACGATGCGCCACTCACGTTCACCGACATCATCCGCGGCCAGGTGCGGGCTCCCTTCCCCGACGACCAGGTGATCCTCAAGGCCGACGGTTTCCCTACCTATCACCTGGCGGTGGTCGTCGATGACCACCTGATGGGCATCACGACGGTGGTGCGTGGTGAGGAGTGGATCAGCTCCACGCCGAAGCATCTGCTGCTCTACCGCTGGCTGGGATTCCCAGAACCGCAGTATGCGCACATGCCGCTGCTGCGCAATACCGATAAGTCGAAGATCTCGAAGCGCCGGAATCCGGCGGCCCGGCTGATGTGGTTCCGCGAGCAGGGCTACTTGCCGGAGGCGGTCCGGAACTTCCTGCAGCTGCTGGGCTATCCGCCGGCTGACGACGACTCCGAGGTTGCGACGTTCGCGGAGTTCGTCGAGCACTTTTCCTGGGACAAGGTCAACACCACGGGACCGGTCTTCGACGTCAAGAAACTCGACTGGCTGAACGGCCACTACATCCGGAGCCTCGGTGCCGGCGAGCTGACCGAGCGCATCATCGCCTTTCACAGGGAGCGTGGTGACTGGGACGAGTCGATCGATGCGGATGTCCTGCGTCAGGCTGTCCCGCTGGTCAGTGAGCGCATGACGCTGCTCGGGGATGCCCTGCCGAAGCTGGGTTTCCTGTTCGCCGACCAGGTGGAGATTGAGGATGCCGCCCGCGCCTCGCTGCCGGAGAATGCCGCAGAGGTTCTCGACGCCGGGATCGAGGTGCTGGAGACGGTTCCTTTCGACGCCGGATCGATTCAGGCCGCGTTGCGCGCCAGGCTGGTGGATGGGCTGGGTATCAAACCGAAGTTCGCCTTTGGGCCGCTGCGTGTCGCCCTGACGGGGGGGAAGGTGTCGCCGCCGCTGTTCGAATCCATGGAGATCCTGGGACGCGATGCCACCCTGGCGCGTCTGAGGTCCTTGCGGGAGACGCTCTGACGGCGAACCTCAGCTGCCAGGCCGGTGAACGGAGTCGAACTCAAAGGTTTTCAGGAAGGCCTTCGCCCGCTCCGTTTCAGGAGCGATGAAGAACTTCTCCGGCGGGGCGACCTCGACTATCCGTCCGGCATCCATGAGCACCACCCGGTCGGCGATGGCGCGCGCGAACGGCATCTCGTGGGTGACGATCAGCATGGTCATGCCGTCGGCGGCTAGCTCTAGCACCACGTCCAGGACCTCGCGGACGATCTCCGGGTCCAGGGATGCGGTGATCTCGTCGAGAAGCAGCATCTCCGGGTGCATCATCAGCGCCCGCACGATCGCGACCCGCTGTTTCTGGCCTCCAGACAACTCACGTGGCAGGGCCTTGGCCTTCTCCGCCAGACCGACACGTGTCAGGAGCCTTAGCGCCTCCTCCCCGGCCTGGTCCTGGTTTCTTTTCTGCACCAGGCGCGGTCCCAGCAGGAGGTTGTCCAGGACGTTGAGGTGCGGGAACAGCTCGTAGCTCTGGAAGACCATCCCGACACGTTGCCGTACCTCGGTCCAGCGTGTTCCAGGTCCGGTGATGACTGTGCCGTCCAGCTCAATTTGGCCGCCCGTGATCTCCTCCAGGCCGTTCAGGCACCGCAGCAGCGTCGACTTGCCGCAGCCGGACGGGCCGACTATGGCGATCACCTCGCCGGGCGCCACTTCTAGGTCGATTCCGTTCAGCGCCCGGACCTTCCCATAGTCTTTCTCCACACCGGAGAGCCGCAGCATCGGGGTCATGTGGTGGCCCACTTCCTCTCAAGACGCCGTGCCGCCCACGAGATGGGGAAGCAGACGACGAAATACATGATCAGCACGGTGCCGTAGATCCAGAGGGCACCGTCTGGGTAGTTGAAACGGTTGGAGTCGATGATCTGCTGACCCACCTTCAGCACCTCGACCACGCCGATCAGGGCAACCAGGGGAGTGGTCATGATCATCCGGTTGGTCAGGTTGATGGTGGTCGGCAGCAGGCGGCGGGCCGCCTGAGGCAGCACGACATGACGCTGTGTCTGCCACGGCGTCAAGCCCAGCGCCTGGGCGCTGGCGTACTGGTGCCGCGGGATCGAGGTGATGGCTGCGCGCACCAGATCACCCATCTCGGCCGTGCCCCACAGGGTGAAGACGACGATGGCGGCGGCCTGCCCGTCGAGGTTGATCCCGAGGTAGCGGGCCAGGTCGAAGAACACCAGGAACAGCAGCACGATCTGCGGCATGATCCGGATGACCTCCAGGTAGCTGCGGGTGAGCAGCGTGACCAGCCAGTTCCGTGAGGTCATGACGATCCCCAGGCCGATGCCGAGAACGATGGACAGAGCCATGGCGATCAGGGCGATGGACGCACTGACCCACAGTCCCCCGAGCAGACGGACGAGGTTCTGCCCCTGGAACAGCAGCTCAATTCCCGAACGTTGCACGTCGCAGCCTCCTTTCCAGGAAACCGGCGCCCAGCGAGACGGGCAGCAGGATGACCAGGTAGAAGACCACCAGCAGCAGCAGCGCCTCGGAGGTCTGGTAATACGAACCGATCTGCTCCTTCGCCTTGAACACTAGGTCGGGAAGGGCGATGATGCTCACCACCGAGGTCTCCTTCACCAGGAACACCAGGTTCGCTGTGATCCCGGGCATGCTGATCGCGACAGCCTGCGGGAACACCACCCTGCGCATCGCCTGCCAGGGCGTCAGCCCCAGGCTGAGGGAGGACTGCAGCTGGATCGGTTCCACCGAGTCCAGCCCGCTGCGCAGTGTCTCGGCCATGAAACTGCCGCCCAGGAACGCCAGCCCGATGATGGCGCAGAGCTCCTGGTCCAGCCTCACCCCGAGTTTCGGTAATCCGTAGTAGAGGAAGAAGAGCTGAACCAGCAGCGGGGTGTTGCGTGAGATCTCGATGTAAGCCGCGGCCACCTGACGGGCCACGGGAAGGCGGAAGTGCTGTGCGACGGCGCAGCACATTCCCACCAGCAGGGCTCCGGCGATGCCGAACAGCGCCACCCGGACCGTGAGCAGCGCTGCCTCTGCGTAGGTGGGCAGCGACCTGAAGACTATGCCCCAGTTCATGCCTGGTTCTCCTGGCCGATGCTCGTGTTCAGAGCTGGCCTCCCTCGACCACCAATTCGTCCACAGAGGCCGAGTCGCCATAGACAGGGCGCAGCGTCTGCTCGAAGTCGGTGTGGAAGAACTGCTCCTTGCCGAGAGTGATCAGCTGCTCGTTGAGCCAGGCCAGCAGCGTCTCGTTGCCCTTGGTAACGGCACCGGCGATGGAGTCGGGATCGCCGAGGTTCGTGATGCCCGCGGTGAACCCGTTGCTGGCGAGCGCCCAGGCCAGGGCCTCGGTGTTGTCGGTGACCCAGGCATCACCACGTCCGTCAGCGAGGGCGCTGGTGGCGTCGTTGTACTGCTCGTACTTGTCCAGTTCCAGCTCCGGATGGTTCTTGGTCAGCCAGGTCTCGGCTGTGGTGCCCTTGACCACGATGATTTTCTTGCCGGACAGCTGCGATGCCTCGCTGACCAGGGCAGAGTCGGGGGAGACGACACCGAGTGCCACCTTCATGTAGGGGTTGGCGAAATCCACCTTCTCCTTGCGCTCTGGTGTGACGGTGAAGTTCGCCAGGATGATGTCCACCTTCGCGGTCTGCAGGAACTCGACCCGGGAGGCAGCCTCGACGGGTACGTACTCCACCTGCGTCCCGAGGTCTTTGCCGATTCGTTCCGCATAGACCACGTCGTAGCCCGCGGGTTTGCCGTCGGTGTCGACGTAGCCGAAGGGGGCCTTGTCGCTGAAGACTCCGATCCGGACGGTCCCGGAGGACTTGAT
This sequence comes from Arachnia rubra, assembly GCF_019973735.1. Taxonomy (NCBI): domain Bacteria; kingdom Bacillati; phylum Actinomycetota; class Actinomycetes; order Propionibacteriales; family Propionibacteriaceae; genus Arachnia; species Arachnia rubra. The sequence goes on from NZ_AP024463.1 coordinate 997,730, forward strand.
CTGCTCCAGGGTGCGGAACTGCCCGTTGCCGGCCGCGCCGGAACTGCCGTTCCCTGAACCCGCAGGGGATGGGTCTGGGGAGGCGCCGGAGCATGCCGTGAGAGCCAGGGACAGCGACGCGAGTGCGCCACCAAGGATGTGACGACGGGAGATGGACATGATTGCTCCTTGTCGAAGGGTTTGAGATCGCTGACCGAGGCGAGGCGTCGTAAGGAGGCAGTCCTCACGCAGGGACTTGCTGTGATCGGTGGGGACGCGGGACTGAACCGGTCCAGGGGTCAGGCGCGTCAGAGCTGCCAGGCCGCAGGGAGACACCGGCAGGCAGAGGCGGTGAAGTGCGCGCCAAGCTGCATCATGCGGGGGTGCTCCATGGCTCCCGACCATAGGTCGCGGGAATGCGCTGAGTCAACACGAGGTCCCTGCGTGGGTCTCGTCGAAGAGACAGCTGAGCGAACGTGGCTGTGGCCGGTGTTGCCAGATCTAGGCCGAGTCCCTGCCGTCCTTCCGCTGTTCTGAAATCACAGACCAGCAGGGTCAGGAAGGTGCAAATCAGGATTGCTGTCAGAAATTCCTGAAACCTCTGCCGTGGTGGGTGGTTTGTGTTTAGGATCATTCTCATGGCTCCTGTTTCGGGGGTGGGATGAGTTGTGGTGCGCCAATGGAGGTGTGGGTGATGGTTCGCTCGGGTATGCGGATTGTTGCGGCTGTGACGGTGATGGTCATGGTGTCAGGGTGTGGAAGTGATGGGTCTTCTGCTCCGAAGAGTCCCTTAACTTTCGGTAGGTCGTCGGTGGCATCGCCGACGATGGTGACGACGTCTGCGTTTCCTGGTCCGTCTCCTTCTAGTGCGTCGCCGCAGCCGTCGGAGACGTTCAGCCCGGAGCAGCAAGAGGCCGCTGCAACGATCATTGAGTATTTCCGCCGTAGTGATGAGATACAAAGCAATCTTGATCTGCCGGTTCAGCCGTTGGCGGATATCACCACGGGACAGACGCAGGATCTGGATCTGAGGGATGTCGACGAGTTTCGCAGTAAGGGCTGGGTACAGACCGGTGATGTCAAGGTGTATATCAAGGGTGCTGAAGAGCCAACTGACCTTGATGGTTCTCGGGTGGTGCAGGTACAGGTGTGCAGTGATAGTAGTGGTGCTGAGCTCATTGACTCGAAGACTGGTGAGAAGGTTCTTAACCCCACGCGGCCGCGTTTCCTGTTGTGGCAGATGCAGGTGATCAAGCCAGCGACGGTGTGGCTGGTCGGTGATGCCACCAATGAAGTCGTCGGTGGGTGCTAGTCATGAAGCGTCAACTTAGTCTTCTAACAGCATTTATTCTGATAGCGGTCAACTTGCCGGTTCAGCAGAGCCATGCTGATATCCGCTGCGGGCGAAACGGCAAACTTGGTTTCTGTCAGCTTGAGGTGGGGGCTCCGGGGAGTTCGGGTGGGTCGCGGCCGGGGGCTTCTGCTGCTCCTGGTGGTGGTTCGGGTGGGGAGCAGAGGTGTTATGGCCGGGATGGTAGTGAGATTAGTTGTGAGTCGAGTCGTGGGTTTACGTGGAATGCTGGGAAGAACTGTTACACGAATATCGCTAGCCCGCAGCCACCGAAAACGGATCCGATCTGGGCTGGTCATAGTGGTGGGGTGATTATGCGATGCTCCAATCTGCTGACGGGCTACAACTATTGGGCACCCGGAGCCGAAGAGGCTGCTGCGCCGGATCCCGCGGATTTGGCGAAGGTTGCGGTGGAGCGTATGGAGTTGCGGCCGGTGGGGATGGGGATGTGGCCGGACCAGATCCAGGGCTTCCCCGGCCGGCATACCCTGGTGGGGTGGCGTAACTGGATGTGGGTCACTGACCCGGCTCCTAACACGTGGGGGCCGATTGTCAAGACCGCGTCGCAGGACGGTTATAGCGTCACGGCGACGGCGAGTGTGACTCGTCTGGACTGGGATATGGGTGATGGCCACCACAAGATGTGTGGCAAGGGAATACCGCATCCGGCGAACAAGACTCGGGATGAGGCATCACCGTTCTGCGGCTACCAGTACCCCAAGCGCGGCACATACACCGTCACCGCCACCAGCTACTGGACTGTTGTCTGGTCCGGGATGGGGCAAACCGGCACCATCAACCTCGAACTGTCGTCCCAGCTGGAAGTGAATGTGATCGAAGCCCACGTCGTCACCATCCCCGACCGTAATAGCCGCCCCACCACCACACCCACCCGCCGACGATAAATGCCGACCGTCGAGATACGCCGGCTAGCTACGACCGGCTGAATAAGAGGTTCCGCGGGCAAGGGCGGTGAAGTGCGTGTCAAGCTGCATCATGCGGGGGTGCTCCATGGTTCCTATAGGTCGCGGGAATGCGCTGAGTCAACACGAGAACCCGGGAACTTCTGGTGTGCCGGGCGTCTCGCAGATGCGTGTGGAAAGACCTGCGGCGCTCTGCTGTTCTCACCTGTGCGTCTTTGATGCCACAGGCTCCTGGGCGATGTGGTCAGCACATTCAGTAACAATGCTGCTGGCATCTGTGAGGAAGTCGATCAACGTCTTCAGCTGATCGGGGTCCCAGGACCCTAAGAGACGGTTGAGTCTCTCATTGGCTCTCGCATATGTGTCAGTGAGACGATGTATTGCTATTGCATGAATCTGTACGGAGCGCCGGTCCGTGTTGGTGTGGCGTCGCTCGATCCAACCATCACGTTCTAGCCTCGCGAGAATCCCAGTCATCGTCGCGATGTGGGTCCGGGTCCGGCGGGCCAGCTCAGTAGGGGTCTGTGGGCCCTCCTGGTTGACGCAGTCGAGGATGGCTAAGTCGCTGTCCTTGATTCCAAGCTTTGCGCCCACTGCCCGGTTACTGGTTGCGAATGCAGCATTTAGCCGGCGTAGGGCCAAGATGGCTGCCTTCGTCGTCCGTTGGCCTACCGCATGCATGCCCATGAAAACCTCGATTGCGATGAAAATCATATAGTATGAGTTCCATAGTAATTGATACTGGCGCCGGCGGCATGCATGGCCAGTGTGTCGTGTAGGCGGTTCTGAGAGGAGGATCTGATGAGTCGAGCCGTCCAGTACCGGAAATTTGGTGGCCCTGGGATCCTGCAAATGGCTGAGGTCGCTGATCCGGCTCCGAGTGGCGGAGAAGTTCGTGTCGCTGTCAAGGCAGTGGGCCTCAACCCGGTGGATGCGAAGATATTTGGCGGAGACATACGTCTCAAAATTCTTGAATCTATCCAGTGCCTCACTCATCCGGTCCGCTGGTTCGGGTCTCCACGGTTTCCCCGCGGGGTGGCGCGCGATTTCGCCGGTTGCGTCGATGCTGTCGGGCCGTATGTACAAGGCTTCGAGATCGGTCAACCTGTTCTGGGGACATTGAGGAGTGCGCCAGGCCTTGGGAACACAAAGGGTGCACTGGCTGACAAGCTGATCGCTTCGGTCGATGACGTCGTGAACAAGCCTGAATCAATCAGTTTCGAGGTGGCCGCCTCTCTGGGTGTGGCCGCACAGACTGTCGGTGGGGCGTTCCGCCAGCTTGACCTAAACAATGGCGACGTCATTGTCATCAGCGCCGCATCGGGCGGGATGGGTTCTCTCGCGTCGCAGATCGCCATACACCGAGGTGCGACGGTGATCGGGATTGCTGGGAAACGCAATACTGATTACCTGCGTTCTCTAGGTGCTATTCCTGTTTCCTATGGCGAAGATTTGAAATCCCGGATTCTTGCCATGACGCCGCGTGCCGTCACCAAATTCCTGGATTGCTACGGAGGTGGATATGTCAAACTGGGGTTCGCCTTGGGCTTGCCTGGCCACGCCATCGGTACGCTGATTCCCTCGCCAGGTGCCATCATCAGGGGAGCCCAGTTCACAGGTTCGCGGCATGCTCAACCGGGTGATCTTCCTGAGATTACCGGCTTGGTTGCAGACGGCGCCGCAAAGGTGGCGCTGGCTCAGGTGTACCCCTTCACGATCGAGTCCGTGCGTGAGGCTTATACCGAGCTGAACGCGGGTCACGTACGGGGCAAGCTTGTGGTCTCCCTATCCAGATGAATCGAGAAAAGAGAGAATTGCGAGTTTTGTTTAGTTTGTGAGAGGTGTTGGGGCTGTTTCCATAGCAGCCCCAACACCTCAGTTGTTTCTTCTGCTTTCATTAGTCGTTGCGGCGACGGTGGGTTCCCAGGACATGCATCTGCAATGGGTGGGTGGCCACCAAGGCCAGGGCGGCGAGGACGAAGCCCGTCACGATCACCGTGATCACCACCACGACCCCGGTCGTGGGCAGCTGATACCCATGCTTCTCCACTATGTTCACCAACGGCTGTGCCATGCCGAATCCGAGCAGATAACCAGTGACGGTGACCAGCGCCAGCGGTCCCAGGTTCTCCAGCCACTGCACCCGAGCGTGGAAGGGCTCGGGGGTGCCGAGGCGGTGCAGCGCGATCGTGAGGTCGGAGCGTTCGAACACCGACGAGGCCTGACTGATGAGGATGGATGTGGCGGTCAGCAGCAGGGCGACGGCCAGGGTGATGACGACCCCCTTGGTGAAATCCCACGTGGCTTTTTCGGAGAAGGCCGTGAGGGCCTCGCTGTCCTTGCCGTTGAGCTCGATGGGCATCCTCCCGAGGTAGCCCGCGATCAGGGCCAGGATCCCCAGCCCGCCGATGCGGCGCCAGGCGCTTCGGGGATCGGCCAGGATCCGGCGCCCGGCCATCAGCACTGCGGGCCCGGGAAGCAGGAAGTACAAACGGGAGAAGCGCTGGAGCATCCACGGTCCGAAGAGGTTGTAGCCGAAGATCACGCAGCCGATGATCGCAGCGAACACCACGTAGCCCATGACCTCCCGGCCGGCCTGGAGGTGAGGAAGCACGGCGAATGCAGCCACCAGGATTCCGGCGAATACTGCAACCCGCTTCCAGGTCGTGGGGGGTTTCACGCCGCGGCGTGCGACGCCGAGCGGGGAGATCCGCACCTGCCGCAGACCCCACCAGGTGGCGATCAGCGCGATGACGATGTTCGCGGCGGCGACGGCCAGCGCCAGCCACCAGGGCAGTACCAGCGCCACCGGTTGGGTCTGGAACTCCAGTGCTCCCCAGGCGGGGGCGGTCACCAGGTAGAGCAGGCCGCCGAGGAGGGTGCCGATGCCCGCCTGGATGGCCGAGTCGATCAGTGACATGCGGGTCACGTCGCCGGAACTCAGGCCGAGCAACCGCAGGGCCGACAGCCGCTGCTCCCGGCCCCGTGCCCCCAGCACCGCAGCCGAGGCGGACAGCGAGATCATCGTGGGCACCAGCAGGGCCGTGGCGATCAGGGCCAGGACGAAGTAGAACATCAGGACCAGGTCGAAGGAGGAATCCTCCGCCTTGAGGGCGGCCAACAGGCCCGCGGGGTGGCGCCAGCGTTCGTGGAACATCATGGTTCCACCCGCGACGGTGAAAGCCAGGGCCGCGGATATGGTGTTCGCCAGCACCGAGGCGAAGAACAGCAGGGCCTCGCCTTGGCGAACCGCGAACCGTGCGCGGGTGAGTTGGAACGTGAGGCCGGTCAAACCGGTGGCGGTGCTCATCGTGCGACCTCCACGTCGAGGCGGCGGTCGGCATGGACCAGGCCGTCACGGATCTCTACCAGGCGCGAACACCAACGGGCGACCGCCGGGTCGTGGGTGACCATCACCAGTGACGCCCCGGCCTGGGCGGCGGTGGCGGTCAGCAGCTGCATCACCTCGTGGCCCGTGGCCTGGTCGAGGGCACCGCTCGGCTCGTCGGCGAACACCACCCGGGGGTTCGCCGCCAGCGCGCGGGCTATCGCGACTCGCTGCGCCTGCCCGCCGGACATGTCGGAGGGGCGGCGATCAGCCAGATCGGGAATACCGATCTTCGCCAGGACCTCGTCGGCCTTCGCCAGCGCGGTGCGACGCCGGGTGCCGGTGAGCAGCAGCGGCAGCGCCACGTTCTCGCGGGCCGGGAGCTCCGGGATCAGCTGGCCGTCCTGGAAGACGAAACCGAACTGGCTCAGGCGCAGGTGGGAGCGCTGCGCATCGGACATTTCGGTGAGGTCCTCGCCCGCGAACAGCACCCGACCGTCGTTCGGGACCAGCACCCCCGACAGGCAGTGCAGGAGGGTGGACTTGCCGGAACCGGAGGGCCCCATGATGGCGACGGACTCCCCGGAGGCGATGGTGAGGGAGACTCCGGCCAGTGCCTTGACCGTGCCGAAGCTCTTGGTGATGTCGTGGGTGGCCAGCAGGGCCGCTGAATAGGTGTCGTCGAACATGTTTCAATTCCATCGCCGGGAGCGGTCGTGCAACACAGGGTGCACTTCACATTCGGGGTGGTGCCAGCACTACCTATTCTCCTACACCGCATGTCCTCGAAGCTGCTTGAACCGGCCCGCGAACGTCCGTGAGTGGGTTGTATTGAAACCATGGTGGGGGTGTCTGGGGACCTGGGGCCGGGTTTGTTGTTCGACTGCCGGTGGTTTCGACTCGGGTCGCTCGTTCCTCGCGACCCGGCTCAACCGGCTTTGAGGGGTGGGAGTTGGTTGAACTGGCCTGCGAGCGTCAGCGAGTGGGCCGTGTCGAAACCATGGTGACCGTGGTCGGGTTCTGGCTACCGGTTGCAGGTGGTTTCGACTCAGCCGTTCGCTTCGCTCACGTGCTGACTCAACCGGCTTCGGAGAAGGAGCGTTCAGTTACCGGTTCAGCCCTTGAACGTGGGATTCGCGGGTGCGCGCGATAGATTCTTGTCATGCGTTGGGGAAGGAAACGGTGGGTCAGCCATGAGCAGGAGGCCGCCCAGCGGATCGCCGAGCTCACCGCTTCGCGGCGTGTCATCGTCGAGGCCTACGAGGTGGAGCGCCGTCGCATCGAACGCGATCTCCACGACGGCGCCCAGCAGTACCTCGTGGCCGCCGCCATGAAGGTGGGGGAGGCGCAGCTCTCCCCAGCGGTCGAGAACGACCCCGTCGCAGCGCAGCTCCTGGCCGAGGCCAACACCGCCATTCAGGAGGGCCTGGGGGCGCTGCGCCGGACGATCCGCGGTATCCATCCGCAGCTGCTCAGGCAGCAAGGGCTCGCGGCGTCGCTGGAGGAGGTAGCGGCGACCGCGGCCAACCGGGTCCGGATCGTTACTCCCCACCCGCTCCCGGAGCTTCCTGAGGCGGTGCTGGCGGTTGGGTACTTCTTTGCCTGCGAGGCCATCGGCAACGCGGCCAAGTATGCGCCCCGTGCGGAGGTGACCGTGCTGCTCGCCGCCGACCAGAATCTCCTGGTCTCCGTTGTGGACCGGGGGCCAGGCGGTGCGAGGGTCGTCTCGGGGCATGGGCTGGCCGGGATGCGGGAGCGCCTGGCAGCGGTGGGTGGCGAACTCACGATTTCCTCGCCGCCTGGCGGCCCGACACAATTGGCTGCGACCATTCCCCTGCTCCTGGAACGAGGCGAACCCGCGGTGGTGATCCGATGACGACAATCCTGATGGCTGACGACTCTGCACTGCTGCGGGAGGGGCTCGTCGGCCTCCTGGAGCGTCAGGGCTACCAGATCGTGGGGCAGGAGCATCGCGCGGATGCCCTGTTGTCCGCCATAGCTGGGCTGGCCGACCAGGGTGCACTGCCCGACGTCGTGATCACCGACGTGCGCATGCCGCCCACCATGACCAATGACGGGCTGAGCGCGGCCATCCGCATCAAAGAGGATCATCCTGAGGTGGCGGTGCTGGTACTGAGCCAGTACGTCTCGCCGCTGCACGCCCAAGAGCTCTTCGCCCTCCCGTCGCCGCCTGGCGCCGGTGGGTCGGGGTATCTGCTGAAGGACCGGGTGGCGCAGGTCGCGGACTTCATCGGCGCTCTGCGGATGGTGGCCAGCGGGGGAGTGGTGATTGACCCGGAGGTGGCGCGCGCCATGATGCAGGCCTCTCGTTCCGGGCTCGGAGACCTGACCTCGCGTGAGCTGGAGGTCCTGGAGCTCATGGCCCAGGGGCTTTCCAACAACCAGATCTCAGCCCGGCTTTTCCTCTCTGGCGCCGCTGTCGCGAAACATGTCTCCAGCATCTTCTCCAAACTCGGATTCGAGCCCGGTGATGAGAACCGCCGGGTGAGGGCCATCCTCGCCTTCCTCAACCGCAGCACCTGACCCCGGAAATCAAGCCGCTGAACCCCGGCCCGTTCCTATCCCTTGTCGTTCCGGCCGTTGCTCTCGGTCGTCTGTCGTCACTCTTGACCGCACTTGCCACTCTGACCGGCTCGTTCCTGACCGCAGGGGCTGTGCACGAAACGCCGTGGCTCTGCTTACTGGCGGCATGATGCCACGTGGGTTCTGCATCCTGCGGCGTTTCGTGCACCCGTGGTCTGAGGCCGGGGTGTTCGGGATGTGAGACGGCGCGGTCTGGCATGGGACGGTGGCACCGGCGCGGAGTGGGGGATCTCGTCGATGACATGCACCAAGGCCGCACAGATAGCGACGCCGCTGCCGGGGGCTGATTTGGCTCGTCGCCGAGGGCGTGCAAGAATATCCAGGTTGCTCCGCAAGGGGTGAGGTTTGTCGCGTGCGCGGTAAGGCCTATCTCTTGTCGAGGTCGAGCAAGTGGCCCAAGCGCAAGATGTGACCTCCGGGAAGCTGGAGGCAGGTCTTTCCTTGCGGCTTCGGGCCCGACACTCCCGACCTCGGGGGTCGGGGCAGCCAGGGGTCCAGGCCCCAAAAAGTTCATGAGAACTCCATCAGGGACGAGTAGAAGGAACGAACTGTGGCGGGACAAAAGATCCGCATCCGGTTGCGGGCGTATGACCATGAGGTCATCGACAGCTCGGCGCGCAAGATCGTCGACACCGTGACTCGCACCGGTGCCAAGGTGGCAGGCCCCGTGCCGCTGCCTACTGAGAAGAACGTGTTCTGTGTGATCCGTTCGCCCCACAAGTACAAGGACAGCCGCGAGCACTTCGAGATGCGCACCCACAAGCGGCTGATCGACATCCTCGACCCCACGCCGAAGACCGTCGACTCGCTGATGCGCCTCGACCTCCCGGCCGGTGTCGACATCGAAATCAAGCTTCCGTGAGGTCCGAGATGAGCAATAGCGAACGAGTCATCAAGGGCATCCTGGGCACCAAGCTCGGCATGACCCAGCTCTGGGATGAGAACAACAAGGTCGTCCCCGTCACCGTTATCCAGGCCGGACCCTGTGTCGTCACCCAGGTCCGCACCCCTGAGAAAGACGGCTACAACGCCGTCCAGCTTGGCTTCGGGGCCATCCCCTCCAGGAAGGTCACCAAGCCGGCCCAAGGCCATTTCGACAAGGCCGACGTCACTCCCCGCAGGCACCTCCTCGAGCTTCGCACCGCGAATGCCTCCGAATTCACCCTCGGCCAGGAGCTGACGGCGGAGGTCTTCGCCGGCGGAGAGTTCGTCGATGTGACCGGCACCACCAAGGGCAAGGGCACCGCGGGTGTCATGAAACGCCATGGCTTCGGTGGCCTCAAGGCCTCCCATGGTGTTCACCGCAAGCACCGCGCGCCCGGCTCCATCGGTGGCTGCGCCACCCCCGGCCGCGTTTTCAAGGGCCTTCGCATGGCAGGCCGTATGGGCAACACCAAGGTGACTGTCCAGAACCTCAAGATCCACGCCGTCGACGCCGAGCGTGGCCTGCTGCTGGTCCGCGGTGCGGTTCCCGGCAACAATGGGTCGCTCGTCGTCGTGCGTAGCGCAGCAAAGAAGGGTGAACAGGCATGAGTTCCATCACCGTCGACGTCCACGCCCCCGATGGCACGAAGGCAGGCAAGGCCGAGCTGCCTGGTGATCTCTTCGACGTCCAGACCAATGTCCCGCTGATCCATCAGGTCGTGGTGGCGCAGCTGGCCGCCGCACGCCAGGGGACGCACTCCACCAAGACCCGCGGCGAGGTCCGCGGCGGCGGCATCAAGCCCTGGCGCCAGAAGGGCACCGGCCGTGCCCGTCACGGCTCGCGGCGCTCCCCGATCTGGACTGGCGGTGGCACCGTCCATGGCCCGAAGCCGCGGAACTACGCGCAGCGCACCCCCAAGAAGATGATTGCCGCGGCCCTGCGCGGCGCCCTGTCTGATCGCGCCCGCGACGGTCAGGTCTTCGTGGTCTCCGACCTGGTGCCCAGCGAGGTTCCCTCCACCAAGACCGCTCTGGCGACACTCGCTCAGCTGGGTGAGTTCAAGAAGGCGCTCGTGGTCCTCGACCGCTTCGAGGAGGTCGCGTGGCTGAGCCTGCGCAACGTGCAGAACGTGCACGTGCTCGCCGTCGACCAGCTGAACGCCTACGACGTGCTGATCGCCGATACGGTTGTATTCACCTCTGCGGCCCTGGCTGCCTTTACTCATCGCGGCGCCGAGGCCATCGCCGCTGAGAGCGAGGCCGGAGAAAGCGTCAAGAAGGACTACGGCAAGGACTCCTACCGGGGCGACGAGCCGCCGGCCGGGTTCGACATCAAGGGTAATGAGGATTCCATGAAGTTCCACACCCCCGAGTCCCCCTGGTACTCCCGCACGATCGCGGAGGTGTGGTTCAACAGTCCCGAGGCTGCTGAGGCCGCTGGCTTCGTGAATGTCCTGGAAGGCAAGGAGAAGAAGTGAGCGAGCTGAAGATCCGCGACCACCGCGACATCATCTGGCGCCCCGTCGTCAGCGAGAAGAGCTACAACCTCCTCGACGAGAACAAGTACACGTTCATCGTGGCACCCCACGCCAACAAGACCGAGATCAAGATCGCGATCGAGAAGATCTTTGGGGTTCGCGTCATCGCCGTTAACACCCAGAACCGTCAGGGGAAGCGTCGGCGTACCCGCTTCGGCATCGGCAAGAGGGTCGACGTCAAGCGCGCCATCGTGACTGTCGCTGCGGGTGAGCACATCGACATCTTCGCCAGCCGGGGCGAGTGAAGAAGGACTGATTCGTCATGGGTATCCGTAAATACAAGCCAACGACGCCGGGACGTCGCGGCGCCAGCGTCTCCGACTTCGTCGAGCTGACCCGTTCGACCCCGGAGAAGTCGCTGCTCGCGCCAAAGCCGAAGACCGGCGGCCGCAACAACTCGGGTCGCATCACCACCCGCCACATCGGTGGCGGGCACAAGCAGGCCTACCGCATCATCGACTTCAAGCGCTACGACAAGGACGGTGTTCCGGCGAAGGTCGCTCACATCGAGTACGACCCCAACCGCACTGCCCGGATCGCGCTGCTGCACTACTACGACGGGGAGAAGCGGTACATCATCGCCCCCAACGGCCTGACCCAGGGCACCGTCGTGGTCTCCGGGCAGGGCTCCGACATCAAACCGGGCAACAACCTGGAGCTGCGCCAGATCCCCGTCGGCACCACCGTGCACGCCGTGGAGCTGCGTCCCGGCGGTGGGGCCAAGCTGGGTCGTTCCGCCGGTGCGGCCATCCAGCTGGTTGCCCGTGAGGGCAAATACGCCACGCTCCGCATGCCATCGGGTGAGATGCGCATGGTCGATGTTCGCTGCCGCGCCACCATCGGCACGGTCGGCAACGCCGAGCAGTCGAACATCAACTGGGGCAAGGCCGGACGCAACCGCTGGAAGGGCATCCGCCCGACCGTCCGTGGCGTCGTGATGAACCCCGTCGACCACCCGCACGGCGGTGGCGAGGGGCGTACCTCGGGTGGCCGCCACCCGGTGTCCCCGTGGGGCAAGCCCGAGGGCCGCACCCGCGACAAGAACAAGGCGAGCAGCCGTCTCATCGTGCGTCGCCGCAAGACCGGCAAGAAGCGCTGATAGGGAGCCTGAGAAAATATGCCACGCAGCCTGAAGAAGGGTCCCTTCGTCGACGACCACCTGATGAAGAAGGTGGACGCTCAGAACGAAAAGGGCACCAAGAACGTCATCAAGACCTGGTCACGCCGCTCGATGATCGTCCCGGACATGCTGGGTCATACCATCGCGGTGCACGACGGTCGTAAGCACGTCCCGGTGTTCATCACCGAGGCGATGATCGGTCACAAGCTGGGCGAATTCGCCCCCACGCGCACCTTCCGGGGGCACGTGAAGGAAGACAAGAAGGCCCGCCGCCGCTGAGGGGCGAGGATAGGACAACGAAACGATGAGCAATGAAAACGGCAACAGCGCCCGTCGCGAGGCCCTGCTCGGTGATCGTCCCGGCTCCTACGCCATCGCGCGTCACGTCCGGATGAGCCCGATGAAGGTACGTCGTGTGGTGGACCTGATCCGCGGCATGGACGTCTCCGAGGCCCTCACCGCCCTGAAGTTCGCCCCCCAGGCGGCTTCGGACCCCGTATACAAGGTGGTGGCCTCGGCCGCCGCCAATGCCGAGAACGTCGAGGACCTGGATCCCCAGGACCTGTACATCTCCAAGGCATTCGTCGACGAGGGAGTCACCCTGCGTCGTATCCGTCCCCGCGCCAAGGGATCCGCATCCCGGATCCTCAAGCGTGGTTCCCACATCACTGTGGTCGTCGAACCCCGAGAGTCGAAGGAGGCCTGAGCATGGGGCAGAAGATCAACCCGAACGGCTTCCGTCTCGGCATTACCACGGATCACGTCACCCGCTGGTATGCGGAGAAGAACTACGCGGACTACGTGGCCGAGGATGTGAAGATCCGCAACTACCTGACCAAATCGCTGGAGCGCGCCGGCATCTCCTCCATCGAGATCGAGCGGCGCTCCGAGCGGGTCACCATCTTCCTGCACGCCGCGCGTCCCGGGATCGTCATCGGCCGTAACGGCGCCGAGGCGGAACGGGTGCGGGCAGAGCTGGAGAAGCTGACCGGCAAGCAGGTCCAGCTGAACATCCTCGAGGTGAAGAACCCCGAGATCGACGCCCAGCTCGTCGCGCAGGGTGTCGCCGAGCAGCTGGGGGCCCGTGTGGCCTTCCGCCGTGCGATGCGCAAGGCCCAGCAGACTGCCATGCGTGCCGGTGCCAAGGGCATCCGGATCAAGTGCTCCGGACGTCTTGGTGGCGCTGAGATGTCGCGCTCCGAGGGGTATCGCGACGGTCAGGTGCCGCTGCACACCCTCCGGGCTGACATCGACTACGGCTTCTACGAGGCGCGCACCACCTTCGGGCGGATCGGCGTCAAGGTATGGATCTACAAGGGCGACGTCACCGGTACCCGCGCCGAGCGTGCTGCCCAGAAGGCCGCCCGCAACTCTGCGCCCTCCGGCCGCCAGCGTTCGGGCCGTCGCCCGGGCCGCGGTGAGGGCCGTGGAGATCGTCCCGAGCGTGGCGGCCGCCGTCGCGCCGAAGCAGCCCAGGCGCCAGCCGAGGCTGCTCCCGCAACCGAGAACGCAGGAGCGTGAGCCATGCTTATCCCTCGTCGCGTCAAGTTCCGTAAGCAGCACCACCCCAAGCGGGATGGTGTCGCCAAAGGCGCTACGAAGCTCGCCTTCGGCGAGTACGGCATCCAGGCACTCGAGTCGTCCTACCTGACGAACCGTCAGATCGAGGCTGCTCGTATTGCCATGACCCGCCACATCAAGCGTGGCGGCAAGGTCTGGATCAACGTCTACCCGGACCGTCCCCTGACCAAGAAACCGGCCGAGACCCGGATGGGTTCCGGTAAGGGTTCGCCCGAGTGGTGGGTGGCCAACGTCAAGCCCGGGCGGGTGCTCTTCGAGCTGTCCGGGGTGGGCGAGGACGTTGCCCGTGAGGCCATGCGTCTCGCCATCCACAAGTTGCCCTTCAAAGCCCGTTTCATCAAGCGCGAAGCAGGTGAGAACTGATGAGCAAGTCCCTGACTGCCAACGACCTGCGCGGCCTGTCCCGCGAGCAGCTCAACGCCAAGGTGGTGGAGTTGAAGGAGGAACTGTTCGGCCTCCGCTTTGCCGCAGCCACCGGCCAGCTGGAGTCGCATGGACGTTTGCGTGAGGTCCGCAAGGACATCGCCCGTGTCTACACAGTGCTGCAGGAGCGCAACCTCGGCATCGTCGATGAGCCCACGATTCAGGAGAACTGAGCATGCCAGAAGCCACCCCTAAACAGCGCGGCCGCCGCAAGGTGTTCCAGGGCGTCGTCGTCTCGGACAAGATGGACAAGACCATCGTCGTCCTGGTCGAGGACCGGGTGAAGCATCCACTGTACGGCAAGGTCATGACCAAGTCGTCGCGCATCAAGGCCCATGACGAGGAGAACAGCGCCGGCATCGGCGACCGCGTCCGCGTCATGGAGACCCGTCCGTTGTCCGCCCAGAAACGCTGGCGGCTGGTCGAGATCATCGAACGCGCCAAGTGATGAAACGCACAAACAGGCGGCCCGGTCCCCTCAGGGACCGGGCCGCCTCGCATCTGTGTTGCGCAGCGCCAGTGAGTGGCGCGGTCGATCAGCTCTCCGAGGAGTCGCGGCCACCGAGCTCTGCGTCGAGGCGGAGCAGGCCATTGCCGTCATCGCCGATCAGCTTGATCCGGCTGATGATGGTCGAGACTGTGGCCTCTTCCTCGATCTGCTCATCCACGAACCAGTTCAGCAGGGGAAAGGCGTCGATATCCCCGGTCGACTGGGCCAGGCGGTAAAGACCCCGGATCGCTTCGGAGACCTTCTTCTCGTGGGCGAGCGAGGCCTCGAAAGCATCGAGGACCGTGGTGACGTGCTGGGTTTGTGCCTCGATGTTCCCGAGCAGCGGAGTGGCGTCGCGGTCCAGCATGTGTGTGATGAATTTGTCGGCGTGCACTTCCTCCTCGGCGGACTGGGCCTTGAACCAGCTGGCGATTCCAGGCAGGTCGAGGGCCTCCATGTCGATGGACAACTGCCGGTAGACGACAGCGGCTTTCAGCTCCATGGTGACCTGAGTGTTGAAGGCGTCCTTGAGTTCTCCAGTGAGTTCCATAACAGGAAGACTAGCTGCCAGCACTGACTAATCCGCTCATTCTTTTAGGTTCGGCTATCAAAATCCTGGTGTTGGCCAAAATGACGACAGGAAGCGTTGTTTTTTGCCAGCTGACCTCTGGTATGCAGGTGCGCAAAGCCTCTTCCCCCAAGACATTCGATTTGCGAGAATCGGGCCACCGAGTCAATGAGGAGTCTGTATGAGCGAGCATCCCCCGCAGGAGGAACCCCTCACGCCAGTTCCGGAAGACACGGTCCCGCCGCCGAAGTCCGGGATGCCGCAGTTCCAGCCTCCGCCGGCAGTGTCCCCGCAGCCGGTGCAGGTGCCAGAGCCATCCCCGGGGCCACCGTCAGCGCCGGTGGTCAGGAGACGGAACCCTGCCAGGACCGTGCTGATCATCGCCCTGGCGACGCTGCTGCTCGCTGGAGCCGGAGCCGGGGTCTGGTGGTTCTTCTTTCGCGGGAATGGCGGGACAACCGGGCACGAGCTCCTCGAGGGATTGCGGGAAGAGCCGACGGTCGCCTGGGAGCAGAGGATCTCGCAGGAGACGGATATCGCCGGAGTGCCTGAAGGAATGCTCGTCGCCCCGGACCTTTCCAAGGGAGAAAGGGAACTGGTGATGCTCGACTGGGCTGACGGGTCCAGGAAATGGGCAGTCGATGTCAGCTCTGAGATCCGGGAATCAGCCTATGCCTATCTTGGAACGGAGCTCCCCGACGGGTTCGTCGGGGTGGTCATCGCTGCCGCTGAGGGGGAACGCTCGCTGCTGGTCTACCGGAGTTCTGACGGCCAGTTCGTCAAGCGGCTGGAGCTGGGGGAGGGAATGCTCCTGATGGGGGAGTCGGGAGCCCTCTACCAGTACGAACCATTGAGTTCTGCCATTGGCCAGGTCAAGATCAGCCGTGCGAAATCCATTGATGACTTCGACACCAAAGAGTGGAGCGTTGAGGTTGGGATAGAGCCCGGTGATGGCCAGGTCAAGGTGCTGGAAAGAAACGGGCATGCCGATTTCTGCCTGGTCGGGCAGTCCGGGGAACCCGGCCACTGCTTGCTCTCGCTGTCGACAAAGGACGGCAGCAAGCCTAGCTGGTATCAGGACAACAGCTCTTTCATAGAGGTGAACGGAGTCATCATCGCGTCGGATGCGGACAACAATCTCACCGCCTACGACGAGCAGGGACGCAGGCTGTGGGACCAGGCCAGGGCATCCGGTGCGCTGCACGTGATGGGCGATGCGCTCCTGGTCAGCGAGAACGAGGCGGCCGCGGTCGAACGTCTCGATCCCCGCACCGGGCAGAGCATGTGGCGGGCCGACTGGTATGCAGGTTATTTCACGGGGTTCCAGCAGGACGGCAAGACTGTCGTCGCCTATACGCACCCCGCGTTCCACGCCGGTGTCGCGGATCTGGCGACAGGTAGTGTCAATCTCACCGAGTATCCCGTTGAAGAGCCTCCCCGGACGATGTTCCGCACAGCGGATGGTGATCTCATCCTCGTCGACGGCAAGAGCGAGTCGGTCAAGCTGTCCTCGGTCAGGCCCGGAGAACCGGGAATTCGCTGGACCAAGGGCTTCGACGCATACCGGCAGGTGGAGCAGCGCGACAAGAGACTCGTGCTCCGCGACACCGACTTCCTCGCGGTCCTGAGATGACGCTCCTGGCGATACGACTCTCCTGCCCAGCAGGTCACGTGCGGTTGACTCACCTTGGCGGAAGGCGGAGAACAGGATGTGCTGCCTGAACGCCCCTGAGGGCGGTAAGACGCGGGAAAAGAGAGCCTGCCCGGTGGGCAGTTGTGATGCTGCGGTCTGCGGTCCGGTTTCGCCTGACATGACAGCTTGGGGTACGCTTGGCAAGTTGCCTTGAGTCTGTGCCCTCCGGATAACCGGGTGGGGACCTTTCTCGGGTGACGAAACCCCGTGTCTCAGGCCCGGGGCGCCTCCTGGCAAAATCCAGGGGGTTCACCATGTGAGTTCCGACCAGGCCCAATCCCTGGGAACCGGTCGGACGGAGGAGAACAAATGATCCAGCAGGAGTCGCGACTCAAGGTCGCCGACAACACTGGTGCCAAGGAGCTCTTGTGCATCCGCGTTCTCGGTGGCTCGAAGCGTCGTTACGCCTACGTCGGTGACACCATCGTTGCCACGGTCAAGGACGCGATCCCCGGCGGCAACGTCAAAAAGGGCGAAGTCGTCAAGGCCGTCGTAGTGCGTACAGTCAAAGAGCGTCGCCGTGGCGATGGCTCGTACATCAAGTTCGACGAGAATGCCGCCGTCATCCTGAAGAACGACGGGGAGCCCCGCGGCACCCGCATCTTCGGTCCGGTGGCCCGGGAACTGCGCGAGAAGAAATTCATGCGCATCGTCTCACTCGCCCCGGAGGTGATCTGAGGATGAACTCGCTTCATGTGAAGAAGGGTGACCGCGTCAAGGTCATCGCGGGCAAGGACAAGGGCAAGACCGGCGAGATCATCGCTGTCGACCCCCGCGCCCAGAGGGTGACCGTCGAGGGCGTCAATGTCGTCAAACGGCACAAGCGTGAGTCGCAGGGTGCGAACGGCCGCCGCATCGAGGGCGGCATCATCAGTTCCGAGGCCCCGATCCACGTCTCCAACGTCCAGCTCGTCACCAAGGTCAAAGACGAGAACGGCAAGGACAAGGAGGTCGTCACTCGCGTCGGCTACGAGCGCGTGGACGTCACCAAGAGGCGCTCGGACGGGTCCACCTACCAGGCTCAGCGCAGCGTGCGTATCGCCTCCAAGACCGGGAAGGAGATCTGATGAGCAACGACGTCGAGATCCCACGCCTGAAGAAGAAGTATCGCGAGGAGATCATCCCTGCGCTGCAGGAGGAGTTCAAGTACCCCAACGTCATGCAGATCCCCGGTCTCACCAAGATCGTGGTGAACATGGGCGTTGGCGAGGCTGCCCGCGACTCCAAGATCATCGACGGCGCCGTCCGCGATCTGACGGCGATCACCGGGCAGAAGCCGGCGATCACCAAGGCCCGCAAGTCCATCGCCCAGTTCAAGCTGCGCGAGGGGATGCCCATCGGCTGCCACGTCACTCTCCGCGGAGACCGGATGTGGGAGTTCGCCGACCGGCTTCTCACCCTGGCCCTGCCGCGTATCCGCGACTTCCGGGGCCTCAACGGACGCCAGTTCGACGGTAACGGCAACTACACCTTCGGGCTGAACGAGCAGGTCATGTTCCTGGAGATCGACCAGGACAAGATTGATCGTGTCCGCGGTATGGACATCACGTTCGTGACCTCGGCCACCAACGACCAGGAGGGGCGTGCGCTGCTGAAGCACCTTGGATTCCCCTTCAAGGCCGTTGACGACCCGAAGACGGTCAAAGGCGGCCGCGGCCCCGCGTTCCAGCCCAAGAAGAAGAAGTGAGCGTGAACCATGGCTAAGACAGCACTCAAGGTCAAGCAGTCCCGTAAGCCGAAGTTCGGCGTGCGCGCCTACACCCGCTGCAAGCGCTGCGGTCGTCCCAAGTCGGTGTACCGCAAGTTCGGTCTGTGCCGCGTCTGCCTGCGTGAGCTTGCTCATGCCGGCCAGCTCCCCGGCGTGACCAAGTCGTCCTGGTGACCCAGAGCGCCACGATAAGAACTTCCAATTTCGATTTGCCAAAGGTCCCCAGTCTGGGGGAAACCGGGGCGAGAAAGAAGCCACACAGCCATGACAATGACTGATCCCATCGCAGACATGCTCACGCGTCTGCGTAACGCCAATCAGGCGTACCAGGAATCGACGTCCATGCCGTCGTCGAAGATCAAGGTCGGCATCGCGGAGATTCTGAAGGCCGAGGGTTACATCTCGAACTTCGAGCTGACTGAGGTCGAAGGACAGGTGGGCAAGGTGCTCAAGGTCACCCTCAAATACGGTGATTCCCGCGAGCGCTCCATCGCAGGGCTCCGCCGCATCAGCAAGCCCGGTCTGCGCGTCTACGCGAAGGCCAACGCCCTACCGAAGGTGCTCGGCGGTCTGGGTATCGCGATCATCTCCACGTCCCAGGGCCTGCTGACCGACAAGCAAGCAAACGCCAAGTCCGTGGGCGGCGAAGTGCTCGCCTACGTCTGGTGACCCGACGAGACTGAAAAGGAGATAGAACATGTCACGAATTGGCAGGCTCCCGATCGCGGTCCCGTCCGGCGTCGAGGTCAAGATCGACGGCCAGGACCTGGCTGTCAAGGGCCCCAAGGGTGAACTGAAGTTCACGGTGCGCGAGCCCATCACCGTCGCGAAAAATGAGCAGGGTGAGCTGGAGGTGTCGCGTCCGGATGACGAGCGGCTGTCCCGTTCCCTGCACGGTCTGACCCGCACCCTCGTGTCGAACATGGTCACCGGGGTCACCCAGGGCTATGAGAAGAAGCTCGAGATCGTGGGCGTCGGCTACCGTGTCGTCGCGAAGGGTCCCGCGCAACTCGAGCTCGCGCTCGGGTTTTCCCACCCGGTGGTGGTCGACGCACCGGAGGGAATCACCTTCACGGTCGAAACCCAGACCAAGTTCACGGTGCACGGCATCGACAAGCAGCTTGTCGGTGAGACCGCCGCAAACATCCGCAAGATCCGCAAGCCTGAGCCCTATAAGGGCAAGGGTGTCCGCTACGCGGGCGAGCACGTCCGCCGCAAGGCCGGAAAGGCTGGTAAGTAATGGCTATCTCGCTTGGCATGCGCAAAGGCCTGGCGGCGAAGACCGCCTCACGCGCCCGCCGTCAGCTGCGTGGCCGCAAGAAGATCAACGGTACTGCCGAGCGGCCCCGCATGGTGGTCACCCGCTCCGCGCGGCACCTGTACGTGCAAGTGATCGACGACACCGTCGGCCGCACCCTGGTGTCAGCCTCCACCATGGAGGCTGACCTGCGGGCTGCGGAGGGCGACAAGTCCGCCAAGGCCCGCAAGGTGGGCGAGCTCATCGCCCAGCGTGCGAAGGAGGCCGGCGTGCAGAGCGTCGTCTTCGACCGTGCCGGTAACAAGTACCACGGCCGGATTGCCGCGCTTGCTGATGCGGCGCGCGAAGCCGGTCTCGGATTCTGATACGACGAGAGGATAGGGAACACGATGAGTGAAACCCAGCAGCGCGGCGACCGCCGCGGTGGGGAGCGTCGTGGCCGTGACGATCGTCGTGGCCAGGCTTCCAAGGAAGACAAGAACCAGTATCTTGAGCGCGTGGTTGCGATCAACCGCGTTGCCAAGGTCGTGCAGGGTGGGCGCCGCTTCAGCTTCACCGCACTGGTGGTCGTGGGTGACGGCGAGGGAACCGTCGGCGTCGGCTACGGCAAGGCCAAAGAGGTGCCGGCGGCCATCGCCAAGGGCGTGGAGGAGGCCAAGAAGCACTTCTTCCGGGTGCCTCTGATCCAGCGAACCATCCCGCATCCCGTGCAGGGCGAGAAGGCCGCTGGTGTGGTGCTCCTGCGCCCCGCCTCACCCGGTACCGGTGTCATCGCCGGCGGCTCTGCCCGCGCGGTGCTTGAGTGCGCCGGTGTGCAGGATGTGCTGGCCAAGTCGCTCGGCTCGGCTAACGCCATCAACGTCGTTCACGCGACGGTTGACGCCCTGCAGCAGCTTGAGGAGCCGGAGGCCGTCGCCAAGCGCCGCGGCCTGCCGGTGGAGGATGTCGCTCCCGCGGCTCTTCTCCGTGCTCGCAAGGAAGAGGTGGCTGGCTGATGGCTGAACTGAGGATCACCCAGACCAAATCGGGCGTCGGCGGCAAGGACTACCAAAGGGCCACGCTGCGCACCCTGGGGCTGAAGCGCATCGGCCAGAGCGTGGTGCGTGAGGATCGTCCTGAGGTGCTCGGCATGATCCGTACCGTCGCCCACCTCGTGGAAGTGGAAGAGGTCAAGTAATGGCTCTCAAGATTCATGACCTGCGCCCGGCACCGGGCGCAAACACCCCGAAAACCCGTGTGGGCCGCGGTGAAGGCTCCAAGGGTAAGACCGCTGGTCGCGGCACGAAGGGCACGGGCGCTCGCAAGAACGTCCCCGCGAACTTCGAGGGCGGCCAGATGCCGATGCACATGCGGATCCCGAAGCTCAAGGGCTTCAAGAACCCCTTCCGTGTGGAATACCAGGTCGTCAACGTCGGGCGTCTCGCTGAGCTGTTCCCCAAGGGGGGCGCGGTCACCGCTGAGGACCTCGTCGAGGCGGGTGCCGTGCGTGCCGGGGCGCTCGTGAAGGTGCTGGGCGGCGGCGATATCGACGTCGCCCTCAACGTGACGGCTGACGCGTTCTCGAACTCTGCCAAGGAGAAGCTGGCCGCGGCCGGCGGCTCTGCGGTGGAGGCCTGAGCAACAGGGCTGAAAGGGCTGGGTCCTGACCACGTGGTCAAGACCCAGCCCTTTGCTTTCGTCGCGGACGTCTGTAATCAGGCAGACTGATCGCCGCGAAGCACCAGCGGCCAGGGACGTGACGGGGTGTGGCTGGTGAAGTCCGGCAGCTGTTCGCCGATGCCCAGGAAGGCAGCGATCCCAGCCACTGCCCGCACAGCGGCGGCGCCGTCGCCGTAGGGGCTGACGGGATTGGCAGTCAGGGTGCTGCTGGCCGGCTCGCTGAGGATGCGGCTCACCTCTGCGTAGATGGTCTCTACGTCGGTCCCGACCAGGCGGGCTGCTCCGGCTGCGAGCGCCTCGGGACGGTCCGTGCTCTCCCGCAGCACCAGCACGGGTTTACCAAGGGCCGGGGCCTCCTCCTGGAGGCCGCCGGAGTCGGTGAGGATGATGTGCGAAGCCTTCATGATCTGGATGAACTCGCCGTAGGGGAGGGGATCACAGACCACGACATTCTCCAGCCCGCTGAGCGGAGACAGCAGGCAGTGCCGGACGATGGGGTTGAGGTGGGCTGGCAGGATCACCTGGAGATGTGGGTTACTCAGTGCGAGTTTGGCGATGGCATGGCCGATCCGTTCCATCGGACGTCCCCAGTTCTCGCGGCGGTGCGCTGTGACCAGCAGGACCGGCGCGCCAGAAGCGACCACGCGGCGGAGCCGTTCGTCCTCGATCGGCACTTCGGCCTCTACCGCCCGCATCAGGGCGTCGATGACGGTGTTCCCGGTCACGACGATGTTCTCGCCCCGTATCCCCTCTTGTTCCAGGTTGGTGCGGCATTGCTGGGTCGGAGCCAGGTGCAGGGAGCTGATCCGTGTCGCGATGCTGCGGTTGGCCTCCTCGGGGAATGGCGCTGCGATGTCACCGCTGCGCAGCCCGGCCTCGAGGTGCACCACTGGGATGTGCCGGTTGAAGCTGGCCAGGGCAGCCGCGGCCACGGTGGAGGTGTCGCCTTGGACCACGACCGCATCGGGTCGTTTCACCTCAAGGATCGGATCAAGCAGCGTGATGATGCGGGCCATGATCTCGTTGAGCGTCTGGCCTGGGGCAAAGACGTCCAGGTCGTGCGTCGGGGTGATTCCCAGCACCTCATTGACCTGGTCGAGCATCTCGCGATGCTGTCCGGTGACCACCGATATGCACTCGAAACGAGGGTCCTCCTCCAGACGGCGGATGACGGGTGCCATCTTGATGCCCTCGGGACGGGTCCCGTAAACAGTCATGACTTTTTTCATGAAGCCCCCCAGCTTGCGGCGATCCCACGCCGCTCAAACACTTGGGGCAAAGAATAAGAGGATTGGCCGGAAGTATGCAATACCTCTGGGACGGGTTGCTCATGGCGACGGTCCGAAAGGCCGGTGCCGGCGTCCTGGACAGTGCTGTTGAGGGCTCTGCGTTGGGGAATGTGGGTCCCCCTTGGTACGCTGCCTAAGTTGCCTAAGGTGGGTGACGGGTAATTTGCTGAGCAACTGAAAGAGGGGCCGGATGCTCTCCGCCTTCGCTAGCGCGTTCAAGACACCTGAGCTGCGCAAGAAGATCTTCTTCACGCTTGGGATCCTTCTGGTGTTCCGTCTCGGATCTAACATTCCGGCGCCGAACGTGAACATGCAGGCGCTCAACGCCTGCGTGGCTGCCGCCAACACGGGTTCGCAAGCCGGGATCTACTCCCTAATCAACCTGTTCTCGGGCGGTGCCCTACTCCACCTGACGATCTTCGCGCTGGGTGTCATGCCCTACATCACGTCCTCGATCATCCTGCAGTTGCTCGGTGTGGTCATCCCCAGGCTGGAGGCGCTCCGGAAGGAGGGCGCAGCGGGACAGGCCAAGATCACCCAATACACGCGCTACCTGACGCTGGTGCTCGCGCTGCTCCAGGCGACGGCGTTCGTCACCATGGCCCGCACCGGCCAGCTGCTGAACTGCCAGGGCATCCTCTACACGCAGGAGCTCTTCCCGATGATCACGATGGTCCTCACCATGACCGCCGGAACCGTCGTGATCATGTGGCTCGGTGAGCTCATCACCGACCGCGGCGTCGGCAACGGCATGTCAGTGCTGATCTTCACCCAGATCGCAGCCACTTTCCCGACCGGCCTGTGGACCATCAAGGAATCCCATCCCGGGCCCACAGGGTGGTTCCTGTTCCTGGCGGTCATCGCCATCGGCCTGCTGGTGATGCTCGGCATCCTTTTCATGGAGCAGGGACAGCGGCGCGTCCCAGTGCAGTACGCCAAGCGCATGGTCGGGCGGCGGCTCGTCGGCGGCTCCACCACCTACATCCCGCTGAAGGTGAACCAGTCCGGCGTCATCCCGGTGATCTTCGCGAGTTCCATCCTGTATCTTCCGATCCTCTACGCCACCTTCCGCCCACAGTCCGGCACGGGGCAGTGGATCGCAGCCAACTTCAACCACAACGGCTGGATCTACAGCAGCCTGCAGTTCCTGCTCATCATCGGCTTCTGCTACTTCTACGTCGCGATCAGCTTCAACTCCGAAGAGGTCTCGGACAACATGAAGAAGTATGGCGGCTTCATCCCCGGCATCCGGGCTGGCAAGCCGACGGAACGTTACCTGACCTATGTCCTGAACCGCCTGACCGCGCCCGGCTCGCTCTATCTGGCGGTCATCTCGATGATCCCGACCCTCGCGTTCATCGCCGTTGGCGCGAGCGACAACTTCCCCTTCGGTGGGACCTCCATCCTGATCATCGTCGGCGTTGCCCTCGACACCGTCAAACGGATCGAGAGCCAACTGCAGCAGCGCAACTATGAAGGATTCCTCCGGTGAGGATGCTCATCATGGGCGCTCCCGGGGCAGGCAAGGGCACTCAGGCGGCAGCGCTGGCCCAGGCCCACGGAGTGGCGGCAATCTCGACAGGGGACATCTTTCGCGCCAACATCCGTAACGCAACGGAGCTGGGCCTCAAGGTCAAAGCCTTGATCGACGCCGGTGAATATGTGCCCGACGACGTCACGGAGGCCATCGTCGCCGACCGGCTAGCCGAGCCTGACTGCTCCTCCGGGTTCCTGCTGGACGGATTTCCCCGCACCATGCACCAGGTCCACTTTCTGGACCGTTATCTCTCGCAGCGACGGCAACATCTGGACGCAGTGGTCTCTCTGCTGGTGGAGCCTGATGTGCTGGTCGCGCGCCTGCTCGACAGGGCCGCGAAGGAAGGCCGCACCGACGACAACGAGGACACCATCAGGCGGCGCATGGAGGTCTACGCGGGGCAGACCGCGCCCTTGCTGTTCCACTACGAGAGACAAGGCCTCCTCGTGGAGGTGGAGGGGAGTGGGACAGTCGAAGAGGTCCGGCAGCGGATGCTTGAGGCCGTGGCTGCCCGCAAGGCCTGAGATGACGATTGAGATCAAGACGCCGGGCCAGTTGCGCAGGATGCGTGCGGCTGGGTTGGTCGTGGCTGAGGGCCTGCGCCGTATGCAGGAGGCGACTGTCCCCGGAGTCACCACCGCGGAGATCGACGCCGTCGGGCGTGAGGTGCTCGCGGCGGCGGGAGCAGAGTCGAACTTCCTCGGGTACGGAGCTGAGTATGGCGTTCCCTTCCCTGGGGTCTCCTGCATTTCTGTCAACGATGAGCTCGTCCACGGCGTACCGGGTCAGCGGGTGATCCGCGAGGGAGACCTCGTTTCCATTGACTTTGGTGCCGTGCTCGATGGCTGGCATGGGGACGCGGCCCGCAGCTTCGTGGTCGGCGAGGGCAAGCCGGAGGATGTCGAGGTCAATGAGGCTACCAGGCATGCATTGTGGACCGGGATCGCTGCGATCCGCGACGGCGGCCGGGTTGGTGATGTTTCCCGGGCTATCGAGCAGAGCATCAAGAGCCAGCCACGCCGCTACGGCTCACTGCGTGATTACACAGGCCATGGGATCGGCTCAAAGATGCACATGGAACCGGATGTCCCGAACCAGTTCAGGCTTCGCTCCAACCAGAGGTTGGGAGCCGGGATGGCCATCGCGGTCGAGCCAATGCTGACTCTTGGGCTGCACCAGACCGTGGTGGATGACGACGGCTGGACGGTGCGGAGCCGGGATGGGCAGCGCGGCGCCCACTGGGAGAACACCGTGGCCATCACCGAGCGGGGGCTCTGGGTGCTGACAGAACCCGACGGGGGAGAGGCGGAACTGGCCGCTCGCGGAGTCGCTTTCGGGCCGTTGCCGGAGTGACATTCCCTGGTGGCGCATGCCCGAGCGACTCTGAATTCTTGAACCTGTCGGCTGGGCCTCCCAGCTCTGTCACGGATAGGCCCAGCGGCTTTTCTCATATGGCTGCCCTGGCAACATCGTCCGGCCGGCTGCCGCCGGTCGGTGATTGACCTCCGGCAGAGGACACTACTATGGCCTCATGAGCAACCTTCCGCCCTCCTCCCGGTATCTGCAGCGTGCCGATGAGGCAGTCGAGGAGATTGAGCGGGAGGCGCTGGCTCAGAGGGTGTCGGATGCCTATGCCGATGGACGCCTTGAGGTGGAGTCCTATCGGCAGTCCATGGATGTGATCTATGGGGCGAGCACCCTGGGGGAGTTGGTGCCTGTGATAAAGCAACTCCCAGCTGCCGCCGTCAACACACCGGAGATCGTGGGCAAAGGAACCCTCCCGGCGGGCCAGACCGGGGCCCCGGCCACGCTGGCCCGCATTGTGTGGCCGGCCGTCGGGATCGTCGCAGGCATTGTGGTCCTGTTGATCCTCGTGGCCGTCATCGGAGCCTTGCTGTGGATTCTATGAGCCCTTGCCCCCAGGGAGGGCGGCGCTTGAAGCAATTGATGACGCGAGGCTGCGTCCCTGTGCGCGTATCCTTATTCTGCGAAGATGCCGATCACAGGGGTCCACGGGACGACCTTGGCATCGGCCAGGACCCCATGGATGCGGAACGGATCGTCTGCCAGCATGGTGGAAACTGCTTCGGCGCTTTCGGCCCGGAAGATGAGAAGTGCTGACGGGGGAGCGACCTCCGGGTAGGCGCCTCCCGCGATGAGCCCACGATCAGTTAGGCCCGTCAGGAAAGCCCGGTGGTCCGGGCGGTGACGTGTGATGAGGTCGGTGTCATCGACGTAGGTGTAGTGCACGGCGAAGTACTGCATGAGAGTAACGCTACGCCCCGCCGGGGCGGCTGTATGGCGGGGGCGGATTTGGGGTGCTGTTGCGTGCCGCGTAGACTGCATGTGGCATCGCGGCTTGTAGCCGCACCCGGAAACCGGGTTCCACCGACGAATGAGAGCACATGGCGAAGAAAGAAGGAGCCCTCGAGCTTGAGGGGACCGTGGTCGAGGCATTGCCGAACGCGATGTTCCGCGTCGAGCTGCCCAACGGGCACAAGGTCCTGACCACCATCAGCGGAAAGATGCGCCAGCATTACATCCGTATCCTGCCTGCCGACCGAGTTGTCGTCGAGCTTTCCCCCTACGACCTCACTCGCGGTCGCATCGTCTACCGTCACAAGTGACGGGGCAGTGCCCCTGAACATCACCCACGCCCGGCTTACCGCCGGGCGTCTGCTTTTCCCGCATCTGTCGCGCTCCCGAGTTTGGTGAAAGCCGGTGACGTGACGTAAGCTTTGACGTCGGTCGTCTATGTCCGGGCGCTCGAGCATGCGTGCTTTACCCGGTTTCCGGCGGCCAGCTCATCCACCACAGATTGGGCAGGCAGCTGCCCAGTCGCCGATTGAAAAGGTTGCTCGAATGAAGGTTCAGCCGAGCGTCAAGAAGATCTGCGACAAGTGCAAGGTCATCCGCCGGCACGGTCGTGTGATGGTGATCTGCGACAACCCGCGCCACAAGCAGCGTCAGGGCTGAAGCTCGGCGAGAGCTCGCAGAACATCGCGGAACGGGTCAGGTCGCCCAGCCCGCCAGACAACTCAAACAACGTGATCGTAAGGGCCACTGGAGACGGTGACTCCCGACCCTTGGACGAAGGCCAAGGCCCCTTTGCGGCTAAAGACACGCCGCGAGCCAGGAGGGGACGCGACACGCCACACACCTTCGCGGTCCCCGGCCTGACCGGGTGAGAGCCCACCGGGACCGGAGACACTGAAAGGTAAAATATGGCACGCCTCGTTGGTGTCGACCTACCGCGCGAGAAGCGCCTGGAGGTCGCCCTGACCTACATCTTCGGTATCGGCCGCACCCGCGCCGCCGAGACCCTCGCCGCAACCGGCATCAGCGGCGATCTCCGTGTCCACCAGCTCACCGACGAGCACCTCGTCGCGCTGCGTGATCACATCGAAGGCAACTACGAGATCGAGGGTGACCTCCGTCGCACCGTTGCCGCCGATATCCGCCGCAAGGTCGAGATCGGCAACTACCAGGGCCGCCGTCACCGCAGCGGTCTCCCGGTGCGTGGCCAGCGCACCCGGACGAATGCGCGCACCCGCAAGGGCAAGAAGAAGGCCGTGGCCGGCAAGAAGAAGGCACGCTGACCCGCGCGGTGAGCTGAGACAGGAGATTTGACTACTGATGGCAACTAGCCGCAAGCAGGCCGCCAAGACCAAGGTGCGCCGCAAGGAGAAGAAGAACGTCCTCGCCGGACAGGCTCACATCAAGAGCACCTTCAACAACACGATCATCTCGATCACCGACCCCAACGGGGCAGTGATCTCCTGGGCCTCCGCCGGCACCGTCGGCTTCAAGGGCTCCCGCAAGTCGACACCTTTCGCCGCTCAAATGGCAGCTGAGGCCGCTGGCCGCCGCGCCATGGAGCACGGCATGAAGCGTGTCGACGTCTTTGTCAAGGGCCCGGGCTCGGGCCGTGAGACCGCGATCCGTTCGCTGGGCGCTGTGGGCTTGGAGGTCGGGACCATCTCCGACGTCACGCCTGTGCCGCACAATGGCTGCCGCCCGCCGAAGCGCCGTCGCGTCTGAGCGCCCGAGAAGTAAAGGACTGAAGAGAAAATGGCTCGTTACACCGGCCCCATGACCAAGAAGTCCCGTCGTCTCGGGACCGACCTGGTTGGCAATGACAAGGCGTTTGAGCGCCGCCCCTACCCGCCTGGCGTCCATGGCCGCGGTCGCACCAAGGACTCCGAGTATTCGCTGCAGCTCAAGGAGAAGCAGAAGGCGCGTTTCGCCTACGGCGTCCTGGAGAAGCAGTTCCGCCGCTACTACGAGGAGGCGGACCGTCACCCCGGCAAGACCGGTGACACGCTGCTGCAGATCCTCGAGTCGCGTCTCGACAATGTCGTGTACCGCGCCGGGTTCGCGGCTACTCGCCGCCAGGCCCGTCAGCTCGTGGTGCATGGCCACTTCCTGGTCAACGGTAAGAAGGTGAATATCCCCTCGTACCGCGTCAAGGCTCACGACATCATCGACGTCGCCGAGAAGTCGATGAACCTCCACCCGCTGGTGGTGGCGCGTGAGACCCACGGGGAGCGCTCCGTCCCGGCGTGGCTTGAGGCCCGCCCCAACCGGATGCGGATCCTCGTCCACCAGCTCCCGGTCCGCGATCAGATCGTGATCGACGTACAGGAGCAGATGATCGTCGAGCTCTACTCCAAGTAGTTGACGCCACCGGGCTGGCCGGCATCCAACTGGCCAGCCCAGCTCGGTTCTCCGGGCCCCGCGGCCGGAGCGGTTCCGGTCGCGGTATTCGCGTCATCAAATAGTGGGTGACGCGGGAAGGAAGAAAATGCTCATCGCACAGCGTCCGACTCTGTCGGAGGAAGTGGTCGCCGAATACCGTTCGCGGTTCATCATCGAACCACTCGAGCCGGGGTTCGGGTACACCCTCGGGAACTCGATGCGTCGCACGTTGCTGTCGTCTATTCCGGGCGCAGCCGTGACCTCCATCAAGATCGAGGGAAACCAGCACGAGTTCTCCACCCTGGAGGGCGTGGTCGAGGATGTCACCGAGATCATCTTGAACCTCAAGGGCCTGGTGCTGTCCTCGGAGGAGGACGAGCCTGTGGTCATGTACCTGCGCAAGGCGGGAGCCGGGGAGGTCACGGCGGCTGACATCCAGCCGCCTGCCGGTGTCGAGGTGCACAACCCCGAACTGCACATCGCTACCCTCAGCGAGGATGGCAAGCTTGAGATGGAGCTGGTGGTCGAGCGCGGTCGTGGCTACGTCTCCAGCGTCCTCAACAAGGATCCCGATGCCGAGATCGGGCGTATCCCCGTCGACTCCATCTACTCACCCGTGCTGAAGGTCAGCTACAAGGTGGAAGCCACCCGTGTGGCTCAGCGTACCGACTTCGACCGTCTCATCATCGACGTCGAGACCAAGCCCTCCATGGCTCCCCGCGACGCCGTCGCCTCCGCGGGACGGACGCTGGTGGAGTTGTTCGGCCTTGCCCGGGAGCTCAATGTCAATGCGGAGGGCATCGAGATGGGGCCGTCTCCGGTGGATGAGCAGATCGCCGAGTCGCTGAACCTGCCTGTCGAGGACCTGAACCTGTCGGTTCGCTCCTACAACTGTCTCAAGCGTGAGGGCATCCACACCGTCGGCGAGCTTGTCGCCCGCTCGGAGGAGGATCTCCTCGACATCCGCAACTTCGGGTCCAAGTCCATCCTTGAGGTCAAGGTCACCCTGCACAATCTGGGCCTCTCCCTGCGCGATGCCGCTCCGGGCTTCGACCCGATCCAGGCGATCGAACGCTACGACGAGGAACATGAGGGCGAGGAAGACGTCGACGCTGAGGCTGACGAAGACTACGCCGAGACCGAGCAGTACTGAGAACACACACCGAGCGCTGCTCGGGACGAGACCGAAAGAATTTGAGAAATGCCTAAGCCGACCAAGGGGCCCCGTCTGGGCGGTAGCCCCAACCATGAGCGCCTCATCCTGCGCAACCTGGCCACTCAGCTCTTCGAGCACGGCCGCATCACCACCACCGAGGCCAAGGCGCGCCGTGTCCAGCCGCTGGCCGAGAAACTCATCACCAAGGCAAAGCGCGGCGATCTGCACTCCCGGCGGCTGGTGCTGAGGTCGGTTACTGACAAAGACGTGGTGGCGAAGCTTTTCAATGAGATCGCACCCACTCTGCAGGGACGCGATGGTGGCTGCACCCGTATCACCAAGATCGGCATCCGCAAGGGTGACGCGGCTCCTCTCGCGGTGCTGGAGCTCATCGCGGACCCGGTGCCTGCGCCTGCCGGGGCTGAGACGGAGTGATCTGAACTCAACGCGGGAACGGGGAGACACTCATGGGTGTCTCCCCGTCTTGTATTTCTGGCGCGGTCAGCGCTGTTCGCGGGCCCAGGCCGCGATTCCCCGGTTCTCCGGCAGCAGCGCGTAGCAGGTGGCCTGGTAGGCATGGTAGAGGTCGGGTTTGCCCTCCCACGTGTGGACGACAGGGCGGTTGTTCACATCCAGTTCGTGCCACCAGGAACCGTCTGCATGGTCAATGACGTGTTCCTCGGCGTAGGTCCAGAGCCTGCGGTAGGCATCCTCGTAGCGTTGCTCTCCCGTGGCTCGGAACAGGCCCGCGGCTGCTCCTATGCCTTCTGCGATCTCCCAGAAGAAGCGCTCGGGAACCACTGGCGTTCCATCCCAGTCGACGGTATAGCAGAATCCGCCGTTGCTGGCCCAGGCGTCGCGGAAGGCCCCGTCGAAAAGGTGTCGTGCGGCATCAAGCAGCCAGGGTTCCCCAACGCCGAGCCCGCGGATCTGGAGCAGCAGCTTTGCCCACTCCAACCAGTGGCCCGGCTGGGAGCCGTAGGGACGGAAGGGATGCCGGGGCTCGTCGTGGTTGTGTTCCGGGAGTTCCCGCCAGCTGGCGTCGAAATGCTCTGGGAGCCGCCAGGCCCCATCCTGTCCCGCGGCGGCTCGGTCGGCGATACGGTGTGCGATCCGCAGAGCACGTTCGAGTAGGTATTCGTGGCCGGTCACCTCATAGGCCGCCAGATAGGCCTCGGTCAGGTGCATGTTCGCGTTCTGGCCGCGATAGTGTTCTGCGTCGCGGAACTCCCGGTCGAAGGCCTCGACGCCCGCGCCGTCGCCATCCACCCAGAACCGGTCGGTGACTTCCAGGGCTGCTGTCAGCAGTTCCGCGCCTCCTGGGATGCCGGCGGCTGTCGCGGAGCTGGCTCCGAGCAGGATGTGTGCCTGGCCGTAGAGCTCCTTGCGGGGACTAGGGGCATCGCCACCCACCACCGGGAACCAGCCGCCGTATTCGGCGTCGCGTCCTGGACCATGGAGATAGAAATCGATGCCATGCCGGGCGACGTCCTCGGCGCCGGAACGTCCCAGCAGAGCGGCTATCGAGAAGCAGTGCAGCATCCGTGCACCCAGCCACAGCTGGGAACCCATCTGGGGCAGGGGGCGGCCTGTGGAATCTAGGTAAGCAAAGCCCGCGCCGGGCAAGACCACCTCGGGCTGGTAGAAATCCAGCAGTGACTCCCGGTGCTGCGCCAGCCAGGCGTGATGTTCAGCAGCATCCAGCCAGCTGCTTTGATTGGCGGTTGATTGACTCATCCGGTCTCCTTCGACGCTGGGCATCACGAGTATCGCCGCCCAGGCTATACCTTGTCACGGGTTTCCCGCTGTGGCAGGCTAAGAACCCACTAGGTGAAGTTAGGCTTGGTGCCGAGTCGAACCAACGGAGGTTTATTTTGAGATTTTCTTTGGTGCAGGGCTGAGCGATCTATCCGGATTTATGCATGGCACTCGCGGTGTCTTGGTCCTACTAGGTGATTTTTGATCCCGCCAGATGATTTTGAGAGCTGGAAGATATGAGTATGAGGCTTTCCTGATGTCCTTGCAGCCACTTCCAGTTGAGCAGCAGGGGGTTCTGCATACCACAGTGGACGTCGCTCCCGCCACGCTTGACGAGTGGGCAACCGAACGCGATAAAGCACCCAGAGAGGCGCTGGCAGTGCAGGTGAAACCCGATCTCGCGCCACCCTGGGCAACAATCTCACTTACAAAAGCGGATTTCGATGCTTTTGAGCGGATGGCAAGGGGGCATGTCCGGTTCAGGGCAGATCCGTCAGAGATAGTTGATCGAAGATTGATGGCAGCCAATCTCTTTGATGAGGTAGGAAAGGCCACCGAGATCGGATCGTGGATTCGAAAGATCATGTTGCGTGGGAATTCCTGGAAGGCTGAGAAAGCGATGCAACACCCGGCATCTTTCCGCGTCTGGGCCATGGGAAATTCTAGCCTCATTGTAACGACGTCACCTGATGCGGGAGCAGGGTTGATGCAGTGCTCTATTGAATATTGTCCAACTGAGGATATTGGTAGACATTTACTGGTTTGGAGTGGCTTACAGCCCAGCTGGGCAATGAAGTTCACTATGAAAATTTCTAAACATGCATTCGAAAATAAAATTGATGGGGATGTATGTCCGTCAGCTGTTTTTGAGGATGATGCCGCGGTCTTCTGTCGGGAGTCCTGGGGCTTTGTGATTCTGAGTGATTCACGGGGGGCTGGTGGGTTTAGTTGGGTTTACGCTCCGGCCCGTGGAGCCGCTATTCTTGAGGCATGTGGTGATGCTGATTTGGTGTTATCCCGTGATGATTCTAAACCTTTCTGGCAATTATTGATTGGGGCTGCTTTTGTTATGAGTCTAGGAGAATGAAATGACTAGTTATGAAGTTCAGCCTGACGTCTGCATGGCTATATTTGCACAGGCCGAGGAGGCTGCAGACAGGGCGGATGAACAGCATGTGAGTATGTCATCAGAGGTGGATGAGTTGCGTGGGCTTTGCTCTCGCGGAGAAAGTGCTCCTATAGCCTCGGGTCTGTCTGGAGTTTATAATCGCCTGCTTACAAGGGGGATGACGGGGGCAACCCAGCAGATCAGGAATGCTGCTTCAGGTGGTCGACAAGCAGTTGGTTGTATTCAGCGTGGCGATCATGAGATTGCGGATACAAATGAACGTGCTGCCCGTGAGGTCGACGAAGTCAAAATCAGCGATGGGAAGCCGCTATGACTGTTGATTTCACGGTACTGCAGGATTGGCCGGATGCCGCATCCATTGAAAGATCAGCGGAGAATATTGGAAAACGAGGCGACTTATTCGCTGAGACGGTAACTGACGCTCAGCAAAAATGGCGTGGACTTATGTCATGCTATCACACGCCCCATCAAGACCAGCTTTACTCATCGCTGGATCCGGCAGTCGCATCAGCGGGATACGTGCGGATGGGAACCAGCACTTTAGCGGTGGTTATGGGCGTTTTTGCAAGTACTCTGGCTTCTTTGTCAGGGCAAAGAGTAGATTTAATTAAAAAAGCGGAAGCGGCGAACTCCGAGCCGCCGCCAGTGACATCGTCTGACCTCGAGGAAAAAGTCAGAAGAGAGGGGGAGCTGCAGGCTGAGATAAATACGCTAGCCCAGAAATACAAAGATGCTGTTGAAGAGTGTGTGAGCGGGCTGTCTGGCATAAACAGCGAGGGTAGGTCTGAGTCGTGGGTCAATAGTACTTTGATGCCCTATATAGGAAATGCTAATCTTTCTATACTTGGCGCTCTTGGCGAGTCGCGTATAGTCGAGAGTACAAGTACCTGGATGAATCTGACCCTCAGGCTCTTCGGGCATGATTTCCATCCGCGTCTCCCCTGGGATTATACGTCGATGCGCTATTGGAAGCTCTGGGAGAAAATTCCCAAGGGATCAACTTATCTAGAGCGTTTCGGTGCTGCCTTGAGGGAGGCGTTCATTGGGCCTAGACCAACGACCTACAGTCCTGTGCAGTATCAGATCGCCAAGACTGGCCCGAACGGGAAGTGGTTTGGTCTGGGGGCTGAGAAATTAAGCCAGAGTCGTGTGGGGGTTTCGGGTTTCGGACGGATGGCCGGTCGTGGTCTGTTCCTGCTCGGTACTGGCCTGACATTTGCCGGTGAGTATGGTAAAGCTCAGGAAAAACTAGCTTCGGAGCAGCCAGGTCTATCGGAGAGCGAGCGTAATGGTAAGGCAGCTGAGAGTGCTACGGTCCGGACTGGAAGTCAGGTGGGAACTGCCGCTCTCGTGGGCGCTGGCATAGGGGCTGGCTGCTATTCCAGTGGGAGGGCCTCTTGTCGGTTTTGGAATTGGTGCTGCTGTGGGTGGAGTGATGATGATCCCAGCTGGTGATGGTAAGACCGTGGGAGATCGCATCGCGGACGGCGGGGAGGCCATGTGGAACTGGGGTAAAGATAGATGTGGTGATGTGGCAAACTTTGGGAAGGACCTATGGAAGTCGGTTTTCGGATGATCCTGTTGGAAGGTAGTGGATCTATATCAATGCCGATTTATATCAGCATCGGTCTTGTGCTATTTGGGTTATTTGCGCTTTGGCAAGGTGTCAGGATCAGAAGGGAGCCAATTCCTCGGTTTGTCTTATATTACAGAGGCTGGTCGTCTATTGCGCTGGCAATGCCATATGGCGGGGTCTTTCTTATCACTCTTGGGTTAGGTCCTCTTCTGCCCTATCTGC
Source organism: Arachnia rubra (assembly GCF_019973735.1). NCBI lineage: Bacteria > Bacillati > Actinomycetota > Actinomycetes > Propionibacteriales > Propionibacteriaceae > Arachnia > Arachnia rubra. The sequence continues at coordinate 1,032,242 of NZ_AP024463.1, forward strand.
CATTGGCGCTAGGCTTGCTTATATGGTTTGTCTGGGTTTTCTCGGGAGTGATTTTTTTAGTTGGAATCTTTATTTGGTTTCCCTGGTTTTTGACCCCTAAATGGTATAGACGTGCGCGGAAAGCAGGGGTTCCGAGGCATGATCCAGCCGCTATGGGGGACTTCAAAGCTCTACCGGTGGATGAACAGAAACGTCTCGCGAAGTCCAGATCTCGGCCTTAGAGAGGGGAACCGCCGCTCTCGTGGGCGCTGGCATAGGGGCTGCTATTCCAGCGGGAGGGCCTCTTGTCGGTTTTAGAATTGGTGCTGCTGTGGGTGGAGTGATGATGATCCCAGCTGGTGATGGTAAGACCGTGGGAGATCGTGTAGCAGATGTTGGAGAAGCTGCCTGGAGCTGGACCAAAGACATGTGGAAGGGGACATTTGGATGATTCTGTTCGAGGAGGTTGCTCCTGGTGATTTTTACACGCGTATAGGGATGATAATTGTTGGTGGATTGATATTTTTACAAGGAGTGCGGATAAGATGTTCAAATCCGCCTAAATTTGTTGCCAATTACAGAGGTTGGTCTTCGCCTGAACTGGCATTGCCTTTTGGCGGAGTGTTCGTTTTTACCTTAAGGGTCGGCGCTTTTCGGCCTCCTGTGCCTCCCCTTTTGGGGCTGTTTTTTATGCTTTTTGGCTTTCTCTCGGGAGTGATTTTTTTAGTTGGGATCTTTATTTGGTTTCCCTGGTTTTTGACCCCTAAATGGTATAGACGTGCGCGGAAAGCAGGGGTTCCATTGCATGATCCAGCCGCTATGGGAGAGTTCAAAGCTCTACCGGTGGATGAACAGAAACGTCTCGCGAAGTCCAGATCTTGACCTTAAGAGGTTATTCACGAGCACCTCGGGAGAATGCAAAATCCCTTGCCAGATCCCAGTCGCCTAAGGTCGTGAATAACGCCCTTAGGGTGCTAGCGTTTTCGCTGAGATTTTGTGAAACCTCTCCAGGTGATGGAGAAACCCTTAGGGTGAGCCAGAAACGTGGATAGTTGGGGCTCAGTAGGGAGAGCTGCTGGCATGCCGTAGAGGCTTATTTATAGTTGTGAAATATCTGCTGCGGCAAGGGGTTTGCTGCTTTTTAGATCACTTGTAGATAAGCTTATAGTCTGCCGAGCTCTCCCTGCTGTTTAGTTTCTTCTCTTCTTGACTGATGGCTTAGCCCAGTGTTTTATCCAGGAAGGTGCTGATTTCCTCGAAGGGAATGATATCCTTGCGATGGTATAGGTCGACGTGACCGGCGCCAGGGACCACCAGCAGCTGCTTCTTGGTGGTCAAGCGTTCATGGATCGCCTCTGACAGAGCGTGGGTGGCCGTTTGCTCACCGACCACCGTCAGCACCTCAGCCTCGATCCAATCCGGGTGGGCCAGTTCGGGGAAGTTCATGAGAGAGGGCCGAGATAGCTGTGAACTGGGTGGTGGAATTGTGGTGGTGGCCGTTTTCACACCAGAGGAGACGTGGCGGGGCTCACCCCTGGAGTATCCGTTGTAAGAGGGGTCGAACGCCAGGGTCACGTAGCCGTGCTTCGCCAGCTTATTGGCGTAGAGATTCCCGCCACCTGCTCTTTCACCGCTCCATAGGGAGAGCCGACGAGTAGCGCATGATGCCTCGTGGAACGGCCCAGATCTGCGGGAGCGTAGAGATCCGCAACGATTCCTATACCGTAACGATTCAGGTACGAGACATGCTCCCTTGTCACGTTCTCGGCCAGTGGGAAGATGTAGTTTCCGTCTTGAGCCATGGAGTGTTCCCTTATTTTTCTGGTTGCCAGGCCTAATCAGTCTGGCGCGGGGTTTGATGCGGCACCGGATAATCCGCTCCCTGGGTGTGGATAATCGCAGAGAGGAAGACCGGAAGCTGCATTCCACGTAAGCATAAATGGTGCGATCTGCCACTGGCTCCGCTAGGGGGAGAAGATCTTCTCACCCTAGCGGAGCGGGTTTGATCCACAGGCTGCCCGGTGGCTTTGTCAACTGTGGCATCGCACGAGCTGGGTGCTCCTGCATTCTCATCGTCATGGGGTTAGCCAGGTGTTCTCCGGGCAGCCGTGCAGTTTTGTCAGACCGCTGTCACTCCAGGCGCAGCAGTGCCTGCAGCATCCGGGGGTCTTGGTGGGTGAAGCCCGCGTTTGGGGTTTTCTTGTCCACACCGGCGATGGCGTTCATCTCCTCCTCGGACAGGGCGAAACCGAAGACGTCGAGGTTGGCGCGCAGCCGCTCCTCGTGGGTGGATTTGGCGACCAGGGTTGCGCCGCGCTGAATGAGCCAGCGGATGATCACCTGGGCGACGCTTACACCATGCGCCTCGGCGATCCCTACCAGGATGGGATCCTCCCGGATCGCCGTGTTGCCCTGTCCGAGTGGACCCCAGGCCTGCAGCACCGTGCCGTACTCGGCCATCAGCTCCTGCATCTCGATCTGCTGGTTGTAGGGGTGGGTCTCCCGCTGATTGACGGCCGGGATGATTCCCGCGTGGGTCACGAAGTCCAGGTAGCGGTCCGGGTAGAAGTTCGAGACGCCGATGGCCCTCACCAGACCCTCTGACATGGCCTCCCCCATGTCCCGCCAGGCCGCGTAGTAGTCGCTGAACGGCTGGTGCATCAAGTAGAGGTCCAGATATTCCAGGCCCAGGTTCTCCAGCGACACCTTGAGGGCGTCCTTCGTCTTTCCCTGGCCGTAGTCTTTGAACCACAGCTTGGTGGTGATGAAGAGCTCCTCGCGGGGGACGTCCAGCTCGGCGAGAGTCTGGCCGAGGGCTTTCTCGTTGTAGTAGCGCGAGGCGGTGTCGATTAGGCGGTAGCCCGCGTCGACAGCGGCGGGCACGACGTCGCGGATCGTGGCGTCGTCCATCTGGAAGACGCCCAGCCCGATCACCGGCATCTTCGCGCCGGTGTTGAGTGTGATGGTCTGCATTTCTTATCCCTCTGTCGTTGTGTGGGTTTATTTACCAGGGCAGCTGTTTGCCGTCGCGGAAGAACAATCCAGTTGGCCCATCGTCGGGCAGTGTCGCCGCCCAGACGATTCCCTTGGCGCTCTCCGCTGCGGAACGTCCGAAGCCGACTCCCCGGCTGTCGGTGACTCCTGGGCAGACCGAGTTGACCAGGATGTGGTCGCCTCTGAGGTCTTTCGACATCTTGATGGTCAAACCATTGAGCGCAAGTTTGGTCAGCCCATAAGCGGTGATCGGTGCATCGCCAGAACCAGCGAGAGCAAACCCCGGGTAATTGACCAGCCCATAGTCCGGATCCCAGAAGGAACCCGCCCCACTGGAGACGTTCACCACCCGGCCGTGCCCACCCGAGGCGAGCAGCGGGACGAAGTGTTTCGTGACGCGCCAGACACCAACCACGTTGGTCTCGAACTCCTGGCTGAGCTCGGCCAGGTCCTTTTCCATGATTGTTCCTGAGGACACCATCATGACGGCATTGTTGACGAGAACATCCAGGTGACCGAATTCAGCGGCTACATCCTGTGCGGCCGCTGTAACGCTCGCCTCGTCGCTCACATCCAGGCTCAGCGCGGAGGCGCCCAGACCGGAATTCCTCAATTCCTGGGCAAGAGGCTCGACCTGTCCCAGCTGACGGGCGGTCAGTATCACGTGATATTCCCGCTCCCCAAGCTGCCTGGCGATTTCGTGGCCCAGCCCTTCCCGTCGTCCTGCACCGGTGATCAGTGCTATACGCATACAGTTCTCCAATCGTGGACTGGGACTCAAACTACCCCTGAGACCCAGAATGCCGCCGCGACCTGCAGGTCGCGGCGGCATTCTGCAGCAAGCTGGGTGAGCCGGATATGTCGTGGGTCAGGCGCAGTCGTGTGTCCTGGTCACGGTCCTGTGGAGCGGCATTGTTTTCAGCGGTTGCACAGCAGCGAGTCGATGGTGTCGGACATCAGCTTCTGCTTCTGCAGCATAGGCTCCATATCCGCGACTCCGGTGGCGAACGCCAACGGCATGGCGGTGACGGCGATGGCCACAGCAGTGCCGTCGGGGCCGATCATGCTCTGGCTGGTATAGCCAAAGAGGCCGCCGGTATGTCCCCAGGCCTCGCCACCGCAACTGAGAGGCAGGCTGAAAATGCCCAAGCCATAGCCGTTCATCCCGAGCTCGGGGTGGTCGGTATCGACGGTCTTCTGCATCTCGGTGATGGAGTCCGGGCTCAGGAGGGTGCCGTCGAAGGTTGCCTGGATGAACGTGGTTAGTTCGCTGGGGGTGGAGATCATGGCTCCCGCGCCGCCGGCCCAGGAGGGGTCCATGTGGGTGATGTCTTGCCAATTCTCGGTGGGGGTGTTGCGGTGGTAGCCGTGGGGGTGCGTGTTGCGGATGTCTTCCTCTCCGGGGTTCGGGTAGTAGGTGTGGGTGAGTCCGAGGGGTTCGATGATGCGCTGGGTGATCTGCTCGGCCAGGGGCCGGTGGGTGACCTTCTCAGCCAGCAAGGTCAACACGATGTAGTTGGTGTTGGTGTACCTGAACTGGCTGCCTGGTTCGAAGGCTGCTGGTTTGCTCAGGGCGACATCGAGTAGGTCGCGGGTTGAGTAGTAGTTGTCTCTGATCTGGAAGATGTCGGTCTCGCCAGGAACAGTGTCGGTGTATTCGGGGAGGCCGCTGGTGTGTTGCAGGAGTTGGCGGACGGTGATTTTTGCGGCGTCGATGCCTTCGCCGTGGAGTAGGCCTGGGAGGTAGGTTTCGATGGGTTCGTCGAGGCTGATTTTGCCTTCTTGGACGAGTTGCAGGATCACCACGGCTACGAAGGTTTTGGTGTTGGATCCGATGCGGACTTCGCCGTCGAGGGGTGGGGCTTCGCCGGTTTCCAGGTTGCCTACACCTGCGACTGCGCTGGTGGTGTTGCCTTGGGGATCACGCACTGTAGCCAAGGCCGCTGGGAAGTCTTCGTCCACCAGGCTCTGTAGTGCCGTCAGTACTCGTTCCTTCTCAGCAGATGATGCGGAGTTGTTCGTCGAATCTTTCATAGCACCAGCCTCGCGGACTTTGTTCCGTCTAAGCCCCAGCCGCGAGAACAGTGTTGCCTGTCCAAAAGAACAGGTACGCCGGCACCGGAAACCACAGGGGATTTTCTGTGCTGGAACGGGCACCGAGGCCGCTGAGCCCGGAAGCACACAAGACGATGGCCCCGGCAATCTTGAGTGAGTTGCCGGGGCCATCGTCATCGGGTCAGGCGGCGAAGGCCTGGGCCTTGGCGAACCGCTCGGCAACGTCCTTCCAGTTGACGATGTTCCACCAGGCGTTGACGTAGTCGCCCTTGACGTTCTTGTACTGCAGGTAGAAGGCGTGCTCCCACATGTCTAGCTGCAGCAGCGGGATCTGCGCGGCCGGCAGGTTGCCCTGCTGGTCGTACAGCTGGTTGATGTTCAGGCGGCGTCCTAGCGTGTCGAAGACTAGCATCGACCAGCCGGACCCCTGGATGCCGTTGGCGGCTGCGTTGAACTGCTTCTGGAAGCCCTCGAAACCGCCGAAGTACTCGTCGATGGCTGCGGCCAGCTCACCCTCGGGACGGCCGCCGCCTTCCGGCGACATGTTCTTCCAGAACGTGGAGTGGTTGATGTGGCCGCCCAGGTGGAAGGCCAGGTCCTTCTCCAGTTTGTTGATGGCGCCGAAGTTGCCTGACTCGCGGGCCTCGGCCAGCTGCTCCAGCGCGGTGTTGGCCCCGGCGACATAGGCAGCATGGTGCTTGTCGTGGTGCAGCTCCATGATTTCCGCAGCGATGTGGGGGGCCAGGGCACCGTAGTCGTAGTCGAGATCGGGCAGGACGTAGGTCATCGAGACTCCTCGGTTGGGGACACGCGGCCGGGCCGCGCAGGTCTGCTCTATCCTATGCAGCCTCGCGGGTGCCTGCCGGATGGATCAGGCTGGCGAGTCGCTGCGCTGGACCCTCAGCACCCGGAATCCCTTGGCAGAGGCCAGCTTCTTCGTGGGCCAGTCCTGGCCGGTCAGCCAGGCCGTCAGGGAGTCCGCTCCCAGGTTCTTGCCCACCACCAGGTAGGCGGCACCACCGGGTTTCAGTCGCGGCAGCCAGGTGAGCAGGAGGTCGTGGAGAGCCTGCTTGCCGATCCGGATCGGCGGATTAGACCAGATCTCGTCATAGGTGGCGTCATCGGGCGAGAAAGTCCTCACCCGGCCGGCCACCCCGGCACGCTCCGCATTGAGACGGGTTAGGGCAAGTGCCCGTTCATTGATGTCGACCGCATCGACTGTCACCCTCGGACTGACAGCGGCTAACCCCACCGCGATGGGTCCGAAACCACAGCCCAGGTCGAGGAGGTGCCCGCACTGCGGTGCCTCGACGCTGCGCAGCAGCACCGACGTTCCCAGGTCCAGGCGGGAGCCCGAGAACACCCCGTTTGCGGTGGTGAAGACGAGATCCCGTCCGAAAACCGTGGCCCGGATCTCCCGGGTGACCATGGGGGAGTCGTCGTTGGTGAAATAGTGGTTCATGCTTCCCCTGGTTCTTCCAGGCTCCGGCGGGCGCGGGCCTGCCTGGCCCTGTCTGCAAGCTGATCGTCAGCGGGATAGCCCACCTCCTCCAGCACCAGGCCGTGGGGAGGCATCAGCGGCACCTGGCCGCAGCGATGGTCGCTGGCGGCGACTTCCTCCAGCCAGGCCAGATTCCGGCGGCCCCCAGCGACCACGGTCAGCGCGCCAACCAGGGCCCGCACCATGGAGTGGCAGAAGGCGTCGGCCAGCAGATGCACCTCGATTACCCCGTCGACGCGCTGGGAGACAGAGAACTCCCGCAGCTCCCGGATGGTGGTGGCCCCCTGACGGGCCTTGCAGAACGGGGCGAAGTCGCGCAGCCCCGTCAGCAGCCGCGTCGCCTGCTGGGCGGTGCCGAGGTGGAAGGGGTGCCTGAGCTGGGTCACCTGGGTGCGCAGTAGCGGATCCGGTGTCTGCTCGGAGTCGATCAGCCGGTAGCAGTAGCGACGCCAGATGGCAGAGAACCGTGCATCGAAACCCTCGGGGGCCTCGGTGACGTCGCGGACTGCGATGTCGTCAGGGCAGATGCGGCGCAGCCGCCGCAGCAGGTCCGCCGGCGGGGTAGTGCTTTCCAGGTCGGCGTGGCACACCTGCCCGCGGGCATGCACTCCGGCATCCGTGCGTCCCGCGACGGTCAGCGACGGCGGCGGGTCCAGGCGAAGCAACCTGCCCAGCGACTCCTCCAGTACTCCCTGGACCGTGCGCAGCCCGGGCTGGGCAGCCCAGCCGTGAAACCTGCCACCGTCGTAGGCCAGGTCGATGCGCAGCCGCGTCATGGCAGCCGCCGGTAGGCCAGGTCGAAAACCCTGCGGCCCTGGACCAGCCCCTTGGCTTCGTATTTCGTGACGGGCCGCTCCTCATAGCGTGGTGCCCAGCCGCCGTGGATGTTCTCGAAGCGGGGATGGGCATCGAGGGTCTGGCGCTGCCATAGGGCGTAGTCCTCCCAGTCGGTGGCGAGCCGCCAGATCCCGCCGGGCTGGAGCCTCGCCGCCGCCAGGTCGGCGAAACCAGTGCTGACCAGACGTCGTTTGTGATGGCGGGCCTTGCGCCACGGATCCGCGAAGAAGGTCCACAACTCCTGCAGCGAGGCATCGTCGAACAGGATTGCCAGACCCTGAGCGCCATTGGCCGGCACGATACGCACGTTGCCGACCTGCTCGCGGCCCAGCCGGCCCAGCGTGGAAGCCACCCCGGGCGGGAAAACCTCAAAAGCCACGAAGTCGGCTACCGGACGCGCCTTGGCCATGGGAACCAGCGAGTCGCCATTACCCGAGCCGATCTCCACGATGCGTGGCGCCCGCCGTCCGAACACCTCGTCCCAGTCGACATGGGCGTCGTCGGCGATCGAGGTGTCCATGTCGGCCGCCGGCACCTCGACCATGAAACGGTCCCGGTAGCGGTCCCAGGCGGCCTGTTGGGAATCGTTCATCCGGGTGCTGCGACGCACGAAGCTGACCACGGTGCGCTGAGGACGAGACGGTTTCACCCCGCGATGATAACCGTGATACCTAGACCTGGCCGGGCAACTCAAGGTAAGTTCTCGCTTAGTCTCGTTGCGCAGGAATCCGGTGTGAATCCGGAACGGTCGCGCCACTGTGACCCCTGCGTGGGGAAGTCAGGAACTGCCTTCGATGACCATCCCAAAGGACGCGATATCCAGGATTGGTGATCAACGTGGAATTCACCCGAACCCTCGCAGCCTTCGCTGCCGTCACGCTGCTGCCGCTAGCGGCCTGCTCCCAGTCGACCACAACAGGTGATGGGAGCCCCTCCGCAAGCCCCACCGGGCGTGGGAGTGATGGCTGCGTCACCCAGTACGACGCTAATGCCGACTACTTCCCCGACAAGGCAAGCTTCACCCAAGCCGCCGGTGTCACGGTGGAATATCACGGCTCCTACAAGACCGTGACCGTCAAGGAACCCGTCCAGGGTGCCTCACCTGAGACCTACGTGCTCGTTCAGTGCGGGGCCAGCCCCGAGCTGCCCGCCGAACTTGCGAGCGCACAACGCATCAGCATCCCCGTCCATCGGGCAGCGACCTCATCGACGACGCAGCTGCCGGCCTTCGAATTGCTGAACGTGACCGATTCCCTGGCCGCGGTGGAGTCGCCGGCGATGGTCTGGTCCGATCCCATCGTCAAGCGCATTGCCGAGGGCAAGATCACCGGGTTCGGGAACGAGTCCGGTGGAATGAACGTGGAGACCGTGGCTGCCGCAACGCCCGACGTGTTCTTCTCCAGCGGTACCCCAGACCCGGCCTATGACAAGATCCGGGAACTCGGGATCCCTGTGGTAGGCAACGCTGAATGGCTGGAGAACACTCCACTCGGTCGTGCCGAGTGGCTGAAGTTCACGGCGCTGTTCACCAACACCGAGAGCACCGCCAACCAGGTCTTCACCCAGATTGAAACCGACTACACGGCTGTCAAGGAGAAGGCCCAGCAGGCGTCCGACCGGCCCAGCGTCATAGCCGGTGCCCCCTTCAACGGCCAGTGGTACCGGGCCGGGGGACGAAGCTACCTGGCGGCGTTCCTGGCCGATGCCGGGATGAAGTACGTGTTCGCCGACGACGAATCCAGCGGCAGCGATCCCGCCCAGATCGAGACGATGCTGGAGGCCGGGGCGCAGGCCGATATCTGGGTCAACGCCGACATGACGAAGAAATGGCAGACCATCTCCGCCATCGGGGCCGAGGACCCGAACCTGGCGACCATCAAGGGCGCTAAGGATGGCCGGGTCTACAACCCAACCAAGCGCATCAATGCGGGTGGCGGAAACGACTACTGGCAGCTGGGCGTGGTGCGTCCCGACCTGGTTCTTCGCGACCTCACCAAGGTTGCTCATCCAGATCTGTTCACCGACCAGGAGTTCACCTTCTACGAGCAGCTGCCGGCCTGATGCGTCACCCGGTCAGGTTCGCGGTCCTCGCCGCTGCCCTGGTGGCGGCGGTGGCTGCGGGCCTGCTGCTCGGCCCCGCTCAGATCACCCTCCAGGAGGTCTGGGCGGTGCTGACCGGTCAGCCCACCCGGCCCATCGCCCAGCTGATAGTTGGGTCAGTGCGCCTACCGCGTACCATCACCGCCTGTCTGGCAGGAGCCGCGCTCGGGACAACCGGGCTGGCGATGCAGACCCTGTTCCGCAATCCGCTGGCCGACCCCTTCATCCTCGGTATCTCCTCCGGCGCATCCCTCGGCGTGGCGGGGGTGATCCTGGTGGGCGGTGGTACAGGGGCGGCCTTCCTGACCGCTGGGCTTGGGATTGGCGGTGACCTGGCAGTCATCGTCGCCTCCGCCCTGGGGGCGGGAGCCGTGATGTCCCTGGTACTGCTGCTGGGACGAGTGGTGCGCTCCGCCGTGACGCTGCTGCTGGTGGGCGTGATGATCGGCTACCTGGTGTCGGCGGGCGTCAGCGTCATGATGTCGTTCTCAACCCCCCAGCTGATCGCGGCCTATTCGCGATGGCATTTTGGCAGCTACGGCGGGGTGACCTGGGGGAACCTCGTCCTGATCAGCCTCGTGATCGGGGCCGGGCTGCTGGCTTCCCTGACGCTGGCGAAGCCCCTCAACGCCCTGCTGCTGGGGGAACGCTACGCCGAGAGCATGGGACTACGCCTAACGATGATGCGCACCGCTTTGATAGCGCTGACCTCGGTGCTGGCGGGAACCGTCACCGCCTTCTGCGGGCCGATCCAGTTCCTCGGCATCGCCGTGCCCCACCTGGCCCGGGGCATCTTCAACACCTCTGACCACCGTATCCTCATTCCCGCAACCGCCTTGGTGGGTGCGCTGCTGGCGCTGCTGGCTGACATCATCGCCGCCCTTCCCGGGGACGGCGTGCTGCCACTCAACGCGATCAACGCCGCCTTCGGTGCGCCCGTGGTGATCTGGATCCTGCTGCAGCGTAGGAGGCTTGCCCTGTGAACGTCCTGGAACTGGTGGGACTCACCGTCGGGTACCGGACCCACCGGCGGGTCCGGACAGTCCTCACGGGACTCGACGCCACCTTGGAGGCAGGCGGGCTGGTCGGACTGGTGGGACCGAACGGGGCGGGCAAATCCACTCTGCTGCGGACCATCAGCGGACTGCAGCCGCCGCTTGCAGGGAGCGTGAAGCTACTTGGCCAGGAGATCAGCCGGATGAAACGCGACGAGGTGGCCCGCCAGGTCGCTGTCGTGCTCACCGACCGGGTGGATCCGGGACGTCTCACGGTCTTCGACGTCGTCGCGCTCGGCCGCCATCCCCACACCGGCTGGTCTGGGCGCCTTGGGGCCACGGACTGCGCCGCGGTCATGTCTGCCCTGGACGATGTCGGCGTGGGTCAGCTGGCAGGCCAGATGCTGTGGGAGCTGTCCGACGGGCAGCGGCAGCGAGTGATGATCGCCCGCGCCATCGCGCAGGAGCCGAGGCTGCTGCTGCTCGACGAGCCAACAGCGTTCCTGGACCCTCCGGGCCGGGTCCGGGTGTTCGAGGTGCTGCAGGACCTGGCCCATGGCCACCGCCTTGCCGTGGTGGTCTGCACCCACGACGTCGAGGTCGCGGCCCGGCACGCCGATCAGCTCTGGGTAGCCGGTGCAGGCGACGGCATGTGCACGGGTACTCCCGCGGACCTGGCCGCCGCCGGTGTCATGGAAACTGCCTTCGGCGGCGAGGCGGAGTTTGACCCGGTCACCTACACCTTCGTGTCGAGGCGAAGGCTGCTGGAACAGGAGAGGATTCAGGGGGATACCTGAGGCCGTGTGAGCCGGGAATCCTTATCCTGGAGTCCATGCGCACCCTGCTGAATCTGATCTGGTTCCTCTTCGCTGGTGTCTGGCTGGCCATCGGTTATTTCCTGGCGGGAGTCATCGCCTGCGTGTTCGTCATCACCATCCCGTTCGGCGTGGCCGCCTTCCGGATGGCTGCCTATGTCGCCTGGCCCTTCGGGAAGGCCGTGATCCGCAGGCCGGACGCAGGGGTTGGCAGCGACGCCATGAACATCGTGTGGTTCATCTTCTGCGGCTGGTGGCTGGCCATTGGGCACATCGTCGCCGCCGTCGTCCAGGCGATCACCATCGTCGGGATCGTGAATGCGGTCGTCTCGCTCAAGATGATCCCGGTCACCTGCTCGCCGTTCGGCAAGCAGATCGTGGACCGCAACAACCTGGCTCCCTGGGACCGGCCGCTGCACTCCATCTGACCCATCCGGCAGACTTTTCACACCCTGAGCGCCGCTGGATCATCCAGCGGCGCTCAGGGCTGCGTGTGGAGGAGGTCCCGGACGGGCTGGGCCGTAGTGTCCCCGGGCGGTGGGGAGCCCTACTTCTGTGGCCAGAGCTCCCTGGGCATGAGCTCGTAGCTGTGGAATTCACGGGTGAAGCTACCCGTGCCCTGCGCCAGGCCGCGCAGGTCGATGGGGTAGTTGATTAATTCCAGCTGCGGGACCAAGGCGTCGATGATGGCGTGGTGCTCGGTGTCGGCGTCGCTGCCCAGCACCTGCCCGCGGCGGCCCGCCAGGTCCGTCAGGACCGGTCCGAGCAGGGCCTCGCCGACGGTGATCCGGACTCGGTCCACCGGCTCCAGCACCCCAATGTTGCTCTCGGTGGCCGCTTCACGCAGGGCCAGGGCTCCCGCGGTCTGGAAGGCCATGTCCGAAGAGTCCACGGAGTGGGCTTTGCCGTCGTACAGGGTCACGGCGATGTCGACCATCGGGAAGCCGAACAGGGTGCCCTTGGCCATCTGCGTCTGGATGCCCTTGTCCACCGACCCGATGAACTGCCGGGGAACAGCGCCGCCGACCACCTTGTCGATGAACTCGTATCCTGCGCCGCGTTCCAGGGGAGTGATCTCGATGTCGCAGACCGCGTACTGTCCGTGGCCGCCCGACTGCTTCACGTGACGCCCCTGAGCCTTGGCCGGTGCGATGAAGGTCTCCCGCAGCGGCACCTTGACCGGGACCTCGTGGATGCTCAGCCCATAGCGCTGCCTGAGACGTGCCAGCAGCAGTTCCTTGTGGGCCTGCCCCATCGTCCAGAGCAGCTGCTGGTCCGTCTCGGGGTGACGTTCCAGCCTGACGGTGACATCTTCCACGGCCAGCCGCTGCAGTGCGCCGCCGAGCTTGTCCTCGTCCCCCCGGGTGTCGGCCTCAATCGCGACCGGCAGCAGCGCCTGCGGGACGCGCCAGGGCCGGATCGCACCCGGGCGATCCGGGCTGGACAGGGAATCCCCGGTCTCGGCTTTGGCCAGGCGGGCCACGTAGACGATGTCACCCGCGATGGCCTTGTCTTTGCCCACCAGCTCCAGGCCGATGGGGGCGGAGAGCTGGCCCGCCTTGTCGCTTTCGTCGTGGTCGGGGTGCGACGGATCCTCGGTTTCGCCGAACAACTCGCGCCTGCCCGAGACGTGGATGGCGTCGTCGGTGCGCAGCGTGCCCGAGAAGACCCGTATCAGCGATAGGCGTCCCGAGTACTGGTCGCTGGTGGTGCGGATCACCTGCGCGACGAGGGGACCCTCCGGGTCGCAGGTGGCGCGGGGCAGGGTCTCGCCATCGAGGGTGACGATATCGGGAACGGTCGTGGTGTTCGCGGCCGGGAAACCCTTCTCGATCCAGCGCAGCAGCTCCTCCGTGCCGACGTCGCTGGTGGTGTGGGCGGGCAGCACTGGGAAGAAACGGGCGCTGATGATCGCCTTGTTCAGCACCTCGTACACCTCGGCCACGGCGATCTCCTCGCCCTCGAGGTAGCGCTCCATGAGGTCCTCGTCCTGGAGCTCGGTGATGATCGCCTCAAGCAGCGGGGAGCGCTGCTCGTCGATGTAGGCGGTCTCCTCTTCATTGGCGTCGCGGGAGACGCGGGTGCCGGAGGAATAGTCGTGGATGCGCTTGTTCAGCAGTGAGATGTTGCCGGTGGAGCGGTCGCCCTCGCGGATTGGCAGCAGCGCCGCGACGACGCCCTCCCCGAAGGCGTCGCGGCAGACCTCGACCATGGTGAGGAAGTCGGCGCGGCCCTGGTCCAGTTTCGTGATGGCGATGATGCGGGGCAGCCCCACTCCCTGGCACTCCTCCCAGAGCGCGACGGTGGCCGGCTGGATCTCCTCCCCAGCTGGGATCACAAACACCGCCGCGTCGGCAGCGCGTAGCCCGGCGCGTAGCTCACCGACGTACTCAGGATGTCCAGGGGCGTCCAGGAGGTTGATCTGCACGTCCCGGGCGGGAATGGAGGCCAAGGTGAGCGAGGCCGCCCGCTCCGGGGTGTCCTTCTCGCCGCGATACCCCTCCACCCTGGCGCGCAAGAGGTGTTCGAAAAGGGTGGTTTTCCCTGACCCGCTGGCTCCGACGAGGATGACATTACGGATCTGGTCGGGAGAACTGATTGCTACGTGAATACTCGACTTTGAGGCCATACATGAACATTAGTGCCTTGCTGGGAGGTGACAGGGACAGGGCGAGGGATTTTGGCTGAATTTCACTACTGCCATGTCCAGATCCCGCCAGAGATCATGCCTATGCCGCGGGCAGACTTGGGAGGGTGAGTCTGCTGCCTCTTGACGAAGACGCCTGCTACCGGGCATGTTCCGGTCGTGACCAGGCGTGGGATGGGCATTTCGTGCTTGCGGTGACCTCCACCGGTATCTACTGCCGCCCATCGTGTCCTGCCAGGCTGCCCCGGCGGGAGAACTGTCGTTTTCTCGCCAGCGCGGCCGCAGCCGTGGCGGCTGGCTTCCGGGCGTGCAGACGCTGCCGTCCCGACCGGCTTCCTGGGATGAAGGGATGGGACGACCGTGCAGACCTGGCAGCATGCGCGATCCGGGCCATTCGCGATGGTGAGGCCGATGAGCGTGGTATCGCCTCGATGTCCAAGCGGCTGGGTGTCAGCCAGCGGCATCTGAACCGGGTGCTGGTCGCGGAGGTCGGCGCTACCGCCCAGCAGCTGGCGCAAAGCCGGCGAGCCCACACTGCCCGGGCGCTGATGGATCAAACCGGCTGGCAGCTGGCAGATATCGCGTTCGCCGCGGGTTTCGGGAGCGTCCGTCAGTTCAATGCCGTGATGCGGGCCGAGTTCGGTGCTGCTCCGTCCCGGCTGCGACGTGCGTCGGCGGTGGAGCGCCACGATGGCGGACGGTGCCGCCTGGTGTTGCGGATACCTAGTCCTGGGGCGGCTGCGGGTGATGCGATGCGCGCTGCGCTGGCCGCCCACATCGTCCCTGGTGTGGAACGGGCGGTGGGGGACCGCATAGAGCGCCTGATCACAACTGGTGCGGGGACTGCGACAGTGGCGGTCGATCTGCGCGGCCACCTTGAGGTGAACCTGCCGGGGCTGTCGGCACTGACTGAAACCCTGACGGTTGTCCGGCGGTGGCTGGCCCTCGATGCCGACCCGCAGCCAGCGCAGGCGTTGCTGGGAACTGATCCCGCTGTGGGAAAGCTGATTGCCGCACGGCCCGGGCTGCGGATACCGGGGGCCGTCGATGGCGGGGAATTCGCCTTGTTCACCGTCCTGGGGCAACAGATTTCTCTGGCCGCCGCCAAGACCGCGGCTGCGCGCATGGTCTCCACCTACGGGAAGGCTGCGCCTGAACTGGGTGCTGGATGGACTATCCCGCCTGCTCCGGATGTGCTGGCCGGGATGGGGCCCGATAGATTCCGGGCAGAGCTACGGCTGACCCGGACCAAAGCGGCGACCCTGCACGCGGTGGCTGCCTTGTTGGCGGCCGGCCTGCGGTTGGACGGGCAGGCGGACCGGAGTGAGGTCCGCCGTCGGCTGCTCGCGGTCAAGGGGGTGGGAGAGTGGACCGCGGAGTTCATCGCCATGCGGGCCCTGGGCGATCCCGACGCCTGTCCTGCTGGTGACCTGGTCTTACGGCGCGCTCTCGGGGTAGCGGGCGGGCGCGAGGTACGCGCCCGGGCCGAGAGCTGGCGGCCCTGGCGTGCTTACGCTGTGATGCATTTGTGGACGGAGGCGAGTTATCTGTGCAGCAAGAACTGACCATGGAGCTACCGGGTGGCCGGTGGGCCTTCATCGTGGAGGACGAGGTGCTGGTGAAGGCCTGGCAGGGCGATGCGCTGGGGCAGCTGTCACCAGCGCCACAGGATCACCCAGTCCGAGCCGCGCTGGCTGCCTATGCGGCCGGCGATGTGACGGCATTGGACGAGCTGGCCGTGCGCCAGCCGGGCAGCGAGTTCTTCCAGCGAGTCTGGGAGGAGATGCGCAGGATCCCTGGCGGGACGACCCTCTCCTATGCCGGGCTTGCGGCCCTGGCTGGGCGTCCCAAGGCCGTCCGGGCTGTGGGTGCCGCCTGCGCACGCAACCAGATTCCTCTCGTCGTGCCTTGCCATCGCGTGCTTCGCAGCGATGGCAGCCTAGGCGGCTATGCCTATGGATTGCCGGTCAAGCAGGCCCTGCTGGATTTCGAGCGTCATCATGCCTGAAAGGGACGAGGGAGCGAAGTGTCCGCCTTCGGTTGGTCGAGCCGGTTCCGGAGCTTGAGCAGGAACAGTGTCGAGACCTTGGCGATGGTTGGCAGCGAATCCTTCAGGCGTCTCGGCTGCCGGGCGCTGGATGCCCAGCGCCCGACGGAGAGCAACCTGCAAGTTCGTAGCCGCTGTGTCAGGTCAGACCGTGGCGATGGGCCCAGATGACGGCCTGCACCCGGTCCCTGGCCCCGATCTTGGGCAGCAGCCTGGTCAGATGGGACTTCACGGTACTGACCTCCACCATCAGCTCGCTCGCGATCTCCGCATTCGACATGCCACGGGCAAGCAGCGTGATGATCTCCTGCTCACGAGGGGTGAGGAGCTGGGTGGCCTCGGTGCTGGGGATCGTGGCCTGCCTGCGGGCAAACTCGGCGATCACCCGTTTCGTGACTGCCTGATCCATCAAGCCGAAACCTGCGGCCAGGCGCCGTACCGCAGTCACCAGTTCCTCAGGCTCACAGTCCTTGAGGATGAATCCGTCGGCTCCGGCCTCCAGGGCTCCGAACACGTCGGTGTCCATGTCGAAGGTGGTCACCACCAACACGGCAGGCGTCTCCCTCTGCCGCTCGGTAACAATGCGGTGCGTGGCCTCCAGGCCGTCCCCGGCGGGCATCCGCAGATCCATGCACACCACATCCGGGTTTGTTCTGGCCACGACCTGCACGGCTTGACGGCCGTCGGAGGCCTCACCGACCACCTGGATGTCGGGCTCGGCCTCCAGCAGCATCTTGAACCCGGTGCGCACCACGGCCTGATCATCCACCAGCACCACAGAGATCATGTCTCCTCCTCGCTCACTTGTGGCCAGGTCAGCCGCACCAGCCATCCGCCAGTACTTGTGGGCCCGGCATCGAATGCAGCTCCGATGGCGGCGGCACGTTCCCGCATCACCTCCAGGCCAACGCCGCCGCTGCCGAGGCCGATTTCACCGTGTCCCGGCCCATTGCCAACCCGGAGCCCCTCAGCATCGATCTCGACGTGGATCGTGGCACCGGGAGCGTGTTGGATGGCATTGCTGATGGCCTGCTGGACGATCCGGTACGCGGCGGTATCGCTCAGTGGGGGCAGCGTGGGTGCCTGGGCTAGGCGCAAGGTGATGGGCACTCCCAGTGCGCGTGTGGTATCGATGAGTTCGGGGATGTCGCGCAACCCTTGTTGCGGGTTGTCGTGGCGCAGCAGTTTCACTACTGAACGCAGCCCGGCCAGGGCCTCCTTCCCCAGGCCGCGCAGTTGTCTCGCCGTGTCTCTGGCTTGGGCGGGGTCCCGGTCGATCAGTTGTTCGAGCGCGGCTGCCTGCACCACCAGACCGGCCAGGTGGTGGGCTGCGACGTCGTGAAGTTCGCCTGCCAGACGTCGCCTCTCCTCAAAGAGGGTCATCGCCAGTCGCTTCTCGTTTTCCTCACTCTCCAGTCGCCTGACGGCCTGCTCGTGTCGTGTCCGGCTGGCCAGCATGGCTCCGCCGAGCATGGGCACCACGAAGTTGAGGAAATAGACAATCACCACTGTGGTGCCGGTGGGCCAGTCCGGCTGCTTCACCAGAATCGTGATGAGCGCCATGACTGAGGCCAGACCGGTCAGCAAAACTGTTGCCCGGGGCAGGGGCAGCCGGAGTCCGAGACAGAACGAGATCACCGGTTGGGCGATGCCTGAGCCAGACAGATCATCCGGAAAGAGCCACACGAAGGGGATGGCAAGAAGGAAGATGATTCCTTGGACCAGCAAGGGGTGCTTGCGCCACCAGATCAGCGCCAGTCCCCCCAGGGCCATGAGCACCACCGCGGTCTCCCATGCTCCAGGAGCGAGGGGAGCCGTGGGGAGACCCGTCAGGAGGCTGATGAGCAATGGTAACGCAGCGATTCCCAGGGCCAGTAGCACGTCACCTTGTCGGACCATGATGGATAATCTGCCGTGGATGGCGCGCAGAAAGGTGAGATCTACTGCGGTTATCCTGGTGCCTTCCTGGCAGCGTTGGTCTCCTTGAGCGCACGGTCCAGTGCGATCTTCGTCGTTCGTCTTGCCAGGACGGCACCATGACAATTCTCGTGATGACCCCATCTGTCCGCGCATCCTCTCGTCTCACAATCCGAGGTTGGGGTTGATGGCGTTGCCGGTGATGGCCCACCAGCAGGTGGCCAGGAGCGCCGCCAGGAGGAGAGCTGCCATGGTGGTGCGTTTCCACCCAGCTCTGGTCTTGATGGTGGTGATGAAGTCGAGGGCTGCGGGGATGATGGCGGCGATTCCTGCCCATTGGAGCACCTGGATGGTGCGCAGGAGTGTGTTTTCGAGCAGGTCGAAGTTGCTACCCATCACGGCCATGAAGACGCTGCACCATCCGGTGAGGGCGGTGGCGGCGCTCACTGCGCCGAGTCGGGCGATCCGGGCCGGCCAGGGTAGGCCTGGGACGGATTGACCGCGGCGGTTCTGGACAAGGCGCGTGATGGCGCCTATGAGCCATGCCCCCAGAACCAAGGCAAGAGCTGCAAGGCTGGCGATGAACACCGGGAGGAGGGCCTGTTGTGTGGGGGTGACGGGGAGCAGAGCCGATGCTGGTCCTGGTCCAACGCCGACGGCCTCGACCTTGCCGTCGACAACTCGGGCGGTGAGGGTGGCGTCGGTGTGCGGGTCCTTCCAGATCCAGGGCGCGACTTCCACGTATTCCTTGTCTGCTTTGTCGCGTTTGTCGCGGTAGAGCAGGTTGCCGTTGTCCAACACCTGGATGGTGCTGGATGAGACGAGTGTGCTCCAGGCGGAGAACCACGTGGTGTGAACCGACTGGCTTGAAAAGTAGACGCCTGCGACCTGGTGGGCGCGTTCGGCGGAGCCTTCCAGGTGGGGGGTCTCGACTCTGTCGGTTGGGAAGTAACGGTCGGCGAAGCCTTCGGTGAGGTCGGCTCTCAAGTGCGTGCCGAGGCCTGCCGAGGCGTTGCCATCACCGTTGACCGAGAGGAAGATGCCGACCCGGGAGTCGGGGTAGATCTCGAACTCGGAGTGGTAACCAGTCAGGTCCCCGCTGTGCGCGACGAACCGGTGGCCGTTGCGAGTGCCGGTGAAGTAGCCGAGCCCCGTGCGGGGGGAGTTGGCGAGGTTGCCCAGTGTGTCCTCGGTCAGAGCGGGGGTCCACATCTGTTCCCAGCCCTGAGCGCTGAGGAGATGGGGTGAGCGGTTCAGCTGGGCGAGCATGAAGGCGGCGGCATCGGCCCCGGAACCGCTCAGCGCACCCGCTGGGCTGTCCGGCATGGCGTCGAAGGGCACAGGATCACCGTCGAGGGAGTAGCCGTCTGCCAACTGGCTGGTCATGCCGTCGGGTAGAGGCTGTTCGAAGGTTGCGGTGGTCATTCCGGCTGGGGCGAGGACGTGCTCGCGGAGGTAGTCCTGGAAGGGTTGCCCACTGGCCTTTTCGACGAGATATCCAGCGAGGGCGATGCCGTAGTTGGAGTAGCCGGGGGTGGTGCCTGGGCGGTACACGGAGACGGGTGGGTTGTATCTGACGTAGTCGGCCAGCGGCATGTGCTGGAGATCAGGGCTGCCAGTGTTGAGACTTCCCTCGAAACCTGCGGTGTGGGTGAGCAGGTGGCGCAGTGTGATTGGTTCACTGTGGTGTTTCTTGACCGGGACATCGGTGTAGGTGGCGATGTCGGTGTCGAGGTCGAGTTTGCCCTGTTCGACGAGTTGCATCGCGGCGATGGAGGTGGGGATCTTCGAGATCGATCCCCAGCGGAACACAGTGGTTTCAGGGTCCACCGGCACCTGAGTGCTGGCATCGGTGCCGATGGTGGCGTGGCCATAGCCTCGGCTGGTGAGGATCTCGCCGTCCTTGACCACCACAACCATGGAACCGGGGAAGTCGCCATTGTCGAGGGCATCGGTGAGCTTCCCGTCGAGCCAGGCATCGATGTCGGTCTTGGTGAGCTCATGTGCCCCGGTTGGTGGGGTCACTGGTGGTGGTGGGCTCGTGGGCGGGCTGCTGCATGCGCTGAGCAGGGCCAGTACTGCGATGAAGATGGCTGCCATCAGGCGTCGTGGAAGTGTTTGTGACATGTGTTCCAGCCTTCCGGCACGGCCTGCCGGGCCACCAGAGTCGTAAGAAGGAACTTGGATGACGACTATCGACGCCACTGGAGTTACGACCATCGACGGCAGAGACGTTGTTCACGACGGTTCTTTCGCGCCTTCCCATTCCCAGGTGACCGAGTTGAAGAGCTTTGCGCCCGGCCGTTGCGAGCCTCAGACAAGCAGACCGGGGATTCATGCAGGTGGGCGAGGTCCTGGAACCGCTTCATAGCAGCGGAGCCTGGGTGGTTTTTGACCGCGGCCGCTCGCCGCGCATAGGATAGGTAGCTGTTGCGCGCCGTGCCGTCGATCCAACAGGTCGAGCGGCTGCGCGTGTGCGACCTCTCAAGTGTTTGATAACGAATGGAAGTTGCTGTGTCCACGTACACCCCAAAGCCTGGCGAGATCGCCCGGAACTGGCATGTGATCGATGCTGAAGACGTCGTTCTCGGACGTCTGGCCACTCAGGTCGCCACGCTGCTTCGCGGCAAGCACAAGCCGACCTACGCGCCGCACATCGACGGTGGTGACTTCGTGATCGTCGTCAACGCTTCCAAGATCGCACTCACCGGCAACAAGCGCACCGATGACATGCGCTACTCCCACTCCGGACGCCCCGGTGGCCTCAAGGCTGTCTCCATCGGCGAGCTGCTGGAGAAGGATCCCCGCAAGGCGGTGGAGCGCGCCGTTTGGGGGATGTTGCCCAAGAACAAGCTGAGCCGCCAGCTCATCGGCAAGCTCAAGGTGTACTCCGGCCCGGAGCACCCGCATGCCGCGCAGAAGCCGCAGCCCTTCGAGATCACCCAGATTGCCCAGTGAGCTTAGGAAGTTCGATGACTGAGACCACCACCGCGGTCGAGGAGACCGCCGACGAGATCAAGCCGTTCGTCGACGAGCAGGACCGCGAGATCGCCTACCGCTCCGACTCCACCCCCGGGGCCGCGTCCAGCGAGACCGCCCGGCCCGCCGTCATCGCGCCGGGAGCCGCCACGGGCCGCCGCAAGGAGGCCATCGCCCGCGTCCGTATCATCCCGGGCTCCGGTCAGTGGACCATCAACGGCCGCACCCTGGAGGACTACTTCCCGAACAAGGTGCACCAGCAGCTGGTCTCGGACCCATTCGCGACGGCCGGGGTGACGGGCTCCTACGATGTCATCGCCCGCATCGACGGCGGCGGCGTCACCGGCCAGGCCGGGGCGCTGCGTCTCGGTATCGCCCGGGCCCTGAACGAGGTCGACGCTGAGGCCAGCCGCCCAGCCCTGAAGAAGGCCGGCATGCTGACCCGCGACGCTCGCGTCAAGGAACGCAAGAAGGCCGGCCTCAAAAAGGCCCGAAAGGCCCCGCAGTACTCCAAACGCTGATTCTCACACGCCAGTCAGGAGGGCTCCCACCCCGGTGGGAGCCCTCCTGCGTCCTCCTCTGAGCGCCGGGCGAGCGGAGCGCTCCGGCGGAAAAACTGATGGAAGACATCCATCGGGGAGGGGACTTTCTTGGAGAGCTATTCCTCCATGAGGAACTCGCTGCTGAGATCCGCAAATGGAAACGGGACTGACCGGCGAGTCCCCAGGTCGCGGGCCGCAGCTGTGATGGGTGCGTGGGTCTTCGCTGGGACAGCTGGTCCCTCGCGGCCGGAGCGTGTGGACCGCTGGGGCGGCACGTAGATTCCTTACCCCCTAAGCTTGCTCCCATGGCTCGACTCTTCGGAACTGACGGCGTGCGAGGCGTCGCGAATCAGGAACTGACCGCTGAACTGGCTCTCAACCTGTCGGTGGCGGCTGCCCATACCCTCGGCGAGGCCGGGGTGTTCGGGCGGCGCCAGCCGACGGCCCTCGTGGCACGCGACCCACGCGCCTCGGGGGAGTTCCTGGAGGCCGCGGTCTGCGCCGGGCTGGCCAGCGCAGGCGTGGACGTGCTGAGGGTGGGCGTGGTCCCCACGCCCGCAGCCGCCTACCTGGTGGGCGAGTACCGCACGGATCTCGGCGTGATGATCTCGGCCTCCCACAATGACATGCCGGACAACGGCATCAAGTTCTTCGCCCGCGGCGGCGTGAAACTCGATGACGACCTCGAGGACGCCATCGAGCAGCGGATGGGGGAGTCGTGGCAGCGTCCCGTCGGCGACAAGGTCGGGCGTATTGTTGATCAGCATCAGGCCGTCGACTCCTACGTGGAGCATCTGGTGAAGTCGTTGCGCGCCGACAAACCCCTCGCGGGCCTGACCGTCGTCCTCGACTGTGCCAACGGTGCCTCCTACGAGACCGCCATCGCGGCCTTCGAGGCGGCCGGGGCGTCTGTGACCGCCATCCACGCGTCCCCGGACGGGATCAACATCAATGCCGGTTGTGGCTCCACCCATCCCGAGGATCTGCAGAAGGCTGTCGTCTCCTCGTCCGCGGATCTCGGCCTGGCGTTCGATGGCGACGCCGACCGCTGCCTCGCCGTCGACCACGAGGGGAGCCTCGTCGATGGCGACCAGATCCTGGCGATCCTCGCTTTGGCACTTCAAGAGGACCACCGCCTGGCCTCCAACACGGTCGTCGCGACGGTGATGAGCAACCTCGGGCTGAAACTGGCGCTCGCCGAGCATGACATCCAGATCGACCAGACCAAGGTCGGCGACCGCTATGTGCTGGAGTCCATGAGCGCCAACGGCTTCTCCCTCGGCGGGGAGCAGTCCGGGCACGTCATCATGAATGAGTTCGCCACCACCGGCGATGGTGTGCTGACGGGCCTGCACCTGGCCAAGCGGGTAGCGACCACGGGCAAGTCCCTGAAGGAGCTGGCCTCGGTAATGACGAAGCTGCCGCAGGTGATCATCAACGTCCGGGGTGTGGACAAGCTCCGCGCCGGCATCGACACCGAGATCACCTCGGCGGTCTCCGACGCCAGCCACGAGCTCGGCACCACAGGACGAGTCCTGTTGCGTCCCTCCGGCACCGAGCCGGTGGTGCGTGTCATGGTCGAGGCCCCGACTGACGCCCAGGCCCGCGAGATCGCCGAGCGCCTGGCCGCGCTCGTGAAGGCGCGTCTGGCCATCTGAGCGGCGAGAGACTCACACCTTCCGGATGGCGATCGTCTGAACCCGGTGGTCCGGGCCCTTGCGGAGAACCGCGGTGGCCCGGTCCCGGGTGGTGACGATGTTCTCTCGCAGATTCGGGCCGTTGATGGTGTCCCACACGTGGCTGCCGAACTGCAGGGCCTCCGCGCGGCTCAGCTGGGTGAAGCGTTTGAAGAAGCTCTCCGGGTCCCGGAAGGCGGTGTCGCGCAGCACCATGAAACGGTCCAGGAACCAGCGTTTGATGTCTGCCTCGTCGGCGTCCACGTACACCGAGAAATCGAAGAAGTCACTGATCGCGGCTCCGGAGCGTCCCTGCGCATCGACCCGGGCGGGCAGCAACACATTGAGCCCCTCGACTATCAGGATGTCCGGGTTCTCGATCACTGCCCGCTCACCCGGGATGATGTCGTAGATCTTGTGGCTGTACACGGGGGCGGTCACGCGCGGCTCCCCGGACTTGACATCGATGACGAACTGCAGCAGCGCCCGGCGGTCGTAGGACTCCGGGAAGCCCTTGCGGTCCATCAGGCCCCGCTTCTCCAGCTCCGCGGTAGGCAGCAGGAAGCCGTCGGTGGTGATCAGGTCCACCTTCGGTTTGCCGGGGGCACGGCGTAGCAGCTCTTGCAGCAGGCGGGCCGTCGTCGACTTCCCGACCGCCACCGACCCGGCGACGCCGATCACGAACGGCGTGCGGCGCACCTTCAGCTTCAGGAAGCGGTTCGAGCTGTCACACAGCTGCCCGGCGTTCGCGATATACAGGTGCAGCAGCTGGGTCAGGGGGCGGTAGATCTCGGCGACGTCCTCGGCTGAGGTTGGGTCGCCGAGGCCACGCAGCCGGGCAAGGGTTGCCTCGTCGAGATCGATCTGGGTGTTGTTTGCCAGCGAGGCCCACGCGCCGCGCCGCAATACCACGTAGGGTCGGGACACTTCATCTCTCCGTCGGGGTAGGCCATACCGGGGAAATGCTAGCAGGGTGTCGCGAAGCTGGTCTGACCGTGTCGCTGGCACCTCGCCCAGCGAGAATTAGCAGGTTCCACGCCCCGGTTGCCGGACAGTCTGTGGCTGCTCCCGAGGTTCCTGGCGTCGTGCACCGGGACGTCATTCAGCGGGAGGAGCTGAGCTCTCAGCGAGTGTCACCAGCTGGCTGGTGGTCACGACGGTGGCGAACTCCTCATGCAGGTTCGCCGCGGTGATCAAGGACAGGGTCTCCGCAGACACGTTCGTCCCGTCCAGGGCGGTGCGGTTGAACGTGTGGGTCGCGTCGATGACGAAGTACGTGTCATACCCGAGATTTCCCGCCATCCGGGCTGTTGTCTCGCAGCAGTGGTTCGTGGTGATGCCGCAGATAACAACCTGGGTGATGTCCTGGTCCTTGAGCCATGCGTCAAGGCTGGGGGTGCCGTAGAAGCTGGAGTTGACCTGCTTGCGGACCAGCAGGTCAGGCGCGCCGGTCACCACGTCCTTGAACTCATGTCCTGGGGAATCCGGATGAAGTGA
This sequence comes from Arachnia rubra, assembly GCF_019973735.1. Classification (NCBI taxonomy): domain Bacteria; kingdom Bacillati; phylum Actinomycetota; class Actinomycetes; order Propionibacteriales; family Propionibacteriaceae; genus Arachnia; species Arachnia rubra. The sequence goes on from NZ_AP024463.1 coordinate 1,056,823, forward strand.
CGAGCGCGGATCGGTGGAATCGTGCTGGACGAACACCAGCGGCCGGCCAAGCTCGCGCCACAGGGTGATCAGCCTGCCGATGTTGGCCTCGCATTCAGGGTTGTCGCGCACGCCCCAGTAGTCCGCATCGTCAAAGGACCGCTGCACATCAACGACGACGAGGGCTGGCTGCTTGAACAGGTTCGTCATGCGCCCATGATCCCACTGGCACCAGGCATGTAGGCCTCACCGATGCCGGGCATTGTCGTCCGCAAGGCGTGGCTAGGCAGTGGGGACATCGCGGGCGATCTCATCCAGCCAGATGCGGGGGCCGACGTCGGAGGGCATCCGCCAGTCGCCGCGTGGTGACAGGGAGCCGCCGGGTACCACCTTGGGGCCGTTCGGGAGGGTGCTGCGCTTGAACTGGTTCGTCGTGAAGCGGCGCACGAAGGTCTCCAGCCAGCGGCGGATCGCCGCCAGGTCGTAGGAGCGGCGCTCCCCGGTGGGATGGCCCGCCGGCCAACTGCCGGCCGCCGCGTCATGCCAGGCGTGGTGGGCCAGGAACGCGATCTTCCGGGGCCGCAGGCCATGCCGCAGCAGATGGTAGAGGGTGAAATCCTGCAGTTCGTAGGGACCGATGGCCGCCTGGGTGGACTGTGGCGCCTCGCCTGGTTTCGCGGGAATCAGCTCTGGGCTGATCTCGGTGTCGAGCACCGAGGCCAGCACCTGGTTCACCTCCTCGTCGAACTGACCGGAGGAGACCACCCAGCGGATCAGGTGCTGGATGAGGGTCTTCGGCACCCCGGCGTTCACGTTGTAGTGGCTCATGTGATCACCGACGCCGAAGGTGCACCAGCCAAGGGCCAGCTCCGACAAATCGCCTGTACCGACGACAATGCCGCCATGATGATTGGCGGCGCGGAACAGGAAGTCGTAGCGGATGCCGGCCTGGACGTTCTCGAAGGTGATGTCGTAGGTCTCCTCGCCCTCCGCATAGGGATGGCCGAGGTCCGTCAGCATCTGCGTGGCCATCGGCCGGATGTCGACGGTCTCGAAGGTTACCCCGAGGGCCTCTGAGAGAGCCTGGGCGTTGTTGCGGGTGTGGTCCGTCGTCGCGAAACCCGGCATGGTCCAGGCCAGGATGTGGGTGCGCGGTAGGCCCAGGCGGTCGCACGCCTTCGCGGCGACGATCAGCGCGTGGGTGGAGTCCAGGCCTCCGGAGACCCCGATGCATAGGCGCGGGGCGCGTGCCGCGTCTCCTCCGCCGATGGCCAGCATGCGCCGTTCCAGGCCCGAGACCTGGATGTTGTAGCCCTCGTAGCAGTCCTGCTCCAGGCGGCTGGGATCGTCGGGGACGAAGGGGAAGCGGTCGATGGGGCGCTCCAGGCCCAGGTCCCCGGATGGGGGGCCGAGGGTGAACTCGATGGTGGCGTGCGGCATCGGGGCGTCCAGGCCTTGGCGGTTGTCGTCGAAGGAGCCCTGGCGCAGCCTTTCCTGCCGGATGCGGTCCAGGTCCACGTCCGCGACCGTCAGCTGGGCTGAGTCCGGGAAACGCTCGCCTTCCGCCAGGAGGGAGCCGAGTTCGTGGATCATCGTCTGCCCGTCCCACGACAGGTCCGTGGTGGACTCCCCGAACATCGCGGCCGCATAGACATGGGCTGCCAGGCAGCGCTGTGAGGTGGAGGCGGCCAGCGCCCGCCGGTCCGCCGCCCTCGCGATCGTGATGGGGGAGGCCGACAGGTTCAGCAGCACAGTCGCCCCGGACAGGGCAGCGAGGTGGCTGGGCGGCACCGGCACCCACATGTCCTCGCAGACCTCGGCGTGCACCTTGAGGCCGGGGACGTCGGTGGCGGTGAATATCAGGTCGTTGCCGACGGGGATCAGCTCTCCCCAGCCGGGGATGCCGACGGTCAGCGGCAGATCGTTCATACCCGCCGCGAAATGGCGTTTCTCGTAGAACTCCCGGTAGTTGGGCAGGTAGGACTTCGGGACGATACCCAGCACCCGGCCGTGCTGGATCACCACGGCGCAGTTGTACAGGCGGTTGCCCAGCGCGACCGGAGCCCCGACGGCGATCAGCGGCCGGTAGTCCGCGGTTCCCCGGCACAGCTGAACCACCGCGTCCAGGACAGCGTCTAGCAGTGAGTCGGTCAGCAGCAGGTCATCGATGGCGTAGCCGCTGATTCCCAGCTCCGGGAAGGCCACCACCGCGACGCCACGTTCATGGGCCTCGCGCACCACCTGAAGTGTGCGTTCCGCATTGGCTGCCGGATCGAAGTCGGCGACGGGCAGCGTGGCGGCCGCCACCCGGGCGAAACCCTGGGCGTAGACATTGAAGAAGTCCATGCGGGAAGCATAGAGGTCCATGCGGGAGGCATAGAGACAGCTGCCATCAGCGCCGACGTCTCTTCGAGACAAGTCACAGAATTCTCAAGTCAAGAAGTGAGCATTTTTGATGTACAGTTTGCCAACGTGTGTGGAATTGTTGGATACCTCGGAAGCCGCGATGGGCGGCAGGTTGTCATCGACGGACTACGTCGGCTCGAGTACCGCGGCTACGATTCGGCGGGCATCGCCGTCGTCGCCGGAGGGGAACTCTACACCCGCAAGAAGGCGGGAAAGATCGCCAATCTGGTGGCGGCCATCGAGGCTGACCCGCTGCCGGAGTCAGGCACCGCCATCGGCCATACCCGCTGGGCCACCCATGGGGCGCCCACGGACGTGAACTCGCATCCGCACGTCGCGGGCCGCATCGCCGTGGTGCACAACGGTATCCTCGAGAACCACGCGGCCCTCAGGGAGGGGCTGGGCGCCGAGTTCACCTCGGAGACCGACACCGAGGTGGCAGCTCAGCTGCTGAACCGCGAGGTTGTCGCCGGGGCCAGCCTGGTCGACGCGATGCGGGCGGTGGTCACCCGCCTGGAGGGGGCATTCACGCTGGTCGCGGTCAGCGCCGACGAGCCCGACAAGATCGTCGCGGCCCGCCGCAACTCGCCACTCGTGGTCGGGATCGGCGACGGCGAGTGCTTCCTCGCCTCTGATGTCGCCGCATTCATCGAGCACACCCGCGATGCCATTGAGCTGGGGCAGGACCAGGTCGTCGAGCTGACCCGGGACGGCGTGGTCGTGACAAACTTCGACGGCACCCCGGCCACCACCCGCGAGTTCCACGTCGACTGGGACCTGAGCGCCGCCCAGAAGCAGGGCTACGACTGGTTCATGCGCAAGGAAATCTTCGAGCAGCCCCGGGCCGTGGCCGACACCCTGCTGGGGCGCACCAACGAGCTCGGTGAGATCGTCCTGGATGAGATCCGCATCAGCCCCGAGGAGCTGCGGCTGGTGAACAAGATTGTCATCGTCGCCTGCGGCACCGCCTTCTACGCGGGGCTCGTCGCGAAATACGCCATCGAGCACTGGACCCGCATTCCCTGCGAGGTCGACCTGGCCAGCGAGTTCCGCTACCGCGACCCCATCATCGACCCCACCACCCTGGTGGTGACCATCTCCCAGTCCGGCGAGACCGCCGACACCCTGATGGCCATCCGGCATGCCCGGGAGCAGCACGCCAAGGTGGTGGCGATCTGCAACACCAACGGCGCGACCATCCCGCGCGAGTCCGACGCGGTCATCTACACCCACGCTGGGCCTGAGATCGGGGTCGCCTCCACGAAGGGGTTCACCACTCAGCTCATCGCCTGTTATCTGCTCGGCCTCTACCTGGCGCAGGTGCGCGGCACCAAGTACTCCGACGAGATCGGCGGGGTCCTCGCGGAGCTGGAGCGGATGCCCGCTGAACTGCAACGGGTCCTGGACGCCCAGCAGTCGGTGCTGGAGCTCGCCGCCCAGCTGAAGGACAACCCGTCCATCCTGTTCCTCGGCCGTCACGTCGGCTACCCCGTCGCCCTTGAGGGGGCACTGAAGCTCAAGGAGCTGGCCTATATCCATGCGGAGGGCTTCGCTGCCGGTGAGCTGAAGCATGGTCCGATCGCCCTGATCAGCAAGGGCCTGCCGGTGTTCGTCGTGGTGCCGCCATACAGCCGCGACCAGCTGCGGGACAAGGTGATCTCGAACATCGCGGAGGTGCGTGCCCGGGGCGCTCGCACCATCGTGCTGGCGGAGGCAGGCGACGCGGCCGCACGGGCCCACGCCGACCACTTCATCGAGCTGCCGAGCGTCTCCACGCTGCTCCAGCCGCTGCCCGCCATCCTGCCGCTGCAGCTGTTCGCCTGCGAGATCGCGACCCTCCGGGGTCACGACGTCGACCAGCCACGCAACCTGGCGAAGTCGGTGACCGTCGAGTAACCCCCGGTGCTACGCCATAGGCTGGGCGCATGATCGTTGGCATCGGCACAGACCTGTGTGTCGTCGCGAGGTTTGAGGCCATGCTGGCCCGGCGGCCCCGCCTGGCGGAGCGGTTGCTCACGGAGACCGAGCGGGCGCTTCCCGTCCAGTCGCAGGCCGCGCGGTTCGCGGCGAAGGAGGCCCTCGCCAAAGCCCTCGGCAGTCCTGGTGGGCTGCGCTGGCTGGACGCAGAGGTGGTCACCTCCGCCGCCGGGGCGCCGTCCTTCCGATTGTCCGGCACGGTTGCGGAGCGCGCCGCCGCCCTGGGGATCGGTGGCGTTCACCTGAGCATCTCGCACGACGGTGGGTTCGCCACCGCGATGGTGGTGTGTGAGTCATGACCAGGGCAGTGACGCAGGTGACCGCCGAGGACCTGGCGGCCTGGTGGCCGGTCCCCGGGGCCGACAGCCACAAATACACCCGCGGTGTGGTTGGCATTGACACTGGCTCCGAGGACTACCCGGGGGCAGCGTTGCTGAGCATCGCGGGGGCGCTGGGCGCCGGACCCGGCATGGCGCGATACCTCGGCACAGCGCCCCGTGATCTGATCTTGGGCAGGTTCCCCAGCGTCGTTCTGGTCCCTGGTCAGGTTCAAGCCCTGGTGGTCGGATCGGGCTGGGGGCAGCGCCCGGATGCCGAGGCGCGGCTGTCCGGGGCTGTGAGCCGGGGCGTTCCCCTGCTGGTCGACGCGGATGCCCTGCAGCTGCTCCCGGCGCACCTGCCCCCGGAGTCGCTGCTGACCCCCCACGCTGGGGAACTCGCCCGTATGCTGTCCATGCGTCGGGCCGAGGTGGAGGCGGACCCTGTTGCCGCAGCCCGTGAGGCTGCCCGTGCATTCGGGTGCGCGGTGCTGCTGAAGGGCGCGATGCAGCCTCTGGCCACCCCGGATGGGGAGGTGCGGCTCGCGATCCCGGGGCCGGCCTGGACCGCCCAGGCCGGTTCGGGGGACGTGCTGGCCGGGGCCTGCGGCACGCTTCTCGCGGCAGGCCTGCCTGCGTGGCGAGCAGGTCTGCTGGGAGCCAGCCTCCAGGCATTGACGGCGTCGCTTTTCCCGGGGCCACACACACCCGATGCCCAGGCTCGGCGGTTTCCCGAAGTCCTGGCGCAGACCATACAACCTGACCGACTCAGAAATACCCTCCTCTAAAACCTGGAGACTAATCCACAGCTGCTAGCAACCGGGCTCTGACATGGGGTTTCGTTGTTTTCGAAACCCCATGAATAAGCCTCGTTTCCCTGATTTTTAGGCCCATGTGGAAAGGGTTTGGTGTGGAGTGCCCGGCGTTTCGTGGACAGTGGTGAAAAACCTGAGTTTATTCGAACATGTGAGGTAAAATCTGTACTATGCCGGCTTCGAAATTTAGTAAAGAGTTTAAAGAACAAATCATCGCGGAGGTTCTTGAGGGGTCTCGGCCGATAGCGGAAGTGGCGAAGTCCTACAATCTGGTTCCGGCGAACTGTGGGTAACTGGGTGAGAATATGGCGGAAGCAGCATCCCGACCCAGGTATGGTAGAAGCCTCGTCGGATCAGGTGGCGGAACATCAAACGCTTGCAGGCCGAGGCTGGGTGAAGCGAAGACGGAGGGTTCGAGTTCAGAGATAAAGCGGCGGCCTTCTTCGCGCAGGAATCCCGGTAGCAGCGAAGAATGTGTTTATATACCTCCGCGAGGAAGGCAGCTATCCTGTGTATCTGATGTGCCGCTGGGCCAGCGTATCTCGTTCCGGCTACCACAAGGTGGCGGAATCAGGGCTTATCCGAGACGCAGAAACGCCGGGAAGAACTCACTATTTTAATTACGCATTTCTTCCACGAGTCTGAGCAAACCTACGGGTATCGACGTATCCACGCAGCTCTGGTTGAACGGGGAATCCACGCGAGCCCAGAGCTGGTGCGTCAGCTCATGCACCGGGCTGGCTTGGTGGCCTGTCAGCCCCGGAAACGGGTCCGTACCACCATCCCGGCCCAGGATCTTCACCACCGCCCGGATCTGGTGAAAAGGAATTTTACCGCCAACAAACCAGGGCAGAAATGGGTAGGCGATATCACCTACATCCCCACCTGGGAAGGATTCACTTATCTAGCAACCGTCATGGATTGCTACCCGAGATGAAGATCATCGGTTATGCGATCACTGGGAATATGCGCACCCGGCTTGTTGCCGAGGCTTTACACATGGCAGTCAGAAATTGCCCAGTAACCCGAGGTGAAACCGTCTTCCATTCGGATCGTGGTTCGCAATACACCTCAGCTGATTACGCGGAAATCATGAACACATATGGTATCCGTGCCTCGGTAGGTAGAACTGGGTCGTGTTACGACAATGCCGCAGCAGAATCATTTAATGCCACCTGCAAGAAGGAGGTAGTGAACCGGAAGATCTACCCAACACGGAAACACGCCATAAAGGATGTGACAGCCTGGATCGAGTTACGCTACAATCAGAAACGACTCCACTCGGCGTTAGGGTACCGAACCCCCAACCACGTCCACCAAGAATGGAGCCAACACCAGAAAGCAGCCTAGAAATCCCATTTTTCAGTAGTGTCCACAAAACCCATAGCACTCCAGTGCATTCAAGACGGCAGGTTTTGTTTTAAGAGGGCTATATCAAGGATGTGACATCCTGGATCGAGTTGCGATACAATCAGAAAAGACGTCACTTCGCACTCGGGTACAAAACCCCCAACCATGTCCATCAAGAGTGGACTGAAACCCAGATTCCAGCCTGAAAACCCATTTTTCACAAGTGTCCACAAAACCCATAGCAGTCCAGCTTGCTCTTTTGAGATAACCGGGTGCGAAAACAAACCATCACCTGAAAATGCCAGCACAAAACCCTGATGCCAGTGGAATCCTCGACCTATGCGCAGACGCCCACACCCGAGACCGGCCACCTACCTGCCGGATCACACACACCCGGCCTCCTCACCAGTATTCGCCCCTTACGCCACAACATCACCCAAGAACTTGCTCACGGAGCTGTTTGAGATTTCTCACTCCATGGTCAGCAGGCGTTGTCAACGCCTACACCCCACCCATCGCCGAGGTCCTCCACGTTCGGGTTCTCACCCTGGAAGACCCCCCGACCCAACAACTGAATCCTCGACCGACGCTCCCCCAGCCCTGCTGGTCCTGGCATCAGCCATCAGCATCCGGAGCTGTACTCGGGCAGAGAGCATCACACCACCGGAGCCCCCCATCCAGGTGGCCTGCATCCAGGCGGGAAGACCTACACAGGTTCCACAACCCCTCCCAGACACACACCCCACGACCTCACAGCGCTGAAGACTCCCGACTCCTCGACGTCATTCATCAAGCCACCCACACCGGCGATAAAGACCACACTCCAACACCAAGATTGACCACCCCGACCAAGAAACCCGCCAGTCATGAACCACACAACACCAAAAAGAAGTTCAATAAAAAGATCAACACCATCCCCCACCTCATAGAACAAACTCAAGGGGGCGGTTGAAGACCTGGCACATCCCCCACACCGACTACCACCAACCCATGAGGCTTAGTCAGAATGTGTTTCTGTAGAATTCGAGTGCGGCTACTGTGGTGATTGTTTCTGGGAATGTTGTGAAGGGTCTGCGGTAGTCGGTGTGGAGAATTCTCCAGGTTTTGAGGTTGGCGATGACTCGTTCGATCATGTAGCGTATCGCGTTTACTGACTTGTTGAACCTTTTTTCTTCTTCTGTGTGTTGTTGTTTCGGTTGGGTTCGGATGGGGGTGATCATGCCGAGTCCGATGTATCCTTTGTCGCCGATGAGTTGCCCGGTGGTGATGTGGTCGAGTAGGCCGGTTTCTTTGAGTGCGTGTGCGTCATGGGTGCGGCCGGGCATCGGGTCGGAGATGAAGGCGAGCCGTCCTGTCAGGTCGCATGCAACCTGGACGTTGACGCCGGTGGTTTTGTGTTTGCCGGAGTACAGTTCTGGCATGGTGCGCCATGACCAGGTCGGCAGTAGGGTGCCATCGACGATGAGTGGTTCGCTGACATCGAGGTCGTCGACCGTGGGGGTGCAGTCCTGCAGGGCCTGTCCCAGGATGGGCATCCAGGATGCGATGGTTCGAGAGATCGTTTTCTGGGAGACGTGGAACTGGTCGGCAATCTGGAGTGCTATGGGTTTTGTGGACACTACTGAAAAATGGGATTTCTAGGCTGCTTTCTGGTGTTGGCTCCATTCTTGGTGGACGTGGTTGGGGGTTCGGTACCCTAACGCCGAGTGAAGTCGTTTCTGATTGTAACGTAACTCGATCCAGGCTGTCACATCCTTTATAGCATGTTTCCGTGTTGGGTAGATCTTCCGGTTCACTACCTCCTTCTTGCAGGTGGCATTAAATGATTCCGCTGCGGCATTGTCGTAACACGACCCAGTTCTACCTACCGAGGCACGGATACCATATGTGTTCATGATTTCCGCGTAATCAGCTGAGGTGTATTGCGAACCACGATCCGAATGGAAGACGGTTTCACCTCGGGTTACTGGGCAATTTCTGACTGCCATGTGTAAAGCCTCGGCAACAAGCCGGGTGCGCATATTCCCGGCGATCGCATAACCGATGATCTTTTTCGAGTAGCAATCCATGACGGTTGCTAGATAAGTGAATCCTTCCCAGGTGGGGATGTAGGTGATATCGCCTACCCATTTCTGCCCTGGTTTGTTGGCGGTAAAATTCCTTTTCACCAGATCCGGGCGGTGGTGAAGATCCTGGGCCGGGATGGTGGTACGGACCCGTTTCCGGGGCTGACAGGCCACCAAGCCAGCCCGGTGCATGAGCTGACGCACCAGCTCTGGGCTCGCGTGGATTCCCCGTTCAACCAGAGCTGCGTGGATACGTCGATACCCGTAGGTTTGCTCAGACTCGTGGAAGAAATGCGTAATTAAAATAGTGAGTTCTTCCCGGCGTTTCTGCGTCTCGGATAAACCCTGATTCCGCCACCTTGTGGTAGCCGGAACGAGACACTCTGGCCCAGCGGCACATCAGATACACAGGATAGCTGCCTTCCTCGCGGAGGTATATAAACACATTCTTCGCTGCTACCGGGATTCCTGCGCGAAGAAGGCCGCCGCTTTTTTCAAAAACTCGATCTCCATCTTCGCTTCACCCAGCCTCGGCCTGCAAGCGTTTGATGTTCCGCCACCTGATCCGACGAGGCTTCTACCATACCTGGGTCGGGATGCTGCTTCCGCCATATTCTCACCCAGTTACCCACAGTTCGCCGGAACCAGATTGTAGGACTTCGCCACTTCCGCTATCGGCCGAGACCCCTCAAGAACCTCCGCGATGATTTGTTCTTTAAACTCTTTACTAAATTTCGAAGCCGGCATAGTACAGATTTTACCTCACATGTTCGAATAAACTCAGGTTTTTCACCACTGTCCACGAAACGCCGGGCACTCCAATCGATGCTTGTGTGCGGTTGGATCGCAGATAGATCAAGGCCACAACAACACACTTGTACAGTCCTAGTGTGGGTTTCCGTCCTGCTCGGGAGGCTGGTGCCTCGCGGAGGTCATGGATGCGTGCGACAAGGTCGGTGATCTGTTCGCTGCTAAGACCTGTGCTAGAGTACATGGGAAGGCTCAACTTTCGATTGACTGTGTTGGTACTATCAATTATTCAGGAAGTTGAGCCTTCCTCGCGCATACCGACACGCACAACACGTCAATTAACTATTGCAGCCACCGATTCTGACTAAGCCTCCATCACAACCCTCACTACCACCATCAACACCATCCTCAGAATCATATCCACCTACACCCCGCGGTGGTGTCATAGGGTCGTAGCAACAGTGTTTGTTAGGGAGGGGTTGTTGGTGCGGCGGTTGTTGACGGTGACGGATCGGGCTGGGATCGCGAGGGGTTTGGCGGAGGGGTGTGGGTTGCGTGAGATTGCTCGGCGGATTGGTAGGGATGTGTCGGTGGTTTCGCGGGAAGTGGCCCGGAATCAGGGTGAGACGGGGTACAAGTGTGTGGCTGCTGATGTAGCTGCGCAGCGGCGGCGTGCCCGGCCCAAGCTCCGCAAGTGGAGTGCCCGGCGTTTCGTGGACAGTGGTGAAAAACCTGAGTTTATTCGAACATGTGAGGTAAAATCTGTACTATGCCGGCTTCGAAATTTAGTAAAGAGTTTAAAGAACAAATCATCGCGGAGGTTCTTGAGGGGTCTCGGCCGATAGCGGAAGTGGCGAAGTCCTACAATCTGGTTCCGCAAACTGTGGGTAACTGGGTGAGAATATGGCGGAAGCAGCATCCCGACCCAGGTATGGTAGAAGCCTCGTCGGATCAGGTGGCGGAGAACAAGCGCTTGCAGGCTGAGTTGCGTGAAGCGAAGATGGAGATCGAGTTTTTGAAAAAAGCGGCGGCCTTCTTCGCGCAGGAATCCCGGTAGCAGCGAAATATGTTTATATTCACCGCGAGGAAGGCAGCTATCCTGTGTATCTGATGTGCCGCTGGGCCAGAGTGTCTCGTTCCGGCTACTACAGATGGCGGAATCAGGGTTTATCCGAGACGCAGAAACGCCGGGAAGAACTCACTATTTTAATTACGCATTTCTTCCACGAGTCTGAGCAAACCTACGGGTATCGACGTATCCACGCAGCTCTGGTTGAACGGGGAATCCACGCGAGCCCAGAGCTGGTGCGTCAGCTCATGCACCGGGCTGGCTTGGTGGCCTGTCAGCCCCGGAAACGGGTCCGTACCACCATCCCGGCCCAGGATCTTCACCACCGCCCGGATCTGGTGAAAAGGAATTTTACCGCCAACAAACCAGGGCAGAAATGGGTAGGCGATATCACCTACATCCCCACCTGGGAAGGATTCACTTATCTAGCAACCGTCATGGATTGCTACCCGAGATGAAGATCATCGGTTATGCGATCGCCGGGAATATGCGCACCCGGCTTGTTGCCGAGGCTTTACACATGGCAGTCAGAAATTGCCCAGTAACCCGAGGTGAAACCGTCTTCCATTCGGATCGTGGTTCGCAATACACCTCAGCTGATTACGCGGAAATCATGAACACATATGGTATCCGTGCCTCGGTAGGTAGAACTGGGTCGTGTTACGACAATGCCGCAGCGGAATCATTTAATGCCACCTGCAAGAAGGAGGTAGTGAACCGGAAGATCTACCCAACACGGAAACATGCTATAAAGGATGTGACAGCCTGGATCGAGTTACGTTACAATCAGAAACGACTTCACTCGGCGTTAGGGTACCGAACCCCCAACCACGTCCACCAAGAATGGAGCCAACACCAGAAAGCAGCCTAGAAATCCCATTTTTCAGTAGTGTCCACAAAACCCATAGCACTCCAAAGATTGATGCTGATCTGGTGTTGAAGCAGCGGGTGATTGCTGATCTTCGGAGGTCTCGTACACCACGTCAGATCGCGGGAAGATTACGTGCTGAGGCTGGGGGTGACAGGCTTGAACCGTGTCAGGGTTCCCCCACGGCCCAAGGAGCGAGCGTGTCTCATGAAGCGATCTACACCTGGATTTATGCGATGCCGAAGAAGACGCTGCGGGAGCACGGTGTCATGCTCGGGTCGAAACGCACTAGCCGTCAGTCCCGGCGTCGTTTGGGTGAGCGGAAATCCCCGATTGTGGGAATGGTCAGTATCGATCAGCGGCCTCAGGAGGTTACAGGACGGAAGGTTCCCGGTCATTGGGAAGGAGACTTGATCATCGGCGCCTACGGCAGAACAGCCGCGATCACCCTCGTCGAACGAACCACCCGGTTCGTCACGATCCTCGCCCTGCCGAAGGGCAAGAACGCAGACGGGGTGTGTGACGCCCTGATCGACCACATCACTGGGCTGCCCGAATTGATGAAGGGCACCCTGACCTGGGATCAGGGCTCTGAGATGGCCCGGCACGCCGCGTTCACCATGGCCACCCAGATGCCGGTGTACTTCGCCCATCCCCACTCTCCCTGGGAACGCGGCAGCAATGAGAACACCAACCGACTCATCCGTGACTACCTGCCCAAAGGCACTCCCATCCCCCAACACCAGCCCTATCTCACAGCCATCGCCGAAGAACTGAACGAACGCCCCCGAGCCACCCTCGGCTACCTCACCCCACGAGAAGCTTTCCAGAAACTACTCGTTGCTTCCACCACTTGACACCGCCCGCGAATAAGCCTCAAAACCCCCAGCCATGTCTGTCGGGAGTGAAGTCAAACCCAGACCCTGGAGGGTTATTCGGGTCTGTCTGATTAACGGTGTGTAGGGTCCGGTGGTTTTCATCAGTGGGTGGTTCGGTTGAACCGTTCAGCGAAGGTGATTGCGAACGCGTTGAGTGCGGGCTTCCACCTGATCACCCAGCGTGCCCGGCTCCCGCTGGTGGGGTCAAGGGAGCGGGTCACTAGGTACAGGCACTTCAATGCGGCTTGCTCGTTGGGGAAGTGCTCACGGGCCCGCATGGCCCGGTGGTACCTCGCGTTGATGGACTCGATGGTGTTGGTCGTGTAGATCACCTTCCGGTTCTCCATGTCGTAGGCTAGGAACGGTACGATACTGCGCCCACGTGTTGCGCCACAGCTGCACGATCGCCGGATACCGGTCGCCCCACTCGGTGGCGAACTCGGCAAACCGGTCCTTGGTCGCTTGCTCGGACGGGGCCGTGTACACCGGTTTGAGGGACTTCACGATCGCGTCGCGGTGCTGCCGGCCGGCGTAGCGGAAGCTGTTGCGGAACCAGGTAGATCGATGCACTGCTGCACGATGGTGTGTTCCCAGGTCGTGTTGATCGCCTCAGGGAGTCCCTTCAACCCGTCACACACCGCGATCATCACCTCGACGATGCCTCGGTTCTTCACCTCCGAAAAGATCTGCAGCCAGAACCGGGCACCCTCAGCACCGTCACCAGCCCAGATCCCTGTGGATGTCGCGTTCCCCGTTCATCGTGACACCCATGACAACGTAGAACGGGGTGTTACGGACTTGACCGTCGCGGACCTTCACGTGCGAATCGCGCCGGGCGAAGATCACCGGGTAGACAGGATCCAACGGCCGACTCGACCACTCGGCGAGCTCACCGACGATCTTCTCGGTGATCCGGCTGATGGTGTCCTTCGACACCCTCGCTCCGTACACCTCCTCGAAGTGGGCAGCGACTTCACCGGTGGTCAGCCCGCGGGCGGTCAACGACAACACGATCTGATCGATGCCGTCCAAACGTCGCTTCCGTTTCGGGACGATGATCGGCTCGAAGGAGCCGTCACGATCACGGGGTACCACCGGTCTCGACCGGCCCGATCTGGGTCAACACCGTCTTGACGCGGGTGCCGTTGCGCATGTTCGCCTCGATCGGCGTGCCACCGTGCTCGTGACCCAGATGCTCGGTCAACTCGGCGTTCAACGCCGCCTCCAGGACGTTCCTTGGTGAGCTGGTTCAACAACCCTCCCGGGCCGACCAGACTCACCCCCTGTTCCCTGGCCTGCGCCAGCAGACACTCGGCCAGGTCCTTCTGATCGATGATCTCTCCGGTCACGGGATCGATCATCTCGTCTTCCATCATGTCGGTCGTGTCAGCCACAGCCATCTCCTCTCGAATCAGACCGGACCCCACACACCGTTAATCAGACAGTCCCACAACTGGCAGGCACTCGAAGGTGGCCCGGGATAGGAGCCGAGTCGTGCGGCCGCACCACAACTTGGAGTTGGTGTGGAGATGATGCTGAGGGTCTGGTGCAACCGCTACGGGCTCGCGGGCGGGTAAAGTTCGTCGAGATAAAATCCAGGGCTTGGACGGCAAAGAGGGAATGATGTGACTGCTTGGCGGGATATACCTAACGGTGGCCCTGTGGCTAGCTGGGAGACAGCGCCTGCGTCGACGGCGGGCTGCTGGTGCTGACTCACTCATCGCCTGACTTCCGTCGACTGTTGGTCATCTCTTTTGTCAGTAGCTTCGGCGAGTGGATGAGTCTGATGGCACTCAGTTACATCGTCTTCATCGCCTCTGGCCTGACCGCCCTCGGCATCCTGACGTCGGTACCGGTGGTAGCAGGCACGGCACTGTCCCCGTGGGTCGGTGCCTGGGTCGACCGACTGAACGCCCGCCGTGTTGTGCTATTGACCACCATCGCCCTTGCAGTCGTCACCGCCGCGCTGCAATGGTACCAGCCGCTCGCCTACGTTCTGCTCCTGGCGGTCCGGCAAGTCCTCGGGGGCCTCATGTACACCGCACAGGGCCGTCTGGTTCCGGCGGTGGTCCCCTCAACGGAGCTCGAACGAGGAGCTGGGCTACTAAATGGAGCCGACCGGATCGGCGCCGGGCTAGGGCTCGCCGTCGGGCCGGTCTTGGCGGCTCAACTGGGCCCAACGGTCTTCCTTGTCAACAGCGCCACCCTCCTTCTCGCCTCGGCACTTTTCTGGGGCTTGCGTGCAGACGTCGCGCCGGCACCCACCGGGAAACACGGACGTACCGTGCGTGAGGCCCTGCCGTGGCTTCGCTCGAACGCCATTGTTCTCGCCCTCTACTGTCTCGGCTCGATTCTGTGGGGGCTGAGGGACATCGGCACCCTGCCGGTTGTTGAGCAACGCCTCGGTCTCGATATCGCGACCTGGTCGGGTGCGTTCGCGGCCATCGCTCTGGTTGGAGAGGTACTCGGTGCCGCCGTCCTCGCCTGGCACAACCCCGACGTCCGGACCCACGGGCTACAGATCGTCGGCGGACTAGTGGTGGCACTGGCCCTGACGATCATGCTCCCCGCCCTGGTCGTGTGGCTCCCGCTTGTTGTAGCGGTCAAAGTGGTCGAGGGTCTCGCATCCAACCTCCTCGGCTCCGTGGCTACGATCGTGTTGATCTTTCAGGCACCAGAGGGGCTGCGTGGTAGGGTCGCCGGAGTGTTGTTTTCACTTACCATGTCGGTACTCGCCATGTCGAAGCTTGTTTGGGGGTACGCGATCGATCAGTGGGGCGTCGTTCTAGTCTACGTTGGGGCGCTCGTGGTCACAGTCGTTGTTGTTTTCGCTCTCTCGGCCGCCGGGTTCGGTGAGTCGAAGCAGCTCGGGCGGTCTCGCCCATCCGATTCCTGAAGTGGGGGACCGCTTGGACAACAGAGAGAGGAAGAATCAAGTGGTAGTGGCGAAGACCGACCAACCGCGGCACAAGGTGTCCGAGAACGTCGAGCTGTTGCTCTACAGCGGGTTCGCAGTCATGCCCGAAGCCCCCTCGCTCAACGAGGTCGAGGCATGTCGGGGCGCCGTGCACGTGCTACACGCCAGCGCGCCTGGCAGCCAGGCGAAGTGCACCTCTCCGGCTGATCCCCCTCATACTGTAAGGCAACCCGACAGGGCGCAGCGATCCCAGGGGATCTCCTGCATCGGTCGTACTCGACGTGGCGTATAAGCTGGACAGCTAGGGCACGATGACGACTAACACGGTTCACCATCACCCCGGGCCGATACCGTCGTCGGCCGCTGCACGTTCCTACGCCGGCAAGAGCGTGTTAGTGACCGGTGGGAACGGCTTCATCGGCGCGAACCTCACAGCAGTGCTTTTGGCGGCTGGTGCGCGCGTCACTGTAGCCGACCTAGATTGCACGCCGAGCCGGGCCTCCGCGCTCAGTTGCCAGGGTCTGCTGGATCACCCAAAACTGCGGATGGTCGAGCTTGACGTTCTTGATGCCAACGCGCTGCGCGCTGAGATGGTTCGCACGCGCCACGATGTGATCGTGCATCTGGCTGCGTGCTCAGTGATCGAGCGGTCCGCAATGCAACCGCACGAGGCGATCCGAACCAACGCGATGGGGGTGGTGACTCTGCTCAGCACCTTGCTCGAAGATGATGTCCCGGTGCCCGATTCGATTGTGACGATCTCAACCGACAAGGTCTACGGTGAGTCGGGGAATGAGCCAACGGACGAAGGCGCACCCTTGGGGGGGCTTGGAGTCTATGAAGCAGGCAAGGCCGCAGGCGATATCCTCGCCCGCGCCTTCCACGCCACGCGCGGGCTTCCTGTAACCGTCCTGCGACCGTGCAATGTCTACGGCCCGCATGACTACGGCGGCTCACGCCTGATACCAAGGGCCCTGAGCGCTCTTTACGCGCACGATGAGCCGCTCCCGCCGCAGCTGTACGCGGACTCGGTGCAGCACAGTCGCGATTTTTTATACATCGAAGACGTCATCGAGATGGTGTTAGCGGCGGGAACGTCGTCAGCAGCCATTGGCGAGGTATTCAATCTGGCGGGCAAGTTTAATGCGGCCCCGGCGGAGATCCTCGACCTATTGGTCCAGTGCGCGGCGGAGTGGGAGACCGGCTTCGACCGAACCCGCGCCCAACGCATCCGTGACAACGGTGTGGTGGTCGAGCCGTCTTCGCCGCCGCCCGGCACGCTCGTCATCTCGACGCAGCGTATCGACGGTAGGAAGCTGTCCCGGACGCTGGGGGTTGTCCCCGTCGTCAGCATTGAAGAGGGTTTGCGTCGCACGATCGCCGTCTACCGCGACCATTACCGGGAGGGGCGCGGATGAGCGACGCATGGTCCGGACTACGTTGTTTGGTGACGGGCGGGGCGGGGTTCGGCGGTCGTCGCTTGGTCGACGAGCTCATCTGCAAAGGCGCCGAAGTTACGGTCCTCGACCGTCGTCTCGGCACTCGTGCTTGTCCTGAAGTCGACTATGTCGTTGGGGACGTCCGCGACGACGCGCTGGTGCGCACGCTGCTGCGGACGCGGCACGTCGACGCTGTGTTCCACCTCGCTGCCGAGGCGCTGGTGCCTTATAGCGTGGCGCACCCGGCTGAAGTCTTGGACGTAAACGCGCGCGGTACCTACGTGATGCTCGAGGCGTGGCGTCAGGAGCGCCCGGATGCCCGGTTCATCTTTGCTTCCAGCGGCGCGTATTACGGCGATACCACCTCGTCGGAGCCACTTCCCGAGTCCGCCAGCCCGCTAGCCGCTGCCAATTTGTACGCCTCCTCTAAGGCCGCCGCCGACCTCGCGGTGCAGGGGTACGCTGCGACCTACGATCTACGTGCAGCCGTGTGCCGCTTCATGAACACCTATGGCCCTGGTGATACACATCGCTCGCGCCTAGTCCCGCGGGCGCTCGCCCTGCTTGCCAGCGCAGGACCCTTCGACTTTGGCAACCGCGACGATGGTACGAGCGCCCTGGACTTTCTCTACATCGACGACATGGTGAGCGGCTACCTCGCGGTCGCTGAACACCTTGAGTACGGTGATAGTGGGGCGTTTAATTTCGGCTCGGGTCGATGTGTGCCGATCGCGGAGGTGGCCACCCGGGCGAGCGTAGTCTGGGATGGCCTGTCCCGAGTGCCGGTGTTCTCCGGCGCTCGGCGGGCAGCACCCCGGCGCAAGTGGCTCGACATCCGCAAGGCACGAGACCTCCTCGGGTGGGAGCCAAGAACAGACCTCGATACGGGGCTTGCGGCCACAGTCCGCTGGTTCCGTGAGGCCAAGCGTGGATGCTGACGGTCGATTTGGTCCTTGACGTTGACGCACTGCGACATAGAGCGTTCCCCGCGTCACCCGTGAGCTGGCCTATCTTGCACATGCGGCGGTGGCATTGTTGCTTGCTGTAACGGTCGATGCCATTACCGGCCTCGCCCAGCGCGCCGGCCCGCGCGGCCAGTTCGAGTACCTGTTGGGGGACGCCGGGTCGCAGGTACGTGGGCTGGCCGCAGCCATGCTGGCGGTGTCGGCCGACGAGGTCGCCCTTGTGCCGTTCACCTCGGCCGGACTATCAATGGTGGCCGCAGGGCTGGAATGGTGACCGGGCGACAACACCGTGGTTGAGGCTGGCGACTTCCCGTCCAACACCTACGTGTGGCGGGCACTACGCCACCTCGGCGTGCAAGTTCGGGAGGTCGAAGTCGGCCCGTCCCTCTCAGTCGCATGCATCTTCAGCCATGCGTCAACGAACGGACTTGCCTCGTTGCGTTCAGTAGCACCCACTACTTATCCGGCCGACCCGTCGACGACCTGTGCGGCATTGACGTCTTGCTGTGCGTCGACGCGATCCAGACTCTCGGGGCGCAACCGCTGTGCGGCCGCCACATCGACTTCACCGTGGCGGACGGTCACAAGTGGCTCCTAGCGCCAAAAGGGATGGGAGTGCTTTCGGTGCGGAGCGAGCTGTTTCCCTTACTGCCTCTGGCCGTCCTAGGATGGCGGTCCGTGGACGATTATCGCAGTCTTTGCGTCCGGGAGACCCTCGCCAGTACCGCCCGCCGCTACGAATCAGGTAGCCTGAACGAGATGGGGCTGATCGGTCTGGAGGCCTCCTTGGGACTACTCGTTCAGGTCGGTCAGCACCATGACCCCAAACGGTTGCGGGTGGCTAGGCTACAGCTAGTGGGCGGACTGCGCGCGCTCGGTCTACCGGTGCTGGGTACCCCTAGGCTCCACGACTGGGCCGCTATAGTCAGCTTTCACATGCCGGATACGCATAGTGCAGAGGTCGCGCGCGAGCTTCAGCGGGCCGGGGTCGTCGTGTCCGTTCGGTACGAAACCTCCGGTACAGAATTCCTCCAGTCCGCGCCGCACCTCTACACCACTGACGATGACATCGACCGGCTGCTCGACGCCCTTTCGGGGCACTCGAAGTGTCAGTCACGGCACGAAGGGACGAAGCAATGATCAAGCTGGACGACGGGAGACGACTGCCTGCCGCCCACGTAAACTGGACCGCTCCCGCCGCTGCAGGTCGCGTCCGGTCCGGGGCTGGGGTCGACGTACGCCGTCTCCTACCGCCCTTTGAGGTTGTCACCATGCTGCACTCAGCGCGGGCATGGGAACGACACCACGGCCCGGTCGACCTTTACACCGACCAGGACGGGTACCGGTGGCTTACGCACTGGGGCCTCGAAGATCTGTACCGCGCCATCGACCTCAATGTGCTGGCCAGCGTTGACCATAAGCTCTACGACCCTTCGACCTACTACACTCTCGGCAAAGTGTTTGCCTTGGCCGCGTCAAATACCGCACTGACTTGGCTTGATACTGATCTTTACCTGCACCGCCCCATTGAGAACCTCGGTGGTGAGGTCTTCGTGGTTGCCCACCGTGAAGCCGTCGGCAACGTTGTCTACCCCACCCGGGACCGGCTGCCCGACCCAAACGGCATCGTTGAGGACGGGTGGGACTTCAGGAGGTCAGCCGCCAACACGGCGCTGGCCTACTTCGGCTCCGCCGTGCACCGGGATGCGTTCGTGCGCAGCTGTCTGGCGTTTGCCGCGCGGAACCATACACCCATCGAAGGGTATGACCCCCGGCCGGCCTTCGCGGAGCAGCGCGTTTCGGTGTTTGAGGCGGCCTCGCTCGGTGTCCCGGTGCGCTGCGTCGTCGACACCGTCTGGGACCCTGCGGCGCGTGAGTGGGATCCGGTACCGACGGACGCCGCCTTCCATCACACCTGGCGGGAGAAGAAGCGCCTGGCCAGAAACCCCGTGGCCGCTCGCGCATACCTACAGCAGGAGGTCATCTGCTTTATCAGCCGTTTCCCTGACGATGCTGACCGGATATCCCGGCTCGCTGAGCGCGGCCTTTTCGACTCGATCTGTGACGCGGCCGACGTGTACTCGTGGGTGGATCAGGCGGGAGCGCTGCGGTGATGAGCTGTCCGAACCCAATCGAAGTGGCGGCCTCGTGGGGTGTAATGGTCGAGCACGTTGACGGTCTGCGTCGGGTGCGCCAGCTCGATCCCGTCGTCGCCGCCGATCTTGTGCGCTACCTCGGCGGCGATCCTGAAGAGGCCCGTCAGGACGTGGCCGCGTCGATACTCACGGTTCGCGGCGACGAACCGGTCGCCTTCGCCGACAAGGGCGAACTCGTCCTGGCCAACGGCCAAATGGTGGCGGTCTCACCGGACGTCCCAACTACCGTTCCAGTCGGCTACCACAGATTCTATCCGACCGGGTCTATGGAGCCTGTGACCGTGGTGGGCAGCCCTGCGGTTGCCGCACCCACCCCAGGCCGCGGTTGGGGACTCAGCGTGCAACCCTACGCCCTGCGCTCCAGCCAGGACTGGGGAATAGGTGACCTGGGCACGGTGCGCGACCTCGCGCGCTGGGCGGCGCAGCAGGGGGCGACAACGTTGTTGCTCGGTCCGATGCTCGCCGCCGCACCGACCACACCCCGCGAGCCGAGCCCGTACTACCCGGCCACACGCCTTTTCCTGGACCCGCTCTATCTGTCCATGCAGGACGTGCGCGCACCGGACGGAACGCCTGTTGCTGTGTCCCGTCCGGCGGGACTCAGTGACTCCGCTGATGCGCCGATCGACCGCGATGCGGTGCATACCGCCAAGTACGCCACGCTGAGGGCGCTCTGGACAGACCTTGATGGCAGTCCGGACCCCTTGCTGCAGGACTTTCTTGCCGCCAGTGCGCTTCCTGTGCAGCTCTTCGCCACCTGGTGCGTCCTTACCGATAAGCTCGGGGGCGATTGGCGACAGTGGCCAACGGAACTTCAGGACCCGCGTTCGGCGCAGGTCGAAGCCTTTGCAGAGCAGCACGCTGATGATGTCAGTTTCCATGTCTGGCTGCAGTGGATGTGCGAGCAGCAGATGGCGAGGATCGCTGGCGAAATCGACGTCATTAACGACCTACCGGTCGGCTTCGACCCCGGCGGCTTCGATGGCTGGTTGTGGCAGGAGGCACTAGTCCCACAGGTGCGTATCGGTGCTCCGCCGGATGGATTCGCGCCTGATGGCCATGGCTGGGACAGCGCTCCCTTCTCGCCGATGGCCTTGGAACGGCTGCGGTTCGCGCCGTTGGTGGCGGTCTGGAGGGCGAACATGGCTCGTGGCGCAGGCCTGCACCTAGACCATGCAATGCACCTCACCAGGCTGTTCTGGGTGCCGTGGGACAGGACGCCGGCCGAAGGGGCGTATGTTGAGTACCCTTTCCGGGAGATCCTCGACCTATTGGTGCTGGAAAGTGTTGCGAATAGCTGTTACGTGGTAACGGAGGACCTCGGAAATGTCCCCTCCGATTTCCGGCAGCAGATTGGGGAGCGCGGCCTTCTACGAACAATCATTTTGTGGTTTGTCAAGATTCCCCCGAACAAGTGGCCCGAAGCCGCAGTTGCCTACGTCTCGAACCATGACCACCCGCCGGTGGCGGCAGTCTGGGCCGACCACGACGCTGGCGCAAGGTTGATCGACGTCGATCCGCAAAGTGAGGAAGCGTTTGCCCGGCTGTCGCACCATCAGCGCCTCGTCGCGCTAGGTGAGGGGACGCCGGTCGATGCAGACCTGTTCACCGCGCTCCGCCGGACTCACGAGGGCCTAGGGCGCAGCGGAGCCGGCCTCGTACTAAGCCAGGTGCTCGACCTGATGCTCGGGGCTCAGCGGGTGAACTCTCCCACCGGCGACCGGTCGCAGAGCTGGCGCACGTCTCTGCCAATGCTGCTCGATGATCTGGTGGAGGATGAGGTGGCGCGTGAGCTGTGTAGCGTGCTCGCCGCCGCGCGCAATAAGGACCGATCCGACTTCGACCTCACGGGAGGATAACCATGACGAAGGTCTACGTCGACAGCGCAGACGTGGAGGAGTGCGCATACTGGTTTGCCACCGGCCTCGTCGTGGGAACCACCGCTAATTCCACGCTAGTACGCACTGCCGGTGCGCTGAGCCTGTGCGACCTCGCGGGCCAGTTACTGGCGCTCGATCCCACTGAGCTGCATCTGCAGGTGCTGCCGGAAGACCCAGCGGAGGCCTTCGACCAGGCAAGGACGCTGGCGGCGCAGGGTGACAAGGTGCGGGTTAAGATCCCACTGCTAACCGGCTCTGGTGAGCTCCGGACGTCGCTCATCAGTCGCTGCGCGCAGAACGGCATCAAGGTCAATGTCACTGCGTGCACTACCCCAGGGCAGGCGATGGCAGCTGTGGGCCTTGGTGTGAGCCATGTCAGCCTGCTGTGGTGCCGAATGCGCGACGCCGGCATCAACCCAGCCCGGGCTCTCAAGCAGGTCACTGCTCACCGTGACCGCAGTGGTTTGTCGGCCAAGACAGTGATTGGCAGCATCCGCAAACCGGCGGACGCTTCAGACGCACTCGCGGCTGGCGCGCAGTACCGTCGTCAGTTCTGCGGGCGTGGCTGGCCCCGGACCCGAGCCGCCTGTTTGCTGAACAGTTCAGCACCGACTCTGTCCACCTCACGCTGTGAGCGGCGGGATGGTTGAGCAAGAAGTGGGCACTGCTATTGAGCCGGTCGTGGTGCCGTTCGCAGCGCCGTACCTCGGGAGCGAGGAGCAACAGGCGGTGCTGTCCGTCGTCGAGAGCGGGTGGATCGGGACCGGCGAGGTCGCGCGCGACACTGAGTCCCGGTTCGCGACCTACCTGAATGTCCCGCACGCGCTGCTACTGAGCTCCGGCACGGCTGCCTTACACCTGGCACTGCTAGGACTGGGCGTCGGTGCGGGCGATGAGGTCGTGGTGCCGACTGTAACCTTCACGGCGACAGCAGCCACGGTCGTGCACGCTGGGGCGCGGCCGGTGCTGGTCGACGTTGAGCCTGAAACGCTGAACATCGACCTCGAGTCTGCGCGTCGGGCCCTCACGCCGCGCACCAAGGCCCTCGTTATCGTGCATATGTCAGGCCGGATGGCCGATGTACGTGCTGCCAGGAAGTTCTGCGATGAGCACGGGCTGCGTCTCGTAGAGGACTCCGCGCACGCGCTCCCGGCAGAGCGGGACGGCATTACCCCCGGCGCACTGTCGGACGCCGCAGCTTTCTCGTTCTTCGTCACCAAGCCGCTCACCAGCGCGGAGGGCGGTCTGCTTGTCACACCTCACGCGGACGTTGAGCAGAGATGCCGCGTGCTGAGTAGACACGGTATCGACCGAAGCACGCACGACCGGCACCGTTTCGGCCGCTCGCCCCACTACGACGTAGTCGCCGCCGGGTTCAAGTACAACCTGCCAGATATCCTCGCGGCGGTATTGCGGTGCCAGTTGGCGCGTGCTGACGAGTTGCACGCGCGGCGCGCTGGCATCGCCCGCATCTATCTGGAAGGGCTGGACGGCGTCCCGGGGCTCGACTTGCCGCCCGCCGACACTCGTACCAACAGATCGTCCTGGTACCTATTCATCGTCCGCATCCCGGCGCACCTCAAGCGTGACGAGCTGGCCACCCGGCTGGCGGCCGACGGTGTGGGCACTAGCGTGCATCTGCGCCCGCTCCACCAATTCAGCTACTACGCCGATCACTTCCCCACCGATCCGGCCCATGTCCGGGTGGCTGATGAGGTGTACCCTCGGCTACTCTCTCTTCCCATCTTCCCAGCGATGACAGACGAGCAGGTCGCGCATGTCGTGAGCACTGTCCGCAGGCACGCGATGGCCCGGTCATGAGGCAGGTCGTCGTACTGTGTGGGGGCGCTGGGACCCGGCTGCGTCAGATCACCAGGGGATCACAGAAGTGCATGGTTGAGGTCGCTGGGGCACCATTCCTCGCCCACGTGCTCGGCGTGGTCGACCAATGGAAGCCGGACGAGGTGCTGTTGCTGGTGAGCCACCACGCCGAACAGGTCATCGCGTTCGCGGCGTCGTCCGAGCGGCCGTACCGGGTAAAGTATCGGCGCGAGGCTACGCCGGCAGGGACAGTGGGCGCTCTGCGCGCTGCAAGAGGTCTGCTTGCCTCGGAGTTTCTGCTCGTCCTCGGTGACGTCCTGCCCCCGAAAGTCGGTCGTATCTGGGAGCGCCTGGTACAGGTGGCACAGCGCACCAGCGCTGCGGCGGTCATGACGACGGCCGCTGCGTCGCAATCGATGGACCAGGGGAATATCGACGTAGACGCCGACCTGGTTGTGTCCTACGACAAGTCTTCGCCGTTGCCGCTAATCGACCGCGGGACGCGGTACCTGCGGGCAGACGCACTCGACGCGTTCAGTGGCAACGATGACGATACTTTTTTCGGATCGATGGTGCCGACGCGAGCGCTCGCCCACTTATTTGTCGAAGGGCCGGTGCTCGACGTTGGCACGCCGGAGCGGCTACAGCGAGTGCGGTCCGCACTGGTAGGGTTGCATCGTGCCTGACGCAATAGTCTCGGCTGCCCCGATGCGCCTTCCAGTGGCCGGCGGTGGCACGGATCTACCGGAGTTCTACCAGCGGAGCCAGACTCGGGTACTGGCCGTGGCGATCGACCGCGAGGTCGTCGTCTCCGTCGCGAGCGATCCCGAGGCCGCGCGCGCCGCGGTCCCGTCGCAGGCCGGGTGGTACTGGGTCGAGCACGCTGCCGAATCCGCCGACCCATACGTCGGCGCCGCAGCCGCCTGCCTAGAGACCGCGCCAGTCGTTCACGTCGTTGTAACCTCACCGATAGCACCCGGCTCGGGTCTTGGCGGGTCGGGCGCCTACCTGGTCGCACTCGTCGATGCGCTCGCACGCCATGTCGGTCGGGTCTTGCCAAAGCCAGAGATCGCCGAGATCGCATTCACCATCGAGCGTGACCTGTTGGGCCGTACGGTCGGTAAACAGGACAGTTGGGTGGCAGCGATCGGTGGCGCGGTGCAGCTTGACATCGACACTAAAGGGCATGTATTCTATCATACCCGCTTCGACTTGCTGCATGCCGCGACGCGACTCCTCAAGGACTCTCAGCTGCTCCTATTTGGCCTGCCCGAAACCCGCGACGCTGCGACAGTCCTCGCCTCGTCCGGCCTAGTCAATTCCGCGATCGTGGACACGGCGCTTCGGCTCACGGACGAGAACGAGCGCGCTTTTCTCGGCCAGGACATCAAGCAGATCGGCGCGGTGTTGCGTCGACACTGGGATGAGAAGGTGAGGCGAAACCCCGCAGCGGACCATCCAGCCTGCCGTCGACTGACTGCTTGTGCGGACTCGATGGGTGTGCTGGGGTTCAAGGTCGTTGGAGCTGGCGGAGGTGGGCACCTGCTGGTAGCAGTGATGCCTGGTCGGGCGCAGGATCTTCGGGCGTCGATGGCCACATGGGGCCTGCGGCACATACGAGTGCGACCAGTTGCGACCGGTCTGCGCAGATGGTTTCGGTAGGCGGTCGCTGCGATGATTTCATGACCACTAGAGGAAGTATGAGGATGACGTGCGGGTAGGTATTGTGGGAGCCGGGCTGCAGGCCAACCGACGGTTGGCGGCGCTGGCGCCGGAAGACCGACTGGTCGCGCTGTACTCCCAGCGAGATAGGCGCGCCGAAGCACTTATTGAGAGATACGGCGGCGAAGCGGTCGACAATTGGCAGGACCTCGTGGCGCGAAAGGACTTGGACGCCGTGATCGTTGCCTCGCCGCCGAGGTCACATCGCGAGATCGTCGTCGCGGCACTGGAGGCCGGAAAGCACGTGTTGTGCGAGAAGCCGCTTGCCGCGTCCAGTGAGGAGGCAACGGTAATGGCAGAGGCCGCAGCCCGGCGGGGCCGGATCCTAATTTGCGGCTTCAACCATCGGTTCCACCCGGCCATCACGGCCGCGCGCGAGCTACTCGAGACTGGAATCCACGGTAGAGTGCTAGCGCTGGACGCTGCCTACGGACACGGCTTGCGCGGCGGGTATGCAGAAGAGTGGCGGTCCGACCCGGCGCAGGTATCTGGGGGGCAGTTGATGGAGCAGGGCATCCACCTAGTGGATTTAGTCGAGTATCTGGTGTCGCCCGTCGACGCCGTGGTTGCCCGGCTAGGCCACCACTTCGCCCTGCCGGGCAACCTTGAGGATGACGCGCGCCTGCTGCTTGCCCTGCGTTCGGGTGTGACCGCCACTGTGCATAGCAGCCTCGCCTTCTGGCGCAACCGCTTCACGTTCGAGGTCACGTGCGAGCGGGCGACCATCCGGGTCGTGGGCCTCGGTGGTTCGTACGGGGTGGAGACTTTGGTGGTCGAACCCCGCATCGATGGTCCGTTCCGTCAGGAGATCACCGAGTTTCGCGGCAGCGACTGTTCCTGGGATCGTGAGTGGGAGTATTTCCGGGAGGCGACGGCGCGACCGCAGCACCAGGAGAGCGACGCTGGACGGCGAGCTCTCGCCGTCGTCGAGGCCGCCTACCGGTCAGTGAAACACCAACGATGGGAGCAGGTTGCGTCATGACTACAGCAGACGAGATCGCGACGTTGTGGAGGAATTCCGCCGATGCATTCAGCCGAATTAGCGGTAAAGACATCCTGAGCGCCGCCGAGGTTTTGCACCAGGTCCGGGTGCGCAACGGCGTCGTTCTCGTTGCCGGCAATGGTGGTTCCAGCTCGACCGCGGCGCATTTCGCGGCGGACCTTACGAAGTTCACTCGTCGGACAGGGTGGCCCCACTTGCGCACCGTGTCTCTGACGAACGATGTTAGTTGCCTCACTGCATGGACGAATGATGAGGACCCCGCGCTGGCGTTGGCGCACCTCGCTGAGCCATGGCTACAGGGTGAGTACCCAGTCGGTACGAACGCCGTGGTGCTCTTCTCCGTGCACGGGGGCTCGCGGGACGGATTGGTATCGAGCAATCTAGTCGAGCTCGCGAGTCTCGCAAGGTCGCACGGTACTGCGGTCATCGCCGTCACCGGCTTCGACGGGGGTGCACTGGGCGACCTCGCTGACGTGCACGTAAACGTGGAGATGGATGTGGAGCCATACGCAACACCGGGAGTGGAGTCGCTGCACCTACTGGTCGCGCACGCCATCTGCCTCGCGATGCGCACTACGGGGGAAGAGCTGTGAACGGACGAACGCTGGTCACCGGCGGCGCCGGCTTCATTGGCAGCCATGTCGTTGACGCACTCGTCGCCGAAGGGCGCACGCCGGTGGTTGTCGACAACCTCTCTAATAGCACGATGCGATGGATCGCACCGCACGTGGAGGTCGGGACGTGCCTATTCGAGCAGATCGATATTCTCGACACCCAGGCCCTTCAGCGTGTAATGGACAGCAACGAAGTCGACGACGTCGTGCACCTCGCTGCAAGCGTTGACATGCGGGTGGGCCTTGTCAACAACTGGGTTGACGTAGAGCAGTCCGTCCTCGGAACCCGCTCAGTGCTGGAGGCAATGCGCGCCACCGGCTGCACAAGAATCGCGTTCTCGTCGTCATCCACGGTCTATGGCGAGCCTACGCAGCGGCCGACGTCGGAATCGTATGGACCCCTTCTACCCATCTCTGTGTACGGCGCTTCCAAGCTGGCGGCCGAGGCGTTGATCTCGTCCTACAACCACCTGTATGGCATAGAGGGGACTATCCTGCGTTTTGGTAACGTCGTGGGCGGCCGTCTCAACCACGGCGTCGTGTATGATTTTCTACATAAGCTGCGTAAGGACCCCACGAGACTTGAAGTGCTCGGTGATGGATGTCAGCGCAAGAATTACTTCTTAGTTGAGGATTGTGCTCGGGCCCTTCTCACCTTTCCGGCTCACACCGCTGGCGGTATTCTGGTCGCAAATCTCGGAGCAGAAGACACCGTCAGCGTGTCGGAGATCGCGCAGATGGTCGCCAAGGAGCTCGGGGTCAATCCTCTGATCGAGTTCGGCGCTACAAGCCGTGGCTGGCCGGGAGACGTCCCGGTGGTCGAGTTCGACCTCTCGCTGGCCCATGGGCTCGGCTGGCACGCATCCGTCACGTCGCATGACGCGCTGGTCACGTGCGTGCGTCGACTACTGCAGGAGCACAGAACCAATGGGTGAGGTCGTTGTCGTGGGGGACTGGCACCTCGCGTCGGTCACGTCAGCGGGTCTGCTCAACCTTGGCTACTCTGTTCGGGGTTGGGACCGTGATAGGGATGCGCGCGAGGTCCTCGAGACACTTGGCGGCACGGCCGGTGAACCTGGCGTGGCCGATGTTTTGGCGACCGCTGCCGCCGACGGTCGCTACGTCGTGCTGGCCGATGAGGTGGACTTGGACCAGGCGCTGGGGGGCGCGGGGCTTGTTGTGGTGGCCTACGACTCGCGTACGACCGTCGACGGCGAGATCGACGACTCGCGCTCCGAGGATGCGGTCCGCGCACTACTGGAGCGCGGTGTCAGCGGACCGGCAATAATGCTCTGCAGTCAGGTTCGGGCAGGCACCTGCGAGCGGCTTCTGCGATCGAGCGGCCTGCCGGCGGACAGCCAGGCGTTGGTCCACGTGCCCGAGAACCTGCGGCTCGGGTCGGCACTCGAGGACTTCCTGCACCCCGAGCGCCTTGTCGTGGGCTGCGATGCTCCGGAGCTTCCGCCCGCAGTCGCGGAGCTAGTTGCCCGGTGGAAAGCACGAGATATCCGTCGGGTCCGGCTTGTGGAAGCCGAACTGGTCAAACACGGCACGAACGTCTTTCTGTCCATGTGCATCGTCTTCGCTAATGATCTCGGGTGGATCGCCCGCGAACTCGGCGCAGACCCGGTCGCCGTGACGGAGGCTGTCCGGGCAGACTCGAGGGTGAGCCCAAAGGCCCCCCTACGCCCCGGACAGGCATATGCCGGCGCGACGCTGCAGCGCGATGTCCGGGCGCTGTGGGAGGTGGGTGAATTGTTCGGCCGCGATACCCTATTCGCTGCGGTCAGCCGCTCGAATGCCAGCCATGCGCTCGCGCCGGTGGCTCTCCTAGACCGGATTCTCGATGGTCTGTATCAGCGGCGCGTGTGCCTGCTGGGGCTGACCTACAAGCCGGGGATCGCGACGCTGCGAGACTCACCGGCCCTGCGACTAGCCAAAGAGCTCACTGCGTTCGGCTGTACGGTGACGGCGCACGACCCACACGCGGAACAAATCGCGCTCGATGCGGTTGACCGCCACTGCACGGTTTCATCCGCGGCAGCCGAAGCTGACTGCGTTGTGCTGGTCACCGCCCACGAGGAGTACCGGTCGCTCGACCTGGGCTCACTGCCCGTCCGCCGACCGAACCTGCTTAACCTGTGCGCGGCCGCCTCAAATCTGCGCGGGCATGACGGATGGCAGCTGCACGACATGTGGGGAAAATGAGGCGGGATGTCAGATCGATGGGCGGTATTCTTTGACCGTGACGGTACCTTAAACGCGCACGTAGCGCGCGATGACCGCCGGAGTTCGCCATGGCGAATCGACGAGTTCGCGCTCCTGCCGGACGCCGTCGTGGCAGCCGCGGCCCTACGTGACGCTGGGGCGCGCATGTTCGTCGTGACGAATCAGCCCGACCTACAACGCGGCCTACTCGACCCTTGCGACCTGGACAGCATGCACTGCCAACTGCGTGAGATACTCGTCCTTGACCACGTCTACGTCTGCCCGCACGTTGCGGCGTTACGGTGCGCGTGCCGCAAGCCGGCGGGCACCCTATTCCGCCGTGCGGTCGAGGAGTTCGGGATCGACTTGAGCCACTCTTGGATGCTCGGAGATCGGGCCACTGATGCCCAGGCGGCGCTGTCTGCCGGACTGCGCGCCGTAATCATCACGCCTGTGCAGCGGGCTACCGAGAGTACTGTGCCGGAACTTTCCTATGCCACTAGCCTGATGAGCGGCGTCCGCGAAGTTTTGCGGGCCCGAGATATCCGACACACGATTAGGAGTACGGAATGAAGCTGGGAACCGTCATCGCCACTCAGGAGATCGAGCAGATGGCCGGCGGCGATGTGACCGCCGAGGCCCTCGATCGAGGGTGGATTCACGAGTTTGCCGAAGGGCAGTACATCTATGGCGCTCCGTGGGTCAGGCTCCTGCGCAAGCTGCAGAGCGCGGTGCTCGACCGTGCCGCCGAACTCGGCTTTGAGGAGTGGTTGTTCCCGCGGCTGATCCCGCGCGAGGCCCTCGACAGCTTCCGCCTCAGCCAGTACGCACCGGAGCTGCTCGTTCCCGCAGGCATCGACGCCGATCAAGTGCTTGATCCTGTCCAGTGCATCAGCCTTTACCAGATGCTCCGTGGCCGTGAGCTCGACATCTCCACGACACCGATCCGTATCGTCGAGACCCTCGGCGGGTGGACGTGGCGCAACGAGCTGTCACGCCACCTAGATGGCCCCATTAAGGCGCGGGAATTCATGCGGGTCGAGCATGTGTTTCTGGGCAGTCGGGACGACGTCCGGCGTATCCGCGGCGAGGTACGTGAGGCCTTGACCGGGCTGCTGAGTAGCTGGGGTCTTGCCTGGCAGGTCGTCGTCGCTGAGGGCTGTATGGAGATCCCGTCGCTGGTACAGATGCAGGAAGATGCTCAGACCCCCGATGAGGTTCCGGTGCAGGACATTGAGGTGCCGCTTAGCAGTTTGCGCGCCGACCGGTTCCGGCCCGAGTGGGCCAACCACTTCGATGACCGCTTCGACCTGCGCGAGATCTCCGGCTGCTCCGCCGAGGGCAACCACATGACCCAGAGTTTCGGGATCAGCAGCTCGGATGGCGAGGAACTGTGGAGCGGTTGCTGCGGTATCGGGATGAACCGGCTCGTGGTCGCTTACCTCTACCGCCACGGTTTCGACGACGCTCTGTCCAGCCTAAATGGCTGACCACCGGGTGGCAGTGCTCCTAGTTACAAATGAGGGGTTCTACCGCGTCGACGGTGGGGTAGCGCGCTACGTCCGCAACATCCTGGACGCGCGGGCGATTTCCCAGGAGGTTGCCGCTGCGCACGGCGTGGACCTGAGCTGGCATGTAGCCGAAAGGACGTTGGGAGGTCGTGTTGATGATGCCGCGCTTGAGCAGGCAATGGAGCAGTACATCCGCCCGGGGCACGTCGAGTTCCATCCGCTTGTCGACCCCCGCCGCTCCAACTCGGAGCCGGACCATCTGGAACACTTCGTCGCTCTCGGCGCCGCCGTGGGGCAGCTAGTGGCACATCTCGCCCGGTCGGTTGATTCTGTCCTGGTGGTCGGCGGGATGAGTATGTTTTCGATAGCACCACGGTTCGTGCTGAGAGCCGCAGACCAGTTGGGGCTGCGCGTCAGTTACGTGCATATGACGCATAACCCGGTCATAAGCGCGCACGGCGGGGCAGACCGGCCCGAGGCATACAGCGATGCCGTGATGGGTCACTTAGCCCGCTCTGACGAACGCGTGAACGTCGGCTGGGAGTCTGCGTGGATGCGTCGGCAGTACGCGAGCGTCTACGGCATCGACGAGGATGACATGATCTTCGCTCGTGCCGGGGTGCCGACCAGCGACGCGAAGTTTCGGCGCCAGTCCGACGCGACCGTGCACCATACGCTACGCGCCCTCGGCGTGCCACTCGATCGGCCCCTGGCGCTCAGCTGGGGTCGCGCGGGGGCAGGGAAGGGCTTCTCGCTGCTCGTCCGCGCATGTCGGGCGATTGATGACCGGGTCGTGCCCGTGGTACTGAATCCGGTACCCAACCAATCGTTGGCGCATACTGTGGCCGCGCTCGAGTCGTCTGCGGTGCTACTGGACGGTCAGGACGATGACGTCATCTCAGCGCTGTGTCAATGGGAGGGTACGCTCACAGCGACCTTCTTGTCCTGGGGAGAGGCCGCTTCGGTCACCCCGATTGAGGCGGCGCTAATGAGCGACGGAGGGGGATCAGTGGTGTCAGCCGTCCCGACCGGAGTGTATAGGGAACTGGTGGTCCCCGGACGAAACGGCGTCCTAGCGGAGGATCGCAGCGTCGACGGTGTCGCCCGGATGCTTGACTGCCTCACCCGAATGCCCCTCCAAGAGCGAGTTCGACTTGGCGCCGTCGCCGCCGAGGACGCCCGACGCCACCACGACTTCGCCACGAACTGGCGTACCACCCTGAACGAAGCGCTTGGGCGACACCTTCACGTTATCAGCCGGTCGGCGGCTCAGCGTCGCGACTTGCAGCGTCAGCGGTTCCTCTACGCACCCGGGCCAGACCGGGAGGCCGTTCGATGATTACACGGTTCCGGGAGGGTTATTCAGTGAATCCAGAAGCTCGGCCAAAAAGTAGAGTCTAAATAATGGCAAGAGCGGCTCGTTTCAGAAGCCGTACTCCGGCAAACACCATCAGGCTGGGGTTAACATCCAGATCCTCGCAGACACCCACGGTCGGCTGCAATGGGCATCACCCCCTCTACCCGACTCCACCCATGATGCCACAAGTGTTCGATGCCCATGCCATCCTCGCCCATCTTACAGCTGACACAATCATCGCTGACACGGGCTACATCGGTCGAGGTCTCATTGGAGTGCTATGGGTTTTGTGGACACTACTGAAAAATGGGATTTCTAGGCTGCTTTCTGGTGTTGGCTCCATTCTTGGTGGACGTGGTTGGGGGTTCGGTACCCTAACGCCGAGTGAAGTCGTTTCTGATTGTAACGTAACTCGATCCAGGCTGTCACATCCTTTATAGCATGTTTCCGTGTTGGGTAGATCTTCCGGTTCACTACCTCCTTCTTGCAGGTGGCATTAAATGATTCCGCTGCGGCATTGTCGTAACACGACCCAGTTCTACCTACCGAGGCACGGATACCATATGTGTTCATGATTTCCGCGTAATCAGCTGAGGTGTATTGCGAACCACGATCCGAATGGAAGACGGTTTCACCTCGGGTTACTGGGCAATTTCTGACTGCCATGTGTAAAGCCTCGGCAACAAGCCGGGTGCGCATATTCCCGGCGATCGCATAACCGATGATCTTTTTCGAGTAGCAATCCATGACGGTTGCTAGATAAGTGAATCCTTCCCAGGTGGGGATGTAGGTGATATCGCCTACCCATTTCTGCCCTGGTTTGTTGGCGGTAAAATTCCTTTTCACCAGATCCGGGCGGTGGTGAAGATCCTGGGCCGGGATGGTGGTACGGACCCGTTTCCGGGGCTGACAGGCCACCAAGCCAGCCCGGTGCATGAGCTGACGCACCAGCTCTGGGCTCGCGTGGATTCCCCGTTCAACCAGAGCTGCGTGGATACGTCGATACCCGTAGGTTTGCTCAGACTCGTGGAAGAAATGCGTAATTAAAATAGTGAGTTCTTCCCGGCGTTTCTGCGTCTCGGATAAACCCTGATTCCGCCATCTGTAGTAGCCGGAACGAGACACTCTGGCCCAGCGGCACATCAGATACACAGGATAGCTGCCTTCCTCGCGGTGAATATAAACATATTTCGCTGCTACCGGGATTCCTGCGCGAAGAAGGCCGCCGCTTTTTTCAAAAACTCGATCTCCATCTTCGCTTCACGCAACTCAGCCTGCAAGCGCTTGTTCTCCGCCACCTGATCCGACGAGGCTTCTACCATACCTGGGTCGGGATGCTGCTTCCGCCATATTCTCACCCAGTTACCCACAGTTTGCGGAACCAGATTGTAGGACTTCGCCACTTCCGCTATCGGCCGAGACCCCTCAAGAACCTCCGCGATGATTTGTTCTTTAAACTCTTTACTAAATTTCGAAGCCGGCATAGTACAGATTTTACCTCACATGTTCGAATAAACTCAGGTTTTTCACCACTGTCCACGAAACGCCGGGCACTCCAGTAGACTCGAGGTGGTCGTCGTCGCCACACCTCTGTCATCCTAGACGGAGGTTGCCGTGACGGCCCTCAATGCTGGTTGCCACGTGTCGGTCGAGTGTCCTATGGTCACTGGTGCCGTGGAGGCCGACGTGGTCCGTTCGGCCGCCGAACGCGGCGGGCGGCTCGCAGCTCTCGCCGAGTCTTTCTGTTACTTCCCGCAGTGCTGGCGATACAGCTGGGAGCTGTCCATCCTAGGCGGCAGCGTGCTGGGGCGGCGAGGGCTGGTCCTGAAGATGGACTCCAGCGCGCCAGCCGCTCGGTAGCGGGAGGATCTGGGAATGTCGAGGTACCTAACCGATGGCCTCAGGCCGCTCCTGCACCTGACGGATGACCAGGCGACTGTCGTCACCGGTGTCGAGCCGCTTAGCCGGCGCGGGTCCCTACAACCGGTAGCCCTTGCGCAGACCGCTGCCGGCGCTGCTCACTACATAGTGAGCAGCAGCCTGGTGCCCCGCCCGGTGACCCGGTGGAACCTCACCGGCGAGTGGTAGTCCCTTGAGTCGGATCCGGCAGGCGCCTACCAGGGTGACCTACGGGTGTACCGGCACGATAGCAGGGGACATGGACGACAGCTCCCACCTGCCCGGCCGAACTATACGGAGATTTGTGGGGCCTGGGCCGCGAGCCCGAGCGGCTGATGCTTAGGCGCTTCTTGGTGGCTGTCGCGGGTGACCTACCGGACCTGTCGCTCGAGACGTCGCTCAACATTGCACTCGCGGGCGCCGCTGCCGCCGAGTCGGCCCGTGCGGGCGGGCAGCCCGTACCCATCCCGGTGAGGTGAGAATGTCTGATGGGCAGGATCGCGCTCGCGAGGCCTGTGGGCAGGTTTCCCCTGAGTTTGCGAGGCCGTGGCAGTCAGGACCGTGGGGGCTCGCACTTGGCTCTTCGGCTGGGACACCTCGGCCGAAGAGGCGGAGCGACTGATGGGTGCGGTACTCGACCACGGCATCACCTACTTCGACACCGCCAATAACTATGGCCGCGGCCGGTCTGAGCAAATCGTCGGTGCCTTCCTCGCACCTGTCCGCGACGAGGTCGTGATCAGTACCAAAGTGTACGCACCGTTCGGGCCCCGGTCTGCCGACCGGGGTCTGTCAGCGGACGCAGCTAGACGCGCGACTGAGATCTCGCTACGCCGGCTGGGCACTGACCGTATTGACTTGCTGCTGTTGCATCGTCCCGATCCAGACGTCCCAGCCGAGGAGACCGCAGGTGCGTTTGCAGAGCTTGTCACCGAGGGCAAGGATCTGCAGATTGGGACGAGCACGTTCCGCAACCACCAGCTCGATGCGCTCCAGCAGGCTCCGCCGGCCGTGTTGTATAACCAAGCTCCGTATAGAGCATGTTCGAACACGCTGTCGAACACGTCGCGGCCGCGGCTCTGGACCGCTGGGATATAGGGGTGGTCGCGTGGAGCCCGCTAGCCGAAGGGTTGCTCACCGGCAAGTACGCCGATCCCTCGCCTTCAGGACGGTTACTGCGCTGGTCCGTCGCAGACGAGCCCCGCTTCCGCGCAGGCCCCGTGCGCTCGCCGACGAGCTCGAAACTGGGCTCACGCAGTTGACGCCGGCGCGGCGTCGAGCTCCCACACCTCGAACGAAGGACCCTCGCCGGGCACCTCGGCGACGCCGTCGGGTCTCTCTCGTAGAGGCACCTGCCCGTAGAGCAGGGCGGCGCTGGCGGTGCGACAGCCGAGAAGGAGTTCGGGCGGCAGGGGCACGGGTCGGTGGGCGCGCCGGCTGGCCCGCACGAGCAGGCGCTGACTGGCGCTCTCTCGTAAAAAGATCAAGACGTCCTCTCCAACGTGAACCCAGCGGAAGCCACCCCGTGAAAAGGCGACATGCTCGCACCTCAGATGGATGAGTCGGCGGTACTCCTCGAACAAGGCGGTGTCCCAACGGCTCTCGTCCCAAACCATTGGGGAGCGCGCCAGGTCTCCCTTGGATCCGGTGAGGCCGATCTCATCGCCGTACAGCATCGACGGCACACCGGGGTAGCTCATTAGCAGCCCGACCCCGACCACAGCAGTCTCAACGTCTCGGGCCACTGTCCGCCATCGCGGCGTGTCGTGGGAGCCCAGTAGGTTCAGCGCATGCGTCGCCGCCGTCCATGGTGCGTTGGCGCGATAAGCGTCAAGGGCTTCGGCGACGTCCTGGCCGGAGAGGGAGGGCATCACGGGATTTCCCATGAACCAAGCCCGCCCGAGCAACTCGACGTCCCCTAGCCAGCCGAGTACCGGCCACGTGAAACCTGAATAGTTCGTAACGCCGTGCCAACCATCGCCAAGGAGGTCCGGAGAGGCATCGTACATGTGCTCACCGACGAGGTAGGTCGCGGGGTTCACCTTGCTCATCGCGCGCCGGGTTGCGCGTGCGATTGGCTTGTTTTCATCCGAGTCTCGGTATCGCCCAACCATATTGGCTAGGTCGATCCTCCACCCGTCCAGCTCGAAGGGAGGCCGCAGCCAACGGGTAACGACGGAATTACTCCCCGTCACCATCGCCTGGCGAACACGTGAGGAACGATAATCGAGTTTGGGTAAGGTCGGGATTCCGCGGCAATATGCGAAGTCTGTCCCCTCCCACGGGAAGTACTCCGAAGTGGCCGCCGCCTGTCCGAGCTCATGCGCGGATTGGAACCACTGATGCGTCGAGCCGCAGTGGTGAAGTGTTAGATCACCCAGGATCCGCATTCCGCGACGGTGCACTTCGGCCGACAACATTGCAAGTCCCTCGTCGCCCCCGAGGAGGGGGTCAACGTGAGTGAAATCATCTGCGTTATACCGGTGGGAAGAGGGCGCGCTGAAGAACGGGGTTAGGTACAGAGCGTTGACACCCAGTCGTTCCATGTGGTCGAGGCGCTCGGCGATGCCCTGGAGGTCTCCGCCGTAGACCTGCCGGATGGATACCCGCCAATCGGTCGAGACTGGATCGTCCCAGGCCGACCGCAGCGACCATTCCGGCCATTCGCGCGTGGCACCCGAGTTGGCGAAACAGTCGGGAAAGATCTGGTAGAAGACGCTGTTCGACACCCAGTCCGG
This sequence comes from Arachnia rubra, assembly GCF_019973735.1. Taxonomy (NCBI): domain Bacteria; kingdom Bacillati; phylum Actinomycetota; class Actinomycetes; order Propionibacteriales; family Propionibacteriaceae; genus Arachnia; species Arachnia rubra. The sequence continues at coordinate 1,093,528 of NZ_AP024463.1, forward strand.
AGGCCCAGCGAAGGTCGTTAAGCAGAAGTCTGTACTCTCTGGTGGTTCCCAGCGCGAGACGCCGGCCGCTGTCAACCACGACAGGCCCCCAGGGGAGCGAAGCTGGAACCGGTACCGCGTTACCTGGTTGTGAATAGGTAACTCACACCGCCAGATGACGTCGTGCTCCTCGACCCGGTCCGGGACGCCCTCCCGTAAATGCAGCGTTCCATCGGGCCGCGAACGCACCCATACTTGGCGCACGTCGACCCACCGCGGCACGCGGACGAACACGGCGACGAGTTCGCCAAGCTGTGGGTGCGGATCGCTGACGTACAGCTCTGATCCATCGTGGTGTGGAGGGAGTCTCATCAAGGTGCGCACATCGTTGCTCGGGCACGCTCATATACACCCGTCACAGTTGCCGCTACCTCATCCCAGCTGGGAACTGACCTGAGGTCGTCGGCGGCAGTACGGACTAGTCGCTCGGCGAGACCGGCTTCAAGTAGCACGCGGTCGATAGCTGCCACGAGGGCTTCCACATCGCCCGGCGGGTAGGTCAACGCATTTCGCTCGTTCTGGACGTGCTCGAGTAAGCCACCGGTTGCGGCGACCACTCTCGGCACTCCGGCCGCGGCGGCTTCCAACGCGACCAGACCGAATGGCTCGTACCGGCTCGGGATTACGACCACCGACGCAGCGGCCAGCAACTCTGCCAGTTGGTCCTGCGGGACGAAGCCCACGAGATCGACGATGTCTTGGACACCCTGCTTGGCAGCCTCGGCAAGGAGGTCTTCGCGTCGGTGGCCCTCACCCGCAACGACGACTCGCAGGCCGCGATGACGGTGTCGCAGTAACGCCGTCGCCCGGATAAGGTCCCCGACACCCTTCTCACGTACGAGACGCGCGATGCAAGCCAGTAGTGGACCGGAACTGTGCTCTCCGACACTGCTCCGAGCAACAGGTTGCGCTAAAGGTGACCACGCACGCGCGTCCACGCCGTTAGGCACCACCTCGACTAGACCGACGGCGGGAGCGAACAAGCACTGGACCTCATCGCGCATGTGCGTCGAGCACACCACCACCCGGTTTGCTGACTCCAGCATCCAGCGTTCGACTCCGTGGATCTTGCGGTGTAGATCGGTCCGCAGCGAATCCCCATGACGGCCGGATTCGGTGGCGTGCACGGTCACGACAAGCGGCGCACCGGTCGCAACACTCAAGTTGACACCTGCGTGAGCGACCAACCAGTCGTGGACGTGGACTACATCGAACGGGCCCTCTAATGCAAGCGCACCGCGAGTGAGGGCGTGATTGAAGGCCAGGGCCCAGGTGACGATGTCATCGGGGCCTATCTTGGGCACCGCCGGGTCGGGCTCGGTGCGGATAATCCGGACGCCCTCGAAAACTATAAGGGCAGGGCTGGTGCCGTCATCAGCTCCCCTGGTCATCACGGTCACCTCATGCCCAGCCGCAGCGAGCGCGACACTCAGGCCGTGGACGTGGCGGCCAAGGCCACCGACGACGACTGGGGGGTACTCCCAAGACAATATAAGCACTCGCACTCTCGTATGATGGCACAGTTGCTTCCCACGGCTGCCGCCAGGGCGTGGAATCGTTACGAGTCGAGGAACCCTTCATGAGTGCATGGTCCGGTCGCAGCACGGCTGGTGACGTAGCTGGGTCGTTGCGCGGTCGAGCGTCGGACTACGCCGCGATGATGCGGGAACCCTGGCACCAGCTGCGGATTGAACTTGTATGGCGTACTCTGGAACCGTTCATTCCCCCGAGGTCGAAGTTGCTCGACGTAGGCTGCGGCGACGGTAGCCTCGCACTGCGGGCGGCGGGCGCCGGTCACAGCATCACGATTGCCGACATTGATCCAGACATGGTGGCGGTGGCGACCGACGCGCTGCGCGGTGTGGCCTCTGCGGGCTCATGGGAGCCGCTTATGCTCCACGAACCAGCCGAGGCCGCGTTGGGCGAGCACGCGGAATTCTATGACGTAGTTACAGCGCACAACGTTCTCGAGTACGTCGCCGATCGGACGAGTTTCGCCCGAGCACTTGCCGGCCGGTCGCGACCCGGCGGGATCGTGTCGCTGGTGGTGGCCAACCCGGTTGCGGTGCCTCTGACGACAGCCGTGCGCACCCAGGATCCTCGTGCATTGCTCAGTGACCTGCGCGGGGAAGGTCTGCGACTGGGTATGCCTGGTAAGCAGGTTGCCGCCCCTCCAGTCGACACCACTGCGGTCGTGGACGAGATCGTGGCAGCCGGGTTCACGCCCGTAGGCTTCTACGGAATCCGGGTCTTCAACGAGGTGATGACTGACGAGCACCGCAAGCACGGGCCTGGCTGGTTGACCGATATGGTCGAGGCTGAACTTCTCGCTGCCGAGCGTGAGGAATACCGGGCGATAGCCCGGCACCATCACCTCGTCTTGCGCCGCGAGAACTGAGGTCCACGCCGATACTTCGTCGATGTGGCGGACACCTTACCGACGAGGCTGTGGAAGACCGTGACCCACTGGTCCGGGGATACGTAGGCCACGACGGCGTCTGCCGGCACCCCTGCTGCGCCGAGGCTCTCGCGCACCAAGGCCGAGGGGTATTTCTTACTCAGCGACGCTCTCACCGATCCGCCGACGCCGCTGAACGCTAGCTCGACCATTGCGGCGTACGCCTGCATCCGGCAAGTTGCGACCAACGGAGAGTCGCGACGGTGCAGGTGCAAGACCCCAGCGTCCACCCGGGGAACTGGCCGGAAGTCGGTGCGGGGGATCCGTCCACGCAGCTCCCACTCGTGCTCCGGCCAGGTCGTGGCCGTCAGGCGGGTCCACCGGCCGTACGCACCAGTACGTTTCTTGGCATACTCAAGTTGGGTGATAAACGTTGCCGACCTGACCGCTTGGAGACCCAGCACACGGTCAACGATCGCCGACGTCGTCCCAAAGGGGATGTTCCCCACCACCTTGATTGGGCCGGTTGGCAGAGCAGCCGCGAGGAAGTCCTCGTAGACGATCGCGACGTTTGTCCGACGGGCGACTTCTGCCTCAAGCTTGCTCGACCAGCTTCGGTCGACCTCGTAGGCCACGAGGCGTGCACAGCGCTCGGCGAGTAGCCCGGTAAGTGCGCCTGAGCCGGCGCCAACCTCCACCACCTTGTCGTCACGCTCCAGTTCGGCGGCGTCCAGGAATCTGGAGATGGAGCTCGGCTTGACTAGAAAGTTCTGCGAGAACGTCCGTCGACGCTCGTCGCGTAACGTTCGAATCTGGCTCATGGCGCTCCCTCCGTTGCTTCTCGTGATGACGTCCCCCTGAGTCATGCGGTTCCGCGCCAGCCGTACGGGCGTATGGGCCAAGCGTGTTGCAACCCCAGGGTACCTGGTCACTGGGAAGGTGAATCGCCCTGGGTTCGGTTGAGGCTCTTAGATTCGGTTGAGGCTCTTAGACCAGTGAAGGATGTGAGCCACGGCAGCACCGAGGAAGTGTAGCGTCGAGCTTCAGCATCGCTCGACGTGGATGGCGATGGAGACCTCCGTCAGACTCACGAGTGGATCGACACCGTGGGCCCCGCCACGGCAGCCGGGTTCTGGTTCCCGTGTGCTGACGCCGGTGCTGTCCCGCGGGAGAGGAAGCCCGCCCATTCCTCGTGCGACGTCGGAGGTACCGGCGCGCGAGGAGGAGACCCCGATGACGACAAGGCCCGCATCCCGTACACCCGGACATGGAACGGCTTCGTCGACCAGGCGGCTCACCACCAGTTGACCGTCCTGCACGACGAGGGCCTGTACCGGCACCTGCGGATGGCCGCGCCGGGAATGTCGATGTGGCACTGGGAGGTCGTCACCTGGGCGGGCCACCTGTCGATCACCGGGGCGGAAATCCGGCGTGACAAGGGGTTTCAGCGTCAGCTGCCCTCAACCTGAGCCTGTCGGGCGAGGCCCGTCAGTGATCCCTGTTGAGGGACTTGCGGCGCACGCTCAGACGGATGGCCTCCTCGTAGTGCCCGACCAGCTCTCCGCAGACATTGGCCCAGGTGCGGGTGAGCACGGACTCACGGCCGCCGCCCCGAAGGCGATGCGTTTGGCGTCGTCCCCGACGAGGTCTGCAACCCGGGCGAGCAGCTCCGCCAGGTTTCCCGGCTCGTAGAGCCAGCCGGTGCGCGACGGGTCGACGAGGTCGATGGGGCCCCCGCGCCTGGGGGCCACGACGGGCAGCCCCGAGGCCTTCGCCTCCTGGATGGCCTGGCAGAAGGTCTCCAGCTCACCGGTGTGGACGAACAGGTCGAGGCTGGCCATGGCGCGTGGCAGATCGTCGCCGCCCAGCTGCCCCAGGAAGGCCGCCTCAGGCAGCGCCTGCTCCAGCTCGGGGCGGGAGGGACCGTCGCCGATGATCACCAGCCGGGCGCCGGGGACGCCCTTCAGGGCGGTCAGGTCCTGGACCTGCTTCTCGGCGGCCAGGCGACCCACGTAGCCGATCAGGCATCCGTCGGGGCCGGCGAGCTGGCGGTGGAGACCGTGATCGCGCTTGGCCGGGTCGAAGCGCTCCGAGTCCACGCCACGCCCCCAGATGCGGACGCGGGGGATGCCGTGGCTGATCAGCTGCTGCTGGGCATACGTCGACGGGGCGAAGTTCAGCGTCGCCAGGGAGTGCACCTGCGTCACGTGATGCCACAGCAGGTACTCGGCGTGTGGGAAGCCATACCGGGCGGCAAACGAGGGAACGTCCGTCTGGTAGATCGCCACCATGGGGATGCCCAGCCTGGCGGCGACGGAGGCGGCCTTGAACCCCACGATGAATGGGGCGGCCAAGTGGATCACATCGGGGTTGAAACGGCTCAACAGCCGTTCGATGGTGAAGGAGGGAGTCGTCACCACCCGCACCGAGCCGTATCCGGGAAGGCCGATGGAGGCGACGGTCTCCACAGGGAATCCCGCATAGTCCCTCGGGGTCCTGTCACCGTCAGCTGGTGCGATCACCATCGCCTCATGTCCGATGCCCCGGAGGTGCTCAAGCACCCGCAGGACGGAGTTCGTCACTCCGTTGACCTGCGGCAGGAACGACTCCGCAACGACGGCCACACGCACTGCATCAGTCTACCTAGTCAACGACGCGCGACACCCCTGCCGTAAGTTATGATGGTAAGCTGCCAAAAATAGGTGTAGGTTGTGGATGTGACCGCTGGCAGCAGGCGTAAAAATGGGGTGTCGCGACCCCAGACCCCTTTGCTTCTGAGCACTGTGCTCATGGTGTACGTGGGTCAGATGACCCTCAACCCGATCATTGCCCCACTGGCCCGTGACCTCGGGCTGCAGGACTGGCAGGTGGGGGTGACCATCTCCAGCGCTGCGCTGATGGTGGTGCTCACCTCGCAGGTCTGGGGCAGGCGTGCCCAGGCACTGGGTGCCAAACCCGTGCTGGTGGCAGCGTTGTCCATGGCTGTCATCACCATGGCCCTGTTCACCTGGGTGACGGCCGTGGGGCTGAGTGGCGGGCTGAGCGGGTGGCTGCTGTTCGCCCTGTTCCTGCTGCTGCGCGGTGTGGCGTTCGGGGTGGCCATCGCCGCAGTGCTTCCCACGGCCCAGTCCTATATCGCCGAGGTCACCGACGACGGTCCGGAGCGTGTCAAGGGCATGGCCGGGATCGGTGCGGTGCAGGGGCTCGCGTCCATCCTGGGAGCCATCATCGGGGGTGCGCTGGCCGGATTCGGACTGCTCGTCCCCATCGGCGTGATTCCTCTGATGATCGGCATCAGCCTGATCCTCGTGGCTCTCCAGCTCGGACATGGGGAACGCGGCCAGCTCATCGCGGCCCCGAAGCGGGTCAGCCCAGCCGATGCGCGCATCTGGCCGTTCCTGCTCGCCGGGTTCGGCATGTTCACGGCTCTGGGATTCATCCAGGTCACGGCGGGCTTCCTCATCAAGGACCGGCTCCTGCTGGGCTCTGAGGAGGCGGGCCAGATCACCGGCCTGATGATGCTCTGCATGGGGCTGGGCATGGTGCTGTCGCAGGTGGTGATCGTCCCCAAGAGCACGTGGGCTCCGCCCACGCTGCTTCGCGTTGGGACGGTGGTGTCTGCGCTGGGATTTGTGGCCCTGCTCCCGGAGACGGGAATGTGGCTGTTGCTCGTCGCCCTCTCGCTGCTGGGTCTGGGGCTCGGGATCGCCATCCCCGGGTACATGGCGGGGCCCACCATGCTGGTGCGGCATGACGAGCAAGGTGGAGTCGCCGGGGTGGTCGGCGCGACAAACGGCCTCACCTACGTCATGGCCCCGACGCTCAGCACCATCCTGTATGGCTGGTGGCAGCCCCTTCCTGTCGTAATCTCGCTGATCGTGTTGACGTTCGTTGCCGTATTCGTGACGGTGCACCCGGCTTTCCGACGTTTCCAGCCACTCGCGGAGCAGCAGGAGGTTGAGCTTTGACGGCGGCGGAGGGGCGAAGAGGGCGTCCGCCCCGGCTCACCCGGGGGATGGTGGCGCAGGCGGTGCTTGAGACCGGTTTCCCCAGGCTGACGTTCGCGGCGGTGAGGGAGCGTCTCGGGGTGGGGGAGAGCACTCTGTTCCGTTATGCACCCGACCGTGATGAACTGGTGCGGTTGGGGCTCGGCCTCGTCATCGGGTCCATAGCCTGGCCCGAGCTGGAGGGGACCTGGCGTGAAGTGCTGGCCCGGTACGCCCACTGCGCCTGGTGGGGGTATGAAAGCCACCCCGGCTCGGCCACCGAGGTGTCCAGGGGCATCATTCCATCTGAGGGAATCCGGATCCTGGACGATGTGTGCGTCCACCTGATGGACTGCGGGTTCACCGCGCAGGAGGCGGTACTGTCCTGCGACCTGGTGTTCGACCTCGTGGTCGACAGCCGCCGCGGCGTGGAGCACCTTGATGGGCTGCTGGGTGATGACGGCTCAAGGCGCGCAGAGATCAAGGAGGTCTGGGGTTCGGAGGCAGAGACCGGTTGGGACGCGTGTCACAGGGCCGTTGCGGAGGCGAGACGAGCCGCCGTCGGCGTCGCCCCCTTCGAGTGGTTCCGCAGAAAGCTGGAGGTGCTCCTGGACGGTCTGTCCGTGACCATCGGGCACAACTCCGACAACCTCCCTGTCGAGCGTCCGGAGTGATCGGCTGTGCCTGATGATTGGGTCCAGGGCGCTTTCGTGGGCTACAGTGATGCGTCGGCCTCATTGGCCCGGCCCGGGGCGTCGCTGACCAATCCCCGGGTTCCCTGAGCCGGATACCGGCTGTCAGCATCGCGCATCAAGCGCCAACGGCCGTCTTGTGTTGAGAGCTTCTCTTATGGGACGAGACGAGCCACAGCCCGCGGATCTCTCCGCTGGGCCCGAGACGAGCACGTTTGAGGACCTGACATGGCCATGCCCAAGAAGAAACCCAAGTCGCACAAGGCGGACGGTACCCCGAAGAGACGTTGGACCGCCGCCGAGCGCGCAGCCCGCGGCCACAAACCCCGCAAATCCGGAGGAGTCCGCAACCCCGAGGCGCGCGCCCGGCGCGACGAGATCCCGGGCCGCGTGGAACGCGCCGACTGGCATGAGCGTCGCGACGACCCCCGTCAGTCCCGGTTCTCCCGTGATGACAGGGATGGCGACCACTCGCGAGGCGGGAGATTCCGCGACCGCGACGAGCCCTTCCGCGACGGGGGGCGGCGGGGCCGGCGGTTCGGGGACTCGCGTGAACGGTTCCGCGGGGATGACCGCCGCGACAGTGGCCGCTGGCGCGGTGAGCACGATGCCGACCGGCGGGAAGGCCGGCGATATGATTCGCGCCGGGACTGGGACAGGGATTCCAGGCGTCCGGGACGGCGTGACGTCGATCGCGACGCTGATCGTCGTGGTTGGCGCGATGACCGAGGCTTCGAACGCCATGACTCCGACCGTCGACGTGGCTTCGACCGGGACGACCGCCCCCGCGGCTACCGGGGCCCCGCCAGGGGACACCATGACCGTTCCCGTGGTCGCCGCGAACACGAGCCCCGTGGCTTCGACCGCCGCCGAGACCATGAGCCCCACGACGTCCAGGATTCCGGTCTGGACCAGATGAGCTGGCAGGCCACCACCGTCGACGTTGAGGTCACCGAACGCGACGAGACCTCAGGGTTCGCCGAGCTGGGGGTGGCCATCCCGCTCGTGGCGGCCCTCGCCCAGCAGGGCATCACAGATCCCTTCCCGATCCAGCGCGCCACCATCGCCGACGCCATCGCGGGTCGGGACGTGCTGGGGCGCGGACGCACCGGCTCCGGGAAGACCCTGGCCTTCGGCCTGCCGCTGCTGACCCGTCTGGCTGCCGGTGAGGCGACAGGTACCCCCCCGCGCCGTGGTCCTGACCCCCACCCGCGAACTGGCGTTGCAGATCGCCGACAACCTGTCCCCGCTGGCCGCCGTGATGGGGCTACGCCTGTTCCTGGTGGCTGGTGGCATGGCCTACGCGCCGCAGATCAAGGCCTTCGAACGGGGAGTGGACGTGGTGGTGGCCACCCCCGGCCGGCTCATCGATCTCCTGGAGCAGGGAGCCGCCGACCTCAGCCAGGTCGAGGTGATGGTCCTCGACGAGGCCGACCACATGAGCGACCTCGGTTTCCTGCCAGCCGTCACCACCATCCTCGACGCCGTGCCGGCCGACGGGCAGCGGCTGTTGTTCTCCGCCACCCTCGACGGCGCCGTCGACAAGCTGGTCAGGCGCTATCTCGCGGATCCTGTGACCCATGAGGTGGACTCTGGCAAGGCGTCGGTGACCACCATGAGTCATCATGTGCTGCTCCTGGCACCACATCACAAGAACCAGGTCACGGCTGAGATCGCGAACCGCGAGGGCAGGACCGTCATCTTTGCCCGCACCCAGATGGGAACCGACCGCATCGCAGGACAGCTGCGCGACGCCGGGGTAATGGCGGGGGCGCTGCACGGCGGTCTCACCCAGGGGGCGCGTGCGCGCATCCTCGCGGCCTTCAAGAGCGGGGAGGTGCCTGTCCTGGTAGCCACCGATGTGGCGGCGCGGGGCATCCACGTCGACGACGTCTCCCTGGTGCTCCAGGTGGACCCGCCCAAGACCCACAAGGACTACCTCCACCGCGCCGGGCGCACTGCCCGGGCAGGGGAGGAGGGGGCCGTGGTGAGTCTCGTCCTGCCGCATCAGCGCAAGCAGATGCGCCGCATGGTGGGTCAGGCCGGGGTCAAGACTGAACCGGTTGAGGTGACGCCGGGCAGCGAGGCGCTCACGTCGCTGACAGGTTCCCGGCCCTGCCTCGGTGCGCCTGTCACGGAGGCCGACTACCAGGCCCTGATCGCACCTCGCCCACAGCAGCGACGCCGTCCCGGCGGCGGCCGTGGCCGCGGCCCCTGGCGGCGTGGCGGGCGGCGGGATCGTGGCCACCGGGAAGACCGGGATTAAAATCTGCCCGCCATGACCGACACTCTTCAGGTACGGCTGGCCACCGCAGCCGATGCCCCAGGAATGCTGCGCGTCAGCCAGACCGCCTTTTCCGCCCGTCGCCCCGCAGGGCCCCCGCCAGCTGCGCTTTCAGACAGTCTCGCTGATGTGGAGCGGGCCCTGGCCAAGGGGTGGGGGGTGTGCGCCTTCGACGGCGGTCGCATGGTCGGGAGCCTGCTGGTGGCGCGGGACGGCGAGACCGCCACATTGCGGCGGGTCTGCGTCCTCCCCGATGCGGCCGGCCGCGGAGTCGCGAAGGCTATGGTCGGCGGTGCCGTCTCGCTCGCGGTGGACGCAGGCCTGCGGAGAGTGGAACTCCTGTGCCGCCCTGAATTCCCGGAGCTCGCGAAGTGGTGGTCGGAGCATGGCTTCACCCTGGTCCGCCAGAACACCGACGGGCTGGTCCTGGGACGTGACCTGCCCGTCGGGATTACCGTCCCCACGCCTGGGGCGATGCAGGCCCTCGGAGTGGAGCTGGCGGGCCTGCTCCGGGCCGGAGACGTGATCATCGCCACCGGCGGGCTGGGTGCGGGCAAGACCACCCTTGCGCAGGGCATCGGTGAGGGCCTGCGCGTCGAGGGGCCGGTGATCTCACCCACTTTCGTGCTCTCCCGCATCCACCCGTCTGCCGGTGCCGGCCCCAGCCTGGTGCACGTCGATGCCTACCGCATGACGGACGCGGGAGAACTGGCTGACATCGACCTCGATGCCACCCTGCCGGAGGCGGTGACCCTCGTCGAGTGGGGGGAGGGGCTTGCTGAATGGCTCTCGGAGGACCGTCTGGAGATAGACATCGACCGTCAGGCCGGTGATGATGCCCGATACGTGACCCTGACCGGCGTCGGTCCCCGCTGGGCCGGAGCGCTGGAACCCCTGAGGAGGCAACCATGACCTGGACCCTGGGAATCGACACCTCCCACCATGTGGCCGCCGGCCTCGCCCGGGACGGGGAGCCGGTGGCCTCCGAGGTGGTGCCCGACACCCGGGCCCACGGCGAGACCCTCATCCCCTTGGTCCAGCGTCTCTGCGCCTCGGTGGGTATCGCCGTGACCGACGTCGGCGCCTATGCCGTCGGGATGGGTCCTGGGCCGTTCACCGGGCTGCGGGTCGGAATCGTCGCGGCCCGGACTCTGGCATCGGTCTCGGGCAGGCCTCTGCATGGCGTCTGTTCCCTGGATGTGCTGGCCGCGCAGTGGGTCGACGCGCCGCCGGAGTTCGTCGTGGCCTCCGATGCCCGGCGCAGGGAGTTCTACTGGGCGCTCTACCGGGACGGCACCAGGGTCGACGACCCCCAGGTGAGCGCACCGGAAACCCTGCCCGGCTTGCCTGCGGCCGGCCCGGTCTTCGATGATCCCGCTGGTCCGCGGGCCCTCGACGCGGGCGTGCTGGCAGCCTGCTGGGGCAGCCTGCCGCCCGTTGACGGCGAACCCTTCTACCTGCGGCCCGCGGACGCCACGGTGCCGAAGGCCCGCAAGTCGGCGCTGCCCCGGCTCAGGGCCCCGCGATGATTGTCCGTCCAGCCCACCCGGCGGATGCTCCCGCGCTGGCCGGCCTGGAGACTGCGTTCCCGATGCGGCGGCGCTGGTCGGAGGTGTCCTGGCTGGAAGAGATCTCTGGGCCCGGGCGGCTCGTCGAGGTTGCTGAAGCCGGCACGGTGATTGCCTGCGCGGCCTGGCGCTGTGCCGGGGAGACCGTCGACCTGGACCGGATCATCGTCGCTGGGGAGCATCGTAGGCGGGGGATCGCGGCTCATCTCCTGGAGAGCGGGCTTTCCTGGGCCACGAAGCAGGGCGCACGGAATGTGATGCTGGAGGTGGCCGATGACAATCCGGCGGCCATCGAGCTCTACCGTGGAGCCGGGTTCGCCGCTGTCGCCCGGCGTGCGAGCTACTACGGCGGCGCCGATGCGCTGGTCCTGGAGATGACGCTGGCACCGGAAGGCGTGAAGGAGTACCAATGAGCGAACCGTTGATCCTGGGTATCGAGTCCTCGTGCGACGAGACCGGCGTGGGGATCGTCCGCGGCGACCAGCTGCTGGCCAGTGAGGTCGCCAGCTCCGTCGACCTGCATGTGCGTTTCGGCGGGGTCGTGCCGGAGATCGCATCCCGTGCGCACCTCTCGGCTTTCGTACCGACCTTGGAACGCGCCGTCGCCGCCGCTGGCGTTGACCTCGCTGAGATCGACGCCAGCGCGGTCACCGCCGGGCCCGGCCTGATGGGGGCGCTGCTGGTGGGAATCTCGGCCGCCAAGGCCCTCGCCGCGTACCTCGGCAAACCGCTGTACGGGGTGAACCACCTCGTCGGGCACATCGCCGTCGACCTCCTCGACCACGGCCCCCTCCCGATGCCCGCCCTGGCCCTGCTGGTCTCCGGAGGTCACACCTCCCTGCTGCACGTCCGCGACCTGGCCCGCGACATCGAGGAACTGGGCTCCACCATCGACGACGCCGCGGGTGAGGCCTACGACAAGGTGGCGCGACTGCTCGGCCTGCCCTACCCGGGTGGTCCCGTCATCGATCGCGCCGCGGCCGGTGGCGATCCCGCGGCCATCCGTTTCCCGCGCGGCCTGACGGCGCGCCACGACCTCGAGAAACACCGCTTCGACTTCTCCTTCTCCGGGTTGAAGACGGCGGTGGCGCGTTGGGTGGAGACCGCCCGGTTGGAGGGCCGGGAGGTTCCTGTGGGAGACGTGTGCGCCAGCTTCCAGGAAGCCGTCGCCGATGTGCTGGTCTCCAAAACCCTTGACGCTGCCCAGCATCTCGGGGTGGAGACGATCCTGCTCGGAGGGGGAGTAGCCGCCAACTCACGGCTGCGTGGACTGCTTGAGGAACGGGCCGGCGGAGAGGGGCTTGCGGTGCGGCGACCGAGGCCGGGGCTGTGCACCGACAACGGGGCCATGATCGCCGCCGTCGGCCTGACAGCCGTGCGCGCAGGATTGCCGTCGTCGCCGCTGGACTTCTCCGCTCAGACCGGGCTGCCGGTCACTCGGATTGTGGTCTGAACTGTGGTCTGATAAGGGGTCTCACGTATCAGATACGTAACAATATGTCTCACAACTGACCCCCGGGGTGCGTGATGACTTCGACTACCACTAGGGTCCGATGCCAACCGGTCCTGTGGTGGGACCGCATGTCGGCTCACGACAAGGAGAAAACATGAAGTTCAGGGGAACCAAGGCGGCCCTGGCTGTGCTGGTGAGCGGAGCGCTGGTGCTCAGTGCCTGTTCCAGTGGCGACGAGGCCGAAGACAATGCCAAGCCCGCAGCCTCCGAGACCGCCATCGGAGGCGACAATCCATGCGTCCGGGACGTGGGTATCAAGGAGACTGCCGATGGTCAGGTGGTCTACAGCCCCGGCGCTGGAAACTGGGGTGCCTACAACTCGCTCACCTCGGCGACGAACTCCGTCTACAACCAGGTGGTCGTTGATCAGCTTCTCGGTAATTTCTGGTACTTCGGTACTGACGGCACCATCTGCGAGGACAAGGAATTCGGTTCTTTCGAGACAGTCAGCCAGGACCCGCTCGAGATGAAGTACACCATCTCCGACAAGGCTACGTGGTCGGATGGAACCCCTGTCACCATCAACGACTTCCTGCTGGCCTGGGCCGCCCAGAACCCCGAGTTCGTGGCGCCGGGTCTGATCAGTGGAACGGACGAGAATGCCCAGGCTGTCTTCAACCATGTCTCCACGGTGTGGGCGGAACAGGTCCCGGAGGGGCCGCAGGGTGAGATCAACGGCAAGACCTTCACCATGAAGTTCAAGGGCAATTACCCTGACTACAAAATCATGGTGGATCCCCCGCTCCCGGCCCATGTGGTCGCCAAGCAGGCCGGTCTTACCTCCGACCAGCTTGCTCAGGCGATCCTGAGCCGCGATGCGGACACGGTCAAGAAGGCGGCTGATTTCTGGAATAGCGGCTGGATCTTCAACCCGGGCGAGTTGCCCAATTCCGATCTGGTCCCGTCCTCGAACCGCTACCAGCTCAAGGCGTGGAAGGACAACAACGTCACTCTGGAGGCGAACCCGAACTACTGGGGAACCCCAGCAGGGACGAAGAATCTGGTGTTCTCCTACGTGGACGACAACCAGATGGCGCAGTCGCTGCAGAACGGTGACCTGGATGTGATTCGTCCGCAGGCTACCGTTGACACCGTCGACACCCTTAAGGGCATGGGGTCCTCCGTCAACATGTCGACCTACTCGGAACTGACCTGGGAACACCTGGACTTCAACTTCCGTGACAACAACGTGTTCTCTGACTCCCAGGGTGGACAGAAGCTGCGCGAGGCCTTCGCCTACTGCATTCCGCGCCAGACCATCGTCGACACCATCATCAAACCGATTGATCCCAATGCGACGGTGATGAACGCCCGGGAAGCGTTCCCGTTCCAGTCCGACTACAAGACGATCACTTCAACGTCCTACGATGGTCGGTACGACACGGTCGACATCGAGAAGGCCAAGCAGCTGGTGGCAGAAAGCGGCGTTCAGACTCCCGTCAAAGTTCGGCTCGGATACAAAGCCGGCAACCAGCGGCGCACGGAAACCGTCCAGGCCATCCAGTCCTCCTGCAAGGATGCCGGCTTCAACGTGGTGGATTCCCCTGCGCCGGACTTCTTCCAGAAGGATCTCGTGAATGGCGACTACGAGGTCGCTCTTTATGCCTGGTCGAGCTCCGGTCAGATCGTCACCGGACAGAACATCCAGGCCACCGGTAGGCCCCAGAACTACGGTAAGTACTCCAACGCGACAGTGGACCAGGCCTGGGACAAGATGACCAACACCCTTGACCGGGGGGAGCAGCTCGAGCAGCTCAAGATCATCGAGAAGACGGAATGGGACACACTGTTCAACATCCCGCTTTACGCCCACCCGGGCGTCACCGCGTGGAAGAACAAGGTCAAGAACGTCCGCCCCACATCCACCCAGACCCTGACGTCCTGGAACGCCTACCAATGGCGGGTGAAGTGACATCTGATCTGATCTGAACTGAACTCTTTCGTGGGGGTGGGCTGTCTTGGAGGCTCGCCCCCACGAACTGTTTCCAAGGGACTACTCGTCTCAAAGGTGAAAGGTGGCCGGCGCATTGTTGCCCGGAAGTGCTCTATCATCGGGCGCTATGGGTCAGCCAGGCGTTGGCCTGACAGCCTCCTGGAATAGGAACTCTCGTGATCAAGTACATTGCCAAACGCTTGGGGATCTCTGTGGTGGTCCTCCTGCTGGGCTCTCTGCTGATGTTTGTCCTGGCCATCAACGCAGGTGATCCGCTGGCGGATCTGCGCGAATCGAACTCGCCCAACAGGGACAACCTGATGAAGCAACGGATCGCCTTCATGGGGCTCGACAAGCCTTGGTATGAGCGGTACTTGGAGTGGCTCGGAGGCGCGGCGAAGTGTCTGTACGGCCAGTGTGACCTGGGTACTGCCAGCAGCGGTCAGCCCGTTACCGTCCTGCTCTCCTCGGCGGCCTCGGTCTCGGTCAGGCTGGTGATCTTCGCGGTCTGCCTGGCCATTGTCACGGGTGTCATTCTGGGCATCCTGACCGCCATCAGGCAGTACAGCGGATTCGACTATGCCATCACTTTGATGGCTTTCGTGTTCTTCTCGCTCCCGGTGTTCTGGTTTGCGGTGCTACTGAAGCAGTACGCGGCCATCGAGTTCAACAACTGGATAGAGAAGGCGCGTTTCGCGCCCTTGACGATAGCGGTGACAGCTGTGGTACTCGCCTTCATCGTTGCAGCGATCGTCGGCGGTTCGTGGAAGCGGCGCCTGATCACCTTCGGGTCCCTGGCCGTGAGTTTTGCCGGGATCATGGTCTACTTCGACGCCGTGCGCTGGCTCCGTAAACCCGTCTTCGGGATCCCCATGTACATCCTGGTGGTGATTGGCATCGGTGCCCTGATGGTCGTGCTCACCAGCGGTTTTGAGAACAAGAAGGTGCGCAACGCAGTGGGGGCAACGGTTCTTGGGGGGATCATCGGCTATGTCGCTCTGCGTGGGGAGTTGATGACGAATCCCTCAGTGCCGCTGCTGCTCGGTCTGCTGGCAGCCGCCATCGTGGTCGGCATTGCTGCGGGGCAGCTGCTGGGTGGGTTCTCCAAGCGTCAGGCGACCTTCGCCTCGGTGATCACCTCGCTGCTGGCCTCTCTGACTGCGATGATCGATCTGCTGCTGAGCAACTGGGCCGCCTATCTGAAGGACGTCGATCACCCCATCCCCACCATCGGAGCGTCCACGCCGAACCTGGACACCAGCTGGTGGGGATACACCATCGATGGCCTCACCCACATACTGCTCCCGACGATGGCGCTGACCCTGATCTCGATTGCCTCCTACACCCGGTATACACGAGCCTCCATGCTGGAGGTCCTGAACCAGGACTACATTCGCACAGCCCGTTCCAAGGGTGTTTCCGAGCGTAAGGTCATCACCCGTCACGCGTTGCGTAATGCCCTGATCCCACTTGCCACGATCGTGGCATTCGACTTCGCCGGTCTCGTCGGTGGCGCGGTTATCACCGAGACCGTCTTCGGCTGGCAGGGCATGGGCATGCTCTTCAAGGAAGGGTTGTTGGCCGCCGACCCCAACAGGATCATGGGCTTCTTCCTAGTGACAGGTACCGCCGCCGTCGTCATGAACATGGTGGCCGACATCGCCTACGCCTTCCTCGACCCGAGGATCTCCCGATGAGCCCCACAGAACCCGAGGAAAAGATGTCCGAGCAGAACAAACCGGAACAACCGGAACACAAAGACGCAGAGCAGGCCACCTCGGAGCAGGGGCAAGGCGTCCCTGAAACCAGTGAACCCGATCAGGTGAGTCCGGATCCGGGAGAATACGAATTGGAAGAGACGATCGACGAAGCGGGCCGGAACTCCTACTCTCAAGGCGCCCTGGTGCGTCGCCGTTTCCTCCACCACAAGGGAGCGATGGCGGCGAGTATCATCCTGCTCCTGGTCATTGTGCTCGCGTTCTCCTCCAGCCTCTGGTGGCCGAAAAACCACGTCGACCTGTACCCGCTGGCCAAAGCGAACGGTGCCCCCACCTTCCAGCTGTGGCCCTTCTCCTTGGGGGAGAACCCCTTCGGGCAGAACACCATTGGCAAGGACTACTTCGCCCTGGTGATGCAGGGCACCCAGAAGTCCGTGATCATCGCCTTCGTCGTCGGTTTCATTGCGACCGCGATCGGAACCGTCGTCGGCTCCGCTGCCGGCTACTTCCGTGGGCGTGTCGAATCAGTCCTCATGCGGGCCACTGACCTCGTGATCATCATCCCGCTGCTCGTATTGGCCGCGGTGTTGGGGCGCATGGTCGACGGTGCGAACATCTACATTCTGGCCGGAGTGCTGGGGCTCGTGGTGTGGACCGGGATGGCACGCCTGGTGCGTGGCGAGGTGCTTTCGTTGCGGGAACGTGAGTTCGTGCATGCGGCCAAAGCCATCGGTACATCGGATTGGCGCATCATCTTCCGGCACATCCTACCGAACTGCATCGGCACCATCGTGGTGAACTCGACCCTGCTGATTGCCTCGGCCATTCTGTTGGAGACGGCGCTGTCCTACCTGGGATTCGGAGTCAGGTCTCCCGAGACCTCGCTGGGTCTGTTGATTTCCGAGAACCAGGCTGCCATGGGCACTCGACCCTGGCTGTTCTGGTGGCCGGGCCTGTTCATCCTGGTCATTGCGCTGTGCGTCAACTTCATCGGCGACGGCCTGCGCGATGCCTTCGACCCGCGGCAGCAGATGGACTGAGGGGAAAGAAATGAGCACTGAAGTCAACGAGACCACTCCGTCTTCCAAAGAACTCGAGCCGGTGCTCCAGTTCAGGGAACTGGATGTCAGCTTCCGTACTGAGTTCGGGCGGGTTCAGGCCGTCAAGGGCGTCAGCCTCGCGGTCAAGCCCGGCGAAGTGGTGGCCTTGGTCGGCGAATCGGGTTCGGGCAAGTCGGTGACAGCCACCACGGCCCTCGGTCTGCTGCCCAGGACCGCGCGTATAACCGGCGACACGATGGTTGCGGACAAGACAGTGGGGAGCCTCAGCCCGCGTGAAATGCGCAGTCTGCGTGGCAATCGTGTTGCCATGGTTTTCCAGGAGCCGATGACTGCCCTGAACCCGGTCATCAAGATCGGCGAGCAACTCACCGAGTCGATGGAGGTGCACAACGTCGCACACGGTGAGGTCGCCTGGCAGAAGGCGATCGACCTGCTCAAAGCCGTCGGTATCCCGAATGCGGAGCGGCGCGTCAAGCAGTACCCCCACGAGCTATCCGGTGGTATGCGGCAACGTGTGGTGATCGCCATGGCCCTTGCCTGCGACCCCGAGGTGATCATCGCCGACGAGCCCACCACTGCCCTCGACGTGACCGTGCAGGCCGACATCCTCGATCTGCTGAGATCGCTGAAGGAAAAACTGAACACCGGAATCCTGCTCATCACCCACAACATGGGTGTCGTGGCGGACATGGCCGATCGAGTCGCAGTGATGTTCAAGGGCAACATCGTCGAACGCGGTACGGCAGAGGAGGTCCTCCTCAACCCGCAGCACCCCTACACCAAAAAACTCCTGGACGCGGTTCCGCACCTGGGGGCAGGGCATGGCCAGTTCGGTTCTGTACCGTCCGATGTCGCCGAGAACGCCACGTCGGCCCTCGAGGTCAATGAACTGGTCGTGGAGTACAAACGCACCGGAAAAAGACCGTTCCGTGCGGTTGACGGCGTCACCTTTGACGTGAAACGCGGTGAGATCGTCGGCCTGGTGGGGGAGTCGGGTTCCGGGAAATCCACCATTGGCAGGGCGCTGTTGGGACTGATCCCAGCCGCCGGGGGCGACGTGAAGGTGCTCGGCCAGGAACTGGTCCGGGGAGCCAGCTCGAAGAAGGGCCCACAGGGCCGAAACCTGAAGGAGCTGCGGCGCCGTATCGGGGTGATTTTCCAGGACCCTGCCGCATCCCTTAACCCGCGCCTTCCCATTGGCGATGTGATCTCCGAACCACTGGAGGTGCACAAGGTCGGGGACAAGGCATCGCGGCAGAAACGGGTCTACGAGCTGCTGGAGGCCGTCGAGCTTCCAAGGAGCGCCTTCAACCGTTATCCGCACGAACTCTCCGGCGGCCAGCGGCAGCGTGTCTCGATCGCACGCGCGCTCTCGCTGAGCCCGGACCTGCTGATCGCCGACGAGCCGACGTCGGCTCTCGACGTGTCGGTGCAGGCCCAGGTGCTGGGAATGCTGACCGACCTGCAACGCGATTTCGGCTTTGCCTGCCTGTTCATCAGCCATGACCTAGCCGTCATCGACTCCCTCGCCCACCGTGTCGTCGTGATGCAGCACGGCAAGATCGTCGAGAAGGGGGATCGTGCGCAGGTGCTACTCGATCCGCAGGAGGAATACACCAAACGGCTCCTGGCCGCTGCCCCCGTCCCGAATCCCATCGAGCAGCGCGAACGGCGTGAGGAGCGTCACCGCCTGCTGGCGGCGTTGGGTGACGAAGTCGTGGAACTCGACACCCGCGAACTGGATCAGTAGAGGTCCTCGGCGCGAGCTGGTCGACTCGAGGGGGTTTTCAATCCCCCGATCCCATCAGCTTGTCGATGGCCCTGCGGTCCTTCTTCGTCGGGCGCCCCGCGCCGCGATCGCGTTTGGCAACTGGCACGTTGAGGAACGCGGGACGTTCGGGGGAATGGTCCACGTAGGCCTTCCGGGCGATGGGTGCTCCGACCCGCTTGCTCAGCAGTTCCATCACCTCGAATTCCCGTGTCCAGCCGGGCTCTTTGACGGTGACGCGATCCCCGGGCCTGATTGTGTGTGCCGGTTTGACGGGGTCGCCGTTGAGCCGGATGTGCCCTCCGGTGACGGCTTTCGTCGCCAGTGAACGGGTCTTGAAAAGCCGGACGCTCCACAGCCACACGTCGATTCGGGTCATGCAGGAATTCTAGGAGAATTGCGGATGAGTGCCTGCCGCCAGGTCTTTCACGAACTGAGTGGTTTCGGCTCGGTCGGCTCAACCGGAACCCCTAGGCTGCGTGTGTGGACATTCTGAGCGATGACGGTGCCATGGCTCTGGAAATGGCGGCAGCGGAGTCCGATCCGGATTCACTCGGCGCAGCCGAGCGGCTGCGGCGGCGTTTCCCGTCGGAACTGGCTGCTGCTGCTCTGACCCAGGTGGCCCTGAGGCGCCGGGCCCGGGGGAAACTGCCGATGGCGGAACAGATGTTTTTCACCCCCGATGGGTTGGAACAAGCGACTCGCTGGGTGGTGGCCCGGTGGCGTGCCGCCCGGTTCGTCGATACCGGTGTCAGCGAGGTCTGGGACCTGGGATGTGGGATCGGGGTTGACGCGATGGCCCTCTCGGAGGCGGGCCTCGGCGTTCATGCCGTCGAATTGGATCCTGTGACCGCTGCCCTTGCCCGGGCCAACCTGGCTTTGGTCGGGGGTGGAGAGGTGACCGTGGGGCGCGCCGAGGACGTCCAGGTTCCCGAGTGGGGTGGGATCTTCCTCGACCCGGCCCGCCGTACCGCGCGGGGCCGGACCTGGGACGTCGCCGACCTCACCCCGCCGTGGCCGCTGGTGGAAGGCCATCTGACGGGGGAGCAGGCAGCCATCGCCAAGCTCGGCCCTGGCCTGCCGAAGCAGCTCATCCCTGACGGCGCCGGTGCCGCGTGGGTCTCGGTGGGGGGAGATGTGGTCGAGGTCATGCTCAGCAACATTTCACCGCCTGGCCCCAGGGCTGTGGTGTTTCCCAGGGGAGAGACCGAGCCCGACATCCTGGTGCGGGGCGCCGGGCCGCTGCCCGTCGCCCCGCCGGGAGGGTTCATTCACGAACCCGACAATGCCGTCATCCGTGCCGGGCTCGTCGCGGAGGCCGTCCCAGGCGGCTGGCTGCTGGCCGCCGGGGTGGCCTATGCCTCCTCTGAGGCCCCGGCCTCCAGCCCCTTCGTGACCGACTATCAGGTGCGCGAGGTCCTCGAATACGACGTCGCCACCCTGAGGCGCTGGGTCCGGCAGCACCGCATCGGGCGGCTGGAGATCAAACGCCGCGCCATCGACGTCGATCCCGCCGTTCTGCGGAAACAGCTGAAACCGAGGGGCGACGGGGCCGCGACCCTGCTGCTGGCCCGGACCGCCGCCGGAGCCAGGGCCTTCGTGGTCGAACGGGTGGGCTGACCTGCTGTTCGAGATGGAGCAGCCGCTCGGACTTCTTACTCCCGGGCGCCTGGGGTGCGCATCGCCGAGCTCGTGGACGCCGAAGTGGATCTGGTTCCTGAAAGCACGCTGCGCCCTGGCCTCAGGCAGCGGGTGCTGGAGGAGGCGGTCCCGCTGTGAGGTGTTCGGATCCGACACTTTCTTGGCACTCGGCTTGATTGAGTGCTAACGGGGGTATAGCCTTTTTCTGGCACTCGGTAGGCCCGGGTGCCACCCGGGTGGCACCCGCGACGACGCCCGGACCGGACACCGAACTGAATCCGGCGTCAGCCGGACAACTACAGAAAGGGGTTTGTCGTGGCAACCACGATCAAGCCGCTCGAGGACCGCGTCCTCGTCCAGCCGCTCGAGGCCGAGCAGACCACCGCTTCCGGCCTGGTCATCCCTGACACCGCCAAGGAGAAGCCGCAGGAGGGCCGCGTCGTGGCCACCGGGCCCGGCCGCATTGATGACAAGGGCAACCGCGTTCCGCTCGACGTCGCCGAGGGCGATGTCGTGGTCTTCAGCAAGTACGGCGGCACCGAGGTCAAGTACGACGGCACTGACTACCTGCTGCTCAACGCCCGCGACATCCTCGCGGTCGTAACCCGCTGAATCGGGAAGTGACAGATGGCTAAGATTCTGCAATTCGATGAGGAGGCCCGCCGCTCTCTGGAGCGTGGCGTCGACATCCTCGCAAACACTGTGAAGGTGACCCTCGGACCCAAGGGCCGCTACGTGGTTCTCGACAAGAAGTGGGGCGCCCCCACCATCACCAACGACGGCGTGACCGTCGCCAAGGAGGTTGAGCTGGAGGATCCGTACGAGGATCTCGGCGCTCAGCTGGCCAAGGAGGTCGCCACCAAGACCAACGATGTGGCGGGTGACGGCACCACTACCGCTACGGTGCTGGCTCAGGCCCTGGTCCATGAGGGCCTGCGGGCTGTTGCCTCCGGAGCCAACCCCGTCGGGCTCAAGCGCGGTATCGACAAGGCAGTTGAGGCTGTCGTCGAGCGGCTGCACGAGAACGCCCGCGCGGTCGACACCACCGCCGACATGGCGAACGTCGCCACCATCTCCTCACGGGATGAGCAGATCGGTGAGCTGATCGCCGATGCCTTCGACAAGGTGGGCAAGGACGGCGTCATCACCGTCGACGAGTCCCAGACCTTCGGCACCGAGCTGGAGTTCACCGAGGGCATGCAGTTCGACAAGGGCTACCTGTCGCCCTACTTCGTCACGGACGCCGACCGCATGGAGGCCGTCCTGGAGGATCCCTACATCCTCATCAACTCCGGCAAGATCTCCTCCATGAACGACCTGCTCCCGCTGCTGGAGAAGGTCATCGCCGCCAAGGGCACCCTGTTCGTGGTGGCCGAGGACGTCGACGGTGAGGCCCTGTCCACGCTGGTCGTCAACAAGATCCGTGGCACCTTCACCTCCGTCGCCGTCAAGGCCCCCGCCTTCGGTGACCGCCGCAAGGCCATGCTCGAGGACATCGCCATCCTCACCGGCGGCCAGGTCGTCGCCCCCGAGGTGGGTCTCAAACTGGACCAGGTCGGCCTTGAGGTCCTCGGCCGCGCCCGTCGCATCGTCGTCACCAAGGACACCACCACCATCGTCGACGGCGCTGGTGAGCAGTCCGAGGTTGCGGGCCGCGTCGCCCAGCTGCGCGCCGAGATCGAGCGCACCGATTCCGACTGGGATCGCGAGAAGCTCCAGGAGCGGGTCGCGAAACTCGCCGGTGGCGTGTGCGTCATCAAGGTCGGTGCCGCCACCGAGGTGGAGCTGAAGGAGAAGAAGCACCGCATCGAGGACGCCGTCTCGGCCACCCGCGCGGCCATCGAGGAGGGCATCGTCGCCGGTGGCGGCTCGGCCCTCATCCACGCCGCCAAGGTGCTCGACGGCGATCTCGGCCTGGCTGGAGACGAGCGGGTCGGTGTCGCGATCGTCCGCAAGTCTGTGGTGGAGCCGCTGCGCTGGATCGCCGAGAACGGTGGTGAGGCCGGTTACGTGATCACCTCCAAGGTCGCGGGGCTGGAGCCGGGTCAGGGGTACAACGCCCGCACCGGTGTGTACGAGAACCTCATTGAGGCCGGCGTCATCGACCCGGTAAAGGTGACCCGTTCCGCGCTGGCCAATGCCGCATCCATCGCCTCCCTGCTGCTCACCACGGAGACCCTCGTGGTGGAGAAGAAGGAAGACGAAGAGGACAAGTGAGCTGAATCCTCTTTGAGGGGGCTCCAGGGCAGTGATCCTGGAGCCCCCTCAATGTGTTTTCACAAGGGATTTTGCCGCTGGTTCGGGTGCATGCGCCGACGGAGCTTCCGACAGCCTTTGGTAGAAAAATAGAAGTAAGTGTCATCCAATTGGACGACTTGTGACTAATGGAAGCGCTCTCATAAGTTGACGTCAATGACTCAACGGTGAATCATCTTCATCGCTGGTCGGACCGCATGTTCCCTACCGAGCGGAGCTCAGAATGTCCATCAGTCGTCGCAGCATCCTGGCCACTGCAGTTGCGCTACCCGCGGTAAGCCTGCTGGCAGGTGCACCTGCTGCATCGGCGCGGTCGCGCAGAACCTTCTATCTTGCCGAGAATGGCAACGATGAGGCTGCCGGCACCTCCACTGACGCGCCCTGGAAATCCATCGACCGGGTCAACAAGGCCATGGCCGAGGGGGATATCGCGTATGGCGACACCATATTGTTCCAGCGTGGTCAGCGTTTCTACGGGGAGTTCCCCAGTCTGCCGGACCCCTCCGGTGATGAGCGGCTGACGTTTGGCGCCTATGGCAAGGGTGATCGCCCCCAGATCATGGGGTACAAGGTGCTGAACAAACGTGAGGCCTGGTCGAAGGCCGGCGCGAACCTCTGGCAGATCTACCTGGGAGATGCCAACAACTACTTCGGGAACACCTCCTCGACGGAGGAACGTGGGGGCAACGTCGGCCTGCTACGCCTGAACAACAACCTGCACGGCAATAAGAAGGCATCTGTGGCCGAGCTCAAGGCCGACTGGGACTTCCACTCGGACTCGACCACCAAGGTGTTGACCATCTGCATCCCAGAGAATCCGACCGGCTACGGTGATCTCCGTGTCGCCGTCGACGGCCGCATCTTCCAGGCCAGGTCGAACACCACCATTCAGGGCCTCGACCTGATTGGTTGTGGCGGCCATGGAATCCAGGTGGTGGGCGCCTCTGGGGTCCGCATCTTCAACAACCGCGTCCGCCAGATCGGCGGCAGCGAGCTGATCGGCTACAGCGTCCCCAACACGCGCTACGGCAATGGCATCGAGATGTGGATCGGCAGCAGCGACGTGATGGTGGAGAGCAACATCATCTATGACGTCTACGACGTCGCTGTCACCCTTCAGGGCGAGCAGGAGAACGACTTCATCGGATGGAAGAACGTCCACGTGAAGAACAATCGGATCACACGCTGCAGCCAGTCCTTCGAGGTGTGGTCACGCGGGAACAACCTGAGCTCCGGCGCCGGGTATGTGAACTGCTCCTTCACCGGCAACAACTGCACCGATGCGGGCATCGGCAGCTGGGGCTACGAGGCCCGTCCGAACAAGGACGAGGGCGGTGTGCACCTGCTTGCTTACAACGAGGAGCTCCCCATGGAGCTATCCATCACGGGGAACCGGTTCATTGGGGCTAAGAATGCCTACATGTACCGTCTGACTGAGGGTAAGTCTCGGATGGTCATCGACAACAACGAGATCGAGCTGGCCGCGGGGCAGCGTCTCCAGCAGCCGCGTCCCCCGGAGAAGCAGGAGCAGCGGGAAGAGACCATCGAACAGCATGAGGCGTGGTCGGACGCGACTGGATTCGACAAGAACAGCACCTTCAAGATCGCTGGATCCAACAACTGAATCGTGGGCCTGGTGGGGCGCGTTCTCCGAAGCGCGCCCCACTGGTCATGCTGCGAAAGTCTCGCGAAAAGGTATCGCGGCGGTGTCGGCCATTCGGTTGACTTGAGTTGCTGGGAGCGCTCTCATAAGTTGGCATAAATGCCCGGCAGAGAGCCTTTCGTTGCCGGTAGCACCGCAGATATCTTCTACTGAGCGGAGCCTCGAATGTCCATTAGTCGTCGCCGTATTCTTGCCACGGCCGCAGCCTTGCCTGCCGTCTCACTCCTAGGAGGTGTTTCCGTAGCTTCCGCCGCTGGCGGCAAGACCTATTACGTCGCAGAGGACGGTAATGATAAAGCCGATGGCACCTCGGAAGGTGCCCCCTGGCAGTCCATCAACCGGGTCAATGAGGCCTTTGTCAAAGGGCAGATTGTCCATGGCGATAGCGTTCTCTTCAAGCGTGGTCAGCGTTTCTATGGTGAATTCCTCAGGCTGAGGAATGTTCAAGGCGGTGATGGTATCCTCACCATTGGAGCTTACGGCACTGGCGAGGCTCCGCAGATCCTAGGGTACAAGATTCTCAATAAGGCCGATGCCTGGCAGTCGGCCGGAAACAACCTGTGGCAGATCAATCTGGGGGATACCAATAACTACACTGGCAATACCTCGTCGGATGAAAGCAAGCGAGGCAATGTCGGCCAGCTGTGGGTCAATGGCGAGCACCACCTCAATAAGGTGGGTTCCCTGGGCGAGCTGAAGTCCGACTGGGATTTCTACTCGGATCATAGTTCGAAGTCCCTGACCGTACGAGCTCCGAAGAATCCTGCCGAGGTCGGTGAGATCCTGGTCGCGGTCGATGGAAACCTCGTTGATGCCTATTCGGTATCCAACGTCACGGTTCAGGATCTCGACCTGGTCGGTACCGGTGGCCACGGGGTGAGCATCCATGGGCAGTGCTCTGGCATCAAGATCCTCAACAATAAGATCCGCCAAATCGGTGGCAGCTACACCCCGCTTAAAAGCGGCTGGATTCGTTATGGGAATGGCATCCAGGTCTGGATTGGCAACAGCGATGTGCTGGCAGAGGGCAATACCATTGAGGATGTCTTCGATGTCGCAACCACCATGCAGGGGCCGCAGGAGGGCAATCTCCTGGGCTGGAAGAGCGTGCACTACAAGAACAATCACATCACGCGCTGCAGCCAGTCCTTCGAGGTGTGGGCGACTGGCTCCAACCGTGGGTCGGGTGCCGGGTACCAAGACTGCTCCTTCACCGGCAATGACTGCTCCGATGCAGGTGTCGGCTGGGGATATGAGGCTCGCACGAACAAGGATGAGGGTGGTGTGCATCTTCTTTCCTATGCCGAGGATCTGCCGATGGACCTGAAGGTCACTGGGAATCGTTTCATCGGTGCTCAGAATGCCTACATGTATCGCTCGCCACAGGGCAAGTCGCAAATGGTCATCGACAACAATGAAATCCAGCTTAAGGCGGGACAGAAGCTGCAGCAGCAGCGCTCTGAGACCATCGAGCAGCATGAGGCGTGGTCGGGCGCGACAGGATTCGACAAGAGCAGCACCTTCAAGATTGCCTGATCGGGTCATTCGATCGTGAAAATGAGCGGGGCGCATTCGGGTGAATGCGCCCCGCTCGTTTATGGCGTGAAAGAGATATCTAGGTTGTGCCAGATATCGGCTGAATTGTGACTATGAGATCGTTTTCAATAATGTGATTTGAAGCCTGGTGACGGGTTTCTCATCCAAGATCGCTGGCTGAGGGCCGGACGCGGATAGGACGCGATGTCCAGCGCCAGCTCGCAGAACATCGCGTTCGCCCAGGAGAACCAGGGCCGGGTGAAATGCGCCGGGTCGCTGGCGTCGACGCTCTCATGCATCCACCCGGTGCCTCCGGTGCTGTCTATCAGCATGCGCAGCGCCGCTGACTTCTCCGCCGGGTCGATCGCGGTCAGGCCGGCGACGGCGACCGCGATCGGCCAGACGTGACCGGGCGGGGTGTGCGGGGAACCGACGCCACGCAGCCGGGGGGCCGTCACGAAGTGGGGGTTCGCCTCTGATAGCACCCGGCGACGGGTGGCCTGATACAAGGGACCGCCGGCCTCCATGACCCCCAGGTAGGGCAGTCCGAGCAGGGACGGCAGATTGGCGTCGTCCATGAACAGCTGCCCGCCCATGCCGTTGACCTCATAGGCCAGGTGGGGTTCTGGGCGCCGGATCATCCCATGGGCGCCGATGCCCTCTTCGATGCTGGAGGCCAGGTCCAGGACCCGGGCCTTGAGGGGATTGCGGCCCAGCAGGGGCGCGAGGTGACCGAGGGTGCTGGCGAAGAACGCGTTCCCGGGGATGTTGAAGCCGAGCTGGCAGGCGTCGTCGCTGGGCCGGAAGGCTTGAAACACCAGCCCGCACTCCCGGGTGAGGGGGCCACGGCCCTCGCGCACCAGGGTGTCCGAGGCGGGGGCGCCGGGACGCGTGAACCGATAGGTGCTCTTCGCCTCATGATGTTGTTCGGTCTCGGCGACATCCAGGATGACCTCCAGCGCTGCCCAGAATTCCGGGGTCTGCCAGCTGCGGCAGCCGAGTGCGTCCAGGCGGGCTGCCAGGTCGAGGGGGAAGGCCAGCGAGTCGAGTTCCCACTTACGTTCCCAGACCCACGGCCCCTGGGGTGGTAGGTCCTCGTCCCAGCGGTTGCCGTCCGGCGTCCGGTTGAAGGCATTGGCGTAGGGGTCGGTCAGGATCATCCGCCAGTGGCGTCTAAGCAGGCTGGCAGCCACCCCGGCCAGCTTCGGGAAATCCGGGACCAGGCGTAGCAGAGGCGCCAGCTGCAGGCAGGAGTCCCGCAACCACATGGCGGGTATGTCGCCGGTGATGACCCAGGTCTCCTCGCCGGGAGCTCCCAGGTCGATCGTGGTGGTGGCGGTGCCAGCCAGCAACCGGGCGGTTATCTCTGCCGCGCGTTCGTGCCCGGTCGCCCGCGCGACCCGCGTCCGGACCTCCTCAAGGAGCCAGCCGGGCAGCAGCAGTGGCCGCTGGGTGGGTTTCCCGACCGGAGCTCCCCAGCTCACCACTCGAAGGCCAAGTTCCTCGTCGGGCCCACCGACGGGATGTCGATGGTAAGACCCACCTCGTGCTCCGGGTGCCACGCGCCGCCGGTCACACCCAGCAGCTCCAGCAGCAGCGGCGTCACCTCGTGACTGTAGAGGGCCTTCGGAAGCCCATCCGCCAGGAACCGGACCGGCAGCTCCAGCGGACGGCCGAAGCTGTGCAAGATCAGGAATGAGCGCCGCACGTCCACCTCGTCCTCGCCGTGGCCGCCCTCTGGTTTGTGGCCGTGGTCGGTGGTGACCGTCACCAGCCACTGCTCGTCCAGCGCCTCGTGGCGTTCCGCTACGGCCTTCACCAGGGCGCGGACGTGCTCGTCCACCTCGCCGATGGCGCTCCGGTACCCGGGGGAGGCCGCGCCGTCCCGGTGCCCGGCCTCGTCGACCCCCTCGAAGTAGACGAAGGCCGCGTCCGGCCCCTCGTGGTTCAGCACCTGGCAGGCGTGGCTGCGCACCTCCAGGTCGGCGCTGACGCAGCCACGTGTGAAGTCGCGCGGGATGAACACCTTGTGCTGCCCGGTGCGCTGCTGGTCGATGCGACGCTGGATCACCGGGCCGAAACTGCCGAGCAGCGCCTCCCAGGTGGCAGCCGCATAGGTGCGGGCTTTCGGGTTGGCGAAGAAGACCCGCGACAGCACGTCGGGGCATTCAGCCAGCCTGTGCCCGACGAACTCGTTCCACCAGACGTTGTTCTCCTCATGGGTGGTGCCCGTCAACAGGTTCGACCAGCCAGGGCCGGAGTCTGTGGGCGGGGTCATCCACACCGGCGCGATCAGGCCGCCCCTGATCAGCCGGGCCAGCGTCGGCGCGGCGGGGGAGGGGTCCTGTAGCATCTCGGGACGGTCCGCCGGTGCGGGCTCTGCGGCGAACCGCGGGTCGGCGGGGTGGTGGGGTTCGGCGAAGGCGGGATTCGCGGGTATCGCCGAGGGGACGGCGACATCGATCCGCACCCCATCCAGGCCAATCAGCAGAAGTTTCATGACTGTCCTCCAGCGGGTGTGATGCGCAGCGTCAGGATCGTGAATGCCGTCAATGCGACCGGCACCTCCCGGGTGCCGGTGACGTCGACGCGCGGCGGCCACAGGTCCTCGGAGAGGTCATCCTCCAGCGGATCGACCTCCCGGACGCGGGCCGCGTCGAAGGCCAGGCGCAGAACGCCTGAGGCGGGTCTCCCCGCCCCCTCGTAGAGGCGCATGATCACATCGCCGGAGCCGTCCTCGGCGGGCAGCACCGCCTCGATGTGCGCGCCCGGGACCTCCAGGGTCGCCAGCTGGAGCGCGGGAGCATTCACCACGCGTGGCGGTAGGTTCAGCTCATACCCGGCCCGCGTGGCGGATTCCACGACGGCGTCGAGCAGCAGCGAGAACTGGACCGTGCGCTCCGACTGGTCCGCTTGCGGATCCGGGAACACCGGGGCGCGCATCAGCGACAGCGACACCTGCGTGCCGGCTCCATCGTGCCCCCGTGGGCTGGTGCGCAGCGGAGCAACGGAATGGCCGTGGTTGGAGTCATTGATGACGGCGAGTCCGTAGCCGGGTTCCTCCACCAGCAGCCAGCGCCCGGCGGGCACCTCGAAGCGGGCGTAGTCCCAGCTGGTGTTTTCGTGGACGGGCCGCCTCACATGCCCGAACTGCACCTCGGCGGCGTGCTCGCGGGCCCGCACCGCTAGCGGGAACGCCACTTTCAGCAGGGTCTCGCGTTCCCGCCAGTCGGCGTGCAGCGTGAAGTCCAGCCGTGGGGAATCGGCATCGAGGGAGACGGTCTGGACGAGGCGGGAGGCGCCCAGGACCCGCGTGATCCGCACCTCCGCGCGCAACCCGCCTCCTGCTACGACCTCCATCGCCTCGGCGTCCGGTGCCGCCAGCTCATTGCCGGGGTTCAGGTGGTGACGTTCGAGGTCCCAGGCATCGAACGCGTTCGGGACGTCCTCGAAGGCGCGCAACCGGATCCCGCCGGTCCCGGGCAGCAACACCTCCCGGCCGCGCACCAGGTCAGTCAGGGAGCTGATGTTCCCCGCCGCGTCGATCACCGCGCGGAGCCGGGCATTGGCCAGCACCACCGTCTCATCTTCGCGATATGCCACTGCCGGGGCCGTGGGCTCACGCAAGGCCTGCGCAAGGGGGGTGACCGCCAGTGGCGGGGCGGCTACCAGGCCCAGCCGGCCATCGCCCAGCTCGGTGACCCGCGTCACCTCGTGACCCAGGGCATTCAGGACCGCTTCGCCACCGCCACCCAGAGAGGCGACGGCCTCATCAGCCACGGTCCGCACCCCGGCAAGGATCTGTGCGTACTCCTCGCGGGCCACCCGGTGCACCCACGCGATGGAGCTGCCCGGCAAGATGTCGTGGAACTGGTTCAGCAACACCATCTGCCACAGCCGCTCCAGCCTGGCCGCGGGGAAACGCTCCCGCGGGATGCCGGCCAGCAGCGCCAGGACCCACAGGAACTCAGCTTCTCGCAGCGCATGCTCGCTGCGGCGGTTGCCCTGCTTCATCTCCAGCTGCGAGGTGAAGACACCGCGGTGGAACTCCAGGTAGAGCTCACCGGCGTGGACCGGCGCATCCGCCCCGTACTCGGCGCGTGCCGCCTCGAAGAACGCATCGGGATCGCCCATCGCCACCCGCGGTGCCCCCTCCAGATCGGCCAGGCGCCGGGCCCGCTCCACCATCTCCGCCGTCGGGCCGCCCCCGCCGTCGCCATACCCGAACGGGATCACCTGATGTGTTGCGACCCCCTTCTCCGCGTAGTTGTCGACGGCCCGCAGATACTCCTGCGAGGTCAGCTCCGAGTCGTAGCAGTCGACCGGCGGGAAGTGCGTGAAAATCCGGGTGCCGTCGATGCCCTCCCACCACATCGTGGAATGCGGAAGCCGGTTGTGCTGGTTCCATGACAGCTTCTGGGTGAGGAAACCCCTCATCCCGCACTGGACGGCGATCTGTGGCAGGCTGGCCGGGTAGCCAAACGAGTCGGGCAGCCACAGCGTGCGGCTGCGCACTCCCAGCTCGCGCTGGAAGTACCTGGTGCCGAGGGCGAACTGTCGGATCAGCGACTCCCCGCCGGGCATGTTTACATCCGGTTCCACCCACATGCCGCCCGACGGGAACCACTGCCCGGCATCGACGGCGGCCCTGACGCGGTCGAAGACCTCCGGATGCCGTTCCTGGAGCCAGGCATACTGTTGGGCGCTGGTCGCGGTGAACCGGAAGTCCGGGTATTCGGCGGCGAGCGCAACCACATTCGAGAAGGTGCGAGCCACCTTCCGGACGGTCTCGCGCACCGGCCACAGCCAGGCCGAGTCGATATGGGCATGCCCGATCGCCGTCACGTTCAGCGCCGACGCGATTGCCGGAGCCTCAAAGACCGGGGCCAGTGCTGTGCGTGCTCGTCCCGCCGAGCCGGGCACGTCATGCAGGTCCAGCACGTCGAGCGCCCGCTCCAGGCCCTTGACGATCACCGCGCGCCGGGTGCTGTTCTCCGGGAGGTTCCGTGCCAGGTCCCACAGCACGTCGAGATCGTGGAACAGGCCCCACAGCTGCTCGTCGCGGATCTGCAATTGGGCCGAGCGGAACTCGTAGACCGGATCCCGCGGCGCCGTCAGGTGGTCCCCGAGGACAGTCGGCCTGCATCCGTGAGCGAATAGGTCGGGATTCGCGGCGGCTTCCACGAAGAATTCCAGCGGCGTTCCCGGAACAGCCTGCTCGGTGATGACCGCCGAACGATTCCGGGAGTTGACGGCCTTGATCACCTGCAGGCCGGAGTCGAACAGCAGTCCCTCGCACTGGCCGCCGGGCCAGGCGTCAGCGAACCCCAGGTTCACCGCCAGGCGCAGCCGCTGCCCGTCGGCTGTGGTGGGGACCTTCCCGGACAGCCGGAACCACCAGGTGCTCCACGCCGCACCCCAGCGATGCGGCAGGCGGATGGGGGAGAAGGACTGCGCAGCGGCCTCCGCAGGTGGCACCGGCTCGCCCGGTGCCTGCCAGGCCGCGACCTCCAGGTGTCCCACGGTGCGGTCGATCAGCGGGCGTACGCGGTCGTCCTTGACCCGTTCGGCACGCTCCAGGATCACGGAGTCGAAGTGGTGCATACCGGCCTCAGCTCAGGTACCCAAGCTCCGGGAACTCCTCCCGGGAACGCGCCAACAGCTTCCTGGCCACACCGACCCCGTCGATCAGCGGGTGATGGGCGAAGGCAGCGACGGCCAGCTCCAGGCTGTGCTCACGAGCGGCCCGGATGGCGGTACGCTCCGCGTACTTCACCGACTGCACCAGCCCGGTGGCATGCTCCGGCAGCGGCGAGACCGGCAGTGGCGTCAACCCCGCGGCGCCGATCCGGCACGGAGCCTCGATGACGGCGTCGTGCGGCAGCTGCGGTATCCGGCCGCCATTGCGGGAGTTGACGATCAGGTCGGTGACCTCGTCGAACGCTATGGCCTTCATCACCGCCAGCGCCACCCGGTCATAGCCGCCGGACTCAAGGTCCTCCTCATCGCGCTCGACGCCGCCTGCGGCCAAGCGGTTCGAGGCCATGTAGGTCTCCTCGCGCCGCAGCCGGGTGGCCTCCCACAGTTCATAGGCCTGCGGACCCGGCAGACTGGCGGCGCGTGTGTAGAAGTCACGTTGCTGGGCCGCTAGGAACACGCCGCGGGTGGCTTCCACCGACTCGTCGGCTTCCCGGGTCTCGCGGGCGAAGTAGTAGTAGTGCAGGTACTCGTTGGGCACCGAGCCCAGGTGGCGGATCCAGTCGGCGCCGAATAGGCGTCCCTCCTCGAAGGAGCTGATCAGGCCGGGGCGTTCCAGCAGCCGGGGCAGCACGTCCTCACCGTCGACCAGCAGGCGTTGCAGCCATCCCAGGTGGTTGAGGCCAAGGTAGTCCAGGCGCACCCGGTCATCACCCGCGATCACCTGGGACGCGGTGCCGGCCGGCACGAGCCCGGCACCCTCCAGCGTGCTGAGGGCACGGCGGGCCAGGCCCACGGGGGAGTCGCAGATGCCGATCACCCTGTCCCCGAGGATCTGGGCGCTCACCTCGGTGATGATCCCGGCTGGGTTGGTGAAGTTGATCAGATGGGCGCCGGGGGCCAGCCGGGCGATCTGTTCCGCGATGTGCACCGCAGTGGGGATGCCCCGCAGCGCGTAGTCCAGGCCGCCGAAGCCAGTGGTCTCCTGGCCGAGGACACCGCAGCAGTGGGCGATGGTCTCCTCCGTCGCCCGGCCCTCGGTGCCGCCGGCCCGGATGGCGCTGAAGACGAAATCAGCGCCGGCCACGGCGTCGTCCAGGTCCCCAGCCACCCTGACCACGGGAGCCTTCGGATGCCCCGATGCCATCGCGCCCAGGATGGAGCGGATCACCGCGAGCCGCTCCGCGTCTGTGTCCCACAGCCTAAGCTCGGTGACCCGCTGGTCGCTCTCGTCCCTCAGGAGGGTGCGGAACATCAGCGGGACGCGGAAACCGCCGCCGCCTAGGAGAGTCAGTTTCATGGGTGCAGCACCTCCGCTGGCAGGCTGGGGAATGAGCCGGGTATCGGCAGATCGGTGACCACCAGGTCCACATCGGCGATGTCGATGGCGTTATAGGCCCCGATCCCAGGGAACTTCTCGTGGTCGGCGACGAGGATGACGAGGGAGGCCTGCTTGCAGGCGGCGCGTTTGATCTCGCGTCCCCGCGGGTCGGTGTCGCGGACCACAGCCCGCCTCCCTACCCCGGAGCAGCCGAGCACCGCAACATCGATCTGCAGGTTGGCGAGCTCGCTGGTGGTTGCTGTGCCCTGCGTGGACATGTATTCGCGGTTGATGTGGCCCCCCAGCATGATCAGCTCGACTCCGGATGCGGAGGTCAGCAGGTCCGCGATGCGAAGCGAGTTGGTCACGACGGTCAGCTCGGCGGCTTGCAGCTCGGTGGCCACGTGATAGGTGGTGGTCCCGGATTCGAGGAACACTGTGCTACCTGGCGTGATCCGCTGGGCGACCAGCCTCGCTATCGCCTGTTTGCCCGCGTCGTTGCGGGCGAGCACCTCGTCGAAGGGGTCATCCACCTTCTCGCCCAGAGGGTCCTCGGAGGCCAGCCGTGCACCTCCGAAAACCCGCACGATCAGCCCCAGGGAGCTCAGCTCGTCGAGGTCCCTGCGCACGGTGGCGGCGGAGGCTCCGAGCGCATCGGACAGGGCGGCCGTGCTGGCCACCTGATGTTCGCGCAACTGCCCCAGGAGAGCACGCTGACGAGCCTCTTTCATCACGTCACAAACCTACAATTCCGAGCCGAGCGACTGCAACAAATTCGATCATCAACAGTCTTTAGCGCGCATTGACATGCATTCGCGTGCGTCCTAGCCTGAGGGCTTGCAAGCCTCAATGACGTAGGCGTGGCAAGGTTCACATCTCTAGGAGACTGAAATGCTCACCGAACCAATCACACGACGCGGTGTGATCGCCCTAGGCGGTATCGCGTCGCTTTCCGCTCTCTTGAGCGGCTGCTCAACCGCTCCAGCCGGTTCGGGCGATGCGGCCAGCTCAGGTGGTGCGCAGATGGTGCTGTGGACCTGGCCTGAGGGCTTCTCCGCCAAGGTCCTGGACTCCGTCGCGAAGGTCTTCCCGGACGTGTCGCTGCGCCAGGACGTCATCGGCGGCGAGTTCAAGCAGAAACTCACCACCACCTTCCAGGCCGGCACCGGGCTACCGTCGATCACCGGCGTCAAGGGCGAGGACATCGCCTTCTTCGTCTCTCAGCCAGACTTTTTCACCGACCTCAACACCCTGGGCGCCCAGGACCGGAAGGGCGAGTTCCTGGACTGGAAGTGGAGTCAGGCCACGGCTGCCGACGGCAGGCAGCTGGGCATCCCGATCGACATCGGTCCCACCGCCCTGTTCTACCGGTTCGACGTGTTCGAGCGGCTGGGACTGCCCCACGAGCCCGAGGCGCTGGCGGCGGCCATCCGCACCTGGGACGAATACTTCAGCCTCGGCACCGAGATGCTCGCCAAGGAGTCGGGGACCTTCCTCATCCGGAGCCTGGAGACCGTGTTCCAGACGGCCGTCAAGCAGTCGGGACAGAATTTTGTCGACTCCTCCGGGAAGTTCATCGGAGCCGAGGACCACATCCGCTCCGCCTGGGACACCGCAGTCAAGGCCCGCACGCTGGGCATCAGCGCCGCGGCCAAGGCCGATACCCCGGACACGCAGGCGGCGGTGGCCTCCGGAAAGCTACCGGCCGACATCGGGGCATCGTGGCATCTGTCCGACCTGATGGTGGACGCCCCCGACACCTCCGGCAAGTGGCACGTCTGCGCTCACCCCGGCGATGCCACCAACAATGGCGGCTCCTTCCTGACCATCCCGAAAGGCACAGCCGATGCGGCGAAGGCCTTCGAGGTGATCATGCATATCCTCAACGCCGACAACCAGATCATCGAGTATGAGGACAAGGGCAACTTCCCCGCAAACTCGGCGGCGTTCACGTCGGAGGCACTCCACAAGCCGACGGAATTCCTGGGCGGCCAGGTGGGTGGCGAGGTGTTCGCTGCTGCCGCCGCCACCGTGCGCCCGCTGTACGAACACAAGTTCGACAACACTGTCAGCGGCCCGTTCAGCGCGGAGCTGGAGCTGATCGAGACGGGCCAGAAGGATCCCGAGCAAGCGTGGAATGACGCTGTGGAGCAGGCGAAACGGCTCGCCGAACAGAATGGGCTGACCCTCTGATGTCCCGTAGGACCCGCACGAAAGCTCCTGAACTCGGCACGCTGAGGGTGCGGGGACGGCGAGCTTGGCCGCTGTATGCGGCCGTCTCGCCGTATTACCTGTTGTTTGCGCTGTTCTCGGCTCTTCCGATCCTGTTCACCGCCTTCATCTCGTTCACGAACTGGAGTGGACTTGGGGAATTCCAGCTCATCGGATTCAAGAATTTCCACTATCTGCTGACCGACAAGCTGTTCTGGAAATCGTTCTTCAACACGGTGATCCTGTGGGCGATGTCTACCATTCCCTGCCTCACCCTCGCGACGCTCGTCGCCCTCGCGCTGAACAGCACGAAACGCTTCTCTAACACCTACCGGGTGGCCTATCTGTTGCCGAACGTGACGTCGATGGTGGCGATGGGCATCCTGTTCAGCTCGGTCTTTTCCAGCAACTTCGGTCTCGCGAATGCCCTGCTGAATGCGATCGGGGCAGACAGCATCCCGTGGCTGAGGACGGAATGGGGGATAAAGATCGCGATCTCGACACTGTCGGCGTGGAGTTTCGTCGGCTACAACGCCCTAATCATCCTGGCCGGCCTGCAGGCTATACCCAGGGAGATCTACGAGGCGGCCTCCCTGGAGGGCGCGGGCCCGGTACGGCAGTTCTTCCACATCACCCTGCCGCTGTTGCGCCCGATCGTGATGTTCGTGACGATCATGTCGACCATCGGGTCGCTGCAGTCGTTCACCGAGTCGCAGGTGCTGACGAGCGCGAAGGCCGGCAGCGCCGCAGCCAGTGGGGGAGTCGGCAACTCCGGGCTCACGATGGTCATGTATTTCTACTCGGTGGCCTTCCAGGAAAATCGCTACGGGTACGGTGCCGCCATCGCCTGGGGAATCGTCGTGATAGTGATGGTGTTCGCGATCATCAACTTCTTCGCCACGAGGGAGCGCAGCGCATGAGTGAGCAGCGACGGCGTCCCTTCCGGCCCTGGGGGCTGATGAGGCATCTTTTCCTCGCAGCTGGTGCCCTCATCGCATTTTTCCCGTTCTACTGGATGTTCGTGCTGTCCACCCACCGCTCCAGCGCGATCTATGACTTCCCGCCGCCGCTGGTTCCCGGGGACCGGTTCTTGGAGAACTTCCAGAAGGTGACGGGCACCGTGAATGTGTGGGCGGCCATGATGAACACCCTCATCGTCGCGGTGGTGGTCACCTTCGTGGTGCTCTTCCTCGACTCCATTGCGGCCTTCGCCTTCGCGAAATTCTCCTTCAGGGGACGAGGGATCCTGTTTGGCATCATCATGTTCACATTCCTGCTGCCGGGACAGCTCTCCACGATCCCGCTCTTCCTGGTGATGAGCCAGATCGGCTGGGTAGGCAAACTGCAGGCGGTGATGTTTCCCGCTTTCGCGAATGCCTTCGGCATCTTCTGGCTCCGGCAGTACTTCACCAACGCCGTGCATGCCGAGCTGATCGAGGCCGCCACCATGGACGGCTGCGGCTTCTTCCGGCAATACCTGCACGTCGCCCTGCCCGCGGCACGTCCCGCCCTGGCGTTCCTTGGGATCTTCACCTTCATCGGGTCCTGGAACGACTTCTTCTGGCCGTTGATCGTACTGAACAACCCGAATCAGCTCACGCTGCAGGTGGTGCTGTCGCAGCTCCAGGCCGCCCACGGCACCGACTACGGGCTGGTGATGATGGGGGCGTTCATCGCCGTCGCCCCGCTGCTGCTGGTTTTCATAGCGGGCAGCCGCCAGTTCCTGAGTGGCCTGACCGAGGGCGCGGTCAAGATGTGACTGGGCCCTCGGCCAGGTCACTGGCCGTTCAGACGATGCGGTGCATCCAACCGTAGGGATCCGGCCGCAGCCCGTACTGGATCTCGGTGAGCTGCTCACGCAGACTGAGAGTGGTCGCTCCCGGCTCACCGCCGGCCACCACGTGGACGCCGTCAGGGTCGGCGAAGCTAGCCACTGGGGTGATGATGGCGGCGGTGCCGCAGGCGAAGACCTCGCTGATGCTGCCGTCATCGATGCCCTGGTAGAGCTCCTCCTGGGGCAGGCGGCGCTCCTCCACGGCCAGGCCGGTGTCGGCTGCGAGCCGCAGCACCGCCGAGCGGGTCACGCCCTCCAGGATCGAGTCGGTCAGCTGGGGAGTGATCACCCGGCCATCGGCGGTGACGGCGAACAGGTTCATGCCGCCGAGTTCCTCCACGTAGCGACGCTCCACCGCGTCCAGGAACGCCACCTGGCTGCAGCCGGCGGCCTCCGCCTCCTGCTGCGCCACCATCGACGCCGCATAGTTCCCGCCACATTTGGCGAACCCTGTGCCCCCCGGGGCGGCCCTGCTGAACTCGCGGGAGAACCAGATCTTGACCGGCTGCACTCCCGAACCGCCGAAGTACGCCCCGGACGGGCTGGCGATCACCGCGTAGGTGACCGTCGCCGACGGTTTCACGGCCAGGAAAGCCGAGTGGGCGAACATGAATGGCCTCAGGTACAGGCTCTGCTCCGCCCCGCGTGGCACCCAGTCCCGGTCCACCTCGACGAGACGGTCGATGCCGGCCAGGAAATCGCCGGTGCTGAGCTCCGGCAGCGCCAGCCGGCGAGCTGACCGCTGGAACCGGGCTGCGTTGACCTCGGCGCGGAACCGCCAAAGCGAGCCGTCCGCATGGGCATAGGCCTTCAGCCCCTCGAACGCCTCCTGCGCGTAGTGGAACACCGCTGAGGCGGGGTCGAGGGTGAATGGGGCGTAACCGGTGATGCGGTGGTCATGCCAGCCGCGTTCCCGGTCCCAGTCGATCACGACCATGTGGTCGCTGAAGTTCGAGCCGAAACCGGGGGCGGCGAGGATCGCATTGCGCTCCGCCTCTGGTCTGCGGACGGCGGTCTCCAGGCGGAATTCAGCCATTGGTCTCTCCTTGTTTCAGGCGTAGCGGCCCATGCCGCCGGCGACGTCGATACTGGCCCCCGTGATGTAGCTCGCCCGGTCGCTGGCGAGGAAGGCCACGATGCCCGAGACCTCCTCCGGCTTCCCGAAACGGGCGAGGGGGATCTCGTCGGCGGCGAGTTCCGCGAAGAACTCGTCTGCGGACTTCTCGGGCGCCCGCTTCTGGTGGATGTTCGCCCACTGCGGTGTCTCCACGCAGCCGATGTTCACGGCATTGACCAGGATGCGGTCGCCTGCGAGCTCCTGCGCGAGGGCCTTGGTCAGGTTGAGGCCGGCCGCGCGGTTGACGGTGGTGGAGAAGAAACGGAAATCGGGCATGCGTGCGTACACCGATCCGATGTTGATCACCCGCGGGGCGGGGCTCCGGCGCAGCCAGGGAAGGGCGGCCTTGACGGCCCGGAACCACGAGTGCACCTTGATGTTGAAGTCAGCCAGCAGCGACTCGTCGGAGAGCGCCTCGAACGAGCCGGGATGCGCGCCCCCGGCGTTGTTGACCAGGATGTCGATGCCCCCCATCGACTCTGCAGCCCAGGTCATGAAGGTGCTCAGCTGACTGGCGTCACGCACATCAACGGCTTGGCCACCGGCCTGCTCACCCAGCTTGTCGACGGCGGCTGCTACCTCCTCGGTGTTGCGAGCGCAGATCCGTACCGTGGCGCCCTCACGGATGAGTTCCTGCGCGATGGCGAAGCCGAGGCCCTTGGAACCTCCGGTGACGATCGCGCGCCTGTCTTTCAGGCCTAGCTCCATGACGTCCTCTCCGGTTTTCTAGGCGAAAACCTCGTCGACGGGAACCTGGAGCCCGATCGCGAGCCGGTTGGTCTTGTTGGCCGCGGCGACGATCGACTGCAGCTCGGCGATCTGGGCGTCGCTGGCGCCCTTGGCCCGGGCAGCGGCGGTGTGCGAGCGCACGCAGTAGGTGCAGTTGTTGACGGTGGAGACCGCCACGTAGATCAGCTCCTTGATCATCGGATCCAGCTCGGTGCCGGGAGCCATGAGTTCCTTGAGCTCCTGCCACGTGCGTTCCAGGTTCGCGGGGTCGTTGGCCAGGGCCCGCCAGAAGTTGTTGATGAAGTCGGTCTGGCGGGTGGCGCGGATGTCGTCGAAGACGGCTTTGACGCGCGGGCTGGCGGACTCGTCGTCGACGAGCGGAAGGGTCGGTGTGTATTCCATGGGTGTCCTTGTCTGGGTCGGTTCACTGCCGGGGCACGAAGGCGAACACCCGGGTGGGGAACCCGGTGCCGCCCACGATCCGCGGGACGCCGACGGCGATGACCGAGCCGGTCTCCGGCAGCTGTTCGAGGTTGATCAGGTTCTCTAGATGCCACAGGCCGGCGGGATGCGAGACATCGCGGTGCACTGGGAAGTCCGGCTTGTTACCCGGGTCGATGCCCAGGGTGTCGACGCCCAGGCCCACGACTCCGCGTTCTACGAGCAGCCGGGCCGCCTCGACGCCGAAGCCTGGGAACGCCAGGCCGGTGGTGCCCTCGCTTCCCGCGTAGCTCAGCGGGTCGGTCTTGCGCAGGGCCCAGCCGGAGCGCATCAGCACCGCGGTCCCGGAGGGGATGGGGCCGTGCTGTGCCTCGAACGTCTCCACGTCGCCGGGCTCCACGACCGCGTTCGGGACGGTGGCTGCCTTCTTGGTGATGTCGATGATCACAGCTGGCACCACTAGGTCGTCGATCGGGATGCTCGCGGTGTCCGCTCCGCCCGGCACGAAGTGCTCGGGCGCGTCGAAATGCGTCCCGGCGTGCTCGAAGGTGGTGAAGACGCGGGCGTGGTAGCCGTGCGCGTCGTGGGTCACGGCCTCAAGGACCTCCAGGGCAGGGGCTCCGGGCCACAGGATGGTCTCGGGGCCGAGGGCGTCGCTCAGGTCGACGAGCCGGAAGCCGCCGGCCAGGGCGGCGAAAGCGGCATCACGGGCGGCGATCACGGTTTCGGTGTGCTGGGCCATCTGGCCTCCTCGTTCAGGAATTTGCATCGTGGGCAACTCCCCCCGCGGGGAGCCTACACCCCGGTTTCTTCCACCAGATGGAAATCCGATGTGTCTGAGATCCGGGTCCCTAGACTTGTCAACCGTGGTTTGGGACCTGGAGATGCTGGCCCGGCTGGGGCTGTCAGCCACGGGAGTGATCGCCTTCGCCGCCTCGGGGGCGCTTGAGGCCAAACGGCGGGAGATGGATGCGGTCGGCATCATCACCCTCGCGTGCTGTACCGCGGTTGGGGGCGGCATGATCCGGGACGTCTTGATCGGGGCCATCCCGGTGGCCGCCCTGGTGGATCTGTGGATGCTGGCCCTATCCGTGCTCGCAGCGCTGGTCGTGATGGTCCTGGTGCGCACTTGGGAGAGGCTCAGGATCCCGCTGCTGCTGTGCGACGCCGTCGGTCTTGGTATGTTCACCGTTGACGGCGCCTTGAAGGGTCTGGCCTTCGGGCTGCATCCGGCCTCGGCTGTCGTGGTCGGTGTGATCACCGGGGTGGGTGGCGGCATTCTCCGTGACATCCTGGCCCGGGAGGTGCCGATTGTCTTCAGGTGGCGTTCCCCACTGTACGTTGTCCCGGCTCTGCTGGGTGGCGCCCTGATCGTCGGGCTCTCCCTGGCGGGGTGGGCCGGGAGCGCCGGCATGCTCGGTACCGCGGGCCTGATCGTGGCTATTCGCGTCGTGGCTCTGAGGTACGGCTGGCACGTTCCCAGGGGCCGGGGTGCCAGGAGTGGGCAGCGATAGAATCGGCGCCTGATCAACTTGGGAGGAACAATCTCGTGGCGAATCTGACCCCCTCGGGCGTACCCGCACCTTTCGAGGCGCTGGGGCTGACCTTCGACGATGTGCTGCTTCAGCCCAACGAGTCGGATGTCATCCCCTCTCAGGCCCAGACCTCAACCTGGTTCAGCCGCAACATCCGCCTGAACATCCCCCTGTCGTCGGCTGCGATGGACACCGTCACCGAGTCTCGTATGGCCATCGCCATGGCGCGCGAGGGCGGCATCGGGATCCTGCACCGGAACCTCTCCACAGATGCCCAGGCGCACATGGTGGACCAGGTGAAGCGGTCGGAGGCGGGCATGGTCACCCAGCCTGTGACCATCGGCCCTGATGCCAGCCTGCGAGAGGTGGACGAGGCCTGTTCCCAGTACCGCATCTCGGGCCTGCCGGTCGTTGATGACGACGGGATGCTGCTCGGCATCATCACCAATCGCGACCTGCGTTTCGAGGACGATGCGACCCGTCCTGTCCATGAGGTGATGACGAGGATGCCCCTGGTCACGGCCCCCGTCGGCATCTCCAACGATGAGGCCCTGGCGCTGCTGGCGAAGAACAAGATCGAGAAGCTGCCCATAGTCGACTCGTGGGGCCGTCTCAAGGGCCTGATCACCCTCAAGGACTTCGTCAAGGCCGACAAGTACCCCAACGCCGCCAAGGACGACGCCGGCCGGCTCCGGGTGGGCGCGGCAGTCGGTTTCTTCGGTGACGCCTGGGAGCGGGCCATGGCGCTGGTCGAGCAGGGGGTGGACTGCGTGATCGTGGACACCGCCCACGGGCATTCCCGGGGAGTGGTCGACATGATCCGGCGCATCAAGGCCGACCCGGCCGCCGCCGGGGTGGATGTCATCGGCGGCAACGTCGCCACCTATGCGGGCGCCCGCGCGCTCGTCGAGGCGGGTGCCGACGGCGTCAAGGTCGGGGTCGGGCCGGGGTCGATCTGCACCACCCGGGTGGTCGCCGGGGTTGGCGTGCCGCAGGTGACCGCCATCCACGACGCCGCCCGGGCCGCCCGGCCCCATGGCGTGCCCGTGATCGGCGACGGTGGCCTCCAGTACTCCGGTGACATCGCGAAGGCCATCGTCGCGGGTGCCAATTCGGTGATGCTCGGATCGCTGCTGGCCGGTTGCGAGGAGAGCCCCGGCGACTTGGTGTTCATCAATGGCAAGCAGTTCAAAACCTACCGGGGGATGGGATCCCTCGGCGCGATGGCCGCGCGCGGCCGCAAGGCCTCCTACTCCAAGGACCGCTACTTCCAGGGTGACGTGGCCAGCGACGACAAGCTCGTCCCCGAGGGCATCGAGGGGCAGGTGGCCTACCGGGGACCCCTGTCCGCCGTCGCCTACCAGCTGGTCGGCGGGCTCAGGCAGTCGATGTTCTACTCCGGCGCCCGCACCGTCGAGGAGCTGCAGGAACGCGGCCGTTTCGTGCGGATCACGGCGGCGGGTCTGCGAGAATCACATCCGCATGACATCCAGCTCACCGCTGAGGCCCCCAACTACTGGTCCCGCTGACAGGAAAACCAATGTATGAACTCGGCCATTCCAAGAACGCCACCCACGGATACTCCTTCGACGACGTCGCCATCGCACCCGCCCGGCGTACCCGGTCCGAATCGGAGGTGGATCTGCGCTGGCGCATCGATGCGGTGACCTTCGACACGCCGATAGTGGCTGCCCCGATGGACTCGGTGATGTCGCCCGCGACCGCCATCGAGATGGGGCGTCTGGGCGGCCTGGGAGTGCTCAACCTGGAGGGGCTGTGGACCCGGTACGAGGATCCGTCGCCTGCCTATGAGCAGCTGACCGAGCCGGCGGACCAGGTGACCGCGACGCGGCGCATGCAGCAGCTGTACTCCGAGCCCATCAAGGCGGAGCTGATCGAGGCCCGGCTCGCTGAGATCCGTGCTGCCGGAGT
This sequence comes from Arachnia rubra, assembly GCF_019973735.1. Taxonomy (NCBI): domain Bacteria; kingdom Bacillati; phylum Actinomycetota; class Actinomycetes; order Propionibacteriales; family Propionibacteriaceae; genus Arachnia; species Arachnia rubra. Next base: position 1,136,401 of record NZ_AP024463.1, read on the forward strand.
CCCCGTCGCTGGGGCCCTGTCGCCTGCCCGCACCCAGCAGTTCGCGGATGTGATCGAGCGGGCCGGGGTGGATTTCTTCGTCATCCGCGGCACCACGGTCTCCGCTGAGCATGTCGACGAGACCGAGGACACCCTCAACCTGAAGGAGTTCATCTACCGGTTCGATGTGCCTGTTCTGGTGGGGGGCTGCGCCACCTATCGGATGGCTCTGCACCTAATGCGGGCTGGCGCGGCGGGAGTGCTGGTCGGTTTCGGCGGCGGGGCCACCCACACCACGGCCTCGGTGCTGGGGATCGAGGTGCCGATGGCCTCCGCCGTCGCGGATGTCGCGGAGGCGCGCCGCGACTACCTGGAGGAGTCGGGCGGGCGGTACGTGCATCTGATCGCCGATGGGGCGGTTGGGCGGTCCGGGGACATCGCGAAGGCCATCGCCTGCGGAGCCGACGCGGTGATGGTCGGTTCCCCGCTGGCGCGGGCCACGGAGGCCCCAGGGCGCGGCTGGCACTGGGGGCCGGAGGCCTGGCACGCGACCCTGCCGCGTGGCGAGCGGGTGTTCTTCGAGCAGGTCGGCTCCCTGGCGGAGGTCGTCAATGGCCCCTCTCATCTGCCCGACGGCACCATGAACCTCGTAGGTGGGTTGCGCAAGGCCATGGCCTTCACGGGCTACACCGACATCAAGTCGTTCCAGCGCATCGACGTCATGGTGCACTGATGGACGCCGCCGACGCCCGCCGGGAGCTATCGAGGCTGCGAGGCAGCATCGACAACATGGACTCGATGCTCGTCCATCTGCTGGCCGAACGTTTCAAGGTCACCCAGGAGGTGGGCAGGCTGAAGGCCGCAGCCGCGCTACCACCGGCGGACCCGGAGCGTGAGGCTCAACAGATCCGGCGGCTGCGGGCACTCGCCATCGAGTCCGAGCTGGATCCTGAACTCGCGGAGAAGTTCATCACGTTCATAGTCCGCGAGGTGGTGCGGCATCACGAGCAGATCGCCGCCGAGGAGTCCCGGGAGGAACCGGAAGGCTGAGAGAGCCCCGGACCGGGGGCTCTGAAGCCGCTGTCATGGCATACGGATGCCAGGTCTGGGAGTGGGCGGGAGATACCAGGGGTGGCCTCACGGCCTGCGCTCCCGGTCATCCAGCAGCGATATGGCGCCTCGCGCGGTGGCCCGGATCGACCAGTCGAAACGCTCCCTCGCAGTCAGGGAGGCGATGGTCTCGGCACCGGCGCGGACAGTCGGCGCGTGCTCAGGCAGCGAGAGGTCCTGATCCTGGCCGTCGTGGGACAGCGGATTGATCTCGCCGAGCGCCACCGCGTGCTCTGCGACGGTGGATACCAGGAGACTCGCCTGGGCCGGGGGGTAGCCGAAACGCGATGCGAAGGCGGCCTGCTGTTCCTCCGCGAGCCTGATCGTGAAGTCATGCCGGGGAGCGGAGAGCCGGGTGAGGTGCTGGCCGATCCCGGGGTTGACGATGACGAAGTCACGCAGCGCATGCCCCAGCTCCACCAGCGCATCCTCTGGATTCCCGGCAGTCGGTTCGGGAAAAGTGTGCCCGGCGACGATGCCCTCGGCCACCATGGCTCTCAGCCCCTCGAGGTCGCCGGCGACCCGGTAGATCGACATCTCGCTGACGCCGAGCTCTCGTGCCACTCCACGGATCGACAGCTGGGGGAGTGTGATCCGCCTGCCGGCATCGACGATGCGGTCGGTGGTGATGAGGCGGGGGCGTCCAGGTGAGACCATGCCCCCATTCTGGCGTTTCCCGGTGAGTGGTGTGGCCTGGCGGGGTGCCCGCCTGAGATGCCCTAGCCCACAGGCCCCAATTAAGTTAGGCTAACTAACATAAATCTTTTCCACCGGCCGCTGGACTGCTCAGGACGACGCAGTCCCCGAACGAAGGTGTCTTCCACATGTCCTCCAGATCTCCTCTGCTGGCTCAGCTCGGCAGCGTCCTGCTGCTGGTCCTGTCCGCCGTGATGGTTGTCTCCTGCACCGCCACGCCAGGTAGTGAACCGAGTGCTCCGGCCACCTCGGGTGAGGCCACCCTGCTTCCAGCGGCCGAGGGACAGACCGGATACCCGCTCACACTCACCTCGCCCTACGGCGAGTCGGTCATCACACAGCGACCAACCCGCGTGGCCACCGTCGGGGCAAACGCCGTGGACACGGAGCTCCTGTTGGCCATGGGTGGTGTCCCCGTCACCACGAATGGCCTTGGCTACAAGAAGGCTCCATGGCTCGCCGAGGCCGCGGCGGGGCGCATCGAGCTGGTCTTCGAGACCGAGAGCTGGGACCAATACCCCTATGAGTCCATTGCCGCAGCCAAGCCCGATGTGATCGTCGCCTTCGGCTACGACCTCACCAACTCCTTCGCGAAGCTCTCTGAGATCGCTCCGGTGATTACCAGCGACAAGCCGTGGACCGGATACTTCAGCAATCCCTGGAAGGACAACATCCGCATCCTCGGCAACGCCCTCGACCTGCCGGCCGCGGCCGAGAAGGTGATCAGCGACTACGACGCCTACATCACCGGGACCCGGCAGGCGCACCCGGGATTCGAGGGCAAGAGCCTCAGCTACACCGTGTGGTTCGGCACCCAGCGTGGCCTCAGCTATCAGAGCCTGCCCGGGTCGATCATCGAGGAGGTGTTCACCTCGATCGGGTTCACGCAGGCTCCGCAGGCGGGGTCCTTCTCGGAGACCCAGACCGTCAGTCCCGAGCTCATGGGCTCTATCGACGCGGACGTGCTGATCGTCGCCGGCAGCGAGAAGGAGACGGCAGTCAGCCCGGAGGCCATTCCCGGTCTGACCGACTCCGCGGTCTTCCAGGGGCTTGAGGCCTGGAAGAGCGGGCGCACGGTGATCACCGAGAACACATCCCCCGCAGGCTGGGCGATGTCCACCGCAGGCCCGCTGGGCACCAAGGTCGCGCTCGACATCCTGGTCCCCAAGATCGCCGAGGTCATCGAATGAGCCTGAGCGCTCCTAGACAGTCCCGGTCCCGGTGAGTGGGGCCGGCATGGCTCAGCCGGTTCTTGTGCGCGGGAGCCTGCATGTTCTCCGTCACCCAGTCCCCGTCGTGGCGGGATTCGCCGCCGTCCTGTGCGTCTCCGTGGCGCTCAGCGTCATGACGGGCGCGAGGTTCCTCAGCCTGCCCGAGTGGTGGCAGGCCCTCGTCGCCCCCGGTTCTGACCTGGCCACGGCGATCGTCTGGGACATGCGGATTCCCCGCACCCTCGTCGGGCTGGCGGTCGGGGCGGCGTACGGCGTCGCGGGAGCACTCATGCAGGCCCTGACCCGCAACCCCCTCGCGGACCCGGGCATCCTCGGGGTGAATGCCGGGGCCGGGGTCGCCGTGACCGTGGGGGCCGGGCTCACCGGTCTCACCGGCGTGGCCGGCTATCAGTGGTGGGCCTTCGCCGGGGCCCTGGGCGCCACGGCCCTGGTCCTCGCGATCGGCGCCGCGGGCCGTGGGCCCGTCAACCCCGTCCAGCTTCTGCTCGGGGGCGTGGCCATGGCGGCGTTGCTGAATGGGGTGAACCGGTTCCTGTCGCTGCTGGATCCCGACACGTTCGAGGCGGTCCGCACCTGGGGAGTGGGCTCGATCGCCCGCACCCGTCTCGACGAGCTCATCCCGGTGCTGCCTGCCATGGCAGTGGGTTGTGTCCTCGCCTTCGCCCTGGCGCGCTCGCTGGACGCCATGGCCCTGGGCGACGACGTCGCCTCCGGGCTGGGGGTCAGGGCCAGCAGGACCCGGCTTGGCGCTGTGATCGCCATCACACTGCTAGCCGGCTCTGCCACGGCGATCACGGGTGGCCTGGCCTTCATCGGGCTGATGATCCCGCACGTGGTGCGCTGGAGCCTCGGACCTGATCAGCGGCTGATTCTCACCGGCTCTCTCCTGGCCGCTCCGGCCCTCGTGCTGATGGCTGACTCGCTGGGTCGTGTGATCGCCGCGCCCGGGGAGATCGAGGTCGGCATCCTCACCGCCGTCATCGGAGCGCCGCTGCTCGTGACGCAGGCATGGAAGGCAAACCCGTGACGGAGCAGGTGACTTTCGCACACCACATGCTGCGCCTGCGCGGCACCCGCTTCGGCGTCCGCATTGCGGTGCGGCCGGCAGTGCTGCAGATCCTCCTGGTCCTGCTGGCGGTGGCGCTGGCGGGAGCCTGCCTGCTCATCGGCGACTATCCGCTGACCCTCGGCCAGGTCTTCGAGGCCCTGTCCGGCCAGCAGACGTTCGCCCGCGTGATCGTGCTTGAGTGGCGTCTTCCCGCGGCGGTCTCGGCGGTGTTCTTCGGGGCCTTGCTCGGGACCGGTGGCGCGGTCTTCCAGGTGCTGACCCACAACCCGCTGGGATCGCCGGATGTCATCGGCTTCGACGCGGGGGCCTACACCGCGGTCGTGATGGCGATGCTCCTGTTCGGAGCACGCGCCCATGGCGTCATCGCCGCTGCGGCGGTGGGCGGGGGACTGCTGACCGCCCTCATCGTCCATCTGCTCTCTGGCCGCGGCAGAAGGGGATTCCGGCTCGTCGTGGCCGGCCTGGCGGTCTCCGCGGCGCTGGGTGCGGTGAATGCTTACCTGATCACCCGGGCCCGTGTCGAGGACGCCATGCTGGTCGGCTTCTGGGGGGCCGGGACCCTGGCGCGGGTGGATCCTGCGACGCTTCCGATGTGGCTGGGACTCGCGGTCGCTCTGCTGGCGTCCGTGATTTTGCTGGCGCCGTCGCTTGGGATCATCGAGCTGGGGGAGCAGGCTGCCAGTGCGCTCGGACTGCCCCTGGAGTCCCGCCGGCTGCTGCTCGTCTTCGTGGGGGTGGCGTGCTCCGCCGTGGTGACCGCGGCGGCCGGCCCCATTGGCTTCGTGGCCCTGGCCGCCCCGCAGATCGCCCGGAGGCTCATGAGGACCCCCGGGATCTCCGTCACCGGGGCGGCAGCGACGGGGGCGGTGTTGCTTGCCGCCGCCCAGCTCTGCTCCGTGGCTGCCAGCGCCAGCAACCGCCCCATCCCTGCGGGGTTGATCACTGTCTGCGCCGGTGGCCTATACCTGATCTACCTCCTGCTGCATGAGGGGAGACGAACGGCATGACAGCTGACAGCCGGCTGCAGGCGACGGGGGTCGAGCTCCGCTACGGCAGCCACGTCATCTCCACCGGCCTCGACCTGGAGGTCCTCGACGGGGAGTTCACCGCGGTGGTGGGCCCGAACGGCTGCGGCAAGTCCACGCTGCTGAAAGCCCTGGCCCGGCTCATCAGGCCATCCGCCGGGCAGGTGATCCTCGACGGCCGCGACATTCAAGCATGCCCCACCCGGCAGGTCGCCAGGCAGATCGGCATCCTGCCGCAGAGCTCGATCGCCCCCGACGGCATCACCGTCTCCGAGCTGGTGGCCCGGGGCCGGTTCCCGCACCAGGGATTCGCCCGGCGATGGACCTGGCGCGACGAGGAGCTGGTTACCTGCGCCATGCGGGACGCGGGCGTCACCGGCCTGGCCACCCGGCGGGTCGATGAGCTGTCGGGCGGCCAGCGGCAGCGCGTATGGATCGCCATGGCGCTCGCCCAGGACACCCCCATCCTGCTGCTGGACGAGCCCACCACCTTTCTCGACATCCGCCACCAGATAGAGCTGATGGAACTGATGGTCGACCTCAACCGCCGGGGCCGCTGCCTGGTGGCGGTGCTCCACGACCTCAACCAGGCCGCACGCTTCGCAACCCACCTGGTGGCCCTGCGCGACGGCGGGATCGTCGCGCAGGGGCCACCGGGACAGGTGGTCACCCCTGGACTCGTCGAGGAGGTCTTCGGGCTGTCCTGCGTCATACACCCCGACCCCGTGACCGGATCACCCCAGGTGACACCGATCGGAGGGGTCAGGCCATCACCCACGAGAACTCCCAACCCGGAAGGACCGACATGACCCTGAACATAGGAATCGCACTTTCCCCCACCTGGCTGCGCCAGGGAGCCTGGCGACGCGACGACAGCCGCGTCGAGGAGATGTTCACCCTCGCCCCCTACCGTGAACTCGCGCGCCAGGCCGAGGAGGCGGCACTCGACTTCCTCTTCTGCCCCGAGGCCGGCTATCTCAGGCTGGAGACCATCGACAAGGCTCCCGGTTTCGCCACCCTCGACTCGTACACCCTGGTTGCCGCTCTGGCCGCAACCACGACGCGGATCGGCCTGGTGCCGACGATCCAGACGGTCTATGCGCACCCGTTCCCCGTGGCGCGGAGCCTGGCTTCCCTGCAGCAGATCAGCGGCGGCCGTGCGGGTTGGAACGTGGTCACCGCCCTCGGCGGTGAGGAGAACTACGGTCTCGCCAACCCGCCCGGCTCCGCTGAGCGATACGCGCGCGCCGCGGAGTTCGTCAGCGTGGTGACTAGCCTCTGGGACTCGTTCCCCGCCGAGGCTTTCGTCGCCGACCGTGCCTCCGGGGTCTTCGCCGACGCCACGCGAGTGCGGTCCATTGACTTCGAGGGCGAGCACTTCCAGATTGCCGGGCCGATGGCGCTGCCAGCCCATCCCGCAGGGCGGTTGCCCCTGCTGCAGGCTGGGGCGTCGCCATCCGGGATCGCCTTCGCTGGGTCCGTGGCTGATGCGGTCTTCGGCGCGACCCCGGAGCTGGAGGCGGCCCGAGAGCAGCGGACCGCCCTCCGCGAGGCCGCGGTTGCCGCGGGACGTGATGCCGGCGGCATCCGTTTCCTGCCCGGGCTCAACCTGGTTCTGGCGGCCACCCGCGGGGAGGCCCAGGACCTGGCCGAGGCCAGCGAGGTGGACACACCCTTGCATTGGAGTGTCATCGGCACCCCGGCGGATGCGGCCGATGCCATCGAGGCCCGGGCAGCGGCCGGGGCCATCGACGGGTTCATCGCCCTGCCGGGCGGGTCGCGCAAGTCCATAGACCTATTCCTGGACCAGGTGGTTCCGCTGCTCAGACAGCGTGGGCTTTTCCGGGACGGCTACCAGGGCGGCACCCTGCGGGAGCACCTCGGGTTGCCGGGCTGAGGGGGCCGGCCAGGACATGGCGCGGCCGGTCAGGAGCCCGGCCGTAGGATCGCATGATGCGCTGTTTCCTCGCTGTGATCCCGCCTGCCGATGTGATCGCCGGTATCGAGCGCTTCCTGGAGCCGCGCCGGACTGCCTCCCAGAGGTCGCCGTGGCGCTGGACCCGGCCCGGCAGCTACCACGTCACCCTGGCGTTCATGGCCGACTACCCGGACCAGCGCACCGAGGAGCTCATCCAGGGCCTCGACGCGTGGGCCCAGCGCCGCGCACCACTGACCATGACGGTTGCCGGAGCCGGGGCCTTCCGCAGCCCCGAGCGCGCCAAGGTCCTCTACCTCGGCGTGCCGGGTGAGGCCGCGGCGAGGCTGGGGGAGTGGTCGCAGCAGCTGCGGGCACTCGTGACCCACCACGGCGGCAGCCCCGACGGGGCGGGCTTCACACCCCACCTGACCGTGGCCCGGGCCGGCCGTGCCCAGCAGGCCGGCCGCCTCGTCCAGGCCCTCGACACCTACGTCTCAGCGGCGTTCACCGTCTCCGAGGTGGCCCTCGTGGAGTCGCACTTGGGGGAGCGTCGTCACGAGGTGCTGTACTGCGCATCGCTGTCCGGGGTCTGAGAGCCTGGGATTCAGGGTCCAGCGCACCGGTGGTATCCCGCGACACGCCGATAATGTACACATGTACATGTACGAATGTACATTACTCGTGTGACGAAACGAGCGAGGGATCCCGAGGGGCGCAGGAACAAGATCCTGCAGGCCGCCGGGGAGCTGATCAGGGAAATCGGGGTCGCCGCCGTCACCCACCGGAAGGTGGCGGAACGCGCCCAGGTTCCGCTGGGCTCCACCACGCACTACTTCAGGTCCCTGACCGACATGCTGGCGGAGGCGCTGGCTGGCTTGGAGTCAGAGCGTGAGGAGCTGATGAACGAGTTTGGATCTGCGCTCGAACAAGCTGAGGATCCGGTGGGGGTGCTGGTGGACATGGTGATGGAAGCGCTCGCTGACCCGGTGCGGATCCGCAATGAGCTGTCCTTCGCCCTGCTCCAGTCGACCCATCTCAAAATGCGGCGGTTCATCATCCCGACTGATGCCGATCTGCTGAAGCAGATATCGCGAGGCATTCCTGAAAGGACCGTCCAGGCCGTGCTCGCCTACTTCTACGGGGTCATGTTTCTGGCCGCTGTACAGGGCCAGGGGACGGTCACCCCTCGTGAGGAGGTCGAGGAGGCGCTGCGGCGGCTCATCGGCGACACCACGGCGGAACACACATAGGCAAAAGTGCCGTGTCCCATGGAATGCGGGGGACACGGCACTTCCGGGCCAGGAGCCGTTGCAGCGGCTCCCGGCCTCTTCCAACCCACGAGAAAGGGAATCATGACCTTCATCACGGCGCAGGAATTGCGTAAAACGTATCAAACCAAGGCAGGCCCGGTGCATGCGCTCGACGGGCTCAGCCTCTCGGCCGGGCAGGGCACCGTCCGGGCGCTGCTGGGACCCAACGGTGCCGGTAAGACCACCAGCGTGAAAGTGCTGACCACCCTGCTGCGCCCGGACTCCGGGAGCGCCAGCGTCGCCGGGATCGACGTGCTCGCCAACCCCGCGGGGGTGCGGCCCTTGATCGGCGCCTCCGGCCAGTACGCGGCTGTCGACGAGGTGCTGACGGCCCGGGAGAACCTCATCCTCGTCGGGCGTCTTTACCAGTTGGGCACCCGCCAGGCCAAGCAGCGGGCCGAGGAGCTGCTGGAGGCCTTCGACCTGACCGATGCCGCCGACCGGCCGTTGCAGGGCTTCTCGGGAGGGATGCGCCGCCGTGTCGACCTGGCCGGGGCGCTCGTGGTCAATCCGCCGGTGCTGTTCCTCGATGAGCCGACCACTGGCCTCGACCCGCAGGCCCGGATCGGGCTCTGGGAGATCATCCGCCGGCGCGTCAGCGAGGGCACGACGCTGCTGCTGACCACCCAATACCTTGAGGAAGCTGACCAGCTGGCTGATGCCATCTCGGTGATCGACCACGGCCGCGTCATCGCCGAGGGCACCGCCGACGAGCTGAAGGCGTCGGTGGGCGGCCAGCGCATCGAACTGACGCTGGTCGATGAGACCGACGTGGACCGCGCCCGGTCGGTGGTCGCCTTGCAGGCCACAGGGGAGGTGTCGGTGGCCGGCCGCACCGTGACCGCGCAGGCCGCAGATCCCACCAGCGCCCTGGTGGCCGTGCTGGCGGCTTTGAGGAACGAGGGCATCGAGCTGCACGACGCCGGGATCCGGCGCCCCACCCTGGACGATGTCTTCCTGACCCTGACCGGTCATGGGGCTAAGGAGGTGGCGGCATGAGCACGATTCAGCCCCTGGAGCGCGGCCGCCTCGTCTCCTGGCTGAGCGACGTCCACGCTGTTCTGGTGCGCAACCTGCTACAGCTGCGGCGCAGTCCCGAGATCATAGGCTTCTCCGTGATGCAGCCGGTCATGTTCGTGCTGCTGTTCACCCAGGTCTACGGCGGCGCCGTGCAAGTGCAAGGCGGTGACTACACGAATTACCTGATCGCCGGCATCTTCGGCCAGACGATTGTGTTCGGGGCATTGATCTCCGGGCTGTACATGGCTGAGGACTTGAAGGAGGGGATCATCGACCGGTTCCGCACCCTGCCCATGGCTCCCAGCGCGATCCTGGTGGCCCGTACGCTCTCCGACCTCATCGTGGCCGCCTGCTCCACCATCGTGATGATGATTGCCGGCTTCATCGTCGGCTGGCGGTTCAACGACGGCATGGGGAACTTCCTGCTCGGAATCGTGATCCTGCTGGTGTCGGCATGGTGTTTCAGTTGGGTGACGCTGCTGCTGGGAATCCTGGTGTCCAAGCCCCAGGCTGTCAGCAGCGCGGGGCAGGTCGTGCTTTTCCCCGCAGCCTTTGCCAGCAATGCCTTCGTGCCGACGGAGACTATGCCGGACTGGCTGCGGGTGATCGCCGAGTGGAATCCGCTCTCGGCGCTGGTGCAGGCGGTGCGGTCGCTGTTCGGGAATCTCGGCACCGCCGCGGTGCCGGACGTCTGGGCGCTGCAGAACCCCGTCGCGGCCACCGTTATCTCCTGGGTGGTGCTGCTGGCGATCTTCCCAGCGCTGTCGCTCATGGCCTTCCGGCGGCGCATCTCCCGCTGAGCACAATCCCGAATAAAGTAGGCCCCCGCTGGTTCGCCAGCGGGGAGCCTCGTCATGGCAGGTTCTCGGCCTCAGGCGTCGACCAGGCCCTCGAAGAGGACGGTGGACAGGTAGCGCTCACCGAAGTCGGGCAGCACCGCGACGACCGTCTTTCCCGCATTCTCGGGGCGGTTCGCTACTTCGACTGCGGCGGAGATTGCAGCGCCGGAGGACAGGCCGACGAGCAGGCCCTCCTGGGTGGCGGCAGCCCGGGCGAACTCGATCGACTGGTCGATGTTCCGGGTGATGACCTCGTCGATCACGTCGCGGTCCAGGATCTCCGGCACGAAGTTCGCGCCCAGGCCCTGGATCTTGTGGGGGCCGGGCTGGCCACCCGACAGGATGGGTGACTCCGCGGGCTCCACAGCGATGATCTTCACCTCAGGCTTACGTTCCTTGAGTACCTGTCCGACACCGGAGACGGTGCCGCCGGTGCCGACCCCTGCCACCACGATGTCGACGCCGCCGTCGGTGTCGGACCAGATCTCCTCGGCCGTGGTGCGGCGGTGCACGTCCAGGTTCGCGGGGTTCGCGAACTGGCGTGCCAGCACCCCGCCGCGCTCCTCGGCGATCTCCCGCGCCTTCTCAACGGCTCCCTTCATGCCCAGCGGGCCGGGGGTGAGAACCAGCTCGGCGCCGTACGCACGCAGCAGGGCGCGGCGCTCCAGGGACATGGTCTCGGGCATGGCCAGGACCACCTTGTATCCCTTCGCGGCGCCCACCATCGCCAGCGCGATACCGGTGTTGCCGGAGGTGCCCTCCACGATGGTGCCTCCCGGCTTCAGTTCGCCAGAGGCCTCGGCCGCCTCGATGATGGCTGCGCCGATGCGGTCTTTTACGGAGTTGGCGGGGTTGTAGAACTCAAGTTTCGCCACGACTGTGGCGTTGTCCCCGGCGATGCGGTTCAGCTTGACCAGGGGAGTGCGTCCGATGAGTGCGGTGACATTGGGGTAAACGGTCATGACTATGACAACGGGACAAGGGACGAGGCTATTCCCACTACGACTTGTCGTATCACATGCTGGACGCTTGACCGGAGTGTTTCCCGCGTGAGCAACTTCTCCGGGGCGCCATTAGACTCTCGCCCATGACTTCCCAGCATGATCTGGTCCTCGTCGTGGACTTTGGCGCCCAGTACGCGCAGCTCATCGCCAGGCGCGTCCGTGAGGCTCACGTCTATTCCGAGATCATCGGTTCTGACGCGTCTGTCGATGAGATCATCGCCAGGCGGCCTGCCGCCATCATTCTGTCGGGAGGGCCCTCCTCCGTTTATGCTGACGAGGCTCCGCAGCTTGATCCCGCGTTGTTTGAGGCGGGGATCCCGGTGTTCGGAATCTGCTACGGCTTCCAGGCGATGGCGCAGGCGCTGGGGGGCTCGGTGGCCAAGACGGGGCAGCGTGAGTACGGCCGCACCCCTCTGTCGATCCAGAACAGCGGCAAGCTGCTGGCCACCCTTCCCAACACCCTCAACGTGTGGATGAGCCACGGGGACTCCGTCTCCCGGGCTCCCGAGGGCTTCCATGTGTTGGCCCGCACCGCGGGTGCTCCCGTCGCCGCGTTCGAGTGCCGGATGCGCAAACTGGCCGGGGTGCAGTGGCACCCAGAAGTGGCTCACACCCAGTGGGGTCAGCAGGTGCTGGAACATTTCTTGTTCCACATCGCGGGCCTGACCCCGGACTGGACCCCGGAGAACATGGTCAGTGAGGCCATCGCCGACATTCGCGCCCAGGTGGGGGACAGTCACGTGCTGTGCGCCCTCTCGGGGGGCGTCGACTCCGCCGTCGCGGCTGCGCTGGTGCAGCGCGCGATCGGATCGCAGCTGACATGCGTCTTCGTCGATCACGGTCTGCTCCGCGAGGGCGAGGCCAAACAGGTCAAGGAGGACTTCGTCGAGATCACGGGAGTCGATCTCGTGGTCGCCGATGAGTCCGAGCGTTTCCTCGGCGCCCTGGCGGGAATTTCCGACCCTGAGGAGAAACGCAAGGTCATCGGCCGGGAGTTCATCCGCACTTTCGAGGTGATGGCCGCCCGGCTGGCGGGGGAGCGCGGCATCGACTTTCTGGTGCAGGGCACCCTCTACCCCGACGTGGTGGAGTCCGGCGGCGGCGCGGGTGCTGCGAATATCAAATCGCACCACAACGTCGGGGGCCTGCCCGAGGATCTCCAGTTCACGCTGATCGAGCCGCTGCGCACCATGTTCAAGGACGAGGTGCGGGCCGTCGGGCTGCAGCTGGGCCTGCCGGAGTCGCTGGTGTGGCGGCACCCATTCCCGGGCCCCGGGCTTGGCATCCGTATCATCGGCGAGGTGACGGCCGACCGGCTCGCGGTGCTCCGCCGAGCCGACGCCATAGCCCGCCAGGAGCTGGCCAAAGCCCGCAAGGAGAGGGAGATCTGGCAGTTCCCCGTCGTGCTGCTGGCGGATGTGCATTCCGTCGGGGTGCAGGGTGATGGACGCACCTACGGCCACCCCATCGTGCTGCGGCCCGTCACCTCCGACGATGCCATGACTGCCGACTGGGCCAAGCTGCCGTGGGAGCTGCTGGAGAAGATCTCCACGCGGATCACCAACGAGTGTCCCGACGTGAATCGTGTCGTGCTGGATATCACCAGCAAGCCACCGGCCACTATCGAGTGGGAGTAGAGGTCCTGTCCTACCGGTGGGTTTCCCTGACAATGCGGAAGTGCCCGGGACCTGAGTGGTCCCGGGCACTTGCCAGTGTGCGTGTGTCATTGTCGTTGTCATCCGGACAATCCCGCGATCTGTAGACCTTGGGATCCATTGCCGGATGCATTGGCCGGTTTCATCCTGCTACCGGGATTCCGCGGCACACAACTCAGCGGCCAAAAGAACGACAGCGGATCTGGCAGGGGTAGCTCAGAGGCCCCGGTCCTTACGCCACTGGTTGACCTCACGCAAACCGTCCTCTGCCAGCGAGCCACCGGTGGGGCGCGGCATGAGCGCCCAGAGCACCATGTAGATCAGCAATCCGGAGCCGGCGCACACTATGAGTAGGGCCAGCACTATGCGCACCATGGTGGAGTCGAAACCAGTTGCCTCGGCGATCCCACCGGCAACGCCAGCGATCATCTTGTCTGAGTCTGAACGAACGAGCTTCATCATTTTCTCCTTCTGTTTGCGGTGGTTTCCTTGCCTCGTGGTGATCTTCCGAGGCTGATCATGAGTCCGATGGAGCCTGCCACCATCAGGATGCCTGCGAACCACAGCTTCGTTGGGCCCAGCAGTCCCTGTCCGCTGCCAACCCAGGCGATCACCGCGGCGAAGCCCGTGATGACCACTCCGGTGACGATGGTGGGGACGTCGACTCCTCTCATAGCGGATACTCCACCCTCACCGCGGACAGGTGACTGTCGACGACAAGCTGGATTCCCTCCGCCTCAGACCCGTGCTGTGCGGGCTCGATGCCGCCGGGCCAAGTCATCTCCGTCGCCCATGCCGTCACGTGGTAGCTTACTGGCGCCTGGGGCAACATGACACGCACCTGGCTCAGGACCGTCTGCACATGCACGGTCATTGACTTGCCGGCGGGCAGATCCCTGAGGTCGGCGACACCGTCCCCCACCGCCATGAACGGGTACTCCCTGAGCTCCCGGCCGGAGCCGGTGGTGGCCGGGATTCTCGTTTCCGATGCGCTCGTGCTGACCGCGATGGCTATGCCCAGCGCAGCGAGGAGGGCGGGTATCAACAGCAGCATGGGAAGTCGGCGGTCGCGTTTCAGGAGTCCCCAGCCCAGGATGGTGAACCCGATGGCGCCGAGGACTAGGGCGACCCGCACCAGGATTCCGGGGACCAGATCGAAGACCACGATGCTGGCCGCCACGAGGCATCCCACGGACAGCACCAGGATGGCTCCCCACCAGGAAGGCTGCGGCTGCGTGTCCCCGGCAGGCTGCGGTGCGGGGCCTGGGATCTTAGACTCCTCGGGGGCGTAGAGGTCGACGACGGGAAGCTGGGCACTGTTCTTAAAGGGCTGTTCCCCCGGTGGCGTGGTGGAGGAATTCTGGGGTTCTGCGTGCTGGCGGGGTCCCCGGCGGCGGAATAGGACCAGCAGCGCGAACACCGATACCAGCAACAGCGGACCCATCGAGGCCATCTGCGCAACCCAGCCGACGACCAGGATGCAGCTCAGCGCGATGGTGATCCACTGGGCTCTCGGGGTCCAGCTGCTGAAGATGGGCAGCAGACGGTGTATGGGGGCCTGGCGTCCAGCGCGAGGCGTGAGCAGCACCCCCCAGGTGTATGCGACGGCACCTATGCCGCTCAGCAAGGTGGTGAGGATGAACAGGATGCGGATCAGCAGCGGATCGATCCCGAGACGAGCACCGATGGACCGGCATAGGCCCGGGCTGAAACCGTCGGCTGGACGGTCCAGATGAGCGAGCCGTGGGTGCAGGCCACCCAAGTCCACCAGATCGTTCATGGTATCCAGTGTGGACCCGGGAGGGGCGATCGGCCATCAGGACTCCCCCTGAAGTTGTCCTGAAACCCTACCTCCGGGGTGGCGTGGCCGATGGCGCCGTGTCAGTCTTGAGAGGCCATGAGTTCCGAACCGATCACCGTCAGCGCCCCTCCCCAGCTGAAACGCGACCTGTCCCGGAAGGTGATAGCTGGCGTGGCCAGCGGGATCGCGGAACACCTGCAGATGCCCGTCAGCTGGTTCCGGATGGCTTTCGTGCTCCTGTCCTTGATGTTTGAGAGCAGCTTGCTGGGCGTGCTCCTGTATGGCGTGCTGTGGGTGCTGGTGCCCGCGGGCGAGCAGGACGAGGCGCCAGGACTCGCTGGGGCGAGCCGGGCGAGGATGCGGCCGCAGCGGGTCGCCCAGCGGGTTGATGCGGGGGTAGTGTTCTCGGCGGGCGTGCTGATCATGGGCCTGATGTGGGGGGTGTCCGGGCAGGTTCCTTACGGGGGGACGCTGTCCTGGCCTCTGCTGCTAGCCGGTGTCGGGGTGGTTCTGATCTGGGTCCAGGCCGACGGCAGGGCATGGAGAGGGGGCTCCGCTGGGGAGCGTCCCGCATCTCGCGGCAAGACGATCGCCAGCGTCGCACGGCTCATCGGCGGTTTGATCCTGGTGGGGCTTGGCACCAGCTGGCTGCTGGCCTCCCAGTTCGGCTGGAGCGGCCTGCAGCCTGCGGTCGCTGCGGCTGCAGCACTCCTGGCCGGGCTGACCGTGGTCGCGGCGCCGTGGCTGCTGCGCATCTGGTCGCGTGTCAGGACCGCGGACCGGGAGCGGCTGCGCGCGGAGGCGCGCGCCGACATGGCCGCCCACCTGCACGACTCGGTGCTGCAAACCCTGGCGTTGATCCAGCGCCAGGCCGACGACCCCGTGGCGGTGGCTTCCCTGGCCCGGCGGCAGGAACGGGAGCTGCGCACTTGGCTGTATGGGGAGGAGACCCGTGCGCAGACACTGAAGGGCGCTCTGGAGCAGCTGCGGGCGGATGTGGAGGAACGTTTCCCGATCGCGGTCGAGGTCATCTGCGTCGGTGATATGGATCTCGATGAGGCTGCCACGGCGTTGATGCAGGCGACGGGGGAGGCGGTCACGAATGCGGCCAAGCACTCGGGTGCGTCCCGCGTGGACGTGTTCGCGGAGGTCGATCCCGAGCAGGTGGAGGTGTTCATCCGCGACCGCGGGTGCGGTTTTGACGAGGCCACGATCCGCCAGGACCGGATGGGCGTGAAAGAATCAATCAGGGCGCGTATGGAGCGCCATGGGGGGACAGCCCGGATACGAACCGCTCCGGGCGAGGGTACTGAGGTCAGGTTGGAGTTGCGTCGATGAGTTTGGAAGACGGCAAACCGCTGGAGGAGCTGCGGGTGGCGTTGGTCGATGACCATGCCATGTTCCGCGCTGGGGTCCGCCATGAGATCGGGAAAGTGTGCGAGGTGGTCGCGGAGGGCGAGGACGTCGCCTCCTCCGTGACTTCCATCCTTGAGACGAGGCCGGATGTGGTGCTGCTCGATGTCCATCTGCCGGGCGGCGGCGGAGCCGAGGTCATCAAGCAGGTCACCGCGAAGGCCCCGGAGGTCAAGTTCCTGGCCTTGTCGGTCTCCGACGCCGCGGAGGACGTGATCGGTGTGATCCGGGCCGGCGCCCGTGGGTACGTGACGAAGTCCATCTCGTCGGAAGAGCTCGTCGAGGGAATCCAGCGGGTGGCCTCTGGGGATGCGGTGTTCTCGCCGCGCCTGGCGGGGTTCGTGCTTGACGCCTTCTCGGGTGCCGTGGACCTCGCCAGCATCGACGAGGAACTCGACCGGCTGAGCTCCAGGGAACGTGAGGTGCTCAAGCTGATCGCCCGGGGCTATTCGTACCGTGAGGTGGCGCGGGAACTCTTCATCTCGATCAAGACAGTGGAGACCCACGTCTCATCGGTGCTGCGGAAACTCCAGCTGAGCAACCGGCATCAGCTCACGAAATGGGCAACCGACCGCCACCTGGTCTGATCTGCCGCATCACGTCAATGTGGCGTCATCTCGGGCAATGAAGAATAGGAATGCGCGGGCCGCCCAGGACAGCCCGCGCATGGTGAAATTGTCGGGGAACTCAGCTTTTGCGTTTCTTGAGCCAGCCCTGGACCACCAGGATGATGAGGGCACCGACCACGGAGAAGATCAGGCCTTTAACGGAGAAGATTCCGTGGTAGGAGGAGTCAAAGACCAGCTCGCCAAGCCAGCCTGCGAGTAAGGCGCCGAAAGCTCCGAGAGCTGCGGTGGACACCCAGCCGCCTCCCTCGTCACCGGGCATGATGGCTTTTGCGATGCTGCCGCCTATCAGGCCGACGATGATGTATGCGATGAAGGTGAACATGTATCAAGCATGCCTTGCGAAGTGGTCAAAAACCATCAGGTGAACCCCCGGTTTGCCCCTGTGCGGACCTGAGCCAGCAACTCCTCCCCGTGGGCGGGGATCAGAACAGGGGACGCCAGGGGCTCAGCAGCGACTCGGCAGCCTTCTTCCACCATGGACGGCGATGCCAGGTTTCCGCGGTCATCTCGACGGTGTTGCCCTCGTCCATCGCGAAGACCTCTTCCATGTGGGCGGCCACATCCTGGTCGGTGATCTCAAGGTTTGCCTCGTAGTTGCCCTGCAGGCTGAGACGGTCAAGGTTAGCGGTGCCGATGGTCGACCAGGCGCCGTCGATCACGGCGGTCTTCGAATGCACCATCGCCCCCTGGTAGAGGAACAACCGGATGCCGGAGTTCAGCAGATCGGTGTAGAAGCCCCGCGACAGCCAGTCGGCCACGGCGTGGTTCGAGCGGTCGGGGACGATGATCCGGACATCCACCCCGCGCTTCACAGCGTCCCGTAGGGCGGCCACCAGGTCGTCGTCGGGGATGAGATAGGCGTGGGTCAGCCAGATGCGCTCCGTGGCCCGGTCGATGGCCTCCAGATACATGTTGCGTATGGGGTAGACCTGGATCCGGGGCACGTTCCGGTACACCTTCAGGGGGGAGTTCCAGCGCCGCTGCTGGTCATTGGGGAGTTCAGGCAGCCCTTGGCGGGCGGCGTTCTGGTTCCAGAAGTCCACGAAGGCATTCTCCAGCTCGGCCGCTCCAGGGCCGACCACTCGGGCGTGGGTGTCGCGCCACTGTTTCGCGTACAGCTTGCCGATGTTGTACCCGCCGATGAATCCCTTCTCGTGGTCGACGATCAACAGTTTCCGGTGGTCGCGGCCCCAGGTCTTCGGTGACCATGGTTTCGGGAATGCCGGGTGCCGCATTGCGAACACTCCCTCCGGCATGTGGAAGAAGCGGCGAGGCACCACGAGATTCGCGAAGTCATCCCAGATGACGTTCACTTCGACCCCACGGGCCGCGGCTCGCCCCAGCGCGTCCTTGAAGGTTTCGCCCACCTCGTCGGACTTCCAGATGTAGGTTTCGAAATTCACCACCTTCCGGGCGCCGTCAATGGCGGCGAGCATGTCGCGGTAGAGCTCTTCGCCGAAGGTGTAGACGGTGATCTCATCCTGCCCAACGGTGACCGGTTGGGCAGGTGAATAGGGGAAGTGGCGTAGCTTCCGGTGCTTCTTACGCAGCGACTCCCAGCCGGTCACGCCGATCATGAGGGCCAGCTGGGTCAGCAACAAACCAACGCTGATGCGTGGAATAGCGACACGGAGAAACCTCAGGACTCGCCTCATGGCGGCAAGCCTATTACGGTGATGGCACGATGTCTGACTCCCTCTTCCCCGATCTTGCCGCGGTTTTCACACCTACTGAAACCAGCCCCGCTATGCCGTCGCCCCAAGGTTCGGCGCGTGCTGTCGATGAAACCGAACTGCTAGCGGGACTCAATGGGCCGCAGCGCGAGGCCGTGACCCATGCCGGGACCCCGGTGCTGGTCGTGGCTGGCGCCGGATCCGGTAAGACCCGCGTCCTGACCCGGCGGATAGCTCACCTGGTCGGGGTGCGGGGCGTGCACCCGGGAGCTGTGCTGGCCATCACCTTCACCAATAAGGCGGCGGCCGAGATGCGGGAACGTGTCATGGAGCTCGTGGGAAACCGGGCGAAGCTGATGTGGGTCTCCACATTTCACTCGGCCTGTGTGCGCATCCTGCGTTCGGAGATCGACCGCTTTGGCATCGCGAAATCCTTCTCCATCTACGATGACGCCGACTCCAAGCGCCTCGTGTCCCTGGTGATGCGGGACCAGGAACTCGACCCGAAACGATTCCCCGTGCGTGCGGTGATGAGCGCCATCAGCACCTGGAAGAACGAGCTGGTCGACTTCGAGGCCGCGAAGGAGCAGGCCTCAGGACCGGTGCAGCAGGCCAATGCCGGGGTCTATGAGGAATACCAGGCGCGCCTCAGGGCCGCCAACGCCCTCGACTTCGACGACCTGATCATGACCACCGTCCACCTGTTCCAGGCCTTCCCGGAGGTCCGGGAGAAGTACCGGCGCCGGTTCCGGCACGTGCTGGTGGACGAATACCAGGACACGAACCATGCCCAGTACGCGCTAATCCGTGAACTGTGCGGGCAGGCCACTGCATCGGCAACCGAGGCTCCGACCGCCGGACCTGCCGAGTTGATGGTGGTGGGCGATTCCGACCAGTCCATCTACGCCTTCCGTGGGGCCACGATCCGCAACATCCTCGACTTCGAGAGTGACTTCCCCGGAGCCCGGACCATCGTCTTGGACCAGAACTACCGCTCCAGCAACACGATCCTGCAGGCCGCGAACGCCGTGATCGCACGGAACCGGGGACGCCGCGACAAGACCCTGTGGAGCGACCTGGGGGAGGGCGTCCCGATAGTCGGATGGGTCGCTGACACCGAGCACGACGAGGCCCAGTTCGTGGCGCGGGAGATCGACCGGCTGGTCGATGACGGCAGCACCCGCTACGGCGATGTCGCGGTTTTCTACCGCACCAACTCCCAGTCGCGGGCGCTGGAGGAGGTGTTCATCCGGGTCGGGATGCCCTACCGGGTCGTCGGGGGCGTGCGTTTCTACGAGCGCAGGGAGGTGCGTGATGCCATCGCCTATCTGAGGGCCATCGCCAATCCCGCCGACGATGTGTCAGTGCGCCGTATCCTGAACGTGCCCAAGCGCGGGATCGGTGACCGGGCGGAGGCCGCGGTCTCAGCTCTGGCCAGTGCGGAACGCATCACCTTCTTCGATGCCCTGTCACGCAGTCACGAGGCACCCGGGCTGGCCACCCGCTCGGCGAAACAAATCCGCGGATTCGTCGACCTGATCGAGCGGCACCGCGTGATGATGGCCCAGGGAGAACCCGCGGATGCGATCCTCACCTCGGTGCTCACCGGCTCCGGGTACCTCGCGGAGCTGCAGAACTCCACAGATCCCCAGGACGAGACGCGCCTGGAGAACCTGGAGGAGCTGGTGAACGTGGCGGCAGAGTTCGCCGCAACGGCGAGTGCCGTCGATCTCGCACAGGAGGCAGCGGAGGACGACTCCGCACTGGCGGCGGGAATGCCCGAGCCCGATGCGTCGCTGCCCGCGTTCCTGGAGCGGATCGCCCTGGTGGCTGACTCCGACCAGCTCCCCGGCGGGGAGGAAGAACATGCAGTGGTGACCCTGATGACCCTGCACACCGCGAAGGGCCTGGAATTCGACACGGTATTCCTGACAGGCATGGAGGAGGGAATCTTCCCGCACCTGCGGGCCATGGAGTCGCATGATGAGCTGGAGGAGGAACGGCGCCTCGCCTACGTCGGCATCACCCGCGCCCGGAAGCTGCTGCACCTGTCCCGGGCGACGATGCGCGTCACCTTCGGCCAGCCCGCCTACAATCCGGCATCCCGGTTCCTGGACGAGATACCGGATTCGCTGATGGACTGGCGACGTCTGGGCGAGGTGACCACCTGGGCTGCGGGCAGCGCGGAGCGCACCTCACGTACCAGGGACGCACTGAGTTCCGGCACGGGAAGCCGGCGTCCTACTGCCAGCGACCTGGCGGTCGGTGACCGGGTGGCGCACACGGCCTTCGGGCTAGGCACGGTGCTGGCTGTCCATGGTGCCGGACCGAAGCAGCAGGTCGACGTGGACTTCGGATCGGCTGGCAAGAAGCGCCTCGCGATCAGCCATGCCCCCATGGAGAAGCTCTGAAGCCGCAGCTTCCCCGTGCATCGTCCAGCGGCATGGGGAAGCTTGAGGCGGGGGAAGACCAAGCGCTCAGCTGACGGTGACGCCTTGGCTGCGGAGGAAGTCGACTGGGTTCGTGGCCTTGTAGACGTCGCCCGGGGTGGTGCCCTGCGGGTAGTACTCGAAGTGCAGGTGGGGGCCGAAAGACCGGCCCGTCATCCCGACATAGCCGATCTGGTCGCCAGCCTTGACGGCCTGTCCCGGCTTCACCAAGGCCTGTGACATGTGGGCGTACAGGGTCATGCCGCCGTTCATGTGCATGATCACCACGTTGTTGCCGGCCCAGGAAGCCGAGGTGGGGCTCAGCACGATGCCCGAGGCAGCAGCGTAGATGGGGGTGCCGACGGGGGCCGGGAAATCCTGCCCGGTGTGGTAGCGGGACCAGCTTCCGGTCTGCCCGAAGGAAGCACCGATGGTGTAGTTCTCCTTGAGCGGCATGGAGCCACCCTCGGTGGAGACGGCAGCCAGGTCCTCTGAGGAGATAGAGGAGGTGTCGACGCCCGCCTTCTTCAGGACGTCGCGGGCGGCGCTGAAGCGTTCCTCAGCGAGCTTCTTCTCGGCCTCGATCTTCTCCGCCTGTGCGGCCACAAGCTTGAGGTCGGCCTCCATCTGGGCCTCACGCTCGGACGCGGTCTCGTTGGCGTTGGTCTCAAGAGCGCTGTCGCGGGAGGACTTCAAAGAGGCATCATGCTCCTTGGCGTCCTCGTCCGCCACAGCGGAGTTCAGGTCCCCGCGCACGCCGGAACGGGAGGAGTCCGCTGAATGGTCGAAACCGTGCTCCACAGCCTGGGCGGCGGCCTCCGGCACGGCCGCATCGGGGGCGATCTGCCCTGAAGCGGAGTCGTTCCCGGCGGTACGCGAGTACCAGGCCCAGCCGAACAGGGTCCCCACTGCCAGTAGACCTGCTACACCGGAGGCAATCGAGGCCCGGCCAAAGCGGCGGCGACGCCTCGAGCGATGCTTTGTGGAAGCCTCCACGACCTCGTCCGTGCCGGCTTCCTCTTCGGGTAGATCGGAATAATCGACCTCGACCATAGCCCGTCTCGGGGTGCTGGCCTTCTCCATGTGGCTCAAGGCTGTTCTCCGCTCGTGATCGTGATCCGTCGAGAACCTTAGCAATTCTCAGTATGCTCTCAAAATCTCGGATTAAGCCCGGTTAATCCCGGGCCATCACGGATGGAACCGTGGCGGGAGGCTCATCTGGCCGTGGATCAGCCCTGGGAAGCGCGCTGGCCGAGCCTGAGGGCCAGCCCCCTCAGGTGATCCTCGGTGAACTGGTAGCTGTCGCTGGTGTTGTTCACCAGCAGATAGTTGACCGTGGTACCGGAGCGCGCCACGATCAGCTGGTATTGGGTGCTCGCCTCATCCGACGTCTTCTGCGCGATGTTGAAGAGGCGGGACGCCACGGCCGGGCCGTCGCTGCCGTCGGTTGTGACAGCTGACAATTCCTTGACGGTGGCCGTCACAGACGTCTTCGCGCACGAGGCCAGGTGTTCTGAGAGCTGGTCCCCGAAGGTCGTGGCCGCCGCCTCGTCGGCGAACGTGAAGTGGTACTGGGTGACCCCGAACCCCTTGGGCGTGGCGTCATCCGAGTTGATGACATAGGTGCGCTGCTGCCTGGCCGAGGGGCCCGGCTCGGTTGCCAGCGGTATGCCCTCGCATCCCATCCCAGCTGAGGAGGACACCTCACTCGGCTGGGTCTCCTTCCACAGGCCGTGTCCCACTGTGATGCGTGGCAGGTCGCTGGGCGACAGCCAGCCCGGCGGGCTGGTCGCAGGGGGAGCCGCTGGCGTGACCTGTGGGGTGCTGGGACAGGTGCCCTGCGAAGTCTCGCAGATGGTCCCCAGGGGGCGTGTCAGCGCGGCGGCAACCACATCCGGGGAGATGGTGCTCCCCGTTCTCACGACGTCCAGCAGGTTCAGCACCCGTCCGGTGCGGACCATCAGGACCGTGTGGTAATGGACGGGGTCGTTCTCATTGGCGAGGCTGACCTGGGTCACATCGTCGCCGAGCCCGCTGACCGTGGAGGCCCCGGTGATCAGCGCCGTGCAGGAGGCCAGGGCGGCCACCCGCTGCTCGTAGATCTTCTTGGCCGCATCCTCGTTGGCGTAGGCGTCGATCTGGTGCACGAGAGCCAGTTGATCCTGCTGATCGGTCCCTATGGCCCGCTGCATCGTCGCGGTGGTGTTGATGTCCGGTGAGTCGCTGCCCTGGCAGGTTGCCTGGGTCAGTTTGTTCTTGTCCTTCTCCAGGATGTTCTTCGTAATGCTCCAGCTGGCCGACGAGTCGATCAGAGCCGCGTCGGAGGTGTCGACGAGGGAGGACTCCGTGACGTTGACGGGCTCGCTGCTGCTGCCGGTACTTGGCGTCGTGTTGGTGCTCGCGGCTCCAAGGCCGTTGAAACGGGAGAACACATAGAGCCCCCCCCGCGATCAGGACAGCTGCCGCCACGGCTGCCACCACCCAGGTCGTGAGTATCCGCCGGTGGTGTGCCATCCATCCCTCGGAGCTCCCGGCACCGGGTTGGGCCGCCTGCTCCCGGCCGGGGAGGCTGGGGTCGGGCTCTGCTTCGGGAACGGGCCCGGCGGCCCGGGCAGGGGAGCGTGGCGCGGCAGCGGGTGCTGGTGCCGGCTGGGAAGTCCGCTGCTCAGGCCAGTCCCAGGAGGGGGCCTGCCGCGATGCGCGGGACGGTGGCGTGGGGGAGAGCGCTGCATGGATCGCGGTCTCTGAGGCCGAGCCGCGCTCCACGGGCGTGGTCTCGTCGCTGAGTCCGTCCCATCGGCCGCGCCTGCCCGGACCGGATCCGCGTGCTGGTCGGCGTTCTGCGCCCGGCAGGACGGGAGCGGGAACGACGGTGTCCCGGGGGGGATCGGTGGGGCGCGCGAACGGCGAGTTGAAGTCATCGGCGGCGCCGCGTCGGGCCCGGCCAGTGGCCTCGCTGCGTGTATCGTCGACGCCGTCCGGCTGGGCGTCGTCCGCCGAGAAAGCCCTGCGGGGACGCTGCTTGCCGGAGTCAGTCATGTTCACCTCCACGCGGACAACAAACCGCCCTTCAAGCGGCATCTCACTGGTACAGGTTACCCATGACTTCGATGATTCGCCGGATCAAGGAAGGAGGCTGGTGTGGCGGAACGTAGCTCCCGGCACCGGACAATAGCCGTGGATGTCGGTGAGGAGGCACGCAGCAAACGGCCTCAGGTGACCATCGCGTGGTTCGTGCTGGCGCCGCTGGGGGCGCTGGCCGTGGTTGCCGCCGGCTGGCTCCTGATGGCTGGCCCGGCTGCCCTCGGGTGGCTGACCTCACCCAGCTCGCAGCTTCCGGATGCCCTCGCGCTGGCGTCCCGTGTGCTGTTGCTGGCCAACTGGTCGTCCGCCCACATCGGGGGCCAGCGGGTGAGTATCGCCCCACTCGGACTGACGCTGGCAGTGATGCTGCTTGGCGTGCCGGTCTCAGGACTGGCGGCTCGCCACGCCGCTCGTGCCGGCCTGGGGGACGCGGCGGCCTCCCAGGACGATCTCCGGCGCCTGGTGTTGCGGGTTGGCGGCACCTATGCCGCCACCTATGCCCTGGCCATCACCCTGATCGCCCTGGTCATCCCGGGCAGCTCCGTCCTCCAGGCTCTGCTGGGCGGCTGCCTGATCGGTTTGGTGCCGGGTCTGTGGGGGGCAGCACGCTCCGTCGGCTACGACCCTGGCCTGGCCTGGCCCGGGTGGATCCGCGTGATTCCCCGTGCCCTCTGGGTCGCGGTGCTGACCTGTGTGGGCACCGGGGCGGTACTTCTCACCATCGCGCTGATCCTGAGCCGTGACCGTGTCGCGAGCATCGCGGACGGCCTTAGTGGCGATGCCGCTGCGGGCGTTCTCCTGGTCGTCCTACAGCTGGCGTGGCTGCCGAACCTGGTCATCTGGTCCATGGCCTGGGCGCTTGGCGCAGGCATCACCCTAGGAGAGGGGACGCTGCTCAACATGAACGGCACGAGCGTCGGTTTCCTGCCGTCCATACCTGTCCTCGGCGCTGTTCCGGAACCCGGCCCGCTGCCCGGCCTGGTCTGGCTGTGGCTGCTGGGCGGGATCACGGCAGGGGCGGTGGTGGGTCTCATCATCACGCTGGCGCGCCCCGCCCGGCGCTTCGGGGAGTCCGCCTTGGCCGGTGGGCTGTCGGGAGTGGCCTCAGGGGTGCTGTTGGTGGTGGTGGCGTGGCTCTCGTCCGGGGGGCTGGGACTGCGGCGGCTGGCCTACCTGGGAGTGCGCCTGCAGGATCTGATGATCACCGCCCCGGGCATCCTCGGGTTGAGCGGGCTGGTCACCGGCCTCATGGTGGGGGTCTTCAGGAAGGAATGGTCATCCTGGCGCCGGTCCGGAGACGGTGAGGAGGCCGGCGAGCAGTCAGCGGCCAGCGGTCAGAACCGGGGCGAGGACGACGAAGAGACTCGGCGACGGTGACGGCTGCAGGTACGTCCTGCTGGGGATAGCGCATCCAGCGATACGGTTGTCCGGTGACGACTCGCGTGGTGGTGCTGGTTTCCGGCTCGGGGACACTGCTGCAGGCTCTCCTCGATGCCGTGGCGGTGGGTGAGCTGGACGCGCGGGTCGTCGGGGTGGTCTCCGACCAGCCCGCGGCCCCTGCCCTGGAGCGGGCCCGGGTCGCCGGGGTTCCCGCGGTCGCCCATCCGTATGCCAGGGGATCGGACCGGGGCGCCTGGGATGCTGAGCTGACCAGGATCGTGGCGGGATTCGAGCCCGATCTCATCGCCTCCGCCGGCTTCATGAAGCTGCTGGGGGAGAGTTTCCTGGCCCGTTTCGGGGGCAGCGTCATCAACACCCATCCCGCCCTGTTGCCTAGCTTCCCGGGAATGCACGGTCCCCGTGACGCCCTGAACCATGGCGTGAAGGTGTCCGGCGCCACGGTCTTCCTGGTCGACACTGGAGTAGACACCGGTAGGATCCTGGCACAGGGAGCGGTCGAAGTGCTGGCCGGCGACACAGTCGCGACCCTCCACGAACGCATCAAGGTGGTCGAGCGCCGCCTGTTGGTTGAGACCGTGCGTGCCTGGAACGAAGGAGAGATATGACCGACCGGATTCCGCTGCGCCGTGCGCTGCTCAGCGTCTACGACAAGACCGGTCTCGAGGACCTGGCGGCCGCCCTCCATACCGCGGGGGTGGAGCTGGTCTCGACGGGCTCCACCGCCACGCGGATCGCAGCTGCCGGCGTGCCCGTGACTCCGGTGGAGGAGCTGACCGGATTCCCCGAGTGCCTGGACGGCAGGGTCAAGACCCTCCACCCGCGTATCCATGCCGGCATCCTCGCCGACCGCCGCCTGGGATCCCACCTCGCGCAGCTCGAGGAGCTCGGCGTGGACCCCTTCGACCTCGTGGTGGTGAACCTCTACCCCTTCGAGGCCACGGTCTTATCCGGGGCCGGTCCTGACGAGTGCATCGAGCAGATCGACATCGGCGGGCCCTCGATGGTGCGCGCCGCCGCGAAGAACCATCCGAGCGTCGCCGTGGTCACCGCCACCTCGCAGTATCCCCGCGTCCTAGCAGCCCTCGCCGAGGGGGGATTCACCTTGCAGCAACGCCGCGACCTCGCTGCCCGGGCCTTCCAGCACACCGCCTCCTACGACGTCGCGGTGGCGTCCTGGATGGAGGCGAACCTCGCCACCCCGGCCGCGGACGGTTTCCCGGAGTGGCTGGGCGCGACCTGGGTGAAGCAGCAGGGGCTGCGCTACGGGGAGAACTCCCACCAGGGGGCGGCGCTCTACAGCTATCCTCCCGGCCCGGAGGGGATCGCGCAGGCCCGGCTGCTGCACGGCAAACCCATGAGCTACAACAACTACACCGACGGCGAGGCCGCCTATCGCGCCGCCCACGATTTCACCGAGCCGTGCGTCGCCATCATCAAGCATGCCAATCCGTGCGGGATCGCGATCGGGTCCGATATCGCCGAGGCGCATCGCAAGGCACATGCCTGCGACCCGGTCTCGGCTTTCGGAGGGGTCGTGGCGGCCAACCGTCCCGTGACCGCGCAGTGTGCTAAGCAGGTCAGGGATATCTTCACGGAGGTCGTGATCGCCCCCGGCTTCGAGCCCGGGGCCCTGGAGATCCTCACCGCGAAGAAGAACCTGCGACTGCTGGAGGCCGTCCCGTACACGCACCGGCAACGCACCCTGCACCCGGTCTCCGGCGGGGCCCTGCTACAGCAGCCCGACCGGATCGACGCGCTCGGCGATGATCCCGCGGCCTGGGAGCTCAAGGCGGGCACGGCGGCCGATGTGGCGACCCTGTCAGACTTGGCCTTCGCCTGGCGGGCCTGCCGTGCCGTGAAGTCCAATGCGATCCTGCTGGCCCGTGACGGCGCATCTGTCGGCGTGGGCATGGGGCAGGTGAACCGCGTCGACTCCTGCCGCCTCGCGGTAGAACGCGCGGGGGAGCGGTCTGCTGGGTCTGTCGCCGCCTCCGACGCCTTCTTCCCATTTGCCGATGGGCCGCGGCTCCTGATCGACGGTGGGGTGCGGGCGATCGTTCAGCCAGGCGGCTCCCTGCGGGATCAGGAGACCATCGACCTGTGTGCCGAGCATGGGATCACCCTGTATTTCACCGGTACCCGTCACTTCTTCCACTGAGAGGGACGCCATGACTGCGATGAAGCTGGACGGCAGGGCCACAGCCGCTGCGATCAAGGCCGAGCTGGGGCAGCGGGTGGCCAGGCTGCGTTCCCAGGGCGTGACGCCCGGGCTCGCGACGGTGCTCGTCGGGGACGACCCGGCCAGCCAGAACTACGTCCGCATGAAGCACCGCGACTGCGAGCAGGTGGGCATCGCCTCCATTCAGGTGGAGTTGCCGGCGAACGCCACCATGTCCCAGCTCGAGGAGGCCATCGCCGGGCTCAACGCCGACGAGGCCTGCACCGGCTACATCGTGCAGTTGCCGCTGCCGTCCCACCTGGACGAGAACCGGGCGTTGGAACTCATCGACCCCGGCAAGGACGCCGACGGCCTGCACCCGGTCAACCTGGGACGGCTGGTGCTCAACGAGCTCGCGACCCTGCCCTGCACCCCCCGGGGAATCGTGGAGCTGGTGCGCCGCCACGGCATCGAGTGGCAGGGAGCCGAGGTGTGCGTGGTGGGCCGGGGCATCACGGTCGGGCGTCCTCTCGGGCTGATCCTGACCCGTCGTGCCGAGAACGCGACCGTGACGTTGTGCCACACCGGCACCCGGGACCTGGCCGGGCATACCAGGCGGGCCGGCATCGTGGTGGCGGCGGCCGGGGTGCCTGGGATGATCACCGCCGGCATGATCCGTGAGGGCGCGGTGTGCATCGATGTCGGAGTGAGCCGGGTCGATGGCAGGACTACCGGGGACCTGGCCCAGGATGTGTGGGACAAAGCCGGCTGGGTCACCCCGAACCCTGGTGGGGTGGGGCCCATGACCCGGGCCATGCTGCTCAGCAACGTCGTCGATCGCGCCGAGGGTCTCCATGCAGACGCCGCCAACGGTTAACCGGCTCCCGACCAACCCCTGGCCGCTGGTTGCTGTGATCGGGGTGTTCACCATCGGTGTGCTGATCGCGGGTTTCGGGAGCTGGCGGTATGGGGCTTTGGTGATGGCAGCTGCCACCCTGCTGGCAGGATTGGCCCGGATGCTCCTGCCACGCCAGGTCTCAGGGCTGCTCGTGGTGCGGCGGCGCTGGGTGGACGTCACACTGCTGGTCAGCCTGGGAACAGCCATGGGGGTACTCGCTCTGGTGGTTCCCCCTGGCATCTGAGAATGCCGATGGGCGCTAGGCTCTGGGGAGGAAACAACCGTCGAAAGAAAGGTCCGCACGATGAGCACTGAGGCTCCCGTCAAGATCGCAGTGACCGGTGCCGCCGGTCAGATCTGTTACAGCCTGCTGTTCCGTATCGCCAGTGGCTCCCTGCTGGGCGACCGGCCCATCGAGCTGCGTCTGCTGGAGATCACCCCGGCCCTGAAGGCACTGGAGGGGGTCGTCATGGAGCTCGACGACTGCGCCTTCCCGAACCTGAAGAACGTCGTCATCGGCGATGACCCGAAGAAGGTCTTCGACGGTGCCAACCTGGCGATGCTGGTCGGCGCCATGCCCCGCAAGGCCGGCATGGAGCGTGGTGACCTGCTGAGCGCCAACGGTGCCATTTTCACCGCGCAGGGCAAGGCCCTCAATGACGTCGCCGCCGACGACGTCCGGGTGCTGGTGACCGGCAACCCCGCCAACACCAATGCGCTGATCGCTTCCAGCAACGCCCCCGATATCCCCGCGGAGCGTTTCAATGCGCTTACCCGTCTCGATCACAACCGCGCCAAGACCCAGCTGGCCCTCAAGCTCGGCCGTCCCGTCGAAGAGGTCAAGAAGATGACCATCTGGGGCAACCACTCCTCCACCCAGTACCCCGACATCTTCCATGCCGAGGTCGGCGGGAAGAACGCCGCTGAGCTCGTCGGCGACGAGGCCTGGATCGAGTCCACGTTCATCCCGACGGTCGCCAAGCGTGGTGCCGCCATCATCGAGGCCCGCGGCCTCTCGTCCGCCGCCTCCGCTGCCAACGCCACCGTCGAGCACATGCGCGACTGGGTGCTCGGCACCCCCGACGGCGACTGGGTATCGATGGCGGTGCCGTCCGACGGCTCCTATGGGGTCGCAGAGGGTGTCATCGCATCCTTCCCGTGCGTGGTCAAGGACGGCCAGTACGAGATCGTCCAGGGTCTTGAGATCGACCCGTTCTCCCGCGCCAAGATCGATGCCTCGGTCGCCGAGCTGCTCGATGAGCGCCAGGCGGTCAAGGAACTCGGCCTGATCTGACGCCACCAGATGGAAGAACGCCCGGCGGGAATCCGCCGGGCGTTCTCTCGCTGAGGGCAGGCCTATGGGGTCACAGACCCAGCTCACCGGCGAAGTCGCCAGCCTCCAGGCGGGCCTTGACTAGGCTGAGGAAACGAGCAGCCTTGGCGCCGTCGATGAGACGGTGGTCGTAGGTGAGCGACAGGTACATCATGTCCCGGATGGCGATGGTGTCCTCGCCCAGGGCATCGGTCACCACGACAGGACGCTTCACCAGAGCACCTGTGCCGAGGATCGCCACCTGCGGCAGGTTGATGATCGGGGTGTCGAACAGCGTCCCGGCCGAACCGTAGTTGGTGATGGTGAAGGTGCCGTCACCCAGCTCGTCGGGGCCGACCTTCCCCGCGCGGGTGCGGGCCGCCAGGTCTCCGATCCGCTTGGCGAGCCCCGCCAGGTTCAGGTCACCGGCATCATGGATGACTGGCACCATGAGGCCGCGGTCGGTGTCGACCGCGATGCCGATGTTCTCCTGCGACGCGTAGGTCACGGTCCCGGCCTCGAAGTCGGCTGACGCGTTGAGCACCGGCATCGCCTTCAGGGCCTCGATGGTGGCCTTCGTGATGAACGGCAGATAGGACAGGGAAGCGCCCTCGCGTTTCTTGAAGTCGTCCTTGGCTACCTTGCGGAGCTTCGAAATGGCGGTCAGATCCACCTCGACAGTCGCGGTGAGCTGCGAGGCCACCCGCAGCGACTCCACCATCCGCTCGGCGATCACCTTGCGCATCCGCGGCAGCTTCTCCGTCGTGCCGCGAAGTTTTGCCGCCTCCTCGGAGACCGCCACCTGTGGTGCGGCGGCCGTTCCCGCAGCCGGTGCGGCCGCGGCAACCGGAGCAGGGGCAGGTGTGGGCTCAGCGGCTTTCCTGGCCGCCTCCGCCGCGTCGAGGACGTCCTGCTTGCGGATCCGTCCGCCGACGCCGGTGCCCTGCACCGAGCTGAGTATGATGCCGTGCTCCGCGGCAAGCTTGCGCACCAGGGGCGTGACATAGACGCCCTCCTCCGAGGAGGCGCGGCGCGCCGTCACAGGCCCGGGCGCCGCGGGCGCTGGTGCAGCCGGGGCGGTGGCCTGTGGCGCGGGTGACGTGACGGGGGCGGCCGGTGGTGCTGCCGGTGCGGGGGAAGCGGGCGGCTCGGCCGGCGGCACAGGAGCTGGTTCGGGGGCGGCGGCAGGTGCGCCGTTGCCGACCAGGGCCAGCACAGCGCCGACAGCGGCGGTCTCGTCCTCGGCGACCCGGATCTCCAGGAGGGTGCCGGCCACGGGGGAGGGGATCTCGGTGTCCACTTTGTCGGTGGAGACCTCCAGCAGCGGCTCATCCACCTCGACGGTCTCGCCGACGGCCTTCAACCAGCGGGAGACTGTTCCCTCGGTCACCGACTCACCGAGCACCGGCAGCACCACCTCGGTTGCCTCTCCTGCGGGGGCCGCAGGCTGCGGGGCTGGTGCGGCGGGAGCCGGTGCTGTGGCCGGGGCAGGGGCGGTTTCAGCAGGCTGTGGTGCCGCGGCGGCGGGCTGTTGTGGTGCTGGAGCGGCGGGCTGTGGGGCAGGAGCCTCGCTGGCCTCGCCGATTACCGCAAGAACAGCACCGACAGCCGCTACATCGTCCTCGTTGAACCGGATCTCTAGGAGGGTGCCGGCCACGGGGGAGGGGATCTCGGTGTCCACTTTGTCGGTGGAGACCTCCAGCAGCGGCTCATCCACCTCGACGGTCTCGCCGACGGCCTTCAACCAGCGGGAAATGGTGCCCTCGGTGACCGACTCACCCAGTACCGGGAGTGTGACTTCGGTTGACATGTTGAACAGTGGCTCCTTTGCGTCTAGCGCGTCGCTATCCTCCCCAAGCCTATCCTTCAATCAGGTGTGCATGTGCAGAGGCGAACCGGCGAGCGCCAGGTTTGCCTCCCCCAGGGCCTCGCTGAGGGTCGGGTGCGGATGGATCAGTTCCTTCACGTCGTCGGGGGTTGCCTGCCAGCCCACCATCAAGCTGCCCTCGGCGATCAGCTCTGCCACATCGTCGCCCACCACGTGTATCCCGGCCACGGCCCCGCCCGGACGGCGGACGACGCGCACCAGTCCGGGGTCGCGGTCCCCGGCCGCCAGCATCAGGGCGCGCGCATTGCCGCGCAGATCGAAATCGGAGACCTCACAGCCCCCGGTCGCCGCTGCCTGTTCACGGGTCAGCCCCACCGAGGCCAGCTGCGGAGCCGAGTAGGTGATACGCGGAATGTCCGAGTCCTGGGGAGGCCGTGGCCGGGAGGGGTGCCTACCTGCCAGATGGGCCAGGTGCTCGGCCAGGAAGAGGCCATGGGCGTAGCCGCGGTGGGCCAGCTGTGGGCCCGCGATGAGGTCCCCTGCCGCGAATACCCCCGCGGCGGTGGTCGCCAGTTCCCGGGTGACCTTTACATGGCCGGTTGAGGTGGTCTGGACGCCTGCATCCTCAAGTCCCAGGCCGTCTGTGAGGGGCCGGCGTCCCACCGCGATCAGCGCGACATCCGCTGTCAGGGTCTCCTCGGGCAGGCTGAGGTGCACCTCGCCGCCGTCGCGCACTAAGCCCTCGGCCTGTGTACCCAGCCTCAGGCCGACCCCCCGGCTCCTCAGGCGCCGCTCCAGGACCGCGACGAGGTCCGCATCTTCCGCCGGAAGCAGGTGCGGGGCAGCCTCCACCAGGGTCACATCCATCCCCAGGTCACGCCAGAGGGACGCGAACTCGACCCCGATCACCCCGCCGCCGAGGATGACGGCCCGTTCCGGCAGCCGCTCCAGCCGCAGCGCGTGCTCGCTCGTGAGGATGCGCTCCCCATCGGTCGGCAGGCCGAGGGTGATGGGAACGGCCCCGGTCGCCAGGACGACATTGCGGGCCCGCAGCAGCTCGCCACCGACCGCCAGTCCGGGGCCGCCGGAATCCACCATCAGCCGTCCGCGGCCCCGGACCACCTGGATGCCGCGGGAACGGATCAGCCCCGTCAGCCCCCGGTGTAGCCCGGAGACCAGGGAGTCAGCGAAGCCTCGCACCTTCGCCAGATCCACCCCTGTGAGGATGGCCCCGATCCCCAGGCGGTCTGCCTTTGCCACAGTGGCCCTGGTCTTCGCGGCTTGCAGCCACGCCTTGGTGGGGACGCAGCCCCGGTGCAGGCAGGTGCCACCCAGCTCGTCCTCCTCCACGAGAGTTACGTCCAGGCCGAGCTGCGCTGCTCTCAGCGCGGTTGCATAGCCGGCGGAGCCGCCGCCCAGGATGGCCAGGTCAGGAACTTGCGTCATGCGGGACAGTCTTCCATCCTCCCGGCATAATGTCCGGGTGGGTTGGTTCTCAAGGCGTAAAGCTGCCGCGCAGGTGGCGAGGGAGCAGCGGGAGGTCGCTGGGGTGCTCCTGGACCACCTCGACGGTTTCGTCGCGACCCGGCGGGGCGTCGAGGCCTGGCTCGAACAGCCGACCAGCTTCAACCGGCCGTCGATCCTGCTGGTGGCCGCCGACGGGGAGTCGACGCGGCGCGCCATCCCATCGGTTGCCTTCGGCCACGACTTCGCAGCCCGGCACGACATTCCCGCCTACGACGCAGGGGTAGTGCCCTATCCCCAGCGGATGCGCGAATACGGGGCCAAGAACAAAAAGCGTTAATACGGGCGTATTTGCCTGGTGTTATGCGCGTTCATGGTTCCCGCAGCGCAGATGGCCGTCGCTGAGCCTCAAGCAGGACCGTGCCATTGCCAAGTGCCTCATGAGGACGGCATGAGAAACCTGCTGCACTGCCTCGGTGCTGTGTAGCCTGACAGGATGAAGCCGCGGGAATCCCCACTGTCTATCCGGTCGCTGTTAGGCCTGTCTAGTCCCGGGGAGGCCGGGCCAGTGCTCAGTGCGGCAGTGGCCTCGGGCCTGGTTGCGGGCCTTGCCGCGAGGCGCCGCGGCGGGACCGTGCAGGGTGCTGTTGCGGCGATGATCGCCTTTGATCTGACCGGCGGCATGGTCGCCTTTCACCAGCCTGCCACCCGGTGCGTCTATGCCAGGCGCAATCTGGCGGCTCGTCTCCTGTTCACAGGGATGCATGCGCATCCCTTCCTGCTGGCGATGACCGGGCAGGGGACGTGGAAACAAGCCCTCTGCCGCTATCTGGAGGTCAACGCGACCACGGCGGCGCTGGAACTTCTCATCCCCCGTTCCCGCATCCGTCCCGTCCTGGCCACCGTGATCGCTGTCCTGCTCGCCGGTATGGACTGGCGCAACAGTCCAGGCCAGCAGAACCGGTGGCTGGGCCCGGTATTCCTACTCAAACTCATCAGTGGCCATGCAGGCATTCCCAGGGAACGTGCCCATGACCAGGGGCAGCATCCCTGACTCCGCGGCAGCCAGGCATTGCGTTTTTCACTGGCTGCTGGGGCCGGAAGATCAGTCGTGGGCACGGGAGAGAAATCCCGTGCCCACGATCATGATGGGTGAGTCCTAGCCTGCCAGGTGGGCCGCCAGGGAGATCAGCGTGCGTACCGCGGCGCCCGTCCCGCCGGCCGGGGTGTAGCCGTGCGGGGCCTCGTCGTTCCAGGCCGGGCCTGCGATGTCCAGGTGTGCCCAGGACGTGCCCTCCGGGACGAAGTGCTGCAGGAAGGCGGCCGCCACCAGGGCACCGCCGTAGCGGTGCTTCCCGCCGGAACGCAGGTCGGCGGTGTCCGACTTCAGGCTCTCCCGGGCCTCGTCGGTGATCGGCAGGTGCCAGAATGCCTCGCCGGCGGCTTCGGCGGCGTCGAGTAGGCGGTCAGCGGTGGCGTCGTCGCTCGCCATGAGTCCCGAGGTGCGTTTTCCGAGGGCGACCATGCAGGAACCGGTCAGGGTGGCCACGTCGACGATCAGGCTGGGGGAGTCGTTCCCGGCGCGCCCCAGCGCATCGGCCATGACGAGCCGCCCCTCCGCATCGGTGTTGACGTTCTCGACAGTGGTGCCGTCGAACATGGTGAGCACGTCGGAGGAGCGGTAGGAGGTTCCGGAGGGCAGGTTCTCGGCCATGGCGGCATAAGCGGTGACCTTGACCGGCAGGCCCAGTGCCGCGATGGCGCGGGTGGCGGCGATCACAGCGGCCGCCCCGGACATGTCACAGGTCATGGAGGCCATCTGCCCGGCGGGTTTGATGTCGAGACCGCCGG
Organism: Arachnia rubra; assembly: GCF_019973735.1. Taxonomy (NCBI): domain Bacteria; kingdom Bacillati; phylum Actinomycetota; class Actinomycetes; order Propionibacteriales; family Propionibacteriaceae; genus Arachnia; species Arachnia rubra. Next base: position 1,171,199 of record NZ_AP024463.1, read on the forward strand.
AGTCGAAGGTGATGCCCTTGCCGACCAGCGCCAGGTGGAACTTTGCACCGCGTGGGGCCCAGCTGAGGCGGAGCAGGCGTGGCGGGCGCGATGAGCCGCCGCCCACCGCGAGCAGGCCACCGTAGCCGCCCTTGGCCAGTGCCTTCTCATCCAGTATCTCGACTCCGACCTTGAGGTCCGAGACGTGGTCCTTGGCGGCCTCGGCGAAGGTCTCGGGGTAGAGCAGATTCGGCGGGGTGTTGATCCAGTCCCGGGCCTGTACCACTGCCGCGGCCACGATCCCTGCCTCCTCGACGGACTCCTTGAGTTGGGCCCGTCCGGTGACCAGAGTGATGGTGGCCACCTTGCAGGACCCTGGCTGCTGGGTGACCCGCGGGATGCGGTAGGCCCCGAGGACGGCCCCCTCCGCGGCGGCGCGCGCCAGCTCGGGATCATGCAGCTCCAGGGAGATCGTGACGCTCAGGTTCTCGGCGTCCTTCGAGCCTGTGATCTGCCGCAGCGTCACCCCGCAGGCCTGCCGGAGAGCGGCCGGGGTGACATCCACGTCGCCCAGGCCGACGACCATGACCCGCTGGGGGAACGGCGGCAGGGTGACCAGCGTGCCGAGTTCGCTGCGGGCCCCCAGCCCGACGGCGGTCTCCAGCAGTGAGTCGGGGAAGGACTTGTTCCAGGCCTTCTCCAACTCCGCTGGCACCCCGACCAGGGTGGGGTTTTCACTGACACTGGTAAGGCCGACCACGACGATGTCGGCGTCTCGGTCAATGCTTTTCGCGGTCTTCAGAACAGGGATGTTGGTGCTCACTGGGCCAGCTTAGAGGCTCTGCGGAAAGGGCGCCTGCCCAGAAAGGTCCAGAAGGTGCGGGGGCATCCCAGCCGGTTCAGCCACTGGGCCTTCGGGCACGCCGGTTAGGGGTTCAACGACATAGCGGGGAGGACCTGCTGGTCCGCATCCCAGAGACTGACCTGCGTGACCCCGGCCTCCAGGAGGTCAGACCAGTACAGGCCAAGCCAGTCCTCGGCCTCCTGCTGGGTGCCGAACTCTGGGAGCAGGTCCTGCGACCGGAGGTCCTCCATCTCGTGGGCTCCGGCATCAGGACGCCACTGGTAGCTCATATCGTCTCCCCTCGGTTGATCCGGGGCGCTGGGCGCCGGAAACGGCGGATCCACATTGCCCGGTTGAACATGTACATCAGCAGGCCGCGCGGGCTGGCGCCCGGGACGCGGCGGGCCAGGAGCCTCCGGAAGCCCCGCCACATGAACCAGGTGTTGATGAGGCTCAAGATGAGCATCAGCCACAACCCGAGGCCGATGGCCAGGCTGATCAGCGGCCATGCGGCTGTGGCCATCGTCCCTGCCATGATCAGGATCATGACAGGGAACATGAACTCGGTGACCGTCCAGCGCGCGTCGACATAGTCGCGGGCCAGGACGCGCTCCGGTGAGGACTCGATCTTGTCCCAGGATTCCATCCGCTGCCTGGCGCTGGCCTCGCGGTCGGCTTTGCGCTGTTCCTTCGGGGTCAGGTTCGGGTGCAGCCGCTCCATCCTGGCAGCCTCCGCCTGTTTACGGGTGGGCGTTGGTTCCGACTTGCGCACCGGCTTGCGACGGACCACCTTCACCTTGCCGGCTGCCGGCTTCGGAGCCTCCGGTTCCCTAGCCTCCTGGACGGCGGAGCCGGCAGCGTCCCCGCCCGGGTCCGTGGCGGCTCCTGCCTTCTTCTTAGGCCCGGGCACGAGCCGGGTGCGCTGGCGGGGCTCCCGGCCTGGATGCTCGGTCTTACGCTCGTATGGGCGGAACAGTGCCACGGAATCTGCCTTCGGGTGGTGTCGTCAACTTCAGTGGTCTCAGGGGCGGGTGCTGTGCGTCGCGGCCCTCCAGGTGAGCTGCTGGCCTGCGCTATACCCGCGGATCGCACATGCGCCCAGCGTGATCCTTGTCGTGCGTCTCACCAGCCTCGTCACCGTGTGCGGTCTTTGCCCAGCCACCACCTCTTTGCGAAACCTTTGCGCGGCAATTCTAACGGTCATCGAACATCAGGGTTGGAATCAGGGTGGTACCCACTCCACGTAAACTCATGGGACGGTACGGTTGGTGACATTGACCAGCAGTGGAAGGACCCCAATGGCAGGCATCTTTGAGCGGATAGCCCTGATGTTCAAGACCAAGGCGCACAAAACACTCGACAAATACGAGGATCCGCGCGAAACCCTTGACTACTCATACGAGCGCCAGCTTGAGCTGCTCCGCAAAGTGCGCAGAGGGGTGGCGGATGTCGCCACCAGCCGTAAGCGCGTGGAACTCCAGGCGCAGAAGATGAGCTCCGAGATCGACCGTTACACCGTCACCGCGCAGCGGGCGCTTGAGTCCAACCGCGAGGACCTCGCCCGTGAGGCCCTGACGCGCAAGTCCGGCCTCAGCGCCCAGCTGCAGGATCTCCAGAACCAGCATGCGGCCCTCCAGGCCGAGGAGGAGAAGCTGGTGCGCGCCAGTACCCGCCTCCAGGCGAAGGTCGACGCCTTCCGCACCCGCAAGGAGACCATCAAGGCCACCTACTCGGCAGCTGAGGCGCAGACCCGGATCAACGAGGCGTTCACCGGCATCTCCGAGGAGATGAGCGATGTCGGGATGGCCATCCAGCGTGCCGAGGACAAGACCTTGCAGCTGCAGGCCCGCGCCTCTGCCGTCGACGAGCTGCTGGAGACCGGCGCCCTTGAGGATCCCAGCGGCATGGTCGGCAACGATCTCGACCGTGAACTCGACGCCCTGGCCTCCGGCTCCTCTGTGGAGAGTGAGCTGGCCGCGATGAAGGCCCAGCTGAGTGGCGGCTCTGCGCCGCGCCAGCAGATTTCCACGTCCAACACCCCCATGATCGAGAACACCCGCACCGTTGAACAGAACGGGGGGCAGGCATGATCGTGCGCATCATGGGACTCGGGCAGTGGACTATGGAGCCCGAACAGCTGCTTGAGCTCAACGAGATCGACGAGGCGGTCGAGCGCGCCGTTGAGGCCGGGGATCAGCAACAGCTCCGGGTCGAACTGCAGCGGCTCATCGATGAGGTGCGCCGCAACGGCGAGGAGGTCCCGGACGATGTGATCGTCGAGTCCGACCTGGTGTTTCCCGACGTGGAGGCCTCCCTTGACGAGGTCCGTGAGCTGCTTGACAGCACGTCCGAGTACTACGGTCTCGTCCCTGACAGCCACCCGCTGGGAGGGGGCGATACGGTTCCCGGAGCGGACACGGAAACCGCCCCTGCCGGGAGCGAATGAGGGTCCTGGTCTCCTGCGACCGGATCGGACGCCTTGGCTCAGCCGAGGCGTCCGATGTCATTGCGGAGGCTTTCGCTGAGCGGGGGGCGCAGGTTGCGGTCACCCCGCTGGCTGAGGGTGGCGATGGGTTCGCTGGGGCTGTGCAGCGGTTTTCCCCGGGGGCGCGGGTGCTTGCCGCGCGCAGTTTCCAGCAGGTCTGTGAGCTATTGGGCGAGAGTCCTGGGTATCTGGACGCCACGGCCGTGGCCGCGCCGTCCCTCGCGGAGTTGCTGGAGCTGCCGGTGCTCCCGGTGGGCGCTGGCGTGACGCTGGTGGTCCCGCACCGGGAGGCGGGACGGGTCCTGACGGGCCTGACGGGTTCCCTGGCGGAGCGGGGCCGTGCGCAGGGGGCCGAGCTTGCCGCCACACTTGCCGACGACTCCCGGGCCGCGGCCTGGCTGGAGCGGCTAGGGATCACGGACACCGCCTCCGCGGGGGCGCTGTGTGGGCTCGGGGCCTGGGCCCTGGCCTGCGGGGCACAGGTCGCCTCGGGGATCGACGTCAGCGTCAGCGGCTACCGGCTCCCGGAGCTGTCCGCCAGGGCCGATCTCGTGGTGACTGGCACCGATGTGCTGGACTTTCACCGGCGTGGCGGGGACGTGGTCGCTGAGCTGACGCGCATCGGCGCCGAGGCCCTGCGGCCGGTCGTCGTGGTGGCCGGCCGCAATTTCGTCTCCTCCCGGGAGCTGCGCCTGGCGGGGATTGAGGAGGCGCATGCGGTGGCCCGGGCAGGTGTGCAGGAGATTGACTTCACCGCGGAGGAGCTCGGAGATGTTGCCCGGCGGGTCGCCAGCACCTGGACTTGGTGAGTCGGCGAAGAGAAGTAGAATCGGCTTCGTGAGTGAAACCCAGACTATGCCCAAGGGCGTCGTGCTGACTGACGTCGCCGTCTCCAAGGTGCGCTCTCTCCTGGAGGCGGAGGGCCGCACTGATCTGAGCCTGCGAATTGCGGTGCAGCCGGGCGGGTGCTCCGGGCTGCGCTATCAGCTGTACTTCGACGACCGCGACCTCGACGGCGACATCGCCACCGAGTACGACGGCGTGAAGGTCGTCACCGACAAGATGAGCGCCCCCTACCTGGGCGGCGCATCTATCGACTTCGTCGACACGATCGAGAAGCAGGGATTCACGATTGACAACCCGAACGCCACGGGTGCCTGCGCCTGCGGCGACTCCTTCCACTGATCCCTGCGTGGCGCCTGGCCAGCCGGCTACCAGCTGGCCTTGACCGGGCGCCCCTCCTCGAAACCGGAGCCGGACTGCACACCGATGACAGCCCGCTCGGTGAACTCCGCAAGCGTGCGGGCACCCGCGTAGGTTGCTGAACTGCGCACCCCCGAGGTGATCCAGTCCAGCAGGTCCTCGACCCCTGGGCGCGCTGGATCCAGATACATCCGTGAAGAGGAGATGCCCTCCTCGAACAGGGCAGCACGGGCCCGGTCGAAGGCCGACTGCTCCCTGGTGCGTTGCCTGACCGCACGGGCGGAGGCCATGCCGAAACTCTCCTTGTAGGCCCGGCCCTCGTGGTCGAACAGCTGGTCCCCTGTGGACTCGTGGGTGCCGGCGAACCAGGAGCCGATCATCACCGAGCCGGCTCCGGCAGCCAACGCTAAGGCAACGTCCCGGGGATGCCTGACGCCGCCGTCGGCCCACACCGCCCGTCCCAGCTCACGGGCGGCAGCAGCGCATTCCAGGATGGCGGAGAACTGGGGGCGGCCGACGCCGGTCTGCATCCGGGTGGTGCACATCGCGCCTGGCCCCACCCCGACCTTGACGATGTCAGCTCCGGCCGCGATGAGATCGCGTGTCCCTTCGGCGGTGACGACATTGCCCGCGACGATCAGCACCTGATGGCCCGTGCGCGCCGCGAAGGCGTCGCGTTCCCCGCGTGCCAGCCCCAGCGCCGCGATCATCTTCTCCTGATGCCCGTGGGCGGTGTCTATCACCAGCACGTCAGCATGGGCATCCAGTGCGGCACGCACCTTGGCGGCCACGTCACCGTTGATCCCGACGGCGACCCCTGTGCGCAGGCGTCCCTGCTCGTCGAGTGCGGGGGAGTAGAGCGCGGAACGCAGTGCCCCCTTGCTGGTCATGATGCCGATCAGCAGGCCGTCCTCGCCAATGGCCAGAGCAACCTTCTGATGCCGCTCCGAGAGCGAGTCGAAGACCTGCTTCGGCGCGGTGTCATCCGAGACGGTGATGATGTCGCTGGTCATCACGTCGCGGGCCTGCGCGAAGCGGTCGGCCATGGCGGCGTCCTGTGGATGGACCAGGCCGATGGCGCGGCCGGATGTGGTGACCACAGCCACGCCGTGGGCACGTTTGGCGATGAGGCTGATGGTCTCGCCCACAGTGGTGTCGGGGGAGACCGTCACGGCGGTGTCGAAGACGGGATGGGCCTGTTTGACCTCCCCGATGGAATGGGCGACCACATCGGCCGGGATGTCCTGGGGGAAGATCGCGAGCCCGCCGCGGCGCGCCATGGTCTCGGCCATCCGCCTGCCGGAGACGGCGGTCATGTTCGCCGCGACCAGCGGCAGCGGTGTCGCCAGGCCGTCGGTGGAGGTGAGGTCGACGTCCAGCCGGGAGGCGACATCGGAGCGGTTCGGCACCATGAAGACGTCGGAGTAGGTCAGGTCCTTGGTAGGTCGTTCATTGAGGAAACGCACACGGGCAGCCTATGCCCTGCCAGATGCTTCCCGCGTATTCCGTGCGGGGGATACGATGTTGCGAAGTCGTATGTGGCCAAGGAGAGACAATGAGCGACGAGACCCTCAGGGTGCTGCTGTTTTCCGGCGACCGCACGGTGCGGGAGCAGGTCCGGCTCGCCCTTGGACGCAAGGTGGCCTCTGATCTTCCTCCCATCGAGGTCGAGGAGGTCGCGACCGGTCCGGCGATGTTCAGGAGGCTGGATGTCGGCCCCAGCGTCGACCTCCTGATCCTGGACGGCGAGGCCCAGCCCGAGGGAGGCTTCGGCCTGGCGCATCAGGTCAAGGAGGAGTACGAGGACTGTCCGCCGGTGCTACTGCTCGTCGCTCGCGTCGCTGATGCCTGGCTGGGCACCTGGTCACGTGCCGAGGCAATCTCGCCCTACCCGGTTGATCCGGTCCGGCTGCCGGGTCAGGCCGCTGAGCTGCTCCGGGAGAGGAAGAACGGGAAGAAGAGGGAGAAAGTGTCATGACCCACACCTGGCCGGACATCCTGGCAGGGCTGGTGCGCAGGGAAGGCCTGGAGAGTGAGGCGGCCCAGTGGGCGCTCAACGAGATCCTTTCCGGTCGAGCCAGCGAGGTGCAGCTCGCTGCCCTGCTAGTTGCGCTGCGCGCCAAGGGGGAGACTGAGGACGAGATCGAGGGCCTGAGCTCCGCGATGCTCGCCAACGCCGTCCAGGTCACCCTCGACCGGGAAGCCGTCGATGTCGTGGGGACAGGCGGCGACCGGGCAAACACCGTGAACATCTCGACGATGGCCGCGATCGTGGCCGCCGCCGCGGGCGCCAAGGTGGTCAAACACGGCTCGCGGGCCGCTTCCTCGCAGGCCGGGACCGCCGACACCCTCGAGGCGCTCGGACTAAACATCATGCTCGAACCGATCCGCCAGGCCACAGTCCTGGACGAGGTGGGGATCACCTTTCTGTTCGCCCAGCTCTACCATCCCGCGATGAAATACGTGGCTGGGGTGCGCAAGCAACTGGCGATCCAGACCACATTCAACTTCCTTGGGCCCCTGTCGAATCCGGCCCGTCCCCAAGCTATGGCGCTTGGCGTGGCCAACGACGACATCGCGCCCGTCGTGGCGCGGGTCTTGGCGGGTCGCGGTGTGCGTGGCCTGGTGTTCCGCGGTTTCGACGGCCTTGATGAGCTCACCACGACCTCCGCCTCGGATGTCTGGGTCGTTGCCGACGGGCGGGTGCATCGCACGACTTTGGACCCGGCTGAGCTGGGATTGTCACCCGCCGCCCCAGCCGACCTGAGAGGGGGGGACGCGCAGCACAACGCCCAGGTGGTGCGGGATCTGGTGGCGGGCAAGACCGGTCCGGTGCGTGACATCGTGGTTCTCAATGCGGCTGCGGCCTTGCTGGCCTACCGCGGGGTGAGTGCGGTGGTCCCGCTGGCCGAACAGCTCGACGCCGCCTTGGGGGACGTGAGCCGCGCCATTGACGACGGTAGCGCCCACAGGAAGCTGGACGACTGGATCGAGGCCACCAAAGCCTGATGGTCTGACCCCGCCCAGGCAGGAGAGCCAGGCTGGCGGCAACCCATCGGGGGCGGCGCGCTCACACGGGCAGTCCACGGCCGGGCACTGGTAACAGTAGCCCGGCTATTCCGTGGCCGTCGGTGAGTCTCCTCAGCTGCTCGTGAGGATGGCTGCCGCCAGGGGGCCCAGCCACAGTGCCGGGCCGTAGGGGAAGGGCTCCGAGGCGCGGCCGCGCAGGGCATGGATGAGAGCCCAGAGAGCACCGATCAGGGTGCCGGATACCAGGGCGAGCCCCCAGGGCTGTAGGCCCATCGATCCTGCGGTCGCGCCGACCAGCAACCCCAGGCGGACGTCACCGAAACCGAAGCTGCGGGAGAACCTCCAGACCAGCCACAGCAGCCCAGAGGCCGCGAATGCACCCGCTAGGGCCGATGCCGCCACGCCCGGGGAGGCGCAGGCAACCAGCGCAAGCCCTGCTCCAACCTGGGCAGTGGCAACCCAGTGCAGGCGTTTCGGCAGCCAGGTGGTCTTCAGATCCACCCACACCAGCGCTCCACCGGCGCCGAGATATCCGAACCACAGCGGCAGCTGCACCGGCGGGACCCGCCAGAGCGCACAGGCGCTCCCAAAGGCCACGATCCCCAGCAGGACGGCATCCCATGGCCGCGCCAGGGCGGTGTAATCAGGCGGTGGATCCGCTGGGTCCATTGCAAGACGCGGCAGCCGCGGCACCACCACGATGAGGTGAGCCGCGGCTGCCGCCGCGCTGGCCAGGGCCAGCGCGAAAAGGGTCAGTGTCAGCGCTGGGCCTTTGTGAAGCCGGCCGCCTCGGCGGCCTCCTCAGAGTTGAACCAGACCTCGGCGATCGTCAGCTCGTAGCCGCGCGTGCCAGGGACGTGATACTTCTTCGAGCGCTCATTTCCCTTGAAGATATAGCCCTCCGGGGGATTCGGGCCCACGTAGGAGCCCTCACCGAAACTCTCCTTCGGGGCCTCAGCGGCGGGCTCTGCCACCTTGGGTCCGGCAGGGGAGACAGGCTCGTTGAACTTCGCCGCGGTGGCGAAGGTGTCGTTGTTGTTGATGTAGGCGCGCGATGGCTCATGCGCCGTCCAGCCGTCGTCCTTGGGAGTCAGGAAATGCCGCACCGCGGCGACGGCGCCGGCGACGAGCGAGCCGATGAACACGAACTTCGCGAACTTCTTGAACTTACCGCCCTTGCGCTTCTTGGCGGGCACCACGGCGATCTGGTGCCCGGCAGCCTTGTGCAGGGCCTGCTGCAGATTGGGCAGCAACTCGGTTGTGACCTTGCCGTGGGCTGCGTCGACGGCCGGCGGGACCTTGTCGAGGGCGTCGCGGATGTGCGGCTCCCAGACCTCTAGGCGCCTCGAGGCGAAATCTGCTGTGCGCTTTCCGGCCTCTCGCGCTACCGGTGCGGCCTTGCGCTGTGCTTCCGCCAGGATCGCGGCGGCCTTCTCGACGGCCTCATCCCAGATACCGCGGCTAGCCTCCGTGGCGGCGGCGGCAGAACGCGCGGCGGCCTTGGTCAGTCGTGACTTCTTCACTGCTTCCTCCAATGGTTGGCTCGTGATCGAGCACTCCCAACGCTACCGGTTCACAGGCCACGTGGCTGCCCCCACCCGGAATCAGATGAAAATTCGGGGATAACCCCCATGCCGTTGATTTGCGGGCCGGGCCGCTGGGTTACGTGTAGGTTTGGGCGCATGAGCACAGCTACTCTTCACACCACCAAGGGTGACATCGTCATCGAGTTGTTCGACGACGAGGCTCCCAACACGGTGGCGAACTTCGTCGGCCTCGCGGGGGGCACCAAGGAATACCGTGACGCGACCACGGGCGAGACCAAGACCGGGAAATTCTACGACGGCCTTGGTTTCCATCGCGTCATCGACGGGTTCATGATCCAGGGCGGCTGCCCCCTCGGCACTGGTACCGGTGGCCCCGGGTACCGTTTTGCCGACGAGTTCCACCCGGAGCACTCCTTCAACCGGCCCTACCTGCTGGCCATGGCGAACGCCGGGCCCGGCACTAATGGGTCGCAGTTTTTCATCACCGTCGCACCCACCCCGCACCTCAACCGTCGTCACACCATCTTCGGGGAGGTCAAGGACCCGGCCAGCCAGGCCGTCGTGGATGCCATTGCCACCACGGAGACGGATCACCGCGACCGCCCGACCACTCCCGTCGTGATCAACTCGGTGACCCTCTCCTGATCCATTGCGCAGTGCGCAGGCCAGGCCCAGTCGCCCACGGTACTCAGGAACCTGACCCCAGGTGACTCCAGCCATCCGGCCACGCACTCAGCCTCCTCGAAGCTCCCGGCGGGTAACCCGCCGGGAGCTTCTTCCACGGTCTCGGCCATGTCCCTGGTGATCTGGGCGGTCTCCCGGACCTGGGCGGTGCAGGCCTTGGAGGCGCCCGCGAGCTTCCCGAACCGGATGACGTGGATCGCCCACTCGCCGCCCTCCGGGGCGGCTGCTACCAGCTCGGCGCAGCGCGCTAGGGAGAGCACCCGGTGAAGACGCCGGGAGGTCTCGTGAGCTGTCAGCAGGCGGTCGGTCAGTTCCCCCGCCTCCTCGAAGCGCTCCCCGGCCACCAGCGCCGCAAGCCGCGGAGCGGCTGAGGCCAGCAGCTCTCTGACATCGCCCCGCCAGGCTCTGCGGAGGCGCTCAACGCCCGCCTCGTAGCCTTCCGCGCCCGGTCCCAGTTCGCAAGGGGCCTGGCAACGGTCGAGCTCCGCCGCCGCACAGGCTGCACGTGGCTCCTCGCTGGAGAGCCGGTATCTGCACTCCCGGATCCCGAACGCGTCACGGAATGCCCGGGCCATGTCCCGTGCAGCTGGTGAGGTGCGGAACGGGCCCCAGAAGATGTCCTGGGCAGATGGCCTCCGGGTTGTCGCCAGGCGGGGGAAATGCTCATTGGTGAGTTTCAGCCACCATAGGCGCTGCTGATTCCTGGAGCGCCGGTTGTAGCGCGGTGCCTGGCCGGCGATCATGCGCAGCTCCCGCACCTCCGCCTCGAGAGCGGTGGCGCAGGTGATCGTCCTGACCCCGGTGGCCACCCGCACCATCTCGTGGATCCGGGTCCGCTGTTCCGCCGCTGAGAAATACGATGCCACCCGCCTGCGCAGGTTCCGGGACTTGCCGACATACAGAACCTCCTTGCGAGACCGGCCGTCTGTATCACGGCCTTCGTGCTCGAACCAGTAGATCCCAGGCGCGTCCGGCAGGTCCTTGGTCCAGACGCGTTTTGCCCGGCGGTCCGGTGAGACGCGGGAGAGCATCTCACGCAGGTCCTCAAGCGTGTCGACGCCGAGACTCCCCGCCCTTTCCAGAAGAGCATGCAGCACATCGACGGTGGCGCGGGCATCACTCAGGGCACGGTGGTCAGGCTGGGTTGTGGCATGAAAATGGGCGGCCAGTGTTCCCAGCTTGCAGTTGCGTACCTCATCCCGCGGCAGTACCTGACGGGCTAGGGTGACGGTGTCGATCACGGTGGGGCGGCCCCAGGGGATGCCTAGCTGATCGCAGGCGCGTTTCAGGAAACCCATGTCGAAGGCAGCATTGTGGGCGACCAGTACGCAGCCTGCGGAGAACTGCATGAAGCCCGGGACCGTCACTGCCTGGGAGGGTGCAGCGGCAACCATTGCGTCCGTGATGCCCGTGAGAACCTGGATCATCGCGGGGATGGGGACCGAGGGCCGCACCAGGGTCTGGAACTCGCCGAGCACCTCCCCGCCACAGACTTTCACCGCCCCGATCTCGGTGATCTGCGCATCGGACCCCGCGCCCGTGGTCTCCAGATCCACGACACAGAAGGTGGTGGTGCGCAGGTGGGATCCCAGGTCGTCGAAGCTCGGCTGGGAGAGCTCTGCGGGGCGATGCGGCGTCATCATGCTCAGCAAACTACCCGCCGGGCACGACAAAACACCTCCCCGCGCAGGTCTCGCTACATACAGTTTGGGAATGTCCTAAAGGTCGTTTAGGATTCTCTCAGCCTCGTCCCCCGAGCGTCTGGAGTTTCGAGTGAAGTTGTTCCGTACCGGGCTGGTTGGCCTTCTTGCAGCGACCAGCGTCATCTTCGTCCCCATGGCATCCGCGGATCCCGACGCCGTAGCATCGGCCAAGGCTGACCTGGACCGCATTCAGGAGGAGTCCTCGGCCCTGGACGCCAAGCTCATTGAGACCATCTCCCGGGCTGAGGAGTCAGAGGGCAAGCTTGAGACCATCAAGCAGGACCTGTCCACCCAGGAGTCCAAGGTTGCGCAGCTGGGCACGAACCTCGGTGACCTGGCCATGATGCAGCTCAACAGCGGAGGCGGGCTCGGTGGTAGCGTCGACATCACCGGCCAGCTGCTCAGCAGCGGCGACGACTCCACCTTCCTCTCGGGACTGGGCACCATCCAGAACGAGACCGACCGGAGCGTGGCCGATCTGCAGAGCCTGCAGGTGGAGCAGGCCCGGCTGGACTCGCTCCGTGACCAGCAGAGCGCCATCACCGAGTCCCTGAAGGCAGACCGCGCATCCCAGGAGAAGCTGGCCGCGGACTATGACGCCAAAGAGGCTGAGGCCCAGAAGGTCTACGACCGCTTGAGTGCTGAGGAGCAGGAGCGCCTCAAGGAACTGGAGCGCAAGCGCCAGGAGGAGGCCGCTGCGCGGGAGGCGCAGGAGGCTCAGCAGAGCAGCGCGAGCCCATCTCCGACGTCAAGCCCATCATCACAGTCGTCCAACAAGGCGGCTGACGGCGACAAGTCGGAAAAGTCCGATTCCCCCTCCGCGGGTGGTGGGTCTGGCCGGGCCTCTCAGGCCGTCAACTACGCCTTGGGGCAGGTCGGCAAGGGGTATGTGATGGGCACCGCGGGGCCGTCCACCTTCGACTGCTCCGGTTTGATGTACGCCGCCTACAAGCAGGTCGGGATCTCCCTACCGCGTACCTCTCAGACCCAGTACTCGGCCGGCAGCTCCGTTTCCAAGGGCGACCTGCAACCAGGTGACCTGGTCTTCTACTACAGCGGCATCACCCACGTCGGCATGTACATCGGCAATGGGAAGATCGTCCACGCGGCCAACCCCCGCAGCGGTGTCGTCACCGCCGATGTGAACTCCATGCCCTACATGGGAGCACGACGCGTCGGCTGAGCCCACCCACATGTGGTACACGTTCTTCAAAATCTTCATCTTTCGCCCCTTGGTGCGGCACGGTTTCCGTGCCCGCATCCATGGGGCTGGGAATGTACCCACCAGCGGTGGTGCGATTCTCGTGAGCAATCACATCGCGACGATGGATCCGGTGATCATCCCCGCGATGCTGCCGCGGAAGGTGACCTTCCCCGCGAAGGCCGAGTTGTTCAACGGGGGACGGAATATAGGCCGCATCATCGTGGCCTGGTTCCTGAAGGCCATCGGGATGGTCCCGATGGACCGAGGTGGGGGCCGTGCGTCGGCCGTTTCCCTACAGGCCATCTTCGATGTGCTGGACAGCGGCCAGGTGGTGGCGATCTTCCCGGAGGGCACCCGCTCCCCGGACGGTCGTCTATACAAGGGCAGGACCGGGATGGCCCGTATGGTCCTGGCTTCTGGGGCCCCGGTCATCCCCGTCGGCCTGACGGGCACCCAGACGGTCAGGGGTTTCCTCGGCATACCCTGGGTCAGGCGGCCCGTCGTGACGGTGGGCAAGCCCCTCGATTTCTCAGACCTGCGGGGCCGCGAGGCCGAGACCCATGCGTTGCGCTGGGTTACGGAGGAGGTGCTCGCTGCTATTCAGCAGCTGACGGGCCAGGAATACGCTGACGTCTATGCCACGCGCGTCAAGTATGGCGATCTCAAAGAGAAGGGGTCCGACGAGTTTGTGCTGCCTCGTCCGGGTGGCGGCCCCAGGCCGGCGGCGAGTGGCGACTGATGCCTGGGACACCTCCCACCTCCGCGCCCCTGGGATGGGCCCAGGCAGCCTCCTCCTGGTTCCGCAAGGACTACGACGTCCTGGGACGGGTCTTCGTGGTCACCGCCACGGTCCGCCTGGTGCTGGCGATCCACACCGTTGTCGTCTCCTCCTGGTTCATCTACCCGACCGCCAGGAACCAGCCTGGGCTGGTCGTCGCCATGGTGGTCATCGTCGTGTGGACGATTTCCGTCACGCTGCTGCTGAGGCGCCCCACCGACCGGAGCCTGTGGGTTCATCTGGCTGACAGTGCGGTGACCTGTTCCCTGATCCTCGCGACCCCGCTGGTCACGGAGCATCCCTACGGGCAGAGCTCCCTGGCGGGATATTGGATGACTGGCTGCTGCCTGTATGCGGCTGCGCTGCGGGGAACCGCCGCGGGGATCGCCGCCACCGTGGCCACCGCGATACCACTGCTGGTGATCCCGCCGCGGGTGACGATCGCTCGGATTGACCTGGTGCTGGCGATCCTCCTGATGAGCGTCTGCGTCGGGGTGCTCATCACCCAGTTCAAACGCACCATCACCGAGCAGGAACGGGCCCGGATCCGTTCTGTGGCACTTGGGGAGCGGGAGCGGCTGTCGAGGATCGTGCACGACGGAGCCCTGCAGGTGCTCGCCCTCGTGGAGCGGGAGGGCCCGGAGCTGGGGCCGCGCGGTCTGCGCCTGGCGGAGCTGGCCCATCAATCGGAGGCTCAGTTGCGTAACCTGATCCGTGACAAGAAGATCCTCAGCGACAGCGCCACAGCGCAGGTGGATCTGGCAGCCGTGCTGGACCGGTTCCAGAGTACGAGGGTGACTGTCTCCACGATGGCTGGCCAGGTTCTGGTCCCCAGACTGATCGCGGAGGAGGTGGAGGCTACGCTTGTTGAAGCACTGAAGAACGTCGACAAGCACGCGGGACCGGATGCGAAGGTCTGGGTTCTGCTGGACCAGGAGGACAGCTCGGAGGTGATCCTTTGGGTGCGCGACAATGGAGTTGGCATGGATTTGGCGGCTGCCAATTCAGCCGGGGACCGGGGCCGTCTCGGGATCAAGGACTCGATCGTAGGCAGGATGACAGCGATCGGTGGCTCGGCGGTCCTCAAGTCCACTCCGGGAGAGGGGACTGAGTGGGAGCTGCGGTGTCCCGTGAAGTTTGGAGAGGCGTGAGCGAGATCGTTCGGAACCGCGTGATGCTGGTGGACGACCACCCCATGTGGATTGATGCTTTGAGTGAGGACCTCGTCGATGAGGGCTTTGAGGTCGTCGCTGCGGCCAAGAACGGGACGGAGTGCTTGCAGAGGGCTCGCGCGACCTGCCCCGACGTGGTGGTGATGGACTTGCAGATCCCGGACCCGGATGGCGCCACCTGCACGGAGCTGCTGGTCCAGGAGTTCCCGGACATCCAGGTGCTCGTGATCTCCGCCAGCGGTGAACGAGAGGACGTGCTGCGGGCCATGAAGGCCGGGGCGCGCGGCTATCTCGTGAAATCCGCCTCGAAGGCCGAGCTGATCGAGGGGGTGCGGCGTACCGCGGCGGGCGACGCGGTGTTCACACCAGGCCTGGCCGGGCTGGTGCTCGGGGAGTTCCGGCGTATGGTCAATGTGGCGCACAGCCACGACGACGATGGCCCGGTCCTGACCACCCGTGAGGTGGAGGTGCTGCGCCAGGTGGCCAAGGGCCTGGCCTACCGGGAGATCGCCGAGGAGCTGTTCGTCTCCCACCGCACCGTCCAGAACCACGTGCAGAATGTGCTGCGTAAGCTCCAGCTCCACAACCGTGTCGAACTGACTCTGTACGCCATCGACCAGGGGCTTCACAAACCCAGCGAATGAACGTCCCGTCGCGTCTGTGAGGTAATCTTCCCCGCATGTCGATCATGTCCCGGGCTGAGTTGCGTTCCCTTCCGATGCTCCAGCAGCCCAGCTACCCGGACGAGGCCGCCCTGGATCGCGTGATCGACACCATGGAGAAGCTGCCTCCGCTGGTCTTCGCAGGGGAGTGCGATGACCTCCGCAGCAAGCTCGCGGAGGTGGCCGAGGGTAGGGCATTCCTGCTGCAGGGTGGCGACTGCGCTGAGTCCTTCGACGCGGTGACGGCCCAGCACATCAAGGACAAGCTGCTGGTGCAGCTGTCGATGGCCGTGGTGATGACCTACGCGGCTCAGGTACCGGTGGTGAAGGTGGGAAGGATCGCCGGGCAATACGCGAAGCCCCGCAGCAAGCCGACGGAAACCCGCGACGGCGTCACGCTGCCTTCCTACCGGGGCGATGCCATCAACGGGTTCGATTTCACGCAGGCCGAGCGCGTCCATGATCCCGAGCGCCTGATCCGGGTCTACAACGCCTCGGCGGCCACGCTCAACCTGGTGCGCGCCTTCGTCAAGGGAGGGTTCGCGGATCTACGCGGGGTACACACCTGGAACCGTGACTTCGTCGGCACCCCGGATGTGGAGGCCGCCTACGAGGAGCTGGCGGCTGAGATCGACCGGGCCCTGACCTTCATGGTGGCCTGCGGGGTGGAGGACCGGGCTCTGTCCACCATCGACTTCTACGCCTCACACGAGGCGCTGCTGCTGGAATACGAGCGGGCCATGACCCGCATCGACTCCCGCTCGCAGCAGCTCTACGGCTGCTCCGGGCACATGCTGTGGATCGGGGAGCGCACCCGCCAGCTCGACGGGGCTCACGTCGAGCTGCTGCGGCGGGTGCGCAACCCCCTGGGCATCAAGCTGGGCCCCACCACCACGCCACAGCAGGCCATCGAGCTCGCTGATCGTCTTGACCCCGGACGGGAGCCGGGCCGGATCACATTCATCACCCGGATGGGCGCAGGCAAGGTGCGCGAGGTTCTTCCGGAGGTGATCTCGGGGGTGGAGGAGACCGGCCGTAAAGTCGCCTGGGTGTGTGATCCGATGCATGGCAACACCTTTGAGGCGGCCAACGGGTACAAGACGCGGTCCTTCAATGACGTCGTCGAGGAGGTGCGTGGCTTCTTCGATGTCCATGACGCGCTCGGCACCTGGCCGGGTGGACTGCACGTCGAGTTGACAGGCGACGACGTCACCGAGTGTGTCGGCGGCGTCCTGAAGCTGGAGGAGACGGATCTTTCCAACCGGTACGAGACGGTGTGTGATCCCCGCCTGAATCGCAACCAGAGCCTCGAGCTGGCGTTCACCGTCGCCACTCGGCTCCGTCAGGGCCGCGGCAGGCGCACCAGCCCGGTGCAGGACTTCCAGGTGCGCGATCTCTGACACGCTTTGCGTCCCTGGGTCGCTGCCCGGCGCCTGGGGGAGCCAAGGCCCTCAACCGCGGCGTCTGGCGCGGGAACGCAGCTCCTCGGTGAGCACGTCCAGGAAGCGAGCACGGTGTCTCGGCCAGGCCGTCAGCAGCAGTGCGGAGACCACCAGGCCGCCGCCCACCAGGACCTGCCAGGTGAGTTCCTCCATCCCGACCCCGATGGCGAACACAGCTGCCCACATCGGTTCCGAGCACATGATCACCGCGGATGTGGCGGCCGGCACGTAGCTCTGAGCCCAGCTCTGCAGGAAAAGCGTGACGGCCCCGCAGAATATTCCCAGGTAGAGGACCGGCCACCACAATTCCCAGGTGGAGGGCAGGTGGTAGCCGGCGAAGGGCAGGAAACACAACGCCCCCACGGCCCCGGTCAACGCCTGCATCAAGGTCAGCGACTGCACTGTCTCCGGCTCCACCCAGCGTCCCAGGAGGAGGATGTGCAGGGCGAACAGCAGAGCGCTGAGCAGCGTGATGGCGGCGCCAAACCCGAAACCGCCATCGCCGCCGCCATGCCCGAAAGCCAGGACACCGATGCCGGCCAGGGCCAGCAGCACCGCGAACCAGGTACGTCCCGGGGTGGGCTGCTTCAGGAGCACCGGGGTGAGGATTGCCGTGAACACCACGTAGCTTGCCGTGATGAAAGCGGACAACGACGGTGGCGTGTAGTCCAGCCCCAGCATCTGGAGGGCCAGGCCACTGTTGAAGATCAGCCCCAGGACGATACCCCGCAGGCAGGTCTCACGTTTCATCCTCAGGTGTGGGAGGAACGCTGGCAACAGGCACAGGCCAGTCAGGGTCAGCCGGGAGATCAGCAGGTGCGCCGGCGTCATCAACTCATAGGCCCCTTTGGCGACCACCACGGTTGAGCCCCAGGCTGCAGCCGTCAGCAGCAGAGCGATGGACGGCAGCAGCCGACGGTTCGGGGTCACCTGGACAGCCTATAAGAGACTCCGGGATAAGGAATTGGATTCTCAGGCCAATTTCTGGGGAACATTCCGGGGGAAACGGCGCCTCTGGTGATGGGGGCTCATGCCACCAGGAGCGTGACGGTGCTTCCCTTGGGCGCCATGGTTCCCGCCCCAGGGCTGGTACCGGAGGCAAGGCCGATTGGCAGCGGGAAAGAGGAGGTGTTCTGGACCTCCACCTTGAACCCGGCGCTCTCAAGGATTTTCTGGGCCTCGTCGGTGCGTTTCAATGCCACGTCCGGGATCGCGACCATCTCCGGGCCGAGTGACTTCTCCAGTTTCACCACGTCACCGCGATGCCCGTTGCCGCTGGCGGGGTCCTGGGAGATCACGAGCCCAGCTGCAACGGTGTCCGAGTGCGCCTCGGCGACCTCCACCTTGAACCCCTGGTCCTTCAGCTCCTTGCTGGCCTGGTCGGCGTCCTTGTTCGTGTAGTCCTTGATGGCCAATGGTTGGCGTCCTTTGCTGACCACCAGGTCGATGCTGGTGTCCCGGGGTAGCAGGGTGCCGACCGGCTGGCTGGCCGAGATCACCCGGCCAGATTCCACGGACTCCGACCAGTTCTCCTTGACCTGCCCGACCAGCAGGTGGTTTGACTCGATGTCGGCGCGCGCCTTCGCGAGCTCCTGCCCCTCCACCTCCGGCATGGCGTGGCGCTCGGGTCCCTTCGAGATGATCACCGTCACCTTGGTGCCTCGCAAAGTGCGGGAACCTGCGGCTGGATCG
Source organism: Arachnia rubra (assembly GCF_019973735.1). NCBI lineage: Bacteria > Bacillati > Actinomycetota > Actinomycetes > Propionibacteriales > Propionibacteriaceae > Arachnia > Arachnia rubra. The sequence goes on from NZ_AP024463.1 coordinate 1,189,624, forward strand.
CTGCTGATGACTGATCCCACCGGCACCTCCTCGGAGAAGGCCTCCTGGGTCGTGAAATCGAGGTTGTTCGCCTGAAGAGCCTGGGCTGCCTGGTCCTGGGAGACATTCGTGATGTCGGGAGTGGTGGTGAACCGCCCGTCCGCCCACCACCACGAGGTGACGATGAGTATCACCGTGATCAGCAAAATCAGGATGAGCAGGATGATTCCCCGCCGCCGCCGGTAGACCGGGTCCTGCGAGAAACTCAGCTGGGGGAAGATCGGTGTCCGGTGCGATGCGGGGGACCCCCCTCGCGGGCGGCCGGGCATGGTTGCCCTGGGCGGTGACCCAGCGGACCTGGCCTGTCCCGCTGGAACTGGCGACTGGATGGTCTGCGGCTCGACCACAGCCGTTACGGCATCCGGGGAGACCTCCTCCGCATCCTCCGGCTCTGGCACCGGAGAGTGGAGCACCGGGGGACGGGCAGGGGCGGGGGGCAGTTCCTTGAGCGGCCGGGGCCGGGGCTCGGGGCGTGGCGAGATCTGCTGCGTGGCATCCTCGCCGTCGCTGGGGAGGGGGCGCAGCCGGGCGGCCAGCACCGGATTGTGCTGCCCTGGATGGTCGAGCAGCTCGATGCGCACTCGCCGCAGTTTGTCCATGAGCTCACGCCCATCGGCGATGCGCACCTCCGGGTCGCGCGCGGTGCAGGCCGCGACCAGCGCATCCAGGTAGTCGGGGATGAAGCCCGGATTCCCCAGCTCGCTGAGTTTTGCCGATGGGGCGGGGACATCGACGTTCACGTGTGCGTAGGCGATCTGGTAGTTGTTCTCGCCTATGTGCGGTTTCTTGCCCGTCAGCAACTCGAACAGCACGATCCCGGTGGAGTAGATGTCGCTGCGTGAATCCGGCCGGGCATGGGTGACGAGTTCGGGGGGCAGGTATGAGGCCGTGCCCACCAGGACCCCAGTGGCAGTCATCTGCGGGGACTCGGTCTGCCGGGCCAGCCCGAAGTCGGCCACCTTCACATGGCCGCGGGTTGAGATCATGACATTCTCGGGTTTGATGTCACGATGGACGATCCCGGCGTCGTGGGCGGCGGACAGCGCCGAGGCGATGGGTTCCAGGTAGTCGAGGGCCAGCAGCGGATCCAGGGGGGCGTCGCGGGCGATGAGCCGGCGCAGCGTCTCACCGTCGATGAACTCCATCACGATGTACGGCTGGCCTCGGGAGATGCCCTGGTCGAAGATGCTGACGACTGCAGGGTGGTTGATCAGGGCAGCGGAACGCGCCTCCCGGTCGAACTTCGCCGCGAACTCGTCATCCTCGCCAAGGTCAGTCCGCATGATTTTGACCGCTACGGTTCGCTGGAGTCGCGCATCACGGGCTCGGTAGACCGTCGCCATACCGCCCCGGGCGATTTTTGCGAGGATCTCGTAGCGGTCGTCCAGCACACTTCCGACCATCGGGTCGTAGGTACTGCTTTTGTTCACCACGGTCTCCTGGGGAAGTTAGGGGATCTAAGCTGGGCGATAAGCTCTGCCAGCATAGAGTTTAGGCCGATTGTGAAGTGAGCGGTTCAGGGGCACGCCGCGTAGGCTTCCCCCATGACCGTATTGAGCAGTCTGCGTTCACGAATCCTGCTTTCACGCCTCGCGGTACAGCTGCCACTGGCCGAGGCCAGCGACCGCTTACCGGGTCTTGTGATTGGCGGAGTGGACCTGGCGATGCTCACCACTGCGCACAGCCTGGACCGGAGAGCCGATCTCAAAGTCCTCAGAGAGCTGAGGAATTACGTTGGCCAGAGGGTGCTGCTGGCGGTCGACACCCCGGATATCGAGTCAGATGTACGTGTCCTTCTCCCAGGTGATAGGGATCTCTCCAGGCCGCACCAGTGGGCGCTGCTGGGACATGTGGTTCAGGACGTGGATGAAGTCACCGGGCCGGACGAGGCTCTTCAGTTCCTGGTTGTGCCAGGAACCCGCCCAGATGCCCAGCTAGTGCAGGCCGCGGTGGCTTCGCAGCCGCCGCTGCGGGCGGAGTCGCTGCCCTGGTTCGCTGCCGGGGATCTCGGCGTGGCGTCGGTCGCCTCTCTCGTGGCGGCTGGGGTCCGCCGGGTCTGGCTGACCGGGGGCGAGTCGTTCGAGGAGCTGGAAGAGGTGGACGAGATTCTGCGCCAGGCATGGCGGGAGGACCCGGCCGCCGATGAGTACCTGCGTTTCTCCGTGATGGCGTGAAAACGCCCGGCGAGCTTCACCGGGCTTGGAGACGTGCCTCGTGAAATCTCCCCGGGACGCCGGCCGGCTGCTGTTAATGTGAGGCCTACCTAAGCTGTTTCAAACAGAAAAGAGTTCTCACGTGACCAATACGCGATTCAACTCGATAACCAGGCGGACATTCTCAGGCCTAGCCTCAGCGCTGCTGGTCTTGGGCCTGGCGGGGTGTGCTCCTGGTGGCGGCTCCGGGTCTGAGGGCGGCAATGCCTCCCCGTCCGCGGAGGCCACCCGCACCATCACCCACGACCTCGGGGAGACCACCATCAGTGGCACCCCAAAGCGAATAGTGTCCACCTCCGTGGTGCTGACCGGCACCCTGTTAGCCCTTGATGCCCCCGTCGTCGGATCCGGCGCATCGAAACCAGGCGCCGAGGGCTTTGACGATTCCGGTTTCTTCACCCATTGGTCCCAGGTCGCCAAGGAGCGCGGTGTCAAGGCCCTCTACACGAACAGCGAACTCAACATCGAGGCCGTGACCGCCGAGAAGCCGGACCTGATCATCATCGCGTCCACCGGCGGCGACAGCACCAAGGACCAATATGAATCGCTGTCCAAGATCGCGCCCACCGTCGCCATCAACTACAACTCCGAGAGCTGGCAAAAGGTGACCAAACAGGTCGCGGACGTGACCGGCACGCAGGCGAAGGCCGATGAGCTCATCAAGGGGTTCAACTCCAAGGTCACCGAGCTCAAGGCCGGCATGACCGGGGTGCCGACCGACAAAGTCCAGGCGATCGTCTACACGCCCACCAAGGGGTTGTCCTTCGCGAAGCCCGGTGGACCGCACGACGAGATCTTCTCAGCCTTCGGATTCCAGCTCGCTGACCCGCCAGAGAGCAGCGGCGCGGAGGGGGCGAACCGCGGGGACTTCGTGTTCGCCTCCGTGGAGCAGAGCATCCAGGCCCTGACCTCCGACACCCTGCTGCTCGTCTCTGCGGACGACAAGACCGTGGAGAAGCTGAAGGCCGACTCCAACTACAACACCACCAAGGCCGTCAGCAGCGGGAAGCTGGTGCCGCTCGGCGTCTCCAGCTTCAAACTGGACTACTACAGCGCATTAGCGATGGCCGAGACCCTGGCAGCGGCCTACACCCAGTGAGCCGGCCCATCTGGGCGCTGCTTGGGCTGGCGGTTCTGCTGCCCTGCCTGGTCCTGGCATCGTTCCTGTTCGGGTCGGGCTCTGTGCCATCCGATCAGGTGATCGCGGTGCTCTCCGGTGGTGGCACCGGTGAGCACCGCCTTATCGTGCTGGGAATGCGCGGGTCCAGGACGCTGATCGCGCTCGTCGCGGGAGCGGCCCTTGGGATAGCCGGGGTGCTGGTGCAGGCGCTGACCCGTAACCCGATCGCTGAGCCGGGCCTGCTTGGGGTCAATGCTGGGGCTGCCTGCGCCGTCGCCATCGGCCTGGGGATCGCCCGGTCCTTGCCGATCGCCCTGCTGATGCTCGTCTCCCTGGCCGGGGCTCTCATCAGTGGCCTGGTGGTCACAGGTGCGTCGGGCGCCTGGCGGGGACGCCACGATCCGGTCCGTATCGTGCTGGTGGGCGCTGCGTGGAGCGCTGTTGTCTCCGCCATCACGACGTTCATGCTGCTCAGCGACCCGAGGATCTACGACGAGTTCCGCTTCTGGGATGCGGGTGCCGTGATGCCGCGGCCACTGGATCTGGTGGCCGCCGCCGCGGCGCTGTCAGGACTTGGGCTGCTGGCGGCGCTGCTGCTCTCCAGGTCCCTGGACGCCCTCGCCCTGGGTGAGGAGTTTGCCCGGGGGCTCGGTGTCTCGGCGGGACGGGCCCGGGGCCTGGTGGCTGCCACCTGCCTCGTGCTCTGCGCCGCTGCGACCGCCCTGGTTGGTCCCATCTCCTTCCTCGGGCTGATGGCCCCCTTTGCCGCGCGGCTGATCGCCGGTCCCCGTCATCGCGTGCTGATCTGGCTCTCGGCCCTCCTGGGGGGAGTGACGTTGCTGGCCGCCGACGTGCTGGGCCGGGTGGTCAATCCACCGGCTGAGGTGCAGGCAGCTTTGATGTGCGCCCTGCTGGGAGCTCCCCTGTTCATCGCGTTGGCCCGGGCCCGGAGGCTGGTGCAGCTGTGAGTCTTGAGGTCAGGTCAGTGCGGTGCGGGCCGGTGAGTTTTCGTTTCCGGTCACGCACCTGGCTGGTGGCGGTCCTGGTCTGGGCCGTCGCCCTGGCGGGAGCGATCCTCGAGCTGCTGTCCGGGTCGGTGAACATGACCCCGGGCGAGTTCTGGTCGGCGCTGCTCGGGGTGGGGCAGCGTGCGGACATGCTCCTGCTGTGGGAGTTCCGGATGCCCCGGGCCGTCACCGGGCTGGCGGTGGGCGCATGCCTCGGCGCGTCGGGCTGCCTCTTCCAGTCGCTGTCGCGCAATGCCCTCGGGTCGCCGGAGATCATCGGTCTGACCGGCGGGGCCGGCCTGGGAGCCGTGGCCTCCGTCATCATCTTCGGGTCCTTCGGGTGGGGCACAGCCCTGGGAGCGGCCATCGGTTGCCTGGGGGCGGCGCTGCTCACCTGGGCGCTGTCGCCGCGTGGCTTCGGCGGCGGCAACCGGCTCGTTCTCATCGGCCTAGGGGTCGCGTCGCTGATCCAGCCCGTGACGGTGCTTCTCCTGACCCGCGCCGACAGCGACTCCGCCACCTCCGCGCGGCTGTGGCTGACCGGCACCCTCAACGCGCGCAACTGGAGCCATGCGGTCGTCGGCGCCGTGCTGTTCGTAGTGATCCTGCCTCTTGCGCTGGTGATCTCGCGGCATCTTGACGCAGCCGCGCCGGGTGAGGACTTCGCCGCTGGGCTCGGGGTCTCTCGCCGGTTCACGCAGTGGGTGGCGACCTCCACCGGTGTCGCGCTCACCGCGGCTGCCGTCGCGGTGGCTGGCCCGGTCTCTTTCGTCGCGCTCGCCGGACCGCACGTGGCGCGCCGCCTCCTCAGGGGGCCGACCGCTCCCGCCGGGGTGGCGGCGGGGACGGGTGCCGCGCTGCTGGTGCTGGCGGACCTGATCGGGGCGAACCTGCCCAACGGCCTACAGCTCCCGGTCGGGGTGACGGCCGGCCTGCTGGGTGGCGGGTACCTGTTGTTGCTGTTGAACGGACAGGAGAGGAAGAGATGACTGAGACAGCCTCGGACTTTCCGCTCGCCGCGTCAGCGGTGCGGCTCGGCTATGACCGCAAGGTCGTGATCGAGGACATCACGCTGGATGTGCCCGAGGGTGAGCTGACGATGCTCGTCGGCCCCAACGGATGCGGCAAGTCGACGCTGCTGAAGGCGCTGGCACGGATCCTGGCACCCAAGGCCGGGCACGTATACCTGGCCGGAACCGACATCCACCAGCTGCGCACCACCGCCGTCGCCAGGCAACTCGGTTTCCTGCCGCAGCGCCAGTCGGTTCCCCCGGGGATCAAGGTGCTGGACATGGTCAGCCGGGGACGGTTCGCGCATCAGCGGTTCTGGTCCAGGTGGTCGCCCGCCGACGAACAGGCCGTGGCCACTGCCCTGGAGGTGACGGGTCTTGTCGGTCTCCAGGACGCTGCGGTGGATGAGCTGTCCGGTGGGCAGCTGCAACGAGTGTGGCTGGCCACGGTGCTGGCGCAGGAGACTTCTCTGCTGCTACTCGACGAACCCACCACCTTCCTGGACATCTCCCATCAGTACGAGGTTCTGAGACTGGTGCGCAGGCTCCGCGACGAGGGCCGCACCGTGGTCGTGGTGGTGCACGACCTGAACCAGGCTGCCCGGTTCGCCACCAACTTGGTGGTCATGAAACAGGGGGCGATCGTGAGATCTGGGGCACCCGGAGAGGTGCTGACAGCCGAGCTGGTCGAGGACGTCTTCGGGCTCCCAGTGCTGGTGACAGCTGACCCGGTCACCGGAACCCCGATGGTGGTGCCGCGATGAGTGGGCAGCTGCTCCCGACGCCTCTGGCCGCCACGGGCGCACCACATGCTGCCACGCCAGGCTGGCTGGCGTGGGCCATCGAGGAGACCCCGGGCCGTGCGCTACGGGAGCGGCTGGGCGACTCACCGGTCACCGGTGGCCGGCGAGTCATCGACGGGGTGGCGATGGTGGAGGTGACGTTCGTCGCCCACGAACCCGCCGGGCGTGAGGTGATGGTGCACGTCAACAGCCTGACCGATGCGATCCGCACCGCGCTGGACCCGGCTGTCATGATCCCAGTGGGGAGCTCAGGGGTGCAGACGCTCTCCTGGTGGCTTCCCGCCGACGGCTGCTACTCCTACCGGTACTGGCGTGCAGATCAGGTGCCGCGCGATGCCGGCGCCACGCGCGAGGACTGGTTTCAGGTGCATCGTGAGGGGCAGCGGGACCCGCTCAATCCCGCTGTGCTGCCATCATTCGATCTGCGGGAGCAGTCGGTGTGGTATGGGCCTGATTTCAGATCCATGCCCTGGGCGCCGGCGGGGGAGGCCGAGGAACGGTGGCGTCTGGGCGATGGGATTTTCGCGGTGCTGCCGGGGGATGAGCGGACCCTGGTGCTGTTCGACGGACGGCGGTGGCGCGCGGCCGGGGTGGCCTCCGCCCTACGGGCAGCCGGTTACGGCCACACCGTTGTCGCCGTCGACACGGGTGAGGGTGAGCAGCGCGCGGCCTTCCTGACCACGGCCGACGGCTGTGCCCCGCTGGTTGAACGGGCCCGGGAACTCGGCGGCGGTAGTGGCGAGGTCATCGTGGCCGGACAGTCATTTGGAGGACTGGCCTGCGTCGAACTCGCAACCCATTGCCCCGGCCTGGTGTCCGCGGTGATCGCGCAGTCACCATCACTGTGGTTCGCGGGCGATCTGATTCCGGACCCCGAAGCGGAGGGCACGCTGCTGCGTTCCCTGGCGTCGGGATCTAAGACCCTGAGGGTGCCGCTGGTGGTCCAGGCTGGCACCGAGGAGAGGGGGCTGATCCACGGGGCGCGGAGGCTGGCCAGTATCGCGGCGCAGGCCGGGCTGCTGGTGGCAGCCGGGGAGTTCCGCGGCGGCCACGACCTGGCCTGGTGGCGTCACGGCCTGCTGTCGGGGCTGTCAGTCCTCGGAAGTGCCACGCCAGATCCGGGTGGGCTCGCCCCGGTGCTTCGCGGTGAGCCACCAGGAGACCTCCACCAGGGCTGCGCCGACCAGCCCGGCTACGATCCCGAACAGGAGCGCTGAGGGGTTGGTGGTATCGAGTGACAGCTGCTCCCGGAGCCACGGCCACGGCGCCAGGAACATGGCGAGGTAGAAGCCGTAGGCGAAGAGCACCAAGCCTAGCCGCCACCACACCCACGGCCTCGCGACCACGGCGAGCACCCAGATGGCCGTGATGATCAACGCCGCCAGGGTTGCGGTGGAGGCCTGCGCCTGCACCGCGGACGAGACCTCCCCGAAGCCGCGGGTTGCGACGTAGGTGACCGTCGCCACCGCGCCGATGATGACGCCTGACGGCACGGCCAGCGACAGCACCCGGCGCACGAAACCGGGCCGGGCGCGCTCCTTGTTGGGCGCCAGCGACAGCAGGAAGGCGGGGATCCCGATGGTGAACCAGCCCACCACGGTCATCTGGAGTGGCAAGAAGGGATTTGGCAGCCCCATCAGCCCGATCACCAGGGCCAGGAAGACGGCGTAGACGGTCTTGCTCAGGAACAGTTTCGCGACCCGCTCGATGTTGCCGATCACGCGGCGGCCCTCGGCGACCACGTGCGGGAGGGTGGCAAACCGGTCGTCCAGCAGCACGATCTGCGCGACCGCCCGGGTGGCGGGGGAACCGGAACCCATCGCGACCCCCAGGTCGGCGTCCTTGAGCGCCAGCACGTCGTTGACGCCGTCCCCGGTCATGGCGACGGTGTGTCCCCGGGACTGCAGGGCGGAGACCATGGCCCGCTTCTGCTGCGGGGTGACCCGCCCGAACACATCGGCTCCGGCCACCTTCTCGGTGAACTCCTCGCCCTCCGCCGGCAGGGTGCGGGCGTCGACGGCCTCCGCCACCGAGACCCCCAGTGACCGGGTGACGGCCCCGACGGAGGCAGCATTGTCGCCGGAGATCACCTTCACCGCTACCTGCTGGTCGTTGAAGTAGGCGAGGGTGTCGGCGGCATCGGGGCGGACCAGCTGATCCAGCACCAGCAGCGCGACCGGTTCGACGGCTCCGGGGGCGGCCGGGGAGGTCACGCTCTCCGATGCGCGCGCCAGCAGCAGCACCCGCCGTCCCGTCGAGCCGATCTCCTCCGCTCGTGCCGCCACATCCGTGGGGGCGAGCACGTCGGGGGCGCCCAGTACCCAGTTGCCGTGCGCCTCGAAGGAGACACCCGACCATTTCTTCGCTGAGGTGAACGGCGCCCGGGCCGTCACCGGCCAGGGGGTCCTGGCCGCCGGGTGGGAGGCCGCGATGGCGGTCATGGAGGCGTTCGGCGTGGGATCGGCCGCGACGAGCTGGGACAGCACCTCGGAGATCTCAGCCTCCTGCCCGGCCAGGGGGATCACCTCGCCGAGGGTCATGGCGTTCTGGGTCAGGGTGCCGGTCTTGTCCGCGCACACCACGCTGACCCGCGCCAGGCCCTCGATGGCGGGCAGCTCCTGCACCAGGCACTTGCGGCGTCCAAGGCGGATCACGCCCAGCGCGAAGGCCATCGACGTGAGCAGCACCAAGCCCTCGGGGATCATCGGGACCAGCGCCGCGACCATCCGCAGCGCCGATTCCTGCCAGGTGGCGCCGGGCTGGTGGGCCTGCACCCAGATGGTCAGCAGACCAGCGGGGATCAGCAGCCAGGTGACGAACTTCAGGATACGGTCGATGCCCGCCCGGAGCTCGGAGTTGACCAGCGTGAATTTGGCGGCCTGCGCGGTCAGCTGCGCGGCATAGGCCTCGGCACCGACCTTCGTGGCCCGGTACACCCCGGAACCAGAGACGACGAACGCGCCCGACATCAGCTCGTCGCCCATCGACTTGGCCACTGGATCGGCCTCGCCGGTCAGCATCGACTCATCGACCTCCAGGTACTCCGCGGCCACCACCTCGCCGTCGACGACCACCTGGTCGCCGGGGGCCAGCGCGATGAGATCGTCGGCGACCACCTGGTCGCGCGGCAGGGACACCCGCTCGCCGTCACGCAACACGACCGGATGCGCCTCACCGATCACCGCCAGGCTGTCCAGGGTGCGTTTGGCCCGCAGCTCCTGGATCATGCCGATGATCGAGTTGGCGACGATTAGAAGCGCGAACGCGCCCTGGGCTAGCTGCCCCGTCGCGCCGACGATCACGAACAGTATCGCCAGCATGACATTGACGCGCGTGAAAACGTTGTCGCGCACGATCTGCCAGGTGGTGCGCCCGGAACGCTCCGGCAAGGTATTGACTTTTCCCTCCCTGACCCGCTCAGCCACCTGGTCGGCGGTCAGGCCCAGCAGCTCAGCGGTCACGGTCGGTGGCCAGTTCTGCGAGTTTGACGAGGGCCGAATACCCCTCAGTATTCATATCGATTCCTCCTAGAGCTGTCAGGGCTTTGGTCGTGGAGCTGGCTATGAGTTCCTCGCAGGAACTTCGTGCTCCGGTCGCCTCAATAATTCCACGCGCTGTGGCAAGGTCCTCTTCACCGAGCCCGGGGTACCCGAGAAAGGAGGTGAGAACACGGCGCTGGGTGGTGTCGCCTCTCTCCAGGGCCTGCAGCACCAGGACGGTGCGCTTGCCCTCACGGATGTCGTCACCCGCCGGTTTCCCCGTGACCGCGGGGTCGCCGAACACACCGAGCAGGTCGTCGCGGAGCTGGAAGGCGCGGCCCACCAGGGACCCATAGGTCCCGAGCGCGGCCAGCAGCCTGGCCGGGGCGTCGCCCAGCAGGGCCCCCAGCTCAGCGGGACGGCGCACTGAGTAACGGGCGGACTTGAACTCCAGCACCCGCTCTGCGGTCTCTGCCTGCGCCTGGGGGGTGGACCGGTCGGTGACCCCGAAGGCGGCGGCGACGTCGAGGTACTGGCCGAGCAACACCTCGCTGCGCATCGTCGCCAGCACCGGCGCGGCACGGCGCGACGCCTCCGGCGACAGACCCGCGCTCTCGAACATCTCCGCGCCCCAGGAGAACAGGAGATCACCCAGCAGGATCGCGGCGGCCTGGCCGAAGTGGGAGGCGTCCGGGCCCGGGAGAAG